>CAWDLE010000038.1:0-33617 GCA_963803085.1 uncultured Thermoleophilaceae bacterium | reverse complement strand
AGTTAGCGCCGCGACCTCAGATCTCTGATCATCTCCCGCAGCGCGTCCCTGGTCTCGCGCAGAGTCCTCCGCAGGTCAGGGTTCCTGGTGAGCGTGATCTGCCGGTCGATGCTTCTCTCGAGTGTCCGCAGCAGGTCGATGTTTCTGTCGAGCGTCCTCTGCAGGTCACGATTTCTTTCGAGCGTCCCCTGGAGGGCGAGCGTCCGGTCGAGCGTTCTCTGCAGGTCAAGGGTCCGGTCGAGAGTTCTCTCTATGTCGCTTGCGGAGGGCGCCTGGCGGCTCCCTCTTCCGGCGGCGATCTGGGCAAGCGCCGCCTCCGTGTTCGCCTGATTGGTGCGGGCGCCTGCGAGAGCCTCCTGCGCCAGGGCTCTGCGGGCTGAGGCGTTGCTCTCGCCCTGACTCGCACGAGCGGCCTGGGCCTGCGCCCGAGAAGCCTGCGACTCGGCTTGCGTGGCGTGCAGCGCTGCCCGCCTGGCGTCTTGGTTCTGTGAGGTCTGGCCTACGGCGGCCTTGCGCTGCTCTTGAGTCTTCTCGAACAGGGCGATCAGCTCTGCGGTGTTGTCCCCGCTCCGGTTGAGCAGGATCGTGGAGAGCGTGAGTGCCCAGGCCACCCCGATGACGAGGACAATCAACGCAGCCCACGCCCAGCGCCGCCACTTGTCGTGTTCGCTTCGTCCATCCCCGTCGTTGGGCTGCCCGTTCGCACGAGGGCCATCTCCCTGCCCGGGCTCGTCGAGGTATGGCGGCTCATCCGAGGTCGGCGTCTCTCCTTCGGCGTGCTCCGACTCGAAGTCCGCGTCCTCGTAGCCCTGACCGGAATCGTCTGGGGGCGCCATCAAGTCGTCGCCGTCCTGCCGATCATCGGCGGGCCCCTCGTCCTGCCGATCCTCCGGGTCCTTATCGGCCATTCCTCACTCCTTTGCCGGCTTCCGGGGCGGCGCCCCGTAGCAATTGGGCGAGCTGGTAATCACGATGGCGCTCTGGAGGGGGCCGGTGAATCGGCAGTCGGGGGCTCGGAACGCGTAGCGATCAGACCGCGTGTCCGGGCGAGCTCCACCGCCTCGCGTCGAGTGTTGGCGCCGAGCTTGCGATAGAGCGCCTGAGCCTGACTCCGGACGGTATTTACGGAGACGACGAGCTCTTCACCGATCTCGCGGAACGAGTAATGCGTGGGTAGGTACTGCAGCGTCCGCAGCTCGGCCGGCGTGAGAGCCCAGTGTCCGTTCGCCGCGACGGTGGAGGCATCCCCGGATGACTTTGTGCGATTCAGCCAGGCGTCGAGCACCGGGGCGTCGGGAACGAACTCGAGTATCGCATCCGCCTCGGTGAGCCGTTGACGAGCGGAATTGGGATCGTCAAGGCGCATTGCTGCGTGCGCGAGCACGATTCTGATTTCGGCCTCGTACCAGGACGGGAAGTCCACGACTGCATGAAGCAGCCGGGTGGATCGCTGCCACTCGCGGCCTGCAACTTCGACACGGCCCCGATGGGCCTCTACCAGGGCGCAGATAGCCAGCACGAGGGCGACGCTGGGGTAGGACGCGAGTCCGAAACGCTCCACTTGGGCTCGGGCGCGATCCACCAATCGCGCCCCCTCGTCCCAGTCGCCCTGCTCGACCACCGACAGGGCGAGTTGCGCCAAGCAGAAGACCTGGGGCAGCGGCGCCGCGACCGCGCCCCGGCGAGCACCGTCATCGAGCAATGCTCGCGCGCGCTCGTGGTCGCCGCTGAGGTGTGCTGCGATGCCGCGAAGAAGGTAACATTCCGCGAGCCACGGGCCTTCTTGGGGCAACGTCTCGGCGGCGCGCGCAGCGTCCGTGTCCATTCGCAGGATGCCGTCGCGTGCCAGCGACGCTCGGAGCAGGGCAAAGCCGCCCGTGAGGAATCCGTTGCTCGCTGAACATCCGCCAGCACCCAGCCCGATCCGCTCCCAGTGTTCGCCGAGGGCGCCGTCACCATTCGCAAGAGCCACCTTGGCGGCGGTGAGGCAGAGTGCGGGGGAGGTTGCAATCTGCTCCTCGCCGAAGCGGCCCAGCCAGCTCTGGACGGTGGCGAGCTTGCCTCGGTTGAGGTAGTCGGACAGGTTGGCCCAGATCAGCTCGCCCGCTTGGGCGACGTCCCCCGCCGCGATGCCGTGCTCGATGGCCTGGACGACATCGTGATGTTCGGCGTACCAGGCACTTGCCCGGCGATGCAGCGGACCTTCACTCTCCGGCTCCTGGTGACGCAGCTCCGACCTCAGCATCTCCGCGAACAGGGCGTGGTAGCGGTACGCGTGGTCGCTTCGATCGAGTGGAACGAGGAGCGTGTTCGAGCGCGCAAGCTCGCGAAGCACCTGCGCCGAACCCGAGCGCTCAAGCACGGCGTCGCAGATTGGGCCGGCGAGCGTGTCGAGCACCGAGGTGCGCGTCAAGAACTCGAGCTTACGCCGCGACAGTCCCGCCAGAAACTCGTCCCGAAGGTAGTCGACAACTAGCCGGTCAGCCCCGGCAAAGCGCGCCACCGCTCTGCCGACGTCGCGTTGCCCGCGAAGCGACAGGCCCGCGAGATAGACGGCGACGGGCCAGCCCTCGGCTCGCCGGAGGATGGTCGCGACGTCCGCGGGACTCAACTTCAGACCCATCCGGGCCAGCAGGTCGCCGCCCTCGGATCGCGTCATCGCCAGATCTCGTTGCTGCAGCTCGGCGAGCCTACGGTGCGCCCTTCGGCGGCCGAGCTTGAGCGCGGGTTCGGTTCGCGAGGCAAGGGCGACTTGGGTGCCGCCGGGTAGATGGTCGATGATCACCGTCAGCGCCGCGAGAGATTCCCGGTTTTTCAGCACGTGGACGTCGTCGAAGACGAGGACGAAGGGTCGCCGCCGAGCGCGGATGGCGCGCGCGAGGCGGGAGAACACGATCGTCGAGGCACCGATCTTCGGCTCAACCAGTGTTTCGGGCTCCTCCCCGACGGCTTTCTTCAGCTCGTCGAGCGCGTCGATCACCGACGCCACGAGCACTGCGGGATCGTTGTCGGCGTCAACGAGCCTTACCCACACGAACGGCCGATCGTCGTCGTCGGCCCACTCAGCGAGCAGGGTCGTCTTACCGTAGCCCGCGGGGGCGGTGAGCAACACGAGCGTGGCCGAGCGCGCTTCTCGCAGGCGCGCAACTAGCCGTGGTCGCCGCACGAAGTCGGCGCGAAAGCCCGGAGTCGGCTGACGTGCGACGACCCGGCTGACGCGCGCCAACTCGGAAGCCAGGTCCACGGGCGTAGGTGCCAAAGCCAAACCCCCGCTCATCGGATCGATCGCGCGCAGCGGAAGCCGACGTTGCCGGTCGAGCTGTCCGGCGTGTTGCGGCCCCGCGCCCCGACCCGGTAGCGGTTGCAGTAGGAGCGATGACACAGGTAGGAGCCGCCTCGCGTGACTCTCGCGTCTCCGCTGGGCGGGCCCTTGGGATCGCACCGCTCCGACGCCCGGCGGTGATAGCTCGCGTCAAACCAATCCGCGCACCATTCCCAGACGTTTCCGGACATGTTGTGCAACCCGTACGCGTTCGCCGCGAACTCGCCGACCGGGCAGGTGCCGTAGTAGCCGTCCTCCCCCGAGTTGTGGGCTGGAAACCGGCCCTGCCAGACGTTCATTCGGTGCTCTCCCCCGGGCTCCCGTTCATCGCCCCACGGATAGCGCTTCCCGACCAATCCTCCGCGTGCCGCGAACTCCCACTCGGCCTCGGTCGGAAGCCGCAGCTCCGCCCAGGCGCAGAAAGCCCCAGCATCGCGCCACGAGACATGTACGACGGGGTGATCCTGTCTGTCGTCGAGCGTGGATTGCGGACCCTCGGGACAGCGCCAAGTGGCACCGAAGACCTGCCGCCACCACGGTGCGTCGACGACGCCGCGCGTATCGGGAAAGCTGTCCGGCAGGAGGCCGGCGAACACGAACGACCAGCCGTAGCGCTCGGCATCCGTCGTGTACCCCGTGGCGTCGATGAAGTCCGCGAAGCGGCGATTGGTCACCGCGTGGGCCTCGATTGCGAACGGGCTGAGCTCCACCTCCCGCACAGGTCCCTCTCCGTCCTCGAGGAACCCTTCCGCATCGTCGGTGCCCATTGAGAAGCCGCCTCCATCCAACTCGACGAGGCCCACCCCCTGCGGCTTCTCCGCGACGCCAGTGGCCGGAACGTGCAGCCCGGGTGACGCAGCGTGTCCCCCTCGGTCCGGAGCGCAGCACGCCGGCGTTTTCGTTTCCCACGCAGACATGTCGTTACTCCCCCTCCGGTTCGGCGGGCCCACGACCTGGATTCGTGAGAGCCGAACGCCGTCCACCATCGAATGGGCGTCGCGGACCCATTCTGGTCCTGCGGCGCCCGACCAGTTGCCGCAGGCGGCGTCGACCTACGCGGCGCGGCGCCCGTGCTTCGACGCGCGAACTCATTGCTCGTCGTTCTCCTGCCGCTCCAGCGCCGCCTCGACGTCGTAGCCGAGCGCCAGGCCCAGCTCGGGTGCGGCCGAGACCACGCGCGCGGTGCCGACCGTCGGGGCCACGGCGATCAGGGTCCCGACGATCTCATCGACCTGGGCACCGGCGGCGAGCGCCAGATCGATCGTCGACTGGTAGGAGCTCGGCGCCGCGTCGATGGCGAAGGCGGCTCCGAGGCAGACCAGGGCGTGCGTTTTCTTATCCAGCCCGGAGACCTCGACCGTGTCGTGGCCCATGCCGAGCACCGATTCCAGGAAGCTCTCGTCGTTCAGCGCCAGAGCGCGCAGCGTCTGTTTGTAGGCCATTTCCTACCTCCGCGGCATCCCGGGCTGATCCCGGGATGGTCCGCGATCGTGCGAGCGTGCAGCTCGCACTTCACACCCGCGGCGCGGCCAAGTCATCACGCAAATTGCATGAAATGCTGCCGCTGGCCGGTCCTGGCCTAGAGCAGGCCGAGCTCGCCGGCGCGTTCGACGGCGCCGCTGCGGGAGGTGACGTTGAGCTTGCGGTATACCGCCATGGCCTGTGATCTGACCGTGTTACGCGATACGTAGAGGCGCTCGCCGATTTCGCGGAAGGAGAGGTGCGTCGTGAGGTAGGGGACCAGGCGTAGCTCGGCCTCGGTCAGCGTTGACGCCCCGGGGGCGTCTGCGCGCATCGTCTTCAGGCTCGCGCGGAGCTCGTCCACTTCGGAGGTGAGCGTGCCGAGGTCCGGCTGTCGGCGCAACACGGAATCGATCTCGCGCAGCATCGTCTCGGCGCCGCCGGCGTCGGCCATCGTCAGGTAGGCGCGGCCGAGCTCGAGGCGGCACTGGACGGCCAGGTGCGGTATTGCGTAAGTGAGTCGCGGCCGCAGGCGTTGCGCCCGTGTGACGAGCTCGTGGGCGCGCCGGGCGTCACTGCGGTGGAGCGCGACCCTGGCCGCCAGGGCACAGGGGAACGCGCTGGTGGGATACTCGTCCAGCCGCGCACGGTGGACAACCCGAAGCGCTCGCTCGGCGAAGTGCTCCGCCTCGTCCCATCGCCCATCTCCAATCGCGACCGCGGCGCGCTGGCCGAGCGCGACCGCCGTCACCTCGTGCGCTCCGAGCTCGAGACCCTCCTCGACGGCGTCCGCGAACAGGTCGTCGGCCTGGTCGACATCGCCGGCCAGCCAATGCGAGACCCCTAGCAGCACCATGGCATGCGAGCGGAAGCGGCTCCCACGGGCGGGCGTCCGGAGCGCAAGCTCCGCATCCACGCGCATTCTCGCCACGCCCCTTGGACAACGCTGGGCACGCAGGATGCACAGCCAGGCAAGGGTCGTGGGGCTGCTGTGGGGGAGGGCACGGCCGTAGGCGTCTTCGGCCGCGTCGGCGAAACGCTCCGCCTGTTCAGGCCGGCCCTGGGCTGTGGCGATCACCCCGCCAATCACGGCGACCAGGGCGTTTCGCTCGAACGCTCCGTGATGCTCCAGCCAATGGAGCCAGCCCTCCGAGGTCGTGACGCGGCCGGTCAGGTAGGCGGAGAGGGCGCAACGCTCGACCAGCTGTGCCACCCGGTCGACGTCGCACGCCTGCTGGGCATAGCCGATGGCGGTCTCCAGATGCCCGTTCGCCTCGCACCATTCGATTGCACGAGCGAGCAGCGAATGTTCGAGATCCGGCTGGTCTCGGGCCAGGTCCGCACGCAGCATCTCCTGGAAAAGGTGGTGGTAGCGGTACCACTCCCCGTGGGCGTCCAGCGGTAGTACGAACAGGTTCGAGCGCGCGAGCGACTCCAGAATCTCCGCCGACCCGCTTTGCTCGAGGACCGCGTCGCAGAGCGGCCCAGACATCCGCTCGAGAACGGCGGTACGTGTGAGGAAACGAACATCGTCCGCGGGCAGGTGGGCGAGCAACTCCGACCTCAGGTAGTCGGACACCAGCCGGTCGCTCCCCGAGAACGTCGTCGCGCTCGTGGCCCTGAGCCCCTGCGCTCTGATCGACAGCGCGGCGAGGTAGAGACCTGCGGGCCAACCCTCTGCGTGCTCGGTGAGCTCGGCGATCTCCTCGTCCGCCAGGTCCAGTCCCCCGGCGCTCAGCAGTCGGCGCGCCTCGGCTTCGTCCATGCGGAGATCGTCCGGCCCGATCTCCAGCGCCAGCCCCCGCGCGCGCACCGCTGCCAGCGGGAGTGCCGGCCGGCCTCGCGCCGACAGCGCCATCTGTGACCCTTCCGAGACGTGTCGTGTCAGCGCTTCGATGGCGTCGAGGGAGGCCGGGTTGTCGAGCAGATGCAGATCGTCGAGGACCAGGACGAGGTCCTCATCCATCCTCGCCAGGGCCGCTCCGAGGCGCGGGACGACCGTCCCGTCGACCGAGGCGCCCGCTGACGCCAGCGCGTCGAACACGTTCTGATCGAGCGGCGAGACGCGGTCGAGCGCCGCGGCGACATAGGTGAGCAGGACGATCGGATCGTTGTCCCTTTCGTCGACGGACACCCAGGCGAACGGGCGCTGGGAACGTGAGGCCCATTGAGCGAGCAGCGTCGTCTTGCCCCAGCCGGGGCCGGCGGATAGGACAACGAGGGGAGGCGCGCGCGAGTCTTCCAGCGAGCTGATCAGCTCTCCCCGCGACACGATCCCGCTGGGGTGCGGTGGAAGCAGCTTCGATTCGAGCAGCTCGAATGGCGGCACCGAGGACGGTGCCGCACTTACTCCCCTAGGCATCGCCGCGGACCTCGGGCTCCCGGCCTAGGCCGGACTTTCGGAGTCGGGCCGACAAGTCCACGCCGCGTCGATATTGGAGGCGGGGCACGGCACACAAACGGTACCGAACCAGGGCACGCGGTGACGCTTTGGGGCGACCCGAAATCATCCGATATGGATGATGAGCGGCGCGGCTCGTCGGCGTACGCTCGCTCGCATGTCTCAGGCCGGCGAGTCGGTGGACCTATGCGCCGAGGGCGTACGCGAGTGGCGGGACGCCGGCGATCGGGTGGTGCGCGCCTATAGGGCCTGGTGCGCCTCCACCCGGAGCGATCGCCACGAGCGGTACGTGCGATTCCTGGACGCGCTCCGGCAGGAGGAGCGAGTGGCGTGCCAGGTTGGGGGCGCGAGATCCGGGCAAGGCGCCGACGCCCCCACGTGCCAGCAGAGCATCAGGCCTGAGCAGGCAAGTGTTGTTGTCGACCGCCGGCTGATCGAACGAAAGGAAGCACAGGACCGAGTCGACGAATGAGACCCCGCTCCTCGACCTGCTCACGGACATGACCGCGACGTCGCTCGACGCAACGAACCTCGATGAGCAAAGGCTCATGCTCATTCGCATCGCAGCGCTTGTGGCTGTCGATGCCCCGCCGGCCTCCTACGCGATGAACCTCGAGGCGGCAGGCGAGGTCGGCGTCGACGCCGAGCAGGTCCGCGGAGTGCTCGCTGCGGTCGCACCGATCGTCGGCACAACGCGAATCGTGTCCGCTGCGAGCAGCATCGCCCGCGCGCTCGCGCTCGAGCTCGAGCTCGCGGAGCTCGACAAGCAAAGCGTGCAGTAACCGCGCCGGCGGGCGCAGCCCACCCGGCGGAGGCAGCAGCGGCCTGAGCTCTTGTGCCACTTCCCGGTGACGCTGTCGCACACAGGCGTCTGAGAAAAGCACGGCGCGCTCGCGGACGTCCATTTATCGGTTTCTCCCTAAGCGCAACAGGCCGCCGCCCCGCGTTCGGATGCCTCATCGCACCTCGGCCCGGAGGCCGGCTCCAGCGAGGAGCTTCCGCTCCGTGCTGCGAACGGTCGAGCGGGGCCACGCATGGCGTCGAGCAGGTTCGGCAGACGCGAACCGGTGCGAACCGCCCGTAGAGCCGAAACCTCCTAGAGCGGGATATCCCAGAGGGGGAACCCGGGGCCCCGAAACGTGTCCACGCCCGGGATACTCCGGCCCCTGAAATAGGTCGTGCTCCTGAACGGATTGTTGTCGATCACCGTGGCAAGTCGCGCTCAGCACCCGATCCCTGCAGGGGATCAGACGTCGGTGCAGCGCCTACCCGCAGTCGACCTTCGCGAAGGTCTGCTTGTAGGCGGTTTGCAGTTGCGTGGTCGCGCTCTGCAGCTGGGCCTTCGCGCCACTGGCAGAGAGGCTCGTACCGAGGTCGCTCGCGACCGTCTGCACCTGGGAGGAGAACTCCTGGTTGGCCGACTCGACCTGCTGCTTTCGGTCCTCGTTGAGGTCTCCCTGAGCGTCCTTGATGTCGTTGAGGTCGTTCTGGATGGCGTCCAGATTCTGTTGCACGCCGTCCGCCGTCGCAGTCGCAGGAGTGAGCGCGGCCAGCTCGTTGACCTGCTCGTTCAGGTCGTCACGGGCGTCGCAGACCTGGTTTTGCGCCTTCTCCGCGTCGGACTCTCCACATCCGACGGCGATTACTGCAATCAGCAGGATCCCGGCGAGTAGTAAAGCGAGGCGCAGGACCCCCCTATGTGGATTAGAGGCTGCTTGTGAAGTCTGTTTGCCACAACCGCTACCGGCTCGGCCGCGCCGTCGGCTCGGGCACGCGGCCGCGGATCGACGACGGCGTGCTCGGAATCACGGTCGTCGGCGAACCCTCGGGCCGCGGCGAGGGCGGCCGATCGATGCAGCGGCCGTTGCGCGAGTGGGCGGCGCCCGCCTTCGAGGTCGACGCGGACAGCCCCGTTCCCGCCGGCATCGACGGCGAGGCGCTCGTGCTCGACCCGCCGCTCCGCTTTCGCATTAGGCCCGCAGTCCTGCGTGTGCGGATCGCGCGCCAGCACCCCGGCGCATCGCCCTCAGCTCAGGTCCCCGAGGGCGCGTGGGCTGGCGTAGTCGAGCTGGGCCGAATCGCGCGCGGCCGCCACCAGTAGCCCCCAACGTCAACAGCAAGGAGGAGCGGATGGAACTGATGGAGATCACCGAGAAGGAGCGGATGAGCCGCGAGGACGCCGCGGCGCGCCTGCGCGCGCTCGCCGACGCGCTCGCCAAGCACAACGACGTCGAGTTCGACCGCGGCGGCGTGCACTTCAAGGTGCGCGTGCCCGACGAGGTGGACTTCAAGCTCGAGATCGAGATCGAGGACGACGAGAAGGAACTCGAGATCGAGCTCAAATGGTGAGCAACCCCGGTGCGCCCACGGCTGAGAGCGCGCGACGGTGAGGCTGAGGACCGCAACCGCTCCTGGTGGTGGCTTTTCATCCCAGCGGGGTGATGTGAGCCGAGGCAGGTGGTCATACGGTTGGCCGGAATTCGCGCTTTTTGGCGCGCGTGAACAAGGAGATGGCGAATGACCTCTACCGCGGCTGTGCCGACTTCGATCACAACGCCGGACACTGTCGAGAGCAGCAGGCTGGGGACGCTCGAGTTCAATGACGGCGCACCGACGCCGGATACGGCCGAGCGGATCTACGACCACCTGGACTTCGTGCGCGGCGTCGAGGCGTACTTGAACAGCATCCAAGGGGCGTCTTTGGTCGCCGTGCGGCGCGGGTTCCAGAGCGTCGGCGTCGAGGACAACCAGTTCCTGATCTTCCCCGAGCTGATGGATTCGGCGTCCTTGTTCCTGACGGCGAACTCGGACACGGTCTACTTCTGGACGTTCATCGATCTCACTGAGGATCCGATGGTGCTCGACGTTCCGGCGATGCCGGCGCCGAGCGCGATTCTGGGGACCGTCGACGACATGTGGTTCCGCTGGGTCACCGACGTCGGCCTTCCCGGCCCCGATCGGGGTGAGGGCGGCAGGTATCTTCTGGTTGGGCCCGACTATGAAGGGCCGCTGCCGGACAGCGGCTTCCACGTCTCCCGTGTTTCAACGACCCGCGCGACCCTGATCGGCAGGGCATTCATGATCGACAACGACCCCGCCCCGGCGGTCGAGGCGGTCAAGGCCGGCGTCCGGGTCTACCCGTACACGCCCGGCGCGGCGGGCACTGCGGTGGCGAGCTTCCTGGCTGGAGGCGCGCCGCTGGCAGGCGTGGCCGACACCCCTGAGACGAAGTTCGTCGACGCGGTCCATTTGGAGATCAACACGGTCGTGCCGAATGACTTTTCCTTCTGGGAGACCATCGACGAACTGGTCCAGCAGGAGCCAGCCGGCGCCGGCGATCCCGAGATCCTGGGACAGCTCGCCGCGGTCGGGATCCGCAAGGGCGAGTCGTTCGCGCCGGACGAGCGGATGCGCGCGATCCTCGAGGAGGCCGTGGCCGTCGGCAACGCCACGGCGCGCACGCTGTCAATTGCGCCGCGCGAGTCGGAGGGGATGGCCTACTACCCCGGCTCGGCGTGGTTCAACATGCTGTTCGTCGGCGGCTACGAGTTCATGGACCCGCCGCCCGAGATCACGGCCGAGGGCGTACGGCAGAGCCCGAGCGACGGCGCGCGCAAGCTCAACTCGCGCATCGTCTTCTTCTACCCGGCGACCGGCATCACGCCGGCGATGTGCATGCGGCTGACTGGCATCGGGTCGCAGTACTTGATGGCCACCCGCGGCGCTGACGGCGAGTTCCTCGACGGCGCTCGCAGCTACCGGCTCAACCTGCCCGTCGACATCCCGGAGAGCCGCTTCTGGTCGGTGATGGTCTACGACCGCCAGACGCGCTCGATGCTCCAGACCGAACAGCACACGCCCAGTCTGGGCAGCCAGTCCGGCACGGTCGAACAGAACGCCGACGGCTCGACCGACCTGTACCTCGGCCCGCAGGCCCCGGCAGGAAAAGAGCACAACTGGATCGAAACTATCCCCGGGAAGGGCTGGTTCTTGATCCTGCGCCTCTACAGCCCGCAGCAGCCGTTCTTCGACAGGACCTGGCGGCCGAGCGAGATCGAGCCCCACGAGCCCGGCACCAACGGCCAGCTTTGACACACGACCGAACCAACCCAGGAGGTATGACGTGAGAGGTACGGGTAGAGCCACATTCGCAGCGATCCTGCTGTTGATCGCGGGAACGCTAAACGTCGTCTACGGCATCGGCGCGCTGGACAAGGCGAACATCTTCACGAACGACGCGCGGTACATCTTCACCAACCTCAACACGATGGGCTGGGTGCTGATCGTGCTCGGGGTGGTCCAGCTGACCGGCGGCTTCTCGCTGATCGCCGGTAACACCTACGGCCGGGTGATCGGGATCATCGGCGGCAGCCTCGGCGCGATCGGGGCGCTGTTCTCGATCGGCGGCGCAAACCCGTGGTGGTCGCTGGCCATCTTCTTCCTGTGCATCTGGATCGTCTACGGCATCGTCATCCTCGGAGACGACGAACGCGCGGCGGCAACCTGAGCCCCAAGTCGGGGTCTGGCCGATCGCGTGATCAGCGTGGATCTCCTCTAGCGGGGCTCTCTCAGGATAGGCCGCGCACCATCTCGCCGAGCGTGCGGCCACCCCTCTCATGCTCGATTGCTCTGTCCATCGCTGCGGCGTCGGGCAGCCGCGCGACCTGCGCCGAGACGTGCGCGCCGAAGACGATCGCGATGGCGACGAAGTAGGCCGACAGCACCACTGCGAGGAGGGCGCCGATGGTTCCGTATACGGCGCTCGCGTCGCCGAAGACCGAGAACCACAGCGTCAGCCCAAACTGAACAACCAGGGCGCCCACCAGGGCCACCAGCGCGCCAGGCCAGGCGGCGCGCAGGCCCCCCGGCACCTCCGGCAGGACGCGGAACAGAAGCACCAGCAGCCCAAAGAAGATCGCGAACGGGAGCACCCGCGTGACGGCAAACTGGGCAGCCCCCACGATCCACGGATGGTCCCCGATCGTGTTAGCGAGCGAGCCCGACAGGGTCAACCCCAACGCCACGATCGCGAGCGGGGCGACCACCAGCGTGAGCCCGACGTCGAGCGACTTGGCCGGCACGAACGGCCGCGTCTCCGTCTCGCCCCACGCCTCGTTGACGGCGTGGCGGAGGCCGCCGATCGCGCCGCTGGACGAGTAGATCAGTGTCAGCACGCCGATCCAGCCGAGGGCGCCGGCGCCGGCTGCGGCCTCGTCGAGCAGCTGCTCGACGTCGCTGCGCGCCGCGCCCTCCTCGAGCGGCAGGACGGACACGATCGCGTCCACGATCGACGCCCGCACGCTGTCGTCCCCGAGCAGGGTCGAAAAGGCCCACACGACAAGGAGCAGCAGGGCTGGAAAGGACAGCACGAGGAAGAAGGCGACCTGTGCCCCGTCCCTCGTCCCTCCGGTCTGCAGCATGGAGTCGAGGCTGCGGCGGAGCACGAGCGAGGCGTGCGCGGCGCGACGTCGCATGCTCACCTCACCCCGGAGAGTGCGGCCGTAGACGCGAAGTGGAGTGCCGTCACGAGCCCGGCCGCGCGACCCGCCTTACCAGCCTCAGGAGTCATCGAGTCGACCAGCATGCCAGCAGAGCGCCCGCAGGAAGCCGTCGTAGCGTGCGGCTGCTCTCACCGCTCGCCCAGGGCCGCCCCGAACCCGACGACACGATTGTGTTCCCTCGCGAATCGCCCGCCGGCACCCTCACCGCGGGCCAGTGGAACCGATGGACCCAGGGCCCGTTCAGAGCCGCCAAGCTCGCGGTGGGTCACCTGTTCGACGAATTCGACCCCGCCGGACGGGAGCCAGCGGAGGCAGTGATCGCCGCCGCGCGTGCGAGCTCGTACCTTTCTCGTACCTTTCGGCAGACGCGAACCGGCGCGAACCCGCTCGTAGAGCGGAAACTTTCTACAGCGGGATGTCCCAGAGCGGGAACCAGCGCGCCATGTCAGCTTCCCATGGCAGCTCGGCTCCGAGCTGGGACTGGAGGCGCAGCTCGCGCTCGGTGTCGCGCGCCTGCTCGCCTGGTGCGGGCACGAACGGGTAGTACGCGCCGCGCTTGTAGTTGTAGATGAAGTAGAGCGGCTTGCCGTTCTCCTCGTAGGCGAACACTGCGGCCAGCACGCGGTCGCCGTAGCCGGCGCTCTCCAGCTGGCTCGAGACCGTGTTGATCGCGACCACCAGGTCGTCGAAGTCCGGGTCCTCCAGCACCAGCCAGCGGTAGCCGTGCTCGTCGTCGTGCGCCTTGATCTTGGTGCCGGTGTCCGCGGCGGTGCCCGCCAGCAGCTCCTCGGTGTCCTTCACGATTTGCTGGAAGTCCGCGGTGCCGAGCGGCTGGAAGACGATTCCGGCGCGGCCGCGGTGCTTCAGCCCGAGGCCCGTGTCCATCGTGATGTTCGCCGTCGTCATGGCGAACAGCCGATCGGGCGCGGCGGTCTTGAGCTTCCGCCGTCCTCCAAGGACCGCGTCGAGAAAGCCCATCAGCAGGCTGCGAACCGGCGCCAGCCGGCGTCCTCGGTCGCTCGCGTGCTGAGCACGCTTCGCTCCCTGCGTCCTTGCCTGGCTTGGTTCTCGCGGCTGAACACTAGGCCGGGAGCGTGCCCTGCAGCGAGCGCTCCAGCTGCTGCAGGCGCTCGATCCGCTTCTCCGTGGGCGGGTGCGTGGAGAACAGTCCCTGGAGGACGCTCTTGACCCGCACCGGCACGATGAAGAAGGCGTTCATGCGTTCGAGCCGTTCGGCCTCACGCAGGTCGCGCTGCGGTATCTGCTGCACGTTGCTCGCGATCTTGGAGAGCGCCGAGGCCAGCGCGCTCGGGCGGCCCGTGACGATCGCGGCGCCGCGATCGGCCGCGAACTCGCGGTAGCGCGAGAGGGACATCATCAGGAAGAACGAGAGGACGTACACCACGAACGAGACGAGCAGGACCACGATGAAGCTCGGGTTCTCGTCGTCGCCGCCGCCACCGAAGAAGAAGCCGAACTGCAGGATGATCGCCGCGAGGCTCGCGAAAAAGCTGGCGATGGTCATGATCAGCACGTCGCGGTGCTTCACGTGGGCCAACTCATGCGCCATCACGCCCTCGAGCTCGCTCGGCGACAGCGTTCGCATGATCCCGGTGGTGGCGCACACCGTGGCGCTCTTCTGGCTGCGTCCGGTGGCGAAGGCGTTGGGAAGGTCGGTGTCGGCAACCGCGATGCGCGGCTTGGGCAGATCGGCCTGGATGCAGAGCTTCTCGATCATCGCGTGAAGGCCGGGTGCCTCCTGCGGCGTGACCACCTTGGCGCCCATCGCGGATAGAGCCAGCTTGTCCGAGAAGAACAGCTGCGCGAGCGACAGTCCGCCCATAACCACCACGACCGTGACCAGACCGGCGCCCGCCGTGAGCAGCACGGCGATGAAGACCACGTACAGCAGGCCCAGCAGGAACAGCGTGAGAAGAATGCGGAACTGAAGCCCTGCGTCTCTGGGGAAAACTGCTTTCTGCTGCGCCATGGCTAGAAGATTAGTGGAAGGAAATCGCTGCTCCGCGGGCCACGCCCGCGGATTGCGCAACGACGCTGGGCGCGCTCTTGCATTGGCAGGAAACCGGCTTGTCCCAACGAGGCGTCTTGCTACAGTGGCGCCGTCGCGAGCGCTGAATTCCCCTGCATAACGCGTGGAAACGGGGGGGACCCGGCGGCGCCCGGCCGTGATGAAGAAGACCTTCCTGCTTCCCATATCGCTGGCCATCCTGGCCTTCCTCCTGTTGCCGCTTCCCGGCCTCTCGGCCCCTTTGACGTCCCGCATCGAGGAGAAGCGCGACGAGATCCAGGAGCACAAGGCGAAGGAGGGCGTGCTCAGCACGACCATCGAGAGCTTCAACACGCGCATCGACGCGATCCAGGGCGAGATCAGCGCCACCGAGCGCCGCCTGTCGCGGGTGCAGGACAGCCTCGATCAGCAGAAGGAGCAGCTGCTCGAGGTCCGCAACCGCCTCGAGGCGGCGCGCGACCGGCTGGAGCGGCTGCGCAGCGAGCTCGTCACGGCGCGCAGGGTTCTGGCCGCTCGGCTCGTGGAGATCTACAAGGCCGACTCGCCCGACGCCCTCACCGTGATCCTCTCCTCTGACGGCTTCGGCGACCTGCTCGAGCGCGCCGAGTTCCTCGACCGCATCTCGGACCAGGATCGCCAGATCACCGACCGCGTGCGCGGCCTTCGCGACCAGGCGGAGGACCAGGCCGCCCAGCTCGCCGACCTCGAGGAGCGAGAGCAGCTCGCGGCCGAGCGGATCCTGCGGGAGCGTGACCAGATCGCCGCCGTGGAGAACCAGCTCGTGGGCGCGCGCGACCAGCTCGCCTCGGCCCGTGCGGACAAGCGCGGCGCGCTCGCACAGGTGCACGACAGCCGTGTGCGCCTGGAGGGCGACCTCGCCGCGCTCGAGCGGGAGCAGGCTCGCGTACAGGCCGCCATCCAGGGCTCATCGGGCGGCACCTTCAAGCAGGGCAGCGGGCAGCTCGGCTGGCCGGTGAACGGACCTGTGGTCTCGCCCTTCGGGATGCGCTGGGGCCGCCTGCACGCCGGCATCGACATCGCGGTTCCGGGCGGCACCCCGATCCACGCCGCCGACGGCGGTCGCGTCATTCTCATGGGCTGGGTCGGCGGCTACGGCAACTACACCTGCGTGCAGCACACCGGCAGCCTCTCCACCTGCTACGCACACCAGTCGAGCTTCGCCACCTCCAACGGAGCGTCGGTGAGCCAGGGCCAGGTGATCGGCTACGTCGGGCTGCACGGGCCACTGCTTCGGCGACCACCTGCACTTCGAGACGCGCGTGAATGGGGCGCCGGTCGACCCCATGGGTTACCTCTAGCCTGTAGCCGGGTGCTGCGCGTATTCACCCTGGTCGCCGCGGGGCTCGCGGTCGCCACGGTGGTCGGCCTGATCCTGTTGTGGCCGCACGAGGTCGACTCGCAGGTCGCGCAGGGCGTCGCGGTCGAGAGCGAGAAGGCGACGGTCCAGAAGGTGGAGGAGGGCCTCTGCGTCGGCTTCAGCGGCCAGCAGTGCCAGCTCGCCACGGCGACCATCCAGAGTGGCCCCGAGAAGGGCAAGGCGATCGAGCTCCAGCTCGACGCCGGCGGGTTCGACCCGGACGTGAACCCGGGGGACAAGATCCGCGTGGCGAAGGCGCCCGAGCCGCCGGCGGGGTCGCCGGCCGTGGCTGGCACTGGCTACACGCTTCAGGACTTCGAGCGCCGTCAGCCGATGCTGATCCTCGCCGGCCTGTTCGTGTTCGTGGTCCTTGCCTTCGCGCGCTGGCGCGGGCTGCTGTCGCTCGTGGGCCTCGCGATCAGCCTCGGGATCATCCTGGTCTTCGTGGTGCCGGCGATTCTGGACGGGAGCTCGGCGCTGCTCGTGGCGGTCGTCGGCTCGATGGCGGTGGCGCTCACGACGATCCCGCTCGCGCACGGCGTCCGGGCGAAGAGCCTCGCGGCTCTGCTGGGCACCGCGGCGAGCCTTGTCCTCACCGCACTGCTCGCGGTGCTCTTCACCGACCTCACCCATCTCACGGGCTTCTCGAGCGAGGAGGCGATCTTTCTCCAGATCGGCGGCTCCGACGTCTCGCTTCAGGGATTGCTGCTGGCCGGGATGGTGATCGGCGCACTGGGTGTGCTCGACGACGTGACGATCAGCCAGGCCTCCACGGTGCTGGCCCTGCGGCGAGCCAACCCGGCGCTGCAATTCCGGAAGCTGTTCGGCCTCGCGCTCGAGGTGGGCCGCGACCATGTGAGCGCCACGGTGAACACGCTCGTGCTGGCCTACGTCGGTGCGGCTCTGCCGATCCTGCTGATCTTCAGTGCCGCGGACCTGGGTGTGGCCGATGCGACCAACCTCGAGGTGGTCGCGAAGGAGATCGTGGCGACGCTTGTGGGCTCAATCGGGTTGATCTGCGCCGTGCCGATGACCACCGCGCTGGCCGCATTGCTGGCCGTTCGAGAGGACCCGGGTAGCCTCGAGGACGATGGCCACGCCCACGCTCATAGTCATTGACGTTCAGCGCGCGCTAGACGATTCGAGACATGGCCAACGCAGCAATCCCGATGCCGAGCGCAACATCGCCCGAGCAATCGAGACCTGGCGCGACAGCGGTGCCCCGGTGATCCACGTGCGTCACGAGAGCGAGGGACTCTTCGCACCCGGCAGCGCGACCGCAGTGGTCAAGCCCGAGGCGCTGCCGCTGGACGGCGAGCCGGTGCTGACCAAGAACGCGAACAGCGCCTTCATCGGGACGGACCTGGAGGAGCGGCTGCGGGCCGACGGAGTCGAGGCCGTGGCGATCGTGGGGCTGACCACTGACCACTGCGTGTCCGCCACCGTCCGCATGGCATCCGATCTAGGTTTCGAGACCTGGGTGCTCGCGGATGCCACCGCTGCGCACGAACGGCGCACGTTCGAAGGCGAGCTGATCCCGGCGGAGACGATGCACCGAACCGCTCTCGCGAGCCTTCACGGCGAGTTCGCCGAGGTGCTGGCGACGAACGAAGCGCTGGCTCGGGTTACTCGCGGCTAGCGCCGCTTGAAGCGGCCCAGCAGCTTGTCGTCGCAGTTGAAGTTCCCGTCGCAGACCGAGCTGAAGATCCGATTCACCTTGCGACCACGGATGCGTACGGACACGGTGAACGGTCGCCGGCGCTCTCGCAGGACGCTGAAGGTGCGCCCGTTGTCGCGCGAGACCAACACGGCATAGCTCAGCGCTCCCGCGAGCTCGTCGCCGGCCGCGGTCCGGTCTCGCGTACGCGCCACGGTGACCTTCGCCCGATTTCCCTGCCGGCGGATCTTGCCCCGAGCGCGAGGGGCGACCACGTCGTAGGTCGCGGCGATGTCGACGGCTTTCTTGCCGTCCACGACGCCGGCGCCGGTGAACTCGTTCCATCCGGCACCGTTCGCCGAGCGCACCATCACGTCCGCCACCTGGGTGGAGGTGAGCCGGCGCTCCGCCTGCCAGGCCAGTGCGGCAAGGCCAGAGACGATGGGCGCCGCGAAGCTCGTGCCCTCGCCGTAGGCGTAGCGCGCGCTCCCGTCGCTGAACACGTCGTTACAGCTCAGCTGCGGGTCATCCCATTCGGTGGTGTTGGCGGGTAGCGTCGAGAACACGCCGAACCTGCAGTTCCCCCGGAAGCGGCGCCGGGCGCCGCGAGGCTGACGAAGTTGTTGTGATTCGAGAAAGGCGCCACGCTGCCATCGGGTGCGGTGGCGGCAACTGACAGGCCGAGCCCAGGTCCGCCCCGGTGCCCACCGACCAGGACAGCAGGGAATTCGAGGGGGTTGGGGTTCTGTGGGTTCTGTGCGTTGTTGCCGGCAGCGGCGACGGGGAGCGCCCCGTTGAAGAAGACGGCCTGGAGCGTCCTGACCTGCGTCTGGGTGAAGGGCGCGATGTCGCCCGCGAGGCTCAGGTTGATCACGGCGGCGCGGCGGCGGATCGAGAACTCGATGCCCCTGACCAGGTCGGAGATCGTGAAGCTTCCGTCGATCGAGGCGCGGATCGCGATCAGCTTGGTTGTGCCGGCCACGCCCTTTCCGCCCCGGCCGTTGCCATCGAGCGCCGAGATCAGCCCGCTCACGAACGTGCCGTGTCCCACGAAGTCCCTCACGTCAGCGCCGCCAGACGCTGTGTCGAAGACGCGCACGACCTGGCCCGCGAACTCGGGATGGTTCACGTCGAGACCGGTGTCGATCACCGACACCACGCGGCTCGAACCGCCGCCAACCGTCGCCAGCGCCTCGCCTGCGCGCACCGCGTCGTACGCCCACGTGTACTTCAACCCTGTGTTGGGGTCGACCGAGTCGAAGGGGTCCGCGGCAACGCTCAGGGTCCGGTCGCGCTCGATGTAGGCCACACGCGGGTCGGCGCGCAGCGACGCCGCGGCCTCCGCTCCGGAGGGCACCGTGGCGGCCAGAGCTCCGATCGTCGTGAACAGCTCCGGCTCGGCCCCGAGCCGGCGGACCTTCGCCGCCAGACCGTCGAGGTCGGCGTGCGTGCGTGCGCCGATCAGCAGCCGTTCCCGCGCGCTCGAGCTCGCGATGCTCGCCAGCTCACCGCGTGTGGAGGCAGCCGAGGCGCTCGCCGGCTCTGGCAGCGGCAGCGGCACCACCCCGTTGCTCGCCGCGCGCGGGCTCTGACTCAGGGCCTGGCGCACGGCCTCACGCTCCAGCATCCCTGTGGAGGCCTGCGCGGACGCTGCGAAGAGCGGAGCCGCACAGAGGAAGGTCGCGAGCACGGCTCTTCGCACAGGATCATCCTACGGACGGCGCGCGCTCCTCGCTAGCTTTGGCGGTCTTGCTGCCGGAAATTCACATCGGGCCGCTCGAGCTGAAGACGTTCGGCATCTGCTTTGCGGCCGGCTTCCTCGCCTCCGGCCTCCTGATCAATCGCCGTCTTGCCGAGCTCGGCCGCCCGGCCGACTGGACGTACGAGTTCGTCTTCGCCGCCCTGGTGGGAGGCCTCTTGGGCTCGCGCGTGGACTTCCTGCTCCAGAACTGGGACAAGGTCTCCGACGACCTGCTCGGCAACATCTTCTCGGGGGCAGGCCTGGTCTGGTTCGGCGGTTTCGTGGGCGGCGCGCTGGGCGTGATCCTGTGGGCGCGTTGGCGGCGCTGGCTCGGCTGGGAGCTGTTCGACACGGCGGCGGTCCCGCTGGCGGTCGGGTACGCCATCGGCCGCATCGGTTGCCAGCTCTCGGGCGACGGCGACTACGGCACGGCGTCGGATCTGCCCTGGGCGATGGCGTATCCCGACGGAACGGTGCCCACCACCGACGAGGTTCATCCCACCCCGGTGTACGAGACGCTGGCAATGGGGATCGCCGGATTGGTCCTGTGGCGTATCCGTGACCGGGTGGCGCCCGGCGTCCTGTTCGGGCTCTACCTCATGATCGCGGGGATCGAGCGCTTCCTGATCGAGTTCATCCGGCGAAACGAAGACGTGGTCGTCGGCCTCACCCAGGCGCAGCTCATCGCCCTTGGAATGCTCGCGCTCGGCGCCGGGATCCTGGCCACGCGGCGCACCGTGTGGCGCCCCGCGACGGCCTGAGCACGCTGCCGAGCGCAGCCGCCGCGCAGAGGGCGAGCGCCACGGTCGCGCCGGCCGCGCTGTGCGCGTGGAATGAGACTCCGATCCCCACGATCCCCGCGAGCACGGCCACCGCCGCGCCGCTCAACATCGCGCGGGCCGGCGTACCTGCGTGTTGCCTCACGGCGAGCGGGGGGCCGATCAGCACGGCGAGCACCAGCAGCGTCCCGAGTCCCTGGACCGCCACGGCCACCGCGGCGGCGAGCAGCACGAGCAGGACGAGCCGCATCAGAGCCGGGCGCAGGCCCGCCGCGGCTGCGCCCGCGGCGTCGAACGCCACCGCCGACAGCGGGCGGTGGAGGGCGACGAGGGCCGCGCCACCGAACGTGAGCAGCAACCCCGCGGCGATCAGGTCGCCGTCGGTCACCCCGAGCGGGTCGCCGAACAGGAGCTCCTCGAGCCGCTGGGGCGAGTCGGGGGCGAGGGCGAGCAGCGCCCCAAGGCCCACGAGGCCGGTCACCGCCACCGCAGTTCCCGCGTCCGGCCCGATGCGAGCGTCGCGGGCGGCGAAGGCGATCAGCGCGGCGGCCACGAGCGCGCCGCCCGCGGCGCCGAGGAGAAGCGGTGCCCCGGCAAGCGCCGCGAGCACCAGGCCGGGGAGCAGCCCGTGCGAGAGCGACTCGGCGCTGTAGGCCAGCCGCTCGGTCACGACCCAGAACCCGAGCGCGCCGCAGAAGCCGCCCACGAGCGCGAGCTCGAGCAGGGCGCGGCGGTCGATGCCGGAGCGCAGCGGGTCCACGAGGAAGTCGACCACCTCCATGTCAGTGACCGTGGTCGTGGTGCTGGATGGTCACGGCGCGCGTGGCCGCGGAGTCCTCGAGCACGATCAGCTCGTGCCCGTAGGTGGCCTCGAGCGTGGCGCGGGTGAGGGTCTCGGCGGGCGGGCCGAAGGCCACCTGGTGGCCGTTGAGGCAGAGCACCAGGTCGAAGGAGCGGGCGCTCTCCACGTCGTGGCTCGCCACGAGCAGCGTGCGGCCCTCGGCCCGCAGATCGTCGAACACGCCCGCGATCAGCGTCGCGCTGGCGGGGTCCACGCCTGAGAGCGGCTCGTCGAGCAGGAGAACGGGCGCGTCCTGCACCAGCGCTCGAGCGAGCAGGGAGCGCTGGCGCTGGCCACCGGACAGCTCGCCGAAGCGAATGCCCGCGGCGTCTGCGAGCCCCACGCGATCGAGCGCGGCGGCGGCGGCTTCACGTTCGCTGCGGCGCGGCGGCAACCACCAGCGGCCCGCGCCGAGCGTGCCCATCAGCGCCACGTCGAGCGCGGTCACCGGGAAGTCGAGCCGCGTGCGCTCGGTTTGCGCCATGTATGCGGGGCGACCGCTGAGCTCCACCCGCCCGTCGGTGGGCTCGAGCTCGCCGAGCAGCACCCGGAACAGCGTCGTCTTCCCGCCGCCGTTCGGGCCAAGCACGCAGACCGACTGGCCCGGGTGCGCCTCGAGCGAGACGTGCTCGAGCACCGGCACACTCCCGTAGCCCGCGGCGAGCTGCTCGACGGTCACTGCGGCCTCGCTCACGCTGGCCGCCTGTGCTGCGTTGCGGCCGCGACCGTGAGGCAAACAAGCGCCCCGAGCACGGCCACGGGCGGACCGGCTGGCACGTCGAGCCAGTACGCCAGGTACAGGCCCGCCACGCCCTCGGCCAGCGCCAGCGCGAGCGCGCAGGCCACGAGCCCGCGGATGCTGCCGGTGAGCATCCGGGCGGCGGCGGCTGGGAGGACGTAGATCGCGGTCACGAGCAGCGCGCCCACCGCCGGGATGGCGGCCACGGCGGCCACCGCCACGAGCGCGAGCAGCAGCAGGTCCGCACGCGCGGTGGAGAGTCCAAGCGAGCGCGCGCCGTCGGGGTCGAACCCGACGGCCGACCAAGTGCGCCCGAGCGCGAGCGCCCCGGCCACTGCGAGCACGGCCACCGCCGCCGAGAGCACGACATCGGCCGTGTCCAGTCCGAGCAGCGTGCCGAACAGCAGCCGATCGACCACCGCACCCGATTCGAAGACGTCGCTGGCGAGGATCACGCCCGTGGCGAGCGCGGCCACGAGCAGCAGCGCGGTGGCCTCGCCGTGGTCGCGCGCGGCGCCGTTGCTGCGAGCGGACGCGCCGCCGGCACTCGCGGTGCGCTGGACCGCGCCCGCATATCCAAGCGCGACCGCGACCCCGGCGATCATCGGGGTCACGCCCGACGCGTCGGCCGCCACGAGCCCCGGAAATGTGGCCGACCCCGCGGCGTGCGAGAAGAAGGCGAGCCGCCGCAGGACGATCCACGCGCCGAGCACGCCGCCCGTCACAGCCAGCAGCACCAGCTCGAGCAGCGCCTCGCGCAGGAAGGGGAGATCGGCCAGGTCCAGGGGCGAAGGCACCGGCCGAGTCTAACGAGAATGATTCTCAATAACGCCGCTAGCCGGCCTGGCGGACGGCGTCGCGGATGAACTTGCGCGACGCGGCCTGGAGCTCCAGGTCGTGCTGCACCGAGCGGTGGTGCCCGCCCGGCAGGAGCAGGAGCCGCTTGGGCTCGTGCGCCGCCTCGTAGAGCTGCTCGCTCACCGCATACGGCACCTGCTCGTCACCCCGCGCGTGCATGAGCAAGAGCGCCGTCTCGGGGCCGAGCTGCGCGACCGCCTCCGCCAGGTCGAGCGACTCGAGCCACGGCTCGCACGCCTTCGTGTCACACCTGAACTCGAGCTCCTGGCCCGAGCGGAGGAAACGCAGCAGGCCCGCCTCGGGTGCGGGGCTGATCGCCACGACGGCGCAGATCGATGGGTCGCGCGCTCCGGCGTGGATCGCCTGGAAGCCGCCCATGCTCGACCCGCGCAGCGCCACGCGGGGAGCATGCGCCCGCAGCAGCTCGACCATGGCGAGTGCCTCGTCGATCGCGCCCGGCCCGAAGCTGCCCTCGGATTCACCGTGGCCGCGCGCGTCGTAGGCGAGCGCTGCCATCCCGTCCGCACGGCAGCCGCGAGCGAAGTCGAAGTGGCTCTCCTTCGACGAGCCGCCGCCGTGCAGGACCACGACTCCCGCGTCCGGCTCGCCCTCCGGCAGAAACAGGGCATATGCCAGGCCGTCGTGGACTCCGAGCTCGGGCGGTGTGGGCGTGGGGTGGCGCATCGCTCCTTCATAATCGCCGGTCGACGATGTCGGCGCTAGCGGTCTCGCATGTCTACCCCCTTGGCTCCCGCCTGAACGAGCGCGGACGGCTCGAGGTGGGCGGTTGCGACGTGGTGGAGCTGGCGGCCGAGTTCGGCACGCCGGCGTACGTCTACGCCGAGGACGACATGCGCGCTCGTGCGCGCACCTTCGTCGAGGCATTCCGCGTGCGCAGCGACCGCTTCGAGGTGATCTACGCGAGCAAGGCATTCCCGTGCACGGCGGCGTACCGGCTGTTCGCCGAGGAGGGCCTCTCCGCAGACGTGGCGTCCGGCGGCGAGCTGCATCTCGCGCTGGCGGCGGGAATGGACCCCAAGCGGCTCTACATGCACGGCAACAACAAGTCGCCGGCCGAGCTCGACTACGCGATCGAGAGCGGTATCGGGCACATCGTGGTCGACTCGTTCGACGAGATCGAGCGCCTGCGCGGCCGCTCGCAGCGGGTGATGCTGCGTGTGACGCCCGGCATCGAGCCGAGCACGCACTCCTACATCCAGACTGGGCAGGTGGACTCGAAGTTCGGCTTCCCGATGGCCGAGGTCCAGCGGGCGGTGGACGCGTGCGCGTCGGCCGGACTCGAGCTACGCGGACTGCACGCGCACATCGGCTCGCAGATCCTCGACGTCGAGGTGTTCGAGAAGCTCGGCGAGCTGCTGGCCGCGATGGGTGACTTTCCGCTGCTGAACCTCGGCGGCGGGCTCGGAATCGCCTACACCGTGGAGGACCGCCCGCCGTCGATCGAGGAGTACGTGGACGCGCTGCTTCGCCACGCGCCCGACGATGTGACCGTGCTCTGCGAGCCCGGCCGCGCGCTCGTGGGCAACGCAGGCGTCACCGTCTACACGGTGGGGACCGTGAAGCGGATCCCCGACGTGCGCACCTACGTGTCGGTGGACGGCGGCATGTCCGACAACCTGCGCCCGATGCTCTACGGCGCGCGCTACGAGGCCGAGATCGCGGACCGCTTCAAGGAGGAGCAGGCCGGCGCCGCGGGCCGAGCCCGCGGCTTGGCGAACGGCAGCGAGATCTGCACGATCGCCGGAATGCACTGCGAATCGGGTGACGTGCTGGTGCGCGACGTGCCGCTGAGCGACCCGCGGGTGGGCGACATCCTGGTGATTCCAGCGACCGGCGCATATGCCTACGCGATGGCGAACAACTACAACGCCGTGCCGCGTCCGCCCGTGATCTTCTGCAGGGACGGCGACGCCCGCGTGGTGGTACGCCGCGAGACCTACGAAGATCTCACCCTGCGTGACCGCTGAACCATTTCGAATCGGGGTGCTGGGCCACGGCACCGTCGGGTCGGCCTTCGCCGGGCTTCTCGAGGAGCGGGCGGACGCCATCGAGGCCGAGGTGGGCCGGCGGCCCGAGATCTCCGGCGTGCTCACGCGCAGCCGGGGCGACTTCGACGACATCGTGGAGCGCAGCGACCTGATCGTCGAGCTGATGGGCGGTGTCGAGCCCACGCGCGACTACGTGCTGCGTGCGCTCGAGGCGGGTCGTCATGTGGTGACCGCCAACAAGCAGCTGCTCTCGCAGCACGGCGAGGAGGTGTTCGACGCCGCCCGGCACGGCGGCGTGCAGGTCCGCTTCGAGGGCGCCGTGGCGGGCGTGGTGCCGGCGATTCGCGTGATGGCGGAGACGCTCGCGGCCGCTCACATCGAGCGCGTCCACGGGATCGTGAACGGCACGACCAACTACATCCTCAGCGAGATGGCGCGCACCGGCGCGACATACGAGGACGCGCTCGCCGACGCGCAGCGACTCGGCTACGCGGAGGCGGACCCGACCGAGGACGTGACCGGCAAGGACGCCGCCGCCAAGATGGCGATCCTCGCTCGGCTGGCGTTCAACGCGGCGGTGCGGCTTGACCAGGTGAGCTACGAGGGCATCGAGCGGCTCACTGCCGACGACATCGCGTATGCGAAGGACCTGGGCCTGTCGCTGAAGCTGATCGGATCGGCGGAGCGGATCGGAAGCGGCATCGCCGTGCACGTCTACCCTGCGTTTCTCTACGCCGACCACCCGCTCGCGTCGGTGAACGGCGCGTTCAACGCCGTGACGATCGAGTCGCCCGCGATCACAGAGATCACGCTGTCTGGCCCGGGCGCGGGCGGCATCCAGACCGCGAGCGCCGTGCTCGGCGACGTGGTCTCGGCAATGATCCCGCCGCCGTCGCTCGTGCCGCCGGCCGTGGACGTGCCGCTCATCACCGACACGGAGTTCTCGTTCTACCTCCACCTCGAGGTGGCGGACCGGCCCGGCGTGTTGGCGCAGGTGGCCGAGATCCTCGGCATGCAGGACGTGTCGGTGAAGTCCGTGGTGCAGAAGGGGCTCGGCGAGGAGGCGAGGCTCGTGATGGTGATGCACCCGGTGCTCGAGTCCAAGTTCCGCGCGGCGGTGGACCTGCTCTCGCGGCTCGACTTCGTGCGCGAGGCGCCGCGGGTGATCAGGGTCATAGAGGAGACGTTCTGAGCCTCTGGCGCTACCGGGAGCGCCTGCCGGTCGAACCGCTCGTCACGATGGGCGAGGGGGACACGCCGCTGATCCCCGCGCCGCAGCTCTCCTCGCTCAGCGGCGCCGAGGTGTACCTCAAGCTCGAGGGCGCCAACCCGACCGGCTCGTTCAAGGACCGCGGCATGACCGTGGCGGTGAGTGCCGCGATCCGCGAGGGCGCGGAGGCGGTGATCTGCGCGTCGACGGGCAACACCGCGGCGAGCGCGGCGGCCTACGCGGCAAGGGCCGGGCTGCGCGGGGCCGTGATCGTGCCGGAGGGAAAGATCGCCACCGGCAAGCTCGCCCAGGCGCTGATGCACGGCGCGCGCGTGATCGCGCTGCGCGGGAACTTCGACGAGGCGCTCGCGCTCGTGCGGCAGCTAGCGGACCGTCATCCGATCGCGCTCGTGAACTCGGTGAACGACTTCCGGATCGAGGGGCAGAAGACGGGCGCCTTCGAGGTCTGCGACCAGCTCGGCGAGCCGCCCGACGTGCTCTGCATCCCGGTCGGCAACGCGGGCAACGTGACCTCGTGGTGGAAGGGCTTTCAGGAGTACGGGGTGGCCCCGCAGATGCACGGCTATCAGGCCGAGGGCGCCGCGCCGCTGGTGCATGGCGAGCGCGTGGAGAACCCGGAGACCGTGGCGTCGGCCATTCGGATCGGGAACCCGGCACGCTGGGAGGACGCGATGAACGCGTTCACCGCGTCGCGCGGCCAGGTGCGCGCCGTCTCGGATGCCGAGATCCTCGAGGCGTACTCGCTGCTCGGCGCGAGCGAGGGCGTGTTCTGCGAGCCCGCATCGGCGGCGTCGGTCGCTGGACTGCTCAAGTTCGGCGCCGAGGGCCGCGTCGTGTGCGTGCTCACCGGCCACGGGCTCAAGGACCCACAGACCGCGATGAATCGAGCCGCGAGCGTCGTCCCGTGCGAGCCGGACATCGAGAGCGTCGAGCGCGCGGTGCTCGGATGAGGCGCGCGCGTTGAAGCGGCGCCGGCTCGTTCGCGTGCCAGCGTCCTCGGCGAACCTCGGTCCCGGCTATGACGTGCTGGCGGCCGCCCTCTCGCTGCAGCTCGAGCTCGAGGTGGAGGAGACCGGCGAGTTCTTCGTGCACTCCGACGTTCCCGGCGTCCCCACCGACCGCAGCAACCTCTGCGTAAAGGCGTTCGAGCGCCTGCATCCGGCCGACGGCATGACCTTCCAGATCCGCTCCGAGATCCCGGCCTCCGCGGGTCTCGGCTCCAGCGCGGCCGCGATCGTCGCGGGCCTGGCGGCCGCCGACCACATGTTCGAGTTGGACGCCCCGCTGTTCGACCTCGCCGTCGAGCTCGAGGGCCACCCCGACAACGTGGCCGCCGCGCTCCACGGCGGCTTCGTGATCTGCCCGGCGCCGGGCGAGGAGCCGGTGCGCTTCGATCCGCCCGCCGGGCTCGAGGGCGTCCTGGCGATCCCGGACCACGAGGTGTCGACCGCCGAGGCGCGCGCCGCGATGCCGGCGGAGGTACCGCTGGCGGAGGCGGTACACAACGCCGGCCACGCGGCCCTCCTGGTGCTCGGTCTCGCGAAGGACGACTTCAGCCTGATCGGCCGCGGGCTCCACGACCTCGTGCACCAGCCGCGGCGGCGCTCCCTCTACCCGCGCTCGATGGAGCTGGTCGAGCGCGCCGAGGAGCTGGGGGCGGTGGGAGCGACGATCTCGGGTGCCGGCCCGACCGTGCTGTTCTGGTGCCACTGGCAGCAGACCGGTGGCCTCGTGGAGCGCCTCAAGACGGAGGCGCCCGACTGCGACGTGCGCCGCGCGACCTTCTCACCCGGCGGCGCCGACGTGCGCGAGCTCTGACCCGAGCCGGTCGCCGGCGGCGCCTCAGATCCTTAGTCCTCCGGTCCGATCCGGAACCGGACGGCCGTTGGCGCGGATGTTCGCCCGGCGCGGTCGACCGCAACCGCCTCGAGGACGTATGCGCCCTCGGCGAGCTGGCCGGCCACGCACGCGGCCGCTGAAGCGAAGCCGGTTGACCCCGCGCCGCCCGCGGGCGCTGAAGCGGCCGCCGGTCGACGGCGCGCGCCCGCGCACGAGCTGGCCGCGGCGGATCGCCGGCGCGACGCGGTCGCGCCGTGGCATCGGCGCGAACTCTCGGTCCCGGGGCTTCGGCGCGAAGTCCTCCGGCTCGCCGCCGCTCTGGACCACTTCGAATCGCACCAGCGCCGCGCGTGAGAGGCGGAAGCGCAGCCCCGTTCCGGCGCGCCCTCGATGCAGGATCGCCGGGCCGTTCCTCGCGGGCCTGAAGGTGGCGGGCGCCACCCCGAGGCCGGTGAGCTCGGGGGGCGGCTTCGGCGTGGGGATCGGCTTCGGCGCGGGCTTCGGCGCTGGCCCCGGCTTCGGTGCTGGGCCCGGGCCTAGCACCGGCGGTCCGGGGCCTGGACCCGGCGCCGGCGGCTCGGAGCAACCGCTCCCACCGCCGCCCGCCGCCGACACCTCGATGTCGTCGATCCCCACCCACTCGTCCTGTCCGGCGGCGTTCGTCGTGATCACGCGCAGCTGTACGAGCGGCTGACCATCGGCCGCCGACGGCAGGCTCACGCTCACGCGCGACAGCTTCGTGGCCTCGCCCGGTCCGGTGGTGGCGTCAGCAACGTAACCGCCCGGCAGCGCGGCGAACGGCCCCGCCGCTCCCACCCGGTACTGCAGCGCCACAGGCTCGATCGCGTCGTGAGCCGTTGCATCGATGTCGCGCAGAAGGAGCCGCACGGTCACACCGGCGCGCCCACGCGTGTCCAACGCCATCACGAGATGTGGGGCGCTCGCCGTGGCGGATCCCTGGATCGCCACCACAGGGTCGGGCAGCTCGAACTCCGCCACTCCGGCCGCGAGGCCAACCGTGCGCGGGTCCGTGAGGTTCGCGGTCACGTCCACGGGCGTGCCGGAGCCGTCCGCGGTCACGTCCCGAGGGTCGCTCCCAGGCTCACCGGCCAGACCGTCGCCGCGGTATCCGACGATGCCGGCCACGCCCGACCAGTCGTCGTCCATGCTGATCTGGCCGGTATCGGCCCATCCCTGCCCGAAGGGCAGCGTGGCCGGAGCCGTGCCGGCCTGCGCCGGAAGGGCCATCAGAAGCAGGCAGGCAAGCCCTGCCGCGAATGCTCGTGTCATGCACGTCAGAAGCCCTGCCGCGCCGATATTCGCCCCCCGTTACCGTGACGAGGTGTGAGCGATCGCATCGAGGCAGCCGGCGGCGTGGTGATCCGCGACGGGCAGGTGGCGCTCGTCCACCGGCCGCGCTACGACGACTGGACCCTTCCCAAGGGGAAGCTCGATACCGGTGAATCCTTCGAGCAGGCGGCGGTGCGCGAGGTCGAGGAGGAGACGGGCCTCCGGACCCAGCTGGTCCGCGAGCTACCGGCCACCACCTACAGGGTGAATGGCAGGCCGAAGATCGTCCGCTATTGGCTCATGGACGTCGATCACGAGGGCCAGTTCGCCCCGAACGACGAGACCGACGAGCTCCGCTGGGTGCCGCTCGACGAGGCACTGCGGCTGCTCAGCTACGACCGCGATCGCGATCTCCTCGCGGCCGCGGGACTATGAGGGATTGCTAGGCGGTCGCGAGCTCGGGCCGGCGGTTGGCCCAGGGCCGCGCCACCTCGAGCTGCGCGGCGAGTGAGAGCAGCGTGCCCTCGTCGGCGGGGCGGCCGGCGAGCTGGATCGACGTCGGCAGTCCGTCGTCCCCGTGGAACAGCGGCACTGAGATGGCGGGCTGGCCGGTCACGTTGAAGATGGCGGTGTAGGGGGTGAAGCGCCCTGAGCGCCTGAAGTCCTCCCACGGATCGTCGCTGCACGCGTCGATCTCGCCGATCCGGACGGGGCGCTCGGCCAGGCCCGGTGTGAGTATCACGTCGTAGGTCTCCCAGAGGGAGATGACGCCGCGCGAGATCCCCGTGAGCTGCGTGCGCGCGAGCAGGTAGTCGAGCGCAGTGCGCTCGCGGATGCCGTTCCAAATCGTCCACGAGAGCGGCTCCACGAGCTCCTCGGTCGGCTCGCGCCCGGTGACCAGGCCGCCGTAGAACATTGCCATGGCGATCGGGGTGCCGAAGACCAGGGTGAAGACGTGGAGCAGGTCGTCGTCGGCCCAGGGCGCGGCGACCTCCTCGACGTCGTGGCCCAGCTCGCTAAGGAGCTCAGCGGCGTCCTGAACGGCCTGCTTGCAAAGGGGGTCGAGCGGGGCCTCGATGGGACCCGTTGTGGTGTAGCCGACCCGCAACCGGCCCGGCTCCCTCTTCATCGCTGCCGTGAACGGCTCTGAAGGTGGCGGCGCCCATGTCGCATCGCCCACCTCGTAGCCGCTCAGCAGGTCGAGCAGCGCCGCCGTTTCGGCGACGGTCCGGGTGAGCGTGCCGTCCTGGACGAGGAAGTCGTCGCCCTGGTCGGGGCCACGCGAGATGCGCCCGCGCGTCGGCTTCAGTCCCACCAGGCCGCAGCACGAGGCCGGGATCCGGATCGAGCCGCCGCCGTCGCTGCCGTGGGCGAGCGGAAGCATCCCGGACGCGACCGCCGCGGCAGCGCCGCCGCTCGAGCCGCCTGGGGTCCGGTCCGTGTCCCAGGGGTTCCGGACCGGGCCGAAGCGGCGCGACTCCGACACGGGCAGGATCCCGAACTCCGGCATGCTCGTCTTGCCGACGATCACAAAGCCGGCGTCGCGCAGCCGTCGCACGAGGAAGGCGTCGTGGCCGGGCACGAAGTCGCCGAACACCTCAGAGCCCATCGTGTACGGCATCCCCGCCACCGGAGCGGTGTCCTTCACCGCGATCGGCACGCCGGCGAACGGCCGCGGATCGTCGGCGCTGATCTCCTCCGCCGCGGCCATGGCGCCCTCGGCGTCGATGTGGGTGAAGGCGTTGATGGTCGGCTGGAGCGCCTCGATTCGCTCGAGGGCGGCGGTGACCAGCTCGGACGAGCTGATCTGCCTCGTGTGAATGAGGGTGGCCAGCTCCGTTGCGGGTCTGAAGAGCAGCTCGGACATCGGCGGCGAGCCTACCCGCTGCGGTTACTCCGGCGCTTGACCTCGCTCAGGCCGGCGTCAGCGTCCCAAGCCGCTCGCGTGCCTCCTCGAAGCCGCCCAGGCGCTCGAGGATCTCGCCGGCCAGTGCCACGTAGTCGGCGCCCAGGTCGGGGGCGTAGTCGAGGATCGACACGCCGCGCTCCGCCGACTCGGCGTAGCGCACGCTCCGCCGCACCACCGTGTCGAAGACCCTCTCGCCGAAGCGCTCCTTCAGCTGGATCTGCGCCTCGCGTGCGTGCACCAGCCGCATGTCGGCGATGTTCAGCACCACGCCCAGCCAGTCCAGGTCCGGGTGCAGCGAGTCCTTTGCAAGCTCGATCACCTCGAGCGCCTGCTCGACCCCCTGCAACGAGAAGTACTCGGCCTCGGTCGAGATGAGCGCGTGGTCCGCCGCCACGAGCGCGTTCACCGTGAGCAGGCCGAGGGCCGGCGGGCAGTCGATCAGGATCAGGTCGTAGCGGCGGCGCAGATCTCGCAGCGCGCGCTTCAGCGTCAGCTCGCGGCCCATCTTGCCCGCCAGCACCAGCTCAGCCTCGGCAAGGCCCAGGTTCGCGGGCAGAACGCCGTCGTGGATCGCGTCCGCGGCTTTGGCCGTTCCGGTGAGCACCTCGGCGACCGTGGGGGAGGCGTCGGCCGGCACGTCGTAGTAGTCGGAGAGGTTTCCCTGCGGGTCCAAATCGGCCACGAGAACCTCGAGCCCCAGGCGCCTGAAGGTGTCCGCCAGGGTGCGGACCGTGGTGGTCTTGCCGGTCCCGCCCTTTTGGGACAGCACGGTGATCGTTTGCGCCGTTGGAAGCATCGCCATAGCTCTATAGTTTCGCGTTCGTTTCCGCGTCGTGCGCCTGAGCCGAGCAGGCCACGCAGAGAGGGAGGTAACACACTGCAGGCATCGCGTGGCCTGTACGACCCGAGCTACGAGCACGACTCCTGCGGGGTCGCATTCGTGGCGCGGCTCCGCGCGCCCGCTTCGCACGAGGTCGTCGCCAGAGCGCTGCGCGCGCTCGAGCACCTCGAGCACCGCGGGGCTGAGGGCGCCGACCCCGATACGGGGGATGGCGCGGGCATCCTGTTCCAGCTCCCCGACGCCTTCCTGCGGGCCGAGGCCGGCGTCGATCTACCCGAGCAGGGCCGCTACGGCGTGGCCCTCTGCTTCCTCCCGCCCGGCAACCCGACGGAGGCCATGCGGCTCATGGAGGACTGCGTCGAGGCCGAGGGCCAGCACGTGCTCGGCTGGCGCGAGGTGCCGGTGAACGAGGCGGCCTGCGGCGTATCCGCCCGAGCCGTCGCGCCGCGGATCGCCCAGCTGTTCGTGGGCGCCGCCGACGACGTGGGCGACCAGGACGCCTTCGAGCGCAAGCTCTACGTGATCCGACGCGGCGTGGAGCACGCCGACCTCGACGATCTCGCCATCCCAAGCTTCTCCAGCCGGACCATGGTGCTCAAGGGCATGCTCACCGCACCGCAGCTCCCGCGCTACTTCCCCGATCTGCGCGACGAGCGCGTGGTGAGCCGCCTCGCCCTCGTGCACTCGCGCTTCTCCACGAACACCTTCCCGAGCTGGGAGCTGGCCCACCCGTACCGGATGCTCGCCCACAACGGCGAGATCAACACGCTGCGCGGCAACCGCAACTGGATGCGAGCGCGCGAGCTCCAGCTCGCCTCGCCGGAGTTCGGGGATGACATCGAGAAGATCCATCCGCTGCTTCGCGACGACATCTCCGACTCGGCCTCGCTCGACGGCCTGATGGAGCTGCTGGTGCTGGGCGGTCGCTCGCCCGAGCACGCGATATCGATGCTGATCCCCGAGGCCCACCGCGGGCGCCCCGAGCTGCCGCAGGAGGTGCGCGACTTCTACGCGTACCACTCGTCGCTCGTGGAGCCGTGGGACGGCCCCGCCGCGGTGGCCTTCAGCGACGGCCGCGTGATCGGCGCGACGCTCGACCGCAACGGCTTGCGCCCCGGCCGCTGGCTCGTGACCCACGACGGGTGGGTGGTCTTCGCCTCCGAGGCCGGGGTGCTCGAGGTGCCCGCCGACGAGGTCGCCTCCAAGGGCCGGCTGCTGCCCGGCAAGCTTTTCCTCGTCGATCTCGAGCTCGAGCGTGTGGTGCCCGACAGCGAGATCAAGCACTTGCTCGCTCAGCGGCGCCCGTACGGCCGCTGGCTCGCCGAGCGCGTGGTGCGCATCGAGGACTTGCCGGAGAAGACCCCGCGCGTGCCCCGCGTGGAGCCGCTGCGCGCCAAGCAGCTCGCGTTCGGCTGGAGCGAAGAGGACCTGCGCGTGACGCTCGTGCCGATGGCGCGCGACGCCACCGAGCCCACCGGCTCCATGGGCAACGACACGGCGCTCGCCGTCCTATCGGACATGCGCCCGGCGCTGTTCTCGTACTTCAAGCAGCTCTTCGCGCAGGTCACGAACCCGGCGATCGACCCGATCCGCGAGTCGATCGTGATGAGCCTCGAGGCCGTGATCGGCCCGGAGATCAACCTGCTCGGCGAGACGCCTGACCACTGCCACCAGCTCGTGATGCCGCAGCCGCTACTGCGCAGCACCGAGCTCGAGAAGCTGCGCCAGGTGGACCACAGCGTCTTCGAGGCGCGCACGATCGACATGACCTGGCCGGCCTCGGCGGGCGCG
>CAWDLE010000037.1:0-219838 GCA_963803085.1 uncultured Thermoleophilaceae bacterium | reverse complement strand
ATTCGCCTGCCGGTGTACGTGATCGCCCTCGTGATGCGCGCACGCCTCCCGCGTCAAGCTGCGAGGCGCATCAGGGCGGGCGGCTGCGAGGCGATCATGTGCCACCAGATTCTGATGAGCCCGCGGCTCGTTCGCGCGGTCCATGCGGCCGGCGGGCAGGTGTACGTCTGGACTGTGGACGACGCCCCGCGGATCCGTGCGCTCGAGGCGCTCGGTGCGGACGGCGTGATCACGAACGATCCGCGCCTGTTCGGCTAGCCGCCGACGACGCAGGCGCCGGTGGTCTGGGTGGAGCTGCGACCCGAGCCGAGGTCCATCTCGGCCACCGCGCGGAGCTGGTAGCTCACGCCTGTGGGGGGAACGGCGAGGTTGAATGTCCAGCCGGCCTGCGCCCAGGTGAACTCCGCCGAGCCGGCGTCCTGCCACGGCGAGGTTGCCTGACCGACCAGCGGCACCCAGCCGTCGGGGCTCAACCACTGGGCGGTGAAGCGGACGCGCATCATGTCCTTCGATCCATCGCCGGCGAGCTGCGCACGGGCGCCGAGCTGCCCGGAGTTGCAGATATTCACGTTTGCCCACGACGAGGTCAGCTGGTCCGGACCTGCCGCATGGGCAGGACCGGCGCTCACGGCGAGAAGCGCTGCGCCCAGCGCCACGAAACTCGACTTTCGGGGCATTGCGATCAGCCTAGCGGGAAGCCTGGCTGTCGGCGAGCTAGACCCCCTACCAGATCAGGCACATGGCCTTGGACGTACCGGCGGGATCCCCGCCCTGTACGCCCTGCATGCCCGTCTCGGTGAGCAGCGTGCGCTGCCGCACGACGGCCACTCGCTGCGCCCCACGGGCCTTGTGCGCCTTGTGTGCCCTGTGTGCCCTGTGTGCCTTCCGGGACTTCCGGGACTTCCGGGACTTCCGCGCCGAGCCGACCTGGTCACGCCATTCAAACTCGACCACGCCGCGCATCACGTAGGTGGTGCCGCTCGCGGGCTGCACGAAGCGGAAGGTCCATCCCGCCTGGCGAGCCGACATGTCGGCGCCGCCGATGAAAACCCAGTCCGTCACGCCACTGCCTCCAACGGTCTTCCACTCCTGGGCTGCGCTGCTCCACCACTGTGCGGTGTAGCGCGCCCAGATGCGCTCGTCTGAACCGTTGCCGGGCACGCTGGTGCGCACGCCGAGGGCATTCGGGGAGCCGGTTGTGTCGCAAATGTTCACGGTGGCCCAGAGGGGACGCTCGCTCTCCTGGATCACCGCGCGCCTCGTGGCCGCGCGTGCGGAGCTCAGCAGCGGCCCGTTCGTACGCTGTCCGCTTGCCGAATCGATTGGCGGAAGCTCGGCCACGACAACGCCGGCCGGAAGCTTCGGAGGCGCGTCGGCGCCTGCGGGGAGGCGCAATTTGGCATCGGCTGGACTCGCCGCGAGAAGGGACGCGGCGCAGACGAGCAGAACCGTGGGGGCGGCAAGTCTTCGCACTACGCACCGTTAATCGGGCCAAGGGCGCTCCCACTTGAGCGTGGGACACTGAAATTCGTGATGGATACGAGCCCCGCGCGTAGTTCAGACGTGAACGAGGCTCTGGCGGAACCCGTGCCGATCGTGGCCACAGCCCGTTCCGAGGGCTTTGCGGAGCTCTATGAACGGACCTTCCCGCGGGTATATGCGTACGTCGCATCGCTGTTGCGCGACAGGTCTGCCGCGGAGGATGTGACCTCCCAGGCGTTCGAGCGCGCGTACCGCAAGCGGCGCACCTACCGGCCAGGGCGCGGCTCGATGGACGCCTGGCTGTTCGGCATCGCACGCAACGCCGCTCTCGACGAGCTGCGCAAGCGCAAGCGCCGTGCGGTACTCGAGGCGGATCCGGAGGACACCGTCTCACCGACGCCCGAGGACCAGGCCGAGTTCGCGCTGAGGCGCGAGACGGTACGCGCGGCGCTCGCGTCGCTCGACGGACAGGAGCGCGACCTGATCGCGCTCAAGTTCGCGGGCGGCCTCTCGAACGCCGAGATCGCGCGAGTGCTCGGAATGTCCGAGTCGAACGCGGGCACCCGACTGCACCGGACCATCACGAAGCTGAGAGAGGCCTGCCATGACTGACCAGCTCACCGCCATCGACGATGCCCTCGAGACCGGTGCGGCCGATCACGGCGATCCGCTCACGCGCGAGCTCCAGGAGCTGGCGCTTGCGCTCCGGGCCGACGCCCCCGAGCCGGATCCCGAGTTCCGGCACGAGCTTGGGCGCCGGGTTCGAAGCGGCTTCCCGAAGCCGGCGACCCTGCGGCAGCCGCTCTGGCGGCGCGCGCTCACCCCCGCTTTCGCGACCGGGCTCATCGCCGTGCCGATCGTCTTGATCGTGATCTTCGCCGGTGGGTCTGGAGACCCCGGCCTCGACGGCGGGGGCGCATCGAGCGGAAGCGGAGGCGGAGGAGACGACAACGCCAGCTCGGCCGCCCCGGCGATCGTCGCGCCAGAGCCCGCGCCGCCGCAGAGTAAGGAGTTCCAGCGGGCCGCCGATCAGGCTGCCTCCAGCAGTGGGCCAGCCGTGCCCCTTCCGCCCGACGGCGGCTTCGCCCCGGGTCAGCGCAACCGCAAGATCGAGCGCTCGGTCGGGCTCGAGCTTGAGATGCCGGTCGACCAGATGGCCCGCGTGGCAGAGCAGGTAACCACGGTCACGAACCGGCATGGCGGGTTCGTGCTGAGCTCGTCCGTGTCGACCGGCGGGGACTCGGCGGGCGGCGACTTCGAGCTGCGCATCCCCGCGGCGCGGCTTCGGCCCGCACTCCGCGACCTGGCCTCGCTCGCCGACGTGCGCACGCAGTCCCAGAGCGGGCGCGACGTGACCCGCGAGCACGTGACCGCCAGGGATCGCCTGGAGTCCGCCCGTGCCGAGCGCCGCAGCCTGCTGCGCCGGCTCGAGCTCGCCGCGACCGACGAGGAGGCGGAGGCGATCCGCCGGCGCCTCGACCTGGTGGCCGGCGAGATCAATGGCTTGCGCGCACAGCTGCGCGGCCTGCGCCTGCGGACGGACTACGCGGTGGTCACCGTGAGCCTGCTGCCGAAGGACGGCGACCAGGGCGGCGGCGCGGGCGGCTCCTTCGACGACGCTCTCGGCGATGCCGGCGACCTCTTCGTCGGCGTGGCCGGGGTGATCGTCCGCGTGCTCGCCGTCGGCGTCCCGCTCGGACTGATCGCGCTGGTGGGCTGGCTCGCGGGCCGCGCCGTCACGCGCCGGCGCCGCGAGTCGGCGCTGGCCTGAGCCCGCGGGCGTCGCAGCGTATCCTCGTTGTTGTCTCCGCAATCAAGGCCATCCACTTCACAGATCCGGCGTGCCCCTGGGCCTATTCCGCTCGGCCCGCTCACGCCAGGCTCCAATGGCGCTTCGGCGACCAGATCGAGTGGCAGCTCGTTCTGATCGGGCTGAGTGAGTCCGCCGAGGCGTACGAGGCGCGCGGCTACACACCCGAGCGGCTGCTCGATACGCAGCATCGCTTCAGCGCACGCTTCGGGATGCCCTACAGCTTCGAGCTGAAGCCGCGCATGTCGGCCACCGCACGGGCCTGCCGGGCGATCGTGGCGGCGCGCGAGGTCGACCCGGCGCTCGCCGAGGCGGCGCTGCGCGCGCTCCAGCTGATGCACTTCACCACCGCCGGGCTGCTGGACGACGACGAGAGCATCCGTGCCGCACTGTCGAAGGTGCCCGGCCTCGACGCGGACGCCGTGGTCGGCCGCATCGACGACCCCGAGGTCGTGGCGGCCTACGAGGCGGACCGGGCGCACGCTCGCTCCGCGGAGGGATCGCCGACGCACGCACAGGACCGCTTCTCCACGAGCGACGGCCCCGTCCGCTACACCGCGCCGTCGGTGATCTTCGAAGCCGCGGACGGCCGCCGGCTCGAGGTCGGCGGCTTCCAGCCCTTCGAGGCCTACGACACGGCCCTCGCAAACCTCGACGTGACCCTGAAGCGCCGCCACGCACCGGCGACCGCCCTCGAGGCGTTGTCCACATTCCCGGAGGGCCTGACCACGGCCGAGCTCGCGAGCGTGATGCGCCCGAGCGACCTCGTGGACGCCGACTTCGAGACCACCACCGCCGAACTCGCCGAGCTTGCGGCAGCCGGCGCCGTGGTGCGCGAGCCGGCTGGCACGGATGCCGTGTGGCTGGCCACCGAAGCGGCCCGGGATGCCGTCAGGGTTGCGGCGGGCTCGGGCCAACAGCAGCACTGAGGGAGTCGACCGTACTGCCTGGGTACCCATACCAGGTACGTAGGACAGGACGGTCGCGATGAACCAACCCCTTCACCGCTGCTGTAAACGGCGGCGCTGCCGCCGCCGCTAGGGCCGACCACCAGGCTGCGCCACCGCCCGCGCCGCCAGCCGCGCGCCCGCCGCCAGCGCCTCGTCCGGCCCGGCCCCGTCCATCCGCGCGGCCAGCAGCCCGGCGGCAAAGGCGTCTCCGGCTCCCGTGCTGTCCACCACGGCCTCCACCGGGACCGCGTCGCAGCGCACGGTCTCGCGACCGTCGGTCCAGAGCGCCCCATCCGCACCGAGCGTGACCACCACCTCGTCGAAACGCGCCGCCAGCGCTCGCGCGGCCTGCTCCGGGTCGTCCTCGCCGCTGAGCATCCGCGCCTCCTCGGCGTTCGGCAGCAGCAGTCCGGCGCCGTGGGCGTGATCGAGGAACTCGGGCGACAGCAGTGCGGCGGAGGAGGGATCCACCGACACGCTGATACCGCTCTCGAGCGCCCGCGAGATCGCCGCGCGCGCCGCGTGCCGCGATCCGGATCGCAGCAGCGCGTAGCCGGCCACGTGCAGATGGCCGACGGAGGCCAGCAGTTCGTCGGTTAGGTCGGACTCGGACAGCGCGTCGTTCGCCCCCGCATCGGGAGCCATCGTGCGCTCGCCGTCGGGGCCAACGAGCACGATGCAGGTCCCGGTCGGCAGTTCTGGATCGACGGTAAGGACGGTCTCGACCCCGTCGGCGCGCAGTTCGTCTCGCACGGTGATCCCCCGCTCGTCGTCGCCAACCCGGCCCACCAACACCGGCTCCGCGCCCGCCTCCGCCAGCCATGCCGCGGTGTTGGCGGCGGAGCCCCCGCCGTGGAAGCGGATCACGGCGTGCGCGTCGCTGCCCGGCGCGAGCGGTCCGGATAGGCGCGCCACCACGTCGAGCATGACGTCCCCGAGAACGAGCGGGCGGCTCACGCCGCGAGCTCTACTGCAATCCGCGCGGCCAGGCCGGCGTTGCGGATCACGAGCCGCACGTTCGCCTCGAGGCTCTGGCCACCCGTCTCGCGCGAGAGGAAGTCGAGCAGGAAGGGCGTCACGTCCTTGCCCGAGATCCCTGCGCGCTCTGCTGCTGCGAAGCCCTCCGCCAGAACCCGGTCGTGGACCGCGGGGTCGAGCTGCTCGTCCGGCGGCAGCGGGTTCCCCACCACCACGGCGCGGTCATCGGTGCCGAGCTCCGTCCTCGCGGTCGCCACCGCCGCGACCTCCGCCGGGGAGTCGACGCGCCACGCCACCGGATGGCCCGAGTCGGTGAGATAGAAGCCGGGGAAGCGGTCGCTGCCGTAGCCGAGCACGGTCACGTTCAGGGTCTCGAGGCGCTCGAGCGTGGCGCCCACGTCGAGGATCGACTTGACACCGGCGCAGACCACCACGATCCCCGTCGAGGCCAGCGTCGTGAGGTCCGCCGATTCGTCCCAGCTCTCGCGGGCGCCACGATGCACGCCGCCGAGCCCTCCGGTGGCGAACACGCGGATGCCAGCGCGCGCGGCGAGATGCGCCGTGGCCGCGACCGTGGTGCCTCCCCAGCCGCCGCGCGCCGCCAGCGGTGCTAGGTCACGAACGCCGCACTTCAGCACGTCCTCACGCTCGGCCACGGCCGCTAGCGCTTCGTCATCGAGCCCGATCCGCGCCTGGCCCTCGACCATCGCGATCGTGGCCGGAAGCGCGCCGCCCTCCCGTACCGCGGCCTCCGCCTGACGTGCGATCTCGAGGTTCCGCGGGCGCGGCAGGCCGTGCGTGATGATGGTGCTCTCGAGCGCCACCACCGGCCCACCGGCCGCGAGTGTCTCGGCAACCTCCACGGCTAGCTTCATCGGCGCGGCAGCTCCTAGGCCACGGTCTCGACGCGCACCGAGAAGCCCTCAGCTCGCGCGGCGTCGAGGATCTCCTGGCTGTTGTCGCTGCCGCGCGTCTGGAGCACGAGCTTGATCGCCGTCTCCCGGACGTGGATCTCGAGGCCGTCGCGCAGGTGCTCCACGTCCACGACGTTGCCGCCGTGGTCCGCCACGACGCGCAGGAGGCCCGCCAGTGCGCCGGGCCGGTCAGGCACCACCGTCGAGAGCACCATCCGCCGACCGGCCGCCGTCTCGCCCAGGCGGATGCACTCCGACAGGAGCGAGGCATCCACGTTGCCGCCCGAGAGCACGGCACAGACCTCGCCACTCTCCGGTGCCGCCACGCGCCCGGTCATGAGCGCGGCCACCGCCACGGCACCGGCGCCCTCCACCACGAGCTTCGAGCGCTCGAGCAGCAGCACCATTGCCTGCGCCACCTCGTCGTCCGAGACGGTCACCACCTCGTCCACGTAGTGCTGCACGAGCGGGAGCGTGAAGTCGCCCGGGCGCTTCACGGCGATGCCGTCGCAGATCGTGTTTGCCGACCGCGCGCCGATCGGCCGCTCAGCCGCGAGCGAGTCGATGTACGGCGCGCACGCCTCCGCCTGCACCCCGACCACGCGCACACCGTCGAGCGCACCGGCCAGCGCGAGGCCGATTCCGCTCACGAGCCCGCCGCCACCCAGCGGCACCACCACCAACTTCAGGTCGGGTGCCTGGCGCGCCAGCTCGAGCCCGATCGTGCCCTGCCCGGCCACCACCTCCGGCTGGTCGAAGGCGTGCACGGCCGTCAGGCCCTCCGACTCGGCGAGGCGCTCCGCCTCGGCCCCCGCCTCGTCGTAGCCGCCCTCCACGAAGCGCACCTCGCCGCCGTACTGGCGCACCGCGGCCACCTTGGCGAGCGGCGCCTGCGCCGGCATCACAAGGACCGCATGCGCCCCGGCGTCACGCGCGGCGAACGCCACCGCCTGCGCGTGGTTTCCGGCGCTGGCCGCGACCACACCGGCATCAAGCGCCGCGCGCGGAAGCCCGCGGATCATGTGCGTGGCGCCGCGCGCCTTGAAGGAGCCGGTGAGCTGCAGGTTCTCAGCCTTGAGCAGCACGCGAGCACCCATGCGGCGCGAGAGCTCGCCGGAGGAGAGCAGCGGCGTCTCGCGCACTCGGCCCGCGAGAGCGCGCGCGGCGTCCTCGACGTCGGCGTAGGTCACGGCTTCTTCTGGGGCGACGGCCACTCAAGTGGGATTATGCGCCTCATGGCCACTGGGCACGACACGGCTCGCCTTCTCGCCAACACCGAGGTCTTCGGCGATCTCGAGGAGCGCGAGCTGAACGAGGTGGCCCAGGTGGCCGTGCCGCGCCACTGGGACAAGGGTGAGGTGATTTTCCGCGAGGGCGACGTTGGCGACACCTGTTACCTGCTGCGGACGGGCGCCGTGGTGCTCACGCGCGAGCATCAGGACGGGCGCATGGTCGCCCTCGCCGAGCTCCGCGCGGGCATGCTCTTCGGCGAACTGGCGATGTTCCGCGGGGAGACACGCTCCGCCACCGCCGAGGCGATCGAGGCCACGACCGCCGTGGCGCTCCTGGCCACCGACGTGCAGCGGCTGATCGCGCGCAACCCCGACATCGCGCTGAAGCTGCTCGCCAATCTCGCCGAGCGGGTGAGCCGTACGAACGAGCGGCTGCTCCAGCAGTCGTTCCAGACAGTGGCCGGCCGCGTGGCGAGCGCCCTGCTCGCCCAGACCGTCTCGCGCCAGGCCGACGGCGCACCACATGAGGACGTGCTGATCCGGTCGACCCAGGCCGAGATCGCACACCTCGCCGGCACCTCGCGCGAGAGCGCCAGCCGCTTCCTCGCGACGCTTGAACGAGCGGGAATCGTGACCCTCGGTCGTGGAAAGGTCACCGTGCATGACCCCGGACGGCTCCGGAACTACATCCACTGAGCGAAGCCGCATGGTCACGCGCCAGCTGCGGCGGCGCGGGATCGACGACGAACGCGTGCTGGCCGCCATGGCCACCGTTCCCCGGGAGCTGTTCCTGCCTCCCGAGCAGCGCCGCCGCGCATACCGCGACGGCGCGGTGCGGATCGGCGAGGGCCAGACCATGTCGCAGCCGTGGATCGTGGCGTGCATGGCGCAGCTGCTCGAGCTGGACGGCACGGAGACGGTGCTCGAGGTCGGCACGGGATCGGGCTACGCGGCCGCCGTGCTGTCGCTGCTCGCGCGCGAGGTGATCACCATCGAGCGGTACGAGAGCCTCGCGCGCGAGGCGGAGGAGAGGCTCGAGCAGCTCGGCTACCGCAACGTCGAGGTGCGCGTGGGCGACGGCTCTCTCGGCGCGCCCGACCGCGCTCCGTTCGGAGGAATATCGGTGACCGCCACGGCTCAGGACGAGCCACCGGCGGCGCTATTCGAGCAGCTCGAGCCGGGCGCCGCGCTCGTCTGTCCGGTCCAGCGTGGCCGGCGCGAGCACCTGATCTGCTTCCGCGACGGCCGGGAGGAGGTGGTCACCGGCGTGCGCTTCGTGCCACTCGTGACCGGCGACACGTGATCCGCGAGTTCTCCTCCGGCGGGCTCGTGATCCGCAACCTCAGGGGTCGCCCGCACGTGGCGGTGGTCCGCGTGCGCGACAAAATCCTGGCGCTGCCCAAGGGCCATCCCGAGAAGGGAGAGTCGGCGCAGGAGGCGGCGCTGCGCGAGGTGCGCGAGGAGACGGGCCTCGAGGCCACCCCGATCGAGAAGCTCGGGGATATCCGCTACTGGTACGCCCGCGACGGCGACCGCGTCCTCAAGATCGTCAGCTTCTTCCTCTTCCGCTACCGCTCCGGGCGGCTCGAGGACCACGACCACGAGGTCGAGGAGGCCCTCTGGATACCCCTCGAGGACGCGCCCGCGCGGCTGGCCTACCGGGGCGAGAAGGACATCGCGAAGACCGCCCTATCGCGACTGGCAAAAGGAAGCTAGGCTGCCCGGCGTGTTCGTCCTCAACTTCTATTCGCCCGTCTTCGTCGATCAGCTCAAGCGAGGGCGCAAGACCGCCACGATCCGGCTCGGCGATAAGGGCAAGAAGTACCGCAAGGGCGAGGTCGTGATGATCACCGTCGGCTTCCAGCATTCACCGCGTCAGAAGATCTTCGACGCGGTGATCGACAGCGTGGAGGTCAAGCAGGTCCAGGACCTCTCCCCTCGGGACATCGAGCACGACAACCCGGAGTTCCGGCGGCTCGACGAGATGGTCCACTTCCTGGAGCAGATCTACGGTCGCAAGGTCGAGATGGACGACATGGTCACCGTGGTGCGCTTCTCGCAAATCTCGGACCGTCCGTCCGAGATCCATGAGCGCCTGCGCCGGGACGCGCCCGCCCAGAACTAGACAGGCTTCTCCTCTGGTGTATTGGCACTCTCATTGCTAGAGTGCCAGCTGGCACTCGCAGGCTCGGAGTGCCAAACGACAGAACTTTCTACGGAGGTAAAGCGCATGAATCTCAAGCCTCTAGGTGATCGCCTCATCGTGAAGGCGATCGAAGAGGAGGAGACCACCGCGAGCGGCATCGTCCTCCCTGACACGGCCAAGGAGAAGCCGCAGCGCGGCAAGGTCCTTGCAGTCGGTGAGGGTAAGTGGGACGAGGATGGCGACAAGCGCATCCCGCTCGACGTCGCCGAGGGCGACGAGGTCCTGTATTCGAAGTACGGCGGCACCGAGGTCGAGGTCGAGGGGGAGGATCTCCTGGTACTTCGGGAGTCCGACGTGCTCGCCAAGGTCGCGGGCTAGGAGGACACGCAAATGGCTCACAAGGAACTGAAGTACGACGTCGACGCCCGCAAGGCGCTCGAGGATGGCGTGAACGCCGTCGCGAACGCCGTGAAGGTCACGCTCGGCCCGAAGGGTCGCTACGTCGTGATCGACAAGAAGTTCGGCGCGCCGACCATCACCAACGACGGTGTTTCGATTGCTCGAGAGATCGAGATCGAGGACCCGTTCGCAAACCAGGGCGCACAGCTCGTACGTGAGGTGGCCACCGCCACCAACGACGTCGCGGGCGACGGCACCACCACAGCCACCGTGCTTGCTCAGACGATCGTGCGCGAGGGCCTGAAGAACGTGGCCGCCGGCGCGAACCCGCTCGGGCTGAAGCGCGGCGTGGAGAAGGCCGTCGACCAGGTGGTCGAGCGGATCAAGGAGGTCTCCACCGAGATCTCCGGCAAGGACCAGATCGCTCGTGTCGCGGCCATCTCGGCTGCGGACGACGAGATCGGCGACGTGATCGCCGACGCGATCGACAAGGTCGGCAAGGACGGCGTCGTGAACGTCGAGGAGGGCCAGACGTTCGGCATGGACCTCGAGTTCACCGAGGGCATGCAGTTCGACAAGGGCTACATCTCGCCGTACATGGTCACCGACCAGGAGCGCATGGAGGCCGTGCTGGAGGATCCGCAGATCCTCATCGCCAACCAGAAGATCGGCTCGGTCCGGGACATCCTCCCGGTGCTGGAGCAGGTCATCCAGGCGGGCAAGCCAATCCTGGTGATCGCCGAGGACGTGGAGGGCGAGTCCCTCGCGACCTTCGTGGTCAACAAGCTGCGCGGCACCTTCACGGGCGTCGCGGTCAAGGCTCCGGGCTTCGGCGATCGCCGCAAGCGCATGCTCGAGGACATTGCGATCCTCACGGGCGGCGAGGTGATCACCGAGGAGATGGGCCTCAAGCTGGAGAACACGCAGCTCTCTCAGCTCGGACACGCCCGCCGCGTCGTCGTGACGAAGGACACCACGACGATCGTCGACGGTGCCGGTGACACGGAGGCCATCAAGGGCCGCATCAACCAGATCAAGGCCGAGATCGAGAACACCGACTCGGACTTCGACCGCGAGAAGCTGCAGGAGCGGCTGGCGAAGCTGGCCGGCGGCGTCGCGGTGGTCAAGGTCGGCGCTGCCACCGAGACCGAGATGAAGGAGAAGAAGCACCGCGTCGAGGACGCGCTGCAGGCCACCCGCGCCGCCCTCGAGGAGGGCATCGTGCCGGGCGGCGGTGTCGCGCTCCTTCGCGCTCAGGACGCCATCCTGCTGGATGGGTTCGAGGGCGACGAGCGGACCGGCGCTCAGATCGTGCGTCGCGCGCTCGAGGAGCCGCTGCGCCAGATCGCTGACAACGCCGGGCTCGAGGGCTCCGTCGTGGTCAACGACGTGCGCAACGCCAAGGGCGCCAACATGGGGCTCAACGCTGACACCGGCGAGGTCGTCGACCTCGTCAAGGCCGGCGTTATCGACCCCGCGATGGTTACCCGCTCCGCGCTGCAGAACGCGGCGTCCATCGGCAAGAACATCCTCACCACCGAGGCGATCATTGCCGAGATGCCCGAGCAGAACGGCGCCGGCGGCGGAATGCCGGGCGGCATGGGCGGCATGGACGGAATGATGTAAAAGACGTGGCTGCGCGCCGGGCAACGCCCGGCGCTTGCCCCACGACCCCTGAGGGTCTGACCCCGTACGGGGTCAGACCCCTAGGACGGCGGACATCGGGAGCGGGCTCACGCCCAGCTTCTCGGTGTCCGCCGTTCCTCGTTCTGACACCATCGGCTCCTCCATCAGCTCCGCCTCCTCCCAGGTGGCGAAGACCTTCGGTCCGCCCACCCGGCGGAGCGCCTTGAGAGAAGCCCGCACCAGCGGTAGCGGCACGTGCAGCAGACGCCGGCGGCGCCCATTCGCCCGCAACGTCGTTCGCACGATGTCGTCGTAGGAGAGGATCTCGGGACCGGCCAGGTCGTACCTGCCGGAGTCACCGTTTGAGAGGGCACTCATGACTGCATCCGCCACGTCCTCCGCCCAGATCGGCTCGAAGGTCGCGCGCCCGGAGCCGGACACCACCACCGCGGGAAGGCGCGAGAGCCGGTCGAGCAGCGTCAGCCACGGGTCGCCGGGGGTGTAGATGATCGAGGGCGCGAAGATCGTGGTCTCGATCGGCGAGGCCTCAACCGCCTCCTGAGCGAGCGCCTTCGCGCGGAAGAAGCGCGTGCGCGAGTGGTGGCTGGCGCTCATTGCGGAGAAGAACAGGAAGCGCTCCGCGCCGGCCCGCTCGGCCGCCCGCACCAGGCGCAGCGTCGCGAGCGCGTTCAGCTCCTCGATCGAGGCGCGCGGCTGGTCGCGGATCGAGGCCGCCATGTGCACGACCGTGTCGACGCCGCGAAGCGCATTGCGAAACGAGGGCGGATCCGCCAGGTCGCCGAGCGCTATCTGCACGCGCACGCGCTGGTCGCCGAGGCGGCGCGGCTCGCGGACGAGCGCACGCACCGGCCGGCCGTGCGCCGTGAGCCGGCGCAGCAGGGCGGATCCCACGGTGCCGGTGGCGCCCGTGAGCAGGATCACCGTCCCACCACCACCACGCGCCACGGCGAGCGCACGTTGCGGTGGGACTTCACGTCCGTGAAGCCTGCGTCCTCCATCCAGCCGCAGATCTCGGACGGCGTGAAGTTGCGGCTGTGGCTCCACGCGTAGAAGAGCAGGCTCGAGATCGCGCCGTGCTCAGAGACCGGTTCGCCGGGCTCCGGCCGCGCGGAGTCGCCCATCACCATGCACCCGCGCGGCCGCAGCACCGCGCGCGCCATCCCGCAGAGCTCGCGGTTGCGTTCCTCCGGCAGGTGGTGAGCGAGGTTGAACACCGAGACCACATCGACGCTGTCGTCGTCGCCGAGGCCGAGCTCGAACACGTCGCCCTCGCGGAACGAGATGCGATCGGAGTACCCCTGCTCAGCGACTATCTGGCGGCCGACCTCCGCGCTCGGCGGGAGGTCGAGGACGGTTGCCGCAAGCGTCGAGTGGCGGTCGCACATCGCCATGGAGAAGGCGCCGTGGCCACCGGCCACGTCCACCATGAGCCGCGGCTCCTCGACGGGCACGAGCGCCGCATTCGCCGCGTGCTCGGCACGCGAGATCTCGAACAGCCCGCGGATGTAGGCCTGCCAGCGCTCGCCGTCGTCGCGGCGCTCCTCGTGCATCGCGTACGGGCGCCCGGTTCGGAGCGCGTCCGGGAGCAGGTCGAGCACCTGCCAATGGAGGTCGCCCTGGTCACCGACGAAGGTTGCGATCGACTCGGGCGAGTCGCGCACCAGCAGGCGCTCGCTCACCTCGGCATTACGGAAGCGATCGCCATCGGCCTTCACGTACCCGAGCGTCGAGAGGGTGGTGAGCAGCGTGTCCGCGCCGAGGGGGTCGAGACCGAGTCGTTCTGCGAGTTCGTCCGCCGACGCCGGCCCGTCCTGGAGGGAGTCAAAGACGCCGAGCATCGTGGCGCTCGTGACGGCGCGGGCCGCCACCAGGCCGGTGAACGTGTCGAGGAAGGGATCGGGCTCGCGGGGCTCCGGCACCTGCCGGAGACTATGTCCTGACGGCGCCGGGGTGCGACCGCCGGCGAAGGCCACCGAATACAATGCGTGTCCTCGCGCCCAGGCGCTTTTTGGACACGAGAAGGAGAACAGTGGCTTACGTCATCGCCGAACCCTGCATCGACACCAAGGACAACTCCTGCGTGGAGGTTTGTCCCGTCGACTGCATCCATCCGACGCCCGACGAGCCCGACTACGACGAGGTCAAACAGCTCTACATCGACCCGGAGGAATGCATCGACTGCGACGCCTGCGTCGAGGCCTGCCCGGTGGACGCGTGCTTTGCCGAGGATCAGCTGCCGGACGAATGGCAGCCGTACATCCAGATCAACGCCGACTACTTCAAGCAGAGCACGTAGCGCGCTCGAGTCGGCCTAGCCGCTTGCCATCGGCAGTGCCGTGCCGGTGATCTCCGGCATCGGCGGGCCCGAGGGCTCCTGAAGCACCCCGAGCTGCTGCGGCGTCGCGGCGATGATCCCGCGCGCGGCGTGGTAGAGCGCCTGCGAGGCGGGTGCGTGCGGATCCTCGAGCACCAGCGGCGTGCCCTCGTCGGCGGAGATCCTGAGCTCCTCCTGGAGCGGGATCTTGCCGAGCAGCGGCACGTCGAGGTCGTCGGCTAGCAGCTGTCCGCCGCCCTCGCCGAAGATCGTGAAGCGCTCGCCGCTGGGCGTCGTGAAGCCGGACATGTTCTCGATCACCCCGGCGATCTCGAGGTCGAAGCGCAGCGCGGTCTCGGCGGCACGCGCGGCCACCTTCTGGGCCGCGGGCTGCGGGGTCGTCACGATCACGAACTTCGCCTGGGGCAGCAGCTGCGCGAGCGTCATCGAGACGTCGCCGGTGCCCGGAGGCAGGTCGATCAAGAGGTAGTCGAGCTCTCCCCAATCCACGTCCTCCAGGAACTGGCGGATCGCCTTGTGGAGCATCGGCCCGCGCCACGTGATGGCCTGGTCGCGCTCGTTCAGGAAGAACTCGATCGAGATCGCCTTCACTCCCGCGGGGCCCTCGAGCGGGAGGATCTTGCGGTCGGCGGAGACCTTCGGGCGGCCGTGCACGCCGAGCATGCGCGGGATCGAGTAGCCCCAGACGTCGGCGTCGAGCGCGGCTGCGCGCTGGCCCTCGGCCTGGAGCGCGGCCGCCAGATTCGTGGTCACGGTGGACTTGCCCACCCCGCCCTTGCCGGATCCGATGCAGATCACGTTCTTGACCGCCGCGAGCGCGCCCTGCGGCAGGCCGCCGCTGCGGCCGAGGCGCTGCGCGAGCGTCTCCTTCTCGGAGTCGGACAGGACGTCGAAGCCCACGTTCACGTGCGAGACGCCGAGGGCCCGAACCTTCTCGACCACGGCCGTCTGGAAGTGGTTGCGAATCGGGCAGCCCGCTGTGGTGAGCGACACGATCACGTTCACCGTGCCCTCTTCCGGCTGCTCAATCGAGCGCACCATGCCAAGGGTCACGATGTCCTTGCGCAGCTCGGGGTCGATTACTCCCTTGAGTGCGTCCTCGATCTGTTCACGCGTAGGCATCCAGGTCCAGTTAAGCAAAGCGGGGCCCGAAAGAACCAACGCCGCCCCATAAGGGACGGCGCTGGTGAGGGAGGAGAGATACTGCACACTGCCGGCGAATATTTGGCCGGCAGTCTTTCCCCTGCCGCTCTCTCCGGACGACCGGGGGTAAGTCAGCCGCCGGGTGGACGGCGGTCGCGGCGCGGAACTACGCGAGCGACGACACGCGCTGCACGATGCTGCTCGCCTGGCGCTCGAACTCGCGCCGGGTCGACTTCACCTGGCGCTCGGCCCCGCGACGGTTCTGCTTCACCGTGCGCACGGCCTTGGTGCGGCGCTGGCGCAGCTCGCGCTCCACGCGGGTCCGGGTGCGCTTGACCTCACGCACGGCGCGGTTGCGCGCGGTCGAGCCACGGCGCTCGAACCTCTTCAGGTTGACCTGCACGCGCTTGCCGACCTTCTCGAGCTCCTTCTCGGCGCTCTCGCGACCAGCGACGTAGGGCTTCACGGCCTCGACCACGGCGTCACGCGCGGTGAGCGCGGCACCGACCGGCACGAGAGCGGCACGCTCGGCCTGCAGCTGGACAACCTGGAGGGTGTTCAGCTCAGCCTTCGCGCGGGCCTCGGCGGCCTTCTTGGCCGAACGGCTGCGTGCGGCGGCGTTGCGACGGCGCGTAGCAGCAGCCTTCTGGGCAGTGGCCTTGCGCTGGGTCTGCGTCTGCGTCTGGGTAGCCATTGTGTCGACTCTCCTTCCCGTCCTCGATCTGGACGGCATCCTCGGGGGAACTGGGACGTTATTAAATTTAACTTCCATAGGAGTATACCTACGAACACATGTACGTAAACCTCGTCTGCACTTCCGTTACACGTTGCAGACGGCACTTGGGTCTACGACCGCAATGAAGGCGGCCTCAGCGGTGGTGCCACGAGAAAGGGGTCACATATGCGACGAAACTCGTGGCAGTGGGTGCGGGCGCGTGGAGTGCGGGATTTAGGCGGCGCTGGCGGCGGGCTCGGTGCGTTCGAGCCACTGCCTTGGATGCTGCAGTTCGCCGGCGCTCGGGAGCGCCGACGGGGACGACCACACCCGATTGAGCCCCTCGATGCCCGCCAGCTCCGCCACGGCGTCCGCGAACTTCTTGCCCTGCTCGTACTGGCGCAGCTTCACGTCGAAGCCGAGCAGGCGCTCGATGATCCGCTGCGGGGCGGAGCGACTGCGGCGGCGTCGGTCCATCGCAGCCCGCAGCTGCTCGTGTGAGGGGATCACCTCCGCGGCGATCGCGTCCATCACGTGCTCGGAATACCCCTCGATCACCGACATGGTCGCCTGAATCTCATCCATCAATGCCCGCTGTTCAGGCGATTGGACCAGAGCAGCGAGCCCACCCTCCCGGAACGCCTCGACCAACCGCGAGGGGTCCGGCAGGGACGGCAGCCCGCCCGCCGAACCGCTCTGAATACGGACCTCAAGGGTGGACACGTAGCGGCGCAGCAGGCCGCTCATGTGCTCGCGCAGCCAGGGCACGCCCTGGAACTGGAACACGTGCGTGAGCTCGTGCGCACAGATCCAGCGGCCGAAGGAGTCGGCGTCCACCTCGAGGTCGCGCACCGCGCCGGCGAGGTTGGGTCCGACGAAGAGGAGGCGGGGGTCTGTGTCAGCGCCGAGCAGCGAGACGTCGTACTGGCCGAGCACCCTCGAGGACAGATATCCCATGACGAGGCCGGCCTCGGCGGCGACGGTGGCTGACGCCCCGATTCGCAGAGCGCCCGCCAGTGGCCCCGCGAACGCAAGGCGCTCGTCCAGGCGGGCCGCAACGGGATCGAGAATGTGAGACAGGGTGTCGAGGTTCCCGGCGGCCCACTCGGCGCGGCCCACCACCTCGACGGGGGGCGTGGGCGATGCGAGCGCCAATCCCGTGTAGCGGGCCACCGGACCCTCCATCTCGGCCGAAAGAACGACGGCATCGAAAGGAGCTGCTTCCTCAGCGCCTCGTCCTGCCGCGAGGGCAGCGATCTGACGGGCTAGCCCCCAATCAACCATTCGGCCCCGAACGGTACTCGCTCAGAGATCCGGCAACCGCTGCTTCAGCTCGTGCACCGGCGCGAACAGGTCGCCGCGTTCCTCCACCCGCTCCAGCAGGTCGCCGGCCTCAAAGACCAGCGCGGCCGGGTCCGCCGCCTCCACCTCGTCCCAGTCGAGCGGCGTCGACACGGTCGGACGCTCGCGGGCGCGCAACGAGTAGACCGACACGGTGGTCTTGTGCTCGTCGTTCTGACTCCAGTCGATCAGCACCTTGCCCTTGCGGAGCTCCTTCTTCTGACTCGAGACGATCAGCTTCGGATGCTCGCCTTCGAGGTGCCGCGCGAGCGCCTGGGAGAGGCGCTTGGTGCCGTGGTCGTAGTCCACGTCGTCCACGTTCAGCGGCACGTACACCTGGATGCCCTTCGACCCGGACGTCTTCGCGAACGACTCGAGCCCGATGCGGCTGAGCGCGTCGCGCAGGATCAGCGCGACGTTGCAGCACTCCGGGATGCCCGCCGGCGGGCCGGGATCCAGGTCGAATGCCATGATCGTGGGCCGCTCCACCTCGGGCACCTTCGAGAGCGACGGGTGCAGCTCGAGGTCCGCCAGGTTGGCGAGCCAGACGATCGTGGGCAGGTCATCGCAGATGCAGAACTGGATCGTCTTGCTGCGCAGCCCGACCGGCTCGCTGCGCACCCAGTCGGGGCGGTGCGACGGGCACTGCTTCTCGTAGAAGTACTGGCCTTCCACGCCGTTCGGATAGCGCTTCAGCGTCAGAGGGCGGTCGAGCAGGTGAGGGAGCAGCACGGGCGCGATGCGCGTGTAGTAGTCGATCACCTGGCCCTTGGTGAACCCGGTGGCCGGGTACATCACCTTGTCGAGGTTCGAGAGCGAGAGCCGGCGGCCCTCGACTTCAACCTCGACGCGCGACGACACCTACTTCTTCGCTGCCGTCTTTTTCCTTGGCTTCGACTTCGAGCCGCCGTTGCCCGACGACGCCTTCTTCTTCGGCGGGCTCTTCGAAGCCGAGATCGACGCCTCGAGCGCCGCCATGAGGTCGGGGACCTCCTTCTTCTCGGCGGCCGGCTCCTCGATGGTGATCGTCTCACCCGCGGCCTTGCGCTCGATCAGGTCCAGCACGCGCTCGCGGTATTCGTCGCGGTATCCGCTCGGGTCGAAGTCACCCGAGAGCGACTCGATCAGCTGCTTCGCCATGTCGAGCTCGCGCTTGGTGGTCTTCACGTCGCCGTCCACCGCCGCGAGCTCCTCGAGCGAATCCGGCTGCGTGACCTCGTCGGGGAACAGCATCGTCTCCATCGTGATCGCGCCCCTGTAGGAGCGCAGCGCCACGAGGTTCTCCTTCGAGCGAATCACCACCCGCGCGATGGCGACCTTGTCGGCCTCCTCCATCGCGTCGAGCAACAGCTTGTAGGCCTTCGCCGCTCCCTTGTCGGGGGCGAGGTAGTAAGGGTGGTCGTAGTAGATCGGGTCGATCTGCTCGAGGTCCACAAACTCCTCGATGTCGATCGTGCGAGTCTTCTGCGGCTCGAGCGACTCCAGCTCCTCGGGCGTGATCGTCACGTAGCGGTCCGGGCTGATCTCGTAGCCCTTGACGATCTGCTCGTAGGGGACCTCCTCGCCGGAGCCAGGGTTCACCCGCTGCTGGCGGATGCGCTGGCCCGACTCGGCGTCGATCTGGTGGAACCTGACGGTCTTACGCGAGACCGCGCTGTAGAGCTTGACGGGGATGTTGACCAGTCCGAAGCTGATCGCACCGCTCCAAATTGCGCGTGGCATGCATCAAAGGTACCCACACGCGGGCTCTTAACCTTCCTCGCGCACGCATTCCTGCGGCGACATGTCCGGTCGGAGGCCCTTGAACGAGGGCGCGCGAAGCGTCCCGCTCTTGGTCCACTCGCGGAACTCGACGTGCGCAACCAGCCGCGGTTCCACGAAGATCGTGCCCTTTGGCGGCTGGCGGCCGCTGAACGGGCTGGTGTCAGTGCGCAGCGGGTCGAGCTCGCGCTTCACGAGCGCGAGCGACTGCTCGGTGAACCCGGTGCCCACCTTTCCGACGTAGACCAGCTGGTCGTCCTCCATCACCCCCACCGCGAGCGCGCCGATGCTGGTGCTCCGGCCGCCCTCGCCCGGCGTCCAGCCGCCGATCGCCACATCCTGCGTGTGGACGTTCTTCACCTTGATCCAGTGCGAGGCGCGCACGCCCGGCTGGTAGGGGCCGTCGAGCTTCTTCGCGACCACGCCCTCGATGCCGAGCTGCTTTGTGGCCTCGAGCAGGGCGCTCCCCTCGCCGCGATGGTACGACGGGGTGCGCCACGCCGGCCCCTCGAGCTCCAGCCGCTCGAGCAGGCTGCGGCGCTCCTCGTATGAGAGCGACATCGTGGAGTGGCCGTCGAGGTAGAGCAGGTCGAAGATCACGTAGGTCGCGGGGATGTCGCGCATGCGCCGCCGCACGGCTGAGTCGGACGCCAGGTGCATGCGCGCCTGAAGGCGCTCGAAGCTCGGACGGCCCTCGTCGTCGAACGCCACGATCTCCCCATCGAGCACAACCCGCCGCGAGCCGAGCGAGCGGGCCAGCTCGCGCACCTCGGGGTAGCGCGGCGTGAAGTCGCTCAGGTTGCGGCCCTGGAGATCGATGTGGCCGTGGTCGCAGAACGCCACCGTGCGGATCCCGTCCCACTTGACCTCGAAGCCGAACTCCCTCTCGCGTGGAGGCAGCTTGCCGCTGCGGGCCATCATCGGCTTAATCCGATCCGGAAACGGCTCGTAGGTCGGGTCGGCCGGCGGGTCCATGCGGTGGATCATCCAGTCGCTCTCGCGCGTCCGGAACAGGGCGTAGCGGCCGTTCATGCGCTCGCCGTGGAAGGTCGCTATCACCTCGTCGTCGCGGAACTTCTCCGCGTCGTAGGTGCCGCCGTCCCAGACGAGCATCGTCCCGGCGCCGTACTCGCCCTTCGGGATCTCGCCCGCGAACTCCAGGTACTCGAGCGGGTGATCCTCGGTCCGGACCGCAAGGCGGTTCTCATCCGGGTGCTCGGGCACACCACGGGGGAGCGCCCAGGACGCCAGCGTGCCCTCGTGCTCGAGCCGCAGGTCCCAGTGGAGCCGCCGCGCGTGATGCTCCTGGACCACGAAGCGCGCCTCCCTCGGCTTCCCGCGCTTGCGTCCCTTCGGCTCAGGCGTCTTCTCGAAGTCGCGCTTCGCCTTGTAGCTGCCGAGCCTGTCGGCCATGACCCCTAGCTTGCCGCAAGCGGGGTCTCGTCGAGGGACTCGCGCAGATCCTTGATCGAGGAATAGACCACGAGCGCGCCAGCATCGCGGAGCTCGCTCTCGGAGAAGCCACCCGTGAGCACGGCGATCGTGTCGACCCCGGCGCGCTTGGCGGCCTCACAGTCCCACGTCGAGTCGCCGACCATCACGGCCTCGCCGCCGCCCGCCTTCTCCACCGCGGCGACCACGAGGTCGGGCTCGGGCTTCGTGGCCTCCACGTCGTCGGACGTGGTCCAGTCGTCGGCCAGCTCGCGCGCGTCGAGCAGGTCGAGGTAATGCTCCACCTCGTGCCTCTTCGCCGAACTGGCGAGCACCACCGCGTGACCGCTCTCCTTCAGGTCCTCGATCAGCGCGCGGGCGCCCTCGAGCGGCTCCACCTCGCTCATCAGCTCGCCGTACAGGACGCGCTCGGCCGCGCGGATGTCGTCGCCCTTCTCGTTCTCGAGCTGCTCGCCACCGAGCGCCTTGACGAGCTGGTCGCCGCCCATGCCGATGTGCCTGTGGATGCGCCAGATCGGGAGCAGGACCCCGTTCTGGCGGAACGCGCGGTACCAGGCGATCGTGTGGTGGTAGTTCGTGTCGACGAGCGTCCCGTCGACGTCGAGGATGGCTGCGGGTGGCATTCGGCGTCCCTACCCGTGGTCGTGTCCCCCAAACGGGTTCGAACACCCGTCCAGGGCCGATCTCCGACCCCCTAAAGGTCTCACGCGACAGGCCGACTCAACTAGTGAATGAGCTTTACCAAGTCAGTCGTGTTGGTCGTGACTGCTCTTGCCGTCCTTCTCTTCGCAGTGCCAAGCGCATCCGCGGCCGGGGCGTGCTCCTCGGCGAACGCGACTGCCGCGAAGGCAAGCAAGCGCGCCCTGGTGCGCGCCACGCTGTGCGTGCTGAACGCCGAGCGTGCGCGCCACCGCCTGCGCCCGCTGCGGCTGAACCACAAGCTCTCGACGGCCGCCCAGCGGCACTCCCGCGCGATGGCGCGGCGGAAGTTCTTCTCGCACACCTCGCCGGGCGGGGCGAGCTTTGTCGACCGCATCCGCAGCACCGGCTACCTCTCGGGCGCCCGCAGCTGGACGGTCGGCGAGAACATCGCCTACGGCTCGGGCAACCGCTCGACGCCGCGGTCGATCGGTTCGGCCTGGATGAACAGCCCGCCGCACCGCGCGAACATCCTCAGCGGCTCCTTCCGCTCGATCGGAATCGGAGTCGTCTCGGGCACCCCGGTCGGCGGCGGTGGCGGCACCTACACCACGGATTTCGGCCGCCGCTCCTAGGCGACCGCGGCCAGCTCCACTCCCTCCTCAACAAGGTCCGACTCGCGGTTGTCCGCGATCAGATCGAGCACGGCCTCCTCGACAGGACGCACGTCGGGCCACCGCGCGGTGTCCTCCACGAGCTCCGGAAGCGCGCCCCCGATCGTGAGTCCTCCGTCGAAGCGGTCGAACACACGCGGGTCGATGTAAGAGGCGCGGCAGACCGCCGGCGTGTTGCCGAGGTAGCGCGAGACCTCCTTGACCGCGCGGCTCTTCGCACGGGTGCGTGAGGACTTCGACCCCGATGCCATTCCCGCCACGGCCAGCGCCACCGCGGCGAGCACCGTGCCGCTCCAGGTGCGGAAGTCCTTCGCGCTGAAGTCCCCGCCGGTGGCTTCCTTCAGGTAGGCGTTGATGTCCGCTGATTTCACGTCCACCCAGCGCTGCCCCTCCTTGTAGGCGAGCAGCTCCTCACCACCGCCGCGGCGCTTCTTCAGCATTCGCGCGATCTCGGCCACCTCGGGGTCGCCGATCGACTGGACGCGGCGCTTGCCACCCTTCGCCTCGTAGTCGAACGTCACCTGGTCGCCCGAGACCTTCACGTGGCGCTTGCCCATCGTCGCGATGCCGTAGGTGTCGTTCTCCTCGGCGTAGTTCTCCGAGCCGATCCGGAAGAAGCCGCGGTCGAGCAGACGCATCGCGATCGCAAGCACCTTCTCGCGCGGCATGCCCTTGCGCGCGATGTCCTTCGCCACACGCTTGCGCATGCGCGGGAGCGCCCGCGCGAAATCGATCATCTCCTCGAACTTCTCGGCGTCGCGCCTCTCGCGCCACTGGTCGTGGTAGCGGTACTGCTTGCGCCCGGCAGCATCGGTGCCCGTGGCCTGGATGTGGCCCATCGGATACGGGCAGATCCAGACCTCCTCCCACGCGGGCGGGATGGCGAGCTCACGAATCCGCTCGACCAAGCTCGGCTCGGTCACGCGCTTGCCGTCGTCATCGAGATACTCGAAACCCTTGCCGCGGCGGCGACGCCGGATGCCGGGGCCGGAACAGTCGACTTTTTTGAGACGGGCCATTAGGAGAGGACTCAATGCCCGCTATGCGGGGGCGTCAATCCCGGCGGCCGGGTTCATCGCGGCGTTTACGGCAGCGGTGAAGGGGTGATCTTCCGCCGACCGTCCTGTTCTACCCACCGTATTGGTGGTCTAGGCAGGATGGTCGACCTTCTCAATGCCCGCCGTTAGCCAGCGAAGGTGGACCGCAATCGTTCGAGCAGCTCCACATCGCGCGCCGCCAGCACGGGTGAGCGCATCTCGAGTGTCAGCTCGTCGTCCGTTGGGAAGCTCACTGCTCCGCCGGCCTCCGTCACGAGCAGCTGGGCGGCCGCGGCGTCGACCGAGCGGATCGGGCGGAGGCTCAGCATTCCGTCGAGCTGGCCGGCCGCGACCAGGCAGAGGGTCATCGCCACCGAGCCGAGCGCGCGGATGCGGCGGGCGCCCACGGATTCGATCGCGGATGCGGTGGCGGCCACCAGCTCGGGTCGAGCGGTCTCCAACCCGAGCACCTCCAGCGGTCCGGGCTGGAGGCGCGGCAGGGGCTCGCCGTCGCGGAACGCGCCCTCTCCCTTCAGAGCCCACCAATCGCGCCCTGGCCTGGGCTCGTCGGTGACCGAGAGGCGTGGGTCGAGCTCCGCCACCCAGCCGATCTCGACATCTCCCATGCGGGGCCCCGACGCGATCGCGATCGAAACACATGCGAAGGGGAGGCCTCGCTTGGCATTGAGAGAGCCGTCGACGGGGTCGATGACTATGCGGAGGTCGCTGCCGCCCGCGATCTGAAGTTCACCGCGCTCTTCGGAGATCGCGGTGACTGGTACGCCGAGGCGCTCGATCTCCGCGAAGATCGCGTCCTCGGCGGCGCGGTCGATCACGTAGGCCGTATCGCCGCCCTCCCCGCGGCCGGTTTCGACCCCTCGTTCGGCCGTGGTGGCGTAGGCGTTAACGGCGTCGCGGGCGGCACCCGCCGCGCGACGGCAGAAGCCAAGCCAATCGGTGCTGTCCGGAAGGGGCACGTTGCGGCGTATCCTAGGCCGCGATGCCTGTAGCCCTCGACGGCCTTAACCGCGCGCAGGAGGCGGCCGTCACCCATCCCGACGGCCCGCTTGTCGTCTCGGCTGGGGCCGGCACCGGAAAGACGCAGACCGTGCTGAGCCGCTTCGTGTGGCTCGTGGGCCACGGAGTGCCCGCCGAGCGCATCCTCACGCTCACGTTCTCGGCGCCCGCCGCGGCCGAGATGCGCGAGCGTCTGGAGGCGGAGCTCGAGGCTCCCTACGAGGAGCTCCACGTGGAGACGTTCCGCTCCTTCTGCCTGCGCCTGCTGCAGGACGAGGCCCTCGAGGCGGGCGTGGATCCCTTCCTCACGCCGGTGACCCCGGCCGACCGCCTCGCGCTCCTCCTCGAGCGGATCGACGACCTCTCCCTCCGCGAGCACGAGATCCGCGGCAACCCGGCGCCGCTGCTCGCCAGCTTCGTCGCGCGTATCGACCGCCTGAAGGACGAGATGATCTCGGCAGAGGACTACCGCGCCTACGCCGAGCGGACGATGGCGGCGGCCGAGAGCGACGCCGCCCGCACCAGCGCCGCCCGGGAGCTCGAGTTCGCCCGCCTCTACGCCGACCACGACCGCCTGCTGGCGGAGCGCGGCGCGCTCGACTTCGGCGACCTCGTCCTGCGCGCGTTCCAGCTCCTCCACGAGCGCCCGCACGTGCGCGAGCGCGTGGCCGGCCGCTTCCAGCACGTGCTCGTGGACGAGTACGACGACACGAACTTCGGGCAGGGGATGCTCCTGCGCCTGCTGATCGAGGAGCACCGCCAGGTGACGCTCGTGGGCGCCGACGACAGCTTCCTCGAGGAGCTGCCGGAGGCGAAGGTGGTGAAGCTGGAGCGCAGCTGCCGCTCGGGCCGCCGGATCCTCCACGCGGCGGCCGCTGTGGCGCCCGGCAGGAAGCTCACCGGCGTGAGCGGCGGCCGCGTGCGCTTCTGGCGCTGCCGCTCTGAACGCGCCCAGGCACAGGCCGTGGCGGCAGAGGCCGAGCAGCTGATCGCTTCAGGCGTGCCGCCCGAGCAGATCTGCGTACTGGTGCGCTCTGTGAAGAGCGAGGGCACCGTGATCGCGTCCGCCCTCGAGGAGCGCGCGCTGCCCGCGCGCGTGTGCGGCTCGGCCGCCTACTTCCAGCGAGCCGAGGTTCGTGACGTGCTGGCGTGGCTGCGCGCACTCGCCGACCCGCACGACTCCGGCGCCGTCGTGCGCGCCCTGAGCAGGCCGCCCGTGGAGCTGCGTTCCGTGGACGTGGCGCGCCTGACGCAGCTCGCTCGCCGCCGCAAGCTCGACATGCCCTCCGCCGTGGCCGCGGCCCTCGAGGGCCCACAGCTCTCCGAGGAGGGCCGCGACCGGGCTCGCGCCTTCCTGCGCCTCTACCGCTCGGCGTCGAATGCGTTCGAGGACCGTCGCCCGGACGCGTTCGTGCTGCGGTTGATCGAGCGCATCGGGCTGCGCCGCCAGCAGGTGTTCGCCACGCACGCGGACACGGTCGAGCGGCTCCGCAACATCGCCAAGCTCTCGGAGCTGGCCACGGCCTACATGCGCCGCGAGCCGCAGGCCACGGCGCGGGACTTCACCCGCTACCTCGCCGCGGTGGCGGAGTCGGGGCTGCGCGAGGAGGAGGCCACCGGCACGCCCACGGCGCCCGCCGTGCAGGTGATGAGCATGGGCGCCGCCCGCGGCCTCGAGTTCGACCACGTCTTCGTGCTGGGCCTGTCCGCCGCGCGCATGCCGGGCCCGTTCCGACCCGAAGCGGACGGCATCCCTGCCGAGCTTCTCAAGGGTCGCCGACCTGCGCTCGACAGCCGCGAGGCGCACGAGGCCGAGATGCGCCGCCTGCTCCACCTCGCCATGACGCGCGCCCGGAAGGGGCTCGTGCTCGCGTGGGCCGAGGCCGGCGCGCCGGGCACCACACCGCGCCCCTCGCCGTTCTACGAGGAGGCGATGGCCGCGACAGCCATCGAGGAGGAGGTGTTCGAGGAGGAGCTGTTCGGTCCGGCCGAGGGACTCCACTCGACCTTCCGGATCATGCGCGACGAGCTGCTCGACACCGTCGCGCGCATGGGTGGCCGCCTCGGGGAGATGCGCCTCGATACGTACCTCGACGTGGACCAGGCCGTCTCGCGCTACCTCGAGCTGATCAAGGTGGCCGCGCTGATCGAGCGGGCGAAGGAGGGGCAGACGCTCGACGCCGCGCTCCCCGCCGTGAACGAGATCCTGCTCCAGTGCGCCACGCCGGAGCAGCGCGAGATGCTCGAGCAGTCGGCCCTCGACGGCTGGCTGCGCGACACCGAGCGCGACCCCGCCGAGCGGCCCGCGAGCGACCAGAACGGGTCAGAGCCCTCGCTCGATCCGTTCATCCCGCGCCGAGGCCGCGGCCTGATGCTGTCCGCCTCGGACATCGACACGTACCGGATCTGCCCGCTCAAGTACAAGTTCGCGCGCGTCTTCCGGATCCCGCAGGAGCCGACCATCTACCAGCGCTTCGGGATCGTGGTGCACCAGGTGCTGGAGCGCTTCCATGGGCAGGGCGGCGGCTCATTGGCCCATCTGATGGAGCTCTTCGAGGCCTCCTGGCGCCGCTCGGGCTTCGGCGACTCGGACGACGAACAGCAGTTCCGCAAGCGCGCCGTGGCGGCGCTCGAGAGCTACTGGCAGCGTGACCGCGACTCCGACTCGGAGGCGGTCTGGTTCGAGCGCTCGTTCGCCTTCAAGATCGGCCCGCACCTGCTGCGCGGCCGGGTGGACCGCGTTGACCGCCACCCCGACGGCACGTACGAGCTGATCGACTACAAGACCGGCCGCGCGAAGACGGAGGAGGAGCTGCGCGAGGACGTGCAGCTGTCCGTCTACCAGATGGGCGCCCGCGAGTCCTGGGGGATCGAGACCTCGGCCCAGAGCTACTTCTACGTCCTGACCGGCGAGAAGGTCCCGGTAGAGCACTCCGACGAGGAGCTCGACAGGGTGCGCGCGACCGTCTCCGAGATAGCCGGAGGAATTCTCAAGCAGCGCTTCGAGCCGACCCCCTCGCCGGAGATCTGCAGCTTCTGTGACTACCGGATCATCTGCCCGGCAGCCGAGAAGTAGCTAGCGGACGACCGGGCGGTCGTCGACCACCGGACGGTCGTCGTAAGCGACCGGACCCCTACGCGTCTGGGTGAGCAGGAAGAGCCCGATCACGAGCCCGACCACGCCGGCGATCATGAGAATCAGACCGATGGTCTGGATCTCGATGCCGGACACCGTGACGTCAACTGCGTATTTCAGGATCGCGCCGAGCGCGATGAGGAATATCGATCCACCAATCGTCATACCGGCCTTGTGCCCGTGTGACGACCCGCGCAAACTACGACGACTGTCCAGGCCCCCCTGGCCCGCGCTGGCGCAAAAAGCGCTGGAAATCGCTTGCAATCGTGTCTGCGGAGGGAAGCTCGCCCTCGTCGGGTGGATTCTCCGCGGCGTCCTCGTCCAGCTGGGTCTCCAGGCGCTCAACGAACGCCTTGACCTCCGGGTCGCTCGCCACGGCGGCGGTCACCTGCCGCTCGTAGTCATCAGCCGCGCTCTCGAGGTCCGCCCCATCCACGGCAAGGCCCGCGGTGCCCTCGAACGCGCGCACGAGCGCGAGCGCGACCTTCGGGTTGGGTGCCGCCGCCACGTAGTGCGGCACGGACGCCCACAGGCTGACCGCCGGCAGGCCGGCCTCCGCGCACGCCTGCTGGATCAGGCCCACGATGCCGGTGGGACCCTCGTAGCTCGGCGGCTCGAACCCGAGCCGCTTCACGAGCGTCTCGTCCGAGGTGATCCCGGTGATCGAGACCGGGCGGCTGTGCGGCACGTCCGCCAGCAGCGCGCCGAGCGTGATCACCATGCGCACACCCAAGTCATGCGCCGCCGTGACCACGTCCTCCGTGAAGCGCCGCCAGCGCAGCGAGGGCTCCACGCCCTCGAGCAGCACGAGATCGCCCTCGGCGCCCGGGACCGGCGCGACCGAGAACGAGTTCTCCGGCCACTCGATCTCGCGCGTGCTGCCCTCGACCATCTTCACCGTGGGCCGCACGGCCGTGAAGTCGTAGAACTCCTCGGGATCGATGCTCCCGACCTCGCGGGAGTCGAACGAGCCGCGAATGTAGGAGACCGCCGCGGACGCGGCCTCGCCCGCGTCGTTCCAGCCCTTGAACGCGCAGACCATCACCGGTGGACGCAGCTTGGGGCGCTCTCGCCAGATCACATCCGTCATCAACCTCACGGTACCCGACGTCCGATCCTGTGATCACGATTGGCGCCGTGACCATCGCTGAGCTGAGAGCAGGCGGCGAGGTCGAGGGCGTGTTCGCCTGCACGCGCAAGGACCGCCTGACGGCCAAGAACGGAGCGCCCTACCTGGCGGTCGAGTTGCGCGACCGCACGGGCGCCATCCCCGGCCGCGCATTTCGCGACGCGGACTTCCTCGCGGGCCAGTTCGACCGCGGCGACCTCGTGACCGTGAGCGGCCGGGTGGAGCGCTTCCGTGACGAGCTTCAGGTGGCCCTCAAGACCATCAAGCGGGCCCAGGAGGAGGCCAGCGACCCCGGCGAGTTCCTGCCGGTGGCCTATCGCGACATGGAGGAGCTCGACGGCTTCCTCGAGCACCTCTCGCGCGAGGTGTACGACTCGGACCTCCGGCGCCTTCTCGACTCGTTCCTCGGCGATGACGCCTTCCGCGCCGACTTCCGGCGCGCCCCCTGCACGCGCTCGGGCCACCACGCCTACCTGGGCGGGCTGATCGAGCACACCGTTGCGGTCGGGACGCTCGCCTACGAGACCTGCGCGCTCCACCCGCGGCTGAACTCTGACCTGCTCCTGTGCGCGGCGATCCTGCACGACGTGGGCAAGACGCTCGAGTTCGAGCTGGGCGGCGCCGAGATCGCGTTCAGCGAGGCCGGCGCGTTGGTGGGCCACCTGACGCTCGGCCAGCAGCTCGTGACCGAGCGGGCGCGCCGGCTCGACGCCTTCCCGGAGGCCAAGCTCCACGCACTCTCGCACTGCATCCTCGCCCACCACGGGCCCGACCCGCTCCCGGGGCGGCGCTTTCGCTCAGCAGAGGCGCTCGCGCTCTACCGCCTGAATGCCCTTGACGCGGGCGTAAAGGGCGTCCTCGAGCACGGATTCCGGCTGGACGAATAGGCAACAGGTTTCCGTTCGGGGCTTGTGTGGGCCCGCTCCCGTGCCGACAGAGACAGGGAGTGTCCGAGCCAGAGTCGAGTCCCGCGACCGCCCAGGCGGAGGCTGTTGAAGAGCTGCTGCGCCAGCTCGTGGATGCCCGCTTCGTTCTTACGGACCGCGACGGCGCGGTCACGCGCTGGAGCCGACCCGCCGAGGAGCTGTTCGGATGGCCCGCCGCGCGCATGCTCGGGCGGAACCTCGTGGAGACTCTCGCCGTGGCCGGCGAGCTGCCCGAGCACGGGGGCGTGGTCACGACCGTCGCCCGGCGCAAGGACGGAACAGAGCTCGAGCTGACGCTCACGTTCGTCCCGGTCGGGATGAGCCAGAGCCTGGAATTCAACGGCTTCCTCGAGGCACTCGAGATCGCCGCGCCGCGCGGCAACGCACTGCGGCAACTTCAGCGCAGCCACAAGACAGTGGTCGATTGGGTGAACGGCGCGATACGCGGCCAGGCGGTGCTGGAGGACGAGGACCTGGCGGCGGGCACGATCGTCGCCTTCAGGCCGCTGGTCGAACCGCCCGCTCCGGTCTCGGAAGAGGACGATGACGACGAGCTCGACGCCGGCCACGCTGCAACCGCCGCGGCTGCGGGCCAGATCGCTGACGCCGTCGAGGCTGCGCTCGGGCGATCTGAGGATCTCGAGCGCGCGCTGGAGGGCACGACGGCTGAGCTGGAAGAGGCACGCGTGGAGGCCGAGGCCGCCCGCGGGGAGGTGGCCAAGGCCTCCGAGCGCATCATCGAGCTCGGCACGGAGCTGGCTGACACGCGGCGCGTGCTCGACGAGATGCGCGCCCAGGCCGAGGAGGCACGCGAGGAGCGTGAGCGCACGCGCGGCACCGTGGACGAGACGCGTGAGCTCGTGGAGCGGCTCGAGCGCGAGCTGGCCGGTACGCCGCAGGCCCAGGAGCGCCTGAGCGAGCAGCTCGAGGAGACGCGCGCGACGGTGTCCGAGCTGCGGGCCACGCGCGAGCGGGTCGAGGCGCTGGAGGTGGAGCTCGGCAAGGAACGTGGTGCGGGTGACGAGCGCCGCAGGCTCGAATCAGACCTTCGCGACACGCGCTCCCGGCTCGAGCTGCTGGAGAGCGCGCTAGCCGACGCGAGCGAGCGCGCCGACCAGGAGGCCGCGCTGCACACGTCGGTCACGGGCCTTCGCGAGCGCGTGGAGGCACTCGCACGCGAGGTCGCGCGCGGCGCCGATGCCGGCCTCACCGAGGCGCTGGAGGAGATGCGCGGCCGCGTGGCCGCGCTGGAGGGAGCCGAGCCCGGCGAGCCTCCGGCGGAGCTGCGGGAGCAGCTCGAACACACTCGGACACGACTGGAGCAGCTCGAGCAGTCGCTCGCGAGAGGCGCGGGCGCCCCTGACCTGAGCGGTGCGCTCGAGGAGACTCAGTCCCGCGTCGAGGAACTCGCGGCCGCGCTGTCGGAGGCCGCAGCCGAGCGCGACGAGAAGCTGCGCGAGGTATCCGAGCGCGACGAGCGCCTGGTCGCCGAGCTGGCGCACGCCCACGACCAGGCCGAGCAGCAGACGCGCCTGCGCTCCGAGCTCGAAAGCGTACGTACCAAGCTTGAGGCGCTTACCGGCGAGCGCATCGAGGAGCACCGTGTGCTCTCCGGTGACCTGGCCGACACGCATGCGAAGTTGGAGGCGCTCGAGCGCGCGATAGAGGACGAGCACCAGCGTGCCGACGAGGCACGCGCGCTTGTGGGCGGGCTTCGGGAGGAGATCGCCGAGCTGCGCTCCAGCGCTGGCGGCGTCACGGCCACCGGCACGACGGACGCGCCGCTCGCCCCCGATGCCATCGCGGCCATCGAGCGGCTCACCGTGCGCGCCGAGCAGGCGGCCGATGCGGCTCGCACGCATTCCACCCGCGCGTCTGACGCTTCGAGCACCGCCGAGGCCCGCGCCAGCCGAGCAGAGGAGGCCGCGAACGCCGCTGGGGCCCAGGCCGTGCGCGCCGCAGAGACCATCACGGAGATCGAGGGGCGTGCCGCCAGGGTTGAGGAGACGCTCGCCGGGATCGAGGGTGAGCTCACGAGCGCACGCCATACCGCCGAGGCGCTGAATGCCCGCGCCGACCAGGCCGAGGGAACGCTCGCGGCCGTCGAGACGCACGCCAACCACGCACGCGAGATCGTCGGCGCTGTGGAGGCCCACGCGAGCCGCGCCGGAGAGGCCGTGTCGGCCGCCCAGGCGCACGCCAGTCGGGCCGAGAGCGCTGTGAGCGCGGTCGAGGCACACGCCGCCCGGGCCGATCAGGTCGCGAGCGGTGTCCGCGGCGAGGTCGACAAGGTGCTCGATGCCGCAGCCGGGCAGCGGGCCACGGCCGAGCGCGCGGAGCAGGCCGCAGATCGTGCCGAGCAGGCGATCGCACGCGGCGACGAGCTTGCCGGCCGAATCGAGCAGGACATCGCGCGCGCCGGAGAGGCCGCCGCTGCGGTTGAGCGCAACATCGAGCGCGCCGAGGAGACGGCTGGCGCCATGGAGCGCAACGCCGAGCGGGTGGAGACCAGCGCCGCCCACGTGCAGAGCGCACTGCAGCGCAGTGCAGACGTGGCCGCCGAGGTCGAGACGAAGCTTGCGCGCGCGGAGAACCGCGCGGGCGCCGTGGAGCAGCACGCCGACCGCGCGATCGCGGCCGTGACCGCCGCCGAGCGCCACGTGAGCCGCGCCAACGAGTCCGCCGGCGACGCCGATCGGCACGCGTCACGCGCGGGGGAGCAGGCCGGTGCCGTCGAGGAGGCGTCTCGCCGGCTCGCCGAGGCGGCCGCCGCGGCCGAGCGCGAGGCCGAACGCGCGCGCGATGCCGCTGCCGCCGCCGAAAAGGCGGCCGGCGTGGCCCGTCAGGCGGCCGACGAGGCGGGAGCCTCGGCGAGCCGCCCCGAGGAACGCCGCGTCATCAGCCGCTACGAGCCGCACCCAGAGACCGCCGGAGAGACGACCGGAATGCCGCCGCTCGCCGCGGTCAACCCCGAGGAGAACGGCGCGAGGGGCGGTCCCGCGCCCGTGGCGCCAGCTCCGGCTACGCCCGCCGGCGCCGACCCGCACCGCCCGCTGTTCGCGAACCGCAACGACGACGTTCCCAAGCGCGACGACCGTCCTGGCTTCGACGACATGAAGACGCCGATGGCCACCATCGGCATCGATGGGCGCTTCAAGGAGCTGAACCAGGCGTTCTCAGACCTGGTCGGCTACACCGAGCCCGAGTTCCAGCAGGCCGTCTGGCCGCCCGTGATGGACCGCGCCAACCTCGACAAGCACCGCCAGCAGATGAAGGACATGCTGGAGGGCCGCGCCGAGTCAGCCGAGATCAACACCGGCTATGTCCACGCTCAGGGCCTGCTCGTGCCGATCGTGGGCAAGCTCTCGGTCGTTCGCGAGGGCGGCGAGCCGGACCACTTCCTGCTCGAAACGAGCTGAGTACTCTCACCCGACGTGATTCCAGATTCGGGCATGCTCCCGTGGCTCGACCGCCTGCGCGACGACGTGCCGGACATCGAGCCGCTCGATGCCCACACACACATCGGGTCTAACGACCCCGACGGCTACGCGTGTAGCAGCGCTGAACTGAAGGGCTCACTCGAGCGGATACACGCTCGAGCCTTCGTCTTCCCGATGCACGAGCCGGACGGCTACTCCGCCGCGAACGACATGGTCATCGAGGAGGCCGACGCGAGCGGCGGCCGGCTGTTCCCGTTTGCCCGGCTCAACCCGCATGACGACGCGCTCGCGGAGGCAGAGCGCGCGCTCGGGCGCGGAGCGCGCGGGATCAAGCTTCATCCGCGGGCGGAGCAGTTCACGCTCGACCACCCCGGACTCCAACCGGTGTTCGCTCTCGCGAACGAGCGCCACCTGCCGGTGATGGTGCACGCGGGCCGCGGCATCCCGGCGCTGGGGCGCCACTCGGTCGAGGCCACCGGTCGGCATCCCGGGATGCGGCTGATCCTCGCGCACGCCGGCATCTCGGACCTCGCCTGGATCTGGCGCGAGACGCCCGACCATCCGAACCTCTTCTTCGACACCTCCTGGTGGTCGCCCAGCGACGTCCAGGCCCTGTTCGCGCTCGTTGCACCCGGCCAGATCCTGATGGCGAGCGACGCGCCCTACGGGTCGCCCACGTGGGCCACCGTGATGTCAGCTCGCAACGCGCTCCAGGTGGGGCTCGACGCCGAGCAGACTCGGGGGGTGCTCGGCGGCCAGGCGCTGCGGCTGGTGAACGGCGAGGAGCCGCTCGACCTCGGACCGGCGCCGGGGGTGGAGAAGCTCTCGCGCGACCCGCTCCTCGACCGCGTCTACTCGTCCCTCATGAGCGCGCTGGGCCAGATGTTCCAGGGCGTGGAGCCGGCGGAGACGCTGGCGCTCGTCCGGCTCGCCTGCGACGTGGGTGACGATGCCCCGCAGGCCGCGGTCTGCCGCTGGGTTCTGGAGCTGCTCGACCAGCGCGAGCGCTACTCACCCGAGGGCGACGGCAGGCCGGCCCGCTTCGCGCCTGGGCTCCACTTCGCGGTGGCCGCGATCGGCATCGTACGAACGCCGGATGTCCCGACCCCAGCGTTTCGCCCGGCCACGGCCGGGTAGCGGTTCTGAAAGGGCCATCCGGAGCCGTACAGCGGACCTGTGGGGGACGTTGCGTGGAGACGGGTGGCCCTTCTGTGTCTTAGGCCACCTCGCGGAGCGCTTCAAGCTCACGGCGTAGAGCGAGCCGTTTGAGGGCTCGAGACTCGATCTGGCGCACCCGCTCCGCCGATAGGCCGAGGCGGCGCCCGGTCTCCCGGAGCGGCTGCGGATCGTCGTCCTCGAACCCGAATCGGAGCCTGATCACGTCGCGCTCGGTCTCGGGAAGCTCCTCAATCGTCCGCCTCAGAAGCTCCTCGCTGAGGCTGACCTCGACCTCCTGGTCGACGGGCGGTGAGCCACCCTCGAGCACGTCCCCCAAAGCGGTATCGCCCTCCTCGCCGATCGGCCGGTCGAGGCTCGTGACCGTGCGTGCGGCGTCGCGCACCTCCTCAACCTGCTCGAGCGGCAGCTCGGCGGCCGTGGCGATCTCCTCGTCGGTCGGCTCGCGGCCCAGGCGGGTCGAGAGGTCACGCTCGGCCCTCACGATCTTGCGCTCGCGCTGGCCGATGTGCACCGGGATACGGATCGTGCGCGCCTTGTTCGCGAGGCCGCGCTGGATGGCCTGGCGGATCCAGAAGGTCGCGTAGGTGGAGAACTTGTAGCCCTTGCGCCAGTCGAACTTCTCGCTCGCCCGGATCAGGCCGAAGATGCCCTCCTGGATCAGGTCGAGCAGCGAGAGCTCCTGCCCCTGGTACTTCTTCGCGATCGAGACCACGAGGCGAAGGTTCGAGTTGATCATGCGCTCCTTGGCGCCGAGGTCGCCCTGCTCGATCCGCTTCGAGAGGTCCACCTCCTGCCCCGCCGTGAGCAGCGGGTAGCGGCGGATCTCGTTCAGGAACAGCTGAAGAGCGTCGGTGGTGGCCGCGGCCAGCTCGCCGTTGCGGAACGTCGTGGGCTCGACGCCCGCGCGGCCGCAGTCGTCGCCTATGTCGATGCCCTGCGCCTCGAGGTGGGCCTCGAGCGCGTCGACGTCGTCGTCCATCAACTCGAGCGCCTGCACGAGCTCGTCGAACTCGGACAGGTTCACGCAGCCGCGCTCCTCGCCCCGGGCAAGGAGTGCGGCCACCTCTGGACGTAAGGTGAGCTCCTGCGCCACCCGCCGCATGCTACGCCGCAGCCGCGCTTGCTGCCGAGAGCCGGTCCAGTGAGCGGCGCAGCAGTCGCGACACGTGCATCTGGGAGACGCCGACCAGCTCGGCGATCTCTGCCTGCGTCATGTCCTCCTCAAAACGCAGGCGCAGGATCAGTCGCTCGCGCGCGGGCAGCGCCTCCAGGGTGCCGCGCAGCGTCTCTCCGATCTCGACGAGTTCGTAGCCCTGTTCCTCCTCCGTGAGCGAGTCGGCCAGGGTCCAGGTCTCCTCCTCGGCGCCGCCCGGGCGCGGGGCGTCGAGCGAGACTGCCTCGTAGGCGGTCGCCGCCTCCATCGCCTCGAGCACGTCCTCGACCGGGGCGCCCACGGCAAGGGCCACGTCGCGCGGCGTCGGCGAGCGGCCGATCTTCGCCGGAAGGGAACCGAGCGCCTCGCCCACCTTCAGCACCAGCTCCTGGGTCGCGCGAGGTACATGCACCGACCAGCCCTTGTCCCGGAAATGGCGCTTGATCTCGCCGAGCATCGTGGGAACCGCATAGCGCGTGAAGCCGTTGCCGCGGTCCGGGTCGTAGCGGTCCACGGCCTTGATGAGGCCCACGCAGGCCACCTGGACCAGGTCCTCCAGCGGCTCGCCCGCATGGCGATAACGCGCTGCAAGTTGGCGCGCCAACGGCATGAAGCGGACCACGAGCTCATCTCGAGCTTCGAGGTTCCCCTCCCTGTGATAGCTCAAAAGGAGCCTGTCGTCCTCGAGCCTCCGTGCCTCTGGAGACTCAGCCGCCGGCTCCCCCAACAGGACGGCTGGTGTCACATGTCACATATCACCCTTTCGGGCAATTGCAAAACCTCGCTGGGGTCAGTGACCAAACTGGCTCAAGTGACCGCAGATGCGTCGTCCACCATCTCGAGCCTCTCCTCGAGGCGCGTGATCGTGAAGACGCGCTGCACCGGCTCGGGCCCTCGCACGATGACCACCCGGCGACCACCGTCGCGGGCGCGCTCGTCGGCGGTCACGAGACAGCGCAGTCCGGTGGAGTCGAGGAATGTCAGGCGCGACAGATCGAGCACGACGACGGGCGGCTCGTTGGCCTCCACTCGCCGCAACTCATCCTGAACCTTGGCCACCGTGGAGAGGTCCAACTCTCCCTTCAGAGCCACGTGCACGAGTCCGTTGCGGTCCTCGGTCTCTACATCGAGGATCTCCACCGGGCTGCAACCTAGCGCAGTCCGGCGCTTCCCGCGAGCCTCCACGCGAACACCAGCTGGACGCCGGCGAACGACAGCTCCAGCGCACGCTCCGGCACGGTGTTCGCGAGGAGCACGCCCACGAGCACACCGAGCGGCGAGAGGACGCCGATGATGACGCCGTCGCGCAGGCGCAGGTTGCCGTATCCGCGCTGCCGCCAGGCGCCGACGAGGGCCACCAGCACGATCGCCACCAGCGAGGTTGCCACGGCCTCCAGCTGCGACTCGTGAGCGAAGATCACGAGCGCCGGCACGAACAGGATGCCGCCGCCCACGCCGAGGAGCCCGCCCGCCATTCCGGCGGCGAATCCCATCGCGAGCAGGCCCACTAGGTCCAGGCCCACGAAGTCCATCAGACGATGAGCACCGCGGCCGACACAACCAGGAGGACGATGAAGGCGCCGGCCACCGCGCGCTCCGAGATCCGCTGCTGTAGGGACGTGCCAGCGAGGACGCCGACGATCGCCGGAGCTGCCACGAGCAGGCCGTCTCCGAGCACGATGTTGCCGTACGCGGCGTGCGCTGTGGCGGCGACGGCGCCGATGATCACGATTGCCGCCAGCGAGGTGCCCGTGGCCTCCCGCTGCTCGTAGCCGAGCCAAAGCACGAGCAGCGGCACGATGATCGCTCCGCCGCCCACTCCGAACAGCCCCGAGAACGCTCCCGCTGCGGTGGCGATGGCGGCGAGGCGCACCGGGGCATACTACGGCGCGTGCTGGAGGCCCTTAGTCCCATTACGAGCGACCCCGAGCGCGCGGCCATCTTCTGCGACGTGGACGGGACGCTCGCACCGATCGTGCAGCGTCCCGAGGACGCCCACGTGCCCGAGGAGACCTCGCGGCTGCTCGGCCGCCTCGCGCGCCGCTATGGCCTCGTAGCGTGCATCTCCGGGCGTTCGGTGGCCGACGTGCGGCGGCTCGTGGGCGTGGGCGGCGTGGCCTACGCCGGCTCCCACGGGGCCGAGCTGCTCGAGCCAGGCTCGACCACGCCGCGCGTGGCGCCCGTCTTCAAGAGCTGGGAGAAGCAGGTGAAGGGCTTCGTGGCCGAGCGCGACACGCCAGAGCTGCGCTCGATGCGCGTCCGGATCGAGGACAAGGGGCCGATCATGACCTTCCACTGGCGCGGCGCCCCGGACGAGGACAGGGCGCGCACCCACCTGGAGGGGCTCGCGCAGGAGGCGGAGACGGCCGGCCTTGCGATCCACTGGGGCCGCAAGGTGCTCGAGATCCGCCCGCCGGTGCCGGTGGACAAGGGACTGGCGGTGCGCGACCTGGTGGTCCGCTCCGGCGTGCGCACTGCCCTGTTCGGAGGCGACGACGTGACGGACCTGGACGGCTTCACCGCGCTGATCGCGCTCGCGGACGAGGGCGAGCTGGACCACGCCGTGCGCGTGGGCGTGCGCTCCGACGAGGGGCCGCGGGAGATCCTCGAGCAGGCCGATCTGGTGGTAGACGGCATCGAGGGCTTCCAGCAGGTACTGGCGAAGCTGGACGCGGCGTGAGGTTCCGCGACTTCCTGCGCGTGTCGGTGCTGCTCTACGGCGGCGCTGCCACGGCGCTTGCGGCGGTGTCGGTGGTGGGAGCCACGCGCGCCGACACCAACACGCTCGTCTACGTGGCCGCCGTCTGGTGGTGCGTCGCAGCTCTCGTGGGACTGTGGCTCGGCCGCCGCCCGGCGACCACCGAGGGCATCGCGCGCCTGCTGGCGGACGCCCGCTCCACCAACTCACTCCCACAGCTCGAGCCCGGCGCGGTGATGTTCAACCGCCTCTGGCCGCTGGCCGTGGGCTCCATCCTCGCGGGTGCGATCGGATTCTTCTTCCCACAGCTCCCGGTCGTCGCGACGGGCTTCTTCCTGCTGGTGGCATTGCTGTGGCGACGCCAGTCGAGCGCGGTCGCCGCTATCGAGGGGCGCGACGGCGTGGAGTTCTGGTTCGACCGCACCTCGCCACTGGGGGCGCCGAAGCTGCTGCGGCTGCCGGGGCTGCGGCGCGTGGAGCCGACTCAGACCGAGCCGGCGTAGCGAACCGCCGCGGTATTACGCCCCGCGCTTCCGCAGCTTGCGCAGCTCATCCCAAGGGCGCGCATTCGCCACGTTCTCCACCGTCAGCCAGGCGCGGCGGGCGGTCGCCACTCCGTAGCGCATGTTCAGGAGCGTGTGCGGCCAGTGGGCGTCGCTGTCGATCACGAGCGTCACGCCCGCCTCCGCGGCCGCCCTGGCGTACACATCGTTGAGGTCGCGACGGTCCGGGTTCGCGTTGATCTCGAGGAAGGTCCCGGTCTCGACCGCCTTCGCGATCACCCGGTCGACGTCGAGCGCGTACGCCTCGCGGCTCTCGATCAGGCGGCCGGTGGGATGGCCGATGGCATCCACCAGCGGGTGCTCCATCGCACTCAGCATGCGCGCGGTCTGCTCCTTCTCCGACAGTCGGAACGACGTGTGCAGGCTCGCGATCACCCAGTCGAGCTGCTCGAGCACGTCGTCCGCGTAGTCCACGGAGCCGTCCGGGAGCACGTTGGTCTCGGTGCCCGCGAGTACGGTGATCCCCAGGTCCGGCAGCGAGTGGATCTCCTCCAAGCGGCGCAGCAACGCGTCCGCCTGGACGTCGTTGCCGAAGCCGTGGGTGGCGGAGTGGTCGGTGATCGCCACGTAGTCGTACCCAAGCTCCCGCGCGGCGCTCGCCATCTCCTCGACGCTCGCGTGGCCGTCGGAGAGCGTGGTGTGCATGTGCATGTCGCCGCGGATGTCGTCCAGCTCGACCAGCTTCGGGAGACGGCCCTCTCGTGCTGCCTCGAGCTCGCCGCGGTTCTCGCGCAGTTCGGGCGGGATGTACTGCATCCCGAGCCGCTCGTAGACCTCCTCCTCCGTCGCGAAGGCCTCGGAGCCGCCGCTCTCGTCGTCGGCGATTCCGTACTCGCTCACGTGGAGGCCGCGCCGGACCGCATCGGTGCGGAGTGCCTCGTTGTGCTTCCCGGAGCCCGTGAAGTGCTGAAGCAGGTTCCCGAAGGCCTCCTCCGGCACGATCCGTAGGTCCACGGGCAGCCCCGAGTGGGTGAGCGCCTTCGCGCCCGCCTCGCCGGATGTGGAGACCGAGTCGATCGAGTCGAGCTCGGCGAACGCCCCCGCGAGCGCCGCCGGGTCGCTCGACGCCACGACGATGTCGAGGTCCTTCACCGTGTCCGCGCGGCGCCGGGCGCTCCCCGCAAGCTCCACGCGCAGCGCGGATGGGTGGTCGCGCAGCGCGGCCACCATCTCCTCACCCACCGTGAGCGCCTTCGAGAGCAGCATGCGCGCCTGGGGGCGGCCGTCGGCGCCCGCCGCCAGTGCGGCCAGCACGTTCTCCTCAGCCTTCTTGCCGAAGCCCTTCACGTCCTTGAGCTGGCCGCTCTCGGCTGCCCTGCGCAGGTCGTCGATCGAGTTCACCCCGACCTGGTCGTGGAGCAGCTTGGCGCGCTTGGGACCGAGCCCGGGGATGCGCGTGACCTCCACGAGTCCCGCCGGGATCCGCTGCTTCAGCTTGTCGGCGGACGGGATCGATCCGGTCTCGAGCAGCGCGTCGATCTTCTCGGCGATCGTCTTCCCCACGCCCGCGAGCTCGGCCGCACGGCCCTGCTTCGCGAGCTCCTCCACAGACACACCGGCCTCGCGGATCGCCTTCGCGGCGTTGCGGTACGCAACCACCCGGTACACGACCGCGCCGTCCAGCTCGTACAGACTCGCCAGCTCCTCGAAGGCCTCCGCTATCTCACCGTTGCGCATCGCTGGTCTAGCCTACGCGCCGCCTTGCCCGGAGCCTGGCTCATCCTCCCGACCTACAACGAGGCCGAGAACATCGAGCCGCTGGTTCGCGCCGTGCTGCCCCAGCTCGAGAGCACCGGGCTCGAGCACACCGTCCTGATCGTGGACGACAACTCCCCCGACGGCACGGGGCAGATCGCCGATCGGCTGGCCGACGAGACCGAGCGCGTCCGCGTGCTCCACAGGCCCGGCAAGCAGGGACTCGGGCGCGCCTACGTGGCGGGCTTCGGGGTGGCGCTTGCGGAGGGCGCCGACCTGATCCTCGAGATGGACTCGGACTTCTCGCACAACCCGGCCGACGTCCCCCGGCTGATCGCCGCCACCGGGGCGGCCGACCTCGTGCTCGGCTCGCGCTACGTGCCGGGCGGGGGCGTGCAGGACTGGGGCATCGTGCGCCGCGCGCTCTCGCGCGGCGGCTCCGCGTACGCGCGGGTGCTGCTCGGAGTGCCGGTCCGCGACCTCACCGGCGGCTTCAAGTGCTTCCACCGGCGCGTGCTCGAGACGATCGACCTCGGGGGCGTGCACGCCGACGGCTACGGCTTCCAGATCGAGCTGACCTACAGGGCCGTCCAGGCCGGCTTCAGGGTCACCGAGGTACCGATCACGTTCCGCGAGCGGCGTGTCGGGACCTCGAAGATGACCGCGAGGATCGCTCTTGAGGCGGTCTGGAAGGTACCTGCGCTGAGGCTGCGAGGCGGCGGCTGACCACGTCGCTATATTTTCTGAAGCGACCCCTCGCTCATCCCAACAAGGAGCAACCGTGGCAGGCAATCTCGACGAGGTCACCGACAACAACTTCCAGGCCGAGGTCCTCGAGGCCGACAAGCCGGTTCTCGTCGACTTCTGGGCCCCCTGGTGCGGGCCCTGCCGCATCATCGCTCCCCACCTCGAGGAGCTCGCCAGCGAGCGCGAGGACCTGCGCATCGTGAAGCTGAACGTGGACGACAACCCGCAGACCGCGGCTCAGTTCAACGTGATGTCGATCCCGATGCTGCTGCTCTTCAAGCACGGCCAGGTCGCGCACCAGATCATCGGTGCGCTGCCGAAGAACCGGCTCGTGCAGGAGCTGCAGCCGGCGCTCGAGCCGGCACCCGAGGCCTCCTAGCTTCTTAGAGCACCGAAGCGGCCTCGAGCCGCCGCTCCTGGCGCTTGCGCCAGTGCGCGCCCAGCGCGCCGAGGATCCCGCCGGCCAGCGTGGTCACGAACACGAGCCCGCTCTGAGGCTCAGTCAGGTGCGCCTTGGGCTCGTTGTTCATGATCTCGTGGCCGATCAGGATGAAGCTGCCGAAGAGCAGGCCGCCCATGAGTCCGCGCACGAAGCCCTCGTCCGCGCTGCGGTGCTCGACGCCCGCGAGGAAGCCGCCGATGATCGCGATCGGCACGCTCATCGCGTAGTAGAGGATCTCATTCCAGCCGAGCGCGAAGCCGGTGAGGATGCCGAACACCACCGGCACCACGATCCCGCCCACGACCTGGAGCCAGAACGGACGCTCGAAGAAGGGCTGCGGGAGCTTCATGCGGACGCCAGCCTAACCGAGATCAGCAGCGGCCTGCCCTCGATCTCGGCTCGCTCATCGCCGTCCTTGCCGTCGAACTCGACCGCCGTGGCGAGCGTCTCCCCGGCCACGTAGTCCTGGTGCTCGCGCGCGGCGGCGAGCAGATCCTCATCGCCCGCGAGCGTGAGCGAGATGCGGTCCTCCACGTCTAGCCCAGCGTTCTTCCGCGCCGACTGCACGGCGTGCACGACCTCGCGCGCGAGACCCTCGCGGCGCAGCTCGTCGTCCAGCTCGAGATTGAGCGCCACGGCGTGCGTGCCTGAGCGCTCCACCTGGTAGCCCTCGAGCGGCTGGAGCACCATCGTCACGTCCTCCGGGCCGATCTCGTGGTCCTGGCCGTTGAAGTTCAGCCCGACGCGCTCGCCGGCCCGCAGCCTGGTGGGGTCGAGTGCCGCGATGGCGGCGGCCACCTGCGGCATCTGCTTGCCGAAGCGCGGGCCGAGGGAGCGGTAGTTCGGCTTCAGCTCGAAGTGGCCCAGCTCGTCCGCCTCGGACACGTAGCGGACCGACTTTACGTTCAGCTCCTCCATCAACAGGTTCTCCAGCTCTCCGATCGCCTCGCGCTCGCGGTCGGCCGCCACGACCACGGCCTCGCGCAGCGGCTGGCGGATCTTGAGCTTGGCGTGCGCGCGCGCCGCGCGGCCCAGCTCAACGGCGTCGCGCACCACCTGCATCCGCCACTCGAGCTCCTCGTCGCGTTCGCCAGCGTCGGGGAAGTCGCACAGGTGGATCGAGGGCTCGGCGCCGTCGAGGTTGTCGTAGATCTCGTCGGTGACGAAAGGCGTGAGCGGCGCGAGCAGCTTCGAGGCGCCCAGTAGGCAGTCCCGCAGGGTGGCGAAGGCGGCGGGATCGCCGTCCCAGAAGCGGCGCCGCGAGAGCCGCACGTACCAGTTCGAGAGATCGTCGACGAACTCGGCGATCGCGCGGCCGGAGAAGGTGGTGTCGTAGTCGTCCATGCGCTCGACCACCCGCTGTGTTGTCGCGGCGAGCCGCGAGCGGATCCAGCGGTCGAGCTCGGTCTCCTCCGAGCTGCCGCTCGGCTCGTTCACGTTCGCGTACAGGACATAGAACGCGTACGTGTTCCAGAGCGGCTTCAGGAACTGGCGCACGGACTCGCCCACCGTCTCGAGCGAGAAGCGGTAGCCGTCCCAGGGCTGCTTCGAGGTGAAGTAGTACCAGCGCAGGGCGTCCGCGCCGTGGGCGTCCAGCACCTCCCAGGGCACCACCACGTTTCCCTTCGACTTCGACATCTTCTGGCCGTCGGGGTCGAGGATCAGCCCAAGGCAGAGGCACGTCTTGTAGGACGGCTCGTCGAACAGCATCACCGAGACCGCGAGTAGCGAGTAGAACCAGCCGCGCGTCTGGTCGAGCGCCTCGCAGATGTAGTCCGCGGGGAAGCGCTCGCGGAAGAGATCCTCGTTCTCGGACGGGGCGTGCCACTGGGCGAACGGCATGCAGCCCGAGTCCCACCATACGTCGATCAGGTCCGGCACACGGCGCATCTCGCCGCCGCACTCCTTGCAGGTGAGGACCACGTCGTCGATGTAGGGGCGGTGCACGTCCTCGGGGCGCTCGCCGCCGCGCTCGGTGATCTCGTCGAGCGAGCCGATGCATACGTCGTGGCCCTGATCGCAACGCCACACCGGCAGCGGCGTGCCCCAGTAGCGCTCGCGCGAGAGCGCCCAGTCGACGTTGTTCTCGAGCCACTTGCCGAAGCGCCCGTGCTTGATGTGCTCGGGGTACCAGTTGATCTTCTCGTTGGCCGCCAGCAGCTCTTCCTTCATCGCCGTGGTGCGCACGTACCAGTTCTTCTTGGCGTAGTAGATGAGCGGCGTGTCGCAGCGCCAGCAGTGCGGATACGAGTGCTCGTACTCGCCCGCGCGGAACAGCCGGCCGGACTCCCGCAGCGCCACGATGATGGGCGCGTCCGCGGCGCGTACCTGCATCCCCGAGAACGGGCCGGTGCGCTCGTCGAAGGTGCCGTCCGGGCGGACAGGGTTTTGGATGGTCAGGCCCGCCTCGGTCGCGACTCGGAAGTCGTCCTCGCCGAATGCCGCGCCGGTGTGGACCACGCCGGTGCCGTCCTCGGTGGACACGAAGTCCCCCGCCAGCACGGTGTGGCCGCGCTTGCCGTAGCCGGTGATGTACGGGAACGGCGGTTCGTAGTGAAGGCCCAGCAGGGCGGAGCCGGGCATGCGCTCCTCGATCTCGGCCTCTTCGCCGAGCACGCGCTCGACAAGGGCCTCCGCGAGGATCAGCCGGTCGTCCCCCAGGCGGGCGCGCACGTAGGTGACCTCGGGGTCCACGACGATCGCCGCGTGCGGCACCAGCGTCCAGGGCATCGTCGTCCAGGCGAGCAGCGAGACGTCGGGCTCGTCCACCAGCGGGAACTTCACGAACACCGACGGGTCGACGACGTCCTTGTAGCCGAGCGCCAGCTCGTGTGACGAGAGTGCTGTGCCGCAGCGTGTGCAGTACGGCACGACCCTGTTGCCCTCGACCAGCAGACCCTTCTCCCAGACCTGCTTGAGCGACCACCAGACCGACTCCACGTACTCGTTCGCGAGCGTGAAATAGGCGTCGTCGGTGTCGATCCAGAAGCCGATCCGCTCGGTGAGCTCGTTCCACTCGTCGATGTAGCGCAGAACCGACTCGCGGCAGCGGGCGTTGAACTCGGCGATGCCGAAGCGCTCGATGTCGTGCTTGTTGGTGAAGCCGAGCTGCTTCTCGACCTCGAGCTCCACGGGGAGGCCGTGGCAGTCCCAGCCGGCCTTGCGCGGCACGTAGTGGCCCTTCATCGTCTTGTAGCGCGGGAACACGTCCTTGAACACTCGGCTCAGGACGTGATGCGAGCCGGGCCGCCCGTTCGCGGTCGGCGGGCCCTCGTAGAAGATGAATGGCGGAGCGCCCTCGCGGCGGCGGATCGACTCGTGGAAGACGTCGCGCTCGCGCCAGCGCTCGAGCACCTGCTGCTCGAGCTCGGGGAACGACTGGGCAGTGTCGACAGGGCGGTAGCGAGCCACGAGAACTCGATTCTACGAGCGCGGGCTTCGCTCACCCCCCGGGGATGACATTCCGTCCGGGAGCGTGATAAACCTCCCGCCGAATCGCCGAACCGCATCCGGGAGGACCGGGGCGGACGGGGGACCCAAATGCAGTACGGGGCTAACCGGCCCGTGGTAGCACACGGCCGGAGCGCGATCTTTCCTGCGCTAGCCCGACAGCTAACCCCGTAGGCCGTTGGAAAGAGAGGCTCGCCTTGCGAAGGATCGCAGCCCTGATCGCCGTGTCAGTGGCTGTCGGCGCCGCGCTGCCCGCGGCGTCGGCCACGGCATCACCAGAGGGGGTGATGTTCCAGAAGATCAACCAGATCCGACGTTCGCATGGGCTCAAGGACATGCGCCCGTCGTTCGCGCTGTTCGATTCCTCGAGGCGGTACGCCCGCCGGATGATGCGCTCGGATTACTTCGGGCACCTGTCCAGCATTCCGCTCACACGTCGCTTCCGCGTGGCGGGCGAGACGCTCGCCTGGCACAGCGGCTGGCGGCTTTCGCCACGCCAGACGGTGGGGCAGTGGATGCGATCGCCAGCGCACCGGGCGGTGCTGCTCTCGTCGAGCTTCACCAGGGTCGGCGTTGGCCGCTCCCGGGGGTACTACGGGGGCGTGCGGGCGACCATGTGGGTTGCCCACGTCGCAAAGCCGTAACCGCGGGGCCCGGACGGTCGTTCGGCCGTCCGGGCCGCCGCTTACCATCGCGTGCGAATGTCGGCTCTCGAGCTAGGCGATCCGCTCGCTCACCGTGCGCTCCAGGCGCTCCTGCGCGCGGAGGCCACCGTCCGCAAGAGGCTGGCGATCGAGCTCGAGCGCGAGGGAGTCACGGCGGCGGGCTTCTCGGTGCTGGTGGTGCTCACCACCGCGGGTGGCTCGCTCGAGCTGAAGACCCTGCGCCGCCGGCTCGGCTGGAGCAAGGCCAACGCCACCGAGGTCACGGGCACGCTTGCGGCTCGCGGCTTCGTGTCGCGGCGGCGCGCGCCGCAGGACCGCCGGGTGGTCGTGGTCGACCTCGAACCGGTGGGCCGCTCGCTCGTCGAGCGCCTCTTCCCGGCGCACTCCGAGCGGGTGCAGGCTGCCTTCGATGCCCTGGACGAGGGCGAGAAGCGCACCTTTTCAGAGCTCTGCCGGAAGCTGGCGGCTTAGGCCGCTACGCCGTGCTGTTCAGGCAGACGTTCGTGCGGCGAGGCTGATCCGCGCGCTCTGCGCGGCCTCGGGCTCCGGCACGACGACAACCTGGTCGATGCGCCCGCTGTCCACGTAGCCCTTCAGCCGCTCGGCGGCTTCGACGGGCTGGGATCCGAGCGACGGGATTCCGTGATCGCCGGTCACCGGCATGGCCTCGCGGTACTCGAACACCGGGGCGGCGGAGCCGACCTGGCGGACGGTGTAGACAAGCCGGCCGACCACGTCGAGCGTGGCCTCGCCGCCGCAGAAGACAAAGGCGGTGGGGTCGAGTGCGCGGATGGCACGCACGACACGCTCGGGCGGGAGGTCGAAGGCGAGCAGAAGGGTGCGGAAGCCGGCACGCCGCAGGCCGAGCTCGAGCGCCTGCACGTGCAGCGACTCGACGTCGAGGCGTGGGCTCGAGTCGAACAGCAGGACGCCCTGAGGGCGGCTGGCGGGAGCCACGACGCGGCGCGCTGCGTGCAGCCAGCCGGTGGCCCAGCGCAGCGCGAGCTCACGCTCGGCCTCGCGATTCTCGCGCTCGTCGGCCTGCTCGAGTGCCGGCAGCAGGACCTCTTCCACAGTGCGCTCGACTGAGCGGACCGCGAGGCTCTCCTCCATGATCCGGTCGGCGAGCCGCTCGTCGAAGTGGTCGAAGGCGTCGAGCAGCCGGGCCGGGGAGCTCGGGCCCTCGCCGCGCTGGCGGGCGAGCTCGATGGCGGACGAGATGTTGTGTGTCTCGAGCAGGGCGCGTCTCAGCGACTCCAGCTCGGCAAGGTCGTACTGGCGATGGCCACCCTGGGTCCGGCGCGGCTTCGGATAGCTGAAGCGGCGCTCCCAGGAACGCAGCGTGTTGGGGCTCACCCCCAAGAGCTCAGCTGCTGCGTTGGTCCGAATACCGCTCACGTCGCCTCCGTCTCGGGTGAATCGCAGAAGTGTTCCGCCATTACTTCCCACGTCAGGCCCACCTGTTGGGGCGGTCCTGCGACCTTGCAGAGGTTTTCGGTATCTGGGCGAGCAACTTGAGGGAAGTTTCTGCCCTCTATCGAGATGTTGCGCAACTCGTGCAGTCGTTCTTGCACACAAAATCGGGTGGTGCGCACGCGGCCGAGCGGCGTGCTTCGCCAACGGCGCGGGGGAAACCGAGGCGTTAGCGGCGGCCGAACTCGCTCGGCTCTACGGTGAGGAGGGTCGCCCGCGGCGGCCCGCAGGTGGCGATCCGCGCCGCCATCGTGCCGACGCTGTCGTTCACCGGTGCGAGCAATCGCAGGGGCATCACGATCGGGTCGCAGGGGCGCTGGGCGGCCACGCTCGCCTTGCGCACGAGCTGATCGTCGCCCAGCGGGCTGGTGACCAGGTCGAGCAGACCAGAGCCCATAAGGGCCTTCTCCTTGCCGAAAAAGAGCTCACCGGCTTCACTCACGGCGGTCACCCGGAGCTCGTAGTCGAGGATCAGGAACGCGGCCGACTCGCCGGGCAGCGCGTCGCGCGGGCAGGTGAGGATCATGCCCATGCCGCAGCGCGAGCAGACGCGCTTGCGGAGCTCCGGCCGGCCCGGCGGATCCTCCGCGGGATGGCCGCAGCGCGAGCAGAAACGGATCGGCTTGGGTCGACCATCACCAGCCGGAGTCCACGACCGGTCAATTCGAATCAGAGCCGTCACGCTCGGCGATTGCAACACGGAAGACCTTGCGCCGCCTGAGGCGCGCGGGGAATGCACCGGTTCGGGACCGAACTTTGTGCGAAACCCGCGCCGATACTCTTGCGGCACCGCTAAAAAGGAGACGGATGGCCGTTCAGCAGGAACTCTGGGGGTCGGAGACCACGAAGGCAATCGAGAACTTCCGCGTGTCGGGCGAGCCCGTTCCGACGCCCGTGGTTCGCTGGCTGGGACGCATCAAGGCGGAGGCGGCTCGCGTGAATGCCGAGCTCGGATTGCTCGACTCGGACATCGCCGAGCGCGTGGCCCGCGCGGGCGACGAGGTGGCCGCCGGCCAGCACGACGATCAGTTCCCGATCGACGTCTTCCAGACCGGCTCCGGCACCTCCACGAACATGAACGCCAACGAGGTGATCGCGAATCTCGCCGGCGAGGGTGTTCATGCGAACGACCACGTGAACATGGGGCAGTCGTCGAACGACGTGTTCCCTTCGGCCGTGCACCTCGCGGCCGTGGACACGGTCCAGACCGATCTCCTCCCTGCCCTGCAAGCCCTCTCCTCCTCCCTCTCCCGCAAAGCGGATGAGTTCGCTGATCTGGTGAAGGCCGGCCGCACGCACATGATGGACGCCGTTCCCGTGACGCTGGGTCAGGAGTTCGGCGGCTACGCGGCCCAGATCCAGCTCGGGCACGACCGCGTGCAGGACGCGCTCGGGCGTGCTTCACAGATTCCCCTCGGCGGTACGGCCACGGGAACCGGACTGAACACGCACCCCGATTTTGCATCGAAGGTGCGTGAGCGGCTCGGGCTTGGCGAAGCGCCTTTGGATGCCTTCGAGGCGCAGGGGAACCGGGACGGGCTGGTCGAGCTGCATGGGGCACTGAAGGGCGTCGCCGTGTCGCTCACGAAGATCGCCAACGATCTCGTCCTGATGGGGTCGGGTCCGCGGACCGGCTTCGCGGAGCTGCGGCTGCCGGAGCTCCAGAAGGGCTCCTCGATCATGCCGGGCAAGGTCAACCCGGTGATTCCCGAGGTTGTGCTCCAGGTGGCCGCGCAGGTCATGGGCAACGACACCGCCGTGACCGTGGCAGGCACGCAGGGCAACTTCGAGCTGAACGTGCGCGTGCCGATGATGGCCCGCAACGTGTTCGACTCGATCCGGCTGCTCACGTCCGCGAGCCGCCTGCTCGCGGGGAAGTGCGTGGACGGCCTAGAGCCAAACGAGGAGAGCCTGCGCCGCCACGCCGAGTCCACACCCGCGATCGCAACGGCCCTGAACCCCTTCATCGGATACGACCTCGGCACGGAGATCGTGAACGAGGCGCTCGCCTCCTCCCGAACGATCCGCGAGGTGGCGCTCGAGAAGGGCGTCGACGAGGAGACGCTCGCCAAGGCCCTCGACCTGCACGCGATGGCACGCGGGTCGAAGCCGAGCAAGTAGCGCCCGCCGGCCACTGCCACGCGTTTGGTCGCACTATGCGACGAAACTCGTGGCACCCATCCGAGCGCCGAGCTAGGGAGCGCGCGTCAGATTCTTCGCGCGGCAGGCGTCGAGTGCCGCGCGGCGGTACCTCACGAGCGGCTCGCGGATCGGGCACTCGCGGGCAGCAACTCCGCCGCCTGTCCCACCCTCATTGCTGCCGTTAGGAGCGCCGCCGCCGCGACCCGGCGAGCTCGCGCGCGTCGCCACCGTCTGCAGCAGATACGGCATCGGATCCACCGGCACGGCGTTCTTGCGCAGCTCGAGGTGCAGATGCGGCCCGGTGGCGTGGCCCGTCGAGCCGACGTAGCCAAGCCGCGTGCCGCCCGTGACCTGCTCGCCCACAAAGGTCGTGATCGTCGACAGGTGTGCGTACCAGGTGGTGTACCCGAGCCGGTGGCGGACCACCACGAGGTTGCCGTAGCCGCCCGAGTTCCGGCCGGCGAATTCGGTCACGCCCACGCCCGCGGCGCCCACACGGGTTCCGGCCTGTACGGGAAAGTCGATTCCCGTGTGCGTGCGGCCGCCCTTACGCCGCGCGCCGAAGCGGTCGCCGATCGGGCCCGGCACGGGCCGCAACAGCCGCACCGGCCCGTCCGCCACAGGCGTGGTGCCCCTGGATGAGGCCCCGTGCCGCAGCCCCGCGATCGTGGCCGGCCCCGCCAGGCCATCGACGGAGAGGCCCAGGGCCCCTTGGAAGTTCCTCAGAGCCGTGTCCGTCATCGGCCCGAAGACAGCGTCGATCGCACCGGGCGGGTAGCCGCGGCGGGCGAGGATGTACTGCATGGCGGCCACGTCCCAGCCGCGATCGCCGCGCTTCATGGTGCGGCTGCCGAACGCGGGACGGCCACGTTTGCCGAACGCGCTCCTTGTCTGCGGCCCCACGACGCCGTCCACCGCAAGGCCGCGACGGCGCTGGAAACTCACGATCGCGGACTTTGTCTGCGGACCGCGAACGCCGTCCACGGTGGCGTTGTAGAGCCCGATTCGCTTCAGGGCAACCTGAACCGCCGCGACCTTGGGGCCGGCGAGGGAAGGGGCGGGCAAAGCAAGAGCGACGACCACCGCAAGTGCAATCCCACCGGAGAGGACCCGGATGGAGGGCACACATTCACTCTCAGGGCGACCCCGGACGGACGCAACCGATGAAAAGGATCCTGCGAGATAACTCGCCGGAACTTGTTCAAAGACAACCCTCAAGGGGTCTGACCCCTTGAGGGTTTGTTACAGGTTCACTGCCACGTACTTCGTCTCGAGGAACTCCTCGAGGCCCTCGTGGCCGCCCTCGCGGCCTATGCCCGACTGCTTCACGCCTCCGAATGGTGCTCCGGCGTTCGAGACCATTCCCTGGTTGAGTCCGACCATTCCGGTCTCCAGGCCCTCGCAGACTCGGATCGCCCGCTTGATGTCGCGCGTGAACACGTAGGCGACGAGCCCGTACTCGGTGTCGTTCGCGCGCTCGATCGCCTCCTCCTCGGAGTCGAATCCGCCCACGGGCGCCACCGGGCCGAAGATCTCCTCGTGGAAGACACGGGCGTCGGTGGGCACGTCGCCGAGAACCGTCGGCGACACGAAGTAGCCGCGGCCGTCGGGGATGTCGCCGCCGACCACCTTCGTGGCGCCCTTCGAGAGCGCGTCCTCCACCAGCTCCATCACCTTCTCGCGCGACGGCTGGTCAATCAGCGGGCCCACCTTCACGTCCTCGTCGGTCCCGCGTCCGATCTTCAGTGCGCCCATCCTGTCCGCGAGCCGCTTTGTGAACTCCTCGCGCACCGACTCAGCCACGTGAAAACGGTTCGCCGAGGTGCAGGCCTCGCCGATGTTGCGCATCTTCGCCAGCAGCGCCCCGTCGACCGCAGCGTCGAGGTCCGCGTCGTCGAAGATCAGGAACGGCGCGTTTCCGCCCAGCTCCATCGACACCTTCAGCACGTTCTTTGCCGATGCCTCGATCAGCGAGCGGCCGACCTCGGTCGAGCCCGTGAATGACAGCTTCCGCAGGCGCCCATCCTCGATCAGCGGCCCAGTGGTCTTGCCCGACGACGACGTGGTGAGGATGTTCACCACTCCGCCCGGCAACCCGGCCTCCTCGAGGATCTGCGCCAGCGCGAGCATCGACAGCGGCGTCTGCTGCGCAGGCTTCACGACGCTCGCACAGCCGGCCGCGATCGCGGGGCCGAGCTTGCGCGTGCCCATCGCCATGGGGAAGTTCCAGGGGGTGATCATCAGCGTCGCGCCCACCGGCTGCTTCATCACCAACACCCGGCTCGTGCCGTTCGCGAACTGCTTGTAGTTGCCCTCGATCCGCAGCGCCTCGCCGGAGTACCAGCGGAAGAAGTCGGCCGCGTAGATGATCTCCGCCTTCGACTCGGCCACCGGCTTTCCCATTTCCAGAGTCATCAGGGTCGCGAGCTCGTCGGCGCGCTCGGTCAGCAGCTCGAACGCCTTCCAGAGCACCCCGGCACGATCGTTCGGGGCCGAACCCGCCCATTCCTTCTGGGTTTCTACCGCCGCGTCCAATGCGGCCATGGCGTCCTCGGGGGTCCCGTCGGCGACCTCGCAGAGCGGCTCCTCTGTCGCGGGGTCGATCACCTCGAGCGTTCCGCCGCCCGTGGCGTCACGCCACTCACCTCCGATGAAGAGCTTCTTCTGGACCTTCTCTACGACGGTCTGTTCCTCGGTGGCAATGCTCATGTCGCAACAGTCTCCGTTCCCAGTTCCTCTGAAATAGCCACGTCAATCGAGTAGTCGATCGGCAGCACGATCACCGACGGAACGTCGAGCGTCAGCGCGTGGCGCAGCCGCTCGCCGAAGTCGTCGGTGGACTCGCAGCGCCACCCCGGAATGCCAAAGCCCTCGGCGAGCTTCACGAAGTCCGGATTCGTGAAGTCGGTTCCGAAGTGGCGGCCGAACTTCTTGTCCTGCTTCCAGACGATCGAGCCGTACTGGCTGTTCTCCCAGATCACGTTCACGAACGGCGTCCCGATCCGGACGGCGGTCTCGAGCTCCTGGCAGTTCATGAGAAAGCCGCCGTCGCCGTTCACCGTGACCACGTTGCGCTCGGGATGCACGAGCTTGGCCGCCACGGCCGCCGGCACCGCGAAGCCCATCCCGGCGAGCCCGTTGGCGATCAGCACGGTGTTCGGCTCGTAGGCCGGGAACATCCGCCCGATCCAGAGCTTGTGCAGGCCGACGTCCGAGATCAGAATGTCCTCGCGGCCGAGTGCCTGGCGGATCTCCCACAGCGCCCGCGGCGGCTGGGCCGGGAAGGAGTCATCCTCCTTCGCCTGCTCGAAGCGGCCCAGCACCACGTCGCGCAGTTTGGTCGAGCCGCCCTGGTGAGGCACGTGGCGGCACTCCTCGCCCAGGCGGGTGAGCACGTTGTAGATGTCCCCCACCAGCTCCACCTCGGGGATGAAGTTCGCGTCCGTCTCCGCCGGCACCGAATCGATGCAGATGATCTTCTTGTCGCGCTTGGGGTTCCAGTGCTCGGGTGAGTGCTCGACCAGGTCGTAGCCGATAGCCAGCACCACGTCGGCGTCACCGAAGCCGGCCATCTCGTAGTCGCCCGACTGAAGCCCCACCGATCCGAGCGCCTTGTCGTCGTCGGCCGGCAACAGGCCCTTGCCCATGAAGGTTTCCGCCACCGGAATCCCCGTGGCGCGCACGAACTCGCGCAGCGCCGGCGCCGCCTTCGCCCGGATCACGCCGTTCCCGGCGAGCGCCACCGGCCGCACCGCGCCGCGCACGAGGTCGGCGGCGCGCAGCAGCTCACGAGCGGGGGGCTCCGGGAGGACCGCGCGCTTGCGCGGCAGCGGCTCGCCCTCCATCTCGGTGGCCATCACGTCCTCGGGCAGCTCGATGTGGGTGGCGCCGGGCTTCTCCCCCTCGGCCACCTTGAAAGCCTTGCGGACGACCTCGGGGATGATCTCCGCGTCCTGCACGCGCGCGTTCCACTTGGTGATCGGGCGCATCACCCGCGGAAGGTCGATGTACTGATGCGACTCCTTGTGCATCCGCTCGAGGTCGCCTTGTCCCGTGAGCGCCACCAGCGGAGCGCGGTCGAGGTAGGCGTCCGCCACGGCGGTGACGAGGTTGAGAGCGCCCGGGCCGAGCGTGCCGAGACATACGCCGGCGCGGCCGGTGAGGCGGCCCCAGACATCGGCCATGTAGGCGCCGCCCTGCTCGTGGCGAACCGGGATGAACTCGATCGAGGAGCGCGACAGCGAGTCGTTCAGATCGAGGGTCTCCTCGCCGGGGATCCCGAAGACATGCTTCACGCCCTCGGCTTCCAGGCACTCCACGAAGACGTCGCTGGCTTTGCGCTTCGACACGGGCTTCTGACTGTAACGTCACGGTCGTGGCTCCCGTGGCGCGCTACGCGAAGAGCGGTGACATGCACATCGCGTACACCGTCGAGGGCGACGGGCCCATCGATCTGGTCTGGATTCCGCCGTGGATCTCGCAGGTGGAGTACCTGTGGTCGGAGGCTTCGCTAGAGCGCGTGATGGCGCGCCTCACCGGGTTCGCGCGAGTGATCACCTTCGACCGTCGCGGGTCCGGCCTCTCCGACCCGCTGCTCGGCGCGCCCACGCTCGAGGATCAGATGGACGACGTGCTGGCTGTGATGGACGCGGCGGGCTCCGAGAGCGCCGCAATCTGCGGCACGCTCGAGGGAGGGCCGATGGCCTCGCTCTTCGCCGCGACCTTCCCGGAACGCACCAAAGCCCTCATTCTCTACGCCACGTTTGCCCGCGCCACCTGGGCGCCGGGCTACGAGTGGGCGTGGCCCGCGGAAATGCGCGACGCCCACATGGACGAGCTGCTCGCGCACTGGGGCGAAGGCTTGGTGGCGGGCTCGGTGGCGCCGAGCCAGAAGAGCGACCCGTCCTTCATGGAGTGGGCCGGGCGCCTCGAGCGGCTGGCCGCGAGCCCCGGGACGATCCGCCGCATCTTCGATCTGATCGGCAGCTTCGACGTGCGCGACGTGCTGCCCTCGATTCGCGTGCCGACCCTCGTGATGCACCGGACGGAGGACAGCTTCCTGAAGGTCGAGCACTCCCGCTACATCGCGTCGCAGATCCCGGGCGCTCGCTACGTGGAGCTCGAGGGCGGCGACAACATGTTCTCGCTCGGCGACTCGGACGCCCTGCTCGGCGAGGTCGAGGAGTTCCTCACGGGCACGCGCCACGAGCGCGAGCCCGACCGGATGCTCGCGACCGTGATGTTCACGGACATCGTCGACTCGACCCGCCGTGCGGCCGAGATGGGCGACCGTGGCTGGCGCTTCCTGCTCGAGCGCCACGACGCGCTGTTTCGGCAGGCGCTCGAGCGCCACCGCGGCAGGGAGGTCAAGCGCACGGGCGACGGGTTCATGGCCACATTCGACGGCCCTGCGCGCGCCATCCGCTGCGCCGCCTCGGTCGCCGAGGCGATGGGAACGCTCGGGCTGGAGGTGCGCGCGGGGCTTCACACTGGCGAGCTCGAGGTCATGGACGACGACTACGGTGGCCTCGCCGTGCACATCGCATCGCGCGTCATGGGCTGCGCCGCGCCAAACGAGGTGCTCGTTTCCGGAACGGTGAAGGATCTCGTGGTGGGCTCCGGAATCGACTTCGAGGAGCGCGGTGAGCGCGAGCTTCGTGGCGTGCCGGGCGAGTGGCGCCTGTATGCCGTGAGTTAGCCGGATCCGCGACCGCTACCTTGAATCCCTCAAGGGGTTACGAGACAAGTCGATACGTACATGTGGGGTCGCGTCCCGTGCGACCCCACGCTTTCAATGCGCCGAACCGCCCTTTTGACAGCCCTGCTCGCGTCGCTGGCCGTGCCGGCCGCGTCCGACGCCGCCGTTCGCCACGTGATCCGCGGTGCCGGATTCGGCCACGGCATCGGGATGAGCCAGTACGGCGCCTACGGCTACGCGCTCGAGGGCGCCAAGTATCCGGGCATCCTCGCCCACTACTACAAGGGCACTCAGCTCTCCAGCGCCCCTGATCGGGCGGTGCGCGTGCTGCTCCAGCCGGTCGACCCGTACATCCGCGTTCGCGGGGCCACCTCGGTCGGTGGCCGGGCGATCAAGCCGAGCAGGATCTACGTGGCGAAGCGCGGCGCCGGCGGCATCGTCGTGACGACCGCCGGCGGCAAGCGCGTCGCGCGATTCGGGTCGCTCGTGAAGTTCCGCTCGGCGGACCCGATGCGGCTGATGGGGCCCGCGCTCAACTCTGTGACGGACGGCCTCTACCGCGGCAACATCGAGGTGAGTCTGGACGGCGGCGGGGTGACCGCCATCAACGAGATCGACATGGACAGCTACCTGCGCGGAGTGGTGGCCGGCGAGATGCCGAGCACCTGGCCGCTCGAGGCTCTGAAGGTCCAGGCCGTGGCGGCACGCACCTACGCCCTCGCCACCCGCAAGACCGGCGGCGCGTTTGACCAGTACCCCGACACGCGCTCGCAGGTCTACCGCGGCGTGACCGGCGAGAGCGTGCGCAGCGACGCCGCCGTGAGCGACACCGGCGGGCAGATCGTGACCTACGACGGCGTGCCGGCCGTGACCTATTACTTCTCCACCTCCGGCGGGCACACCGAGAACGTGGAGTTCTCGTTCGTCGGCTCGCTCTCGAAGCCCTGGCTCGTGGGAGTGCCGGACCCGTACGACACGCAGTCGCCCTATCACCGCTGGCAGGTCTCCTTCTCCGCCTCGCGGCTCGACCGGGCCCTCGGGGCGCCCGGCGCCTTCAAGCGGCTGAAGGTGCTCCAGCGCGGTGTCTCCCCGCGTGTCGTGCGGGCGCGGGTGATCGGCAGCGCGGGCTCCCGCACCGTGAGCGGCCCGCAGGTGCGCTCGGCGCTTGGACTTCGCGACACCTGGTTCACGCACTACCGAGTGGCCAGCTCGGCCAGTCGTGCGCGCTCCGTTCGCCCCGCGAGCTGGGGTCCGCGTCCGCCCCGGCGCACGCTCGCGGGCATGATGCAGCCGGCGCCGCGGAAGCGGATGCTGCGCATCGAGCGCCGCGATGACGGCCGCTTCCGCGCGGTCACGCGCGTGCGAACGTCACGCTCCGGTCGCTACACCGTTGGGCTCTCGCAGCCGGGTGTGTACCGCGTCCGCTACGGCGCGGTCACCGGTCCGATCGTCCGCGTGCGCTAGGCGCGCCCCCGGCGCCTAGACACGGGCCGCCGCCACGGCCCGCACCAGCTCGACGATCTCGGGTGGCGCCTTCTCGACGGAGCCGGCGTCGAACGGCGGCTGAGGGTCGTACTCGATGCCGAGCTGGATCGCCTGTGCCACCTCGGGACCCGCGATCTTCGCGGCGAGCACGAGGCCCATGTCGATCCCCGACGACACCCCCGCGGCCGTGACCACCTTGCCCTGCTCGACCACGCGCTTGCCGGTCGGGCGGGCGCCGTAGCGCTCAAGATCCTGAATGTCGAGCCAGTGGCTGGTGGCCTCGAGCCCTTCGAGCACGCCCGCGGCGCCGAGGAGCAGCGAGCCGGAGCACACCGAAGTGGTCCACTCCGACGTCTCGTGAGCGCGCCGGATCCAGCCGACCAGGCGCTCGTCGTCGAGGAACGCGCCCGTGCCGGTGCCGCCGGGCACCATCACGATCTCGGGATCGGGGAGATCCTCGAACGCGGCGTCGGCCTCGATGCCGAGCATCGCGGAGTCGGTGCGGACGACGCCCGGCTCGTGAGCGAGCCACGTGACGCTGGCGCCGGGGATGCGCGAGAGCACCTCGTACGGACCCACGGCGTCCAGGGCGGTGAAGCGGTCGTAGAGCGGGATGGCGATCCTCATGCTGCCTGCCTCCTGAATCTCGATCTGTAGTCCTGTGGGCTCACTCCCACGCGGCGGCGAAACGCGCGCCGCAGGGTTTCCACGGTTCCGAAGCCCGTCTGGCGGGCGATGCTCTCCACGGGCAGGTCGCCCGACTCGAGGGCGATGCGGGCGCTCTCGACTCTGGCGGCCTCCACATACGCCGCTGGCGTCATGCCCGTCTCGCGCCGAAAGGCGCGGGCGAAGTTGCGGTCGCTCATCTGCGCCCGGCGTGCGAGGGCGGGCACCGAGAGGTCCCGGTCGAGGTGGTCCGGGAGCCAGGCCTGCAGCTCACGCAGAGGCGCGCGGTCCGCGGTCTGCGCGGCGAGCTGGGCGCTGAACTGCGCCTGGCCGCCCGGGCGCTTCAGGAACAGAACGAGCCAGCGCGCCGCCTCGAGGGCCACCTCGCGGCCGAGGTCCTCCTCGACCAGCGCGAGCGCGAGGTCCATCCCCGCGGTCACGCCCGCGGAGGTGGTTACGTTGCCGTCGCGCACGAAGATCGGGTCCCGCTCGACCATGACGGCCGGATGGCGCGCGGCGAGATCGGCGCACGAGGCCCAGTGGGTGGTGGCGCGGCGACCGTCGAGGAGGCCGGCGCGGGCGAGCAGGAACGCGCCGGTGCAGACGGAGGTGACCCTCCGCGCGCGGCCGGCGGCCTCGCGCAGCCATTCGACCAGCCGCGCGTCCTCCTCCGCAGCCCGCGCCCCGGTTCCTCCGGCCACGATCAGGGTGTCGATCGGTTTACTGCATGCACTGAGGGGTTGGTCGGGCACGATCGTCACCGTGGATGTGCGGAGTGGTCCCGCTTCGGGCGCCACGACCGTGACGTCGTAGCCGGGCGGGTGGAGCAGCGTCGCCGCCCGCAGCACCTCGGCGGGACCGGTCACATCGAGCGTTTGGACGCCGGGAAAGGCGACGATGACAACGCGGCGCATGTCCCAATCATCCGCGTCCGAGGGCTTGGCCGCAAGACCACCTACCGGACGATTTCTGCCATCCCCCGGGCCGGTGCCACGAGAAAGGGGTCGTATATGCGCGGAAACTCGTGGCACCGCGGCCGGGCCGCCTTCAATGCTGCTGTTTGGGCACCGCGGCGTAACGGGCGGCGCCTACGGCGTGAACCGGAACGTCACCACATCCCCGTCCTGCATCACGTAGTCGCGGCCCTCCACGCGGGTCAGGGCGCGTTCGCGGGCGGCGTTGTAGCCGCCGGCTTCGACCAGGGCGTCCCACGGAGTCACCTCGGCGGCCACGAAGCCGCGTTCCATGTCCGTGTGGATCGACCCGGCCGCGGCGCGGGCGCGGGTGCCGCGCGGGATCGCCCAGGCGCGGCCCTCCTTGTCCTGCCCCGCCGTGAAGAACTGGATCAGGTCGAGCAGCGCGAACGCCTCGCGGATCACGGTCTCGAGGCCTGACTCGCCCACGCCCATCTCGTCGCGCATCGCCGCGGCGTCCTCGTCGTCCATCTCTGAGAGCTCCGAGTCCAGCCGCGCGCTCACGGCAGTGGCCCGGGCGCCACGCTCCTCCGCGTGCGCCACCAGCGCCGGCGGCGGCTCGAGCGGCTCGCCCTCCGCAACGTTGGCCACATACAACACAGGCTTTGAGGTAAGGGCCGTGAGCCTCGTCGCTGCCCCGGGCGCGTCCTCGGGCTCCGGCACGGTCCGGACGGCGCGCCCCTCCCGCAGCGCCTCCACGACCCGTCGAAGCCAGCGCTCCTCCGCGACCGCCACCTTGTCGCCCGACTTCGCCTGCTTCGACACCCGCTCGAGCCGCCGCTCCGCCTGCTCGAGATCGGCGAACAGCAGCTCGGTCTCGATCGTCTCGGCATCCGCGAGCGGATCCACGCGCCCTTCCGGGTGCACCACCTGCGCGTCCTCGTGCACCCGCACCACGTGCAGGATCGCGTCGGTCTCCCGGATGTTCGCCAGGAACTTGTTGCCGAGCCCCTCGCCCTGGTGCGCACCCTTCACGAGCCCCGCGATGTCATGGAACTGGATCGTCTCGTGGACGGTCGGTCTGGCACCGATCGTCGCGACCACCTTGTCGAGGCGCTCGTCCGGCACGCCCACCACGGCCACGTTCGGCTCCACTGTGGTGAACGGGTAGTTGGCAGCCTGGGCACCCGCGCGCGTGAGCGCGTTGAAGAGCGAGGACTTGCCCGCGTTCGGCATGCCGACGATGCCGATCTTCATGGCGTCATGAAGCGTGCCATGGAGTCGCCGAGAGCCGCGCCGGCAACGATGTCCGAGGGATAGTGCACGCCGAGGTAGGGACGCGACAGTGCCATCGCCACAGCGACGGCGTAGAGCGGCGCGGCAGGCATGCCGGCTGCCGACAGCGCCCGGGCGCCGGCAAAGGATGTCGATGAATGCGCCGAGGGATAGGAGCGGCCCGAGAGCACCGGCGTCAGGGCCGGCAGCTCCTCCTCGAGCACCGGCCGCGCGCGCCGGACAACCTGCTTGACGACGGTGTTCGCCACCAGCGTGGCGAGCACGATCTTCAGCGCTCGGAAATATGGATCACGGCCCCCACGGCGCCCGAGCGCAGCTCCACCGAGCGCGATGGCGTACCAGAGCAGTCCGTTTTCGCCAGAGCGGGCGAGCTGGATCGCGGCCGCCTCCACGGGTGGCGAATGCCCGCGCGTCCGCAGCAGGCGCAGCAGCCTGAGGTCCAGCGCGGCGAGGGCTCGCAAAAAGCTAGAAGCCGACCCGATGGTCTTCGGTGTCGAGCCTGACGTAGACGACCTGCGAGAGGTCGATGTACACGTCGGAGTCCTGGGTCGTCAGCTCGAACCAGCGGTCCGAGCCGGAGTCCGAGAGCGCCTTCCGGAGCCCGTCGTAGGCCGCCTGGTCCACGCGGACGGGCAGCGACTGCCCGCCCTGGAAGCCGATGTCGATGCGTCGGGGGGTGTCTGGCATCAGTGCCCCTCCGGGGGCTCGACCAGCTCGGTGAGCACCCCGCCGGTCGACTTCGGGTTCAGGAACGCCACGCGGCTTCCGCGGATGCCGATGCGGGGCTGCTCGTCGATCAGCCCGAGGCCGGCGGCGCGCACGGATTCGATGGCCGACTCGATGTCGTCCGTCCCGTACGCCACGTGGTGAAGGCCGGGTCCGCTCCTCGTGAGGAACTTGCCGACCGCCGTGTCCGGGCTGAGCGGTCGCAGCAGCTCCACGTGGCTCTCGCCAACGCCGACCAGCACCGCCTCCACGCCCTGCTCCTCCACGGTCTCGCGGTGCTGGACTGGCATGCCCAGCCGCTCGGCGTAGAGCGCGATGGCTTCGTCGAGGTCCTCGACCGCCACTCCTATGTGATCTATGCGTCCGAACACGGGGGCGATGAGTCTAGGCCACAGGATGTGGTCGTAAACTCAGAACGCGGGCAGGATGCCCGCGGAGGTATCCAACAGATGGCCACCAATATCGAGAAGCCCAACTTCGACGAACCCCGCGAACGGGAGGGCTTTCGCGCCCAGCGCGCCCGGATCAGCCGCCAGGCGGGCGCCGAGCGGCTCGGCCTGAGCCTGTGGGAGGTCCCGCCGGGCCAGGCGGCCTATCCGTACCACGCTCACCTCACCGAGGAGGAGCTCGTGGTGGTGCTGAGCGGCACGCCGAGCCTGCGCACGCCCGACGGCTGGCGCGACCTCGACCAGGGCGAGGTGGTCTCGTTCCCGCGCGGAGAGGAGGGCGCTCACCAGATCGTGAACCGCACCGAAGGCACCGTTCGCTTCCTCGCGTTCAGCCCCAACGGCGAGCCGGACGTGGTGCTTCAGCTCGACTCAGGGAAGGTCGGCGCGTTCGAGCGGCGCCCGGACGGTGGAGGCCTGCGCGTGTGGTTCCGGAGGGAGGACGAGGCGGAGTACTACGACGGCGAGTCGGCGCCCGGCTGACCCTCGATGCGCTTGGACGCCGCCACCGTGGCCGGGCCGGGCTCGGGCTCGAGCGGCGCGAAGCGCCCGACCGCCGGCGCTGCCGGGGCTGCGCGGTGTTCGGCAACCAGGCGCTCGATGTCCTCGCGCTCGAGGACCTCGTTCTCGAGCAGGGTGTGGGCGAGCGCGTCGAGGAGTTCGCGGTTGTCGCCCACGATCGTCATCGCGCGCCGGTGCGCCAGGTCGGTGAGGTACTGCTGCTCCTCGTCGACCATGCGGCGCGTGTGGTCGGACATCGAGTAGTCGTCGGAGGGCAGCTGCTTCGAGGCCAGCTCGGTGCCCATGCCGTACTGCGTGACCATCGAGCGGCTGATCTCGTGGACCTTGTGGAGGTCGTCCGAGGCGCCGGTGGTGATCTGGCCGAAGATGATGTGCTCGCTCACGCGGCCCGCCAGCAGCACGACCATGTAGTCGAGCAGCTCCTCCCTCGACTTCAGGTAGCGGTCCTCCTCTGGCAGGTTGAGCGTGTAGCCGAGCGCGCGGCCGCGCGGGATGATCGAGATGCGGTGCACCTTCTGCACCGACGGCAGCATCTCCGAGCAGAGCGCGTGCCCGGCCTCGTGGTACGCCACGACCTTCTTCTCGTGGTCGGTGATCACGCGGCGCGACTGCATCCCGGCCACCACGCGCTCGAGCGCGGCCTCGAAGTCGCGGGTGAGCAGTTGGTCGCGGTGCTCGCGCCCGGCGAAGATCGCGGCCTCGTTGCAGATGTTGGCGAGGTCTGCGCCGGTCATGCCGCTGGTCTGCCGGGCGATCACCTCGAGGTCCACGTCGTCCGCCAGCGGCTTGCCGCGCGTGTGGACCACGAGGATGTTGCGGCGGCCCTTCAGGTCGGGCGGCGTGACGAGGATCTGACGGTCGAAGCGGCCCGGCCGCAGCAGCGCGGGGTCGAGCTTCTCGAGCAGGTTGGAGGCCGCGATCACGACGACGTTGTCGGCTCCACCGAAGCCGTCGAGCTCGACCAGCAGCTGGTTGAGCGTCTGATCCTTCTCGCCGGAGATGTCGTTGCCGCGGGTGGCACCCACCGCGTCGAGCTCGTCGATGAAGATGATCGCCGGTGCGGCCTTGCGCGCCTGGCGGAACAGCCGCCGGATGCGCGCGGCGCCGAGGCCGGCGAACATCTCGACGAACGAGGAGGCCGACTGCGCGAAGAAGCGCGCGTTCGACTCGTTGGCGACTGCCTTGGCGAGCAGCGTCTTGCCCGTCCCGGGCGGGCCGTGCAGCAGGATGCCCTTCGGCACCTTCGCGCCGAGCTTGCGGAAGCGCTTGGGGTCGCGCATGAACTCAACGACCTCGCGCAGCTCGTCCTTCGCCTCCTCGACACCCTCCACGTCCTGCCAGCTGATGGACTCCGACGACGAGGGCGAGATCTCCTGCGGCTTCGTCCGCGGCATGTACTTGATCATCCAAACGACCGCGAGGGCGATCGCGCCCATGAAGATGATCGGCAGCCAGGTGAGCATCCAGCTCTGCATGTCGTCCCACATCGAGCTGCCGCCGCCGCCCGCCATGGAGGCCGTGTCGGCCTGGATCCGGATCCCGTCCGTCCCGTCCGCGCGGGTGATCGTGCTCGACGGCGCGTCAACCTTCCAGCCGTCGGGCAGCGCGGCGCCCGGCTCCCTCAGTGCGGCGCGGACCGCGTCGTTCGCCTCGTCGCAGGTCATCTGCGACGTGTCGAGCACCGTGAGCTTGTAGGGGCCCGGCTGGAGCACGAGCGCCTCGATCGACTGACTCCGTGCGATCTCGAAAGGCACGGTGCACGAGGCCGAGCCGCCGGCCGCGCTCGCCGGGGTGGAAAAAGCGGCAAGCAGCACCAGGAAAGCGAGCAGGGGCAACGTTCGGAGGGTCCTCCTCATCCAGTACCCCAATCGGCCATAGCCGGCCTAGACATGAGTCCTACAACACTCTCACTAGCCGGGGGTTGGGCTTGAAGGTCCGTCCGGCCTTCGCGCAGTCCCGTCCCTCGAGCCTCACCACGTCCGCGGTGAAGTCGTTGGCGCCCTGGACGAGGGACGATCCAACGCCGTAGGCGTCCACCGGCGCGCCGACCCTCTCGAACTCGCGGATCTTCTCCGCGTCGAAGCCACCGGACACCACGATGTGCACTCCCTCGTGGCCCGCGGCGTCGAGCCCCTCGCGGACCTTGCCGACCAGGACGGGGTTCACCCCGGTGGCCTTGAACCGGCCCATCTCGTGCCACAGCGCCCGGTCCACCAGCAGCTCGGAGGTGTCGAGGCGCACGCCCCAGAGCCGGTCCCCGAGCGCGTCCGCCACCTCGAGCGCGGTGCGAACCGAATCGTTCTCGAAGTCCACCAGCACGGTCACGTTCATCTCGTCTGCGAAGCGGTCGGCCCAGGCACGGGCGGCCGCGACGGTGTCGCCGCCGAACGCCGCGATCAGCCCGTGCGGGACGGTGCCCACCCCACGCCCACCCCACCACGAGGCCTGGGCGTCGGTGGACACTCCGATCGCCCCGGCCACGTGCGCGGCCCAGCCGTCGCCGGTCTGGACGAGCCAGTGATCGTGGCGAGCGGGGAAGAAGAGGATCGGCTTGCCGCGGGCCGCATCCACCACCTCGCGGACGTTGCGCATGATGCGCGTCCGGCGCGCGAGGGAGCCGAGATAGACGGTCTCGAGGTGGGCGAACAGCGCGTAGTCGCCCTGGATCTGGAGGACGGGCTCCCAGGGCTCGATCTCGTCGCCCTCGTGCAGCGCGTGCACCTCCAGGGCGCTCCAGTCGTCCGAGCAGAGCTTGAGCACGGCGATCGCCTCATCGATCCCACCGAGAACCGAGTGGTGCTTCTGGAAGACCTGGACGGTCACCGACGGGCGGTGTCCCGTCTCGATGAGCAGCTGCCGGGTGAGGTTGAAGTACGCGTCGGTGTAGTAGCCGTCGCGCATCCTCTCCACCGGAAGCCGGAAGACCTCCGGATCGAGCCGCGTCCGGCTTCCGGCCTCGGTGGCCATGGCCTAGGCCGCCTCCGCGCCCTCCACGCGCAGGATCTCTGCGAGAGCCGCCCTGCCGACCTCGAGCTGCTCGGGCGTGGGTTCACGCGTGCCGATCACGCGTTGAATCTCAAAGCCCGGCCGGCGCATCATCCGCGTGAAGCCCGAGTCGGGGTGGCGTTCGCCCCAGGCGAAGACCTCGACGGCCACGGCCGCGCTGCCGAGCCCTACCGCGGCCTCGGCCGCGGGGCCGCGCAGTCCCGCCCGGCGCATCGCCACGTTCCCCACCGCGGCCGCCGTGAGCATCGGCGCGACGAGGTGGGAGCCGCAGCGGTCGTGCTCCTTGTTGGCGTCGGCGGCGTCCTCGCCGTCCTCGTATGCGGCGATCGACTTGTGCTCGACGCCGTGGTACGCGGCGAGGTCCCCACTGCGCAGCGCCAGCAGCGCAGGCGCGAGGCTCACGAGCGCCACGGCGGCCTCGCGGCCCGCGGTGCGCGTGCCGGGTTTGTGTGAGCCCGCGGTGCGGATCGCGTGCCCGCCGAGGGCCGCGGCGCCCATCGCGCCGAGGGTCCTGACGTCCTGCATGGGTAGCCGCGCCTCCGGCAGCGCGCGCTTGACGAGCGGGATCACGGCCATCGCCTCGGCCAGCTTCACGACGCCGCGGATACCGGGAAGTCGCTCCGCCGCCTTGCCTCCCAAATTCGGCTTGGGACCCGATGCGACCTTCAGCTCGCCATCGTCCGTGCGCACGGCCGCCGCCCAGTGCGTCGGCCCGTGGACGAGCAGGCCGTTGCGAAGCGCCATACCACCGAGCCGCAGCTTGTCCTCAGGAACAGGAGATGTCATCACTGCGCCGCGGGCAACGCCCGCGGCTTGTGCAAGACAGTCATTCTCCAAGGTTAGATGGTGGCCGCCGGACTCTCATACCGCGAAAGCGGTCCTGCGGACGCGCCCGTGGTCCTCATGCTGCACGGGTTCCCGGAGTCGTCGTTCATGTGGAACGACGCGATGCCCGCCGTGGCGGAAGCGGGCTGGCGTGCGGTGGCGCCGGACTTCGCCGGCTACGGGGACTCGGAGCCGGATCCTCCAGGCACCTGGGAGCGCCACATCGAGTCGGTGGAGCGCTTCCGCTCGGAGCTCGGGATCGAGGCCTGCGTGCTGGTGGTCCACGACTGGGGCGGACTTGTCGGACTGCGCTGGGCGTGCGAGCACCCCGACGCCGTGCGCGCGCTTGTGATCAGCTCGACGGGCTTCTTCCCGAACGGCAAGTGGCACGGCTTTGCCAAGGCGCTGCGCGAGCCGGGCACGGGCGAGCAGCTGATGGCCGGCTTCGAGCGCGATGGATTCGAAGCCCTGATGCATGGGTCCAGCAGCGGCATGACCGACGAGGCGATCGCCGAGTACTGGAAGGCCTACGCCGACGACACGCGCCGGCGCGGGCAGCTCGAGCTGTACCGCTCCGGCGACTTCGCGAAGCTCGACGGGCTACGACCTCGCCGCGCTGGCCGTGCCCACGCTGCTCCTGTGGGGCGAGGACGACGAGTTCGCGCCGGTGGCCGGCGCGCACCGCTTCCAGCGCGAGCTGCCCGACACGGAGCTGGTGGTTGTGGACGGCGCGCGCCACTTCGTCTGGGAGGACGCGCCGGCCGCGTGCGCCGAGGCGCTCACCGGCTTCCTTGCCCGTGTGCGCGCGTAGCGCTGCGAGACTTGAGGTCGTGGAAGAGCAGCTGTTCGAGACCCAGGACGCCGCGACGGGGCCTGACGCGAGCGATATCGCCGGCCAGCCGCTGGCCGCACGCATGCGACCGGCATCGCTGGGCGAGTTCGTCGGCCAGGAGCACCTGCTCGGCCGAGGGTCGGCGCTGCGGACGGCGCTCGAGGAGGGCCGTCCGCACTCGATGATCCTCTACGGGCCGCCGGGCACGGGCAAGACCACGCTCGCGCGGCTGCTCGCGGTGAACGCCCGCGCGGCGTTCGAGGAGGCCTCCGCGGTGAACGCCGGCCGAGCCGAGGTGCGCGCGGTGATCGAGCGTGCGCGGCACCGGCTCACGACCAGTGGCGAGCGCACGATCTTCTTCCTCGACGAGATCCACCGCTTCAACAAGGCGCAGCAGGACACGCTGCTGCCGGCGGTGGAGGACGCCACAGTGATCCTGGTGGGGGCCACCACGGAGAACCCCTACTTCGAGGTGAACTCGGCGCTGCTCTCGCGCTGCCGGATCTACGAGCTTCGCTCGCTCGAGGACGAGCACGTGCTCGCGCTGCTGCGCCGCGCCCTCGGCGGCGAGCGCGGCATCCCGGACGCGCCGCGGGTGGACGAGGACGCCCTCGAATTCCTCGCTGCGCGCTCGGCTGGCGATGCGCGCACGGCGCTCTCCGCACTCGAGCTCGCAGCGCAGACTGTCGGCCAGAACGGTGCCGTCACCCTGCGCGTGGCCGAGGACGCGCTCCAGCGCAGCGCGATCCTCTACGACAAGGGCGGCGACCTCCACTACGACCTGATCTCGGCCTGGATCAAGTCCACACGCGGCTCCGATCCGGACGCGTCGCTCCTCTACCTGGCCGCGATGCTTGAGGGCGGAGAGGACCCACGCTTCATCGCACGCCGCATGGTGGTACTGGCCAGCGAGGACATCGGCAACGCCGACCCTCGTGCGCTCGAGGTGGCGGTGAGCGCCGCCCACGCCGTCGAGCATGTGGGCCTGCCCGAGTGCGCGCTCAACCTCGCCCAGGCAGCGGTGTACCTCTCACTCGCTCCGAAGTCGAACGCGTCCTACGAGGCGATCAAGCGCGCCCGCGCGTGGGTGCGCGACCACGGGACGCCCGAGCCTCCTGCGCCTCTCCGCAGCGCCGCCTACCCGGGCGCCAAGAAGCTCGGCCGCGGGCTCGACTACGACTACCCCCACTCTCACCCGGAGGGCGTCGCCGAGCAGGAGCTGATGCCGGAGGAGGCTGTGGGCGAGCGCTTCCTCGAGCTCTCCGAGCACGGCGAGGAGGCGGAGCTGGGCGAGCGGCTCGAGCGCATCCGCCGCGCACGCGGCCGCGACTGACAGAATCCCTCGCCATGGAAGCTGCACTGCGGCCTGCCGAGGCCACCGAGCTCGAGTCCTTCAGCCCACTCGACGGCCAGCGCCTCGGCGCCGTCCCGACGATCACGCCCGACCAGGTCCAGTCCGTGGTCGACGACGTGGCGAGCGTGCAGCCCTTCTGGGCGCAGCTGCCGCTGGTGGATCGCGCGCGCTACATGCGCCGCGCGGCCCAGGCGCTGATCGACCAGATCGACGAGCTCGCCGAGCTGCTCACACGCGAGCAGGGGAAGGTCCGCAACGAGTCGTACGTGATGGAGCTCCTCCCCACGATCGACTCGCTCCGCTGGCTCGCGGACGCCGGGCCGGGGATCCTCGCGGACGAGCGCATCCCGCTGCCGATCTTCATCAAGCAGAAGCGCGCCCGCTTCACCTACGAGCCGCTCGGGGTCGTCGGCGTCATCGCTCCCTGGAACTACCCCTGGTCGATCCCGTTCGGCGAGGTGGCGATCGCCCTGATGGCGGGCAACGGCGTAGTGCTGAAGCCGGCGTCGCTCACGCCGCTGATCGGCCAGCGGATCCAGGAGGTGTTCGAGCGTGCAGGCGTGCCCGAGGGCCTCGTGCGAACCGTGCACGGCGGCGGCGCGGTCGGTCAGGCACTGGTGGAGTCGAGCGCGTCGAAGATCTTCTTCACGGGCTCCGTCGAGGTCGGGCGCGGGGTTGGCGTGGAGTGCGCTCAGCGGATGAAGGGCTCCGTGCTGGAGCTCGGCGGCAAGGACGCGATGATCGTGTGCGCCGACGCGAACATGAACAACGCGATCTCGGGCTGCCTCTGGGGCGGCTTCGCGAACGCCGGGCAGACCTGCTCGGGAATCGAGCGTGTGTACGTGGTGAAGGACGTGGCCGAGCGCTTCATCGAGGGTGTGGTGGAGGGCGCGAAGGCGCTCCGAGTGGGCGACCCGATGGAGTGGGAGACCGAGATCGGGCCGATGATCTCCTCGGAGCAGCTCGAGACCGTTAAGGAGCTCGTGGACGACGCCGTAGCGAACGGCGCGACCCTGCACTGCGGCGGCGCCGAGGCGCCCTTCTTCCGCCCCGCCGTCCTCACGGGGGTCACGCACGACATGCGGATCATGCGCGAGGAGATCTTCGGTCCCGTCGTCCCGATCATGACCGTGGAAGACGAGGACGAGGCGATCGCGCTCGCGAACGACTCGGAGTTCGGCCTCGGCGCCTCCGTGTGGACCATGAACCGGGCGAAGGGCGAGCGCATCGCCGGGCGCCTCGAGTCCGGGATGGTGTGGGTGAACGACCACATGTTCAGCCACGGCGCCTGCTCGTGCTCCTGGGGCGGCGTGAAGAACTCCGGCCTCGGCCGCTCGCATTCGAAGTTCGGCCTCTACGAGTGCGTGAACATCAAGCTCGTGACCTGGGAGCCCTCGCGCACGCGCGACTTCTGGTGGCACCCATACGACGAGGCGCTCGGCAAGGCCATGCAGGCCTCGGCTCGGTTGCTCTACGGCCGCGACGCCGACAAGCCTGGCGCGCTGCGCCGCGGCGCGCTGCCGCTCGCCCGCGTGGGCCGCAAGACGCTGCGCGACGTGTTCAAGCGCTGACGTTGGGCGCAGCCAGGTGCTGACGTCGAGCTTGTCCTATGGCGCCTACCCCGCACGCGGTACACGAAGAGTCGCCCGGTGGGGGACGACGGGTCGACGGCCGGCGGGCATGATCGATGCCATGACCCGAGTCACGCACATCGACGAAACCGTGACGATCGGCGACGACCTGACCGTTGGGCGCATCGGTTACGGGGCGATGCAGTTGACCGGACCGAAGGTCTGGGGCGAATACCCCGACCATGACAAGGGCGTCGCGTTGCTGCGAGAAGTTGTCGCCGCGGGCGTGACCTTCATCGACACAGCCGACGCCTACGGCCCTCACTCCAACGAGGAGCTCATCCGCGAGGCCCTGCACCCGTATCCAGAACAGCTGGTCATCGCCACCAAGGGCGGGTTCGTCCGCGACGGCCCCGAGTACACCGACATGGGCGCAGTCGGGAACCCGCACTACCTCCGCCACGCGGCGCAGATGAGCGCGCGCCGGCTCGGCCTGGACCACATCGACCTCTACTACCTCCACACGCCGACCATGACCGACGCTCCATTCGAGGAGATCGTCGACACGCTCGCGGGGATGCGCCAGGACGGCCTCATCCGCCACATCGGCCTCTCCAACGTCAGTGCCGAGCAACTCCGCACCGCCATGTCGATCACCGACATCGCCGCCATCACCGTCCACTACAACGTCGCCGTCCGCCTCGGCGCCGCCGTGCGGCGGGTCGCCCAGGACGCCGGCATCGTCTTCTCACCCTGGCACCCGGGCGCCATCCCCGGAGGCGACGAGGGCCGGCCGTTCCACGCCGTGATCGATCCCATCGCCGAGAGGAACGACGCCACCCCTCAGCAGATCGCTCTCGCTTGGCAGCTGCACCGCACCGAGCAGGCGCTGCCCATCCCCGGCACCACCAGCATCCAGCACCTCAAGGAGAACCTCGCCGCCGCTCACATCTCACTGACACCAGACGAGGTGGACGCCATCACTGCGCTTGCGCCAGAAGAAACCTGAGATACCGGGTTCTAGACTCATTCACATGCCAGCTCACGCCTACGCCGGCAAGGAATGCGTCTGCCAGCTCAAGAAGGGCGTCTGCGACCAGAGCTGCGTTCAGGGGATGCTCGACATCCCCTTCTACATCGCCTGCCTGAAGCTGAGCGGACGCCGCTGCGTGGTGGTCGGCGGCGGTGACATCGGCCTCGAGAAGGTCGAGGGGTTGCTCGCGTGCGAGGGCGAGGTCTTGCTGATCGCGCCGAACGCTATCGAGCCGCTGCGCGAGCTGGCGGCCGAGGGCTCGATCCGCTGGGAACAGCGCGAGTACGCCGGCGCGGACGACCTCGAGGGCGTCTTCATGGTGATCGCAGCCACGAACGACACCGACGTGAACATCCAGATCTACGACGACGCCGAGCGGCGCGCGATGCTCGTGAACGTGGTCGACGTGCCGCCGCTCTGCAACTTCATCCTCCCGGCGATCATCCGCACCGGGCCGCTCGCGATCGCCATCTCGACCGCGGGGGCTTCTCCGGCACTCGCGAAGCGGATCCGCGACGAGATTGCCGCGGAGTACGGCGAGCCCTACGCCCGCCTCGCGCTCCTGCTGAACGAGGTGCGCGGCTGGGCGAAGGGCACGCTGCCCACCTACCAGGACCGCAAGGTCTTCTTCGAGTCGATCGTGAACGGCGACCCCGATCCGATCGAGCTGCTCCGGCGCGGCGACGAGCACGCCGTGCGCGACCTGATCGCGGCGGCGCAGCGGACCCACCAGCCTGCCTGACGAGCTCACACACCTGGACGACGCCGGGAGTGCCCGGATGGTCGACGTGGGCGACAAGCAGGCCACGGACCGGCGAGCGCTGGCGCGGGCGGTGGTGCGCATGTCGACTGACACCGCCGCGGCGGTGGCGCGGGGCGACGCGCCCAAGGGCGACGTGGTCTCGACGGCGCGTATCGCCGGCATCCAGGCGGCCAAGCGCACCGCCGAGCTGATCCCGCTCTGTCATCCGCTTGCTCTGTCTTTCGTGGACGTGCGCATCGAGGTGGGTGAAGACCGGGTCGAGATCGAGACCGAGGCGCGCACCACGGGTCCGACCGGCGTGGAGATGGAGGCGCTCACGGCTGCCGCGGTCGCGGCGCTCACCGTCTACGACATGGTCAAGGGCATCGAGCGCGGAGTCGAGATCGCGGAGGTTGTCCTGCTCGAGAAGACGGGCGGGCGCCAAGACTGGCGCCGCGAGCCGTGAGCACCCGTGCGGCGGTGGTCACGGTGTCGAGCTCGCTCGCCCGGGGCGAGGGCGAGGACGTGTCGGGGCCGGCCCTCGTTCGGCTCTGCGAGGCCGCGGGCCTGGAGGTCCAGCACGAGGTTGTGTCAGACGACCGCGAGTCGATCCTCGCGGCGCTGAAGCGGCTGGCCGATCACGACGGCGTGCGCTTCGTCTTCACCACGGGCGGCACTGGGCTCACCGTCGACGACGTGACCCCCGAGGCCACGCAGGCCGCGATCGACCGCGAGGCACCCGGCTACGCGGAGGCGATCCGGGCCGACTCGCGCGAGCACACGCCGCTCGGGCTGCTCACCCGCGGCGTCTCGGGCGTGCGCGGCCGCACCCTGATCGTGAACCTGCCGGGCAACCCGAAGGCCATCGAGCAGTCGTGGCCGATCGTGGAGCCGACGCTGGAGCACGCGGCGCAGCTCCTGGAGCGGGGCAGCTAGCCCGCCAAGCCCTTGTCGCGCAGCTCCTGTTGCGCCGGCTCCGACTTCCCCAGTCCCTCGAGGCCCATCCCGGCGAGCACCGAGGGGGCCTTCATGAATTGGATCTCGGAGTACTGGACGACCTCCACACGGTTTCCCCAGGGGTCGCTGAAGTGCAATCCGTGCCCACGCTCGACCTCGACGCCCGCCTCGTGGAGCGCCTGCCGCACGCGAGCCCGGTCGTCCACCACCAGCCCGAAGTGGCGGTCCCGGTCCGGCGTACCGGGCTTGCTGTGTGCGAGGGCGAGGAACTGGTCGCCCATGTCGAGGAAGGCCATGCCGGGCACGCGGCCGCGCAGCTCGAGCTCGAAGATGCGGCCGTAGAACTCGACCGCCTCGTCCACGTCACCAACGGTCAGGGCGACGTGGTTGATGCCGACCATCCGCGCCATGGCCGAAGCATAGGCTTCCGCGCGTGGCTGCGATCGAGCTCGAACGCCTCGAGCGGCGGTACGGCGAGCGGGTCGCGCTCGCCGGCGTGAGCGTGCGCGTGGAGGAGGGGCAGACGCTCGCGGTGCTGGGCGGCAACGGCGCGGGCAAGACGACGCTGCTGCGGGTGCTCGCCGGCCTCCTGCGGCCGAACGGCGGCAGCGCGCGGGTGCTGGGTGCGGAACTGCCCGGTGAGCGTTGGAAGCTTCCCTCGGAGGTGGGCTACCTCGGCCACGAGCCGCTGCTCTACCGCGAGCTGAGCGGCCGCGAGAACCTGCGCTACCACGCGCAGCTACACAGGCTGGCGCCCGCCCGGGTCGAGGAGCTCCTCGGCGCCGTCGGCATGGAGGACCGCGCCGACGACCCCGTGAGGGGCCTCTCCAAGGGTCTGGTCCAGCGTCTGGCCGTTGCGCGAGCCGTGCTGCACGAGCCGGCGCTTCTGCTTCTCGACGAGCCGCGCGCCAACCTCGACCCCGCCGCGGTGGACCTGCTCGAGCCGCTGATCGGCCGCGCCTCGGGGCGCACGCGCGTGCTCGTGAGCCATGACGTGGAGGGCGCGCTGGCCGAGAGCGACCTCAGCCTCGGCCTCAGGGACGGCCGCCCGGCGCCGGTGGGCGCGGAGCTGTACCGGTGATCCGCACCGCTCGCGCGATCCTGCGCAAGGACCTGCTGATCGAGTTGCGCACCAAGGAGTCGGTACCGGCGATGGTGCTGTTCTCGATCACCGTCTACGTGCTCTTCCATTTCGGGCTCGATCGAGACTCGCTCGACGGCGATCTCGCGTCGGGAGTGCTGTGGGTGACGATGCTGCTGGCCGCGGTGATCGGCGTGACACGGCTGTTCGCGGCCGAGCGCGAGCAGGGCGGCATCGACGGTCTGCTGCTGGCCCCCGTCGATCGGACATCGCTGTTCGTGGCGAAGGCGACGGCGCTGTTCCTGTTCCTCACGGCGGTCGAGCTGGTGGCCGTGCCGGCGTTCGCGCTGCTGCTGCTCGGCCCGGGCCTCGGCGGCGCCTTTCCCGAGCTGCTGGCGATACTCGCCCTAGGCAACGTCGGGGTGGCGGCCGTGGGCGCGCTCGTGGCCGCGCTCGCCGCGGAAACCCGCGCGCGCGAGCTGATCGTGCCGCTGCTGTTGCTGCCGCTCCTCGTGCCGCTCCTGATTGCATGCGCCCAGGCCACGGAGCCGCTGCTGCGCCAGGACGCCGGTCCGGAGGACCTCGGCCGCTGGCTTTCGGTCCTCACTCTTTACGATGTGGTGTTCGTGCTTCTCTCCGTAGCGGTCTTCGACTTCCTCCTCGAGGACTGATGTATTCCAAGGGCCTCGCGCCGCTCGCCGCAGCAGCCGCCGTGACCATCACCACGGCGTTCGCTCTGGTGTTCTTCTACGCGCCCAACGACGCCGACCAGGGCTTCGTCCAAAAGATCTTCTACATCCACGTGCCGATGGCGATCGTGGCGCTGTGCGGGTTCGTGGCCGGGGGCATCTTCGGGATCCGCCATCTGCGCAGCGGCGACCGCTCCTGGGACATGCGCTCGTACGTGGCGATCCACCTGTCGATCATCCTCGGGCTCGCGGTGCTGATCACGGGGGCGATCTGGGCGAAGGCCTCCTGGGGCCACTGGTGGCTGTGGGACGAGCCGGTGCTCGTCTCGTTCCTCGTGGTGTTCCTCCTGTACTGCGTCTACTACCCGCTGCGCTTCTCGATCGAGGACCCGGACCGACAGGCGCGCTACTCGTCGGTGTTCGCGATCACCGCGGGCGCGTTCGTGCCGCTGAATTTCATCGCGGTCCGGCTCGCGGAGAAGTACACGCACCCGCGCGTGCTGTCCCAGACCGGCGGCAGCCTGCCGGGGGAGATGCGCCTCACCTTCCTGGTGGCGCTCGTGGGCATGGCACTGCTGTTCGTGACGCTCTGGAAGCTCGAGCTGACCGCCAAGCACGCATCGATGCAGCTGAAGAAATTGAGGAACCGTGCCCGCGTTGCCGCTTGACGAGGCCGGGAAGTACGTCGCCGCGGCCTATGTTGTCTTCGTGGCCCTGATCCTGATCTACGTGGCGATCATCGGAGCGAAGATCGCGCGCATCGATCGCCAGATCTCTGAGCTGGTGGAGGACGACGAGTGACGGGCGAGCTGCTCACGCTCGGCGCCAACCACAAGACCGCGCCGCTCCCGCTGCGCGAGCGCCTCGCCCTGTCGGACGGACGCGCGGCGCGCGTGCTCGCGGAGCTGGTGGAGCACGAGGCGGTGCACGAGGCCGTGGCGATCTCCACCTGCAACCGAACCGAGCTGTACCTCGTCACGGCCGACCCGGTGGAGGCCGAGAACGCGGCGCTCGGAGTGCTCTCGAGGCAGGCCGGCCTGCGCCCGACCGAGCTGCTCGGCGCGATCTACTCGCTGCGCGGCAGCGCCGCCGTCGAGCACCTCTTCGCGGTCACCAGCGGCCTCGACTCCATGATCGTGGGCGAGGCCGAGGTCCAGGGCCAGGTGAAGCGCTCGTACGAGAGGGCGCTGGTGGAGGGCGTGACCGGGCCGATCACAAACCGGCTGTTCCGCGACGCCCTGGCCACCGGGAAGCGCGTGCGGACCGAGACCGACGTGTCGCGTTCGAGCGTCTCCGTGTCCTCGGTGGCCGTGAAGCTGGCGGCCGACTTCCTCGGCGACCTGACCGAGCGGCGGGTGCTGGTGATCGGCGCGGGCGAGAACGCCGAGCTCACGGCGCGCGCGCTGCGCGATCGCGGCGTGGAGGCGCTGTTCGTTGCGAATCGCCGCTACGACCGCGCGCTTGGACTGGCCCAGCGCTACGGCGGGCGGGCGATCGCGTTCGACGACCTGCCGGGCGAGCTCGAACGCGCCGACATCGTGGTCAGCTCCACCGGCGCGCCACACCAGATCCTGGGGCGCGAGGAGCTCGAGTTCGTGGCGGCGTCACGAATGGGGCGGCCGCTCGTGATGATCGACCTCGCCGTGCCGCGCGACATCGAGCCGAGCGTTCGCGACTGCCCTGGGATAGCCCTCTACGACATGGACGATCTGCAGACGGAGGTGGCACGCAACCTCAGCGGGCGCCAGGCGGAGGCCGACGAGGCGCTCGTGCTGGTGCGCGAGGAGGTGGGCCGCTTCGAGGCGTGGCTCGAGAGCCTGGACGTGGTGCCGACCATCTCGGCGCTGCGGCGCCGCGGCGACGAGATCGTCGAGCAGGTCCTGCGCGAGAACGAGTCGCGCTGGGAGTCCCTCTCCGAGGCCGATCACGAGCGGCTCGCCAAGATGGCGAGTGCCGTGGTGAGCCGGTTGCTCCATGAGCCGACCAGCCGCCTGCGCGGCAGTGCCGGCGAGGGCACCTCCTACCGCTACGTGCACGCCCTGCACGAGCTGTTCGGGCTCGAGGCCGCCCTGGCGCCGCGCGAGGAGACCCCTGCCGAGGTATCTCAGCTCGAGGCACGCCGCCAGCGCCGCGCCCGGTGATCCGGCTCGGCACGCGCGGAAGCGCGCTGGCGTTGGCCCAGGCGCGCTGGGTGGCCGAGCGACTGCCGGGCGAGGTGGAGCTGGTGCCGATCACGACCTCCGGGGATGAGTCCACCCGACTCAAGGGGTCAGACCCCCTAAGTGCCTCCGACTCAAGGGGTCTGACCCCCGACAAGTCGCGCTTCGTCAAGGAGATCGAGGAGGCGCTCATTGCCGGGACTGTCGATCTCGCCGTGCACTCGGCCAAGGACGTGCCCTCGGAGTTGCCCGACGGGCTCGCGATCGTGGGGGTGCCCGAGCGCGCCGATGCGCGCGATGCGCTCTGCGGGGCGGCTTCGCTCGTCGATCTTGCGGAGGGCGCTGCGGTGGGCACCGCCAGCCTGCGGCGCCGGGCCGCGCTGCTCGCGCTGCGGCCGGACCTCGACGTCCGCGAGCTTCGCGGGAACGTTGATACGCGGCTGCGGCGACTTGCCGAGGGAGATTTCGATGCCATCGTGCTGGCCCGCGCCGGCCTGGAGCGGCTCGGCCGCGGCGACGCGGGCGAGCCGCTCGACGTGGAGCACGTGGTGCCGGCGCCGGGCCAGGGCTGCCTCGCGCTCGAGGCCCGCGCCGACGACGACGTGGCGGAGGCGGCTGGAACGCTCACCGATCGTGATGCCCTCACCTGTCTCACGGCCGAGCGGGCGCTCGTTCAAGCGCTGGAGGCCAGCTGTCACACGCCGATCGGCGCGCACGCCGTGACCACCGTGGGGGCGCTTCGGCTGTGCGTCTTCGTAGGCCTGCCCGACGGCTCGCAGTGGATCCGCGACGAGCTCGAGGGCTCCGCCACGGAGCCCGCAGCGCTCGGTGCCGCCGTGGGCGAGCGTCTGCTCGCAGCCGGAGCCGGCGAGTTGCTTGCCGAGGCCGAGCGCGTAGCGTTCGCTCCGTGAGCGGCATCGTCTACCTCGTGGGCGCCGGGCCCGGCGATCCGGGCCTGATGACGCGCCGCTCGCTCGATCTGATCGCCGCCGCGGACGTGATCCTCTACGACCGCCTGATCCCGCCGGGGGCACTCGACAGCGCGCGGCCGGACGCCGACCTGCGTTACGTGGGGAAGGAGCCCGGTGCCGCGGCGCTCAGTCAGGAGGAGACGAACGATCTTCTCGTTGAGCTGGGCCGGGCCGGGAAGCGCGTGGTGCGCCTCAAGGGCGGCGACCCCTTCGTGTTCGGGCGCGGCGGCGAGGAGGCTGAGGCCCTGGCGGCGGCGGGGGTTCCGTTCGAGGTCGTGCCTGGCGTGACGGCCGGCGTAGCCGCTCCCGCCTACGCGGGAATCCCGGTCACTCATCGCGACGCCGCCTCGGCCGTTGCGTTCGTGACCGGCCACGAGGACCCCGAAAAGCCCGAGTCGGCGCTCGACTGGGACGCGCTCGCTCGCTTCCCCGGCACGCTCGTGCTCTACATGGGCATCAAGAATCTGCCCCTGATAGCCGAGCGGCTCACGGCGGCCGGGCGCGATCCTCAGGAGCCCGTGGCCGTGGTGGAGCGCGGAACCCATCCGGGACAGCGCACGGTCGTGGACACGTTGGCCGGCATCGCTGCGCGGGTCGAGTCCGAGGGCATGCGCCCGCCGGCGATCACACTGGTCGGACCAGTGGCCGGGCTGCGCGAGACGATCGCCTGGCTGGAGCGGCGACCGCTCCATGGCGAGGTTGTGGCGGTCACGCGCGCCCGTGCCCAGGCGAGCGGTCTCGCCGCGCGGCTGCGCGAACTGGGCGCCGAGGTCGTCGAGACCCCGGCGATCAGGATCGAGCCACGCCCGCTCGAGGGCGCGCTGCTCGACGCCGTGCGCGGCATCGGCGAGTACGCGCTGATCTGCCTGACAAGCCCAAACGGGGTGCGCCTGCTCTTCGATGCGCTGCGCGAGACCGGCCAGGACGCCCGCGCGCTCGCCGGCGCCACCGTGGCCGCCATCGGCCCGGGCACGGCCGCCGAGCTCGAGCGCTACGGCGTACGTGCCGACGTCCTGCCCGAGCAGTTCGTGGCCGAGGCGCTTGTGGAGGCGCTCGCGACGATCGAGGTGGAGGGCCGCCGCGTGCTGGTGGCGCGAGCCGCGGAGGCGCGCAGCCTGCTGCCGGACGCGCTGCGCGAGCGAGGGGCCGAGCTGGACGAGGTGGCGCTCTACGAGACCGTCGCCGAGCCGCTCGGCGACGCCGAGCGCGCGGCGCTCGAGCGCGCCACCTACGTCACGTTCACCTCCAGCTCCACCGTGCGCTTCCTGCTCGACTCGGGCGTGCGGCCACCCGAGGGCGCACGGGTCGTCTCGATCGGCCCGATCACGAGCACGACCGCGCAGGAACACGGACTGACCGTGCACGTGGAGGCCGAACGCCACGACGTGGAGGGGCTGGTGGACGCGCTCACCGACGATGCGGCGGCACGCAGAGTGCCCGCATGATCGTCACGCTCCTCACCGACTACGGCCGCGACGACGACTTCGTCGGCGTTTGCCACGGCGTGATCCGGACGATCCACCCGGATGCTGACATCGTGGACATCACGCACGGGATCGAGCGCTACGCCGTGCGCCAGGGCGCGCTCGTGCTGCGCAACACGCTTCCGTACATGCCGGTGGGCGTGCACGTGGCCGTCGTGGATCCCCAGGTGGGCACCGAACGCCGCGCGATCGCGCTCCGCACCGGCGACGGGCGCATCCTCGTCGGGCCGGACAACGGTCTGCTCAGTCTGGCGTGGGAGCGCTGCGAGGGTGTCGACCTGGTGGTGGACATCACGCGCTCGCCGCACCGGCTCGAGCCCGTCTCGGCAACGTTCCACGGCCGCGACATCTTCGCCCCGGTGGGCGCCTGGCTCGCCCGCGGCGCGGAGCTGGCCGACGCCGGCGACCCGCTCGACCCCGAGACGCTCGCGCGCGTGGAGACCCCACATCCGCGCGAGGAGAACGGTGCCGTGGTGGCCCACGCGCTTGTGATCGACCACTTCGGCAACGTCGGGTTGAACGTGGACCACGACCGGCTCGCCGGCACAGGCATCACGCTCGGCGGGAGGGTGGAGGTGGAGGCCCACGGCGAGACCTACGTGGCCACGTACGCCCAGACGTTCGCCGATGTGAGCGCGGGCGAGCTGCTCGTGTACCAGGACGCCTACCGAACGCTCGCGCTGGCGATCAACCGCGGCGACGCCGCCGGGACGCTCGAGCTGAAGCCGGACAACGAGCTGCGACTCCGGCCTCGATGATCGGCTCGCCGCGGGTCCATCACCGGCTCACGGACTCCACGAACGAGCGCGCGAAGGAGCTTGCACTCGCGGGAGCGCCTCACGGCACGCTCGTGACCGCGGACGAGCAGACGGCCGGCCGCGGGCGCCAGGGTCGCGAATGGACAGCGCCGCCGCGGTCAGCCGTGCTGATGTCGGTGGTGCTGCGGGAGCTGGACGAGATGCTGCCGCTCGCAGCCGCCGTTGCCGTCGCTGAGGCGGTCCCCGGCGACGCCACGATCAAGTGGCCAAACGACATCTGGATCGATGGACGCAAGGTCGCGGGGATTCTTGTGGAGGGGAGGCCGCAGGAGGGTTGGGCGGTGCTGGGCGCGGGGCTGAACGTGAGTACCGAGGCGTTCCCGGCGGAGCTGGCCGAGTCCGCCACGTCGCTGCGTCTGTCGGGCATTGAAGAGGACACCGAGTCGGTGTTGGCGAGCATCCTGCGCCAGCTCGACGAATGGCTTGGCGCTCCACCCGCGCGTGTGCTGGACGCATGGCGATCTCGGGATGCATTGAAGGGCCAGCGGGTGCGCTGGACCGGCGGGGAGGGCGTGGCCGACGGCATCGACGACTCGGGCGCGCTCGTGGTAGAGACCTCGACCGGAGTGGTCACCCTCGACGCCGGCGAGGTCCACCTGCTCCGCTAGCTAGGCGGCGTCGCGCTCGTCGGTGTCGGATGCGCCGTCGGAGCCGCCATCCCCACCCGCGTCGGCGTCTTCTTTGCCGCCGTCGTCGGTTGGCGTGCGGTCACCGCTGGGGCGGTCGCCGGCCGGGCGCCGGCGGCGTGAGCGCTTGCGGCGCGGCTTCGGAGTCTTGGTCTCCTCGCCGCCGCCCTCGTTGTCGCTGTCCAACGCCTCGTTCTGCGTCACGCTGACGTCCGTCGTGCCCTCCACCTCGCCAGCGCCCTTCTTCTTGCGGCGGCGGCCGCCGCGGCGACGCTTGCCCTTCGGGAAGTTGCGGAGCAGCTCGCGTGCGAGCGCGCTGGGCTTGCGCGCCATCCGCATGCGCGCGCCGTCCAGCACCTGCTGGGCCTCGGGCGTGTGCGCGAGGGCCGCCGCGAGCAGCGCGGCCGACAGTCGCCTGTCCTGCTTCCGCGCGGCCTGCACCAGCCGCCGCGCGTTGCGCGCGTGCGCCGCGCCGGCCGAGTTCACGAGCAGGCCGAGCAGGCGCTTCGTCTCGGGCCAGCGCTGCACGGCGTACTCCTCGTGCACCTCGCGCGAGTACTCGGCGAGATGCCAGAGCCAGCGGGCCGCCTGCTCACGGCGCCCGATCTGCCGCTCGGTGAGCGCCTGAAGCAGCACCTTCACGCCCTCGCGGCGCTCGTCGCGCGACCATCCGCCCACGATCTCCACGGCGTCGTCGAACGCCTCCGCGTCGCGCAGGTTGCCCACCTCGCCGAGCGCCCGTAGGCGCAGCTGCGTGTTGCGGTTACGGCGCAGGCACGTGATGAGGAAAATGCGGCGCAGCTCGCCGGTCTGGTCGAAGTGCAGCATCGCCTTCGCGCGGCGCCAGTTGTTCGAGGCCACGCGCGCCCCGGCGAGCATCGCCCACGCCTGCTGCTCGCCCCAGCTCAAGTGCTCCACGGCTATGCGCCACAGCTCGCGCTCGAACACCTGCGCGCGCCGCTCCTGGTCTGCTGTGACCGGCACCACCCGGCGCTCCACACGCAGCCGGCGGCCGCGGCCGCGGCGCACCGGGCCGACCACGATGGCGCCGCCGCGGTACACGTCGCGGTCGAGCAGCGAGTGCAGCGTCACCACCGGATCGTCGTTCGGCGTGGCCGGGTGGACGAAGTCCACCACGATGCCGGACTCCTTGCCCGGGTTGCGGCGCGTCACGCGCCCCACGCGCTGTTGGTAGATGCGCTTCGACGCCGTTGGCGCCAGGTGCATGCACACGGTGGCGCGCGGTGAGTTCCAGCCTTCGGCCAGGAGCTGCGCGTTCACGAGCACGTCGATCTCGCCGCGCTCGTAGGCGGCGAGGATGCGGGTGAGCTCGCGCTTGGGCGTCTCGCCGGACACGGCCTTCGCCTTCATGCCGGCCTCCTGAAAGGCCTTAGCCACGTTGTGCGCGTGCTTCACGCCCGCGGAGTACACGACGCCGGGCACGTCCTTGAAGCGGGTCTTGTAGAGGTCGGCCACCGCGAGGTTGAACGGCGTCTGGTCGAGCAGCTCGGCCAGCTGCTCCTGGTCGAAGTCCTGGTCCACCTCGCCGCGCCGCAGCGGCACGTTCGCGATCGAGCGGACGCCCACGCCGGGCGGGATCCGCACCGAGCGCAGCGGCGCGATCACTCCGCGCCGCGCTGCCTGAGCGAGGTCGAAGCGCGACGTCTGCGTGGGGAACAGGTCCGTCACGTGGCGCGCGATCAGCGCGCCGGTGGCGGTCATCCCCACGAACACCGGGCCGAGCCACTGGCGGATCGAGGCGCTCGTCTTCTCGCCGAGGGCCGTGTGGGCCTCGTCGCAGATCACGACGGTGTACGCGTCGGAGACCTTGCCCGCGTTGCGGACGAACCACTGGTAGGTCTCGACCGTGACCGGGCCGCCGGCCGGCGGCTCGCCGTTGCTGTCCTTGAGCAGCGGACCCGAGATGCGCTTCTTGTAGCCGCGGTCGCGCAGCTCCCCGAGGAACTGGTCCACGAGGTTGCGCCGGTGCGTGAGGATCAGGATGCCGCCGGTGCGCGAGGCCTCCACAAAGCCGAGCGCGGCGACGGTCTTGCCGGCGCCGGTGGCGTGCTCGAACCAGAAGCGACGGGCCGCGCCCGAGTCCTCCTCCTGGGCATCGGCCGCGGCCTCCTCCTCGGCCTCCTCGGCCGGATCCCAGTCGAGCGGCTCCTCGTCGGGCAGCTCGTCGCCCTCGATCTCCACCTCGCCGGAGTGGAGCTCCTCGGAGGCGGACTTGCCGTTGCCGTTCCCGGGGCGGCCGATCAGGAGCTCGGACTCGAGCGCGATCAGTGTGCCGGAGAGGGCATCGACCTGGTGAGCGGACAGCGTCGTGCCGTCCACGAGATGCGGCTCGTCCTCGGAGAGCAGCCGCTCAAGCCCGAGGATCAGCGAGTAATCGCGTCGCCACTCGACGGAGGGCTCGCTGCGCCCCTCGTCGATCTCCTTCAGCGCGGCGTTGAGCGCCACTCGGCGCGCGCCGTCCTCCGCAAGCGCGGTGGAGGGGTCCTCTCCTTCGAGTACGAAAGGTTCACGCGCGAATTCCTCGGCGCGCTTCAGTTCTTCGCCGGACACCGGCGAGGCTTCGGCCACGGAGCTTCTTTCAGCCACGGTAAGGCGGTTCTCAGTAAGGGGAAGGCGTGCCGAGCCGCTCGTTCCGGAGTCAGCGGGGAACGCCCGTCGTGCGCCGCTGCCGCTTAAGTGAGTCCCGCGCGGCAACGGGCCAGGTCCTTGAGGGGACGCTTGGCGTAAACCTATTGAAGCACACGGACGATCAAAATGGGGCCGCCCGCCCCCGGCCGCGGGCCGCGCGCCCTCTGCCATCCTTCCCGGCGTGCGTCGGTTCGCTCCGCTACTCGTGCTCATAGCGCTCGTCGGATGCAGCTCCGACAGCGGCCCCGCGACCGCGAACTTCTACAAGGGCGGCCGGGATGCGTTCGAGGCGCGCATCCAGAAGGAACGCGGCACTCCGGTCGTGGTGAACAAGTGGGCGTCGTGGTGCGGCCCGTGCCGTCTCGAGTTCCCGTTCCTCCGGGACCAGGCGAACAAGCGCAAGGGCGAGGTCACGTTCATCGGCGTGAACTCGAATGACAGCCGCTCCGATGCCGAGGACTTCCTCAAGGAGGAGCCGGTCCCGTTCCGCCATTTCGACGACCCGAGGCTGGAGATCGCGGCGGCGTTCAACGCTGTCCAGGCCTTCCCCAGCACGGCGTTCTACGACTCGAAGGGCGAGCTCGCGTTCGTGCACCAGGGCGGGTACTCGAGCGAGGATGATCTGGCGGAGGACATCGAGCGTTACGCCCGCTGACGGTGGAGGTCCGCGAGGCACGCACGGAGTCCGAGCTGACCGCGGCGCTCGCGCTGCGGGAACGCATCTTCTGCGGCGAGCAGGGCGTGTCGTTCGAGGCTGACCAGGACGGGCGCGACCCGGAGGCCACGCACATAGTGGCCGTGGACGACGGGGTCGTGATCGGCACCTGCCGCCTGCTCTTCCGCGGCCAGGTGGCCCGGCTCGGCCGGCTCGCGGTGGAACGTGACCGCCGCGGCGACGGCATTGCGGCCGAGATCCTGCGCGAGGCGGACCGGATCGCCTCCGACGCCGGTTCGGACTCGATCGCGCTGCATGCGCAGACGTACGCGCTTTCGCTGTACGAGCGCGCCGGGTACGAGCCGTACGGACCGACCTTCGTCGAGGAGGGCATCGAGCACGTGGCGATGGAGAAGCGCCTTGCCTGAACTGAGGATCGACCCGCTCACAGGTCTCCGGGTGATCGTCGCCGGCGAGCGTGGCTCGCGTCCCGGGGCGTTCCTCGACGTGGCGCCTCGCGAGCCGATCGATCCCGAGAGCGATCCGTTCGCGGCCGGGCACGAGGACCGGACGCCGCCCGAGCTGTACGCGCTCCGCGAGAACGGCGACTGGAAGGTGCGAGTGGTGCCGAACCTGTACCCCGCGCTGTCGGAAGACGGCGATGGCGCGGGAACCGATCCGCTCGCCTCCGGGCGCGGTGAGCCCGACCTGTTCGCAAGCCGCCCCGCCACCGGCGCGCACGAGGTCGTGATCAACGCCCCCGACCCGGTGACCTCGCTGGCCGAGCTCGAGCCCGACCAGGTGGACACGGCGATGTCTGTGTGGCGTGAGCGGATGCGCGTTCACGACGACGCCAGCTACGTCCACGTGATCGTGAACGAGGGCAAGGAGGCTGGTGCCTCGCTGCCGCACACGCACGCGCAGCTCTACGCGCTCCCCTTCGTGCCGGCCGCGGTGGCGCGCGAGCGCGAGCGGTTCACCGCGTACTCGGACCGCACCCAGGGCCGCAACCTGCTCGAGGATCTCGTGCAGGAGGAGGTGCGCCGCCGCGAGCGCATCGTGGCGATCGACGAGGAGGCCGTGGCACTCGCCCCGTTCGCCGCACGTGTGCCGTTCCACCTGATCCTCGCGCCACGCACACCGGTGGCACGTTTCTCCGACGACGGGCCACTCGGCGGGCGGCTGCTCCACCAGGTGCTCAACCGGCTGCGTGTCACGCTCGGCACGCTGCCACCGCTGAACATGTGGGTGCGCACGGCGCCCCGCGACGCGGCGAGCTTCTGCTGGCGCATCGAGATCATGCCCCGGCTGGCACAGCTCGCCGGGCTCGAGCTCGGCACCGGCGTGCACCTTAATGTTCTCGCTCCAGAGGACGCGGCTCAGCGCCTGCGCGACGCGAACGTGTAGCTTCCCGCCGCCCGTGCCCCCAGTTCCGAGACAGGTCCCGATGTTCGCCGCCGAGCCGCCGCAGGAGCCCCTGCCCTACGGCCGCTGGGGCGAGGCGCTCGGCGAGCAGTTCGAAGCCGTCGCGGAAACTGGCATCGGCGACATCAGCTGGTTCCCGGACCGCACCTGGGCTGGCCGCACGTACGTGCCCGCCACGGCTCCAGCGGAGGGTGGCGGCGAGGTCTTCGGCTACGTCTCCTATACGCGTGAGCATGAGGGCGCCCAGGCCACCAATTTCAACGCAGCGACCGACTTCACCGAGGAGACCGCGGCCGAGAACCCCGATTGGACGCTCGACCTCTCTGACAGTGAGATCGGAGTCTGGCGCGGTACCGAGGGCCGGCGCGGGGTGATCACGCTCGTCTGGGGCGTGGCGCTCGTGGCGAACGGGGTGGCGGCCACCACCGAGCTCGGGCCAACCACGACGGACCAGTGCACGCTCGTGGACGACCGCTTCACGCTGGTTTCGCTCGACGCCTATACGGGCGACTACGTCGAGGTCGCGCTGTTCGGCGCCCGCGGGGCAGAGCTTGCCCGCGAATCCCTCTACGAGGACGAGTAGCTGCGCACCGGGCAACGCCCGGTGCTTGCCCAACGACCGAGTAGCTGCGCACCGGGCAACGCCCGGTGCTTGCCTAACGACCGAGTAACTTCTCCTGCAATGGAGACGGTTCGCGGAGAGCGCTGCGTGCTGCTCAAATTCGGTGAGCTTGCGCTCAAGGGGCGCAACCGGCCCCTGTTCGTGAACGCACTCGAGCGCAACCTGCGCCGGCTCACGTCCGACCTCGGCCCGCTCGAGGTGCGGCACCGCGGCGGCGTGCTGATCGTGACCGGCGACGTGCCGGAGGACGCGCTCGTCGAGCGCTGCCTCGCGCTTCCGGGTGTGAGCGTGGTCCAGCCTGCGCTTCGCTGCGAGCGCGACGCCGCCGCGGGCGCCGACGCGGCCGTCGCGCTTCTCCGGGGCCGCCCCGGCCGCACCTTCGCGATCCGCTCCAGCCGGCGCGACAAGCGCTTCCCGCTGCGTTCGATGGATCTCTCGAGGGTGATCGGCGACGCGGTCCGGGTGCGGCTCGGCCTGGACGTGGATCTGTCGAATCCCGACCTCGTGGCGCATGTGGAGGTGGACTCCAAGGAGCTCCTCGTGTCCGCCGACCGCCTGCGCGGTGCGGGCGGGCTCCCGGTGGGATCGAGCGGGCGGGCGCTCGTCCTCCTCTCGGGCGGCCTCGACTCGCCGGTGGCGGCGTATCGGATGATGAAGCGCGGCCTGCGCTGCGACTTCGTCCACTTCAGCGGCCAGCCGTTCACGGGCCCCGAGTCGGTGTACAAGGCGTACGCGCTCGCCGGACGACTCGACCGCTTCCAGGGCGACTCGCGCCTGTTCGTGGTGTCGTTCGGCGCTGCCCAGCGCCGACTCGCCACCGCCGGCGCAGGGCGGCTCCAGGTGTTGTCGCAGCGCCGGCTGATGGTGAAGGTGGCGTCCGAGCTGGGCCGGCGGCAGGGCGCCGAGGCGCTCGTGACGGGCGACTCGCTGGGCCAAGTGGCGTCGCAGACGCTGCCGAATCTCACGCTCGTGGAGGATGCCGCCGAGCTGCCGCTCCTGCGCCCCCTTATCGACCGCGACAAGTCCGAGATCGTGGAGATCGCGAAGCAACTCGGCACCTACGAGATCTCCATCCTCCCCGACGAGGACTGCTGCCAGCTCTTTTCGTCCAAGCTCGCCGTGACGCGCGGCCAGACCGACGACCTGCGGCGCATCGAGCGCACGGCCGACATCGAGGAGATGGTGGACGGCCTCGTGGAGTCGGCCGACCTCCACCACCCCCGCCTCGAGCGGGAGCAGGCGCTCGCACCCGCCTGACCCCGGCACTATCGTCTGGCGGCGAGCCCCGATAGCTCAGCCGGATAGAGCGACTCCCTCCTAAGGAGTAGGCCGCAGGTTCGAATCCTGCTCGGGGCGCTGAATCGGGGCGGCGCTAGATCAGATCGACTTCTCGATCTCGTAGGAGCCGGTAGCGTGGCCACGTGGCGAACGCGGCAGCGAAGGGCAAAAAGGCTAAGACAGCCGAGCGCAACAGGAATCGGCGTCGCGGCGTGCTTGACCTTCCGAAGGCGATTGAGGAGCGCTTGGCCGAGGGGCGCGTCGAGCGCGAGTCGGTGCCGCTGGAGGCGCACGGCGAGTGGGCGACGCCCGATAGCCGTGCAGACCCGGTCGGCATCCTTGAGAAGCAGAACGCGACGCGTGTGCCCGAGCTCGTGCCGATCCGGCACGGGCGGATGATCGTCTCGCCGTTCACGTTCTATCGCGGGAGCGCGGCGATCATGGCGTGCGATCTGTCGCGCAGTCCGACGACGGGGTTGCGTGTCCAGTGCTGCGGCGATGCGCACCTTTCGAACTTCGGACTGTTCGCGGCGCCGGATCGCCGTGTTGTGTTCGATCTCAACGACTTTGATGAGACGCTGCCGGCGCCGTTTGAGTGGGACGTCAAGCGCCTTGTGGCGAGTGTCGTCGTCGCCGCCCGTGACAACGGCCACCGTCGCAAGGAGCAACGGGCGGCGGCGCGTGCTGCCGCCGCGGCCTATCGGCGGGCGATGGCCACGGCATCGCGGATGCGTTTCCTGGATGTCTGGTACACGCGGTTTGACGCCGACAAGCTGATTGCCGATCTCGCTCCGACCGTGGACAAGGCCGTGACCAAGTCCCTTCAGAAGGCGCTGGGGAAGGCGCAGACGCGGACGAGCCTTGGCTCACTCTCGAAGCTCGCGCAGCGGGTCGACGGCGGCTACCGGATCAAGCAGCGGCCACCCGCGATCGTGCGTCCGCCCGAGACGATGTCCGACGAATTCGAGCAGGTCGTCCGCCAGGGACTCGCCGACTATGCGCGCTCGCTGAGCCCCGATCGGCGCGTCGTGCTCGACCACTACCACTACGAGGATTTCGCACGCAAGGTCACGGGCATCGGCTCGGTCGGGAACGAGGCGATGATGATCCTGCTGATGGGCGACCTCGAGGACGATCCCCTGTTCCTGCAGATTAAGGAGGCGAACACTTCGGTGCTCGCCCCGTATGCGGGCGCCAGCGAGTATGACCACCAGGGCGAGCGCGTGGTGCACGGCCAACGGCTCATGCAGGCCGCAAGCGACGCATTTTTGGGATGGGTAACCGGGACCGGTGAGCGCCAGCACGAGTTCTATGTCCGCCAGTTGCGCGACATGAAGGGCTCAGCCGCGATCGAGATGTTGACGCCGGCGAGGCTGTCGCTCTACGGCGAGCTCTGCGCTACCACGCTGGCACGCGCGCACGCGCGCACCGGCGACGCGGCGAAGATCACCGGCTACCTGGGCGACGACGACACGTTCGAGCGTGCACTCGAACGCTTCGCCGTGGCATACGCCGACCAGAACGACGCCGACTACGCGGCCTTCACCAAAGGCGTGGACGAGCACCGCATCGAAGTCGAGCGTGGCGTCTAACAAGCACGGGCCACTCGGCGATACCAGCACGGGAGCGGTCACCCCTCGTGATCGACGTGCGGGCCACCTTGCGTGCCCCTCGCCAACCACGGATGATCGACGCGGCCCGAGGCACAGGCCGACGTTCCGAGAGCCAGCCCGGCAACCAGACGCGGCAAGAGGGAGACAAACGACATGGTGGTAGCGGCCGACTATCCGTTCCTCGACGTTCTCCGGACCATGCTTGTGTTCAGCAGTCTCAGGCCGCCTGCACCGAGTTCGACGCGATCAAGACAAAGGCGCTCGCCTAGCTCGTGACCGGGGGGCCGACCCCAAGCGTTCCACCGAAGGAATCCGGGAACACGCGGCTGTCGCTTCTGCTGGCGGCAGCGATGTTCGTGCTCGTCGTCGACACGTCGCTGATGAACGTGTCGATCTCGGCGGTAGTCGAGGATCTCGACACTACGGTCAGCTCTGTCCAGAGCGCGATCGCGCTTGAGGCGCTGGTCTCCGCTGCGTTCATCCTGATCAGCAGCAAAATCGGCGACCTCTTCGGACGCAAGCGGGCGTACGTGCTGGGTCTGCTGGCGTATGCGATCGGCGCTCTCGCCATGACCCTCGCGCAGAACCTCGCCGCGATCATCGTCTTCTGGGCGATCATCGGCGGCCTCGGCGCGTCGCTCCTGCTTCCAGCCATGCAGTCGCTCATCCATGGCAACTTCGAGGGAGCGGCACAGAAGAAGACCTATGCACTCATCGGAGCGGCGGCCGCGATCGCCGCCGCGGTCGGGCCGCTCCTCGGAGGCTTCGTCACCACCTACCTGTCCTGGCGCGTCGGCTTCTTGCTGGAGGTCGTCGTGATCGCCGTCGTGCTGTCGCAGATCCGGCTCGTGAAGGACGTCCCGTACACGGGAGCGCGTCAGGTCGACGCCGTTGGCGCAGTCCTGTCCGTGCTGGGGATGGGCGGCGTGGTGCTGGGCATCCTGGTGTGGCAGGAGGGCGGCGACTACGTCGTGCTGCTGATCGCGATCGGCGCGCTCGCGCTCTGGGCGCTCGCCCGCTGGCTCGTCCGGCGCCATCGCGAGGGGAAGGTGACGCTGCTCGATCCGGACCTGTTCCGGCTCCCCCACTTCAAGGTCGGGATCACGGGGCAACTGCTGCAAAACGTCACGCTCGGCGGGGCGATGATCGCACTGCCGATCTTCCTGCAGATCAAGCTCGAATACGACGCCCTGCAGACGGGCCTGTCGCTCGCCCCGCTCTCACTGACCATGTTCGCGGTCGCGATCCTCGCTGGACGGAAGACCGGCGGCCGCCGCCCCGCCAGGGTGATCCGAACCGGGTTCGCGCTGAGCACGGTGGGCCTGGCGCTGATCATCCCGATCGTGCCCGAGGCGGACTCCGGCTGGTACCTCCTCGTCCAGCTTGTGATCGCGGGCGCGGGGCTCGGCCTGCTCGTGTCGCAGCTCAACAACTACACGCTTGCCCCGATCGATGAGGAGCGGATCAGCGAGGCGGCCGGGGTGAACTCGGCGTCCGGGTCGTTCGGGCTGTCGTTTGGCCTGGCAGTGGCCGGCGGGGTCCTGCTCGCAACCCTCTCCCTGGCCTTCACCAACCTGACGAACGCGAGCCCCGTGATTCCCTCCACACAGCAGCAGCAGATCGCGCAGACGCTGGAGGACGACGCGCAGGTCGTGAGCAACACGCAACTCGACCAACTGCTCGCCGACGAACCACCCGCCGTTCAGGAGGAGATCCTCAGCATCAACACCGATGCGACGAACCTTGCCCTTCAGGTGGCCCTGCTCGTGCCGATCCTCGCTGGTCTCCTGGGGCTGTTCAACTCGTTCCGCATGATGCGCCTCCCGGACGTTGAGCCCTCAGCTTCCGCCGAAGCAGCGGCTCTGGCCTGACCGAGCGCCCAGTTCAGATCGACTTCTCGGTCTCGCACTTGGAGGCGGAGTCGGTGGCCTTGCCGCCGATGCAGCTGTCCTTGCCTCTGCCGCCGTTCAGCCTGTCGCGGCCGCCGGCGCCCCTCAGCCTGTCGTTGCCCGTCTTGCCGCTGAGCTTGTCGTTGCCCTGATTGCCGACGAGGTTGTCGTTTCCTCGACCGCCCTTCAGGGTGTCGTTGCCCTTCGACCCGCAGATCAGATCGTGGCCGCCACGACCGATGAGCTTGTCATTCCCTTCCAGACCAAGCATCACGTCGCGACGGGGCGTGCCGGTCCTCACGTCGTGACGGGACGTGCCGACGATCGTCGCCCGGATCCCCCTGCAGGTGGGCCGGGTTCCAGCTGGACGGGAGGCGGTCTTGGGCGGCGGCGAGCTCCCCGGGGGTGGCGGCGTGCACGGGACCGGACCGCTCGCCGGCTCCAGCCTGTAGACGACGCCCCCGATTGTGGCTACGTAGATGTGTCCGCAGGCGTCTTCGCCAAAGGAGACCACTGTGGTGGCGACGACCCCGAGGCCCGAGTCACCGCTCGAGCCGCCCGCGGTGAGGTGCGCTGTGCGCAGCTCACCGCCGAAGACGTTGTAGGTGTCGGCGTAGACATAGCGGCCGAGCAACGACGGCAGCGCTCCGTCACGGATCACGTAGCCGCCGTTCACCGCGACCGGCCCCGAGGCTGGGTGCGGGTACTCGAGCACCGGCAGTGTGTGGTTGGGGATTGGCGGTGTGCAGGAAGCACTCGCCTCGGAGAACGGCTGACTCCCCTCGAAGCAGTTCCATCCGAAGTTGGCGCCACGCCCGCTGCCGCTCAACACGAAGTTGATCTCCTCCCGGCGGCTTTGACCGACGTCCCCGATCGTCAAGTCGCCCGTGAGGCGATCGAAGGAGAAGCGATATGGGTTGCGGAGCCCGTAGGAGTAGATCTCGTCCGCGCCGGGCGTGTCGCCCGCGAACGGGTTGTCCGGGGGAATCGAGTACTGGCCCGGCATCGTCCCGGACGGGTTGATCCGCAGCAGCTTGCCCAGCCGCGTCGCGGTCGATTGGGCGTGGCCGTTCGGATCCCGTTGGGGACCGCCGTCCCCGACGGAGATGTAGAGGAGGCGGTCCGGGCCGAACTGCAGCTGGCCTCCGTTGTGGAAAACGGTCTCGAGGTGCGGAATCTCGAGCACCACCCGCCGGGTCGCGGGGTCGGCGACATCAGGGTTGGCGGCCGAGCGGCGGAACTCCTCGATTCGCAGGTAGTACTCCTCGCCTGTGGCTGCCGAGTCCCGCGTGTAGAAGACGTAGAAGAGGCCGCTCGCCGTGTAGTCGGGCGCGAACGCCATCGATAGAAGCCCACACGCGTCGCACCCCGTGTACACCTCCGGAATGGTCAGGAAGGGCGTCGACTCAGTCGCGCCATCCTTGACCAGGCGAATCGTTCCGCCGACCCTCGACCACGAACACCCGACTGGGGTCCCCGGGGGCGCCGGTCACGTAATAGGGCAACGTGTATGTCTGGCCGCCGAATGGGGCGAGTCGGACGCTCTGGGCCGCCGCCGGTGCGACTGCCAGCAGAAACGCAAGCCCGCGATCAACCCGACGGCCAGTGTCCTGGGGTGATTGGACTTGCGACGCATACGCCCCTCGCAAGGCCGAGCCTAGCCCTCCAGGAGCGTCTGTCAACGTTCGGCTCATGGCTCGGGGACTAGCCCGAGCTCCTGCGGAAGTAGGGTCCGGCGATGCCCTTCGAGCGACTCGAGACGCGGATCGACGGCGTCGGCCTCATCCAGCCGAGGCTGATCGGCGACGAGCGTGGGTTCTTCGTCGAGACCTACCGCCGGAACGAGTTCGCCGAGCTCGGGATCGACGAGGAGATGGTTCAGGACAACCACTCGCGCTCGAAGCACGGGATCGTGCGCGGGATGCACTTCCAGGTCGGCGAGGGGACTTCAAAGCTCGTCCGCTGCGGGCGCGGGACGATCGTGGACGTGGTCGTGGACCTGCGCCGGGGATCGCCTACGTTCGGCGAGTGGGAGGCCTTCGAGCTGAGCGACGAGAACGGCCGCATCGTCTACTGCCCGATCGGCTTCGCCCATGGGTTCTGCGTCGTCAGCGATGTGGCCGACGTCTTCTACAAGCAGTCGAACTACTACTCGGGCGAGCGTGAGCGCGGCTTCAGGTACGACGACCCGGAGGTGGGGATCGAGTGGCCGCTGGCGACGGAAGAGCTGATCCCCTCGGAGCGCGACGCGACCGCGCCGACGCTCGCCGAGGTGGCCGCTGAGCTGCCCTTCGAGTACCGCGCGCCCTAGTGATCTTCGCCGGCGTCGTCCTCGATCGCGCCCCGCTCGAGCGCAAGCGGCCCGAGTGGCTCGCCGAGCAGCGTGCGAATCCGGAGGCGCGGGCGATCCTGATGTCGGAGCGCGGGATCTGGATCGACGGCTCGCACCTCCTGCTCGCGGCGCCCACGGGCGATGCGCTGTTCCTCGGCCTCGCGGGCGAGACGCCGCTGTTCGCGGAGGACGTGAGCGAAGCGGAGCCGTCAGAGGGCCGGCCCGCGGGCCTGCGCGAGGCCGCCACCGAGCTGCCCGCAGAGGAGGCGGCGCTCGCCGGTTACGCGGGCTCGCTGCTCGCGTGGCATCGCCGACACCGCTTCTGCGCCAACTGCGGGACGCCCACCGAGCCGCGTGACGGCGGCCACGAGCGCCACTGTCCCGCCTGCGACGCGCATCACTTCCCGCGCACCGACCCGGTGGTGATCGTCCGCGTGACGGACGCGGAGGACCGGCTGCTGCTCGGGCGCCAGGCGCGCTGGCCGGACGGGCGCTTCTCGCTCCTGGCCGGCTACGTGGAGCCCGGCGAGACGCTGGAGGAGGCCGTTCGCCGCGAGGTGTTCGAGGAGTCGGGGGTGGTGCTGGGAGACGTGTCGTACCTCGCCTCCCAACCGTGGCCCTTCCCCAGCTCCCTCATGCTCGGCTTCAGTGCGCTCGCCACGGACGGAGCGGACCCGGCGCCGGGTGACGGCGAGCTCGCCGAGGTGCGCTGGTTCGAGCGCGAAGAGGTGGAGCGGGCCGCTCGCGGCGAGGGCCAGCTCGCGCTGTCGCCGCCGTACTCGATCGCGCGGCGGCTGATCGACGGCTGGCTCGAAGGCTCCTAGCGGTCCGGGCGCTCGGGGTATACGTCGTCGATCGTCGAGAGCGGCGTGTACGGGGCGCCGTCGCTCGCGGCCGAGATCGCCTCCGCGCCGCCGGCCAGCCGGTCGAGCACGCTCACCACGCCGGCCACCTCGAGTCCGTCCTCGCGCACCCGCTCGATCGCCTTGACGGTGGACCCGCCGGTGGTCACCACGTCCTCCACCACGAGGCAGCGCTCGCCGGGCTCGAGCTCAGGACCCTCGATCCAGCGCTGGAGGCCGTGCTCCTTGCGGTCCTTTCGGACGAAGAACGCCTTCACCGGGGCGCCGCCGGCCAGGGCCGCACACGCCACGGGGTCCGCCCCCATGGTCATGCCCCCGACGGCGGTGGCGCCCACGCGCTCCGCCTCCGCGGCCACAAGCTCGGCGAGCGCGCCGAAGCCGTCCGGCAGCAGGATCGCGCGCTTGGCGTCCACGTAGTACTGCGCCTTCTTGCCACTTGTGAGCGTGACCTCCCCGATCACAAGCGCGTGCTCGCGCAGCTCGGCCACCAATCTGTCTCGGGCCGTGTCAGTCATTTGTGCAGATTTGCGCTTGCAATTCAGGGTCTGGAGGCGGCGGCCGATAGTAGTGCGCGATGGGCTCCTTCGTCCGCCTCGTGGCCATCGTTACTTCGGTCATCGTTCTGCTCGGATTCGCGTTCTTCGCGACCGACGAGCTCGACCGTGGCTCACAGAACCAGCAGAACAAGCTGGACAAGGAGGTTACGGGCGCGCTCGTCGACCCGGCGCCGATCGCGCCGACCGCCGATCAGGAGGCCGACCGCGAGCGAGTGAACGGCGCCTTCCGCGAGGTTGTCGACGACGCCAACGACGTCCTCCTCGGCCCGTTCACCGGGATCGTCGACTCTGAAGATCGCTGGGTGACCCACGGAGTGCCGGCCATGATTGCGCTCCTCCTGTACGGCCTCGGCCTCGGCACGCTCGCGAACATGCTGCCGAAAGAGCGCGAGACCGGCGGCGACTGGCGCACGGCCTAGCGTCAGCTGAGCCCCGTCGTGCGCATTCGCTAGGGTGCCCGGCACGCAACTTCTCCTGCCCGGAGTTGTTTCCTGAAATAGCAAGTCAAGCGCCGAGTCTGGACGTCCACCCGGGCGGCCAGAACGGGGGAACCAATTGGGTGGCAACCGTGTCACCCCGGGGCGAATCGCGGACCCGAGTTCCGCATAGCGCATCTTCCAGCGCAAGCCCGTCAGCTAACCCCGTAGGCCTGAAAGGAAGGGGACATGGATGACGAACGCCCACAGGGATCTGGCTGCGCCTGAGCTCTGGGACCGCTCGCTTGATCGGTCACGCCGCAGGCGTGCGCTGCTGCCGAAGGCGCGGCGCGAGAACAACCGCAGGAAGCACGTATCGGCCGCGCTGGCCACGGCTGTCGTCGTCGGCCCCGGCGCTCCCATCGCGGCTGCCCAGGTTTCAGGCGACGTGAGCGCGGCGGTTGCCGCGGAATCACCAGCCAACAGGGCGATCGAGATCCGTGAGGGCGGCCTGCCGCTGCGTGTTGGCAGCCAGGGCGAGCTGGTCGCACACGTGCAGACCAAGCTTGGCGTGGCTTCCGACGGCATCTTCGGACCGCAGACGGATGCCGCGGTTCGCAAGTACCAGCTCTCCGCCGGCCTCGACGTGGACGGCATCGTCGGACCCAACACGTGGTCCTCGCTGTTCGAGCAGGCCGGCGCCAGCGGCGCGTCGCTGGGCGGGTCGAACGTCTCGCCGCAGGTGACGCAGCAGGTCGAGCAAACGCTGCAGCAGGCGGGCACCGAACTCGCCGTGCAGGGCGACACGGGTGCGGGAACGACGGTCGGCGGACAGGTGAACGCCACGCCGCCCTCCGCAACCACTCCCACCAGCCAGCCCAACACCACCGTGCCGACCACGCAGGCTCCGGCCAGCGGCTCGTGCAGCTCGGCAACCATCTCCACTCCCGTCAACGGCACGCTCAGCTCTCCATACGGCCCGCGTGGCGGACGCAACCACGACGGCATGGACATCGCCGCGCCCACCGGTACGCCGGTCCGTGCCGCAGCCTGCGGGACGGTCAGCACCGCCGGGCAGCAGAGCGGCTACGGAAACATCGTGTGCATCACCCACACGAGCCAGTTCTCGACGTGTTACGCGCACCTGTCGCGCTTCGGCGTGTCCAACGGGGCGCAGGTTCAGCAGGGCCAGGTGATCGGCTATGTGGGCTGCACCGGTAGCTGCACCGGACCGCACCTGCACTTCGAGACCCGCGTGAACGGGCAGGCGCAGAACCCGAGCACGTACCTGTCGGGCGGCTCCACCATCCCGGGCAAGCGGGCCACCGTGGCCGGCACGAGCAGCACCGGACGACGCCACGGCCACGACGGCCACCGCCACGACGCAGCCGGCGTCCGCCGAGAGCGTGCAGGTGGCGCCCACCGCGGAGGGCGAGGTCGCGACGACGACGGAGGCCACCGCCATGGAGGCCACCACGACCGAGGCGACGACGACCGAGGCGACCCCGGTGCCCGCCGAGGCCGCACCGACCGGAACCGTCACGACCGAGGTCGCGGCGCCCGCCGAGGTCGCGCCGGAGCCGGTCGCCGTGGAGACCGAGGTGGCAGCGCCCGCCGAGGTCGCGCCGGAGCCGGTCGCCGTGGAGACCGAGGTTGCCGCCGAGCCGGTCGCGGTCGCGCCGGAGCCCGTTGCGGTCGACACCCAGGTCGCCGCGCCGGCTGAGGTCGCGCCGGAGCCGGTCGCCACCGAGGCGCAGGTTGCCGCGCCGGCTGAGGTCGCGCCGGAGCCGGTCGCCACCGAGGCGCAGGTCGCCGCGCCCGCCGCGGATGTCGGCGTGGATCAGGCTCAGACCGACGTGACCGCTACCGCCGCGGTGCAGTAGGGCGGGCTCGGGGAAAGTGGCCGCCGGCCCAGTGGGTCGGCGGAGCCAAGGGGGAACCGTGGAGACCCCGCTCGATCCGAGCGGGGTCTTCGCGTTCAGGCCGCCGCGCTACTCGTACGTGTAGATCGGGTCGCCTAGGTCGATCCAGTTGTAGATCGACACCGCGTTCGGGATCGGCACACGCAGGCAACCGTGGCTCGCGGCGTAGTTCGGAACGTCCGCGTATCCATGGATCGCGTACCCGCCGATGAAGTACGACGAGTAGACCATCCCGTGCGAGTTCGTACCCGGCGTCTTGCTGTAGAAGCGGTAACTGCCGAAGACCGTCGGCGTGGACGGCTTGCCCGAGGACACGTGGTACACGCGATACGGCTTGCCGTGGTCCGCCAGGACCAGCACCTGTCGCGACCAGTCGAACTCGACGTGCTTGCCGTGGGTCCCCGACTTCGGGTAACGCAGCGCGTATGCGCCCTGGCCGCGCATCACCATCGCGTAGACGGACCCGATCGCGTAACCGTCGCGCCCCAGCCCGTTTGTCTTGCGGAAGGCGTTGACCGCGTTCGCGGTGAGCGAGTCGAAATAGCCGGTCACCGGGGTGGCGAAACCGAGCTTGAGCAGTCCGCGCTGGAGCAGCGTGACCTTCGTGCCGCGCGTTCCCTGGCCCGCGTTCCAGCTGACCACCTGAATGGTCTCGTCGCGGGTCCGGAAGGCGTTCTGCGCGCCGCTCGCCCGGTGCTTCACGACGAGCCTCACCGGTCCGGCGTTCCCGACCTTGAAGCGGAACTCGTAGCGCCCACGGTTCCCGACCCTGCGGCGCACCTGCTTGCTGGCCTTCTTTCCGCGGATCGCGTACAGCGTGAGCACCTCGCCGCGTACGTACGGCTTCACGACGCCGCGGACCACGACCTGCTGCGACGGCGCGAAGTAGCGCGTCTTCTTGGTCGCGAGACCACCCTTCACCGAGAGCGTCGCCTTTCCGGCTGCCGGCGCGGGCGGGGGCGTGACGGGCGGGGCCGGCGGCGCGGGCGGCGCGGGCGTCTGCGCGTGCGCCATCGGCGCCAGAGCCAGCATCACGAGCGGGATCGGGAGGAGGTGACCGATACTCATATGGCGCTCACTATGCCATGGCCGGCCGCTGTCTTTGCGCTCGCGGCACAAGCGTGCAGGCCGCCAACATCAGCGGACCCAGCACCAGCGAGATCCCGGGCTCCTCGATCGTGACCGCGAACGCGATCGCGTTGTTGAGCGCATGGAGCGCGATCACGGGATAGAGCGAGCCGGTGCGCTCATAGACGAGGCAGAACATGAAGCCGAGCGCCGCGAGCGGGGGCACGATCAGGAGCGCCTCCGCGCTCGAGAAGTCCCAGTGGATCGCCCCGAACAGCAGACCGTCGATCAGCGCCGCCACGAGGATCGAGTAGCGGCTCCGCAGTGCCCGGTAGAAGAAGCCTCGGAAGAAGAACTCCTCGGCCACCGGGGCGACGCAGATCACCATGAAGCCCGCCGCGATCTGCCCCAGGGTGCCCCTGTCCGCGCCGAGGTCCTGGGCCACGGTCTGCTCGGCATCCGGCTGCACGATCGCCGTGTAGACCGCCACCAGGGCATAGAACGAGAACAGGCCCAGAGCCGCCCAGCCGACGGTCGGCCAGAAGCGCGCCGGGCGCAGCCCGAAATCCCGCGCGCGCGGTTTCCCCGTAAACGACGCGAACAGCACGGCGGTGCCGATGAAGATCACGCCCTGGAGGAACGTGGCCACCACCGTGAACGTCGGGTCCTCGTCCGTCGTGCTGGCGCCTGTGATCACCGCGACGATGCCCACCACGACCAGCGTCGCGATCAGCGCCACCAGGAACCCGGCCGCGGCGTACCAGGGAGGCCAGCGTGGACCGGCCCCCTCGGGCAGCTCCGGCACCCGCGGCGGGGGCGGTGTGGGATCGATCCAGGCTTGCTCCACGGCCAATCAGAGTAGGGCGGGGAGCTCCCGGAGTGAGGAAATGGCCTCCACGCCCGCCGGCGGGTCGCCCTCGCGCTGCAGGAGAACCCCACGTACTCCGGCGGCGCGGGCTCCCTCCACGTCGTTGTCCACCTTGTCTCCCACGTGGAGCGCCTCCTGGGGCTCAACGCCCGCGATCGCAAGCGCGCGCTCGAAGACCCGCGTGTTCGGCTTCGGCGCACCGACCTCGGCTGAGGTGACCACGCCGTCCACCAGCTCCATGATTCCCGCCGGGCCGAGCCACTCCGGCAGCGAGCAGTCCCAGTTGCTCGCGATCACCACGGTCAGCCCGCGCTCGCGGAGCTCGCCGAGCGCGGGCAGCACGTCCGGATAGGGCCGGAACTCGAGCGCGGCTAGCATCGCGCGGCGAGCGGTCGCGTGATCGAGGTCCGGCAGCTCGAGCGCCCGCCGCATCTCCTCCGCGCAGCGGTCGCGCAGGCGCTCCAGGCGCTCGCGGTCCGATCCCTCGAGGTGGTGGTCGAGGTAGTAGGCGATCTCGGCCATGAAGCCAGCCGCCGCGCGCTCCTCGCTCACGTCGAAGCCGGCCTCCCGCAACAGCCGCTGAAGACGCGGGACCGGAGGCTGGAGCTCGACCAGGGTGCCGAGCGCGTCCAGCAGGACCGCTCTCACGGCGGGGCTCATGAGATCCAGTGCCAGCTCGCGTACTGCGCCGTGAAGAGCCCGAGGCCGACCGCGAAGCCGGCGGCCACGAGGTCGGTGTTGCGGCGCTCGTCGCAGACGATCGCGAGCCACATGAAGAGCGGGAACAGGATGGCGACGAAGCGGGGCAGGGACATGAGGGGCTGGGGCGTGACGGGAAACGTGAGCGGCAGGAGCAGCGACGCGCCAACCCACGCCCCGTATGCCCGCGGGAGCCGGCGCCACACGCCCACGCACGCCACGACGGCGAAGATCAGCGTGGCGAACAGCATCACGTTGATGGCGGCGATCCGGAACGGGTCGCCGGCTGCCACCTCGAAATAGACGGGCGTGCGCGAGCCCGACGCCAGCTGACGCACGCCGTCCACCGCTGCCACGAGGCCGTCCCAGGCGCCGCTCAGCGGCACCTTGAGCTCTCGCGACCACGCCTCCTGGACGTCGAGGAAGCGCAGTGCATCGCCCTCGACGAGGCCGAGCCACGCCGCGTAAGCCGCTATCCCGAGCGGCGCGAGCAGCAGCCATGCGGCGTCGCGTGGACGCCGCTCGCGAGAGCTCCACCACAGCATCGCCAGCGGAATCAGGAGCAGTAGGCCGGCGCTGCGAGTGGCGGACGCGAGCCCGGCGCATGCTCCGGCCCAGGCCCAGCTGCCACTGCGGGCCGCATAGAACGCGCCCACGGCCAGCAACAGGAAGAGGCTCTCCGAGTACGGCGCACCGAAGTACACGGCCGCGGGGAACACGGCGAGCAGGAGCAGCGTGGGACGCGCGAGCCGCCGCCCCAGCTCGAGCTCGGTTAGGCGGTAGAGAAGGACCAGGGCGCCGAGGAACGCGGCGAGCGACACGGCATAGGCCGCCACGAGCAGCGCGCCCTCGGACGCGCCGAACGGAGTCGCAACGGCGCGCACCAGCAGCGGGTAGAGCGGGAAGAACGCGGCGCGGGGCGCGCTGCTTGGCGCAAGCCGCGGGCTCTGCCCGGGGCGCAGCGATGCCGTTCCTCCGTAGCCCGAGTCAGCGATCCGCAGGTACCAGACGGAGTCCCAGCGGGCGAGCGGCGCCAGCAGCGGCTCGGCCAGCGAGTGCGTGAGCGCGGGATCGTCGAACTTGGCTGCGTTTTCGCGCGCCAGCCCGCCACTCGCAGGACCGAAGGAAAGGGCGGCGAAGATCGCCACGAGGAGAACCGCAGCGCGGGTCGATAGGCCCACGCGCAGAGCGGCGCGAAGCGCCTCGGAGTCGCGCGCGGCCGCGATTGCGCGCGTTCGCGCGGGGGTAGCCTCATACGCCATGCCGGACGCCCATTTCTACACGGCCACAACGACCAGGGAGTGGATCATCGCGGGAGCGTCGATCGCGGTGGCCTTCCTGATCGCGCAGATCGTCGATCGCATCATCTCGAAGCGTGGCGAACGGGTGAGCGAGTTCGTGGCGAGGGGCCAGCTGTCTCCCGCGACGCAGACCCGGCTGCGCCTGATCCGCCGGCTCGTGTACGCGTTGATCCTGGTGATCGGACTGGCCGTCGCGGCGTCGCAGATCGACGGCGTATCCGGCATCGCGAAGGGCATACTCGCCTCCTCGGCGCTGCTCGGCCTCGTGCTCGGCTTCGCCGCGCGCCAGCCGCTCGCCAACGGCATGGCGGGGATCCTGCTCGCGGTCACGCAGCCGATCCGGATCGGCGATCTCGTCACGTTCGAGGAAGAGAGCGGGGTCGTGGAGGACATGAAGCTCACCTACACGTACATCCGGCTCGACGACGGCCGCCGCCTGATCGTGCCGAACGAGCGCCTCGCGCAGAGTTCGGTCGTGAACCACACCATCCTCGACCCGCGCGTCCAGGTTGAGGTTTCGGTCTGGCTGCCGCTCGACGCCGACCTCGACAAGGCGATGGAACTGATCCGGGACGAGGACTCAGGCGTAGAGGTGTCTGTGGTCGAGGTCGACAAGGACGGCGTGCGGCTGAGCGCCACGACCTGGGCCTCGGGGCCCTCGGAACGCGCCAGGACCGCCGCCGAGCTGCGGCTTCGCTGGCTCCGTCGCCTGCGAGAGCACTCTCTATCCTCAACCGAGGCCTGAACGTGGTTCGCCGCCGAACTCTGAGATGACCCATCGTCAGCGAAAGTTGAAGAGGAGAAGGCGCCACACGGGGCGCAGTTCGGTGCTGCTCGGACTCGCCGTGCTCGCCACGGTGAGCATCATCGCCGTGCTGTCCGCAATCGGCTACGTCCTCGCGATCGCCGCGACCGCGCCCGACCTCTCCGAGCTCAAGCCGGCCGACAAGGGTCAGCTCTCCGCCGTCTACGCCGTCGACGGCTCGCGCCTCGGCTTCATCCAGTCGGACGTGCTGCGACGCGTAGTGCCCTGGCGCGACATCCCGGTGAACCTGCGCCGCGCCACCGTGGCCATCGAGGACGAGCGCTTCTACAAGCACGGCGGCGTTGACCTCAACGCGATCGTGCGCGCCGGCATCAAGAACCTCGAGTCCGGCAAGACCGTTCAGGGTGGTTCGACGATCACGCAGCAGCTCGTCCGCGCGCTGTACATCAAGGATCCAAAGCGCGACTTCAACCGCAAGATCCGCGAGGCCAAGCTGGCCTCCGAGCTCGAGGACGAGCACTCGAAGACCTGGATCCTCCACAACTACCTCAACTCGGTCCCGTACGGCACCGTGGGCGGGCGCACGGCGATCGGCGTGGAGGCCGCCGCGGTCACGTTCTTCGACAAGCATGCGAAGAACCTCGACCTCGCCGAGTCGGCGATGATCGCGGGCCTTCCACAGGCGCCGTCGCAGTACAACCCGTTCCGCAACGAGCAGGCAGCGATCCAGCGGCGCAACGAGGTCATCAGGCAGATGGCGTCGAACCGCTTCATCACGCAGGAGGAGGCGGCCGAGGCGATCGCGGAGCCGGTGCGGCTGAAGCGCGGCACCCGCTACATCACGCGCCGCGAGCCGTACATGTTCGACTTCGTCCAGGAGCAGCTGATCGAGCGCTACGGCTTCGGAGTGGTCCGCCGCGGCGGCCTGCGCATCCACACGACGATCAACCCCAAGGTGCAGGACTTGGCGCGCCAGGCGATCGCGGGCCAGCTTTACGACCCGAGCGATCCCTCGGCGGCGATCGTGACCATCGACCCGTCGAACGGCTACATCCGCGCGATGGCGTCCAGCACGAAGTACCAGGACCGCACCTTCAACCTGGCGGCGCAGGGCCACCGCCAGCCGGGCTCTTCTTTCAAGACGATGGTCCTCACCGCCGCAATCCGCGCCGGTATTGATCCGAACCGCACGACGTACGTCTCGAAGCCGCTGAAGCTCGACGACCCGGATCAGGGGGTCTACGACTGGGAGGTCGTGACCTACGGCCGCACCTACGGCGGCACCATGACCATCAAGAGCGCCACGCTCGCCTCGGACAACACCGTCTACGCGCAGCTGATCCTCGACGTCGGCCCGAAGAAGGTCTGCGAGACGGCGCACCTCCTCGGCGTGACCAGTCACCTCGACTGCTACGCGGCGGAGGGACTGGGCGGGCTCACGCGCGGAGTGACCCCGCTCGAGATGGCGAATGCGTACGCCACGCTCGCCTCGGGCGGCGTTCGCAACAAGCCGAAGGCAATCAAGCGCGTGGTGTTCCCGGACGGCAAGTCCGAGGACCTCGGCAAGCCGGAGCGCAAGCGCGTGCTCACCGACGGCCAGGCATACGCGGTCACGCAGATTCTCGAGGCGAACGTGCTCGGAGGGACCGGCACCGCCGCCCAGATCGGTTGCCCGACGGCCGGCAAGACCGGCACCACCGACTCGTTCAACGACGCCTGGTTCGTGGGCTACACGCCGCATCTCTCGACCGCCGTGTGGGTGGGCTATCCCGACGCTCAGGTGTCGATGGAGGCCACGCGCATCGGGTCGGTGGCCGGCGGCACCTGGCCGGCGATGATCTGGCACGACTTCATGTCGACCGCGCACGGCGACAACTGCGACGACTTCCCCGTGCCCTCCGAGCCCGCCGAGTTCTCCCCGTTCTTCGGGAAGTACGCGAGCACGGGCTCGGCTGACACTGGCGAGTACTACGGCCCGTCCGGGACCACCACCCCCCCGCCCGACGACCAGTCCGACCCGCGCTTCTACGAGGACGCGCCGCTCGACGATCCGGACGCCCAACCCCCACCCGCAGAGACCCCGCCCGAGGCACCCGCTCCGGGCAACGGGAACGGAAATGGGAACGGCAACGGCAACGGGAATGGCGGCGATGGCACCGCCGCACCCGGCTGAGCCGGGCTCGTGGGCGAGCTCGACCTGATCGCGGCTATCGAGGCCACGCTCAGCGATCGCAGCGGAAGGCTCGTGCGCTGGACCGGCGACGACGCGGCGGTCACGAGAGCGCGCCCCTTCGCCGTGACCTCCATCGACACGCTCGTCGACGGGGTGCACTTCGAGCGCGGCACGCACAGCGCGCGCGACATCGGCTGGAAGGCGCTCGCCACCGCGCTCTCGGACCTGGCCGCCATGGGCGCCGAGGTGGGCGAGGCGTACGTGTCGGTGGTGCTGCCGGATGGCTTCGTCGACGCGCTGGAGCTGGTGGAGGGGATGGAGGAGCTCGCCGCTGCCTGCGGTGCGACGATCGCGGGCGGCGACGTGGTGCGCGGCCCCGTGCTGGTGCTGACCGTGGCGGTGGTGGGCTGGGCAGATCGGGAGGACGACCTGGTGGGCCGCGACGGCGCTAGCCCCGGCGACCTCGTGGGCGTGACCGGTGACCTCGGCGGCTCGGAGGCGGGCCGGCGGGTGCTGGCCGCCGGCGGCAGAGTGCCGGAGGATCTGGTGGCGCGGCACCTGCGGCCGCAGCCGCGGCTGGAGAGCGGGGCCGCGCTGGCGCGTGCAGGAGCCAGCGCCATGATCGACCTGAGCGACGGGCTAGCCACCGACGCTCGACATGTGGCGGAGCGAAGCGGCGTTGCGATCGTGGTCCGGTTGGACGACGTGCCGCGGGCCCCGGGCGTGAGCCCCGAGGAGGCCGTGACCGGAGGTGACGACTACGAGCTGCTCGTGACCGTTCCGGAAGAGCGCCGTGAGGCGGCCGAGGCCGCCGCGCCGCTCACCTGGATCGGCGAGGTGTCAGCCGGTAGCGGTCTTGTCCTGCTGGGCCCGGACGGCCCGGTCTCGGGGTTGAGCGGCTACGAGCACTCCTGAGCGGAGGATCGCCTCGGCGACTGCGCGCGGATCGACCACGTACCCGCTTTTCTGGACGGTGCGCCTGAACGCCTCGTCCCTTCCCCTGCCAACCATCTCCGTACCTCCCTATCCAACTCTTGTATCGGCACGCCGGGCACTTCTCGCGCCGCGCGGATCGCGAAAACCGGACATACGGCCAGTCAGCGTCTGAGCGCAGACTGAGTACCGCCGAGCGAGCCCGGTCCGGCGTAGGAGCCGGGGCCGTAGACGGTGGGGCCCTGTGGCCCTTGGTCGTCCTCGTCCTCGTCCGGCAGGCGCCATGCGATCTCGGCCGTTCCACAAGCAGCCGCCAGCATCAGGCAGCCGATCACGGCGAGCACGATCCCGACGCTGTGCCCCGTGACCAGCATGAGCAGATACCAGGCACCGTGCAGCGGGTCCAAGTTCAGCGCGAACATGTAGTAGACGGCCACCAGGACGGCGGGCGCGACCCCCACTCCGATCAGGACCGCCCGCAGCCGGCGCGGCGGCGCCGGACGCGTGACCACCGTGAGCATCCAGAGGTGGGCCGCAGGAACCGCGAGCAGCGCTGCGAATGGGTTCACGAGCCAGAGCAGTAGGGAGCCGGTGGCGATCGCGAGGGCCAGCGCCACGCCGGCCCCGGGCTCGACCGGCTCGCGGAGGCCCGCGTCAGGCCTCACCGCGAGCCAGCGGGCAAGGAAGAGCGCAAGCACCATGCACGCGGCCACACCCGCCAGCACCGCCAGCGCGGCAGCGTCCAGCGGGAGCACGCTCGGCGGAACGGGTGCCGGAGGCGGCGTGGGCGTGGCCCCCACGAGCGCGAGGAACTGGGCGAGCGCGAGCGCCGCGAGAAACGGCGCCACCCAGGCGGCCACCCATCGCAGCCAGCGCAGCACGTCCACCTGCCGCCGCCGCGCGCGTGCGAAGGCGTCCACGGACGCCACCAGCACGGGGAGCAGCAGCGTCCCGGCCAGCAGCGAGATGACCCACCCGGGAAGCACCTGGCTCACCGCCAGGACATAGCTCTCGGGGCCGTGCTCCGGGCGCGGGCCCTGGTCCACCGCGCCGAGCGTCCGCAGCGTCGCCCGCCCGAGCATGCCGAGGCGGTCCTCGTCGATCGCCTCGACGGGGCCGTCGCCGTCCGGCGGAAGCTCGCCGCTGCCTGAGATACGAACGGCGTCGTAGCCCTTCTCGAGGAGCACGCCCTGCGCCCCGATGCCGATCGGGAACGACAGCCGGGCGAACTGACCGAATGCGCCGCTGCCGCCGGCCGAGCGGCCCACCTCCTCGCGGATCGAGTTGGCCACCGTCCGCTGCAGCCCGATGCCGGCGCGGCGCGAGTCGTTCGACCATGCCTGGAGCAGCGGGCCGTTGCTCGAACGGGCGCCGAGGTCTGACATCACGAGCACGGCGTCCACGGACTCCGGCGGCGGAAGGTCCGAGATCAGCTCCCTGGTCCCCACCTCGCCGAGATCCGATCCATCCACCGAGGCCAAGACCAGCGTCTTCTGCGAAGGCCGTCCCTGGTAGACGCGCGCAAGCTGCATCAGCGCGGCGGTGTCGGCCGCGCTGCCCGGCGCATCGGGGATGCTGCCCGCGTCGCGCGCGGCCACGATCACGATCGCGCGGCGCGAACTCCCGGCGCGCAGCCCGACCACGTTCATGAGGTCGTGCCCCGCGTACGTAAAGCGCTGGAGGAGAGGCTGCTCCCCCTGCCCGCCCCTGAACCCGCGCGCTGCGAAGGCGTCGGCCACCAGCTCGGCGGTCGCGAGATCCCCGCGCGTACCCGCCCGGCGGTCCGGAGAGTCGGTCGCGATGCGGGTCGCGAGGTCGGCCGCCTGGGCGCCGTCGAAGAGCACATCCGCGGCCAGCCCCTGCGGCAATGCCCTCGGTCTGCTCTCGAACGAGAACATGGCCAGAACGATCGCCAGCAGGGCCGGAACGAACGCCGCTCGGTATACACGCGGCTCGATCACTTAGACGCAACCTACGCAGTTGGGCAAGCGCGGGGCATTGTTCCGCACGCCGCCTCCTAGAATTCTCAAGGTTGAGCACCACTGCCCCTCGCATCCTGCTCGTCGACGACGAGCTTTCGGTCCAGAAGCTGCTGGCGTATCCCCTGCGCAAGGAGGGCTACGACGTCATTCCGGCTCTCGACGGGCGTGAGGCGCTCGAGCGCCTGCGCGACAACAACTTCGACCTCGTGGTGCTCGACGTGATGCTGCCGCGGATGGACGGCTTCGACGTCTGCCGGGCGATCCGCTCCCGCAGCACGGTGCCGATCATCATGCTCACCGCGAAGACCGAGGAGACCGACAAGGTCCTCGGGCTGGAGCTGGGCGCCGACGACTACATCACCAAGCCCTTCTCGGTGCGGGAGTTCCGCAGCCGCGTCAAGGCGGTTCTGCGGCGCGCCGCGCTCGCGCAGCCCGAGGCGCAGTTCGAGGAGCCGATCGAGGCGGGCGAGCTGTCCATCGACTTCGAGAAGCGCTCCGTGGTGGTGCGCGGCGAGGCCGTGCGACTGACCTACGTTGAGTTCGAGATCCTCGCGGCGCTCGCGCGGGCGCCCGGCCGTGTGTTCAGCCGCACGATGCTGCTCGAGCGCGTGTGGGGCGACGCCGCCTACCGCGACCCGCGCACGATCGACGTCCACATCCGCCACCTCCGCGAGAAGCTCGAGGTGGAGTCGAAGACGCCCGAGCTGATCCTCACAGTGCGCGGGGTGGGCTACCGCTTCAGGGACTCATGAGCCGGCTGCGCTCGCTGCGCCAGAAGATCGCGTTCCTCTTCTTCGTGATCACCGCCGCGGCGTTCTCAGTGATCTGGTTCGTCGTGGTCCCCGAGCTCGAGCAGAACCTGAAGGAGAGGCGACTCACGAACCTGCAGGACGAGGCCAGGGCCGCCAAGCCCGCGCTCGAACTTCCGCTGTTCGGCGGCCGGGAGCCGTCCCGGAAGGACTTCGCAGGGCGCGTACGCGCCGCGGAGGGGGCCACCGACGCGCAGGTGACCGTGCGCGACTGGCAGCGCGACTGGAGTCCGTCCCGGGACTTCGGCTTCTACCCAGTGGACGACTCTCGCGCGGCGACGGTCCCGTTCAACGATGAGCTGGCCGAGGAGGCGCTCACCCGGCACCGGACGCTGAGCGCGTATGACACGTTCCGCGGCGAGGAGGTCGTGATGGTGGCCCAGCCGCTGCGCGCGGCCGGGAAGCTACCGCGCGTGGCGGTCTACTCGCGCGACTTCGAAGACGTGCGCGAGACCGTGGCGTTCGTTCGCGACCGCGTGTTGCTCGCCGCCAGCGGCGCGCTCCTGATCGCACTCTTCGGCGGATACCTCGTGGCGGCGCGCTTGGCGCGCCGCGTCGGACGGCTGGAGCGCGCGGCCCGTCACGTGGCGCGCGGGCGCTTCATGGAGCCACTTCCGGTTACCTCGAAGGACGAGCTGGGGCAACTCACCGACACCTTCAACCAGATGCAGCAGCAGCTGCGGCGGGTGGACGTGGCGCGCAAGGAGTTCATCGCGACCGCCTCCCACGAGCTGCGCACGCCGATCTTCTCGCTGGGCGGCTTCGTGGAGCTGCTCCAGGACGAGGATCTCGACGAGGAGACCCGGCATGAGTTCCTGGAGACGATGAGCGAGCAGGTGGCGCGCCTACAGAAGCTGTCGGTCGACCTACTCGACCTGTCGCGACTCGACTCCGGGTCGGTGGAGCTTCACACCGAGCCGGTGGACCTCGCGGAGCTCACGCGCTCGGTGGCGGGCGAGTTTCACCCACAGCTCGAGGAGCACCGAACCGAGCTGCTTCTGGAGGTGCCGGACGAGGGCCCGAACGCCTCCTGCGACCGGGAGAAGGTGGCCCAGATCATGCGTATCCTGCTCGACAATGCCCTCCGCCACACGCCCGAGGGCACGAATGTGACCGTGAGCGCACACCGCTACAACGGCGCCGCCGAGCTCACGGTGGCCGACTCGGGCCCCGGCCTCCCGGCCGGAGCGCGCTCCAAGGTGTTCGAACGCTTCTACACCGGCGACGCCGCCCGTGGTGCCGGCCTCGGGCTCGCCATCGCACGCGAGCTGGCCGCGCACATGGACGGGCGGCTGCTGCTCCGCACCGACGGAGGCACGGCGTTCACGCTCGAACTGCCCTCGGACGGTTCAACCCCGGACAGTTCGACCCCGGACGGTTCGACCCCGTGAGGACAGCGCTTGGGGCGGCACTCGCCGCCGCGGTGCTGCTGCTCGCGGCGGGCTGCGATTCCGGCGACGACGACGCGAACACGGCCGCCGGCAGGAGCGAGGTGACGACCACACGGGTGCAGGTGGTCGAGGGCCTCGGCCGCGAGGGCGGCTTCGACCCGGCCCAGATATACGACCGGCTCTCGCCCGGCGTCGTCACGATCCTGTCCCTCTTCAACGGCGGCTCGAGCTTGCTCGAGGACGGCGGCGAGGGCGGCCAGGGCTCGGGGTTCGTGCTCGACGGCGACGGCTACATCGCGACCAACGCGCACGTGGTCACCACCGACGGGACCGACGGAACCGAGCAGGCCGACCAGGTGTACATCGAGTTCCTCGACGGCAACCGCGTGCCGGCCGAGATCGTGGGCCACGACCCGAACGCCGACGTGGCGCTCCTCAAGGTCGATCCCGACGACCTGTCGCTCACGCCGCTCCACCTCGGCGAGTCGCACACCATCTCGGTCGGGGAGCCGGTGGCCGCCATCGGCAGTCCGTTCGGGGAGCGCCAGTCCCTCTCGATCGGCGTGATCTCCGCGCTCGACCGCACGATCCAGTCGCTCACGAAGTTCGAGATCGGCGACGCCATCCAGACAGACGCCGCGATCAACCCCGGCAACTCCGGTGGGCCGCTGCTCGACGCGCAGGGCCGGGTGATCGGCATCAACGCTCAGATCAAGTCGCAGTCGGGCGGAGGCGAGGGCGTGGGCTTCGCCATCCCGGTGGACGCTGTGCGTCGCTCGCTGCGCGAGCTACGGGCCAAGGGGCGCGTGGACTACGGCTACCTGGGCGTGGAGACGCTCACGATCTGGCCGCAGCTGGCCGACCGCATCGACGTGAACGTGGACACGGGAGCGCTGGTGCAGAGCATCGTGGACGGCAGCCCGGCCGAGGACTCGGATCTCCAGGCGGGTAACGAGGACATCACCTTCCAGGGCCAGGACAGCATCGCCGTGGGAGGCGACCTGATCGTGGCCGTGGACGGCAAGGAGCTCACGCGGGAGCACGATCTCGCGGACGAGATCAGCGGCCACGGGGCGGGCGAGAAGGTCGAGCTGACGGTCCTGCGCGACGGCAACCGGCGCACCATCAGCGTCGAGCTCGGCCGCCGTCCGGCCGGCTCCGGCCCCTAGTGCCGGGTTTTGCGCGTTTCCGGGTAACCTGCCGAACGTGGCGGAGGTCCCCCAGGTGAGTGACAGCCGAGATGTCTCGCTGACCATCCCAGCGAGGCCGGATTACCTCGTCCTCGCCCGGCTGGCGCTTTCTGCCGTGTGCCGCCTCACGCCGCTGTCCCCGGAGGAGGTCGCAGATCTCAAGCTCGCGATCACCGAGGCGGCCAACGATTACGTCGACGAAGCCAGGGGCCTGGAGGACGAGAGCCGGCTCAACTTCTCGTTCCACCTGGGCGACGAAGCCCTGATGATGGATCTCGACGGGACGGCCGGTCCGGTGGCAGCCTCCGAGCAGGAGCTGAGCCGCGCGATCATCGAGGCGACCGTCGACAAGGCCGAGTTCGGGGACGGCCGAACGCGTCTTGTGAAGTACCTCAGCGAGACTGGATAGTCTGCCGCGCGTGCTGACGCCGGTTTCGGTAGGCCACAAGAGCCTCGCCGACTACACCCACCTGGTCGGAAGACCCCTCGTCGAGGAGATTCGCGAGCTCGCGAAGGGCCTCGAGGGCCTTCGCGTGCTCCACCTGTCCGCCACCGCGTTCGGCGGCGGGGTCTCCGAGATCCTCTACACGCTGATCCCGCTGATGAACGACGTCGGGATCGAGACCGACTGGCAGGTGATGCTGGGGCGCGAGGAGTTCTACAACGCCACCAAGCGCCTCCACAACGCGCTCCAGGGCAACCCCGACTCGCTCACCGACGAGGAGTGGGCGATCTACGAGCGCTACAACCAGATGAACGCGAAGGAGATCGAGGGCGGCTGGGACGTGATCATCGTCCACGACCCGCAGCCGGCGGCGATACGCGGGCACGTGCCGGAGAAGTCGAAGACGTGGGTTTGGCGCTGCCACATCGACCTCTCGACGCCGAATCCGGACGCCATCGACCACCTGGTGCCGTATGTGCGCGACTACGACGCGTCGGTCTGGCACCTCCCGCAGTACGTCCCGGCCGCGCTGAACGGCGGCTCCGGCAGCGGCGTCGTGATCTGCCCGCCCGCGATCGACCCGCTGTCGCCGAAGAACATGGCGCTCTCCCCTGAGGATGCCGCCTTCGTCTGCGACCAGTTCGGCATCGACGTGGACCGGCCGCTGATGTGCCAGGTCTCGCGCTTCGACCCCTGGAAGGATCCGATGGGCGTGATCGACGCGTACCGCGAGGTCACGAAGGAGATCCCTGAGGTGCAGCTCGCGCTGGTGGGCTCGATGGCCACGGACGATCCGGAGGGCTGGGAGTTCTTCAACTCCACGATGGCCTACGCGGACGGCGACCCGGACATCCATATCCTCAACAACCTGAACCAGGTCGGCGCCATCGAGGTGAACGCGTTCCAGTCGCAGGCCGACGTCGTGATCCAGAAGTCCACACGCGAGGGCTTCGGCCTGACCGTGTCGGAGGCCCTCTGGAAGGGTCGGCCGTTCATCGGCGGTGACGTGGGCGGGATTCCGCTTCAGGTGGAGGACGGCGAGACGGGCTACCTCGTGTCCTCGCCCGAGGAGTGCGCCAAGCGCTCGCTGCAGATCCTGCGCGAGCCCGACCTCGGCAAGCGGCTGGGGCGGGCGGGCAAGGAGCACGTCCGCAAACACTTCCTAACACCGCGCCTGCTGCGCGACTGGCTGAGGCTTTTTCGGGACCACCGGTGAAGCCCGAGACCCCCCTCGTCCTCGTCTCGAACCGCGGCCCGGCCACGTTCGAGGGAGGCGAGGCGAAGCGCGGCGGGGGCGGGCTCGTGACCGCGCTCAAGGGGCTCGTACACCATCGCGATGCGGTCTGGGTGGCGTCGGCCATGACCGACGAGGACGTGCAGGTGGCCGAGCAGCACGGCGACCGCTCGTTCCCGGTCGAGTTGGACGGCGACACATACCGGGTGCGGCTCGTGGCGAGCGACCCAGAGGCGTACGACCGCTTCTACAACGTCATGGCCAACCCGATGCTGTGGTTCATCCAGCACTACCTGTGGGACCTCTCGAACGCGCCGGACGTCCGCCGCCACGAGGTTGAGGCCTACGAACAGGGCTACTGCGTCGTGAACGCGGACCTGGCGCGCGCGGTCCTCGACGAGATCGAGGGCGAGGACGAGGCCGTGGTGATGCTCCACGACTACCACCTCTACGTCGCGCCGAAGTTCATCCGGCGCGCGCGCCCGGACCTGTTCCTCCACCACTTCGTGCACATCCCCTGGACCCAGCCCGACGCGTGGCGGGTGCTCCCCGCGGACATGCGCGAGGACATCTACGAGGGCATCCTCTCGAACGACATCATCGCCTTCCATACGCGCTCCTACCAGCGCAACTTCCTACTCTGCTGCCGCGACCTGTTCGATCTGGAGGTGGACGAGGAGGCGGGCATCGTGAAGTTCGACGGGCGCGACGTGTGGGTGCGCGCCTACCCGCTCCCGATCTCCGCCGAGACCTTCCAGAAGACCGCACAACGCCCGGCCGTTCACGAGTACGAGCGCGAGATCCTGCGGCGCCGGCGCGAGCACCTGATCCTGCGCGTGGACCGGGCGGACCTGTCGAAGAACGTGCTGCGCGGGTTCACGGCGTTCGACCTGTTCCTGGAGCAGCACCCCGAGTTTCAGGAGCAGGTCACGTTCATCGCGCACCTGATCCCGTCGCGCCAGGACGTGCCCGAGTACGCCGAGTACCTGGAGCGGATCGAGGCGCTGGTGGCCGTGGTGAACCACCGGCACGGCACGACCGACTGGATGCCGATCGAGCTGCGGCTGCGCGAGAACCTCGAAGAGGCGATCGCGGCTTACAAGCACTACGACCTGCTGATGGTGAACGCGATGTTCGACGGGATGAACCTGATCGCGAAGGAGGGTCCGCTCGTGAACGAGCGCAACGGGGTTTCGCTGCTGAGCGAGAACACCGGCGCGCACGAGGAGCTGGCGGAGTTCGCGCTGTCGGTGAACCCGTTCGACGTCCAGGAGCAGGCCGACGCCATCCACCGCGCGCTGACGATGTCCGCCGAGGAACGCTCCTGGCGGGCGCAGGGCCAGAAGCGGATCGTGACCGCCCGCAACCCAGGCGACTGGGTCGACGACCAGCTCGCCGACATCGAGCGCAAGCGCCACGCTAGGGCCCCGGGTCCGGCGTGAATTCGGCTGTGGCTGGGGCGGGCGCCGCTACTGGCGCGCCCGGCTCGGGCGCCGGGGCGCTCGGTTCCGGCGCGGCCGACTGACCAGCCTCGCCCGATTGCGGTGAAGGGGATGCGGGTTCGGCCCTGCGGGGGTGCTCTCGCGCTTTTCCGCGTATTACGCGGTGAATCGCGATAGGACCCTCTTTCAATGCCCGCCGTTTACGCGGCCGGGGCAGAACCAGGCGCGGGATGTCACGCAGGCGCGGGAGCTGTTGCGCCTCCGGCGCAGGCGGCTGTGGCCGAGACGGCGGCGGCGCCACCTCCCGCCCGTGCGTCGCGATCAGCGCCGCCGCGGCCGCCAGCGCGACCAATCCGCCCACGTTCCCCCACCGCACCCTTCGCCTGCCCATGCCGGTGAAGGCCCTCCGCCGCTGCGGTTCGCCCCGGCTTCGCTAAGGTGACCGGTCGCGTGTCCGGCTTCTACGACCTCATGCTGTTGCTCGACCCGACCGCTCCCGAGGAGCGGCGCACCGCCGCGATCTCCGAGGCCGAGTCGATGATCAATTCCGGCGGCGAGCTCGTCTCCAGTTACGACTGGGGCCATCGGCGGATGGCGTATGAGATCGACCACAGGCCCGAGGCGGAGTACCGGCTCTACCAGTTCAACGGGGACAACGCCCTCCTCGAGCGGCTGAACCAGCGCCTCCGGATCACGGACGCGGTCCTGCGCTTCCGCATCATCAAGGTGAAGCCGGGCCAGCCGACCCCGCCGCCGCCGGATCAGCAGGCCCCCCGCCGCCGCGACGACCGCGAGCCGCAGGACACCAAGGTGGCCGCCCGCGCGGCCGCAGACGCGCCCGCGGTCGACGAGGCCATGGCCGACGCTCCCCCGGCGGACGCGGCTTCGGTCGCTGTGGCCGAGGCGCCGCCGGTTGAGGCACCGCCCACCGAGGCACCGCCCGGTGAGGCACCTCCGTCCGAGTCGCCGGTCGAAGAGCCGCCGCCCGCCGACGCGCCGGCCGACGCGCCGCCCGCCGAAGACGCCTAGCAGCAGCCCTCAGGCCGGCTCGCGCACGTTGGCGCCCGCCCTGAATGCCAACCAGGAACGCGTTCGCGTAACGCCTTGGTCAAAGAACCCGCACTTTTGGGGAACTTCCTGGGAATCCGCGCCCGACGCCTCCGAACGCGTATGTACTCTCGATCGACCGCACACGGCGTAGGAGGAAGTTCAGCCTCATGGCAAGTACCAACATCAACAGGGTCGTGCTCACGGGGAACCTGACCCGCGATCCCGAGCTCCGGAACCTTCCGAGTGGCATGGCTGTCTGCAGCCTGCGGATCGCGAGCAATACGCGCCGCAAGGACCAGTCAAGCGGCGAGTGGGTCGACAAGCCCAACTATTTCGACGTCACCGTTTGGGGCGCTCAGGGCGAGAACTGCGCCCAGTACCTCTCGAAGGGACGCCCGGTCGCGATCGATGGGCGGCTCGAGTGGCGCGAGTGGCAGGACAAGGAAACCGGCAAGAACCGGCAGTCGATAGATATCATTGCCGACTCCGTCCAGTTCCTCGGCTCCCGTGAGGGTGGCGAGAACGGCGGTCGCTTCACGCCGCAGAGCGATGTTCCCGCGGACACAGCGGACTTCGCCCAGGCGCCGGTGGCTGCCGGGGGATCGGACGACGACATTCCCTTCTGACCCCGGAGTAGCGAGTACGCAGGAGTACAAGTGGCGAAGCAGCGTGGTGGAACACCAACGAGGGACCGCAAGCGCGGCCCCCGAGGCAAGGCCGGCCCCGGAAGCGGGCGCTTCAAGCCATGCCCGTTCTGCCGGGAGAAGATCGACATCGTCGATTACAAGGACCTCTCCGCGCTGCGCCGGGCGATCAGTGACAAGGGAAAGATTCGCTCCTCACGCGTGACGGGCGCATGCCGCCGTCACCAGTCCCAGCTCGCAACCGCGGTCAAGCGCGCGCGTGAGATTGGGCTCCTGCCGTACGTCGCAGACAGGTAAGCGACGGACCATGGCTCAGGCAATCCTCTTGAAGGACGTGGACAAGCTCGGTGAGAGCGGCGACGTGATCGACGTCTCACCTGGCTACCTGCGTAATTTCCTCGTGCCCCGCAAGCTGGCGCAGCCGGCCACACCGGCTGCCATTGCGGACTCCCAGCGGCGCCGTGACGCCGCAGAGAGGGCTGTCGCTGACGCGGCGGCCAAGGCTGAGGAGACGGCGGCGCTGCTGCGCAAGACCGTGCTGACGATCTCGCATCAGGCGGGTGACGACGGGCGGTTGTTCGGCTCGGTCACCTCGCAGGAGATCGTCGACGCGATCCGCCAGGCGCGCGGGGTGCGGCTCGACAAGCGCCGCGTCCAGCTGGAGGAGCCGATCAGGACAACGGGCACGCACATGGTCTCCGTCGAGGTCTCCGACGGTGTGACGGCCGACATCAAGACGATCGTCACCCCAATCGCATAACTCTCCAGTGACGCTGCGCGGCATCGTCTGCCCGCGTCATCGGGGTTCCGCGTGCTCAGCACGCGTTCACCCCTGCTTCCTTGGCAGCCGGGCCGCTCGCGCCCTGACGAGTCATGCTCCGCCTAGAGGCCCGGCCACGTGGCTGTAGCCGCCCCGCCGGAGGCAGCGGCCGGCGTCCCGCCTCACAACGAGGAGGCTGAGGCCTCCGTCCTCGGAGCGATCCTGCTCACCGAGCAGGCGCTCGACGGCGTTCTGCTCGAGGTGGGCCTGCGCGCGCCCGACTTCTACCGCCCGCGCCACCAGGTGATCTTCCAGGCGATGATCCGCCTGAAGGAGAAGGCGTCGCCGGAGGCGGTCGACGCCCTCACGGTCTCCGAGGACCTGCGCCGCTCGGGCGACCTCGAGAAGGCGGGCGGCGAGGGATATCTGCACGCGCTGCCGACCGTTGTGCCGGCCGTGGGCGCGGTGCTCGACTACGCCCGCATCGTCAAGGAGCACTCGCTCCTGCGAAGCATTCTTTCGGCCACTCGCGAGATCCAGGACGACGTGGCCGCGCACCGCGGCGAGGCACGCGAGCTGATCGAGCGCGCCGAGGCCGTGCTGTTCAAGATCGGCCACGACGGCGGCACCTCGGAGATGCGGTCGCTCGAGGCGATCCTGCACGACGAGATTGACAAGCTCGAGGAGCTCTCCAAAACCGACGTCGGCCTCACCGGGACGCCGTCGGGCTTCGCGGACCTCGACGCGCTCACGGGCGGCTTCCAGCCCGGCAACCTGATCGTGCTGGCGGCCCGGCCGTCGATGGGAAAGAGCGCGGCCGCCACGAACATCGCGGAATACGCCGCCGTCGAGGCGGGAGTGCCCGTGGCGCTGTTCTCGCTCGAGATGTCGGAGACCGAGCTGGCGCACCGCTTCCTGGCCTCGCAGGCGCGCGTGTCGAGCGACGACCTGCGCAAGGGCCGCGTCCGCGCCGAGAAGTGGCCGAAGGTGCTGAAGGCGGTCGAGAAGCTCGCCCGCGCTCCCATCTTCGTGGACGACTCGAGCGACATGAGCGTGCTCGAGCTGCGCGCGAAGTCGCGTCGGCTGGCCGCGCGCCACGGCCTGGGCCTGGTCGTCGTGGACTACCTCCAGCTGATGCGCCCCGAGGGCCGTGCCGAGAGCAGTCGCGTCGAGCAGATCGGCCAGATCAGCCGTGGACTCAAGATCCTGGCGCGCGAGCTGGAGGTGCCGGTGATCGCCGTGTCACAGCTCTCCCGCGCGGTCGAGTCCCGCAACCCACCGGTGCCGATGCTGTCGGACCTTCGCGAATCGGGCTGCCTGACTGGGGAGTCGCGCATCTACATGCCGGAGACGGGCGAATACCGACCGATCGTGGAGCTCGTCGGAACGTCTGGCTTTGAGGTGGTTGCAGTCAACCGTGAGACCTGGAAACTCGAGCGCCGTAAGGTCACGCGGGCCTTCTCGACGGGGCGCAAGCCGGTATACCGGCTCACGACCCAGCTCGGCCGCACCATCCGTGCTACCGGGAACCACAAGTTCCTCGCCTTCGACGGGTGGAAGCGCCTTGACGAGATCGAGATCGGCGATCACCTCGCCCTGCCACGTACGCTCCCGGGGCCGTCCGAGGCGACAATGTCGCGGAACGAGTTGGCTCTTTTGGGCCACCTCATTGGAGACGGCTGCACGCTCCCACGGCACGCCATCCAGTACACGACGCGTGAGCCGATGTTGGCGTCGCGTGTCGCCGCTCTGGCAACCAAGGTGTTCGGGACCCGGATCCGCCCGCGGATCCGGCAGGAGCGCCGCTGGTACCAGGTATATCTCGCATCCGCCCGGCGCCTCACGCACGGCCGCCGCAATCCCATCTCGGCGTGGCTGGACGAACTCGGGGCCTTCGGCCTGCGTTCCTATGAGAAGCGTGTCCCGCAGCGCGTGTTCGAGCAGCCACCCGCCGCAATCGCGACGTTCTTACGCCATCTCTGGTCCACTGACGGCTGCGTGTACCTGGCGCGCGGAACGCGTGCCGCGCCAATCGTGTACTACGCGACCAGCAGCCCTGGGCTGGCCGCCGATGTCCAATCGCTCCTGCTTCGCCTTGGCATTAATGCAATTCAGAGCCGCGTCGGCAACGCCCAGGGTCGCCCCCAGTACCACGTCAAGCTCACCGGCGCGCCGGATATCACCCGATTTCTAGGGCTGATCGGCTGCCTCGGCGAGTCCCGAGTGGAGACCGGCCTGCGCATCGCGATCAAGCTCGGAGAGACCCGCGCGAACCCGAACAGGGACGTGATACCGGCAGCCGCGTGGCGCGCAGTCCTCGAGCCCGCGCGCGTAGGCGCTGGCGTAACGACACGCGAACTTCAGCACGGCCTCGGCAATGCATACTGCGGCTCCACGCTCTACAAGTCGAATCTTTCTCGCGAGCGAGCGGCTCGGGCAGCAGAGATCGCTGGGTCCGACGAACTTACTCGCCTGGCTGACAGCGATGTCTACTGGGACCGGGTGGTATCTGTCGAGCCCGCCGGCGTCGAGGAGGTCTACGACCTCACCGTCGAGGGTCTGCACAACTTCGTAGCGGAGGACATCATCGTCCACAACTCAATCGAGCAGGACGCGGACGTCGTCATGTTCATCTACCGCGACGAGTACTACAACAAGGAATCCGAGCGTCTCGGCGAGGCCGACATGATCGTGGCCAAGCACCGGAACGGGCCGATCGGCGACGTGGCGTTGACGTTCCTGCCGAAGTATCCGAAGTTCGCGAACCTCTATCGAGACCGCGGCGCGGAGCCCATGCCCCCGCAGGACGCCGCCGTCTAGCGGCGTACCGGCCTAGACTCGCTCTCGCCATGCCAGGAGTGGTAATTGTCGGCGCCCAGTGGGGCGACGAGGGGAAGGGCAAGGTCGTTGACCTGCTCGCCGAGCAGGCCGACCTCGTGATCCGCTTTCAGGGCGGCAACAACGCCGGTCACACGATCGTCCGCGACGGCGAGACGTTCAAGTTCCACCTGATCCCGTCGGGGATCCTCTACCCCGGCAAGCTGTGCGCGATCGGCAACGGCGTGGTGGTGGATCCGGTGGTGCTGAGCGCGGAGATCGACGAGCTGCGCCGCCGCCGGATCGACCTGAGCGGCCTGCGCGTGTCCGCCAACGCGCACCTGATCATGCCGTACCACAAGCTGCTCGACCAGGAGGGCGAGGCGAAGCTCGGGAAGCTCCAGATCGGCACCACCCGGCGCGGCATCGGCCCCTGCTACGCGGACAAGGCGGCTCGACTCGGGATCCGCATGCAGGACCTCCTCGACGAGAACATCCTGCGCAAGAAGATCTACGCGGCGATGGACCCCAAGCGACTGATGCTGCGCCCGTACGCGAAGCTGCCTGAGCTCGACCTTCACACGATGACCGAGGAGTACCGGACCCACGGGCACCGGCTCGAGCCCTTCATCGCGGACACACCGCCGATCGCGTGGCGAGTCCTCGACGAGGGTGGCCTCGTGGTGTTCGAGGGTGCCCAGGGCGCTCTGCTCGACATCGACCACGGCACCTATCCGTTCGTGACCTCGTCGAACACGGTCGCCGGCGCGGCGGGGCCGGGCGCGGGCGTGGGTCCCGGCTCGCTCGACGACGTCTGGGGAATCGCCAAGGCCTACACCACGCGCGTGGGCGCCGGACCGTTTCCCACCGAGCTCGACGACCCGCTCGGCGCGCAGTTGCGCGAGGCCGGCGGCGAATTCGGCACAACCACAGGCCGCGCGCGGCGTACCGGCTGGCTCGACCTCGTTGCGCTCCGCTACGCGAAGCGCGTGAACGGGCTCACCGGCCTGGTGGTCACAAAACTCGACGTGCTCACCGGCATTGACCCGCTCCACGTCGGCGTGCGCTACCTCGGTCCCGAGGGCGCGCGCTTCGACGACTTTCCCTACCACCAGTCGATCGTCCACAGGGTGCACGGCGACTACATCGAGCTCCCCGGCTGGCACGAGGACATCCGCGGATGCCGCTCGATCGACGAGCTGCCCGCGAACGCGCAGGCCTACCTGGAATACATCTCGGACTTCCTGGGAGTGCCGATCGTGATGGTGGGTGTGGGCCCGGGTCGAGAGCAGATGATCTGGACCGGAGCCGCGGCGCACGTGCGCCGAGCGGCGGCGTAACCAGCAGACGACTGGACCCCCGGGTCAGGTGCGCCAGGAGCGTGATTGGCAAGGACGCAGGGCGCGACGCGTGCAAGCGCACGCGGGCAACCGAGGACGCAGCCAGACGCGCTCCTACGCCCGGACCACGTGGGTGGAGCAGACGATGTCGTGAAGAGCCCGATTCGTGTCGTCCCACAGCGGCCAGAGGTAGTTCAGGAGCCATGGGATGAGCGGAAGAATCGATGAGGCGATGCCCACCAACAGTCCCTTGACCGCGATCTCGCGCAGGGCGGACCAGCCGAAGTTCATGGGCTCGCCCGTATCGCGGACCACGCGGATGCCGATCATTTGCTTGCCCCAGGTCTGGCCGTTGTTCGGGCCCTCGCGAGCCATCAGGACCGGGGCGTAGGCGAGCGCCACGATGAGATAGGCGAGCAATCCGAGGGCGCCCGTGACGATCGCGCCCGTGTCGCTGCCCGCAGCGATCCCCACCACGATGATCGTGAGGATGACAACGGGTACGAGCAGGATCAGCCAATCGATCAGGATCGCGCCCGCGCGGCTGCCCCAGCTCGCCAGCGGCTGCCCACTCCACGCGTGGTGCTGCGGGATCGGCTGCTGCCAGCCGCCTGGGGGGACCGGACCGCCGTAGGAAGGGGGGCCTTCGGGGCCGGGCGGCGGGGGCGGAGCCACGGGCGCCTGTGGCCCTCCGGGGGGCGGCGGCGGTTCGGTGCCGCCCGCTCGGTCCGGCGGCTGATCAGGTGACTCGGGGCTCTCCATGGCGCAATCAAACCATGTCAGTCCGATGACATGGAGCCGAAGGCCACCAGCAGCGCGAACAGGATCAGCGCAGGACGCACCGCGTACGGATTCACGGCGTGGGCGGCTCCAGCACGACCTGCTCGCCGCGCCAGAGGAAGCGCAGGGCGATCGCAAGCGCCCCCAGCATCGCCATCACCGCCAGCGTGATCTGCACGCTGATCAACCCCTCGCGATTCCAGTACACGTCCTCGAGCTCGAGCAGCAGCGCGGACTCGTCCAGCGTGAGTCCCATGCCCACCCCGAACGGCACCGCGAGCCACGGCTCGATCTCCTCGTTCCTGGTGACGATCCCGGCAGCGCCCGCGGCAAACGCCATCACGATTCCCGGCACGAAGTGGTGGATATGCCTGCGCCCCACCCGAACGTTGCGGAGTGGGCCGAACGACGGATTGCTTCGGAGCGCGAACGTGATCGAGCGCACCAGGATGAACGTGGCGGCAAAGGAGGTGAGCAGATTGAACATCGAGTTCTCCCGCGTCGAGCCCTCGCGGTAACCCGCCCGGGCGACGCGTGCGGCCTCCGCAACGGCCTCCTCTGCGGCGAGGAGCGGGTGGTCGGTATCGCGCAGGGCGGGCGCCGAGCCGCGCCTCCACACTCGCCTCACCTCCATGAGGATCACAGCGGCCACCGCACCGGTTGCGAGCGCGCCAAGCGCCAGCGTGCCGCGGCCGGGCGCGAGCGGCCGGCGCCGCCGCCTCACGACACCACGCGGGCCGGCACGCCCATCACGAGGGCGCCCGCCGGCACGTCGCGTGTGACCACCGCGCCCGCGGCCACGAACGCGTCCTCGCCGATCTCGACGCCCGGCAGTAGCACCGCCCCGGCACCGATGCGGCAGGCGCGCCTCAGAGTCGGCCCCCGCAGCTCCATGTCCGGCGGGCGCCGGCCCGCCGTGGGGTCATTTGTGAGCACCACACCCGGGGCGAGGAACACGTCGTCCTCCACGACCGACCATGCGGTCACGTACGCACCCGTCTGCATGCGTACGCGGGCGCCTATCCGCACGTCGTTCTCTACGGACGCGCCCCGACCAACCACCGACTCGTCGCCGATCGTCGTGCGCTCGCGCACGTGGGTTTGGTCGGCCACCACACAGCGCTCGCCGATCGACGCGCCCGCCACCACCACCGCGCCAGCGCCCACGGTGGTGCCCGGACCGATGGTCGTGGAAGCAGCCGCGTCCGGCGCCGCAGCGCTCGAACTCGGCCCGAGCGCCACCGGCTTGCCGATCACGCAGCCGTCCTGGAGCCGGCTGCCCTCGCCCACGAGGACCCCCGCGTGCACAACCACGTTCCCCCCGAGCTCCACGCTGTCGGGCAGGTCCACGCCCTGCCCGAGCAAAAGCCCCGGAGCGCGTGCCGATGGCGTCAGCTCAGCGGCCGGCAAGGTGCGAGCTCTCCGCGAGCGAGGTCTGGAGCTGCTCCAGCACGCGCACCACGCGCAGGCCGGACTCGGCGCCGGAGCGCGGCTCCTTGCCGTCCCGGATGCACTCGATGAAATGGGCGCACTCGATCCGGAGCGGCTCCTCGTTCGAGATCCGCGGCGAGGAGATGTCCCCGGACCGGGCGATGTACTCGCCGTACGACGAGTAGTCCTCGTCGAAGCCCTTGTCGTAGACGGTCAGCTTGCGCTCCAGCTCCATGTCGTCGAACGTGGCCATCCGCTTCGAGCCGACCACGGTGAAGCGACGCTCCTTGTGGGGGTCGAGCCACGACAGGTGCATGTGCGCCACGAGCCCGGAGTGAAACCGCATCAGCGCGAAGACCACGTCCTCCACCCCCGGCTTCACGTAGCTCTCGCCTACGGCATTGCACTCGAACGGCTCCTCACCCGCGAGCCGCAGAATCACGGACACGTCGTGTGCCCCGAGCGACCAGAGCGCGTTCTCGTCCTGGCGGTGCTTTCCGAGGTTCAACCGGTTCGAGTAGATGTAGTGCACGTCGCCCAGCTCGCCGGAGCTCACCAGATCGCTCAGCTTCTCGACGCCCGGGTGGTACTCGAGCAGGTGACCCACCATCAGGATGCGGTCGCTTGCGCGCGCTGCCTCGGCGACCGCCTCTGCCTCGGCCGCCGAGCGGCCCATCGGCTTCTCGACGAAGCAGTGCTTCCCCGCCGCGAGCACCCGTGTGGCGAGCTCCGCGTGGGTGGGCACCGGGGTGGCCACAACCACTGCGTCGAGGGAATCGTCGGAGAGCAGGTCGTCGACTGAGGTGGTGGTGCGCGCCGACGGGAAGGCCGCGCCCCAGCGCTCGAGCGCCTCCTCGGAGGCGTCACAGAGCCAGGTGAGCTCGGCGTCGGGGAGCCTGTCGAAGTTGCGTGCGAGGTTCGGGCCCCAGTAGCCGAGGCCGACGATCCCAACGCTTGTCACAGCCGCACGAGGTTCGATGCCTCGATGCCGCGCGTGACTCCGCGGAAGTCCACCACGAGCGGCGCCTCGCGAACCACGCGCTCGAGGTCGAGCCCGGGATGGGCGGTCACGATCACCGCGCAGTCCAGATCCTCGGGCCACTCGGAACGCAGTCCGTGCTCGCTCAACTCCGGCACGAAGTCGTCGTGGTAGACGAGCTCCGCACCCTGCTCGCGCAGCAGGCGCATGATCCGCAGCGCCGGCGACTCGCGCAGATCCCCCACGCCCGGCTTGTAGGACACGCCGAAGATCCCGATCCGCGACCCGCGGACCGACTTCGAGTGATCGTTCAGCGCGCGTGCGATCCGCTCCACGCAGAAGTACGGCATGCGCTGGTTCACCTCACCGGCGAGCTCTATGAACTCAGTCTGCATGTCGAACTCGCGCGCGCGCCAGGCCAGGTAGAACGGGTCCACGGGCAGGCAGTGGCCGCCCATCCCCGGGCCGGGCTTGAAGGACATGAACCCGTACGGCTTTGTGGCCGCGGCGTCGGTCACCTCCCAGATGTCGATGCCCATCCGGTCGCACAGGATCGCCAGCTCGTTCACCAGCGCGATGTTCACCGAGCGGAAGACGTTCTCGAGCAGCTTGGTGAGCTCGGCCGCCTCAGGAGTCGAGACCTCCACGATCTCGTCGCAAACCTCGCTGTACAGCTCCACCGCGCGCCGGCGGCACTCGTCGGTGAGGCCGCCGACAACCTTCGGGGTATTGCGCATCGTGTAGTCGGTGCGGCCCGGATCGATCCGCTCGGGCGAGAAGGCCGCGAAGAAGTCGCGTCCGCCGGCGAGGCCCGATTCCTCGAGCAGTGGGACGAACTGGTCGCGCGTGGTGCCCGGATAGGTGGTCGACTCGAGCACCACCAGCTGGCCCGCCTGGAGCACTCCGGCCAGCGCGGTGCCGGTGGCGATCAGCGGCTGAAGATCCGGCTCGCGGTTGAGGGTGAGAGGAGTTGGAACTGCGACGATGATCGCGTCGACCTTGGCCAGGTCGGCGTAGCGAGAGGTCGCGTGGAAGCGCTCATCGATCGCGGCGAGAGCCTCGTCCGGCACGTCCTCCACATGCGAGTGGCCCTTCGCCAGCGCGTCGGTCACGCGCGCATCTGTGTCTACGCCCACCACGTCGTGACCCGCCTCGCAGAACGAAATCGCGAGCGGCAGGCCGACGTAGCCGAGGCCAACTATTCCGATCTTCATAGGCGCTGAGTGTAGGCGGAGAGCACCTCGCAAACGCGCTCGGCGGCGTGCCCGCCACCGTAGAGCTCGGGCCTGTCCTCGGGCGGCCGCCGCTCCAGTGCCGCGAGCGCCGCTGCGGGATCCAGGTCCACCAGCGTGTTCCAGTCCGCCTCGACGGTCTCGACCCATTCGGTCGTACTGCGCAGCGTCACGCACGGCACGCCGAGGAGGTAGGCCTCCTTCTGGACCCCGCCTGAGTCGGTCAAGACCGCACGCGCGTGCCGCGCGAGCTTCATGAAGTCGAGGTAGCCGAGCGGCGGGATCACCTTGATCCCGTCGAGGCGGTCCATCAACCCGGCAGCCGTGAGCCGCTCGCGCGTGCGTGGGTGCATGGGCAGCACCACCGGCTGAGGCAGCGCCTCGAGCAGGGCCACGAGTGCCTCGAGCCGCTCCGGCCGGTCCACGTTGCCGGCCCGATGCGCGGTGACCACCAGGTACGAGCCCGGCTCGAGCCCGAGCTGGTTGAGGATCTGGGACCGCTCCTCCGCGATGTCGCGGAAGGCGAGTGATACGTCCGCCATCACGTCCCCCACGAGGTGGGACTCGCCGCCGACTCCCTCGCGCTCGAGGTTGGCCATCGCCGTCTCCGTCGAGCAGAGCAGCAGCTCGCTCGCATGGTCCGTTAGCACCCGGTTCAGCTCCTCGGGCATGGAGCGGTCGAACGAGCGCATCCCGGCCTCCACGTGCCCTGTCGGAATCCCGGCCTGCGACGCGGCAAGGGCGCCCGCGAGCGTGGAGTTGGTGTCGCCGTACACGAGCACCAGCGACGGGCTCAGCTCGGCGAGCACAGGCTCTAGCGCGCCGAGGATGCGGGCCGTCTGGGCGGTGTTCGTGCCGCCGCCGGCGCCGAGCTCGCGGTCGGGCGCCGGCACGCTCAGTTCCTCGAAGAAGACGCGCGAGAGCTCGTCGTCGTAGTGCTGCCCGGTGTGCACGATCAGCTCGTCCGCCTGCTCCCTGAGCAGACGCGAAACGGCCGCCGCCTTGACGAACTGCGGGCGGTTGCCGACTACAGTGACGATCCTCATGGCAGGGAAGCTAATCGGAGGCGCAGTCGGCGCCGTGAAAATCGTGGCCGGTGCGGCGAAGCACGTGGTCTGGTACGTGTCGCACCAGATCGACCGGCGCTCGCGCTAGCCCGCGGCCAGCTCCTCAGCGATGCGTGCGCGGAGCGCGGAGCGCGTCGCGCGTGTTCGCTCACCCTCAGGCAGCTCGATGTCCTCGACCGCGGCTATCGACTGGGCCTCCCGCAGGGTCGACGCCAGGAAGGCCTCGCTCGCCTCACGCACGTCGTCCATGGTGCAGGGCCGCTCCGTCACATCGGCGACCTTCAGCACGCGATCGCGGGTGATCGAAGCGAGAATGTGCTCGCTGAGCGGCGGCGTGTTGAGCGCCCCGGCGGGGTCCACCCAGAAGAACGTGGACGTCGGTGCCTCCAGCACGCGCCCATGCGGCGTTACGAGCAGCGCCTCGTCGAAGCCGCGCTCGCGTGCGAGGCGGCTACAGAGCATGTTCGCGCCGTACGAGAGCGACTTGACGCCGTCGAGCACCCGCGTGGGCGCGTATTCGACCACCCCGAGCCGCACGCGCTCCGGCGTGGGCGGCAGCGGCTCGGTGAGCAGCAGGCGGCGGCCGCCGCGCGTGAGCACGATGCGCAGGGAGCCGTCGAACTCGCTGCCGCCGCGCTCCTCGAGCAGCTCGCGGATCTCGCTCTCCAGCTCGCTTCGCGGCACATCGTCGAGGCGAAGGTTCGCCGCCGAACGCTCGAGCCGGTCCAGGTGCTCCGGGACGGCGTACGGACGCCCGTCGTAGACGCGGATCACCTCGAAGGCGCCGTCGCCGCGGAGCAGCCCCTCGTCTGTGGCAGGGATCGTCGCCTCGTCCGCCGGCATGACGCTGCCGTCGATGCAGGCCAGCTCAGCTGTGGTCGTGGGCGTCAATGGGCCGTGAAGGAATCGAACCTTCAACCTTGAGATTAAGAGTCTCCTGCTCTGCCAATTGAGCTAACGGCCCGAACAGGTGATCTTAGTCAGCGGCGCCCGTTCTGACTGCCTCCAGCGCCTCTTCGCGCGAGGAGTGAATTGGAAAGACGCGGTCGAGCCCGGTGATCTCGAAGATCTTCGTGATGTTCTCGTCGGTGCACACGAGGGCGAGCGAGCCACCGGCCGGCCGCAGGCGCTTTACGCCGCCTACAAGCACGCCCAGCGTGGTGGAATCGATGAACGTCGCCTTGGACAGGTCGACCACGATCTGCTTCTTGCCGGACTCGATCAGCTCGACCATCCGCTCCTTGAATTCCGGGGCGGTGTAGAGGTCAACCTCGCCGCCGAGCTCGATCACGTGGGTCGTGTCGTCTACGGCTTCGTCTTCGATGTGAAAGTTCATGGGGGCGTAGCGTACGTTAGCCGCTCGGCTGCTGTTGCTGCGCCTGCTTCTTCATCGCCTCGGCCTGCTGCTTGACCTGCTTACGCTGGTCCTTAGGAGCGAGGTCCACAGCCTTCTTCGCCGCCAGGTCGGCTGTCCGCTTGTCGCCGGCGAGAGCGGCGTAGGACACAAGCCGCAGGTACGACGCCACGTCGTTCGAGTCCTGCGCAAGGATCGCCGCCGCCTTCTGCGCCTCCTTGGGTCTGTTGAGCGCCGAGACGTCGTATACCTGGAGCGCGTAGCGCGCTGCCTCCGCGCTCGGCTCACCCGTGACCACCTGGGTGTAGCGCTGCCAGTACACCCCAGCCTTGCGCAGGTCGTCCTTGGCGTCGTCCGGGAATCCGATCGTGCCGCTCTCGCGCTGGCTCGTGGCGAGCGAGTAGTAGTCGCGGATCAGGTTCTGGAGCACCACCGGGTTCTGCGGATTGGCGGCGAGCCGCGCCTCCGCCTTGTCAACCCGATCCTCGAGCGCGCTGTCGGTGCTCGACCCTCCGCCGCCGCCCTTGAAGGCGTCGATCAGGCCACCGGACACACTGCCTCCGATTCCGAAAAGCACGAGGCCGCCGCCCATGAGCAGCGCCAGGAAGAGATACGTAACTTGCACCGCCCGGCGGCGGCGCCCTCTCAGGTCGAACAGCATGCTCGCCTTAGGCTAGCTACAGGCCCTCTGTGGCTGGCTCGTCGCTGATCTGGTGCACGGGACTGCCGAATCGAGCCGCAAGCAGGATGCTCAGCTCGTAGAGCGCGTAGAGCGGGATCGCCTCGAGGATCAGCGTGAGCGGGTCGAGCGTGGGCAGGAGTGACGCGAGGACCACGATCACCACGACCGCGTAGCGGCGGTTGCGGCGCAGCTTCGCGGCGCTCGTCAGGCCGAGCTTGCAGGCCGCGAGCACGCCGACGGGAATCTGGAACCCCAGCCCCATTGCGACCAGCAGCAGGGTCACGAACGAGTAGTAGTCGCGCGCGCGGACCTGGGTGTTGAACTGATCGGCGTTGAAGTTGAGCAGGAACTGCAGCGCCGGGGTGAGTACGACGAAGTAGCAGAAGACCACCCCCGTGACGAACAGAACCGGCACCATCAGGATCAAGGGCCTCGCCACGCGGCGCTCGTCGGGGCTGAAGGCCGGCAGGATGAACGCGTACAGCTGGTAGAGGATCACGGGCAGCGCGATCAAGAGGGCGAAGTACGCCGCCTGTGTGAGCGTCGTGTAGAAGGCCTCGGCCGGGCCCAGCGTGATCGGCTCGAGCTGCTTGCCGTTCGGCCCGTCCGGCAGGGGCGCGTTCATGATGTCCAGCACCAGCTCGTTCTGCCAGGCCGTCAGCGCCCAGGCGACGACAAACGCGAGCCCGCTGATGATCAGCCTGTGGCGCAGCTCGTCGAGATGGTCGACGACCGAGAGCCGGTCCTCGTGAGAGATCGGCCGAATCCGCCGCACGCGCTACGCGGCTCCTGCGGCTAGGACTTCTGCTCGCGGGCCGGCGTGACCGTCGTCGGCTCGGGCGTGACGGCCGTCGGCTCGGGCTTCTCCACGTGAGAAGCCTCCGGCAGCTCGTCCTTGTCCTTACCGGTTACCGAGTCCTTGAACTCGCGCATGCCACGACCGAGCGAACGGCCGAGGTCCGGCAGCCGCTTCGGACCGAAGACGATCAGCACGATGACGAGGATGACGATGATCTCTAGGGGCCCTGGAGTCCACATGGGTACAGCCCATGGTAGCTGGGGTGCCTCCTTCCAACAGGATGAGTTGCGAGGATGCCTGCGGTGATCAGCTCCGTTCTCTCAGACGGCACGATCCGCCGCCTCGTCGAGGAGGAGCGGATCAAGATCCGTCCCTGGGATCCCTCGATGGTCCAGCCGGCCAGTGTGGACCTCCGGCTCGGCACGTCGTTCCGGGTGTTCCACAACCACCGGCTGCCCGCAATCGATCTCGCGGAGCCACCCACCGGCGTGACCGAGCACGTCCAGATCGAGGACAACGCCTCCTTCGTGATCCACCCCGGCGAGTTCGTGCTGGGGAGCACGGTCGAGTGGGTGGAGCTGCCCGATGACATCGTGGCCCGGATCGAGGGCAAGTCGAGCCTCGGGCGCCTGGGCCTGATCGTGCACGCCACGGCGGGCTTCGTCGACCCCGGCTTCAGCGGCACCCTGACGCTCGAGATCACCAACCTCACACGGGTGCCGATCGTGCTCTGGCCGGGCAAACCGATCGCCCAGCTCTCCTTCATGGCACTCGATCGGCCGGCCGAGCGGCCCTACGGCCATCCCGACCTCGGAAGCCACTACCACGGCCAGCGGGAGGCCACCGAGTCGCGCTACGAGGGCGGTCCCGCCGATCAATCGATCACGAAGCCGGAAACAGCGTGAATTTCTCTTCAAGTTCGTTCTCGCACTTCCGATACAGGGAGCAGAGGATGAGAGAGATGGAAAGCAACGGGGAACAGACCCACTTCACCAAGCGCGTCACGCTTCCGAGCGGGAAGACGATCGAGGTCGTCTACTTCGCTGAGGACGCGCAGGCCGCGGAGCATCAGACGCCCGCGCATCCCCCTGCTGAGCCGGTTCAGGATCTCCACGTCTGCGTCGATTGCGACTCGGAGCTGGTCTACCCCGTGCAGTGGGAAGAGGCCGGGCCGGAGAACTGGAGCGTGCTGCTCCACTGCCCGAACTGCGACGTGTTCCGCGAGGGTGTCTTCACCCAGGACAACGTCGAGCTGTTCGACGAGGAGCTCGACCGCGGTGCCGACGCCCTCGCCCGCGACTACAAGCGCCTCATGCGCGCCAACATGGCTGACGAGATCGAGCGCTTCACGGGCGCCCTCGCGGCCGGCGCGATTCTGCCTGAAGATTTCTAGGCCTCGGGCATCCTGCCGGCGGCCATGGCATGCCGCTCACACCGCGCGGCGGCGCCCGTTGCGGATAACCGCGATAGGCCCGGCCGGCGCCAGAGCGCATCGGCCCCTACGCGTAGCGCTCGACGACGCCGTCGGCCACGAGCTGGAGTGCGTTCGCGCGCTGCTCCGAGAGCTGGAGGCCGTCGAGCGCCTGCTTTGCCGCGGTCACGTGTGCGAAAGCCTGTCCGCGGGCATCGTCGAGGGCGCCCGTGGCGGCGATTCGCTCGCACACCGCCTCCGCGTCCTGCGCGGTTGTGACCTCGCCCGGCAGCGTCGGGTCCTGGCGGCGCGCGAGGATCAGCGGGAGGGTCACGGTGCCGTCGAGAAGGTCCGCGCCGCGTGGCTTTCCGGTGCGCTCGGCGGGCCCGGAGACGTCGAGCACGTCGTCGAGCATCTGGAACGCCACTCCGAGCCGCTCGCCGAACTGCCCAAGCGCGGGCGCTAGATCGGGGCGGCCTCCGAAGAGCGCTCCCAGCCGGCACGAGGCCTCGAACAGGCTGGCGGTCTTGAGGCGGCAGCGCTCCAGGTAGCGGTCGGGCGCCACGTTCGCGTCCCAGGCGTCGGCGCGCTGCATCAGCTCCCCGCGCGCCAACGCGGAGGACGCCGTCGAGAGTGCACGCACCGCGTCCTCGCTGCCGGTGGCCGCGAGCTCGGCGAAGGCGCGCGAGAAGAGGAGGTCGCCGGTGGCCGTGGCCGCGGAGCGACCCGCCACGGCGAACACCGTCGGCCGCCCGCGGCGCAGCTTGGCCGCGTCGAGCACGTCGTCGTGAACGAGCGTCGCCATGTGGAGCAGCTCCACCGCCGCGCCGGCGGCCACGAGCCGTTCGTCCACGCCGTCGCCGTCGCCGCACAGGAACACGAGCACGGGCCGCAGGCGCTTGCCGCCCGCGGCGAGCGTGCCGGCCGCGTGCGCGCCGAGCGCGGCGCCGTGAGTCTCGGCCACCTCCGCCAGGCGCGCCTCGGTGCGCTCGAGCAGGTGCGCCAGCGAAGGACCGCCTGCAGAGAGCACCGCTCCGAGCTGCGCCTGCGCTGTGTTCACCGTCGCGTTCCCGAGTGGATCGCGATGATGCCTCCGGCCGTGAGCACCCAGCGCACGTCGTCCAGACCCGCGGCCGCCATCCGCGCGGCAAGGGCGTCGGGGCCGGGGAAGCGGCGCACGCTGCTCGGGAGGTAGGTGTACGCGTCCGGGCTACCCGTGAAGCGGCCGAGCGCCGGCACGACGGTGTCGAACCAGGCCCGGAAGAACCACGACAGCGGCGGCTTCTGCGGCGTGGTGATCTCGAGCACCACCACCCTGCCGCCCGGCTTGGTCACACGCGCCATCTCGGCAAGCCCGCGGTCGAGGTCGTCGAAGTTGCGGGCGCCGAACCCCACCGTGACCGCGTCGAAGCTGCCGTCTGGGTGGTCGAGCGCCAGCGCGTCGCCCTCCTCGAAGGTGAGCCCCGGAGCCTTCTCGCGCGCGATCTCGAGCATCGCGGGCGCGAAGTCGAGGCCCGTGACCTCCGCTCCGCGGCGCGCGAGCTCGACGGCGAGGTCGCCCGTGCCCGTGGCCACGTCGAGCGCACGCGAGCCCGGGCCCACCCGCGCGAGGTCTACCGCCCGCTCCCGCCAGCGGTGGTGCATCCCGGCGGTCATGACCGAGTTCATGCGGTCGTAGACGCGGGCGACCCTGTCGAACATCGCCCTGACCTGGGTGTCGGACAGCGTGCCCGACTCGGGGGTGCCCCCGCTCATGAGTGCCCGCTCACTCGCCCCTGAGCGAGGCGACGTACTGGACGAGCTGGTTGAACTGTTCGGGGTTCTCGGTGCGCAGCTGCGAGTAGGACGGCATCGGAGGCGTGGGGTTCACGAGCGTCCGTGCGATCGCATCCTTGCCGAGCCGCGAACCCACCTCGCTCAGGTTCGGCCCGAGCGTGTTGCCGTTCTCTCCGATCTTGTGGCAGCCGAGGCAGCCCGACGAGGCCGTGACCGCCTGCCCCTTCTCGAGACCGGGCGGGGCGGGCTGGTCGATCTCGGTCGGCGAGCCCGCAAGCGCGCCGAGAATGGTGAGGTAGGCCATCGCGGCGACCGTGGCGATCCCAGCCGTCATCGCGATGGGCCGCCGCAGCGGATGGCGCTCAGGGTTGCGGTCGATGAACGGCAGCAGGAGCAGCAGCACGAGGCAGACCGTGGGGATCCCGATCGTGGCCAGGAACACCAGCTCCGGCGGCTTCACCACCCGCAGCAGCTCGAAGAGGAAGAAGAAGTACCACTCGGGTCGCGGCGTGTAGGTGGTGGTGGTCGGATCCGCCTTCGGCCCCAGTTCGGCCCCGAACAGGATCGACAACGTGATGATCACGGCGAGGACGACGCACGCCATGATGGAGTCCTTGGCGACGGCGTACGGGAAGAACGGCTTGCCCTGGTTCTTCAGGATCGAGTACTCGCGGAGGTACTGCTCCTTCTCGCGTGCGTCCACGGCTAGACCTCTTCCTTGAGGAGGTCCTTCTTCTCAGCCTTGAGCCACGGCGGCGCGGTCGTACCGAGCTTGGCCACCAGGTAGAGATGAGCGCCGATCAGCGCGATGATCAGGCCGGGGACGAGAAGCATGTGGAGCGCGTAGAAGCGCGAGATCGTGGTCGGCCCGAACTCCGAACCCACTCTGAGGAAGTCGGCCAGGTAGGGGCCGACAATCGGGCCGGAGGAGTTCAGGTTGACGGCAACGACCGTCGCCCAGAAGGAACGCTGGTCGAACGGGAGCAGGTAGCCCGTGAGGCCCATCAGCAGGGTGAGCACGATCAGAACGACGCCAATCACCCAGTTCAGCTCGCGCGGGTACTTGTATGCGCCGAAGACGAACGTCCGTCCCATGTGGAGGAAGATCAGGATGATCATCACGGTCGAGCCCCACTTGTGCATGCCGCGCACGAACTCGCCGAGGAACACCTCGTTCGTGATGCGCGAGGCCGACTCGTAGGCGCGCGTGGCGTCCGGCTCGTAGTACATCGCCAGGAACACGCCCGTGACGGCCTGTGAGAGGAAGGCGAACAGCGTGGCCGAGCCGAGCGTGTAGTACCAGTTCGTGCCCTTCGGGACCTTGCGGTAGAGGAAGCCGCGCAGGAACGGGCTGGCGCCCGTGCGCTCGTCGAGCCAGCCGACGACGCTCGCGGTGCCTTCGACGGCCGTCTCCTTCACCGTAGGCTTCGTGGCCGGCCCGCCGTTGCGGCCGTTCTTGCCGTTCTTGCCGTTGCCGTCGTCTTGCCCTGGACGCACCGGGCTGCGACGGAGCGACTTCGGCAGCGGCGGGGTCACGTGGTCGGCCTCGACGGATAGAGGTACTGCCAGAGGCCGTCGAGGTGGTTCGACGGGTCACGCGGCGCGAAGCGGTGGAGCTCCGAGTTCAGCGAGAAGCGGTCACCGACCTCCACGCGGCCGGCGGGGGACACGCGGGTGTAGAAGCGGTCGAGCGGGCGCACCGGCGGGCCGCCCTGGACCTCGCCCTGGAAGCCGTACACGCCGCCGTGGCACGGGCAGAGGAACTTCTGCGACGCCTGGATGTAGCGGACCGGGCAGCCCAGATGGGCGCAGCGGGTGGAGATCGCCACGTACGGCTGTGGATCCTCGCCCTCGATGACCTTGTCCCGCTCCTTGTTGAACTTGCGGATGTAGACCGTCGTCTTGCCGGCGTCCCCGATGTCGGGATCGATGTTGATGACCCGCGGGACGTAGGTCTCGTCGTTGAAGTCCTCCTCGCGGCCCACGTCCTCCCAGCGAGTGGGGTTCGTGTCCTCGAAGACCGGCCCGAGCGCGAAGCCGAGACCCGGCAGCAGGAAGGCCATCGTGGCGACGCCACCGGCCGCCAGCGCGGTGCCCTCCATGAGGCGACGCCGGGTGATCGTCTCGCCCTCGAATGCGCCAGCGATCCCGCGACCCTCGGTGTAGCGGGATTGCTTGTCGAACTTCTTAGGTGTGTCGGCCACGGGTTGAGCTAGGGATTCTTTCGCCCAGCGATCGGTAGTGCCAACTTGGTTGCGGAGCGCACGAGCGGGTTCCGGACCGGGCGGACGCCGGAGCCTATCGTGGCGGGCCTGGCGGCGACAGCCCAACGAGGGCGCCCGAACTCGATTCCCAGAGCGCCTCGGCGTCCGCGGGGCGGCCCTCCGCCTGTGCTTGAGCGGTCGCGGAGATCAGATCCGAGAGCACCGCCACGGCCTCGAGGTCACCGCTTTCCGCCAGACGGGCCAGCCCGAGCGCGTACAGCGCGTCGCCGGCGAGCAGGCGCAGGTCGTCGTCCATGCCGGTGAACGCGCGCGGCTCGCCGTAGTGCATGAGGTAGCCCTCGTAGACGGCCTCGAGCACGAAGCCGCGTGTGCCGTCGCCGTCCCTGAAGCGGCCCGGCCCGGGCTCGGCCGCCGCGTAGGCGGCGAGGGCGGGGTCGGCGGCGTCGATGAGGGCGTGGAGCTCCATCATTTGCGTGGATTGTGCCCGTTTGTGCCCCTCAGAGCTCGCCGAGAACGGCGCGCGCAGCACTCAACGTGCGCTCCACGTGCTCGTCTTCGTGGGCCAGCGACGGGAACCAGGCCTCGAACTGCGAGGGCGGCAGGTAGACGCCGTGGTCGAGCATCCCGCGGCAGAAGGCCGCGTGCGCCTCGAGGTCGCACGCCCTGGCCTCGTCGTAGTTGCGTGGCGCGCGCTCCGCGAAGAAGAGGGTCAGGAGGCCCGTTGTCCAGGCAACGCTCGCGGCGACCCCGGCCTCACGTGCCGCCTCCTCAATGCCCTCGGCAAGTGCCCGCGTCAGACGGTCGAGCCGCGCATAGGCACGGTCGTCGAGCAGCCGCAGCGTGGCGAGCCCGGCTGCGGTCGCGAGCGGGTTTCCCGACAGCGTTCCTGCCTGGTACACGTCTCCGGCGGGCGCGATCCGCTCCATCAGCTCGCGCCGCCCGGCGTACGCCGCGGCCGGCAGGCCCCCGCCGATGATCTTCCCGAGCACGGTGAGGTCGGGCGTCACACCCTCGCGCTCCTGTGCTCCGCCGCCGGCGACGCGGAAGCCCGTGATCACCTCGTCGAAGATCAGCAGCGCCCCCGTCCTGTCGGCGTAGTCGCGCAGCTCCGGGAGGAAGCCTGCATCGGGCGGAACCAGGCCCATGTTGGCCGGGTAGGGCTCGCAGATGACCGCAGCCGCCTCCAGGTCCGGGAGCGGCGCGTTCCACGGCACGACCAGAGTGTCCGCCGCCTGCGCCGCGGTCACCCCGGGGCTCGCCGGGATGCCCTGCGTGGCCAGGCCCGAGCCGGCCTCGGCCAGGAGCCCGTCCACGTGCCCGTGGTAGGCGCCCGCGAACTTCACGATCCTGTCGCGCCCCGTGACCGCGCGTGCGAGCCGGATCGCGCTCATCGACGCCTCAGTGCCCGAGGAGGTCATGCGCACCATCTCCGCTGACGGCACCCGGTCGACCACCTCGGCCGCCAGGTCGACCTCGGCCTCGGTCGGCGCCCCGAAGCTGGTGCCCGCCGCCGCGGCCTCCGTTACCGCGCCCACCACGTCCGGATGGGCGTGGCCGGCGATCAGCGGCCCCCAGGACATGACCCAGTCGACGTAGCTCTTGCCGTCCACGTCGATCAGCTCGGCGCCCTCGCCGCGCTCGACGAAGATCGGGTCGCGCCCGATCGAGCGCATCGCCCGAACGGGGGAGTTCACGCCGCCCGGCAAGAGCTGAACGGCCCGCGCGTAAGCGGCGGCCGACCTCTCAGCCGCTACGCGTGCTCCGCTTCCCACCGCTTGTGCTCGTCCGTGAAGTAGCGCAGGCGGACCTTCTTGAACTCGGTCGAGGAATAGAGCGTGCGGCGCTCGTGGATGCCGGTGTCCTCGGCGATCGAGTCGAGAATCGCGTCGCACTCCTCCTTGGAGCGCCCGTGGGCCATCGTGAAGACCGAGTAGGGCCAGTCGGCGTAGGTCGGCCGCTGGTAGCAGTGCGAGATGCCCCTGAAGGACGCCATGCGCGGGCCCAGCTCGATGATGCGCTCCTCCGGCACCTTCCACACGCCCATTCCGTTCGCCGAGAAGCCAGCCCGGCGGTGGAACAGGATCGCTGCCACGCGCCGCAGCGCTCGCCGCTCGCGCATCGACTCGAGGTGCTCGAACAGCTGCTGCTCGGACACGCCGAGCTCCGCCGCCGGAGCCGCGAACGGCTCGGAGACAACCTCCATCGGGCCCTGCGTCGCGCGGATCACCGCGTAGTCGAGCTCCGACAGCTCGATGGCCTCGGGCTCCCGGTAATCGACTGCTTCCGCGGCCGCCGCGAGCACGTCGGTGCCCTGCTCCATCTCGAGGTCCATCCGAATCTTGAACAGCCGCAGCGTCGGGAGCTGGCGCACAGACTCGGCGCCCGTCAGCTCCTGGAGCAGATCCAGCGTGCCGTCGAGGCCCAGCGGCGAGTCAGGCTCGGTGGCGACCGTGAACCAGAGGTTGAAGTCGTGGTCGCGCAGGTAGTTGTGCGAGACGCCGGGGTGCGAGTTGATGATCTTGGCTGCCCGCCACGGGTTCTCGGGATCCACCTTCGCGGCCACGAGCATCGAGCTGTAGCCGAGCACCCGCGTGTCGAAGATCGGCGTGATCTCGCGGATGATCCGCTCGTCCAGCAGGCGCTTGGTTCGGGTCAGAACCTCCTCCTCCGGCACGCCGGCCAACTCCGCCACGTGCGCGTAGGGCCGGGAGGCGATCGGAAAGCTGCCCTGGAGCAGGTTGAGCAGCTTGCGGTCGAGCTCGTCGAGAGGGACCGCCGATCCGTCCTTTCGGCTCCGAACCTTCGCTATCGGCTGAGCCATCGGGCCACATCCTTCGCGTGGTAGGTGATCACTACGTCGGCGCCGGCGCGGCGGATCGCCGTGAGCGTCTCGAGCACCGTCGCTTCCTCGTCTAGGTACCCGGCCGCCGCCGCGGCCTTCACCATCGCGTACTCGCCGCTCACGTTGTACGCCGCGACCGGGACGCGCGTGGCGTCCTTCACCCGCCGGATCACGTCGAGGTAGGGCAGCGCCGGCTTGACCATCACCATGTCGGCGCCCTCCTCCACGTCGAGCAGGGCCTCGCGGACCGCCTCGTCGGCGTTCGCCGGATCCATCTGGTAGCTGCGGCGGTCGCCGAAGGACGGAGCCGAGTCGGCGGCCTCGCGGAATGGCCCGTAGAACGCCGAGGCGAACTTCGCGGAATAGGCCACGATCGGCAGGTCCTTGTGACCCTCGGCGTCAAGCTGCGAGCGCAGCGCGCCCACGCGGCCGTCCATCATGTCGCTCGGCGCCACGGCGTCGGCGCCCGCGCGGGCATGCGAGATCGCCGTCTTCGCAAGCAGCTCGAGACTCAGGTCGTTGTCCACCGTGCCGTCCTCGAGCACGACGCCGCAGTGGCCGTGCGAGGTGTAGCCGCAGAGGCACACGTCGGTGATCACCAGCAGCTCGGGATGGGCGTCCTTCAGCGCTCGCACGGCCAGCTGCACGACGCCCTCGTCGTCGTATGCGCCCGAGCCCTGCTCGTCCTTCTCGGCGGGCACGCCGAACAGGAGGACCGCCGGGATTCCGAGCGCGTGGGCCTCGCCGGCCTCGTCGACCGCGTGCGAGATCGACATGCGCTCGATGCCGGGCATCGCCTCCACGGGCGTGCGCCCCTCGCCGAGCTGCACGAACATGGGGTAGACGAGATCCGCAGGCGATAAGCGCGTCTCGCGGACGAGCTCGCGCAGGACGCCTGTCTTGCGCAGGCGCCGCAGTCGTGTCGCGGGGAAGGCCATTCGCCAGTTCAGTCTAGGTGGCGGGGAGCAGGGCCAGGGCGCCCGGACGTGCCCTGGTCATGCGAAGCGTTGCAGGCCGAGCCTGCCAAGCGCGCCGAAGGCGAGCGTCAGGCCGGCCAGGTGCAGCAGCGGGCCGCCGATGTCGCCGGCGTCGTTCAGAGCGGCGTCGAGTGCGTCGAGCGCTGGCTTGAAGGGGAACGCCGCGGACACGGCCCGGATCACGTCGTAGAGCGCAGGCGCCACGGCGCCTGAGGGCACCAGCGCAAGGAAGGCCAGCGGGAGGCAGAGCATGAAGGCGAGCAGTGAAGCTGCCCGGACGTCGCGGGTGAGCGCCCCGATCGCAAGCCCCAGCGCGGCGAACGCGAGCGCTCCCACCGCCAGGGCCGCGAGCCAGAGCGGAAAGCGTCCCCAGTCGAGCTCCACGAACAGCCCGAGCCCGGCCAACATCAGCAGACAGACCGAGACGGAGCAGACGGCCGCGAGGCCCGCCTTCTCCACGAGCAGACCAGTCTTCGACACCAGCCCTCTCACCAGGCGCGAGAAGGCGTTCTCCTCGCGCTCGAGCGCCAGTGTTCCGGCAGCCAAGAGCAGCGTGATGAACATCAGCGAGACCGCGACCGCCAGCGCCACAGCGAACGAGCTGAGCGACGTGTTGCCGCCGTCGAGCGCGGTGGCCTTGACGCGAATGGGCTCGCCGACCACGGCGAGGACCTCGTCGGAGAACGAGAGGTTCTCGCGCGCCAATTTGCCGAACGCGATCACGCGGTCCAGCTCGGCTCGCTGCGGCGAACCGGCCGGGAGGTCCGCCTTGGCCTGGGCGAGGATCCGCTCGGCCCGCTCGAGGCCGAGCACGTCGAAGGACTGCCCGAGGAAGGAGTAGTCCCCGCCCTTGCTGATCAGATCCAGGAGCTTGAGCGCCTCCTCGGCGACCCGCTTGGTGAGCGCGGCGTTCGCCGACTGAACCTGCGCCTTGATCGTGTTCTCCACGAACTGGCGCTTGGCCGGGTCGTCGGAGTTGTAGTAGACCTCGACTGTCCCGGGCTCGAGCGAGGACTGGATGTTCGTCGCGAGGTCGCTGGGGATGATCAGTGCGCCAAGCACCTCGCCGTCCTTGACCTTCTGGATCGCCTCCTTTCTGCTGTCCACCCGCACCGGGTCGATCGCGTCGAACAGGCGCTGGCCCTCGGACGCGAGGTCGATCCGGTCGCCGCCCAGCTCGACCACCGCGGACTGCCCCTCGAGGCCGTTGTAGAAGGCCACCTTCGGCTTGTCGGGCCCGCGCGAGAGCGCGAAGCCGATCAGCACCGCGATCACGATCGGGTACAGCACCAGCAGCGCCACCAGGAGCGGCGAGCGGCGCAGGATGCGCAGGTCCTTGAGAAGCAGCCAGCGCATCAGTGCCCGCGCTTGTGGAGGAACTCCACGAACGCCTCCTCGAAGTCGAGCCCCGTGGTGCCCACCTCGCGCTCCAGTGCCTGCGGCTCGCCGTCGAACAGCAGCTCGCCGTCCGCGAGCACGATCAGCTGGTTCGCGTAGCGGTCGGCCTCCTGGATGTTGTGCGTCGCGTAGATCACGGTGGTGCCCTCGCCTGCGAGCCGCACGATGAACTCCCAGAGCCGCGCCCGCTGGCGCGGGTCGAGAGCGGCGCTCGGCTCGTCGAGGAGCAGCACATCGGGCTCGGCCAGGAGGCCGATGGCGATGTTCACGCGCTGCTTGTTGCCGCCCGACAAGGTGCCCACCAGATCCCCGGCCCGCTCGCTCAGGTCGCTGAGCTCCAGCATGCGGTCGACCGTGGCACCCGGGTCCGGGCAGCGCTCCAGCCGCGCGAACAGGGAGAGGTTCTCCTCGATGGTCAGCTTGTTGTAGACGGCGGCCTGCTGCGGCACCCAGCCCACGCCCGCGGGCGCCACCGTGATCGAGCCCTCGTCCTGACGCTGGATGCCCGCGAGAATCGACAACAGCGTCGTCTTGCCGGCGCCGTTCGGGCCGATGATCGCCACGAGTTCGCCCGGCCTCGCCGACAGCGAGACGCCCCGCAGCGCGACCCGATCGCCGTAGCGCTTGACCAGGCCCTCGGCCGCGAGGGTGACGGTGGTTGTCTCCACCGCGCGCAGATTGGCAGAATCGCCCATGGTGAAGCTCCTATTCGTCGGCGACGTGGTGGGTGGCATCGGCCGGCGAACGCTCGCCGCGCTACTGCCAGGAATCCGCGATGCACACCAGCCGGACTTCGTGATCGTGAACGGCGAGAACTCGGCGGGCGGGGTCGGGATCACCGAGAAGACCGCGCGCGAGCTGTTCGAGATTGGAGCCGACGCGATCACGCTCGGCAACCACGCTTACCGCCACCGCGAGGTCTACGAGTACCTGGATCGCGAGGAACGCATCGTGCGTCCCGCCAACTATCCGAAGGGCAGCCCCGGCCGAGGCTTCACGGTGATCGAGCGCGACGGGGTGCGCCTCGGGGTCGTGAACCTGTCGGGCCTCGTGTTCCTCGCGGCGGTCCGCTCGCCATTCGCTGAGGTGGACGCCGCGCTGGCGGAGCTGCGCGGCCGGGCCGACGCCGTTCTCGTGGACATGCACGCCGAGGCGACGAGCGAGAAGGTGGCGATGGGCTGGCATCTCGATGGACGCGTGACCGCCTGCGTGGGCACCCACACGCACGTGCCGACCGCCGACGGCCGCGTGCTGCCCGGCGGGACTGCCTACATCACCGACGTCGGCATGACCGGCTCGCGGAACGGCGTTATCGGCGTGAAGCGCGAGCAGGCGCTCGAGCGCTTCATCAAGCTCACCAACGTGCGCTTCGAGACCGCCGACGAGGAGCCCTGGCTGAACGCGGTGTTAGTCGAGGCGGACAGCGAGGGGCGCGCGACCGGGATCGAACAGCTGCTCCTGCCGGCTGGGCTGTAGCTCGCGCATCGCTAAGACCAGGGCGGTGAGCAGCGCGGCGTTGCGGAGCGCCACGAGCGCGAGCGCGAGCGGCTCACGCGCGACCACGTCGAAGTAGTGAGCGGGAAACTCGATTTGCGTCAGGACGGCGGCCGCGCCGATGGCCGCCGCGAGCGCGTGGCTGCGCCAGGCGAACGCGAGCGCACCAAGCGGCAGCGCCCAGATCACGAACTGCGGCGAGAGCACCTTGCCAAACAGCGCGAAGGCGATCGTCCCGGCCAGGCTCGCCAGAACGAGCTCTCGCGGCGTGCGGCCAACGCGTGCCGCCAACAGCGCCACGAGGCCGACGAGCACGCCTGCGAACAGCGCGGACACCGCATCGGCGGCGTCATGCAGGAGCCCGTCCGATCGATGGCTCGAGACGCTCACCGCATCGCCCACACCGACCGCATCGAGGCCGAGCACGACCATTGCCGGCGCGCTCTCGATCTGCACGGGCCGGTCGAGGTGGTAACCCACGGCATCCGCAGCGCCGTCGGGCGACGCGGCCACGGCGGCCAGCGCGACGACCGCCATCGTCGCCGCACATGCGAGTGCGCCCTGCCACGCCTCGCGCCGGTGGCCGCGCCCGACCAGCCACACGATCGCCACCGGCACGGCCACGAGTGGGAACAGCTTGGTCATCGCTCCGAGGCCGAGCACGGCCAGGCCGGCACGGGGCCGGTCGATGCACAGAAGCAGGAGCCCGCCGAGCAGGATGGCCACGGGGAACACGTCGAAGTGGGTGCGCACCAGCGCCCCGCAGAGGACCGGCATGAGGGCCGCCGCAAACATGGCGCGGCGCGGGTCGCCACCGGTCGCGCGAGCAAGTGCGCCGCAGAGGAGCACCACGGCCGCGCCGCCGGCGAGCGTCCAGAGCGCGAACGCCCAGCGGAAGGTCTCCTCGCCGGTTCCGACCAGGCCCGGCAGCGCGATCAGCGGCGCCGCCAGCGGCGGGTACTCGAATGCGAAGTCGCGGTAGGGCGGCGCGCCATCTAGCAGGGGCTCGGCGAAGCCGCGGTACACGAACAGATCGTTCACGCGTTCGTCCGACCACGGTGCGACCCAGAGCGTGAGCGCCCAGCCGGCCACGAGCAGGGCGATCGCCCCGATGGCATGGGCCCGCGAGACGCGCGGCGGCGCGTTCACACGAGCACCGGCTCGCGCTCGACCTGGTCCTCGGCGGCCGGCTCACGCGCGGCACTCCGATGACCGGCGAACAGCGCCACGAAGACGAACGGCACGAACCAGACGACGTAGAGGTAGAACCAGTGTGTGGCCACGAGCTGGATCGCGATCAGCACGGCGGCGCCGAGTGCGGCGGTCTGGCGGAGATCGATCCGCCGGGGCACGAACGCGACCAGCAGCGCAAGGCCGGCTGCGGCCACCTTCAGCGCGGTCTGAAGCCAGTCGAGCGAATCGACCTGGCCCCAGATGCTGAACGGCGAGGGGCGGCTCGCCTGGTATCCGATGGTGCGGTCATACAGCTCGCGTAAGCCGCCGTCCGGCACGAACGGGGCGACCATGGCCACGAGAACCAGGAGCAGCGCCGCGAGGAACACTCGTGGATCCCGGCGCGCGAACAGGGGGGCCAGGGCGAGGTTCACGAATTTCGCCGCGGACGCGAGGCCGAGCGCCACCCCACTCCAGAGCCCGGCCGCATAGTCGCGCGCCACGGTCGCGGCGAGCAGCGTGGCCACGCAGCCCAGCGCCACCAGCGAGTCGTTCGAGTTCGACTCCAGCGCGAACGCCGTATAGGGATACGCCACCCAGGCGTATGCAAGGGCCACTCCGAGTGCGCTCCCGTCGGGGCCCCGCCGCAGGCGACGTCCGAGGAGCAGCAGGCCGCCGATCACGAGCAGGTCGAGGCTAATGGCCGCGCCGTGCGCCGCGGGCAGGTCATCCCAGCGGCCGCTCCAGGGGAGTGCCTGCTCGAACGGGACGTACAGCAAGTAGTTCACCGGGCCGTACGTGTCGCCGCGCGGGACGTCGCCGGAGAAGCCCTCCCCGTAGAGCTGGTCACCGTCCACGATCCGATCCGCGCCCACCACGCCGGCATAGCCCACGTCGATCACGTTCGAGTCCGCCACGTTCAGCCCGACCCGGAACGCCGTCAGGAACACGAGCCCGACGATCAGCAGCGTGAGCGGCGCGTGAGGCACCAGCGGCCCGGCTGGGCGGCGTGGACGGAAGCCGGCGAACAGCACGCGCGCGAGCAGGTACAGCAGCACCGGATACACGAGCGGGGTCGAGACGCCGATCTCACCCCGGTTGAAGAACACGTGCGACACACCGAAGCCCAGCAGGACGAGCAGGTCCAGATGCAGCAGGCGTAGCGGGCGACGGACGTCGATAAACGGCGCGAGGAACAGCACGCACAGAGGTAGCCACACATACGGGGCGTTCAGCTTCCGGCCGAAGGCGCCCGGATAGCCGCGCGCCATGGACCACGCCACCTGATCACCCGACCACTGCTCGAGGATGGCTCCACTCCGGTCGTCCACCTGCACCTGCACGACCTCGCGGCGATCACGAAAGAAGCTCACCTGCCAGCGGCCGATCCCCTTCGTATAGGCCGTCGGGTCGAGCGGTCCGTCCTCGCGCGCCTCGCGGACCTTGTCGGCGCGGGCAGCGATCCGCTCGACCTCGCGCGCGCTGTGCTGGAAGAAGCGCGGCGGTGTGGTGTCGGAGGCCGGACGCTCGGGATCGGCGGCGTGGGCGCTGGGGGCGACCGCAGCGCCCAACAGCGCTGCGACGACCAGCAGGGCCGCGCCGAGGCTCAGTCTCGCGAGAGCGCGATGCGGAAGCTCCACATCTTGTTCCCGATGAAGTTGAGCGGTGTCGCCGCGATGATCGAGATCGCCTGCGCGGGCAGCTCGGCCACCCCGACGACGCTCACGAGCAGCTCGAGCATGGCGGCCGCGAATATGAACGCCGCCACGCTGACGGTGAAGAAGCGGGCGGCCTGGAAGCCCGCGCGGCCGCTCCGCGCCCGGAACGTCCAGTGGCGATTCCACCAGAAGTTGTTCGTGACGGCGACGGCGAAAGCGGCCGTGGCGGCCACCAGGTGATGGGCGTCGAGCGGGCCGACGAACAGCGCGAATACGCACAGGTTGACCACGTAGCCGGACGCGCCGACCGCGCAGAACTTCACCAGCTGAAGCCAGTTGTGCGGCTTGCGGAGCCCGGCGCGTAAACGCAGGTGTACGGTGTGTGGGCGCTCCGCCACAGCGCTGCTCGCCTCCTCGGTCACGCGGCCAACGGTACACCGAAGTGTTCGAGCACCAGCGGCGTCACGTCGCCAAGGGACCAGTGCTCCCGCTCCGGTGCGTCGAGCCCGCAGAGCAGCAGGACTCCCTCCGAGTCATCCCGATGAAGGGAACCGTGGCTGCCGCCGCCCACGTGATCCGCTCCGCCCCAGTCGACAAACTCGAAGCCGAGCTCCGCGGACACGAGCACGTCGCCCGAGTGCGGGCACGCGAGCGCCGACCAGAGCCGACCGAGGGCATCCGGGTACGTGTCGCTGTCAACCTCGCCCGTACCCGTGCTCAGCTCCAGCGCAGCCTCCTCGCCCCTCAGGCTCCAGCGCCGGCCGCGCGCGTCCGTGAGCTCGCCGCCGGGGCTGAAGCGCAGCTCCCCGCGCCCAGAGCGCACGATCGCCTCGCCGTCCTCGCCCGTGATGACGAGATCCACGCCATCCACCTCGGTCAGCGTGTCAACCGCCCGGCGAACGAGCTGCTCGCGGCGCGCATCGTCGAGGGCGTAGACCATCGCCGAGCGCGCGGACGGGCAGGCGGCTAGCTCCGCCTCGGTTGGCGCCACGTCGCTGGGCATGAGCACGCGCGCGTCCTCGAACACCACGGAAAGGTTGATCGCCTGCTCGACCGTCGTCTGCGAGTGGTCCGACATCACGATCACGGCGTGCTCCTCGAGGAATGCCTCCACGCCGCCGGCCACATGCATGATCCGCTCGAGCGCGCGATCCGCCTCCGCGATCGAGCGCACCTGCCCGTCGGGACCGACCTTGTGCGAGTAGGTGTCGTTGTCCGGCAGCGAGAAGAGCAGGAAGTCGAAGAGGTCGTGCTCCACCAGGTAGGCGCCCACGCATGCGGTGTGGCGGTCGCGCTGGCCCGGCATGCCGAGGGCGGAGGTGCAGCCGGTGTTGCGCGAGTCGAACAGGTCCGCGTAGAAGAGCTCACGCGCTCCATAGACCGAATGGCGGAACTGGGCCGCCTCGGCAATCCGCCGGTAGACGCTGCCACCCGAGGGGTCATGGCGCGTGCGACCACGGTAGATCAGGTAGGTGGTGCAGGCCGTGCGGAAACCGGCGTCGTCGAGGTGCTCGAACACCGTCTTGTGCGCGCGGCTCAGGTGCGCGAGGTTCATGTTGTAGACCGTGTCGTAGAGCGAGCGCACGATCCCGAAGGCGCGGGTGGCAGCAAGCGACGAGCCGTATTCGACGTAGCGCTCCTCGCCGCGGTGGAACCAGTTCATCGAGGGGATGTGATGCTCGCCCGGCCCGCGGCCGGTCGCGATCGCGGCGGAGGCCACCGGCGTGACCGAGGGGAACGTCGAGATGCAGTCGCGCACGTAGGTGCCACAGTCGAGCAGCGCCGCGAGCGCCGGCGCCTGGCCCTCGGCGACCGCCTGGTCGAGCATGTCCGGCTTCAGCGAGTCTATGACCGCGAGGACGAGCTTCTTTCGCCGCACTACCGAAGGATCCTCAAGCCCGCGTACTTCTCCCCCTCACGGCGCCGGCCGCCGAGCAGCAGCACCACGAAGCCCGGGATGGCCAGGTACGCGAGCGGCGGGACGAAGATCGCGATTGCGGCCAGGATCAGCGCGGCCCCATCCGCATACGCCGTGACCAGTGCGGCCTGGTCGGCGGGGAGCCGCGCTCGCACTCGTTCCACGAGGCCACCGACCGCGAGCCAGCCGAGTGCGGCGCAGAGGGGTCCGAAGACGAGCCCGATCCACGCGTCCCCGCCGTTGTCGACGAGTGCGCCGGCGAACAGCAGCGCGCCGAGCACCAGGCCGATTACGCCCGCGAAGATCTCGGCCGCGCCTCGGGCCGCACGTGCTCCTATGTCCGGAGAGGCGCGGTTCGCCTCCGAACGTTCGACGATGAAGCCGATGACGGCCAGCGCGAGCACCGTGGCGAGGAACGCCGGGGACTCGAGCCACCAGAGGTCGGTCCCGTCGAAGTCGATCCCGATGTCGCCCCGGGCGAGGCCGCCCGCCAGGAGCGGCGGCAGGTAGGGCCGCACGCCGGTGGCGGAGGCGAGGCCGGCTCCTGTGCCGATGTCTAGGAAGAGGCTCATGGGCGTACGAAAGGGTCGGTACCCTGCGCGTCGTGAGGTTACCCCCGTGCCCGCGTCGAGCGTGAGCACCTCCCGGGACATCGAACGCTACGCCGCCCTGTTCGCGTCGCGGACCAAGGTCATGAAGTCCTCGGCCATGCGGGACCTGATGGCCGTGACCGCCCGCCCCGAGGTCATCTCGCTCGCCGGCGGGCTTCCCGACACGAGCACGTTTCCGCCAGACACGTTCGCCGCGGTGGCTCAGCGAATCGCCGCCGAGTCGTGCGCGAAGGCGCTCCAGTACGGGCCCACCGAGGGACTCGACGAGACGAGGGCCTGCATCGCGGAGGTGATGGCCGCCGAGGGCATGCGCGTGGACCACGAGGACCTGATCGTCACGACGGGTGGCCAGCAGGTGATCGACCTCGTCACGAAGACGCTGATCGACCCGGGCGACGTGGTGATCGCCGAGGCGCCCACCTACCCCGGCGCGGTGCCCGTCTTCTCGTCCTACGAGGCGGATGTGGTGCAGGTGGACGTGGACTCCGACGGCATGCGCATCGACCTGCTCGAGGAGACGCTCGACGGGTTGGAGCGCGACGGGCGGCGGCCGAAGTTCATCTACACCGTGCCAAGCTTCCAGAACCCGGCCGGCGTGACGATGTCGCAGGCACGGCGGCAGCGACTCGTGGAGCTGGCTCGCGAGCGGGAGCTGCTCGTGCTCGAGGACAACCCGTACGGCCTGCTGCGCTACGAGGGCGACGCGCCCACGCCGCTGCTCTCACTCGACGGCGGCGTCTACGTGATGTACCTCGGCACCTTCTCGAAGATCCTGTCGCCGGGCATCCGGCTCGGCTGGGTGGTCGCGCCGCCGCCGGTGCTCGAGAAGATCAACCTCGGCAAGCAGGCGGCCGATCTCTGCACCTCGACGCTCTCGCAGCTGATGGTCCAGGCCTACTTCGAGGAGAGCCGCTGGCGCGACTACGTGGAGTCGCTCACGGAGATCTACCGTGCCCGACGGGACACGATGCTCGACGCTCTCGCCGAGCACTTCCCTCGCCAGGCCGAGTGGACGCGCCCCGCCGGTGGGCTGTTCATCTGGGTCACGCTTCCGGACTTCATCGACACCACCGACCTGCTCGCTCGCGCGCTGCGCGACAACGTGGCGTTCGTTCCGGGCGAGGCGGCCTTCCTCGACGGCCGCGGCCGCAACGCGATGCGGCTCAACTTCTCGGGCTCGAACGAGGACGCGATCCGCGAGGGCATCCGCCGGATAGGTGAGGTGGTCACCGAGCAGGTGGACCTGTACGGCACGCTCACGGGAGAGCGGCCCGCGGTGCGAGCCGAGGAGCCGGCAGCCCCCGACAGCAACGTGCTGCGCCTGCCTGAGCGCGCCGAGCGCGAGCGGAGGGCGAAGGGCTCGTGAGCCGCGTTGCGGTCCTCAAAGGTGGGCGCTCGCTCGAGCGCCAGGTGTCGCTTCGCTCCGGCGCGCGCAGCGAGGACGCGCTCGCGCGGCTCGGTCACGAGGTGATCTCGATCGACGTGGACGCCGACCTGATCCAGCGGCTTCGCGACGCCGCACCCGACGTCGCGTTCATCGCGATGCACGGCCGAGACGGGGAGGACGGCACGGTGCAGGAGCTGCTCGAGATCCTCGACATCCCCTACACGGGCTCGCGCGTGCTCGCGTGCATTCGAGCGACGGACAAGGTGCTCGCCAAGCACCTGATGGTCGAGGCGGGAATCCCGACCCCTGACTTCTTTGCGTTCAGCGAGACGGCATTCCGCGAGCTTGGCGCCGCCGACGCCCTGCCGGCGATCGAGGCGCGGCTCGACTTCCCGATCGTGGTGAAGCCGTCGAGCGGGGGCTCGGCGCTCGGGATCAAGTTCGCGCGCAACGCCGCGGACGTTCCGGCCGCGCTCGTGTCCGCCTTCTCGTACGACTCGCGTGTGCTGCTCGAGCGCTACGTCGACGGCCGCGACCTCGCCGTGTCGATCCTCGACGGAGACGCGTTGCCGGTGGTGGAGGCGGTGCCGCGCGACGAGGAGTTCTACGACTTCGAGGCGCGCTACGAGATCGGTCGCACGGACTTCATCTGCCCCGCCGACCTCCCGGCCGACATCACAGCGCGAGCTCATGACCTCGCCCTCCGCACCTACAACCTGCTCGGTTGCGAGGCCTTCGCCCGCGTCGACCTGATGCTGGATCGCGACGGGGAGCTCACGGTGCTCGAGGTGAACCTGATCCCCGGGCTCACCGAGACGAGCCTGCTGCCTCAGGCTGCCGAGGCCGCCGGGATCAGCTTCGACGAGCTCGTCGGTCGAATCGTGGACCTGGCGGCAGCTCGAGCCGGCGCTTACTGAGGTTCTTCTTCTTCTTCGCCGTCCTCGCCGGCGGCGAAGTCCTCAGGCGTGACGTTGTCGAGGAAGTCCTTGAACTTCTCGACGACCTCCTCCGTGTCCTCCACCTCGTGCTCGAACTCGATGGCGGACTCGGAGATCACATCCTCGGCGGCAAAGATCGGCGCGCCGGTGCGCACCGCGAGTGCAAGGGCGTCCGAAGGGCGCGAGTCGATCGGGATCTCGCGGCCGTTCAGCTGGAGGGTGACCTCGGCGTAGAAGGTGTTCTCGCGCAACTCGGTCACCGCGACGCGGGTGCAGTTGACCTCGAGCTCGGTCAGCATCTCGCTGATCAGGTCGTGCGTCATCGGGCGCGGCGTGTTCGCTCCCTGGAGCTTCATCAGGATGGCCGCCGCCTCTGGGTGGCCGATCCAGATCGGGAGGAACTTGTTGCCGTCGCGGGTCTTCAGAAGCACGATCGGCTGCTTGCCGACCATGTCGAAGCTGACGCCGTAAATCACCATCTCCTGCATCGGTTAGGACAGTCTAGAGCCGGGGGGAAGCTGCGACGCCGCGGTTCGAAAACGACAAGAGCCCCCAATGTCCGGGGGCTCTCGGCACTCGCCTGTTACGGCAATCCTAGTGGGCGATCCTGGACTCGAACCAGGGACCTCGTCCTTATCAGAGACGCGCTCTAACCGGCTGAGCTAATCGCCCGCGACGAGCGATTGTAGCGGCGCTCGGTGTGCGCCCCGGGGGCGCCTCAGACGGCGCGCAGATGTGCCCGCGAGAGGATCCGCTCGGCGAGTTCGACGGCCTCGCCGGGGCTGTCGAAGTCGACCTCCACGCGGCAGCCGTCGCCACGAGGCCGGACCCTGACGGGCCGGCCGAATGCCGTCGCAAGGGTGTCCTCGGCTGCGGCAAGCGCCTCGGCCAGATCCGGGTGGACCTCGCGGGTGAATCGCTTCCGCTCAGGTTCAGGCTGACCCTCAGCTTCGCGCGCGTGACGCTCCGTCTCGCGGACCGACCAGCCGTTGTCGCGCGCGTCGAGCGCGAGCCGGCGACGGATGGCGTGGTCCTTGCAGAGCAGGATCGCGCGGCCGTGGCCCTCTGTGAGGTGCTCGCTCTCGATCAGCTCGAGGGCCTCCTCGGGGAGCTCCAAGAGCCGCACCAGGTTCGAGATCGCCACGCGGCTGCGGCCGACCCGGCGCCCGACCTCCTGCTTCGTCAACCCGAGGTCGTCCACGAGCATCGCGCACGCCCGCGCCTCCTCGACCGGGTTGAGATCCACGCGCGCCATGTTCTCTGCGAGCGCGAGGTCGAGGCGCTCCCAGTCGTCGGTGTCGCGTACGAGCGCGGGGATCGTCGCGAGCTCCACCATCTGCGCCGCCCGCAGCCGGCGCTCTCCAGCGATCAGCTCGAATGCCCCGCCGGCGAGTGGCCGCACCACGATCGGCTGGAGCACCCCGCGCGTCCTGATCGACTCCGCCAGCTCGGCGAGCCGAGCCTGGTCGAACGTCCTGCGCGGCTGGCGCGCGTTCGGCTGGATCAGATCCGGCGGGATCTCGCGCAGGCCATCCTCAACCTTCCCGCTGCGCGGCAGGATCGCCGCGAGCCCCCGGCCCATTCCACGCTGCTGCGCCTCAGCCACGAGCTGCGACCTCCTTGGCCAGCTTCAGGTAGGCCGCGCTCCCGGCGCTGTGGGGCGCGTGCCGCAGAACCGGCAGCCCGAAGCTCGGCGCCTCGCCGAGACGGACGTTGCGCGGAACCACCGTGTCGAACACGAGGGACGGGAAGTGCTCACGAACCTCACGCTCAACGTCGCGCGCGAGCCGCGTGCGCCCGTCGTGCATCGTCAGGATCATCCCGAGGACCGTGAGCCGCGGGTTCAGCTCGCGCTGGATCAGCGAGAGCGTGTCGAGCAGCTGCGCGAGACCCTCGAGCGCGAAGTACTCGGTCTGGACCGGGACGATCACGCGGTCGGCCGCGACCAGGGCGTTCACCGTGAGCGGCCCGAGCGAGGGCGGGCAGTCGAGCAGCGTGAACAGGTACCGGTCGCGCACGCTGCCGAGGCGGTCGCGCAGGATCGTCTCCGAGCCGGCGATCCGGGGCAGCTCGACGTTGGCGCCGGCGAGATCGGGCGTGGAGGGCACGACGTCGAGCCCGTCGATGCCGCTCGGGAGCGCCGCCGCGGTGAGGTTGAGATCCCCGCTGAGACAGTCGTAGACGCTGGGCCCGCCGTCCTTCGGGAGCCCAAGCGCAACCGTAGCGTTGCACTGCGGGTCGAGATCGACCAGGAGCGTGGGGTAGCCGGCGTCCGCAATGCTGGCGCCGAGATTGACGGCGGTGGTGGTCTTGCCCACCCCGCCCTTCTGATTTGCGACTGCGAGAACGGTGCCCATCGAGGCCTGAAAGTACGGTCCGGTCCGGTCGGAAAGGCGTTCGGGGGCGAACGGGTGGTTCCTGCGTGCGCGTGAGCGCCGTGGCGCACCGCTCACGCCGGCGCGCAGGACGACGCGCGGTCCGCTTGCGGTGAAGGGGTGAAGGGCCGGCCTGGGCGGGGGTTATCGCAGTTAACCGCGATATACGCGGTGAAGCGCGATAGGTCCCAGTGAAGCCCGAGGCGCACCGAAGTGCAGACCGGCCCGCCCCTCACCCCAGCGGCCGCTTGCGCGCCATCCCCGCCCGCCGCGGAAACCCGTCCGGCGTGGGCGAAATCTTGCGCATCACATGCAGATGGCGGTTCTCGGATGACGGATACGGCTTGACCGGCAGCACCTCATCCACCGCCATCCCGACCTCACCCGCCGCAGCGGCGCCGGCAGCCTCCTCCGCAGCATCGCGCGCTCCCTTCCACGCCACCAGCACCCCACCCTCGCGCAGCAACGGAGCCGCGTACTCGACCAATAGCGCAAGCGGCCCCACCGCCCGCGCCGTCACTGCGTCGTAAGCGTCCCGGCCACCACCGACCGCTGCGGGAACGCCCCCCAGCTCCTCCGCGCGCGTGGTTATGGAGCGCGCGTTGGACACCTCGCCCGCCTGGATCAACCTGTCCACCACCGCCGTCTTGCGTCCTGCCGACTCCACGAGGTCAACCTGCGCTTGAGGCAAAGCCACGGCAAGCGCCAGACCAGGAAAGCCTGCACCTGCGCCTATATCCGCGATCCGGCGCGCCCGGACCAGCTGCGGCAACCTCCAACCCGCTGAGGCTGTCGGCCACATGAACCTCCAGCGCCGCTTGAGGGTCGCTCACGCTCGTATGCGGGTCCGGCTCTGCCGCCAGGGCCTCGAGGATGCGCTCGATCTGGCCCGCGGCCGCCTCCGACCATAGGCGGTAGCGAGCGCTTAAGCGCGCTGCGGCGTTTCACGAGAAACGCTCAACGGGGCTCACGACCAGCCGCCGGTCGGGCTCGTCGCCCTCGCTGTGCGTCTCGATGTCGCCGCGCTCGCTCAGGTACGTGTGCACAACCTTCCGCTCCATCGCGCGCATCGGCTCGAGCTCGACCGGGCGGTCGTACTGCAGCGCCTCCGCCGCCGCGCGGTCGGCCATGCGGTGCAGCGCCGCCTCGCGACGCTCGCGGTAGCCCGCGGCGTCCACGATGACCTGCTTGCGGTCCTCGGAGCCGCGGAAGGCAGCGCGGAACACCAGGTGCTGGATGGCGTCGATCGTCGAGCCGTGCTTCCCGATCAGCAGTCCGAGGTCCTCGCCGTTCACGGTGGCGCGGATCTGGTCCCCGCTCTCGTCGATGTCGACGGTTGCACGCAGGCCCAGCGCGTGGACCACGCGGCCCACGATCGCACGCACCCGCTCGGCCGGCTCCTCCGGAATCTCCTCGGCCACCGCGCGCCAGGCCTCGGCGTCCACCTTCGCGCGCACGCGCGCGGGCTGGTCCGGACCGGAGTCGTCCTCCACATCGAAGCTGACGCAATCGGCCGTCAGCCCGGGAAAGCGGGACTCGAGCGTCTTCATTGCGGCCCACTTCGCCTCGCCCAGGCTGTCGCCCTCCGCCTCGGCGACAAGCTCCTCCGGCTTCGGCTCCTCGCTCACTGACATGGTGGTCAGCGCCTCAGCGCCGGCGCCCCGAGCGCTTCTTCTTCTTGCGCGGAGAGCCGGGCGGCGCCTTGGTCGGCGCGCCGTTCCCCTCGCCCGAGGCCTGCACCTTTGCCTTGCCCTTTGCGGCCGGCTTCGCCTTCGCGCCCGAGCCGCCACCGGTGAGCGCTGCGGCCGTGGCGGGCTTCCCGCGGGCGGGTTTCTCCTCTGGCACCGCATCGCGCGGATCGAGCGGTTCCGGCTTCGGATAGAGCTTCTTCACGAGCAGCTGCTGCCCGATGGTCCAGACGTTCGTCGTGATCCAGTAGACGATCAGGCCAGCCGGGAAGTTGATGATGAAGATGACGAAGACGAACGGCAGCGCGAACATGATCCGGCGCTGCGTGGGGTCGGCGCTGATGGCCGTGACCGCGCTTGCCGCGAGCTGCGTGCCGACGTAGAGGACGATCACGACGCCCAGCAGGAACGGATCCGTGATGTTCTCCGCGAGGTTGTCGATCGCCAGGAAGCTGGGGTTGTCGGCGATGTCGTTCTGGAACGAGTCCGACTGCAGCAGCGAGAACAGCGCGATGAAGAACGGAATCTGGAGTAGCAGCGGGAAACAGGAGCTCAGCGGGTTGACCTTCTCCCGCTGGTAGAAGGCCATGACCTCCTGGTTCATGCGCTGCTTGTCGTCCTTGTAGCGCTCCTGGAGCTGCTTGATCGCGGGCTGCAGCGTCTGGAGCCGCTGCATCGACTTCACGCCCTTGAACGTGAGCGGCAGGATCAGCAGCCGGACCGTGAAGGTCATCAGGATGATCGCGACGCCCCAGCTGCCGGTGAGCGTGTCGCTCGGGTCGATCAGGTCGTGCCAGAACTCCAGGATCCACTGGCAGGCGTCGACGAGCGGCTGTAGGACGTTTGCGATGTACATGGGCTAGCGCTGGGCCTGGGGCGGTGCCCGGAACAGCTTCTGATCCTCCACGAAGTCGACGCCGCCGTGACTCCAGGGGTTGCAGCGAAGCAACCGCCAGGCGGCCAGCACGACACCTCGCAGCACACCGTAGCGGCGCACCGCCTGCACGGCATACTCGGAACAGCTCGGATGGTACTTGCAGCGAGACGGGATCGCGGGCGAAATCGCGCGCTGGTAGAAGCGCACAGGCGCCGTGGCGATCGTCCGGACGGCGTTCACGCGGGCGGCTCCTCGCCGGCCGCCAGGCCGGCCTCCGCCAGCACCGTCCGGAGGGCCTCCTCGATGGCCTGCTCGCCGCCGTCGCGTGCCAGCTCGCCAGCCGCGGGGCGCGCGACGATGACGAAGTCGTGCCCCTCGCGCAGGCCCTCGGAGTTCGCCCAGAAAGCCTCTCTCAGCAGGCGCTTCATGCGGTTGCGCTCGACCGCGCCACCGAGCTTGCGGCCCACCGAGACGCCCAGGCGTGGGTCGGTGTCGTCATCGGCCGAACGCGGAAACGCGTAGACGACGAGATGACGGCTCGCATGGGAGCGTCCCTCGCGGTACACGCGCTCGAACTCACCGCTGCGGGATAGCCGGCGGCGCTTTCGACGCGCACGGTCGGCCATCGGCTAGGGGGTGAGCCGCTTGCGGCCCTTGTCGCGGCGGCGCTTCAGGAGGGCGCGGCCGGCGCGGGTGCTCATGCGCGCACGAAAGCCGTGGGTACGGGCGCGCTTGCGCTTCTTGGGCTGATAGGTGCGCTTCATGGGTTGGCGAGCCAGGGTACAAGATCGACGCTCGAGCGCCTGTGCAGTTCCTGTGGACAACGGGCTCGATTCGCGGCGCGACGCTTTTCTCGCGTTTTGCGGAGCCGCCCCCGGACGCTCGGCTCGGAGCGATTCGGGCCGGTGTACACTCGCCTCGCCGAGGGCGGCGGGGGCTGTTTTCTCGCCCGGCCCTTCCCCGTGAACAGCTCTACGACGTAGGCCCTTCAGGAGGGTCGCGACCGCCCGTGCCGCCACAGCCCGACGAGATCTGGGACGACATCCGCGACGAGCTCCGCAGGGAGACTCCCGACTTCAAGTTCCACATCTGGATCGACCCGCTGGAGCTGGCCGGGGTGCACGGCCTCACGGTCTACGTGCGTGCTCCCGAGCACATCCGGATGTCGGTTGCCGAGCGCTACCTGCCGCTTCTGAGGCGCGCCGCGGCCGCCCGGTTCGACGCGCACGCGACCGTGGAGGTCGTCGGCGCTGGGTGGGAAGCGCCGGCCAATGATGGTGGAAGTGGGGACGGTGGCGGCGCCCGGGCGTCCCTGAACGGCGCCAGAGGCGCTGGCGGCGATGGACACCGGCGCGACTCACTGAACCCGAAATACACCTTCGACCAGTTCGTGATCGGCTCGGGCAACCGCTTCGCGCACGCCGCGGCGCTGGCCGTCGCCGAGCTCCCGGCGCACTCCTACAACCCACTCTTCCTGCACGGCTCGCCCGGAATCGGCAAGACGCACCTCCTGCACGCAATCGGAAACTACGTGGAGAGGTTCGGCTCGGGGCTGAGGGTCCGCTACGCCACCATCGAGGAGTTCACGAGCGAGTTCGTCGAGGCGGTGCGCGTGAAGAGCACCGCCGATTTCAAGCAGCGCTTCCGCAGCGCGGACGTGGTGCTCATCGACGATGTGCAGTTCCTCGCCGGGCGCGCACGTACGCGCGAGGAGTTCTTCCACACGTTCAACGCGCTCCTTGACGCCGGCCGGCAGCTCGTGATGACCTCCGACTGCGCCCCCGAGGACATTCCGGGGCTCGAGGACCGCCTCACCGAGCGCTTCCGCTCCGGGCTCGTGGTCGAGCTCGACACCCCGGAGGTCGGCGTCCGTCGCGCGATTCTCGCCAAACGCGCCCGCGTGGATGACCTCGAGGTGGCGCCCGAGGTGATCGCCGAGATCGCGGACCGCGTGACCACCAGCGTTCGGGCCCTCGAGGGGGCGCTTATCCGCGTGGTGGCCTATGCCTCACTCAAGGGCGAACCTGCCACGCCGGTGCTCGTACGTCACGTTCTGCACCGGCTCGGCGAGGACTCCACCAAGGATGCCTGCGGCATCGGGGAGATCCTCGACGCCGCGGCGCAGGAGTTCGGGGTCGAACGAGCCGCGCTCCTGGCGCGCGATCGCCGCCCGGCTGTCGCAGCGGCCCGTCAGGTCGCGATGTACCTCGCCCGCGAGCTCACCGAGCACAGTCTTCCGGAGATCGGGCGCGGCATCGGCGGGCGCAATCACACCACCGTTCTGCATGCCGTGAACCGGGTGAGCGCCGCCATCCACAGCGACGACTCGATGCGCGGCTCGGTTGACAACCTGCGCCGCCGGCTGGGTCGGCCCTCGTCCTGACCGGTGTGAATGGAAGAATCAACAGCTTGCACACACGGGCGATTGCGCTCCCCAAGCCGCATCGCTCTGGATATCAACTTCTGAACACCCTCCAATCACCTCTATCTGAGATAGGCAGCATCTTTTGAAGCTCTCCGTTTCCCGTGAAACGTTCCTCGCTCGACTCGGCGTCGCCGTGCGCGGCGCATCCACGCGTGGTCCCGTCCCCTCTCTCGCCGGTGTCCTCCTGCGCGTGGATGACGGCAAGGCCGAGCTCCAGGCCACCGACATGGAGCTGGGCGTTCGCGTGGCTCTGGACACCACGGAGTCAACGCCCGGCCAGGCCGTCGTCCCCGGCCGGCTTCTGCTCGACGTCGTCCGCTCGTTGCCGAAGGACGACCTGACGCTGGAGTACCGGAGCGCGGAGCAGGACGTGGAGGTGGTGTCGGGCCCGGCGAAGTTCCACCTGCGCACGCTGCCCACCGAGGACTTTCCAAAGCTGCCGGAGGCGCCGGCCGACGGGCGCATCACCGTCCCCGCCGCGGCCTTCGTCGACACGATCGCCCGCGTGGCCCGCGCCGCCTCGCGTGATGAGACTCGCCCGCATCTCACCGGCGTGCTCGTCACCGCCAGCGGCAACGACCTGCGCATGGTCGCCACGGACTCGTACCGGCTTGGCGTCAAGGAGACCAAGCTCGACTCGGAGCTGAGTGGGGCGCTCGAGGCGAACGTGCCGGCGCGGACGCTGCAGGAGCTGGGCCGGATCGCATCTGCCGGCGGCGCCGAGACGATCGACGTGGCCGCGCTCGAGAACCAGGTCGTCTTCACCGTCGATGACATCGTGCTGTCGTCGCGGCTCGTCGAGGGCCGCTTCCCGAACTACCAGCAGCTGCTCCCCGAGGCGTACGAGCACGAGCTGCGGATCAGCCGTGACGAGCTGCTGGAGGTGGTGCGCCGCGTCGGGCTCCTCGCCCAGAAGAACGCGCCGCTGCGGCTGCGTTTCTCGGAGGGCACGCTCGACGTGTCGGCGCAGACCCCGGACGTGGGAGAGGCCAGCGAGTCGCTGCCGGTGCCCTTTGCCGGCGAGGCGCTCGAGATCGGCTTCAACCCCGAGTTCTTCCGGGAGGGGCTGGAGAGCGCCGAGTCGGAGGAGCTGCTCCTGAAGCTGATCAGCCCGCTGCGGCCGGGCCTGATCCAGTCCGGGGACGAGGACGCCGGCTTCAGGTACCTGGTCATGCCAATACGGTTGAACGTGTAGACACCATGCGCGTCACGCGCATCTCGCTGCGCGACTTCCGCAACTACGAGTCGGCGCAGGTCGAGTTGAGCGAGGGCCTCACGGTGGTGGCCGGCCCGAATGGTGCCGGCAAGACGAATCTGCTCGAGGCGCTCTACTTCGGCTGCACGGCCCGCTCTCCGCGCACCTCGAACGAGCGGGAGCTCGTCCGCCGCGGCGGTGAGGGGGTGGCGCGGGTGGTGCTCGACCTGGTCGGAGACGACGGGGAGCACCGCATAGAGGTCGGGTTCCAGCCAGGCGAGGCCAAGCACATGCGCGTGGACGGCAGCCCTGTTGACAGCCTGTCGGCGGTGGCCGTGCGCCCGCTTGCGAGCGTCTTCCTGCCTGAGCGCTTGGAGCTCGTGAAGGGTGCTCCCGCGGCGCGCCGGGCGCATCTCGACCAGGTGGTGGCGGCGCTCTGGCCGAGCCGCGCGGAGACGCGCAGCTCCTATTCACGCGCGCTGGCGCAGCGCAATGCGCTCGTGGCTCGCGTGCGGGCCGGAGCGGCGAGTCCAGCCGCACTCGACGCGTGGGATGCGGAGTTGGCTCGCCACGGAATCCGGCTGATGCAGGATCGCGCCGAGGCGATCGACGGCCTGCGCCCGCTGTTCAGCGAACTCGCCGCCAGCCTGGGGCTGCCGGGCGAGGCCGAGCTGCGCTACCGCCCGCGCTCGGCGGCCAGCGACGCCGAGGGCCTTGCCGCCGAGCTGGCCGAGCGCCGGCAGGCCGATCTCGAGCGCGGCTTCACTGCACACGGCCCGCACCGCGACGAGCTCCAGCTCCTGCTCGGATCCGCGCCGCTGCGGGCCTACGGCTCGCAGGGTCAGCAGCGGGCCGCACTGCTCGCGCTGCTCTTCGCCGAGCGGGCACTCCTGGCCGCGCGCCGCGCGCGCCTGCCGCTGATGCTGCTCGATGACGTCATGTCGGAGCTCGACGCCGCGCGCCGCGAGCTGCTCGCTGAGCTCCTGCGGTCCGGGGGACAGGCGGTGGTCACGACCACGGAGCCCGAGCACGTGCCCGGCACGACGCTCGCCACCGGCGGGCTGATTCGCGTGGAGGACGGCGCCGTGAGGGCCGGCACGCGAGCGGTGGCCGCGTGAGGCGGCTTGCCCCGCGGGCCCTGTCGGTGGCCCTGGAGGGCGTGGTCCGCGGCGCCGAGCCCACCACCCTGCTCGCCCGCGTGCAGGCCGTTTGGTCGGATGTGGCCGGTCCCGGCCTCGCCGGCTACGCGACCCCCGTATCCGAGCGCGACGGGGTCGTAACCGTGGCCTGCGAGTCGGCCGTCTGGGCGCAGGAGCTCGAGCTCCTCGGCCCCGATTTGCTCACCCGTTTCGGGGCTGCGTTGGCCGGCGAATCGGACGCCCCAGCCAAGGGTTCGGTGAAGAAGTTGCGCTTCGTCGTCGGTTCGGCCCCGAACCAGTAGCACGACAGTACTAATTTGTTGCGATTTGCGGGGATTTTGTAACCCGCGGAACCGTCCGGATCCGGGGGTAGCCTGCTAGTATCTAGAGCGGTCTTATGTACCGCCCCGACCCGGCCTGAGAGGGGCCCGAGTCGGGGCTTTTCGTGGTAATCAGCGGGGCACGTCCCGTGCCCGCGCAGGCGGGTGCCGGAGTGCCCGCGGAGTTGGGTGCCACACAGGCGCCCAGGAGATGGAAGGAACAACTTGGCGGAGAAGCCCGAGAAGAAGGACGGCTCGAAGAAGAACGGGTCATATGACGCCCAGGACATCACCGTCCTCGAGGGCCTCGAAGCTGTCCGCAAGCGCCCGGGCATGTACATCGGCTCCACGGGTCAGCGCGGTCTTCATCACCTCATCTACGAGGTGATGGACAACTCCGTCGACGAGGCGCTCGCCGGCGAGGCCACCGAGGTCGAGATCGCCATCCATCCCGACAACAGCGTCACGGTCATCGACAACGGCCGCGGCATCCCCGTGGACATCATGGAAAAGGAGAAGAAGCCGGCCGCCGAGGTCGTCCTCACGGTGCTCCACGCCGGCGGCAAGTTCGGCGACGGCGGCGGGTACAAGGTGTCGGGCGGCCTGCACGGCGTCGGCGTCTCTGTCGTGAACGCGCTGTCCGAGTGGCTGCACCTCACGATCTGGCGCGACGGGCACGAGCACACGCAGTCCTACGAGCGCGGAACCCCGATGGGCGCGCTCGAGAAGGGCGCGAAGACCGACCGCCTTGGCACCAGCATCACGTTCCTCCCGGATCTCGAGATCTTCGAGACGATCGACTACGACCGCGGGACGCTCGAGCAGCGCTTCCGCGAGATGGCGTTCCTCACGAAGGGTCTCAAGATCGGCTTCCGCGACGAGCGCGGTGCCGAGCGCTTCGAGACCACATTCCAGTACGACGGCGGCATCCGCGACTTCGTCACGTACCTGCACAGCCAGGGCACCCGCGAGCCGCTGCACCAGAAGGTCGTGTACCTCGAGGACTCGAGCGACATCGGCGAGGTCGAGGTGGCGATGCAGTGGAACAACTCCTACCAGGAGACGCTGCTCTCGTTCGCCAACAACATCAACACGCACGAGGGCGGCACGCACCTGTCCGGTTTCCGCTCCGCGCTCACCCGCACGGTCAACGCGTACGCGCGTCAGGTCGGCGAGCTGAAGGAGAAGGATCCGAACCTCCAGGGCGAGGACGTCCGCGAGGGCCTCACTGCGATCATCTCGGTGAAGATCCAGGACCCTCAGTTCGAGGGCCAGACCAAGACCAAGCTAGGCAACCCGCCGGTCGAGGGCTTCGTGCAGGCGGCCGTGAACAAGGGGCTGGCCGAGTTCCTCGAGGAGAACCCCACCGAGGCGCGACAGGCGATTCGCAAGGCGGTTGACGCCGCCCGCGCGCGTGATGCCGCCCGAAAGGCGCGCGACCTCACGCGACGTAAGTCCGCGCTCGAGAACTCGACCCTGCCCGGCAAGCTCGCCGACTGCTCGGTGCGCGACCCCGCGCTGGCCGAGATCTTCATCGTCGAGGGTGACTCGGCCGGCGGCTCGGCGAAGCAGGGTCGCGACCGCAACACGCAGGCGATCCTGCCGCTGCGCGGGAAGATCATCAACGTCGAGAAGAACCGCATCGACAAGGTCCTCTCGAACAAGGAGATCCAGGCGCTGATCACGGCGATCGGCACCGGGATCCGCGAGGAGCTCGACATCACGAACGCCCGCTATCACAAGATCATCGTGATGACGGACGCCGATGTGGACGGCGCGCACATCCGCACGCTCGTCCTGACCTTCCTCTACCGCGAGATGGCCGAGCTGATCGACGCCGGCTACGTGTACATCGCGAAGCCGCCGCTGTACAAGATCAAGTCCGGCAAGCACGACGTCTACATCGAGAAGGAGTCGGAGCTCGAGGAGGTCCTGCTGCGGGACAAGCTCGAGAAGATGGAGGTCTCGGACCGCGACGGCAACGCCTTCAGCCTCACGCACGCACGTTGGCAGAAGTACGGCCGTCTCCTCAAGCAGTACGAGGGCTGGGCCGCTGCCCTGCGGGCCGAGTGGGGACACGACCCGATCACGTTCCTGGAGGAGTCCTCGCTGCTCGACGAGGGGGCGAGCGACCCGGAGGCCGTGATCGCGCTGCTGAAGGACGACGATCCCGAGGGGGAGGCGTACGAGACGTCGCTCATCGAGGAGACCGACACCGAGGTCGTGGCAATGTTCATCGAGCGCAAGACCGGCACGGCCAAGACCTACCGGCTGGCGCGGGCCCTGTTCGAGACGGGCGAGTACCGCGGCTTCGTGAAGATCCACAAGGAGCTCCAGGAGCTCGCCGGCGCGCCGCCCTTCCACGTCGCACTCGGCAAGAAGGAGAACGACGCGCTTTCGTTCGAGGAGCTGCGCGCGAGAGTGCTCGAGATCTGCCGCGACGGCGTGCCGCTCCAGCGCTTCAAGGGTCTCGGCGAGATGAACGCCGACCAGCTCTTCGACACCACGATGGATCCGGAGAACCGGACGCTCCAGCAGGTCACGATCGATGACGCCAGCGCGGCCGATCAGATCTTCTCGATGCTGATGGGAGATGCGGTCGAGCCAAGGCGTGAGTTCATCGAGAACCACGCTCGCGAAGTCACGAACCTGGACGTGTAGATATGAGCATTGATCAGTTGACAGGCGGGAACATCGAGCCGCGCGGGCTCGAGGAGGAGATGCGCTCCTCCTACCTCGACTACGCCATGAGCGTGATCGTGGGCCGCGCGCTGCCGGACGTGCGCGACGGGCTCAAGCCGGTCCACCGCCGCATCCTCTATTCGATGTACGACTCCGGGCTCCAGCCCGGGCGCCCGCACCGCAAGTGCGCGAACGTCGTCGGCGGCGTGATGGGTAACTACCACCCGCACGGCGACTCGGCGATCTACGACGCGCTGGTCCGGCTCGGCCAGGACTTCGCGATGCGCTACCCGCTGATCGACCCGCAGGGCAACTTCGGATCGATCGACAACGACTCGCCGGCCGCCATGCGGTACACCGAGGCGCGCCTGTCACGGCTCGCCACGGAGATGCTCCGCGACATCGACGCGGACACCGTCGAGTTCGGCCCGAACTACGACGAGTCGCGCCAGGAGCCGCTCGTCCTCCCGTCGCGCTTCCCGAACCTGCTGGTGAACGGCTCGTCCGGGATCGCGGTCGGGATGGCCACCAACATCCCGCCGCACAACCTGCGCGAGACGATCGACGCGGTGGTGGCGTTCATCGACGACACCTCGATCGACGTGTCGGGCCTGATGAAGCACATCAAGGGCCCGGATTTCCCGACCGGCGGCATCATCGTCGGGCACGGCGGGATCCGTGACGCGTACGAGACCGGCCGCGGCCGCGTCGTGATTCGCGGCAGGGCGCACATCGAGCCGATGGAGCGCGGCAAGGAGCGCATCATCGTCACCGAGATGCCCTTCCAGGTCTACAAGGGCGATGGGCGCGGCGACGGCAGCGGCCTGATGCAGAAGATCGTCGAGCAGGTTCAGAACGGCCGGCTCAAGGAGATCTCGGATCTCCGCGACGAGTCCGACAAGTCCGGCATCCGGCTCGTGATCGAGCTGAAGCGCGACGCGATCCCCAAGGTCGTCCTCAACAAGCTCTACAAGCACACACAGCTGCAGACGACCTTCGGCGTCAACATGGTCGCGCTCGTCGATGGCGTGCCGCGCACGCTCGGGCTGCTGCCGATCGTCAAGAACTACGTCGACCACCAGCGCGACATCATCGTGCGGCGCACCAAGTACGAGCTGCGCGAGAAGGAGGCGCGACTCCACATCCTCGAGGGACTGCTCGTCGCGATCGAGAACATCGACGAGGTCATCGAGCTGATCCGCGCGTCGCAGGATCCGGACACGGCCCGCGACGGCCTGATCGAGCGCTTCCAGCTCACCCGGATCCAGGCCCAGGCGATCCTCGACCTGCGCCTCCAGCGCCTCACGGCCCTCCAGACGAACGAGATCAAGACCGAGCACGCCGACGTGGTCGAGCGCATCAAGTGGCTGCGCGACATCCTCGGCGACGAGGCGAAGGTCATGGCCCTGATCAGGGAGGAGCTGCTCGAGATCAGGGAGCGCTACGGCGACGAGCGCCGGACGCAGATCACGCACTCCGAGGACGAGATCGACATAGAGGACCTGATCGCCGACCAGCAGATGGTCATCGCGATCACGCGTTCCGGCTACATCAAGACGCTGCCGCTCGCTACGTACCGGCAGCAGAAGCGCGGCGGCATCGGCGTGACCGGGATGGACATGAAGGACGAGGACTACATCGAGCACCTCTTCGTCAGCTCGACGCACGACTACCTGCTGTTCTTCACCAACCGCGGGAAGGTCTACCGCCAGAAGGTCTACGAGCTGCCGGAGGCCTCGCGTACCGCCAAGGGCCGGGCGCTCGTGAACCTGCTCCCGATGCGTGAGGGTGAGCGCGTGCAGGCCGTCCAGGCCACGCGTGACTTCAAGGAGGGCAAGTACCTGGTCTTCGCCACGCGCAAGGGTCAGATCAAGAAGACCGAGTTCCTCGCCTACAACACGCCGATCAAGGCGGACGGCATCATCGCGATCAACATCCGCGACGACGACGAGCTCGTGCAGGTGCGCCGAACCAGCGGGGACGACGACATCATCATGGTGTCGCGTTCCGGCCAGGCAGCGCGCTTCAACGAGGACCAGGTGCGGCCGATGGGTCGCGATACCGCTGGCGTGAAGGGCATGAACGTCTCGCGCGGCGACAACCGCGTGCTTGCGATGGACGTTGTGCGCCCGGATATGGAGCTGCTGGTCGTGACGGAGAACGGCTACGGCAAGCGCACGTCGATCGAGGAGTACCCGGTCAAGGGGCGCGGCTCCATGGGCGTCAAGACCATCGGGCTCACCGAGAAGAAGGGCGGCGTGGCGGGCGCGCTCATGGTGCGCGAACACCACGACCTCGTCTTCATCTCGCAGAGCGGGATGGTCCAGCGCACCTCGGTGAAGGGCATCTCGAAGCAGGGCCGGCCGGCCCAGGGCGTGCGGGTGATGAACCTGCGCGACGACGACACCGTGAGCGCGGTGGCGCTCGTGATGGAGAGCGCCGCCGACACCGCCGCGGAGGTGCAGGAGGAGCTCAACGAGCTGGAGACGGCCGACGTGGAGGTCGTCGAGGTGGCCGAGCCCGACGCCGACGAGCTCGTCGAGCCGGACGATCCGGACGACGACGCCGACATCGACCAGGACGAGTAGCTGCGCCGCTGTCGAACGGCAGCTGAGTAAGCGCCGAGACATGCTGAGGGCGTCCCGTCAGTTATGCGAAAGAGAAGGGGCGCCCCGCACATTGGGACGCCCCTTCCTTAGTTCTGCTGGACATGATCGGCGGATCTACTGCGGCCGGCGGGACCAACCCCGGCCAGATATTCGCCGACGGTGTCACGGTTGGACTCCGCTTGACGGGGTCCAGCTCCGGTCGTCTAGCGGCCGGACACCTCCAGGGTCCCAAGAATTCTGTCAGTCAAGTTCGGACCACCTCCTTTCCCTGGTCCGGTTATTGAAGCAGACCGGGAAGTCGGTGAGTCGCGACTATGGCGTGGTCGTCGTCCCCGAGTCCGACGACTCCAGCTCCTCGACCCGAGTCTCGAGATCGTTCACCTGTCCCTCGAGGTCGTCCACTCGGCCGCTGAGCCTGTCGGCAGCGGTGCGGCTCTTGTCGGCGTCGTCCTCGACGGCCTTCAGGCGCGAGTCGAGCTTGGCGAGATCATCGGAGGTGGGCAGCTCGTCCACGCGAGACTCGAGGTCGTCGATGCGTGCGTTCAGGTCCCGCTGTACGCGACCGAGCTCCCCGGCGGCCTGCGTCTGAGCAGCGCTGTCGTCCTTGTTCGCCTCGACCAGCGCGATCACGGCAAGTGCGGTTGCGGCGACCGCCCAGATGGCGGCGACAATGAGCCAGCGCCGCAGGTTGCGGATATCCGCGAGCGTCGCGGGCTGCTCGTCCTCCACGTATGGCGCCACGTCTCCGGGCCGCGGGGGCCGCGGAGCCCCCGGAGGCGTCTCGTGCACTAGGCGGCCACCACCAGGTATTGCTCCCACGCGGCGGGAATCGTCGGCGTGGCCACGTGGATGAAGATAGTCGGGTTCGGCGCCTTCGGCCTGCGCGCCGGGACCATGTTGGCCTGCCGCGGCAGCCGGTCGCCCTTGCGGCGGTTGCAGGGCGCGCAGCAGGTGACGATGTTCTCCCAGGTGGAGTTGCCGCCCTTCGAGCGTGGGATCACGTGGTCGACGGTGAGGTTGCCGCGCTCGTGACCGCAGTACTGGCAGGTCCAGCGGTCGCGCGCGAACACGGCACGGCGGGTGATCTTGCGCCGATGCGCGTCACGCGGGATGCGCACGTAGGTGAGCAGGCGGATCACGACCGGTCGGGGGAGGGTCAGGCTCTCGGAATGAAGAGCCCAGTCGCCCTTCTCGAGCACCTCGGCCCGGTTCTTCAGGATCAGGACGGCGGCCCGCCGAACCGTGCAGACGTTGATCGGCTCGTACGACGCGTTGAGGACCAGCACCCGGCCGGGGGACGAACTGCGCTGCTCAGGCCGGCCGGCCCTGGGCAGCGCGACGGGAGGGCCTGGTTCGAAATCACCCGGCTCGGTCGTGTAGGACACGTTCGCCCGTACTGCCACGGTGCCGGTCAGTTTAGCCAGAGGGGCAGGCCGTAAGAGCCGAGTACACGCAGCTCGTCGACGTGCCCAGCGAGAGCGTCGAGCGCCTCGCTCACCGGTGGCGTGCCGGCGGCGCCCTCGAGATCCGCGAAGAACATGTAGTGCCCGAGGCCCGTCCGCCGCGGCCGCGACTCGATGCGGGTGAGGTTCACGCCGCGGCTGGACAGCTCCGAGAGGAGGTCCACGAGCCACCCCGGCGACTCGTCGCCGCCGCCCCAGAACACCACCGACGTCTTGGCGTCAGCATCGGGCTCGCCGAACCGCGTCGGCGCGCGCGAGCCATACGAAGCGCGTCTCGTTGTCCGGGTGGTCCTCGATGTTCTCGGCCACGATGTGACAGTCGTAGAGCTCGGCGGCGAGCCGCGAGCCGAGCGCGACCGTCAGCTCGTCGGCCGACTCGCACACCGACTGCACTGCGTCCGCCGTGGAGGGTGCGCTCACGTGCTCGGCGTGGGGCATGTGCTCACGGAGAAAGCGCGCGCACTGCGCGGTGGCCTGCGGATGAGAGACCACGCGCTCCACCTCCGAGAGCGACAGCTCGGACGCTGCGATCGCGCAGTGATGGATCGGGTGGACCACCTCGGCGGCGATGCGCACGTTCTCGGCGTCGAGCACCAGCGTGTCGAGCGTCACCCCCACGCTTCCCTCGAGCGCATTTTCGATCGGGACGATTGCCGTGTCGACCGTGCCGTCCTGGACCGCCATCACGGCGTCGTAGATCGTCGGGTAGGCGATCTCCTCGAGGTTCGGTGGAGCGGACGCGCGCAGAGCCTCCTCGCTGTGAGTCCCGGCGGGACCGAGGTACGCGACGCGCATCAGGCGCCCGCGGGCGTGCCTGTCATCGCTTCGTCGACCGCCTGCTGCTCCTCCGGCGAGAGCTCATATTCGGGATTGCCGTCGCGCACCTGCTTCACGTAGAGACGGGCCTGGTCACGGTGCAGGATCGAGGAGATCACCACGCCGGTGCGGCGCTCGTCGAGCAGAGCCACGGTGCTTGACTGCTGGCCCGAGAGCTCATTCATGGCGTCGTAGCGCACGACGGAGGTGTGAGTGATCGCGCCGTCCACGCGCCGCTCCGTGGCGGCCACGCGGCCCTCCAGCCCGGCTGCCACCTCCTCCACCCAGTCCCGAAGCTGGACGAAGGCCTCCTGGAGCGAGGCCGCGTGCGCTGCGAGGTCGGTCTCCTCCCCTCCGAGGATGGTGCGCTGCGCGGAGCGCAGGCGACGCAGCTTCAAGGCGAGCACGATCACCCACAGAAGTGCCACCGCGGCGACTCCCGCAGCCGCGAGGGCAACGATGCCCTGGGTGGAGTTCAGGTCGTCCACGCCGCCAGGGTACTCAGAGCACTCAGCGCGTGAAGATGACGGTGAACTCGCCCACGTTGTTGTCGGTGACCTCCTCGCCGGGCACCGCCTTCACCCTCACGGCGATCGGCACGTTCTGCCCGGTTGGAGGCTGCTTGGTGAGCGGGATAGTCACGTTCTTGGCCTCTCCGGCGGCGATCTCCGGGATCGTCTCCTCCGCCTTGATCGCGTCACCGCCCTGCCCGACGCTCACCTCGACGACCACGTCGGTCTCCGTGCTCTCGCCCTGGTTCACCACCTGGATGTCGAAGGCGATGTCCGAGGTGAGCGGCACGGTCGCCGAGGCACCCGGCGTGAGCGCAACACCACCCAGCGAGACGGTGCCGAGACCGTTGCCGTGCGTGCCGCCGGTGGTGGCACCGCCGTCGGTGCCGCGAATGCCGGCGATCTGATCGGCGACGAAGTCGGGGTCGACCCACTGAACCTCCGGGACGAAGGGCAGTGTCGCTTTGACGATCTTCGCGCTCACATCCTCCTTCTGAAGCGCCTCCGTGCCGATCGGTTCGAAGCGGTTCTCGAGCAGCACGTCGCTCGCCAGGAAGACCTGCATCATCTGCGCGATCCGACCGGTGCTGTTGCGCTCCTCCTCCTGGGCGAGCGCGCCCGGCAGCGTGTCGGCCACCGCAGCGAGGGCGTCACGGCGAAGATCCAGGGCCTCGACCAGGTAGTCGTTCGCGTTGGAGAGCTCGTCGGGCACGTCGAGGTCCCGGGCGCGGTCCGAGAGCGTGGCCGAGTCGGAGCGAAGGGCATTGGCCTGGTTCGCTCGGTTCACCGACTGGTCTGAGCTGCTGGGAGCGCTCAGGATGTCGAAGAGCTGCCTGCTCTCCGCCTGGGAGAGCTTCGTGAGCTCGTTCGCGCCGCGGACGTAGTCCTCCATCGCGCGCTCCTTGCGCGCGTCGAGGCAACCCCTGAACACGAATACGACCAGGATCAGGAGCAGCAGGCCACCGCCGATGGCTATGGTCCGCCGCACCATGAGCGTCTGGCGGTCCGTCGAAGGACCGCCCGGTGGCCGGCGGCGCGGGCGGCTTACGGGCTCGTCCGGTTCGTCGAGGAAGGACAGGAGAATCGCTCCTAGCGCTGGGGGCGCCTTTGGCGCGTAGGTCGGTGAGAGTATGCACGGGGGGCAGGACGCGCTCTCCGCAACCCGAACACGAAACTGGGATGAGACGTTCCGAGACAGGCTTCACGGATGAGCAGCGCACTCTGCCGCTGGGCGGCTCGGACCCTACACAAAGGCTCCCGGACGGCGCCGGGGTCCGGCTGATCCTCGGCCGCTACCGCCTGGAGCGGCGTCTCGGGGCGGGTGGCTTCGGCGTGGTGTGGCTGGCCTGGGACGAGAAGCTCGAGCGCGAGGTTGCCGTCAAGGCGATTCCGCGCGACGGCGGGGCCGGAGAGCGCGTGGAGAGGGAGGCGCGGGCCGCTGCCAGGCTCAACCACCCGGGCATTGTCGCCATATACGAGCTGGCCTCCGATGAGCACGACGTGTACCTCGTGTCCGAGCTCGTTCGGGGGCGAACCCTCGCGGAGCTGGTGCAGGCGCGGGCGATCGCCGATCGCGACGTTGCCCGCATCGGAATCGCGCTCTGCGAGGCCCTGGAGCACGCGCACGCGCGCGGGGTGATCCACCGCGACGTGAAGCCGCAGAACGTGATGGTGCTCGCCGAGCCCGCTGCGGGGGCGGGATTTGCCAAGCTCGCGGACTTCGGCGTGGCGCACGTGACGAGCGGCGATCCGCTCACGCGCACCGGCGACGTGGTGGGCACCCTTGCCTACATGGCGCCGGAGCAGGCCGAGGGCGCGCGCGTGACGCCCGCCTGCGACGTCTACTCGCTTGCGCTCACGCTCTATGAGGCCTGGACCGGCACGAATCCCGTGCGCGCGGGCGGCCCGGCAGCGACGGCCCGGCGCCTCGGGCGCCCGCTGCCCTCGCTTGCCGCCCTGCGCCGCGACCTGCCGCTCGAGCTCTGCGACGCCGTGGACGAGGCCCTCGAGATCGATCCAGCGCTCCGGCCCGCGCCCTCGCGGCTGCGCGCCGAGTTGCGAGCGGCGGAGGCCGATCTGACCGACGAGGGTGGCCTCGTCGAGCCGGCCACACTGAAGCGGGTCGGGCTCGCGAGCGTGTCGCGCCGCCGCGCGTTCCCGTGGCGCCGGTCCCGCCCCGGCCTGCTGGACCCTCAGGCGGAACCGCGCGAGGGCGCTCGCCCACCGGCGAGGCTGCTCGAGCGCGCCCTCGCGGGTCTGGCTGCCGGCGGCCTCGTGCTCGCGGCGCTCGAGGGCCTCGGCCCCGATCCGTCCTTCTCGCCGCTCGCCGCCGCCGGCATAGCCGCCGCCGCGACCGCCGTGCTGCCGCGCATCGGCTGGCTGCTCGCGGTGATCGGTGTGTGCGCCTGGCTCGTCTCGCCCGAGGCCGACCGTCAGGGCACCGCGCTGTTGCTGCTCGCCGCTGCCGCCCCGGTGCCGCTGCTGCTCCCGCGCGCGGGGCTGCTCTGGTCGGTGCCCGTGCTCGCACCGCTGCTGGGCACAATTGCGCTCGCGCCGGCTTTCGTCGGAATCGCGGCGCTCGCCCCCACGCCCGCACGGCGGGCCGGCCTGGCTGCGGCCGGCCTCTGGTGGCTCCTGCTCGGTGAGGCGCTCACGGGCAAAGCCCTGCTGTTCGGCTCTCCCGACGGAACACTGCCGCGTGGGGACTGGGAGGGCTCGATATCCGCCGCGGCCGCCGACGCCCTTCAGCCGCTCGTGACCACGCCGGCGCTGGCACCCGTGCTGGCCTGGGTGGTCGTGGCGATAGCACTCCCCGTGATCGTGCGAGGACGCTGGCTCGCGCTCGACCTGGCTGGCGCAGCACTATGCGCCGCAGCCCTGATCGCGGCGCACCTGGCGCTAGGCGACGCGCTCGCTGCGGACCTGGCGCTGGACCACGCGCGCGGGGCCGTGGCAGGCAGCATCGCGGCGGTTCTGCTGGTGCTTGTGATCTCGCACACGACCTTCGCCCAGGAGCCGTGGCGTACGCCACGGATCACCACGGCTTAGGACTACTCTGCGGAGCGAGATGAGCATGTTGCGCAACCTGGAGGCGAAGCTCGGCGGGCTCGTGGAGGGCGCGTTCGGCCGTGCCTTCAAGACGAGCGTTCAGCCCGTCGAGCTGGCCCACAAGCTGGCCAAGGAGATGGAGGACAACCAGATGGCCTCCGTCTCGCGCGTGTACGTACCGAACCACTACCGCGTGTTCCTGTCCGAGAAGGACCGCGAGCAGTTCGCGAGCTACGAGCCGGCTTTGCGCAAGGAGCTGTCCGATTACCTCCTCGAGCATGCCCGCCAGGAGTCCTTCGCGCTCTCGACCCGGCCACAGGTCGAGTTCCACACCGACGAGCGCCTCGACCTGGGCGAGTTCGGGATCCAGGCCCAGCTGCTGGCCGAGCCGGAGGACGAGGAGGTCCCGGATTCGCCGGCCACGCCGCCCCCTTCCGCCGGGGACTTCGGTCACACCATGGTCTACTCGCCCGACCGCGAGGTGCGCAAGCTCGCCGACCCCGCGCTCGACCGTCGGCAGGCCCTGCTCGTGGGGGAGGGCCGCCGCAACGTGCTGAGCGGCAGCCACGTGGTCGTCGGGCGCAGCCGCGAGGCGGACATAGTGCTGGCCGATCCGAACGTCTCGCGGCGCCACGCTGAGCTTCGCCGTGACGAGAGCGGGTGGCACGTGATGGACCTCGGCTCGACCAACGGCATCAAGGTCAACGGCCAGCGGGTGAACCGGGCGGAGCTGAGTCCCGGCGATCGGATCACCATTGGTGTGACGGACCTGACCTTCGAGCTCGACTAGGCATGGACGAACCGCTCGCGGTCGCGCTCAAGTTCGGCTTCCTTGCCGTCCTCTATCTCTTCCTTCTGTGGGTCGTGCGCAGCGCCATGCGCGACCTGGCTCGCTATGAGGGCACATCCGCCGCGGCCGAACCGGTGGACCTGCCGGGCCCGCGACGGCGCGAGCGCAGCACCCCCGACCTGCGCTCGGGTGTCAGCCCGCGCCTTTCCGTGGTCGCGGCGATGGGATACGAGCCGGGCACAACGTTCGATGTCGGCGAGGGCGCGACCTTCGGCCGCTCCGACAACGCCGACATTCGCGTGGACGACGCGTTCGCCTCATCCGCTCACGCGCGCATCTTTCCGCGCGCCGAGTTCATGTACCTGGAGGACATGGGCTCCACGAACGGCACCTACCTGAACGGGCGCCAGGTCAAGTCGGCCGAGCGACTGAAGATGGCGGACACGATTCGCATAGGCGACAGCGAATACCGCTACGAGGAGTAGTTCGGTGGACGTGGCTCTCCGCATAGTTGAACACGCAGGCCGCACGGACGTCGGCCGCCAGCGCAGCGCCAACGAGGACTCGCTCGTGGTCGATCCGCCGCTGTTCGCGGTGGCGGACGGGATGGGCGGGGCGAAGGCCGGCGAGGTGGCCTCGGCCGTGGCCGTGGAGGCCGTCGAGGGCGCGACAGAGTCAGGCGAGCCCGCGGAGGCGCAGCTCGCGAGCATCGTCCGCCAGGCCAACCGGCGCATCTATGACCTCGCTGTGGCCGACGAGTCGCGCCGCGGCATGGGTACCACGCTCACGTTGGCGAAGGTTCACGGCGACGAGGTGAGCCTCGCTCACGTGGGCGACAGCCGCGCCTACCGCTTGCGCGACGGCCAGCTCGAGCAGCTCACGCACGACCACTCGCTCGTTGCCGAGCTCGAGCGCAGCGGCCAGATCACGCCGGAGGCGGCTGAGCACCATCCGCAGCGGTCGATCATCACGCGCGCACTGGGGCCGGAGCCGGACGTGGAGGTGGACACGTACACGCTCGCGGGGCGTGAGGGCGACGTGTTCCTGATCTGCTCGGACGGGCTCACGTCGATGATCGCGGACGACGAGGTGAGCTCGATCCTGCGCTCGGCCGGCTCGCTCGACGGGGCCGCGGACGAGCTCATACGCGCGGCCAACCAGAGTGGCGGCAAGGACAACATCACGGTGATCCTGTTCCGCCTCGGCGAGGGCGAGGGCGAGGGACCGCGGAGCCCGACGCTCCGGCCAGGCCCGCGCCGGCCGACGAGGACACGATCGTCGGCGGTATCAGTGCCGCGGACGTCGCGGCGGCGGCGCCGCCCGCAGTGCACGCACCGCCCGCGGCGGACGAGCCGCTCACCGCGCTCGGCGATGCACCCGCGGACGCGACGATCGTGCGCCCCCCGGCTCCCAGAACCGCTCCGGCCGCCCCCGCGCCGGCGACGCCGCGCCGGCGACGCCGCGGGCGCCGTGTGGTGGGTGCAGCGGTGGGGCTGCTGCTCGTGGCGGCGGTGGTCGGCGGCCTCTACGTCCTCAGCCGTCAGGTCTACTTCATCGGTACCAACGACGCCGGCCTCGTCACGGTCTACAAAGGCCTGCCCTACGAGCTGCCGCTCGGGATCAACCTGTACGAGGAGGAGTACGCGAGCGGCATGCCGGCGCGCGCGATCCCAGCCACGCGCCGCAAGCGGGTGCTCGACCATGAGTGGCGCAGCCGCGACGACGCCGTGGATCTCGTGCGAGCCCTCGAACGCGGCCGGCTCGATGCCGGCGGAGCCGGCAACTGATGTCCGCACGCACGCGCGAGCTCTTCGGCCTGATACCCGTCTCGCTGCTGGTCGCGGCGGGCTTCGCGGCGGTCCTGGCCACCCGCAGCGAGAACGTCTCCGACGCCACCCTCACCTACGGCGCCTTCTTCCTCGGCCTTTGCGTGCTGGCGCACCTCTTCATCCGCGCACGCCTGCCCGACGCAGACCCCTACATGTTCCCGCTCGCCGCCGCACTTGCCGGCATCGGGCTGGTGCTGATCTACCGGATCGACGCCGAGCTGGCGCGCGAGCAGGCCCAGTGGTTCGTGGTCGGCCTCGCGTTCTTCTGCATCACCATGCTCCTGGTCCACGACCACCACGTGCTGGAGCGCTATCGCTACACGATTGCGGCGGCCAGCATCGGGCTGCTGCTGTTACCGCGCCTCCCGGGCATCGGTGCCCAGGTGAATGGAGCCTTCCTCGCGATCAAGGTCGGCTCGATTCAGTTCCAGCCGGCCGAGTTCGCGAAGCTCGGCATCATCATCTTCCTCGCGAGCTACCTGCGCGAGACGGGCGACATCCTGGTGCGCCCGCGGTTGAGACCGCTGCCCTACCAGCGCCAGATACTGCTGTGGGGGATCCCGGCGTTGCTCACACTGCTCGGGATCGCCATCTTCGGCCTCGGCCCCGCGGGCTCGGTGCTCCTGGCCGTGTTCCTGTTCTCGTTCGCGGCCGTGCTGCGAGACCGGCCCTCGCCGAAGCACTTCGGTCCGCTGCTGCTCGTGTGGGGCCTCGCGATGGTGATGCTGATCCTGATCCGGGACCTCGGCAGCTCGGTGATGTTCTTCGGTGGCTTTCTCGCGCTCCTGTACGTGGCCACCGGCCGTCTGTCTCTGATCGGTGTGGGCTCGACGATGTTCTTCGGTGGCGCGTTCTACCTGTCGCAGAACATCGCGCACGTGCAGGAGCGGGTGGATACGTGGCTCGACCCGTTCAAGCCCGGGGTGGTGGACCACGAGGGCTACCAGCTCTCGCAGTCGCTGTTCGCCCAGGCCGACGGCGGCCTGTTCGGGCAGGGCTTCGGACAGGCGCTGCTCGACTTACCCGGGGGCACCTCGATCCTGCCCGCCGCGCACACCGACCTGATCTACGCCGTGCTCGTGAACGAGGCGGGCCTGTTCGGGGCGGCGGGGCTGATCGGCGCATACCTCCTGCTCGTCTACCGCGGCCTGCGCACCGCCCTCTCGGCCGCTGACGGGTTCTCGAAGCTGCTGGCCACAGGGCTCACTGGCGTTCTGGCCATCCAGGTGTTCGTGATCGTCGGCGGCGTCACGAGGGTGATCCCGCTCACCGGAGTGACGCTCCCGTTCGTCTCCTACGGCGGCAGCTCGATCGTCGCGAACATGGTGCTGCTCGCGCTGCTCCTGATCGTGTCGAACCACGCTCGCTCCGAGGCCAGGCGTCGCGGAGGGCTCGTGTGAACCGCCAGATAGTCCAGCTGTTCGGGCTCTTCACGCTGCTGTTCGCGGTGCTCGTGATCTTCACGTCGCGCTGGACGGTCTTCGAGGCCCAGTCCCTGGCCGACAACCCCGCCAACAGGCGCCCGCTGATCGAGGAGCAGAAGGTCCCGCGCGGGCTGATCCTCGCCTCCGACGGACGAACCGTGCTCGCGCGCAGCCGCGGTGAGGGCCGCGGCGAGAATCGCATCTATACCCGCACCTACCCCACCGGCGGCACCTTCGCCCATCCGGTCGGCTACTCGTTCATCACCAACGGACGCCGTGGCATCGAGCTCTACCGCAACGACGAGCTCACCGGCAAGGAGAACGAGTTCGCCTCGATTCTCGAGGGGCTCGAGAGCAGCGACCGCGAGGGCAACGACGTGGTCACGAATCTCGACGTGGCCGGCACGCAGGCGGCCGTGGACGGGCTAGCCGGGCGCAAGGGCGCGGTGGTGGCGATCGAGCCTCAGACCGGCAAGGTGCGCGTGATGGTGTCGATCCCGGAGTACGACCCGAACCTGATCCCGTCGCAGTTCGGCCGCATCAACACGGACCCCAACAAGTCCCTCCTGAACCGCACCACCCAGGAGCTGTACCAGCCGGGCTCCACCTTCAAGGTGGTCACCGCCACCGCGGCGCTCGACACCGGCAAGGTCACCCCGAACACGGTGATCGACGGCTCCTCGCCGAGGACCATCAGCGGCGCACCGCTCGAGAACGCCGGCGGGGAGAGCTTCGGCCCGATCTCCTTCACGGACGCGCTGACGAACTCGGTGAACACCGTCTTCGCGCAGGTGGGCGAGCGCGTGGGCGCCGAGACGCTCGTGGAGTACATGAAGCGCTTCGGCTTCTACGAGGACCCGCAGCTCGACTATCCGGGCTTCCAGATGATCCCGAGCGGGATCCGGCGAAACGGCGTCGACTACGTGGAGGACGGCTTCGACGTGGGCCGCGTGGCGATCGGGCAGGGTGGCGAAGAGGGCGCCCTCGACACGACCCCGATCCAGATGGCCCTGGTGGCCTCGGCGGTGGCCAACGGGGGCCGCCTGATGAAGCCGCGCCTCGTCGACCGGATCGTGCAGCAGGACGGGCGCGTGAAGGAGAGGATCGAGCCCGACCTCCAGGCAGAGGTGATGAAGCCCGAGACCGCCGAGCAGCTCACGGCCATGATGGCCCGAGTGGTCGAGGAGGGCACCGGCACCGCCGGCGCGCTGGCCGGCATCCGCGTGGCGGGCAAGACCGGTACCGCCGAGGTGGGCGCGAATCGCGAGTTCACGCAGCCCTGGTTCATCGCGTTCGCCCCGGTCGACAATCCGCGTATGGCGATCGCCGTGACGGTGGAGCGCACCACCGGGCAGGGCGGCACGGTGGCTGCTCCGATAGCGAAGTCGGTGCTCGAGGCTCTGCTCGGCGGAGGCGCCGGATGACGGAGGTGGCGGGCAACACTCTCGTGGACGGCCGCTACCGGATTCTGCGCCGGATCGGCTCCGGCGGCATGGCGGACGTCTACTGCGCCGAGGACAGCCACCTCGGCCGGCAGGTCGCGATCAAGGTGCTGCACCGGCGCTTCGCGCAGGACCAGGAGTTCGTGGAGCGCTTCCGCCGCGAGGCGAAGTCGGCCGCGGGCCTCAATCACCCCAACGTGGTGGGCGTCTTCGACCGCGGCGAGCACGAGGGCACCTACTACATCGCGATGGAGTTCCTCACGGGCCGCACGCTCAAGGACATCGTGAACGCCGAGGCGCCCCTGTCCCAGGAGCGCGTGATCGACATCGGCACGCAGATTCTCGAGGCCGCGGGCTTCGCTCATCGCCACGGCGTGATCCACCGGGACTTCAAGCCGCACAACGTGATCGTCGACGACCTCGGTCACGCAAAGGTCACCGACTTCGGCATCGCCCGCGCCGGCGCCTCGGAGATGACCGAAACGGGTTCGATCATGGGCACGGCTCAGTACCTGTCGCCGGAGCAGGCGCAGGGGCACGCGGTCACGGCCACGTCCGACCTCTATTCGATCGGCGTGATGCTGTACGAGATGCTCGCCGGGCGGCTGCCGTTCGAGGGCGACAGCGCCGTGGCCGTGGCGCTCAAGCACCTGTCGGAGCAGCCGCCGCCGATCTCGCAGTGGCGTCCGGACGTGCATCCCGCTCTGGAGGCGGTCGTGATGGCCGCGCTCGCCAAGGACCCGAACCAGCGTTGGCAGTCCGCGGAGGACCTCGCCGCGGCGCTCGAGGCGGCGCGCGCCCAGATCGAGTCGGGCAGCAACGGCGGCCAGGACACCGCGGCGTTCGCGCCGATCCCGATGCCCGCCGACGACGCCACGGCGGCCACGCAGGTCGCGGGTGCCCCGGAGCCGGTGCTTGCGCCGGTGGCGGGCCCGTCCGTGGAGCGCAAGGAGCGGCGCTGGCCGTGGGTCGTGATTGGGCTGCTCACGCTCGCCCTGATCGGCGCTCTCCTCTACGTGGTCCTGAGCGGCGCGCTGGCGACCGAGAAGAAGGACGTGCCAAGGGTGACGGGCAAGCAGCTCGTGGAAGCGCGTGCGGACTTGGAGCGCGCCGGCTTCGAGGTTCAGACCGAGCGCGTGCGCAGCGCGCAGCCCTTCGACCAGGTGGTCGATCAGGATCCGAATCCGGGCGAGCAGGCGGACGAGGGCTCGACCGTGACGCTCGAGGTGTCGCGCGGTCCCGGCGACGTGCTCGTACCGGCGGTCGCGGGCCTGCGCCAGGGGCAGGCCATCAAGGAGCTCGAGGACGCCGGCCTCAAGGTGACCGTCGACCAGGAGTTCTCGGACAAGGTCGCCAAGGATCTGGCCATTCGCACCCTGCCGCGCGAGGCGACGAAGGTCACCCGCGGCACCCGGGTGCGCCTGTTCGTGAGCTCCGGGCCCGAACAGCTCACGGTCCCGGATGTCACGGGCCTGTCACGCGACTCCGCGGAGTCGCGGCTCCGCGACGAGGGCTTCGGCGTGTCGGTGGCCGAACAGGAGTCGGACGAGCCCGAGGGCGATGTGATCTCCCAAAGTCCCGCGGGCGGCACGGAGGTCTCCAAGGGCGAGACCGTCACGATCACCGTCTCGACCGGAACGCCCCAGGTGGACATTCCGGACGTGATCGGACTGAGCGGGAGCAGCGCGAAGTCACGGCTCAAGTCCGCCGGGCTGAAGCCGGTCACCCAAGAACGCACCGTCACCGACCCATCGCAGGACGGCGTGGTCGTAGAGCAGCGGCCCGGTTCGGGGACGCAGCTGGACAAGGGCGCCGAGGTCGTGATCGTGATCGGCGTGCTCGAGGTCGTCGAGCCACCGCCGACGACCACTCCGGAGGTCCCGTGAAGGTCGCGGTCCTGGCCGGTGGCCGCTCCAGCGAGCACGATGTCTCCCTTGCGTCCGCGGAGTCCGTGCGCCAGGGCCTCGTGGAGGGTGGACACGAGCCGCTCGACGTGCGCATCGACCGCGAGGGCCGCTGGACCCGCGACGGCGAGGCCGTTGCGCTCGAGCCGTCAGGCGGGCTGCTCGGCGCCGACGTGGTCTTCCCGGTTCTCCACGGCCCCTTCGGCGAGGACGGCACCGTGCAGGGTCTCCTGGAGCTGCTCGACGTCCCGTACGTGGGCGCCGGCGTGATGGCCTCGGCGGTGGCCATGGACAAGGCGGTCTTCAAGGAGCTGATGACGGCGCACGGCATTCCGCAGGTGGACTACGTGGCGATACGCGAGGGCGGCAAGATCACGCTCGCGCCGCCGGTGTTCGTGAAGCCCGCGCGGCTGGGGTCGTCGGTCGGCATCGGCAAGGCATGGTCGGAGGCCGATCTGGACGGCTCGCTCGCGGGCGCGTTCAAGCACGATCCGCTCGTGCTGGTCGAGCGCTTCTCGGACGGGCTCGAGGTGGAGTGCTCCGTGCTCGGCCATCGCGATCCAATCGCCTCGCAGCCGGGCGAGATCGTCCTGACGGACAGCGACTGGTACGACTACGAGGCGAAGTACCAGCCCGGCGGAATGGACCTCGTGGTGCCGGCGCGTGTGCCAGAGGCCGTGCGTGAGGAGGTCCGCCGGCTTGCCGTCGAGGTCTTCAAGATCATCGACTGCTCGGGGATGGCGAGGGTCGACTTCTTCGTGGAGGGCGACAGGGTGCTCGTGAACGAGCTGAACACGATCCCCGGCTTCACCTCCACCAGCGTCTACGCGAAGCTCTTCGACGCCAGCGGGATCCCGTACGTCGAGCTGCTCGAGCGGCTGCTCGCGATCGCCATGGAGCGCTACGAGGAGGACCGCCGCTACCGGCATTAGGTAGGCAGCGGCACTACTTCAGCAGGCCGAGCTCCTGGATCTGGGCCCTGTTCTCCTCCGGCAGCTCCGTGATCCAGAGCAGGTAGTTGCGGAACTTGCGTCCCTTCGTCTTGAGCCGGAAGGCGTGGTCCTCGCGCTCGATGTTCTCGACCGGGCTCACCGGAACCCACCCGTTGATCGACGCCGGCACGGTCTCCGAGGCGTAGACCCGGGCTTTGAAACCGGGGGTCGCGGTGGTGAGCGCGAGGCCGCGTGCCGCGATCTGCTTGCCGGCATCCACGTAGATCCCCACGCCGGGCTTGTTGTTGTTGCCCGCGAAGCCGCCCTCGTAGCGCTCGGTGTTCCAGTTGGTGCCGCGAACGCCGTCGATGGCGTAGCGGGTGGCGTCCTCCGACTCGTGGCCGTCGCCGGCGGGGTCGTAGTCGTGCGCGGCGTCGCCGGCCAGCCGCACCTCGCTCAGCTCGGCGGGCTTCTTCACGACGGTGCCGCCGGTGCCCTTCTCGGTCCGCTGCGCGAGGAAGATCGCGGTCGCCGCCAGCAGCGCCAGTACGAAGAGCGTCAGCGCGAGCGCCCGCTTCGGGCGGCGCAGCCGGATCGGGGCGAAGTCCGCGGTGTCGCCGGACAGCGATTGCAGCACCGTCGTGGCCTCACCGGTGGTCTGGCCGCTGCGTGCCGCCTCGATCGCCAGCACCTCCTCGAGGTCGTGCACCATCTGGCTCACCGTCGGGTAGCGGTTCTGCGTCTCCTTCGCCGTCGAGCGCTCCACCACGGCGGCGAGCGCCGAGGAGATCTCCGGCCGCCGCCGCTGGGCGTCCGGGAGCGGATCGCGCACGTGCTTCATCGCCACCGCGACCTGCGTGTCCGCCTGGAAGGGCGTCTCGCCGGTGAGCATCTCGTAGAGCACGATCCCGAGCGAGTAGATGTCGGACTGGCCGGTGACCTCGTGGCCGAGCGCCTGCTCGGGCGATACGTAGTCCGTCGTGCCAAGCACGCGCCCGGTGGCGGTGAGGCCCTGCGCCTCCAGCGAGCGGGCGATGCCGAAGTCGGTGACCTTGGCCCGGCCGTCGGGGTCGATCAGGACGTTCTGCGGCTTCACGTCCCGATGGACGAGCTTGTTGTCGTGGGCGCATTCGAGCGCACGGCCGATCTCGATCGCGTACGCCACCGCCTCGGCCACCGGCAGCCGCCCGAGACGGCGGATCCGCTCCTTGAGCGTCTCGCCCTCCACGTACTCGAACACGATGTACGGATTCCCGTCGTCCTCGCCCGCGTCGATCACGGTCACCACGTGAGGGTGGTTCAGCTGCGCGACCGCCCGGGCCTCGCGGCGGAAGCGCTCGAGCTGATCCGGGTCGTTCGAGATGTCGCGGTGCATCAGCTTGATCGCGACCCAGCGCTCGAGCGTGGGATCGAACGCCCGGTAGACGCTCGACATCCCTCCGGACCCGATCTTCTCCTCGAGCCGGTAGCGCTCGTTGATCAGAGTGCCGATCACCGTCATCTATTTTCCGCTCTCCGGTGGCTTTACGCCTTCGCTACTACACAGATCCTGCCTGTTCCGCCTCCTGGGCGGCTGAGCCCCGCCTGCGCCGGCTCATGGTGGAGTTTGGCGACGAGCTCGAAATCACCTACGTGATGGGCGGTCTCGCCCGCGAGTTCGAGGAGGATCTCTCGTCGCTCGTGATCGAGTGGCTGGATCATGCCGCGGAGTCCGGGATGCCTTTCGACCCGCGCGTGTGGCACCACGACGGTGTCCGCTCCACGTATCCCGCCTGCATCGCGTTCAGGGCGGCGGCCGAGCAGGGACCGGAGGCGGCGACCCGATACCTGCGCATCCTGCGCGAGGGCTTCATGTGCCACGGCCGCAAGCTCGACGGCCCAGAGGCGCTCGTGGCCGAGGCGCGCCGCGCGGGGCTCGACTCGCAGCGATTCCGCATCGACCTCGAGTCGAACGCGATTCTCGAGGCGTTCGGGAGCGACCTGGAGGAGACGCGCACGATCCCCGACGCCGCCCGCGCCGCCGGCCTGGCCACCGAGGGCAGCCATGGCTCGAACGTGGAGCGCCTCGCGTTTCCGGCGCTGCGGTTCGTCCCGGCCGAGGATGGCGCCGCGGAGCACTGGGTGGGCGCCGGGCATTCCTACGACGAGTGGCGCGCCGCGGCGATCGCAGTGGGCGGGGCGCCTCTCGACACTCCGCGTCCCGACGTGGCGGCAGCGCTGCAGCGATTCGGGAGCATGGCCACCGCGGAGCTCGAGGCGGTGTGCGATCTGCCGGGTCCGCGGGCGGGGGCGGAGGTATGGCGCCTCGCGAGCGAGTGGCGCGCGCGGCGCGTGCCGGTGCTGAACTCCGAGCTGTGGGAGCCGGCCTAGCTGTAGGTCATGAGGGGTCAACTACAGCATTGAAGGGAGCCCCGGCCGTCTCGGTGGAGAGCGCCGGCGGCCCCGGTCCACAACTCGCCTCTCGACGGTGGAGCGGCGGGGGGAGTCGCCTTGGCGTTCCATACCGACCACAACCGCGGTAGCCCCCGTCGGCGAGGCGTCGAGATCAACTTTTGCGACTCGCGCCGCACTGCGGGCCGCCTAGCGCGGGTCGATCCACAGGCGGTCGAACGACGCTCGCGCGGCGGGTGGGCCGCTCACGCGCAGCGCCACGCGCGGCCCGCTGGTCCAACGCGGTGGCGGCTGGTCGGGCGCGATGCCACGCCAGCCACGCTTGCTGCGGACGGCGATACGGATGCTTCTCCCCATGGTCAGGCGCAACTCGACCGCTCGTGTGTGGCCGACCCGCGCACCGCCGAGTCGCGTGGTGCGTCCATCATCCACGCGCCAGGCCAGCGCGCGCCCGCCGCGCAGCTCCACGCCGATCGCGTTGTCGGCGGACGCCATCACCGCGAGTCCGGGCCGCGAACCGCGCCGCGCGCCGGTGACCACCGTGCCCGCACTGAACGTGCCCGTGCCGGCCTGCCGGCCGAGCACGCCGCGGCCCAGCCGCAGCTCTCCGTGGACGCTGCTCGCCGACGGCCGTGGGCCGACGGGCCATTGCCAGCCCTGGCCGAGGTGGGCGCCGTCGAAGTCGAAGTGCGCCGGGGTGGCGCCGGCGGCCCGGTTCGCTGCCGGTCCCACGGCCGGCCAGTCCTCGGCGTCGAAGTGGAGCGGCGCGATCAGGAACTGCCGGTTCGCCGGGTCCCCGCGGGCGTAGGCGTGGTACGCGAGCAGCAGGCCGCCGCCCGGGGCACCAGCCACGCCCACGTGACCCGGACAGCGGAAGGCCGCGCTGTCCTCGAGGAACGGGCCGGGGCGCTTCTCCCACGGCCCGAGCAGCGAGCGCGAGCGCGCCACGCCGGTCACGTAGTTGCAGCGTGGGCCGCAGCAGTGACCGGCGGAGTAGACGAGGTAGAACATCCCGTCATGGCGCAGGAGCGCCGGGCCCTCCACGAGGCCGCGCTCCCACGGGGCGTCTGCGCGGAACAGCTCCCGAGGCACTCCTGCAAGCGCCAGTCCACCTGGTGCGAGCGGAGCGGCGAGGATCGGCGTGGGCCTGCCGCGGCTGTTGCCGTCCTGCTTCCAGACGAGCCAGTCCGCGCCGGTCTCGTCGGTCACGGGCAGTGGGTCGATCTCGCCGATGCGGCTGCAGAGGAGGGGCCCCTCGTCCCGGTAGGGCCCGCGCACGCGCTCGGAGGTGGCCACGGCCAGGCAGCGCCTGCCGTCGCGTGCGAGCGCGGCGTAGTACACGAGCGCGCGTCCGGAGCGGCGCACCAGCTCGGGGGCCCAGAAATCGTCCGCTGCCCAGCTGGGTCGGCGCTGGAGCACCGCACCCACCTGGCGCCAGTCCTGCGTGTTGCCGGAGCGCAGCACCGGAAACGCGGGCAGCCAGCTTCCTGACGTGGCGGTGGCGTACCAGCCGCTGCCGGCGCGCATGATCGACGGGTCCGGATGGTCGCCGGGGATTACGGGATTCGCAACGGCCGGTGCCGCGAGGACGCAGAGCGCGACCAGAGCGGCGACGCAGCCCGAGCTACGACGCTGGAGTGAAGCCCTCGCCGCGACGGCCGATCAATCCCTGCTTCGGGAGCTCGACCACGCCGACGGTGGTCGTGGCCTGGCCGATCAGAGCTGCGCCGGGGTGGTGGCGGCCGAGCAGCTCCAGTGCCGCCTCTGCGTCGTCCGATGGGACGACCACGCAGAACCCGCAGCCCATGTTGAAGACCTCGTACAGCTCGGCGTCCTCGACTCCGCCGCGCTCCGCGATGTGCACGAACACCGGTGGCACCGGCAGCGGAGCGTCGATCCGGTACCCCGCATCCGCCTCGAGGCGCAACAGGTTCAGGAAGCCGTCCCCGGTGATATGCGCGAGGCCACGTACGTCCACGTCCGAGCCGAGCAGCTCGCGGATCGCCTTCACGTAGAGCACCGTCGGCTCGAGCAACATGTCCCCCACCGTCCCGTCGCCGATCTCCTCGTCGAGGTCGGTGAGCACGCTGCGAGCGAGGCTCAGTCCGTTCGAGTGGATCCCGCTCGACGGAATCCCGATCAGCGCGTCGCCCGGGTTGATGCGACCACCGGTGATGATCCCATCGAGATCCACGAGCCCGACACAGAAGCCCACGAGGTCGAAGCCGCGAGGCGAAGGATGGCCGCGCACCACGTCGGGCAGCACCGCGAGCTCCCCGCCGGGAATCTCGACGCCGGCCTGCTCTGCGCCCGCACGGAGTCCGATCCCGATCTGCTCGAGCACGTCGGGGTTGGCCTCCTCGACGGCGATGTAGTCGAGCAGCGCGATCGGATCGGCCCCCACGCAGATCACGTCGTTCGCGTTCATCCCGAACAGGTCGATCCCGATTGTGTCGTAGCGCCCGAGCTGCTCGCAGACGATCACCTTCGACCCCACGCTGTCGCACGACAGCGCGAGGCCGCGCTCCTCGTCGAGCCTCAGGACGTTCGCGTAGTGGCCGCTCGCCAGAGCGGCGCGGGACGGGCGCCCGGTCCGGATTCCGGACAGCACCTCCACCAGCGCCGCGACGGCGTTGCCGGACAGCAGCTGGTCCACACCGGCGCGTGCGTATGCCCCTTCGGCCACGTGCCCCATTCAAGCGGAACGCGCGGCGACAGGCGGCGCCGGCCCGCGGGCTCAGGTGGAGCGCCGCAGAGCGAGAGCCACGGCGTCGTCCGAGATGCCGTCAGCCCAGCCGGTCACGTCCTCGTGGACCGCGCGCACGAGCTCCTGCGCCGTGTGGGAGCTCGCCAATCCCGCCACCAGTTGGGAGAGGCGCTCGGTTCCGTACATCGCGCCCTCGCGGCGCGCCTCGATCAGCCCGTCCGTGTGGGCGAAGACCAGGTCACCGCGCTCGAGATGCAGCTCGCTCTCCGAGTAGCCGTGGCGCTCGAACACGCCAAGCGGGAGCCCGTGGCTCTCGAGCGGGCACACCGTGCCGGCCCTCACGTGAAGCGGCGGCAGATGCCCCGCGTTGCAGTAGCGGAGCGACTCCCGCGAGAGCAGGCCGAGGAAGGCGGTCACGAACGTGTCGCGTGGCAGGCGGCCGAGCAGCATGGCGTTCGCCTGCTCGAGCACCTTCGCCGGAGACAGCGTGTCCCAGCTGCGCGCCTCCACGAAGAAGCGCACCATCGCGCTCAGGGCGGCGGTCTCCACCCCCTTCCCGGCCACGTCGCCCACGAGCACCGCCACTGCCTCGCCGCGACCCACCGGCCAGGCCCCGTACACGTCGCCGCCCGTCGGCTCGTTCGCCGCGGGTGCGTAGAGGAGGCCGGTCTCGTAGCCCGGCACCTCGGGAAGCGACTCGGGCACGAACCCGAGCGTGAGCGCCCGTGCGATTCGCCGCTCGCGCTCGTAGTCGATCGCGTTGGCAATCGCGCCGGCCGAGGTGCGGGCCAGCTTCACGAGCATCTCGAGGTCGTCCGAATCGAAGCTCTGCGGATCCTCGTGTCCGACGGTGAGCACGCCGTAGAGGCGCGGGCCGAGCTCGATGGGCACGTGCATCACGGAGCCCAGCGGTGCCGCGTCGGCATCGCCATGGATCACCGGCTTGCGCGCGCGGGCCACCTCGCCGAAGTTTCCGCTGTCCAGCGAGACGAGCTGCGACGCGAGCTCATCGGAGAAGTTCACTCGCGCGGCGGTGCGCAGCTCGCCCGCACGGGCGTTGAGGCGAGTGAGCATCGCATGGGTCCCGCCGGTGATCGCGGCGGCGTGCTCGACGACGTGCGTGTAGACCTCGTCCGGGTCCAGTGAGGCCGACACCGCCTCGGAGGCGCGCTTGAGGCGCAGCTCGTCGCGGGCGCGGCGGCCCTCCGTCTCGAGCAGGCTCGTGCGCTCGAGTGCCATCGCGGCGAGGTCCGCGAGGGCCTCGACGGTCGGCAGCTCTGCTCGTCCGAGCGGCCGCGCCTGGTCCAGCGAGGCGACCACGAGCGCCCCCAGGGGTCGACCGATCTCTCCGCGGACGGGACAGACGACCACCGACGCCGCCCGATATCCCGTCCCACACGTGTTGCGCCCGCGCCTCGCCGAGCTCCGCTTCGATCGCCTCCATCAGGTCGGGCGCGGCCTGCCAGGCGTCCACGCGCGGGAGCACCAGCGAGCGGGTTCGAACCATGCGGCTGAGCGATGCGCTGATCGCCACGCGCAGGTCATCGTCGGCGTACCAGCCGATCGGCTCCTCCGTACCGTCGTCGGACTGCGCCGTGACGAACGCGACCGCGGAAACCGGCAGCACCGCGCGGACATGCGTGACGAGTCGTGCCAGCGTGCGCTCCCGCCACGAGGCCGGAGGTGCGTGCGCAGAGGAGGTTGGGGGGCTTGCGGGGTGGGTGGCCATAGTGGATTTCCCCCGCATATCCACCATAAGCGCGTTCCCCCGGTTTCGCCAGAGGCCTAGGCTGGCTCGACGCTGCCGCGACGGTTGCGCACGATCAGCCAGATCACGCCGATCACGATCGCGGCGGCCACCGCGTAGTCGACGTAGTGGAGGCTGTCCTTCCAGTTCTCCCAGTTGTCGCCCGCCTCCCTGCCGATGAAGGCGAGCATCAGCACCCAGGGGATGCAGCCGAGCAGAGTGAACACGGTGAAGCGCCAGAACGGCATGCGCGCCACACCGGCCGGCAGCGAGATGAACGTGCGGATGATCGGAAGCATCCGGGAGAAGAAGACGGTGGCATCGCCGTGCTTCTCGAACCAGCGGTCCGCCCACTCGATGTGGGACTTCTTGATGCCGATCTTGCGGCCGTGCTTCTCGAGGATGTCCACGCGTCCGGCCCGGCCAACCCAGTAGGCAAGCCAGGAACCCACGAGGTTCGCCACCGAACCCACGGCCGTGGCGGCGACCAGGCTGTACTCGCCGTTCGACACGTTGAATCCGGCGAAGAGCATCGTTGCCTCGCTGGGCACGGGGATGCAGGCGCTCTCGAGCAGCATGAGGAAGAACACGCCCGGAAGGCCCATCGCATCCACAACGTCGACAGCCACCTGCACGATCGGATCCGTGATGGAGGCGATCATGGGGCGAAGTAGGGTAGCGAGCCTTGATCCCCCTATTTGCCAGCAGTCTCGAGCCCTACCACGACCGTCTGAGCGAGGCGCTCGAGCGGGTTGCCCGGAGCGGGCGCTACATCCTGGGCCCAGAGGTCGAAGCGTTCGAGGAGGAGTTCGCGCGCTACCTCGGCGTGCGCCATTGCGTGGGCGTGGCCAACGGCACCGACGCGCTCACGATCGCCCTGCGCGCGCTCGGGGTGGGCCCGGACGACGAGGTGGTGATGCCGTCCTTCACCTTCTACGCGACCGCAGAGGCGGCACTCGTGCTCGGCGCGCGGCCGGTTTTCTGCGACATCGACCTCGACACGTTCTGCGTCACCCCCGACACGGTCAGGGCGGCGCTCACCCCGCGCACCAAGGCGATCGTGCCGGTGGACCTGTTCGGGAATGTCGCGCCGAGCCCGGCGCTGCGCGAGCTCGGCGTGCCGGTGGTGGAGGACGCCGCGCAGGCGGCCGGCGCCGCCCTCGACGGGACCCACGCGGGCGCCCTCGCCGACATCGCGACGTTCTCCTTCTTCCCCTCGAAGAACCTGCCCTGCCTGGGCGACGGTGGCGCGATCGCCACTGACGACCACGAGCTGGCCGAGCGCGCTCGCATCCTGCGCTTCCACGGGTCGAAGGACAAGGTCACGTTCACCGACGTGGGCTACAACTCGCGGCTCGACGAGCTGCAGGCGGCCGCGCTGCGGGTGCTGCTGCCGGAGCTGGACGGATGGACCGAGCGCCGCCGTGCCGTGGCCGCAACCTACGAGCGCCTCGGGATGGGCGAGCTGGCGCTGCTCCCGCGTGCGACCGACGAAGCCGAGCATGCCTACCACCTCTACGTCGTGCGCTCCGAGCGCGAGCTGCCCATCGGCCGGGGCTACTACCGCACGCCGGTGCACCGGCAGCCGGCGGTGGGATCGGATGCGGTATTGCCCGCCACCGAGGAGGCTGCTCGCACGAACTACGCACTGCCGATGGGAACCGACCTCAGCGAGGACCAGGTTCGCCAGGTCGTCGACGAATGCGCGTCTGGATCGATCTGACCAACAGCCCCCACGTGCTCGTGATGCGGCCGCTGATCGAGGCGATGAGGGCGGACGGGCACGAGGTGGAGGTCACGGCGCGTGACTTCGCCCAGACGCTCGAGCTGTGCGAGCGCTTCGGCATCGATCACACGGCGATCGGGCGTCACCGCGGCGGGCGGCTGGCCTCCAAGGGCGTCGGCCTCGTCTCGCGCAGCGGCGCGCTGGTGCGCTGGGCTCGCGGGCGGCGCTTCGACGTGGCTATGGGGCACGGCTCGAACGACGTGAGCGTGGCCGCGGCGCTGCTGCGGATCCCGGCGGCCACCGCGTTCGACTACGAGTTCGCCGCGCAGCAGCACCACGTGAACTGCCGCCTCTGCCGCGTGGTCATGGTTCCGGAGCTGATCCCGCCCGAGCGGCTGGCGCGCTACGGCGCGAAGCCGCGCAAGCTGCGCCGCTACGAGGGGCTGAAGGAGGAGTACTACCTGGCGGACTTCGAGCCGGACGAGACGGTGCTGGGGGAGCTCGGGCTCTCCCGTGAGCGCCCGCTCGTCGTGGTGCGGACACCACCCGACGTGTCGCTGTACCACCGCTTCGAGAACCCGCTGTTCCCCACTGTGCTCGAGCGACTCGCACAGGGTGATGCCCAGGTGGTGGTGCTGCCACGGACGAGCGAGCAGCGCGAGGAGGTGCGGCGTCTGGGTCCCTTCGTCGTGCCCGAGCACGCCGTGGACGCGCAGAGTCTCGTCGCCTACGCCGATCTGGTGATCTCGGCCGGAGGCACCATGAACCGCGAGGCCGTGGCACTCGGGACGCCCGTGTTCACGACCTTCGAGGGCCGACTCGGCGCTGTGGACGAGGCGTTGCTCCGCGATGGCCGCCTGCGTAGGCTCACCAATGCCGACGATGTGCGCGTGGAGCGACGCTCCGAGCACGGCGCGTTGCGGGTCCGTCGAGACCCGCGCGAACTCGTCACACTCCTGCTTTCCGCCGCAGACCGATGAGAGCACTGACCTCCTCCGTGAACGTCCGCCGCCTGGGACAGGTCGGCGTCGACGCGTGCCTACTCGGGCTCGCCTACTACCTCGCGTACGTCCTCCGCTTCGACTCGGGGATCCCGCACCGCTACGAGGTGCTGCTGTGGGACACGATCGCGCTCACCGTCGCGATGAAGCTCGTGATCTTCGCGATGTTCGGGCTCTATTCGAAGCTCTGGCGCTTCGTCGATCAGAAGGACTTTGAGTCGATCCTCAAGGCGGTGGTCGTTTCGACGGTCGGCCTGATCGTCGTGCTGTTCCTGTTCTCGATCGGCAAGCACGACCCGCCGCGTGGCGTGCTCGCGCTCGACTTCCTGCTGTCGCTCGTGTTTGTGTGCGGCGCGCGCTTCGCCGTTCGCGCGATCGTCGAGCGCCCCTCACGCGGCGCGATCCTGGAGCGGGCGGCGCACGAGGTCCTGATCGTCGGTGCCGGCAACGGCGGCCAGCAGGTTGCATTCGAGCTGCGCCGCAACCCGGGTCTGCGCAGCGCCCCGGTGGGGTTCGTCGACGACGACCCGCGCAAGCAGGGCATGCGCATCGCCGGCATCAAGGTGCTGGGCGGCACACCGGACCTGACCCGAGTCCTCGACGGCGTGCAGCCCGACGAGGTCATCATCGCCATCCCGTCGGCGCCGGGCACGCTGCGCCAGCACGTGGTCACGGCCTGCCGCGAGCGCGGCATTCCTGTGCGCACGCTGCCGACGACCTTCGAGCTGCTCACCGGCAGCGTGAACCTGATGCGCCAGGTGCGCGAGGTCCGCGTGGAGGACGTGCTCGGCCGCGAGCCGGTCCGCGTGGAGATCGACCGGGTGGGCGCATACCTGCGCGGCCGCACCGTGCTCGTCACAGGCGCCGGCGGCTCGATCGGCGCGGAGCTGTCTCGCCAGATCGCCCGCGTGGGGCCCAAGCGGCTGGTGCTGGTCGAGAACTCCGAGAACGCGCTCTTCGAGATTCGCCGTGAGCTGGAGGAGGAACGCCACTTCCCGCGCGCCACGCCGGTGCTGGCCGACTGCAAGGACGCCACGCGCATGCGCGAGGTGTTCGCGGAGCACCAGCCGTCGGTGGTCTTCCACGCGGCCGCGTACAAGCACGTGCCGCTGATGGAGGAGAACCCGGTGGAGGCCGTCCGCAACAACGCCGTCGCCACGCGCATCGTGGCCGCCGCGGCTGGGGAGGCGGGCGCCGAGCGCTTCGTGTTGGTGTCGACGGACAAGGCGGTGAGCCCCGCGACGGTGATGGGCGCGTCGAAGGCGCTGGCCGAGTGGGCTGTGGAGGCCGCCCAGAACCGCTGGAAGGGCACGCGCTACTCGTCGGTGCGGTTCGGGAACGTGCTCGGCTCGTCGGGATCGGTGGTCCCGATCTTCCGCCGCCAGATCGCGCAGGGCGGGCCGGTCACGGTCACCGACGAGAAGATGACGCGTTACTTCATGACGATCCCTGAGGCGGTCCAGCTGATCATCCGCTCCGGCGAGCTGTCCACCGGCGGCGAGGTGTTCGTGCTCGAGATGGGCGACCCCGTGAAGATCGTCGACCTGGCGCGCAACATGATCCGCCTGGCCGGTCTCGAGCCAGAGGTGGACATCGGTGTGGAGATCGTGGGGCGGCGACCCGGCGAGAAGATTCACGAGGAGCTCTTCAACCCCGGGGAACGCCCCGAGGCCACGCCCGCGGAGAAGATCGTCTGCGCGGTTCAGCCGCCGCTCGACCCCGAGTGGGTGGAGGGCGCATTCAGCCGCATCGAGGAGCTCGTGTACGCGGGCGATGCCGCCGCCCTTGCGGGCGCAGTCGCCGAGCTGTCGGTTGAGCGCGCGCTGACCGTCCAGGGCGGCTAAGGTCCGAGCCTCGCCGTAGCGATCCGACGAGGACCGCTCCCCGCTCTACAGTTCTCAGCTTGCCGGAAATCGTCCAAGAAATCGGCTCCTACGCCGGGCTCGCCGCCGTGGCCGGGCTCGCCGTTCTGTCAGTCCTCTACTTCTCGCAGGCGCGAGACGTGAAGCGCCTGCGCGAGTGGGCGGGCCGAGCCCCCGAGCGCGCCGCGGGACCCGGCGACGTACCTACGGTTGTGCCCGGCCGCGTTCAGGCGCAGCCGCAGCCCGCGAAGCCCGCGCAGGCCGCGCAGCCGGGTCAGCAGCCTCAGCCAGCCGCGAGGCCAGGAGTACCGGCGGTGGCTGCGGCAGCAGGTGCGGGAGCGGCCACGGCCACCCAGGCCAAGCCGGCCCAGGCGGGCGGCAACGCGGCCGGCGCGGCAGCGGGAGCGCCAGCAGCGGCGGGCGCCCAGGCAGCGGCACAGGCCCCGGCGGCTGCGCCGCAGGCGCCGACCCCAGGCGCGAAGCCGGACGAGTCCGGCGGCCCGGCCAAGCCAGGCACTGAGGGCGGCCCTGCCGCCGCGCCCGCCTCCCCTGGCGCGCCGGCGAAGCCCGGCGGCCCCGCTGTGCCCCTTACTCCCGGTGCGAAGCCAGCCGGCTCCGACGCTCCCGCTGCGCCCACCGTGCCTGGCGCGAAGCCCGACGGCCCCGCTGAGCCGGCCACTCCAGGCGCCAAGCCGGATGGCTCGGATGGCCAGGACGGCGCCGACGTCGAGCACGAGGAAGCGGCTGCTCAGACGGGCTCGGCCGCAACGGCGGCTGGCGCGGCCGGCTCCGCCGCTTCGCCCGCGAAGCCCGGAGCGCCAGCGGTCCCAGCTGGGCCAGGCGGGCCGGCCACGCCCGCAGGCGGCCGTCCGCCAGGTGCACCGCCGGTGCCGCCCGCACGCACCGCACAGCGGGCGCCGGTCCGCCCGATGCTTCCGCCGCGTCCGATGCCGCAGCAGACCGCCATCATCCCGCCGGAGCGCCGGACACCCTGGTACCGCCGCCTGGTGGCCAACCCGCGCTACATCGTGCTGCTCGTGGCCGGAATCCTGATCATCGGAGGCGCGGCCGTGTACGGCATCAACCAAGCCTCGGACGACGGCGGAGGAACGCCGGCAAGCAATGGCCCGACCAGCGGCACCGGTGACACCGGCGAGGACGTCAACCAGGGCGGCGACGACGGCGGCAATGGCAACGCCAAGCCCGCGGTCGTGCCCGGCAACGTCACGGTCGCGGTGCTGAACGGCACCACCGTCCCTGGCCTCGCGAAGCAGGTGGGCGACGAGGTCGAGTCACACGGCTTCCGGCTCGGCACTGTGGCCAACACGGCCGACCAGGAGCAGCAGCGGGCAGAGTCCGTCGTGCTCTTCGCTCCCGGCCACGTGCGCGAGGCACGCGCCGTGAACAAGCGCCTCGGCATCGGCCAGCGCGAGCAGATCGACGCCGCGAGCCAGGAGCTCGCCGGCGACGCCACGGTGGTCGTGATCGCCGGCGCGGACCTCTCTCAGTAGTCCGGCAGCCCTCAGTGCAGGCGTTCGGTGGCGCTCGCCGCCTGGCGCGCCTTATCGGCCAGGTGCGGCACGCCGAGCTGCTCGCTCTGCAGGGCCGCTTCCGCGAGCAGCTTGCATGCGCGTTCGTCGTCGTGGCCAAGCAGCACCTGGCCCGCGAGCAGGCGGGCGCGTGTGGCTTCGAGTGGCCGGTCGAGTTCTTTCCACGCCTGCTCCGCCTCGGCGAGCAGCGCCGCGCCGGCCGCGGGGTCCGGGTCTGACACCCCGCGTGCCTCCAGCGCCGCCGCCCGGCCGAGCGGATAGTGCAGGCGCTCCGCCATCTGCGATGCCATCGCCGCGGCCTCCGCGGCCGCCTCGGGGCGATGGGCTAGCGCCAGGATCACCGCGCGGGCGCCGGTGGCCTGGATCGACTGGGCGATCAGGCCGGCTCGCTCGCAGACCTCGATGGCCTGGTCGAGGGCGGCCGTGGCGCCGTCCAGGTCGCCCTGGTCGCGCAGCGCGATCGACAGCCCGAAGAGCGCCTGGAACGCGATCTCTGACCATCCCACCTGCTCCGCGAGCTCGTGGGCGCGGTGGAACAGGACCGTGGCCTCGCCGATGCGTCCCTCGCGCCAGCGCAGCAGGCCGCGCAGCGCGTACGGCAGGCACAGCTTCCCCACGAGCCCCTCGCGCTCGGCCAAGGTGGCACTCGCCTCGGTGGACTCCTCCACGCGATCCCAGTCCGCCGCGTACGCGGAGAGCTGGGCCAGCCATGCGTGCAGCTCCACCTGCGCCGGCAGCATCCCCACCTGCTCGGCGAGCGCAAGCGCCTCCTCGTACGCTGCACGCGCGCCGGCCACGTCGGCCTCCGAGATCTCCAGCTGACGCCCGAGTGCCGACAGCGCCAGGATCGTCTCGCCGTCGTCCGAGCCGCGCGCCAGCTCCACCGCGCGCTCGAGGTTCTCGCGCGCCTTCTGCGTGTCCCCGATGCGCCCGAAGACACGACCGAAGATGCCGTGGGCCCGGCTTGCGGCACGGGTCTCGTCGAGGCGCTCGGCCAGCCGCAGCGCCTTCTCCGACGCGTAGATGGCGAGCATGTTGTCGCCGGTGTGGAGGTAGAGCCAGGCGGCCTCCTCGTAGAGCCGCACGAGCTCGATGCGCGGCGGCCCGTCCTTCAGCAGGTTGATGCCCTTCTGGTAGTGCTCGATCGCGGTCTTGCGCTCGCCCTTGTGCGAGAGCGCGGAGCCGATGCGCCGGTGAAGGTCGGCCACCCGCTCGAGGTCCTCCTGGCCGCGATGCCAGTCGAGGCAGTCGGACCACACGCCAATCGCCTCATCCACGCGACCGAGCCGCAGCGACACGTCGCCGAGCTTCTCGCCGATCCGCACCACGTCGGCGCGGCCGTCCTGGGGAGCGATCGTGCGGGCGTGCCGGTAGTGCGCGGCCGCCTCGCGGTTCGCGTACAGGTGCGCCGCCGCATCGCCCGCCTCCTCGAGGAAGTGCAGCGCCCGCCCGCGCATGTTCTCGAGCTCCTGCGGCGGCACGCCGCTCTCGCGTCCGAGCGCCGCCGCACGGCCGTAATGCTCGGCGAGCAGCGCCACGCTCTCGTCGCTGCGGTCGCCGGCGCGCTCCTCCAGGAAGGCGCCCACCTCGAAGTGCTTCCGCGAGCGAACCGCCTTGGGCAGCATGCCGTACGCCACGTCGCGGATCAGCACGTGCTTGAACGCGAGCTCGCGCTCGCCACGCACGGGGGGCCCGTCGGTGGAGGGAGCGAGGATGTCCTTCTCCTGGAGCGACATGAGCGCCCGGCCGAGATCCTGGCCCTCGGAGGTCGCGAGCGTGGCCAGCGCGCCCTCGGGGAAGGTGCGGCCGACCACCGACGCCTGCTGCACCAGCCGGCGCTCGAACGCGTCCAGCGAGTCGAGCCGCGCGGCCAGCACCGCCTGCACGGTGTCTGGCAGCTCCGCCGCCTCGATGCTGCCCTCCTCCGAAATCCGGCGGGCCATCTCCTCGGCGAACAGCGGGTTGCCGCCGGAGCGCTCGGCCACCGCCGGCACAACCTCCTCGCCCTCGGGGAGCAACGCCCGCACGAGTGCGCGGCTGTGCTCGTCGCTGAGGGGGTCGAGGAACAGCTGGGTCGCGGAGCGCCGTCCGCCTCCCCAGCCGCTGCGCCGGTCGAGCAGCTCGTCGCGCGCGAGGCAGACGAGCATGAGCGGCGCGCGCACCCACTGTGCCAGGTGCTCGATCGCGTCGAGCAGGCCGTCGTCGGCCCAGTGGATGTCCTCGAACGCGATCACGAACGGGTGCCGGTTGGCGATCGCCTCGATGCCGCCGCGCAGTGCCGCGAGGAACGCCTCGCGCAGGCGCTCCGGGTCGTCCTCGTCTGGCACCAGCTCGGGGGGCACGTCCACGCCGAGCAGCCGTCCGATCAGCGCCGCCTCGCGGTCGGACACCTTGCCGACGCCGCCCATCAGCTCACCCACGTATGAGCGCAGCTTGCCCCAGGCCTCCTCGGAAGAGTCCGACTCGACGATGCCGCACTCCTCGCGCAGCACCTCGCCGAGCGCCCAGAAGACGATGCCGCTCCCGTACGGAAGGCAGCGGCCGGTGCGCACGGTCGGCTTGGATTCGTGATTTGACAGGCGCTCCTCGAACTCGCGCAGCAGGCGTGACTTCCCAACGCCGGCCTCGCCGACGACCGTCACGAGGTGGGAGGTACCGTCGCGTATGACGCGCTCGTAGAGGCTGTCGAGCGTGGTGAGCTCCTGCTGGCGGCCCACGAGTGGGGATTCCCGCGCCGGCGAGACGCGTCGCACGGAGTGCTCCGCAATCAGCCCGACCGCCTGCCAGGCCGGCACCGGCTCGGCCTTGCCCTTCAGCGCGAGCGGCTCGAGCGCCTCGTAGCTCACCGCGGCGTCGGTGGAGCGCATCGTCCGCTCGCCCACCGTCACGCTTCCCGGCCGCGCCGCGCTCTGAAGCCGCGAGGCCACGTTCACCGTGTCGCCAGTCACCGTGTAGGCCTCGCCGACCGCCCCGGCGAGCACCTCGCCCGTGTTCACGCCCACTCGCAGCTGGAAGTCCACCCCCGCGGGCAGCCCGGCGTTGATCTCCGCCATCGCTGCCTGCATCCCCAGCCCGGCGCGGACGGCGCGCTCGGCGTCGTCCTCGTGGGCCACCGGCGCGCCGAACAGCGCCATGACGTTGTCGCCGATGTACTTGTCGACGGTGCCGCCGTAGCGCTCGACCTCGTGGCCGAGCCGCAGTAGCGCCCGGTCCACCTGCGACTTCACCTGCTCGGGATCCATGCCCTCGGCGAATGCCGTGTACCCGGACAGGTCCGCGAACAGCACGGTCACCTGGCGGCGTTCCTCCGGCGGTGACGACGGCGCCGCGGGCGCCACGCGCGAGCCGTCGAGCGCGGCGCCGCAGTTCATGCAGAAGCGGGCTCCGCCCGGCGCCGGCGTGCCGCAGTTGCTGCAGCGCCGCTCGAGGGCCTCCCCGCAGGCCATGCAGAAGCGCGCGCCATCCGGGTTCTCGGTGCCACAGGCCGCGCAAGTCATGCAGTTGAGCCTAAGGCACCATCCCGGAGTCGCGGTAGGCCTGGGCGACGTCCTCCAGGAGGCGCCTCGTCCACGAGCGTCAGGTCGCGGCCGTCCACCTCCAGCAAAGCGCCGGGATGGGGCGGATACCAGAAGGCGCGCAGCTTGCGATCGAGGTCGTCGCCAGGGCGCACCCGGCGCAGACGCTCGAACTCGTCGGCATCCACGTAGCGCCCGGTCCCCTGCGGCGTTCGGGGCAGCTCCCGCCCGGCAATCGCCATGCCCATCACCCTCTGGAACAGGCCGAGCAGCCGTTCCTGGCTCTCCAGGTCGAGCGAGAAGGCCGTAGCGGAATGCGGGTCGATCGGGAAGCGCTCGACCTCGACGAGGTCGCCGGTGTCGAAGCTCTCGTCCACGAAATGGCAGGACACGCCCCAGTCGCGCATCCCCTCGAGGATCGCCACGTTGTAGCCGCCCAGTCCGCGCAGGTCGGGAAGCGGCGCGGGGTGGAAGTTGAGGCAGCCGATCCGGCCGAGCGTGACCAGCGGCTCGCGGATCAGCTTCCAGAACAGGAACGAGATCACCACGTCCACGTCCTCGGGCGGGTCCGCGTACAGCTCGTCGTCGCTCACGACCCGCAGGCCGTGGCGCTCGGCCACGAGATCCACGCGCTGCTCCTCGCGCGTGAAGCGGTCGGGCTCGGAGGCCACCACCGCCGCCACCTCCACGCCCTCGGCCACGAGCCAGTCGAGCGCGCGCGCCGCCGAGCGCTTGCACTTCCCCATGAAGACGGCCCTCACGCCAGCACCCGCTCGTAGACGGCGTTCGTCTGCTCGGCGATCCGGTCCCAGGAGTAGGGACCCTTCGCCGCGGCGGCGGCCCGTTGCTCCAGTCGCCGCCGCTCCTCGGGATCCGCGATCAGGCCGCTGATGGCTGCCGCGAGCGCCTCGGTGTCCCCGGGAGGCACGAGCACTCCCGCGCCGTGGTCGGCCACGAGCTCGCGGAAGCCGCCCGTGTCGCTCATCACCATCGCCTTGCCGAACGCGAGGCCGGCGAACAGCACCCCCGACACGTCCACGTTGCGGTGCGGAAGCACGAGCACGTCGGCGCGCCGGAAGAACGCCGGCAGCTCCGCGTCGCTCACGTAGCGATCCACGAAGCGCACCCTGCCAGCTGGAGCGAGCCGCCGCAGGCGCTCCATCGACACGCCGAGCGGACGCCCCACCACCCACAGCTCAGCGTCCTCCACCTGCTGGAAGGCCTCCAGCAGCACGTCCACGCCCTTGTAGGGCCTCACCACGCCGAAATAGAGCACCACCGGGCGCTCGACCTGCGCGAACTCGGGCGGAAGCGGGCGCTCGTCCGCCTGCGTCGTGAGGTGCTCGAACGCGCCGTGCGGGATCACGTGAACGTTGTCGCCCCCACCGAGCAGCTCGGCCCCGTGCCTGGTGTGGACGATCACGGCGTCCATCTTGCGTGCCAGGCGAAGGTCGACGGCCTCGTGGCGGATCACGTTGTGCATCGTGAGCACGCGCGGACGCGCGGCCGGCAACAGGTGAGCGTCGATGCGCTCGATCGGCAGCCACTGGAAGTGCCGGACGTCGGCCGCCTCCGCGTGGCGCCGGTAGCGCAGCATGTCGGGCACGTGCTCCGCCAGCTTCACCGCCCGCCGGCGCCGCGGGGCGCGGTCGCCCAGGCGAGTGGCCAGCCTGTAGAACGACTCGCTCACGGTGTAGCCGAGCGGCACCGGCGGCGGCCCGTGCACGAAGCGCGACGTGACCAACTCGACCTCCACGCCACGGCGTGCCAACGCGGCGGCCAGCGCGTGGTCGTAGGGGATCACGTCGGCGGACGGGTCGATCAGGTGCACTCGCACGCAGGGCATTCTCTAGGGTCCGGCCTCCGATGACTCGGCCCCTGGTCCGGGCGGTGTTCGTGGTCCTGGTGGTCGCGACCGTAGCCGCCTTCTTCACGACACAGCAGTTGAAGGACGAGTTCCCGCTCGTAATTCGCTTTGCCGCGAAGCCGGCGCACTTCTCGCCGAACGGCGACCAGTACCGCGACACGACCGAGGTGGGCTTCGACCTCTCGGAGCCCGCGAGCGTCAGCTTCCTGGTCGTGGACTCCGAGGGCACCGAGGTGCGCCGCATCGTGAGCGAGCGCCGGCTGGCCGGTGATGCGAAGCACAGGTTTCGCTGGGACGGGCGCGCGGACGACGGAAGCCTGGTGCCCGACGGGATCTACCGGATGCGGGTGGTGCGGCGTGACGAGAGCCGGGTGATCGACTCCGCGAAGGAGATCACGGTGGACCGCAAGCCGCCGCGGGTGACGCTGCTGTCGGCGGAGCCCTCTGTGGTCGCGACCGGCCTGCCGGGCGAGACGCCGAGCGTACGGCTGCGCTATCGCGGGCCGAAGAACGAGGCACCCGTGGTTCGGGTCTTTCGCACCGACGACGGCAAGCCCCACATCGTCAGGCGCTTCCGCGGCGGTCCGAACCGCGGCGCCGTGTGGGACGGCCAGGTGAGCGAAGGGCCGGAGCGCACCGCCCCGGCGCCGGAGGGGGACTACGCCTTCACGGTGGCCGTGCGAGACCGCGCCGGGAACGAGACCCAGGCGCCGCGCCCGGTGCCGCGGGCGGCGGTGGCGCGGCCGGGCACGGGCGTCTCGGTGCGCCGCTTCACGCTGCGCGGCCCGCTGTCGGCCGTCACGGCGGGCGCCTACGCGCACCTCGAGGTCGGGCCGGTGGACCGCAGCTTCGACTGGGTGGTGTCGCGGCTCGGCGACCCCAAGGCCGTCCTCCACGGCGGCCGCGTGGCGGGGCGCTTCCGGATCAGGATTCCGAGCAAGACGAGGACCGGCGTCTACATGGTGCGCGTCCGCGCCGGCGATGACCGCGCCGTCTGGCCGCTCGCCGTGGCCGGTCTGCCGCCCCGCAGCGCCCGCAGCCGCGCCCGCCCACTCGTGGTGCTGCCGGCGCTCACCTGGCAGGGCCTGAACCGCGTGGACGACGACGCCGACGGCTTCGGAGACAGGCTGCCGTTCGCGAAGGCCGTCCGGCTCGACCGCCCGTTTGCGGGTGGCGGCCTGCCCAAACGCTTCAGCGCCGAGGTCTCGCCGCTGCTGCGCTGGCTCGACCGCGAGCGCCTCGCGTACGACCTCACCACCGACCTCGCGCTGGCCCGGCGCGAGGGCCCTGCGCTCGGGAACGCCCCGGGTGTGGCGTTCGCGGGCAGCGAGCTCTGGGTGCCGCGCCAGCTCATGGAGCGCCTTCGCGACTACGCGGCGGACGGCGGGCGCGTGGCTGTGTTCGGCGCCGACTCGTTCAAGCGCACGGTCGATCTCCGCGACGACACCGCAAGCAACCCCTCACCGCCCCGGCGCGCGAACGCGTTCGGCGAGCAGACCGAGCTGCTCCACACGAGCAAGGCGCCGCTCACGGTGTTCGAGGACGGGCTCGGCCTGTTCGACGGCCTGTCGAGCTTCGTCGGCGAGTTCACGGTGTTCGAGGTCTCACGCGACCTTCCGAGCGGCGCTCGCCGGATCACCGCCGCGGGGCGCGACGCCGGCCGGCCGGCCTTTCTAGCGCTGGGCCTCGGCGGCGGGATCGTGCTGCGGGCCGGAACGCCGCAGTGGGCGCGCGAACTCGAGGAATCGGCGCTCAGCCTCGAGTTGCCGGTAGTGACAAAGCGCATCTGGCGCATGCTGTCTGCCGGCGGAAGCAGCTGAAGGCATCGCTGCGCACCGGGCGCCGTCTGCCATCCTGCGGCGCGTGACCCGACGACGCCTGCTGCTGGGGGGCGGGCTCGTCGCGATCGTCATCGCGGTCGCGGCGGGTCTGTACGTCCGCAGTCAAGATGACCCGGTTGAGAAGCGCGGCTCCGCCACGGAGGAGTTCGTGACGACCGAGGAGCCGGAGCAGAAGCCGCCTCCGAAGAAGGACGACCCGCGGCCCTGGCCGACCTACGGGTACGACAACGAGCGCTCGCATGTCTCCCCTTACAACCACCGCCCGCCCTACAAGCGGCTGTGGTCGATCGACGCGCACGACACGGTCGAGTTTCCGGCGTCGGTGGGCTACGGCCGGGTCTACGTCGCCCAGCAGAAGGGCCTCTTCTTCGCGCTGAACGCCAAGACCGGTCGTGTCTCCTGGCGCAAGAGCTTCGGGCGGTGTGCCGCCGCGTCACCCACAGTCGGCAAGGGACTTGTGTACCAGTCGTACATGCACCGCGTGGTCTGCGCGCAGGGGCAGGCGGGGGCGGATGGCTTCGTCATCGCGTGGGACGCCCAGACCGGGCGCGAGCGCTGGCGCTACGAGGGCGCGCCGTTCGAGTCCTCCCCGCTGCTTCACGGCAATCGCCTCTACGTCGGCTCGTGGGACCACGGCGTGCACGCGATCAACGCGAAGACCGGCAAGCGCATCTGGCGCTTTCCGGCGGACAACGAGGTGAACACCTCCGCGGCGTATTGGAAGAGGCGCATATTCATCGCCACGGACAGCGGCACGCTCTACTCGCTCAACGCCAAGACCGGAAAGTTGATCTGGACGGGGCAGCAGAAGGCGCATGAGTTCTTCTACGCAACCCCGACGATCGCGTACGGCCGCGTGTACATCGGCAGCACCGACGGCACGATGTACGTGTACGGCGCGAAGAGCGGACGGCTGCTCTGGGCGCGACCGCTCGGCAGCTACATCTACGGCGCGGCGGCGGTCTACAAGCGCAAGGTGTTCGTGGGCACCTACGACGGCAAGTTCTACGCCCTCGACGCGGCCACCGGTGACGTGCGCTGGCAGATCGATGCGCACGGGGCGGTACACGCGGCGCCGACGGTGATGAGCGGGCTGGTCTACTACGCCGTGTGCTCGAGCTGCGGCTCGGAGGCGCAGCGCTCGGTGGCCCGCGGGCCGGATGCCACCTACGCCGTGCGAGCGCGCGACGGCAAGCAGGTGTGGAGCTTCCCGGCCGGCAAGTACGCGAATCCGGTGGTGGCCGACAAGGAGCGCATGTACCTCACGGGACGGGCGGGGCAGTACGCGTTCGCCAAGCCGGGCTCCAAGGTGGTCAAGGACTACCTTCAACGCGCTCGTAAAAGGAAGCAACGCGCTGAGTCACGCTCCGAAGAGAGTCAAGAGAAGCAATCGGATCGCGACTGACCTGGAGCGAGTGATCGAGCCCCGGCAGCTCGAGCACCTCGAGCATGGGGTTGTCCGGCAGCTCGCCCCCGCCCCAGCTCGGGTCGTGGGGGCTGCCCACGAGCAGGGCGGGTGAGCGGGCGGCAGCGAGGGCGGTCGCGATGTCGGGCCGGGTCAGGAGCGGCGTGAGCCACACCGCCGGCCCGTCCACCATCGTCGCCGCCACGCTCCCGAGCGACTTGCCGACCACCACCGTCAGCTCGGCGCTCGTGGCCGCGAGCGCTCGTTCCGCCTGGCCGAGCATCCACTCAAACGGGTCCTCGCCGTCCGGGGCGCGCTCGTCCACCTCGACCACCGACCAGCCGCGAGCCTGAGCGGCCTCCCGTGCGAACCACAGCAGCGGCGCCTGGCTGAAGTAGCGCACGCCGGGCAGCAGCACGGCGCAGCGGCCGGGGTCACCCTCGTGCAGGATCACGGAGCGTCCCCAACGCGAGCAGCCCGGCGACGATCGCACCCGTCATGGGCCACACGAGGTAGTAGTTGTTGAACGTGCGGCCGATGAACATCAGCCACAGGATCGAGATGGCGAAAGCCACAGCTCCGACCCAGAGCTCCTGGGCTCGCCGCTGCACCAGCACGAGCCAGACGGTCAGTGGCACCCAGGTGAGGATCGCCAGGAGCGCGAACGGATAGCTGCCGTCGCGATCCTCGATGACCCCGAGCCGGACCAGGATCGCCGATAAGCCGTAGCCCACGATCCTGTAGGTCCCGGCGCCGAACTTGATGGTGTCGTCGTAGAAGGCCACCGGGTCGGCCACAAGGAAGGGCAGGATGCCCGCGGCGAGCACCCCGGCGAACACGAGGCCGGCGCGCTTCCACTCCTCGCGCGGGACCATCAGCACGAGGAACGGCAGCGCGACGATCGCGAACTGCTTCAGGAGTATCGCGCCGGCGATCGCCGCCGCGGCCCAGGCGAAGCGTCGCCGCGTGACAAGTCCGAAGGCCAACACCAGAAGCAGCAGGCTCACCGCGTCGTTTTGGCCGAACCAAGCGGAGCGAACGGCGATGGGGTTGCACACCAGCACCGCACCCAGCACGAGCCGCCACTCCAGCGGACCGCGGAAAAGCAACGCCGCAGGCAGCAGCGCCAGCGTGGCGAGCAGAACGAGCAGCCGGTAGTCGTCGAATGGCTTGGGCAGCAGTTGCCAGACCGCCGCGGTGAGCACCGCGCCGGGGAAGTAGGCGAAGTGCTCGAGCGCGACCTCGCGCTCGCGGACGCGCTCGGACACGCTGCCGTCGCGCGTATAGAAGCGCTCCAGCCCCGAGTCGCGGTAATCGTGCCCATATGGGTTGTCGAGGTGGAGCACCAGGTCGCCGGCCAGCTCGGCCTGGTAGGTCGAGTCGTTCGTGAAGAACCACGGCGCGGTGGAGTCGCGCAGGCCCAGCTGGAGCAGCGTGGAGGGAGCGGAGAGCAGCAGCCCGACCGCCAGCACGAGGGCGATGCCGGTCCAGCGCGGGAGGGCCGGCGGGCGCCGTGCCAACAGGTAGGCCGCGAAGCCACCGCACAGAAGCGCGGCCGCGAAGGCCGCCGCGCGCGCGATGCCCACGTCCCACTCCTCGCCTGCCGCCCGCACGAGCGGCGCGAGCGGACCCTGTGGGTCGACGCTCGGCGGGCGGAAGTGCAATGGATCCGAGCCCAGCTCGGGCAGGGTGATCGCCACCAGGGCGAACAGCACGCCCGTGAGCGACCACGCCGCGCGCTGGCTCACGCTTGAGTCCTCGCAGGCTGCACGCAGTAGGCCGCGGCGATCCCGATCACGAGCCACGTCAGCGGGTCCTCGAGGAAGCCGCTGTAGAAGAGCGCGTGCACGAACAGGCCGATGAAGGAGACTCCGAGCGCCAGGCCAAGCGGCTCGTCCACCCGCCGGACCTGCAGGATCGCCCACGCCCCGGCCACGAGCAGCCACGCGTAGAGCACGAGGCCGATCACGCCCAGCTCCGCGAACACGGTGAGCGGCGTGGTGTGCGACACGAAGTTCGGTGTCGGCCGCTGGCTGCCGGCCAGCCGCCGGCTGGCGCGCGGCTGCCCTCCAATCCCCACCCCCACCACGGGGTGCTTCTCGATCACACGCACGGCATCCTCCACGCGGTTGGTCCGGTCGCTCGTGATCCTGTTCAAGGACTCCCCGTCCGCCACCTGCACGGCGAGGTAGCCGCAGCCCACCAGCGCCGCCGCCAGGGTGAGGAGAGCCACAGCGCGGCGTACGCGCCGGTCGCCCGTGGCCACCGCGAGTACGAGGGTGATCACGAGTAGCGCGACCATGCTCGACTGCGAGTACGAGAACAGCAGGCCGGCCCACATCACGGCCACCAGGCCGATCAGCGGCCACGGATGCCAGCGTCGCGTGGCGAGCAGCGTGAGCGCTACGCCGATCCCAAGCACCACATGGCGGCCGTACAGGCTCGGGTCGCCGAACAGTGAGGTCACGCGGAAGTAGTCGGTGTTCGCGTTCGACACGGCGAGGTTGGGTGCGTAGAAGAACAGCTCGTGGGTGGCCGCCTGCCAGAGCCCTACGAGCGCGAACAGGGTGGCGAGCGCGATCGCGGCGATGGCGAGGCCGCGCGGTGCCCAGGCTGGATAGCTCGCGCGTGCGACCGTGGCCAGCAGCGCCACGAACGGCAGGGTGAAGAACAGCAGCAGGTTCGTGGCTGCCTCCACGTCGTCGGCCCACAGGAGCGAGCAGCATGCGAAGGCAAAGAACGCCGCGGCCGGGAGCGCCACCCGCATCGGGAGCGGGCGCAGCTCGCGGCCGCGGAGCGCCCGCCACGCCAGCGCAGCAGCCGCCGCCGCGAGCACGAAGTAGAGCGGCAGCAGCCTGCCCAGGCGGCCGTCGTCCGCGACCTGCACGAGGAACGTGCTGGAGCTGTCGAACGACAGCGGTGGCCGCAGTGGCGCCGCCACGAGCAACGCGATCGGCACGATCGCCGGACGCTTCACGAACAGCGCGGTCGCGGCGCCGAGCGCCAGGAGGGCGAGCGCCACGGCGGCCGCGCCCGAGGCGCCGCTCAGGCGGTCGAGCGGACCTCCGCCGAGCGCCCACGCGAGCCCGAGCTCGGCGGCGCCCAGCAGCACCAGGCCGGCGAGGATCGGCAGCCGCCCGCGCCCCAGCAGGACGAGCACCGACCCGAGCGCGCCACCCAGAGCGGCCAGTTGGGCGGTGTCAGCGTGCTCCATGGCGTGCGCGGGACGTTATTGGGCAAGCCCGCGGTTGTGTGCCTCCGCCGCTTCGCGGATGCCCTCACCCCGGCCCGGCAGCAGCTCCTGCCTGGCGTGCAGGAGGTAGCGCCGCGGGTCCCGGCCCGGCAGCACCGCGGCGGCTGCGGCTCGCACGAGGTAGGCCCAGACCCAGCACGCTTTCCACACAAGCCGCGTGACGTGCATCCCGTGCTTTCGGAAGTAGAGGTCGCGATTGCGGTGGAACTCCACGATCCGGCGCCGCATCGCCGCCGCATCCGTGCCGAGCTGGTCGTGATGGACCGCCCGTGCGCCGGGCACGAACAGGATGCGCCAGCCGGCGTCGTGCAGCCGGCGGCAGAAGTCGGTCTCGTCGGAGTAGACGAAGAAGTCGCCGTCGAGCCAGCCCACCTGCTGCGCCGCGTCGCGCCGTACGAGCATGGCGCTCGACTGCACCCAGCCCACCTCGCGCACCCGCTCACCCTTGCTCTGCACCGCCACGCGGTCCTGGCTGAACACCGCGGCGGCCAGGGCCCAGGGGATGTCGGGAAGTCGCCAGGCGCAGGCCGTGGGCTCGCCCTCGCTCGTGAGCAGCTGCGCGCCGGCCGCCGCCGCGCCCGGGTCGACCTCGAGTGCCTCGAGCAGCGCGCGCGTCGCGCCTTCGCGCAGCTCGGAGTCCTCGTTCAGGAGCAGGCAGTAGCGGCCCTGGGCCGCCTGGAGCAGCCGCGAATCGTTATCGGCCTTGCCCTCGCGACGGTCGAGCGCGAACAGCCGCACGTCCGGATGCAGCTCGCGGACCGCCTCCGCGGAGCCGTCCCCGGACGCGTTGTCGAGCACGAGCAGCTCATGCTCCACGCCCTCCGGGTGCGTGCGCTTGATCGCCGCGAGGCAGTCGAGCAGGTAGTCCCGCCCGCCCGTGTTCACCACGCAGTAGGAAAGCTCGATCAACGCGCAGCGTCCTCGAGCACGGCGAGCGCCCGTCCGGCCAGCTCGTCGCGCCCGAACTCGCGCTCTGCGAGTGCCCGGGCGTTGCGGCCCATTCGCGCGGCGTCCTCCGGGTGGTCGCGCAGCCAGGCGATCTTCTCGGCAAGGTCGGGCGCGTCGCCGGCGCGCACGTACAGGCCCGCCTCGTTCTGCTCCACCAGCTCGCGCATCCAGCCGTCCATGTTCACGATTGCCGGACGGCCCGCGGCGAAGGTGTCGAAGAGCTTGTTGGGCGAGTTCGTTGCCAGCACCGGCACGTCCTTGAAGAGCGTGAGGCAGGCCGCTGACTCAGCCGCCAGCCGTGCCACGTCCGCCTTCGCACCGTTCCGGAACTCGACGTTGGGGGGCGCCGAGCGCTCCAGCTCGGCACGGCGCTTGCCGTCGCCCATGAGCACGAAGCGCACGTCCGGCAGGAGCCGCGCGGCCTCGACGGCGGCGGTCAGGTCGTTCGCCTCGCCCATCGCTCCGAAGTAGGAGACGAGAAACGGTCCGCTGGGCGCGCCCGCGTCGAACAGGTCAAGGTCGGCGGAGTTCGGCACCAACTCGGTCCGGTCCCGCGGGAGCGCGGCACGGATGCCGGGCGACAGGGCGATCAGGCGGGTACTGCGCGAGTACACGAAGCGCTCGAGCGCCCGAGCCAGCCGTTGGGCGCCGCGGTTGCGCAGCGCCCCCATCTGGATCGGTGCCTCCGGCCACAGGTCGCGCACCTCGAACACGAGCGGCGCCCGCCAGCGCGCGGCCGCCACGAGCGCCGGAAGCGCCATCGTGAGCGGCGGTGAGGTGGCGTAGATCACGTCGGGGCGCGGCCCGCGCAGCGCGGCGAGCGTGGCGCCGAGCGCGAACCGTGCGAAGGCGAGCATGCGCCGAAGGTTCGAGAACCCGGTGGCGTGCATGTAGTCCGAGTAGGCGCCGCGCACGCCCACGACCTCGATCCCGTCCTCCGTCCGGGTGCCGTCCCCGGCGGTTACCATGCGCACCCGGTGCCCGGCCTCGACGAAGCGGCGCGCGAACTCGTACGAGCGCGTGCCTCCCCCTCCCGCGCGGGTGATGAAGAACTGATGCAGGTACAGGATTCGCATCCGGTGCGGCCGAACGGTAACCAGCGTTGACGCGCGTGCTCGACGTTGTGCTTGCTGCGGCGCTCCTCGTGGTCACGGCGCCGCTCCTCGCGCTGGCCGCTTTGGCCATCAGGCTCGAGAGCCGCGGGCCCGTGTTCTACCGCCAGCTGCGGGTGGGTCGGGACGGCCAGCCCTTCGAGCTCTGGAAGCTGCGGACGATGGTCCCTGGCGCCGAGTCGATGGGCGCGGGCATCTACGTAATCGAGGGCGACCCGCGCATCACGCGCACCGGCCGCCTGCTGCGCCGCTTCTCCCTGGACGAGCTGCCGAACCTCGTGAACGTCCTTCGGGGAGAGATGTCGATCGTCGGCCCACGGCCAACGGTCCAGGAGCAGGTCGACCGCTACACCGACCGCCAGCGACGCCGCCTCGAGGTGAGGCCGGGGATCACCGGATGGGCGCAGATCAACGGCCGCACCTCGCTGCCGTGGCCGGAGCGGATCGAGCTGGACGTCTGGTATGTGGAGCACCGATCGCTGCGCCTGGATCTGCGCATACTCGCCCGGACCGCACGGATGCTGGCGACGGGGCATGGGTTGTACAGCGAGGATTTGAAGCAGGGGTGGTGAGCTAGCGCACCCGCAGCGACCGCATCTTCGACGCGCCGCGATCCGTGTCGAGATCCGAGCGAACCACCGCGTAATACCGGTACGCCGCCCTGAACGCCGGCACGAACGAGGTCTCGAAGCGTCCGCTGCGCGTGCGCGCCGTCCGCGTTCCGACCTTGCGCCAGCGCCCTCTGATCCGCTGCTGGAACACCACGGTCACCGCGCGCTTGCGCGGCCCCACCGTTCCCGCAACCACCACCCGGCGCCCGCGTACGCCGCGCTTCGGCGGGCGCTTGAAGGTCAGCACCGGGCGCAGGTTCAGCAGCAGCCGGGGCGATGCGGAGCCGCGTACCTCCGCGCTCCCGGGGTAGCGCACTCGTACGTACATGCGCTTCGCCGGCTTGAGGTCGGTCAGGAATGCGCCATCGGCGCCGGTCGTGGCTCGGCGCGCGGTGCGCCAGACGTCGTCGCTGTTCACCTGGACCTCCACCGACTGCCCCGCCAGCGGCCCCCCGTCGGACCCCGCGAGCGCCCCGCTCACCGGCACGATCTCGCCGTAGTCCACGCGCTTGTCGGCCAGCGCGGCGGTCACTCGCGCGGAGAAGACTGGGGCGAACGCGACTCCCGACTCGACCAACGCCCGGATGTCGTCGAGCTGGGCATAGAGGGCGTCGCCCGGGCAGGACGTCTTGCCCGTGTCGCGATGACCGCTCACCCGCTCGAGCGTGGCTCTGCTGCCAGCGGGGTAGCGACTGGCGGACCCTCCCGCGCTCGTGAGCGTGACGGGTCCCGAGAGCGGCTGTCCGTGCACGCCGAGCTTCCAGCGGATGTAGTTGGCGGTGGCGGCGAGCGATTCCTGGCTGGCCCTGACCGACGTGTAATCGCCGATGTTCGCGATCCCCGCCGTCTGCGAGTTGAACCCCTGCGCGTGCGCCCCGATCACCGCCTGGTCGAGCCCGCCGGCGCGGCCCTCGTAGAGGGTGCCGTACTTGTCGACGAGTGCGTTGTAGCCGATGTCGTTCCAGCCATTCGAGTTGCGGTGGTAGCGGCAGATCGCGAGCACGATCTGCGGCGCCTCCTCCGGCGTGTAGTCGTTGAGAGAGACCGTGTGATGCACCTGAACCGACTTCACCGTTCCGTAGTCCGGCGCCGCGCGAGGAACGCAGCTGGAAGCTCCCCAGTCCTCACGCGAGACGTAGGGGAACGGGGTGGTCGTGGCCTGGGCGGCGTGGATCTTCGTCGGGCGCTTCCCGACCGCCACGAAGTGCAGCCGCAGCTCTGGCACGCGCCTGTCGAGCCGGTACTGGACCGTGCGCGCGCGCCCTACCCACACAGGGTCGGACACGCCGCGCCCGTGCACTCCCAGGTGCTGCCAGCGCCCCCAGCCGCCTTCACGGAGCACTCGCAGCTCCACGTCGGGCGTCGCCCGGCCGCGCCAGTGCAGGCCCACCAGGTTGAACGGACGCGGCGCGGACACCTTCGCGCGCGCTGCGTCCGGGGCGGCCCGCTCGAAATCGACGGGCTTGGCCGCCAGAGCGGGTGAGACGAGGGCCAGGGCGCACAGGAGCGCCGCTGCTGAGGCAAGCAGCTTCACTACAACCCCAACACGGTCGCAGTCAGCCTGTTGCGCTCCCGCAAGAAATGCTGCAAAGGCCAGATTTGCAGGGAAACTTGCCTAAGCGAGCGCTACGGAATCGGCTCTGGGCCCTGCGAGCGGTGCTCGTCGCGGAACGCCTGAAGCGCGTCGAACGTCTTGTCGTTCACGTCGTTGCAGAGCAGCAATTCGCCCGTGCCGTTTGGCGCCGGATCGGCGTCCCAGGCGGTCGCGGCCACGGCGTAGGGCATGTTCTTCCGAGGCACGAGGACCATCTGGTACGAGTCGTCCTCGACCATTGCCCTGATGTCGGCACGCTGGTTCGCGGGCAGCGACGGCTTGACCCAGATGATCACGCGGCCGTGCTCCATGTTGTGCACCAGCTGCTCATCCTGCGGGGCCTGGCCGTAGATGCCGTCGTCCGCCGGGATCTCGTAGTGACGGCCGGTGGTGGGCGGGTTGGTGTTGTACTTGACGCGGTCATCGAGCGAACGCGTGTGGTCCCGGGCAGTGCCCTTCTTCGTCTGAAGCTGGCAGCCGGCGGCGTTCGCCGCTGGGCCGACCTCGAACACGGTCTGCTCAGGGAAGCTGCCGCCGTCCGGGAAGACGTTCCCGGCGTTGCCGGCACCGCTGCTGGCATCTTCCCCGCCGGTGGCGAGCAGGATCGCTACGACCACGACAGCGATCGCGATCAGCGACGCGGCGCCGTAGCCGACCATCTTCTTGCGCTGCTCGGCGGCACGCGCCTGCTGCTCGCGCTGCTCCCGCTCGCGCCGCAGCGCTTCCTTCTGATCTCTGCGGTGGGACACTCAACACCAAATGTAGTGAAGGGCCTACTCAGATCGCCGGCGCGTGGCTGACGCCCGCCGGCGTGTCCCGGCGGCCGCCCTGCGGCGCTCTGCGGTCTTCGCCGCCGGCTTGAAGCAGAGCTCGATGAACTCGACGATCTCGTTTGTGAGCCGCTCCGGCGTTAGGCGGAGCTCGAGGATCGACGACGCCTGGAGCAGCCGCGCGTTCGGCAGCTCGCGCACCAGCATGTCGGAGTCCGAGAAGGGGTGGATCGGGTCGCGGTAGTGGCCGATCACGAGCGTCGGCTGGGTCATCTTCGTCCGCTCCTCACGGGGCGGCGCGACGCGGCCGTAGAAGAGCCCCTGGAGCACGGAGGCCGACGGCTTCGGGTCCTGGCCGATCCAGTCGAGCATCATGTCGCCGAGCAGCCAACTACCACGCGGCACGAGCCGGGCCCCGCGGCCCACGAGGCGTGCGACCGGAGCGCCGAACGTGAGGCCCACGAGCAGCGGCGTGAAGGCGATGGCGCAGCCGAGCAGCGCGTTGTCCAGCACCGGCATCTCGATCAGCATGCCCTTCACCCGCTCGGGCGCGGCGGCCGCCGCCTCGAGCGTCACGTTGGCGCCCAATGAGGTCCCGCCGATCACGGCCTGCTTCACGCCGGCGTGGTCGAGCAGCGCAATGGCCTGGCGGCCGAAGGTGAGCATGCCGTAGTTCCACATCTCCGGCGGGCGGTCGGACTCGCCGTGGCCGAGCAGGTCCAGGCTCAGCACCCGGTGGCCGCGCTCGGCGAGCGTCTCGGCCAGTGGAGTGTGCATCCTGCGCGAGAACAGAAGGCCCGGCAGCAGGACCACCACGCGGTCCCCACTCCCGTACTCGTCATACACGAGCCTGTGGCCCTCGAACTCAAAATCCTTAGTGACCATTGCGGCCCACAATAGCCGCGCAATACCATCACTCGCGCAGTGCAGAATGCGACCGGGAGGAAGTCGGATGAGCGCGAGCGTGCACGTCGAGGTCACCGTCAACGGTGAGAACTACGAGGGAGACGTGGAGGCGCGGCTGCTGCTCGTTCACTGGTTGCGCGACGAGCTGGGGCTCACCGGCACGCATGTGGGCTGCGACACCACCAACTGCGGCGCCTGCACGGTTCACATGAACGGCGAGGCCGTGAAGAGCTGCACCGTGCTCACCGCCCAGGCCGACGGCGCCGAGGTCACCACGATCGAGGGACTGTCGAACGGCGACGGCGAGCTGCACCCGATGCAGGCCGCCTTCTGGGAGAAGCACGGCCTCCAGTGCGGCTTCTGCACGCCCGGCATGATCATGGCCGCCGCCGACCTGCTGGCGCGCAATCCCAACCCGTCGGACGAGGAGATTCGGCTCGGACTGGAGGGCAACCTCTGCCGCTGCACCGGCTACCACAACATCGTCGAAGCGGTGAAGGCCGCGGCCGGAACGGAGGTGTCGGCATGACCACGTACGTCGGCACGTCGATGAAGCGCAAGGAGGACCCCCGGATGATCACGGGCCGGGGCAACTACACGGAGGACATCAACCTGCCCGGCATGCTGCACGCCGTGGTGGTGCGCTCGCCCGAGGCGCACGCGACGATCTCCTCGATCGACACGTCCGCGGCGCGCGAGCGCGACGGCGTGGTCGCCGTGCTGACCGGAGAGGACATGGCGGGCGACTTCGCCGGTCCGCTCGCGATGGTGTGGGCGCCGCCCGGCGTGGAGATCAAGACGCCGGAGCACTGGCCGCTGAAGCGCGGCCAGGTGAAGCATGTGGGCGACCCCGTGGCCGTCGTGGTGGCCACGAGCAGGCACATCGCCGTGGACGCCGCCGAGGACGTGATCGTGGACTACGACTCGAAGCCGGCCGTCGTCGACCCCGAGGCCGCGCTCCAGGACGGCTCCCCGCTCGTGTGGGAGAAGTTCGGCACGAACAAGACCCACGAGTGGGCCGTGGGCGGCGGCGACATCGACGCCGCGTTCGCCGACGCGGACGTCACGATCGAGCATCGCTTCGAGAACCACCGCACCTCGGGCGCGCCGATCGAGACCCGCTGCTCGATCGCGGAGTCCCGCGGAGACGACCTCACGCTCTGGTCCACGACGCAGGTCCCGCACATCGCGCGGTTCGTGCTCTCCGGGATGCTGGGCATCGCCGAGGACAAGCTGCGCGTGATCGCTCCGGACGTGGGTGGCGGCTTCGGCGCCAAGCTGCAGGTGTATGGCGAGGAGGCGCTGGTGCTCGCGCTGGCCAAGCGGCTGGGGCGGCCGGTCAAGTGGGTCGAGACCCGTTCCGAGCACATGACCACGAGCCACCACGGGCGCGACCAGGTCAACTACGTGAAGCTGGGCGCCAAGCGCGACGGCACGGTCACCGCGTGCCAGGTCCGCATCATCGCCGACCTGGGCGCCTACCAGCAGCTGCTCACGCCGTTCATCCCGGAGCTCGGGTTCCCGGTGATGGGTGGCTGCTACCGCTTCCCGGCGATCGACTTGCACTTCACGGGCGTGTTCACGAACAAGATGTGCACGGACGCGATCCGCGGGGCGGGCCGGCCGGAGGCCACCTATTGGATCGAGCTGATGATGGACCGGCTCGCCGACGAGCTCGGCATGGACCGGCTCGAGTTGCGGCGGAAGAACTTTATCCCCAAGGAGGAGTTCCCGTTCGAGACAGCGCTCGGGATCGTCTACGACTCGGGTGACTACCACGGCACGCTCGACAAGCTGCTCGAGCACTTCGACGTGGACGCATTCCGCAGCGAGCAGGCGAGCCTGCGCGAGCAGGGCGTCTACCGCGGCGTCGGCTTCTCGACCTATGTGGAGGTGTGCGGCCTAGCGCCCTCGCGGGCGGTGGGCCCGCAGGGCGTTGGCCTCCAGGCCGCGTTCTGGGAGTCCGCCAACGTGCGCGTGACCCCCACCGGCTCGGCGATCGTCTACACCGGCACGTCGCCGCACGGCCAGGGGCTCGACACGAGCTTCGCCCAGATCGCCGGCGACATCCTCGGGATCGACCCGCAGAACGTGGACATCCTCCACGGCGACACCGACCAGGGCACATGGGGCTGGGACACCTACGGCTCGCGCTCGCTGGCCGTGGGCGGCGAGGCGATCGTCCGGGCGTCCGAGAAGGTGCAGGACAAGGCCAAGCGCATCTGCGCGGCGCTGCTTGAGGCCGCTCCGGAGGACATCGAGCTGACCGGTGGCAAGTACCAGGTGCGTGGCTCGCCGGACAAGTCGATGACCATGGCCGAGATCTCCGGTGCGGCGCACATCCCGCCGAACGAGCTGCCGGCTGACATCGAGCCCGGCCTCGAGGAGAGCTCCTTCTACGACCCGGAGAACTTCGTGTTCCCGTTCGGCGCGCATGCTTGCGTGGTCGACGTGGACGCGGAGACCGGCAAGGTCACGGTGGTGCGCTACCTGGCCGTGGATGACTGCGGGCCCGCGATCAACCCGATGCTGATCGACGGTCAGATCCACGGCGGCATCGTGCACGCGATCGGGCAGGCGCTCTACGAGCAGGTGGTCTACGACGAGGACGGCCAGCTTGTGACCGGTACGTTCGTGGACTACGCGCTTCCCACCGCAGCCGAGGTGCCGTCCTTCGAGACGGACCGCACGGAGACTCCCTCCCCGGTGAACTCGCTTGGGGTGAAGGGCATCGGCGAGGCGGGCACGATCGCGGCGACGCCTGCGGTGGCGGCCGCGGTGCTCGACGCGATACGGCCGCTGGGAGTGACCGAGCTCGACATGCCGATGACCCCGCTGCGGGTCTGGCAGGCGATCCAGGAAGGGGGTGCCGCATGATCACCGCACCGTTCGACTACGAAGCGCCCGAGTCGCTCGAGGAAGCGATCCGGATGCTGCACGAGAACGGCGAGGACGCGAAGCTGCTCGCGGGCGGACACTCGCTGCTGCCGCTGATGAAGGTCCGGCTGGCCACTCCGACCGTGCTCGTGGACCTCAGGAAGATTCCCGGCCTGCACGGCATCCAGCAGGACAACGGCGGCTGGCGCATCGGCCCGATGACGCGGCATGCCGATCTCCAGGACACGACGGAGCTGGGCGTTGTGTCGCGAGCCGCATCGCAGATCGCGGACCAGCAGGTGCGCAACCGCGGCACGATCGGAGGCTCGCTCGCGCATGGCGATCCGGCCTCGGACCTGCCCACCGTGCTGCTCGCACTCGACGGCGAGGTCACGGCGCGCGGGCCGAACGGTGAGCGCACGATCGCCGCGGCGGACCTGTTCCAGGACTACCTCACCACCTCGCTCGCGCACGACGAGGTGATCACCGAGGTCCGGCTGCCGGGGCTCGAGGGCTACGGCTTCGGCTTCCAGAAGTTCACGCGCCGGGCCGAGGACTGGGCGATGGTCGGCGTGTGCGCGCTCGTGAGCCGCGCTGCGGATGGCACCTGCGACGACGTGCGCATCGGCCTCACCAACATGAGCGCGACGCCGCTGCGCGCCACGGCTGCCGAGGACGCCCTGCGAGGCGGACAGCTCGACGACGGCTCGATCGCCGCCGCGGCCGAACAGGCAGCCGATGGGACCGACCCGCCTGGCGATCTGAACGCGACACCCGACTACAAGCGTCACCTCGCGCGTGTGCTCACGCGCCGGGCACTCCAGCAGGCAGTGAGCGTCTGAGCCTCGACACCCCCGCAGCCGTCCAGGAGGCTCTGGCCAGCGAGCGCTATCTCGCTGACCGGGGTCTCTCCACTGCCGTCTACCTTGCTGCCACGCTGGAGCAGCCACTGCTGCTCGAGGGCGAAGCCGGCGTGGGCAAGACCGAGGTGGCGAAGGCGCTGGCCGGCGTGATGGGCGCACGGCTGATCAGGCTTCAGTGCCACGAGGGGATCGACCTGCATCACGCCCTCTACGACTGGGACTACCCGCGCCAGCTGCTGCACCTCCGCGCCGGCGCCGATGAGCCTCTCTACTCGGAGCGCTTCCTGCTGCGGCGCCCGCTGCTCGAGGCTCTCGAGGCGACGGAGCCCGTGGTGCTCCTCATCGACGAGATCGACCGCGCGGACGACGAGTTCGAGGCGTTCCTGCTCGAGTTCCTGTCCGACTTCCAGGTCTCGATACCCGAGCTGGGCACGATCACCGCGGAGCGACGCCCGCTCGTGGTGGTCACCTCGAACCGGACACGCGAGCTGCACGACGCCCTCAAGCGACGCTGCCTCTACCACTGGATCGACTACCCGACGCCCGAGCGCGAGGCCGAGATCGTCCGCGTGCGGCTGCCCGGCGTGCCGGACGAGATCGCGGACAGGGTGTGCGGCGCGGTGGCCCGGCTCCGTGGCGAGGAGCTCTACAAGCTCCCAGGCGTGGGCGAGACGATCGCGTGGGCACAGGCCCTGCTGGCGCTTGAGGATGCCGACCTCGACGAGACGCTCGGCGTGGTCCTGAAGGTGCGCGAGGACATCGAGCGGACGCGCGAGCGCGGGGTGCTGCACGGTGCCTGAGCGGGACTCCGCAGGCGCGCCCGACCCGGCCGCCGCCCTCGGCCCTGCCCCTTCGCGCCGGCGCCTCGGCCTGCGCCTCACCGGCCGGCTCGCGCTCCTCGCGGCCTCGATGCGCGCCGCCGGCGCCCGCGTGGGCATCGACGAGCTGCTCGGGGCCCATCGCGCACTTGCTGCCGTCGATCCCGCCGATCGCGGCGCCGCCTACTTCGCGCTGCGGGCCACGTTGTGCTCCCGTCGTGACGACTTCGTCGCCTTCGATGCGGCCTTCGCCGAGCTGTTCGCGCCGCCGGAGCCGGAGCGCGCCGAACCGCCAGAGGTCCTCGACGACGTGGCATCGCTGGTGCTGCCGCGCGTGGCCGTTCCCGGCAAGGAGGTCGGGCTGCCGGTCGACGCCGAGGTGGACGTGGTGCCCGCCGCGTGGTCCGACACGGAGCTGCTCCGGGAGAAGGACTTCGCCGACTACACAGATGCCGAGCGCCGCCTGGCACGACGCCTCATCCGCCGGATCGCCGGCACGGGTCCCGCCCGGCCCAGCCGCCGGACGCGCCCCTCGCGCCGCCGCGGCGCTCCGCCGCACGCCGCGCGTCCCGATCTGCGCCGGACGATTCGCTCCTCCCTGCGCACCGGCGGCGACCCGTTCGAGCGTCACTGGCGCGAGCCCGCCGAGCGTCCGCGTCCGCTCGTGCTCGTATGCGACGTGTCCGGCTCGATGGAGCCCTACGCGCGCATGCTGCTCCAGTACATGCAGGCGTGCGTGGCGGCGCGCAGGCGCGTGGAGGCCTTCGTGTTCGGTACGCGCCTGACCCGCGTAACGGCCGAGCTCGCGGGACGCGACCCGGATCACGCCCTCGACCGCGCAGCGGCTGCGGCCGGCGACTGGTCTGGCGGGACGCGCATCGGCGAGGCGCTCTCGACGCTCAACCGCGAGCACGGGCGCCGCCTCGGCAGGGGCGCGATCGTGGTGCTGCTCTCCGACGGATGGGACCGCGGTGACCACGAGCAGCTCGCATCCGAGATGGCGCGGCTACAGCGCTGTGCGCACCAGCTCGTGTGGCTCAACCCGCTCAAGGCCCACCCGGAATACGAGCCGCTTACCCTTGGGATGCAGGCTGCTCTGCCGCATGTCGATCATTTCCTCGCAGGAAACTCACTTGCATCGCTGGCAGAGTTGGCAGAGCTGATGGAAGGTGGATTCAGATGAAGGACGTGCTCGAGGACGTGCAGGCCTGGGTGGACCGGGGAGAGCGGGTGGCGATCGCGACAGTCGTTGGCGTGAAGCGCTCGGCACCACGCGCACCGGGCGCAAAGATGGCTGTGAACGACAGGGGAGACGTCTCGGGCGCAGTCTCCGGTGGATGCGTGGAGGGCGCCGTCGTGGAGGCCGCGGGCGAGGTTCTGCGCGGTTCCGGACCCAAGCTCCTGCACTTCGGAATCGCCGACAGCGAGGCGTGGGATGTTGGACTTCCGTGCGGAGGGGAAATAGATGTCTTTGTGGAGGAGTACCTGAGGTGAGCTTGCAGTCTGAGTTCGCCGGCATAGCGGCCACGGACGGCCGCGCAGCACTCGTCACCGTGATCTCCGGATCCGAGCTCGGCGCGAAGTTGCTCGTGCGTTCCGATGGCAGCACCGATGGCAGCCTCGGAAGCGACGAGCTCGACCGCGAGGGTCGCTCGGCTGCGGAGGAGCTGCTCTGGGCCGAGCGCTCCGAGACGCGCGAGTTCGGTGACACGCTCCTGTTCGTGGACGTGGTGGCGCCCGCGCCGCGGCTCGTGGTGTTCGGCGCCGTGGACTACGCGGCGGCGCTCTGCCGCCTGGCGCGCGCGGCGGGCTGGCGGCCCTATGTGTGCGACCCGCGCTCGCAGTTCGCCACGCCCGAGCGCTTCCCGGACGCCGAGGAGGTCATCGTGGCCTGGCCGCAGGATGCCTTCGCGCGACTTGGCGGCATCGACCGCGCCACCTACATCGCCGTTCTCACGCACGATCCGAAGCTGGACGACGCCGCCCTCTCGATCGCGGTCCAGTCCGACGCCGCATACGTCGGCGCCATGGGCAGCAGGCGCGCTCAGGCGCAGCGCCGCGAGCGGCTGCTCGCGGCAGGGCTCGACGAGGAGCTGCTCGAGCGCGTCGCGGCGCCGATCGGGCTCGATCTCGGTGCGGTGAGCCCCGAGGAGACGGCTCTCTCGATCATGTCCGAGGTGGTGGCGGTCAGGAACGGCCGCGAGGGCGGGCGCCTCTCGCATTCGGCCGGCCGCATCCACGAGGTGGGCGCGTGATTGGCGGACTCGTGCTCGCCGCGGGCGCCGGCACCCGCTTCGGCGGGCGCAAGCAGCTCGCGGAGCTCGATGGCAGGCCTCTGCTCGAGCACGCGGTGCAGGCGATGACCGCCACACCCGTGGGCCGTGTGGTGGTGGTGCTCGGCGCGCTCGTGGAGGAGGTGACCGCGACGGTCGACCTCCACGGTGCGGAGCCGTGCACGTGCGAGCGCTGGGACGAGGGCCAGGCAGCCTCGCTGGCGTGCGGGCTGGGGGAGTTGGCGGACTGCGAGGCGGTGGTGGTCACGCTCGGCGATCAGCCGCGCATGTCCCCCGACGCGATCAGGCGCGTGATCAGCGCACGCGACGGCGAAGCCGCCGCGGTACGCGCCACCTACTTCGGTGCCCCAGGCCACCCGGTGCTCCTCGAGCGCGAGCTGTTCGAGTCCTTCCGGAACGTGACCGGAGACCACGGGGCCCGCAACCTTCTGCTCAGCGTGCAGGTCCGCGAGGTCCCATGCGATGACATCGGGGGCGGCGAGGACGTGGACACACCCGCCGAGCTCGACGCCCTCCGGGCCGGCGGCCCGGTGACGGCCGCGCCGGCGCGGTGAAGCTCGAGCAGTCGTTCGAGGTTCGCGCACCGCTCGAGCGGGTTTGGGAGACGCTCATCGACGTGGAGCGGGTGGCGCCCTGCCTGCCGGGCGCCGAGGTCACCGAGGCCGGCGAGGACGGGACCTACCGCGGCACCTTCAGCGTCCGGCTCGGCCCGACCACCGCGGCCTACCGCGGCGAGCTCAAGATCGAGGAGCTCGACGAGTCGGCTCACCGGGTCACGATGCGAGCGGACGGACAGGACAAGCGCGGTCAGGGCTCGGCCAAGGCCACAATCGTGAGCACCATGCAGGAGGCGGGCGACGTCACGCAGGTGCAGGTCGAGACGGACTTCACGATCACCGGACGCCTGGCCCGCTTCGGGCGCGGCGGGATGATTCAGGACATCTCGAACCGGCTGATGAAGGAGTTCGCTGACTGCCTCCAGCAGCGAATCGAGGCGCCGCCGGCGGCGGAGCCGACCATCGTCGACGCAGTGATGGCCGCAACGCCCGAGGGCGCGGCGATGGCCCCGCCGGCGGCCGGAGGGAGCCAATCGGGCACGACGACGAAGCCGATCGGTGGCTTCTCGCTGTTCTTCCGCGCGCTAGTCGACCGGCTGCGCCGGGTCTTCCGCCGCGGCTGAGTCCAGCGTCCCCTCGCAACCACGCGGGCAGTTCGTGGAGGAACGCCGGGTCGATCGTGTGTGGCATCGGAGACTCGCGGTAGAGCAGGTCTGCGCCCGCGCGCACGAGCCGATCGCGAGCATCCCTTCCGAACTCGACCGAGATCACGGGATCGTGCGTGCCGTGGCCGATCGCGACCGGGAGGCCCGCGGCCTTGCCGATGTCGAGCTCGAAGCCCTCGACCTCGGGAATGAAGCCGCTCAGGGCGATGATCGCCGCCGGCCGCGGCCGGCCCGCGCCGAGGCCGAGCGAGTACGACATCACCGCGCCCATCGAAAAGCCGCCGAGGACCGTGCGCTCCGGCGCGAGGCCATTCTCGGCGAGGAATTCGTCGAGCCACCCCGCGACCTGTGAGTAGGTGGCGTGGAAGGTCTCCGGGTCTGGATAGCCGACCCGGTGCACGGCGTACCAGTGGGCGCCGCCGGGCGGTAACGACAGCGGGCCGCGGGCAGTGGCGCCGAGCAGGCGTCGCTCGGGATCGAGGATGTCGAGCAGGGGAAAGAGGTCGTGCTCGTCCGCGCCGCGTCCGTGAAAGAGGACGAGGGCACCCTCGGGTGGTCCCGCGGCGGGTCTGGTGAGGTGTTGGATCGGTGGCACCTGTGCGCTAATCTTGTTGTATCAGCAACTACTCTACAACAGAGCTCCTGAACGAAGAGGAGCTGGCGGCGTGGCGCGGGATGCTGCGCGCTCATGCCGAGCTCACGAGGGCGCTCGACGCCCAGCTCGCCCGTGAGCACAAGCTTCCGCTGTCGTCGTACGAGGTCCTGCTCTTCCTCGCCGATGCGCCAGAGGGCCGGATGCGCATGTCGGATCTGGCCGAGTCGGTGCTCCTGAGCCGGAGTGGCCTCACGCGCCTGGTCGACCGCCTCGAGCGCGAGGGCCTGCTGAAGCGCGAGCGCTGCGAGAGCGACGCCCGTGGCCTGTTCGCCGAGATCACCCCGGCCGGCCGCGAGCTGTTCGACGCGGCGCGACGCACCCATCTCGACGGCGTGCGCGCCCTATTCCTCGACCGCTACTCGCGGGACGAGCTGCGCACGCTCGGCGGGCTCTGGCAGAAGCTCTAGGCGCCGCTACGGCTAGGACATCGGCGCGGCCACAGCGTGGCGAGCGCTTCGGCGCACCTCGCGGATCGCGCGGGCGAGCCGCCTCACGCCCTCGTCCAGCTCGTGCGGCTCCACCAGCGAGAACGACAGGCGGAGCGACGTCTGGGTGCGCCGCTCGGCGGTGACCGCGCCGCCCGGTGTGAAGGCCACGCCGTGCCGCGCCGCCTCGCTGTAGAGAGCGCGCTCGTCGAGTGACCTGTTCAGCGTGACCCACACGTGGTGGCCTCCCTGAGGCGCGTCCGCCTGGTACTCGCCGGGCATGTGACGCTCGAGGGCCGCGAGCAGGGCGTCGCGGCGCTCGCGGTAGAAAGGCTGCGTATGCTCGAGGTGCCGGTCGTACGCCCCGGCCGCGAGCCAGCGCGCGGCGATGTGCTGGATCAGTGTGGCGCTGTGGAAGTCGGACTCGAGCTTGAGAGTCGCGATCCGCTCGCGCACTGGGCCGCTCGCGGCGACCCACCCGGCTCGCAGGCCACCTCCCACCAGCTTCGACAGCGAGTTCACGTAGATCACGTGCGCGGGGGCGAGCTCGCGCAGCGGCCGGACCGGCTTGCCGCCGAAGCTCGCGTCGGCGTAGACGCGATCCTCGAGCACGAAGAAGTTGCGCTCGCGAGCAAGCGCCGCCAGCCGTGCCCGGCGCTCCTCGGAGAGGTCGCGCCCCGTGGGGTTCTGGCACGCGGTCTGGAGCGCCACCAGCTTCACCTCGTGGCGGGCGAGCAGCCGCTCGAGCGCGTCCACGTCGAAGCCGTCCTGGTCCACGGGCACGCCGATCACGCGTGCGCCCGTCTGCCGCAGCGAGTCCAGCATGCCGGCGAAGCTCGGGGACTCGATCACGGCCACGTCGCCCGGCTCGAGCGTCGCGCGCGCGGCGAGGCTGATTCCCTGCTTTGCGCCTGAGGTCACGATGATCTCGTCGAGATCCTTGGCGAAGCCGTGCGTGCGCCCGCGTTCCGCGAGCTGCTCGCGGAACGCGTAGAGGCCCTCGGCGGGCAGGTAGGACAGCGCCTCGCCGCCCTCCTCGGCGAATACCTCCGCGGTGATCCGGGCGAGCTCGTCCGTGGGATAGAGGCGCGGAGACGGCCAGCCGACCGCCAGCGAGATCAGGTCCGGCTGGCCGGTGCTGGACATCACCTCGGCGAGAACTCGCTCCGGGTAGCTCAGCTCGTGCTCCGGCAGCACGTACGACTGCCATTCGTCGCCGTCCTCCTCCCCCCGCGCGGGCGCCAGCGCGCGAACGAAGGTGCCGCGCCCGACGCTCGCCGTCACGTACCCGAGCTCGGCGAGCCTGCGGTACACGCGCGCGGCGGTCAGGTGGTTCACACCCACGAGCTCGGCGAGCTCGCGCGTGGGCGGAAGCTTCTCACCGGGGTCGAGCTCGCCGGCGTCGATGGCGGCGGCGAAGCGGTCCACGAGCTGCTGGGTCAGCGACACGGCGCCATCCCGGGTCAGCTCAGACAAATCAATCTTGTACGACATTGCACCACCTCATGGGGTCGTACAGTACCACTACATCGTCATACGCACAAACTGTGTACTACAGCAGGAGGTCAATCGCATGAAGAACGTCACCGTACGCCGCTCCGCTCCAGGCGACGAGTCGGCACTCGCGCGCCTGGCCTCACTGGACAGCGCGAGCCCACCGAGGGGGCCTGCCCTGATCGCTGAGGCCGACTCGCGAATGCTGGCGGCGCTGCCGCTGGGTTCCGGCCGCGCGATCGCCGACCCGTTCGAGCCGACGGGCGACCTGGTCGGCCTGCTCGAGCTGCGCAGGGCCCAGATGGAGGCCGCGCAGGGCCCGCCACGGCGAACCGGCCGGCTGCGCTCGCGTCTGCGCGCCCGGCTCTCGCACGCTCGCGCGTGAGGGCGCTCCCGAACGGGCAGCACTGAGAGGGGCACGGGCCTGAACGAGGTCGGCAACTCGCCTCTCGACGCTCCCGAGAGGGGGGTGAAGCGCCTTGTGTCTGCATATCGCTCACAACTGGCCTAAGCCCCACGAAAGGCAGATCGAGACCGACTTTGTCGACCGCCGGCCGGCGATCTCAACAGCCATAGCAAGCAAAAGGACGCCTACCCCTTCACCGCCCGTTGCCCCGAGCGGACACCCCCCGTCGCAACCATTACTCATGACTAACTATCTGCCTTCTACTACCCGTTGGACCCCCGCCGAACCGCGGCCGACGGGCGAGCGGAGCGCAGTACCCGACGAACGCAAGCCGCCACCCCTAATCGCCACTGGGCGCCTCGGCGAACGCGGGCGTCCTCTCTTCTTTTTTCTTGTCACTTGCCCGCTGGCCCCCTCCGAGGCGGCGGTCGCGCGAGCGCGCCGAGGGGCCTCCAACCTCCCCTCACCCCCTCGCGATAGGCGCCGGTCCTTCCCAGGGCCGGCGCCCTTCGCGGGCGTCTAAGCCTCCAAAAGAACCACCTCGAGCTCGGTGCCTGAGGTTGAACCGGGACAACCCATCGCCCGTATCACGCACAGGGTCGTCCCACGAGAGGGAGGTTCACGTGATGAATGCCCGTGCAAAGCTCGTCGTCGGCGTGGGTGCGCTGATCGCCGTCGGAGTGGCCGGGGCGGTGGCTCTGGCGCAGGGCGGCAACGACTTCAAGGAGCGGCTCACCGGCTATCAGGAGGTGCCGGCGCTCTCGACGAGCGGTCATGGCACGTTCCGGGCGAGCATCCGGAATCACGGCACTGCGATCAACTACAAGCTCACGTACGCCGGCCTCGAGGCGAAGCCCCTTCAGGCGCACATCCACCTCGGGCAGCGCGGCGTGAACGCAGGGGTCATCGTGTTCCTGTGCGACAACACCGGCGCGGGCCCGGCGGGCACGAAGCCCTGCCCGGACCCGTCAGGCACGGTCACCGGGACCCTTCACGCAGCCGATGTGATCGGCCCTGCGGCTCAGGGCATCGCCCCGGGTGAATTCGCCGAGCTGGTCCGTGCCATTCGCGCCGGAGCCACCTACGCGAACGTGCACAGCGAGAAGTACCCCGGCGGCGAGATCCGCGCTCAGCTGGAGAAGAAGGGGAAGCACCGCTAGGCAGCGGCCGCCTCAATCCCGCACCGTGTGGGCGCTCGCCAGGCGCGAGAGCGCCAGGGCGCCCACCAGGAGCCCGAAGTCGCGCAGCGCGATGTCCGCGTAGCCGCCCACGAGCAAGAGGCTCACGATGATGCCTGCGAGCCAACCGGCCACGAGCAGGCCGCCGAAGCGCGGGCTGAACGCCACCACGAGACCGGCGGCGATCTCGACAACGCCGACCATGTACATGGCGTCCTGAGCGCTGCCCGGGATGAGATCGTTGAACTCCGGCGCGAGGTACTTGGGCCAGTCGGAGATCATCACCTCGGCGAACTTGTCGAGGCCGAACAGGATCGGCGCCACCGCGAATGCGACGCGCAGGAGCATGAATGCCTGCGCCGCGGGCTCCCGGCGCAGGAGTCTCTGGCCTGGGTACTGGAATCGGCCGAAGGGCCGTTGCAATGCTGCTCATGGCTGGTCTCCTTTGAGGGAAGGGGTCGGGCTTGGGCCCTTAGCGCCGCCGCTCCCCCGGTTCTTACGAGGGGTAAGAAACGGGTCGCGAGCGGCGCAAAGGTCTCTGATGACCGTTGCCTATGCTCGGGCGCCAGTGGATCCCTCGGAGGCGTGGCTGGAGGCACTGCGGGCTGACGGCGCACGCCGTCACGAAGCGATCGCCGACCTTCACGACCTGTTGCTCCGAGCCGCGCGCTTCGAGATCGGCCGCCGCCGCGCGGCGCTCTCCTTCGTTCGCGGCGAGGAGCTCGACGATCTCGCTCTCCAGGCCGCCAACGACGCGCTCGTGGCGGTCCTCGCAAAGCTCGACGACTACCGCGGCGCCAGCCGCTTCACCACCTGGGCCTACAAGTTCGCACTGCTCGAGGCGGGTGTGCGGCTGCGGCGGCGGGCGTGGCAGGGCCGCGAGGTGGTGCTCGAGCCCGAGAGCTGGCCGGCCTTCGCCGACGAGCGCCCATCCGCCCAGCGCACCACCGAGGACGCCGATCTTCTACGCGAGCTCCAGCGCGCCGTCCGGGAGGACCTGACGCCGCACCAGCGCGACGTTTTCGTGGCGCTCGCGCTGAACGAGGTGCCGATCGACGTGCTCGCCGAGCGGCTCGACACCACCCGCGGCGCCCTCTATAAGACGCTTCACGACGCACGGACGAAGCTGCGAAGAGAACTCGCGGCGTCCGGTTACCTGCAGGAGGATTCATGAGCGCCCGTAACGACAGGCTCGAGGCACTGCTCGGCCCGACCGACCCCCAGGTGAGCTGCGAGGAGTGCTTCGAGCGGCTCGACGAGTACGTCGAACTGGAACTCGTGGGCGCCGACGCGGAGGCCCGCGTCCCGGGAATGCGTGCCCACCTCGACGGCTGCCCCGCGTGTCGTGAGGAGCACGAGAGCCTGCGCGCGCTCGCCAGTCGCTGAGCTGCATCCAACTTGTGGCACACGTAACCCACGCGTGCGCCGGCGCGGAGCAGGCTGAGTGCATGTCCCAAGACGAACCCACGCGCGAGCAGGCCGAGCAGCCGAGCCGCGAGCAGGCCGAGCGCGCCATGCGACAGCTGCTCGCCGACCACGATCTTCCTGAGCCGGACGAGATCCTCGATCACGACGACGGCGGCATCGTCTGCCTCTGGCACGAGCCGAAGGTCGCCGTGGTGGTGGATCTCGAGCCCCGCGCGGCCTAGCGCCG
>CAWDLE010000036.1:0-14888 GCA_963803085.1 uncultured Thermoleophilaceae bacterium | reverse complement strand
GCGGTCGAGCCGATGCTGCCCGAGGTGCTGTCGAACGAGGCCTGCTCGCTGAGGCCTGGGGAGGACAAGCTCGCCGTGACCGTGGAGATGGAGATGAACGGCGCGGACGTGACGAGCGTGGCGTTCCACCGCTCGCTCGTGCGGAGCGATCGGCGCCTCACGTACGGCGAGGTGGACGAGCTGTTCGCCGGCCGGACACGCGCGGAGGACCCGTGGGGAGAGCCGCTCGAGGTCGCACGTGAGGTGGCGCGCGCACTGCGCGAGCGGCGCGACTCGCTCGAGTTCGGCTCGTGGGAGCCGACCTTCGACTTCGACTCCGACGGAAATCCCACGGCCGTCCGCTACGAGCAGCAGACCGAGTCGCACCGGGTGATCGAGATGCTGATGATCCTCGCAAACGAGCAGGTGGCCGGGTACCTCGCCGACAAGAAGCTGCCGACGCTCTACCGCGTGCACGAGCGGCCCGAGCCGCAGTCGGTCACGTTCCTCACCGAGCAGCTGGCGAGTCTCGACATCCAGACGCCGCCGCTGCCTAAGCAGATGACCCCGCAGCAGGCCGCCGATGCCATCACCGAGATCTCGAAGATCGTGGTGAGCGAGTCACGCGGCAAGCGGGCGTACAGCGTGCTCGTGCTGCGTGCCCTCAAGCAGGCGTACTACACGCCGCGCAACCTCGGCCACGCCGGGCTTGCCAGCCCGCGCTACTGCCACTTCACTTCGCCGATCCGCCGCTACCCCGACGTGGTGGCCCACCGCGCACTGCTCCAGGGGCTCGGCATCGACGAGGCCGCCACGCCCGCACACGAGCTCGAGGAGGCCGGCGTGCTCAGCTCCGCATCCGAGCGCGAGGCGATGAAGATCGAGCGCGACTCCGACGACATCTGCCTCTCCTTCCTGCTCGAGCGCACGCTCTCCGAAATGGATCCGAACGCCTCGCACAGCTTCGAGGGCGAGGTCGTGGGGCTAATTGAGAAGGGCGCGTTCGTGGAGTTCGGCGGTCAGCGTTTCGAGGGCCTCCTGCCAGCGCGCCGTCTGCGCGGCTGGTGGACGCTGAACGAGCTGGGTACCGCGCTCGAGGCGGAGGGCTCCGGGCGCCGGCTGCGGCTGGGCGACTCGGTCAAGGTCGAGGTCGACCGCGTGGACGCCCCCCGCGGCCGCGTCGATCTGATCCTCGCCGAGGCATACTCGTAGGGTGGCGAAGAAGAGGAAACGCAAGGCGGCCCCCGGGGACATCGCCACCAACAGGCAGGCGAGCTTCCGCTACAACCTGCTCGACAAGTTCGAGGCCGGGATAGTGCTCCAGGGCTCGGAGGTGAAGTCGCTCCGCGAGGGCGGCGTGCAGCTGAAGGACGCCTACGCCGACGTGAAGGACGGCGAGGTCTGGCTGCGCAACGTGCACATCGCGCCCTACAAGCCCGCGCGCGAGAACCACGACCCCGAACGGCCGCGCAAGCTGCTGCTGCACAGGCGCGAGATTGAGCGCCTGCTGGAGGCGAGCGCCGAGAAGGGCCTCACGATCGTGCCCACGCGCGTCTACTTCAACGGCCCGCGCGCAAAGGTGGAGCTGGCGCTCGCCAAGGGGAAGGACATGTACGACAAACGCCGCTCGATCAAGGACCGCGACGTGAAGCGCGAGATCGACCGGGCGATGTCGGAGCGGTATTAGAGGTCCAGGCCGCGCTCGGCCGCCCAGCGCGTGAGCTCGTGCCGGCTCGACAGCTGCAGCTTGCGCAGCACGGAGGACACATGGGCCTCCACCGTCTTGGGCGAGATCTCGAGGCGCAGCGCGATCTCCTTGTACATGTAGCCGCGCGCGATGTGCTGGAGCACCTCGCGCTCGCGTGCAGTGAGCGCGTCCAGCTCCGACTGGGGCTGGGGCGCCGGCCCCGCGAATGCGTCCAGCACGAAGCCCGCAAGGCGAGGAGAGAAGACGGCATCGCCATCGTGAACGCGGCGGACCGCCTCGGCCAGCTCCTCGCCTGAGATGTTCTTGGTCACGTAGCCGCGCGCACCCGCGCGGATGACCGCGATCACGTCCTCTGCAGCGTCTGAGACGGAGAGGGCGAGGAAACAGGGTGGACTCGCGCTGCCCGCTGCGGTCCGCCGGATCACCTCGATCCCGCCGCCGTTCGGCATGTGCACGTCGAGTAGCACCACGTCCGGGGCGTGCTGCTCGATCGCGGTTACCGCCTCCTCCACGCCGCTCGCCTCACCCGCGATCTCGAGCAGAGGCTCGAGCTCGGCTCGCACGCCTGCGCGGAAGAGCTGGTGGTCGTCCACGATCAGCACCCGCGGCTCGCTCACTGCCGCTCCTCGATCACCAGCTCCACCTCGGTGCCGCCGCCCGGCGCGTTGGCCACGCGTGCCCGGCCGCCGTGTCGCTCCATCCGACCGACGATCGAGTCGCGCACGCCGCGGCGGTCCCCGGGCACGGAGGCGGGGTCAAAGCCCGGTCCACGATCGCGGATGAAGACCTGCGTGCGACCGGGAGCGCTCTCGGCGTACACGTCGACCGTCGACCCGGCGCCGAACTTGGCGGCGTTCGTCATCGCCTCGCGCGCGGCAGCCACCACGGCCTCGTGGTTGGCGTCCAGTTCGCGGTCGCCGACCACGACCACCTCCACGGGGACGCTGTAGCGCTCCTCGACGTCGGCCGCGGTGGCCTCGAGCGCCGCGGCCAGCCGTGCGGCCTGCCCGGGCGCGGGCCTGCCTGCCAGCCACGCCCGCAGCTCGCGCTCCTGACGACGCGCTATGGCCGCCACCTCGGTTGGGTCGCCGGCGCTGCGCTGCACCATGGCGAGCGTCTGCAACACCGAGTCGTGCAGGTGCGCAGCCATCTCGGCGCGCTCCTGTGAGCGGATGCGCTGTGAGCGCTCCTGTGTCAGCGACCGCACCAGCCGTAGCATCCACGGGGCGAAGATCACGCCCAGCACCACCACGGCGGCGATCACCGCGAGCCCCACGTCTCGCGCCGCGCCAAGGGCGCCGGTGGCCTGGAGGAAGACGAAGCCTGCGGCGATCACGAGCGCCACGCCGAGGCCCGTCCGCGATATGGCCGCCGCCGCACGGCGGCCTTCCGCGGCGAGCTTGGCGTTGGCGTCCGCATCCGGTTCGGGCGCAGTGCGGGCGCGCACCGCGACGGGCGCAGGCTCGGCGCTTCCCAGCGACTGCCGCCACAGGAGCGCGCCGCCGCTTGCAATGAGCACGAGCGGCCATACCACGGCGTCGGAGAACCAGATGCCGAGCCCGCGGAACGTGAGCAGCACCGCCAGCAGGAGCAACCCGGTGCCCAGCGCCACCTCCACCGCGGCTCGGCCCGTGGGCATTCGGCTTCGCCCTCGGGCTGAGTCTCCCGGGGGGATCAGGATCCAGCCGAGCAGGTAGGCGCCGAGCCCGAACCCGCCGACCGCGGTGGCCACCACGAACGCAAGCCGCACCAGCGACACGTCGACTCCGTAACGCCGCGCGATGCCGGCGGCCACGCCGCCGATCCAACCGGCGTCCCGGTCGCGACGCAGAACGCTCGCGGATGTACTGCCCGGGCTGGTCGTCACACGCAGATCATCGCCGCCGGGCCATCCCGGACGCGAGCAGGACCGCCCCGGCCGCCGCGCAGCCCACGGGAGCGAGGACAGCGAAGCGCAGATCCAGCGTGCCCCCGGCGTCGAGCAGGAGCAGCACGCCGAGCGCCAGCACCGCGATGCCGGCGACCAGCGAGGTCGGATCGGGGCTACGCTGCACAGGCCGCGTTCCGTCCGAGCTCCTCGAAGCCCGCGCCGAAGTCGAACTGCCCGTTCCCGCGGTACGAGCCGATCTCCTCATGGCCGATGCGGAGCGACCCGACGCCGATGTCGGCCTTCACCAGCAGTCGCGTGGTGCCGGGTGAGGCCTCCGGCATGTCCTCCATGTCCACGTCGACCCCGTCGTTGCGCAGCTCGAACGTGCGTGCCTCGCCGATGCCGACGCGCGCATCCGTCGCCACGCAGACGTCGTCGGGGACGATGACGCGAGCGTCGCCGATGCCAAGGTCGATCCCCACCGGCACGTCGCCGGCCGGCAGGTCCGTCTGTCGCAGGTCCACGACCATCTGGCCGATACCGAGCCTGTACGTGTCGCGCAGGTCGGACGCAGACGTCGGCCGGTAGTCACGGTCCCCAACACCCCCGTCCAGGTCGATTCCCGACGCGGAGACCGTACCCGCCGACAGCGCGAGCGCCAAAGCCGGCAGCACCAGCCAGCGGACCGGGCGCAGGAATGCGCCGACAAGGATCGCCGCGCCGGCGGCGATGACGACGATCGCAACCACGGTCTCGCCACCCGCGGCCGCGGCCCAGGCGCCGCCGATGGCGATCAGTCCACAGAGGGCGAGGAGACCGATGCCGAGCGCGGCTCGCTTGGCGACGTCGCCTGCGTCGGCACCGGGTCCCTCTCCTGAGACGAACCACCAGACGAGGACACCAGCGGCGACCAGTATTGCGAGCGGAAGGAGGATGGCCGCGAGGACGAGTCCGCCGCCGAGCAGAATGGGCCAGGTGATGCAGAGCAGGACCACCGCGCCCACGATCACGAGCCAGCGGTTGCGGGTCGGCGCGGGGCCGGCCGCGGCGGGGCTGTCCTCGCTCGGGATCAGGAGTAGCGCGGCGAGATACGCGAGCAGGCCCGCTCCACCCACGAAGGCGAGCACCACGGCGCCGATCCTGAAGATGATCGGGTCGACGTTGAAATAGCGGCCGAGGCCCGCGCACACGCCGCCGACCACGCGGTCTGAGCGGGATCGGAGCAGCCTGCGCGGCGGCGGGCTCTCGGGAGGGAGCTGCTGGGTCGTGTCGTCCGTTGTCATGCGTTCGAGACTGCCGTTTTGCAGGGGATCTGCCTATCGGGAATGGCCCCTAGGGGAAGTCACGATGGCCGTGTGCCGCTACCCTTATACGAGTTGCACGGGGGCGAACCAGCTTCGACGTGGAGCTGCTCGTCACGATGTAGCGAGTCGAGGACTCCGGGTGGGCCTCGTTAAATAATCCCGGAAACCAATACGTGCGGACGAGAATCATTCGTTCGCTCTCGCCGCCTAGTTAGGCCGTGAGAGAGTCGCCCCGGGCATGCCCGCGGTCCGGCAAGCGGCTTCATAACAGCGGGCTCACCGCGACCGTCCGACCCTCGGCGGTCATGGGACAACTTTGAGGGTATGGCGCCGGGGACGTGCCCCTCGGATTGACAGAACCGGACGCCGAGATTCGACTCCGAGGGAACGCTCGTAGCAAGCATCGTGATGGTGTTCCGCGGACGCCGGGGCAGTGCCGGCCGCCTCCACCTCACAGTCTCATCTCGGCCCCCGCAAGGGGGCCGAGATGTCTGGGCTCAGCGCGCTCAGACGTTCGCCGTGTCGTAAGCGGGCCCGGTCGGGGCGTTCGCCACTTCCGCCATGCCCGGCTCGTCGTGGCCGTGCGCGTCCGCCATCGCGCCCGCCAGGCTCTGCTCGCGCAGCACCGTCACCGCCGCGACGATCGCCGTCACCGCGCACAATGCGCCGATCAGGAACGCGACGTGGTAGCCGCCGGTGAGGGCCGCGGCAGTCGAGTCCCCGTCCTCGAGCAGGGTCTTGGTGTGCTCGGTGGAGATCGTGGCGAGCAGCGCCAGCCCGACGGCTCCGCCCACCTGTCCGGTGGTGTTGACGAGCCCAGAGGCCAGCCCGGCATCGCTCGGGGTCGCGCCGGACATCGCGAGCATCATCAGGGCCGGGAACGCGACGCCCGCGCCCGCGCCGAAGATGATCATCGTCGGGAGCACGTCGACGATGTAGTTGCCGTCCACCGGCACGCGCGCGAACAGCAGCATGGCCACCAGCAGGAAGCTGAGGCCGGCGATCAGCACCCGCCGCGGGCCGAAGCGCATGTTGATCCGGTCCGTGAAGCCCAGCGACAGCGCGCCCATCAGCAGCGATCCCGGCAGGAACGCGAGACCGACCTCGAGCGGCGAATAGCCGAGCACGAGCTGCAGGTAGAGCGCGCCGAGGAAGAAGAGGCCGAACATGCCGACGACCAGGAGGGCCATCACGATGTTCGCGCCCGACACGTTGCGCGAGTGGAACAGCCGCAGCGGCATCAGTGGCTTCTCGATGCGCGCCTGGCGCAGCACGAAGATCGCGACCAGCGCGATCGAGGCCGCGGCGAGGATGAGCGTCTGCGCCGAGGTCCAGCCGTGCTCCTCGACACCGAGGATGGTGTAGACGGTCAGCATCAGGCCGGCCGTCACGAGGACCGCGCCGGGGGCGTCTGCGCCCTCCCGGATGCCGATTCCGGGCCGACTCTCGACGAGGCGCACGGCGAGGAGCGCCGTCACGATCCCGATCGGAACGTTCACGAAGAAGATCCAGTGCCAGTTGATGAGGTCCGTGAGGACGCCGCCTGCGAGGAGCCCGATCGAGCCGCCGGCCGAGGCCACGAAGCCGAACACGCCGATCGCCTTTGCCTGCTCCCGCGGCTCGGGGAACATCATGACGATCATCCCGAGCGTCACCGCCGATGCCGCCGCGCCGCCGGCACCCTGGACGAAGCGGGCCGCGATCAGCATCTCCTGGCTTTGGGCAAGGGCGCACAGCAGCGAGGCGGCCGTGAACACGCCCAGCCCGGCCAGGAATACGCGTCGATGACCGAGCAGGTCTCCGAGGCGCCCTGCCAGCAGCAGCAGGCCGCCGAAGGCGATCAGATAGGCGTTGACCACCCAGGCGAGGTTGTTCTGGGTGAAGTCGAGGTCGTTCTTGATCGAGGGGAGCGCGACGTTCACGACGGTCGCGTCGAGCACGATCATCAGGACGCCCGTGCAGAGGACGTAGAGGGCAAGCCAGCGGTTACGGTCGGTATCAGCAGTCATTGGTTTCCTTCAAAATCGGGTCTCTACGGAGACGTCGAACGGGCTTCTTCGAAATCGACACTCACCCGGTATAGACCACGGCAAACGCCGAAATTCATCGGTCGGCGAGCCCATCGAGCCGCTTTGCAAGGCGCTCCATGCCGCGCTCGCGGGCCGCGGCCGCCGCGCCCGCGTAGTCCGTCGGGGTGTCCGGAGGCAGCTCGACGTCCACCTCCTGGAGCGTGGCGATCTCCTTGAACGCGCGCAGCTCGTCCGCCTGCGTGCAGAGCGCGGCTCGCACGGTCTTCTTGGTCTCGCGCACACCGTGTTCGAGCGCAACCTCCAGCGAGCCGTGTCGCTGGAGGAGCTCTGCGGCGCCCTTCTCCCCGATCCCCTTGGCGCCCGGAATGCCGTCCGAGGGGTCGCCGCGCAGGGCGATGAAGTCCGGCACAAGCTCCGGCGGCACGCCGTAGCGGCGCTTGACCTCGGCGGCGTCCACAAGCTCGGCGCCCTGCTTGCCGCCGGTGCGCACGTAGAGGATCTTCACGCGGTCGTTCGCGCACTGATACATGTCCCGGTCGCCGGTCATCACGAGTGTGCGGCCGCCGGCCTCGGTCTCGAGCCGTGCGAGCGAGCCGAGCAGGTCGTCGGCCTCGTAGGAGTCGCTGTCCGCGACGATCCAGCCGAAGGCTTCGAAGAAGGGCCGCGCGTCCAGGAACTGCGGCGCCAGCTTGTCCGGGACCTCGGGGCGCTCTGCATGGTAGCCGTCGAACAGCTCCACGCGGTAGTCCGCCGCGTCCGGTCCGAAGCAGAGCACCACGGCGCGCGGGCTGTGCTCCTCGATCTCGCGCAGGATCAGGTTCGCGGCGCCGAGCAGCGCGTTCACGGGCTGGCCGTCCGCGCCCTTGATGGTGTCCGGAAGGGCGTAGAAGGCTCGGAACAGCATCGATGGCGCATCGACGACGAGTAGCGGATCGGTCACGCGGGCAAACCTAGCGGTGACGTGGCCGACGAGCCTGCCGACGCCAGCCCGTTCCTTCCCGAACGCCTATCGCTGAAGGCCCTGCGCGAGTCCGCCGCCGGGTGCCGAGGCTGCCACCTCTGGCGACCCGCCACGCAGACCGTCTTCGGTGAGGGCCGCAAATCCTCGCGCCTGATGCTGGTGGGGGAGCAGCCGGGCGATAGGGAGGACCAGGCTGGCAAGCCCTTCGTCGGCCCGGCCGGTCGCGAGCTCGACCGCGGCCTCGAGGCGGCGGGAATCGAGCGCGCCGACGCCTACCTGACCAACGTCGTCAAGCACTTCAAGTTCGAGGAGCGCGGGCGGCGCCGCATCCATCAGACACCCAAGCGGTTCGAGATAGAGGCGTGCAGGCCGTGGCTGGCTGCCGAGCTGGACGTCGTGAAGCCGGAGGCGCTGATCCTGCTCGGCGCCATCGCGGCTAAGGCGCTGCTGGGCAGCTCCTTCAAGGTCACCCAGCACCGGGGCGAGCTGCTCGACTCGGAGCTGGCGCCGATCGTGAGCGCCACCATTCACCCCTCGGCGATCCTGCGCCGGCCGGACGACGCCGAGCGGGCGGCGGAGCGGGAGGCGCTTGTGGCGGATTTGCGGGTGGTGGCACGGGCGCTCGCCGGCTAGAGCTCGGGCCAACGGCCGCATTGAAGCTGGTCCGGACCGAGGCTCAACACATTGGGCAACCAGAGCGCGACCGATGTGTTGAGCTTCTCGTTTGGGCCCCTTCGGTGCTGACCGCCGGTGTAACCCTCTCGATCGATGGGGGTTATTAACCATCGGTCAACAGGGAGAAGACGCAATGTCTGACGCAAACAGCAGTCCAGATGCCCCTCGAAGCAAGCAGTTCCTGCTCGCGAAGCCAGAGGCGCGTGTTCTCGAGTGGATCGCCCGGCGGCTGCCGGCTCGGGTGATGCCTGATCACCTCACCGCTCTCGGCGTACTGGCGGCGGTCGGTATCGCGGCCGCGTACGTGCTGTCGAACGGCGACAAGATGTGGCTCTGGGCGGCGAGCGCCCTTCTCATCGTCCACTGGCTCGGCGATTCGCTGGACGGCACGCTCGCGCGGGTGAGGAAGACCGAGCGGCCTCGGTACGGCTATTACCTCGACCACCTCGTCGACGCCTTCGCCACCGCGGCGATCGGTATCGGTCTCGGGCTCTCCCCTTACATGCTGCTCGCGGTCGGGCTGGTGATCGTGATCGCGTACCTGATCCTGTCCATCAACACGTACCTCGAGACTCAGGCCCTCGGTGTCTTCACGCTGGGATACGGCCGGCTCGGCCCGACGGAGGCGCGGCTGCTGCTCATCGGCGTGAACACGGCGCTCGCGCTGGGTGTCGCAACGTTCGGCCTCCTGGACATCCTCGGGATCGGCCTCGCCGGCGTGATGATCGCCGCGCTGGTCGGGCGCGCGGCCCGCAACCTGAAGCGGCTTGCCGAGCTCGAGCCGGCCTAGCCGGCGCGCATCGCTCGTGAGCGGTCCGCCACCGGCTGGAGGAAGTCCGGCAGGGGGCGGACCAGGCCGCGCCCGGTCTCGCGCTCCCAGATCTGCTCTAGCTGGGCGAGGTGCTCGTCCATGACCTCGTCGATCAGTGGGAAGTCCGCCGAGCGGATCGCGGCGAGCGTGCGCTCGTGGATGGAGATCACCCAGTCCGGCACGAGCGGCGCGTGCACAGCCATGTCGCGTGCGATCTCGAGCCGGCGGAACAGGTTGCGCATGAGCTGCACGACAGTCGAGTTGCGCGTGGCGCGGGCCATCGCCAGGTGGAACTTGAGGTCGAGCTGGAGGAAGAGGTCCTCGTTCTCGAGGAAGTCGTCGGCCTTGGCGAGCGCGCGCTTGCGCTCGATCAGCGTCGCCATCGCCGCGAAGTCCTCCTCGCTTGCGTGAACCGCGGCGAGCTGCGCAACGCGCGGCTCGAGCAGGCGCCGCGCTTCGAGCACGCCGGCGACCTCGCTCACGCGAATCGCCTGTCGGCTCCTCAGCAGGTCACGCGGGATCAGCTCGGACGCGACGAAGATCCCTCCCGACTGGCCGCGGCGCACAGCGAGCACTCCCGCCTCGGCGAGCACCTTCACGGCCTCGCGCAGCGTCGGGCGGCTGATGCGCATCAGAGCCGCGAGGTCGCGCTCGGATGGCAGCCGGTCGCCCACGTGGAGGTCGCCGGCCTTGATGCGCTCGGCGATCTGCTCGACGGCCTCCTCGAAGGTACGGCGTGACGAAACGGGCTCAAACGAGCTCTCCAAACCAGCCTCAGGATATCCCGCCACGGTGGTAGCCACGAGCGTCTATCCGTTGCGGGCGGCGTCCACGCGCTCGAGCGCCTGGCGCTCGGCCACCTCGATCGGCGGCGTGCCCTCCGATTCGGCGGTCTCGAGCGCGAGCTCGAGGCGCTCCATCGCACCGGCGATCAGCTCGGCCTCGCGCGGGCCCCGATCTCCGTACCACTCGGTCGAGACGTGGATCAGACCGCCGCAGTTCGCAAGGAAGTCCGGCACGTAGAGGATGTCCCGCTCCATCAGGATGTGAGCCACGCCGCGGTCGCTGAGCGGGTTATTGGCAGCGCCCGCGATCACGCGGCAGTCGAGCGCCCGCGCAAGCGAGTCGTCGATGAGGCCGCCCGCCGCGCACGGTGCGAGCACGTCCAGGTCGCTCGCGAGGATCGCCTCGGCCGAGGGCGCTACCTCGAGGCCCTGCTGAGCACAGAGCCGCTCGCAGCGGTCCGAGTCGAGGTCGCATGCGATCACGCTCGCGCCGGACTCCGCGAGCCGCGTGGCCAGCACCGAGCCCACCTTGCCGAGCCCGACGATCCCCACGCGCCGCCCCTCGAGCGTGTCCGACCCGGTGGCCGCCGCGAGCCCGCGCCGCATTCCCTGGAAGACCGTCTCCGCCGTCATGGGGGAGGGGTCGCCACCGCCGCCGTTCTCCAGCGAGCGCCCGACGGCGAAGCGGGTGAAGCGCGACATGTGGTCCATGTCCGCTGTCGTCGTCCCGATGTCCTCGGCTGTGATGTACGCGCCGTCGAGCCCGTCGATCACGCCGGCGGCTCCCTCGAGACGTGCCGCGCGCAGGTCGTCGCGGCCGTCGTCGATCATCACGGCCTTGCCGCCGCCGAGCTCAAGGCCTGCCGCTGACGCCTTCAGCGTCATTGTGCGCGCCAGGCCCATCACGTCCTCGAGCGCCTCGCGCAGGCCGCCGGGGTAGCGCTTCAGGCGCATGCCTCCCAGTGCGGGCCCCAGCACCGTCGAGTGCACCGCGACGATGAAACGCAGCCCCGTCTCCGGGTTCTGGCGAATGACGATCTGCTCGTGATCGTCGTCAGCCAGGGCGATGTTCGCTCGCGTGGGCGGCTGGGTAGCAATGGTCATAGACCTTGACCTTATACCCGGTCGTAGACGGCATCAACCGGATGGGCGTGGAACCACCAAATTGCGTTCCGTGTACCACCAATGGTAAGTTGCATTAGCCAATCGGCCGTGAACGGGAGAAGAGGAGCCGAATGTCGATCGCCGTCCGCCGAGGAGCACCACCCCGCAGGCGCCCCTCCCAGGGGGAGCGCTTCGCTCGTTCCGGCGACAATGGCGGCACGTGGCGCGGATCACTCCGCGACGTCTCGCTCGACGACAAGTACGTCCTCGAAGACGGCCGCATCCTCCTGACGGGTCTCCAGGGCCTCGTCCGCCTTCCGCTCGACCAGCATCGCGCCGACAGCCGCCGCGGCCTTCACACGGGCACGATGATCTCGGGCTATCAGGGCTCGCCGCTCGGCGGCCTCGACAAGGAGCTCGCCCGTAACCGCGAGCTCGTGGAGCAGCACCATGTGCGCCACGTGCCCGGCCTCAACGAGGAGCTCGGCGCCACGTCGGCCTGGGGCAGCCAGCTCGCCTCTCAGCTGCCCGGGGCGAAGTACGACGGCGTGCTCGCCATGTGGTACGGCAAGGCGCCCGGCCTCGACCGCGCGGCCGACTCGCTGCGGCACGGCAACTTCGTGGGCGTCTCGCGCACCGGCGGCGGACTGGCGATCGTGGGCGACGACCCCGGCTGCAAGTCCTCCACGATCCCGAGCGCATCCGAGGCCCTTCTCGCCAGCCTCCAAATGCCCGTCTTCTTCCCCGGAAACGTGCAGGAGGTCCTCGACCTCGGCCTTCACGCGCTCGCGTGCTCGCGAGCGTCCGGGCTCTGGTCGGGCTTCAAGATCGTCACGAGCGTGGCGGACGCTCTCGGCACCGCCACCGTCGCGCCCGAGCGCGTGATGCCGGTGATGCCGACGGTCGAGTGGAACGGCAAGCCGTACGAGCACGTGCCGAACAGCAACCTGCTCGCGCCCGCCTCGCTCGACATGGAGCGCACGCTGTTCGGGCCGCGCACCGAACTGGCGCTTGCGTACGCGCGCGAGAACGGGCTGAACCGCGTCGAGGGTGCCCAGCGCGCCTGGCTCGGGATCGTCGTGCCCGGCAAGACCTACTACGACCTGATGCACGCGCTGCGCGAGCTCGGGCTCGAGGGCAGCGGCCTCGAGCGCGCCGGCATCCGCATCCTCAAGCTCGGGATGATCTCTCCGCTCGAGCCGCAGATCGCGCGTGAGTTCGCAGGCGGGCTCGACGAGGTGCTGGTGGCGGAGGAGAAGGGCCCGTTCGTGGAGACGCTCCTGAAGGACGCGCTCTACGGCATGGCCGACGCTCCGCGCATCCTCGGCAAGCGCGACGAGCGCGGTGAGCCGCTGCTCCCCCGCGAGCTCGACCTCGACGCGGACCTCATCGGCCGCGCGCTCGCGGCGCGCCTCGAGGCACGCGGCGTGCGGATCGACTCGGTGGAGGCGCGCCTGCGGAAGCTCGCCGAGATCCACGGCCGGCCTGCGGAGCTGCCGATGGCGCAGCGCACGCCGTTCTTCTGCTCCGGCTGCCCGCACAACAGCTCCGTGAAGGCGCCCGAGGGCACGCTCGTGGGCGGCGGGATCGGCTGCCACACGATGGTGCTGCTGAACCCCGAGGGCAAGGGCGACATCACCGGCATCACTCAGATGGGCGGCGAGGGCGCGCAGTGGATCGGGATGGCGCCGTTCACCGACGACCGCCACCTGGTCCAGAACCTTGGCGACGGCACCTTCCATCACTCGGGCTCGCTCGCGGTGCGCGCGGCCGTGGCGGCCGGCGTGAACATCACCTACAAGCTGCTCTACAACGAGCACGTGGCCATGACGGGCGGCCAGGACATCGAGGGCCAGCTGAGCGTGCCCGACCTCACCCGCTGGCTCGAGCTCGAGGGCGTGCGCCGGATCATCGTGACCACCGAGGACACGAGCCGCTACCGCGGCGTCGAGCTGGCCTCGATTGCCGAGCTGCGCGACCGCAAGGAGCTGCTCAGCTCGCAGCAGGAGCTCGCGGACGTGGAGGGCGTGACCGTGCTCATCCACGACCAGGAGTGCGCGGCGGAGCTGCGCCGCAAGCGCAAGCGCGGGAAGGCGCCAGAGCCCGCCGAGCGCGTATGGATCAACGAGCGTGTGTGCGAGGGCTGCGGCGACTGCGGCGAGAAGTCGAACTGCCTCTCGGTCCTGCCCGTTGAGACCGAGTTCGGGCGCAAGACGCAGATCCACCAAGCGTCGTGCAACAAGGACCGCACCTGCCTGGACGGCGACTGCCCCTCCTTCCTGACCGTCGTCCCGGGCGAGAAGGCGAAGCACCGCACGCCCGCGCTCGACATCGAGCTGCCCGAGCCGCAGCAGCTGGTGGGAGACGAGGACTTCGGCGTGCGCATGATGGGCATCGGCGGCACCGGCGTGGTGACCGTGAACCAGATGCTCGGCATGGCGGCGCTGCTCGACGGCCTGCACGTGTCGGGCCTCGACCAGACGGGCCTCTCGCAGAAGGGCGGCCCCGTGATCTCGGACCTGCGCATCACGCGCCAGCCGCTGGCCGCCGCGAGCAAGATGCCGGCCGGCAGCGTGGACCTCTACCTCGGCTTCGACCTGCTCGGAGCCGGGAGCGAGAAGAACCTTCTCACTGCCGACCGCGAGCGCACGGTGGCGGTCGTGTCGACCAGTGCCGTGCCGACCGGCCGCATGGTGATCGACGTGGACGAGCGCTTCCCCGAGCTTGCCCCGCAGCTCGACAAGATCGACGCCGCCACGCGCAGCGAGCACAACCTCTACCTGGACGCCCAGCAGCTCTCGGAGCGGCTCTTCGGCGACCACATGATGACCAACACGCTCGCCCTCGGCGCGGCGTACCAGCGCGGCCTGCTGCCGGTCTCGAGCGAGGCGCTCGAGCGGGCGATCGAGCTGAACGGTGCGGCGGTCGAGAAGAACCTCGCGGCGTTGCGCTGGGGACGCGCCGTGGTAGCCGCGCCGGACGCCGTTGAGGAGGCCACGCGTCCGCCGGAGGCTGTTGAGGCCGTACGCGAGCTCTCCGAGGTCGAGCACGAGATCGTCGCGCTCGCCGTGAACGGAGACGGCGGCGAGCTGCGCCTGCTCGCCGAGCAGCGCGTGCCCGAGCTCATGGCGTACCAGGATGCCGACTGGGCGCGCCGCTGGGCGGAGCTCGTCCGCCGCGTGCACGTGGCCGAGCAGGAGCGCACGCCCGGCCACTCGGAAGCTGGCCGAGACAGTTGCCCGCCAGCTCTTCAAGCTGATGGCCTACAAGGACGAGTACGAGGTCGCGCGTCTGCACCTCGACGCCGTCGAGCGGGCCAAGCTCGGCGCGGAGTTTGGCGAGGACGCGCGCGTCTACTTCATGCTCCACCCGCCGTTGCTGCGAGCGCTCGGCCTGAAGCGCAAGCTCAAGCTGGGCCGCTGGTTCGTGCCGGCATTCCGCCTGCTCTACCGCATGCGCCGCCTGCGCGGCACCCGCCTCGACCCGTTCGGTCCGGCGAAAGTGCGTCGCGTGGAGCGTGAGCTGATCGAGGAGTACGAGCGCATGGTCGACGAGACGATCACGCTCCTAACCCCAGACACGCATGACACCGCCGCCGAACTGCTCGAGCTGCCGGACGTGATCCGCGGCTACGAGGAGATTAAGCTGCGCAACGTGGTGC
>CAWDLE010000035.1:0-18251 GCA_963803085.1 uncultured Thermoleophilaceae bacterium | reverse complement strand
CGCTAGCACCCTGGCGATCAGCGGCTGAACGCGCCGGGGCTGTGATCGTTCGTACCGCTCGGGCGAGCCCGTCTGTGGCTTGATGGGAGCCTCGCCAGCGGGTGCCCTTGTGGGTGATGACGATGCGGCCACTTGCGGCGGTTATCGCGGTTTTCACCGCGTTTCTGGCCATCGTCGTTGTCGTGGCGGACACGGCCGCCCCCGGGGCCGCCAACGCGCGCGCTGAGCGCCCCAATGTCGTCGTATTGATGACCGACGACGAGACGACGTCAGACATGACGGTGATGCCCAAAACGCGCCGGCTTCTCGGTGAGCGCGGTGTGACGTTCGCGAATTCGTATGTCTCGTATCCGGTGTGCTGCCCGTCGCGGGCCACCTACATGAGCGGCCAGTACGCCCATAACCACGGCGTCATGGGTCTGTATCCGCCGGCAGGCGGCTACGGTCGTTTCGACCGTTGGAACTCCCTCTCGGTCTGGCTGGAGCACGCCGGCTACGCAACCTCGCACATCGGCAAGTACCTGAACGGCTACGGCTCCCAGGTGCGCGCGAACGTGCCGCCGGGCTGGACCGAGTGGCACGGAGCGATCGATGGGTCGACCTACAAGATGTGGGGTTACACGCTGAACGAGAACGGCGTCCGCCACACATACGGGACGCCCTTCGAAGAGGATCCGCGTCTCTACCAGACCGACGTCTACCGGCGTAAGGCCGTGGACTTCATCGCACGCCGCGCGTCTTCGAGCCGTCCGTTCTTCCTGTCGGTGGCCTTTCTCGCGCCCCATCACGAGGCTGCGGCCATTCGGCATCGGAGCGGTCACCTGGTCCGGCCCGCACCAAGGGATGCGGGGAGCCTCGGCCGCGACGTCGCGCCACCCTCGCCGGCGTTCGGCGAGGCAAAGCTGGCGGACAAGCCGGAGTTCGTGCGCCGCAACGGTCCGCTCAGCGCGGCGGCGATGGACGAAATTGCGTCGCGTCGCCGCGACCGGCAGGAGTCGCTCCTGGCCGTGGACTACGCCGTCGCGGGGATCGTCGCGGCCCTTAGACGGGCCGGTGAGCTCGACAACACCTACATCCTGTTCACCTCCGACAACGGATACATGCAGGGCGAACACGACGTGCCCAGCGGCAAGATGCTTCCGTACGAGCCGTCCACCCGGGTGCCGCTGCTGCTTCGGGGTCCCGGGATCCCCGCGGGTCGCGTGTCTCACGAGCTGGTCGGCAACGTCGACCTGGCGCCATCCATCCTCGAGGCCGCGGCGGCCCGGCCGGGAAAGCGGCTCGACGGGCGTTCCCTGCTTCCCTTCGCGCGGCACCCCCGCCGACGCTCGCGCCGGCCGCTGCTGCATGAAACGGGCGGCCGGCGCTACGTGTCGATCCGCGATCACGACGCCGGCGAGGCCGGCGCCGTGAGACGCGTCATGACCTACCGCGCCGTGCGAACCCCGCGCTGGCTGTATGTGGAGTACCGGGCGGGCGCCCGCGAGCTCTACGACCTGAAGCGTGATCCCAACGAGCTGCGTTCGCTGGATGCGGAGCCGGGCCACCTGGCGATACGTGCCGCGCTCCACCGGGTGCTGGGGGGCCTCGCGACCTGCAGCGGCGCGGGCTGCCGCAAGCCTCTCCCGAAGCTCCCCGAGCCGCCCGAAGGCCGGCAGGCACGAGCCCCGGGAGGAGAGTCAACCTGACTCCCCATCCCGGGGGCCCTGCGTGCCTACACGACTAGCTGGTTACTGCAGCCACTCCTGGACCTTGGCCTCGTTGTCCTTAACCCAGTCGGCTCCGGCCTCGTCGGGATCCTGCTTGTCCCCGGCGATCGCCTTCGCCACCTGCTCCTGGTCCTCGTTCGTGAGCGTCATCTTCTTCAGCATGTCGTACGCCGGCGACCCGCTGTCCGCGAACTTCTTCGAGAACAGCTTGTTGATGATCGTGATGTCGTACGCGCACTTGTACTGCTCGGGGTCGCCGCCTTCCTTCGCGTCGTCCTTGCAGTCCTTGTTCGCCTCGGTACGCGGCGGCAGCTTCACCTCAGCCAGGTCGTACTGCTGGTTGAGGTACTGCGGCGTGTACCAGTAGAAGATGATCGGCTCCTGCTGCTTGTAGGCCTGGCTCCAGCGCGCGACCTGCGCCGGCTCGGCGCCGGCGGTCACGAACTTGAAGTTGAGACCCAGGGCCTTGATCAGCTCCTTGTCCTTCTGGACATAGGAGGGGTCGCCGCCAAGGAACATTCCCTGGTCGCCCGACTCGGGGCTCTTGAAGAGATCCTCGTTGCCCTTCAGGCCCTCCCATGTCTTGAACTCGGGATGCTCGTCCATCAGGTACTTCGGGATGAACCAGCCGATGTGTCCCTCGACTCCGAGCGGCCCGCCCTGGACGACGGTGCCGGCCTTGTCGATGTACTGCGCGTACTGGTCCACGTGCTGCCAGTCCTCGAGCACGGCGTCGGTCTTGCCGTCGGCCATCGCCTGGAAGGCCGGGATCTCGGTGATCTTCGTGATCTCGACCTGACAGCCGAGCTTTTCCTCGAGGACGTTCTTGGCGATATAGGTGTTGGCCGTCGAGCCAGCCCAGGCCTGCTCGTTCAGCACAACCTTGCCGCAGTCCTTGCCGCCGGCCGACGCGCTGTCACCGCTGCCGGAGTTGTCGTCCTTGCTCTCGCCGCAGGCCGCGAGCAACAACGCCAGCATCAGCGCCGCCACCACGGCCCACAGGTGTCTGTGGGTCTTCAAACCGCCCCTCCTCCTGGTTGAAATTGTCGTCTCCTCTTGGCCAGGCCAACAAGTCGGCCTCTTGTGCTCGTAGACAGTTGCGCCTGCCGCCGCCCCTGGGTCACGCGGTCGAGCGCGATCCCGAGCGCCAGGATCGCCAGGGACGCCACGACGCCCTGCCCGAACTCATTGCGCTGGAGCCCGCGGGCGACCGCGTCGCCGAGCGCACCAGAGCCCACCAGCCCGCCGATCACGACAACCGCGAGGACCATGATGATTCCCTGGTTCACGCCGAGCATGATGCTGTCGCGGGCGAGCGGGACCTTCACCTTGGCGAGCACCTGCCTTCGTGATGCGCCGAAAGCCTGAGCCGCCTCCACCGGGGCTGGCGGCACCGAGCGGATCCCCGCCGTCACGAGCCTGATCACGACCGGGACCGCGTACAGCACCGAGGCGACCACACCCGGTACGAGCGACACGGGCATCAGGTAGATGAACGGGATGATGTAAACGAGTTGCGGAAGCGTCTGCAGCGTGTCGAGGATGGGCCTGAGCACCTTCTCCACGCGCGGGCTCTCGGCGGCCCAGATTCCAATCGCGATCCCGATCACGACCGCGATGGCCGTGGCCACGAGCACCTGGGAGGCGGTGTCCATCGCCGGCTCCCAGACGCCCATGAGCCCGATCAACGCGAGCATCAGGAATGCCGTGACGGCCGGCCGCATGCCGCTCACGACGTACGCGATCGCGGTTAGGCAGCCCAGCACGACGAACCAAGGCGTGTCCATCAGCAGGTTCTGGACCGGCTGGAGCATGCGCTCGAGGATGAAGTTGCCGACCGGGTCGGTGATGCCGAAGATGAACGAGGCCGGGTCCTGGATGTACTCGAGCGCGTCGTTTATCCAGCCGAGGACGGTGCTCTGGATGTTCGCGTCGTAGATCGACGTGGAGGTCTCGAACTGGTCCGGATAGATGGCGTCCGCGCCCAGCGCGCGCGCCACCAGGACGATCAGCGCGATCAGGCCCAGCGTGCCGAGCGTGATCTTGCGCGCGCGCTTGCGGCCCTCGTCGGTGAGCTGGCGGCGGGCGGGGTCCGTGCGGTCGGCGATTGCCGCGGTGGCTCGGTCCAGCGCGATGGCCATGATCACGATCGCGATTCCGGCGAGGACCGCGAGCGCCGGGTTCGAGTAGAGCCCATTCGTCACGACGTCGCCGAGGCCCCTGCCGCCGATCAGGCCGGCAATCACGACGAGCGACAGCGCGAACATGATCGTCTGGTTGAGCGCGAGCAGGAGCTGGCGGCGAGCGAGCGGTAGCTGGACCTTGAAAAGCGTCTGTCTCGGTGTGGCGCCGAGCGCCCGCGACGCCTCGACCGACTCGGATGTGACCCCGCGAATGCCGAGCGCGGTGATCCGGACCGAGGGCGGGATCGCGTAGATCAAGGTGCAGATCACGGCAGCCGCGGAACCGACCGAGAAGATGATCACGACCGGCATGAGGTACGCGAACGCCGGCACGATCTGCATTGCGTCGAGCACCGGCGTGATGGCCCGGTAAACGCGCTCGTTGCGGCCGGCCCAGATCCCCACCGGCACGCCGATGGCGAGCGAGATGACCACCGCCGCCGTCATCAGCGCGAGCGTCTGCATGCTCTCCTCCCAGAGGCCGAGGAGGGCGAACGACGCGAACGCGCCGAACACGATCAGCGCGGCGCGCCGGCCGCCGAAGCGCAGCACGATCAGCGTGCCGGCCGCGATCGTGCCGATCCAGGTGAGCCATTCGATGGTGTTCAGCAGGGCCGTTACGAGCCACTCAGCGAAGGCACGGAAGCCGTCGAGCACGGCGAAGAAGGGATTCGAGCCCTCGGTGCGCTGTTCGAGAAGCCACTCCTGCGCGCTGTCGAGCTTGCGGGGCAGCTCCTGCCAGGTGAGCGACGTGGGCCACGGGAACTCGTTCTTCCACAGCAGGTAGCCCACGACCATCAGCCCGAGGATCCCGGCGACCTGGGCACCGCGGCCGCGGAAGCGCGACACCGGCGACGCGAATGCGGGCGCCCGCAGCCTGCCGCTAGCTACTGCCATCGGCGCCGCGACTGCCGGAGGTGTCCGGATCTTCGGCCATGGCGCGCAGGATCGCCTCGCGGTCGACGATCCCCACCACCTTGCCGTCCTTGACGGCGCGTACCGGCTGGTCGGTGGAGGCCACCAGCGGGACGGCGTTCTGCATGGTCGTCTCGACCGGCAGCTCGGGTCCCTCGCCTTCCTCGCCGGGCCTGGGGTCGCGCATGATCCAGCGGAGCGTCAGCACATGGGTGCGCGGGATGTCGCGCACGAAATTCTCGACGTACCCGTCGGCCGGCGAGCCGACGAGCTCCTCAGGCGTGCCCAGCTGCACGATCGCGCCGTCGCGCATGATCGCGATGCGGTCGCCGAGCCGGAGCGCCTCGGGCAGGTCGTGGGTGATGAAGAGCATCGTCTTGCCGGTCTCGGCCTGGAGGCGGATCACCTCGTCCTGCATGTCACGGCGGATCAGCGGGTCGAGCGCGCTGAATGGCTCGTCGTAGAGCATGAGCTCGGGATCCACCGCGAACGCGCGCGCCAGCCCAACGCGCTGCTGCATGCCGCCGGAGAGCTGGGCCGGGAAGGACATGGCCACGTCGCGAAGCCCGACGAGCTCGAGGATCTCGCTGGCCTTCGCCAGCCGCTCGGGCTTCGATACGCCCTGGATCTCGAGGCCGAAGGCGACGTTGTCGATCACGGTGCGGTGCGCGAGCAGGCCGAAGTGCTGGAACACCATCGAGACCCTGTGGCGGCGCAGCTCGCGGAGCGCGCCGGCGTCGGCGCCGGTCACGTCCTGGCCGCAGATCGTGACCTTGCCGGCGGTGGGCTCGATGAGCCGGATCAGCGTGCGGACGAGGGTGGACTTGCCGGAGCCCGAGAGGCCCATGACCACGAACACCTCGCCGGGCCAGACCTCGATCGAGATGTCGCGTACCGCTACGACCGTGCCGGTCTTCTCGCGCAGGTCCGCGCGCGACAGTTCCTCGTCCGGCGTGCCGAGGACCTTGTCGGCGTTCTTGCCAAATAGCTTCCAGACACCCTCGGCACGGAGCAGCGGATCGCCGTTGCGATCCGTGGCCGGAGGGGCTTCAGGGGTCTCCACGGCGCTCAAGCCGTGCGAGTCGCTCACGTCGCGATGATATATCAGGCCGGGCGACCCGCGCCAGCCCTGAGATTAGGCGTGTATTAGGACCGTCTGGAGCTCGGTGAGCGTGTCCATCGGGTAGCGGCCGCCCACGCGGCCGATCCCGCTCTGTGAACGTGCGCGGCCGCCCCAGGGGAGGTGCGGCTCCCAGTAGTTGGTCGTCTCGTTGATGTTCACGAGCCCCATCGCCACCGAGTCGGCGTAGCGCATCCCGGCCGCGAGGTCGGCGGTGAATATGGCCGCCATCAGCCCGTAGGTCTGTGCGTTCGTCTGCTCGATGGCGTCCTCGAGCGAGCGGATGGCGACCACCGGCGCTATCGGGCCGAAGGTCTCCTGTGTGACCGCGATCGAGTCGGGCGGCACGTCGCTCAGCACCGTGGGCTCCCAGTAGAGGCCGGTTGGGAACCCGTCGGCGCGGCTGCCCCCGGTCACGACCGTCGCACCACGCTCGACCGCGTCGGCCACGTGCGCGTCCATCTTGGCGGCGCCGGGCTCGTTGTTCACCGGCCCCATCGTGGTCGCGTCGTCGAGCGGGTCGCCCAGACGCACCTCGCGCTCGACCTCGCTCGCCAGCAGCGAGACGAACTCGTCCCGAACGGCCTCGTGGACCAGGATCCGCTCAGCGGCGGAACAGCTCTGTCCCGCGCCGAGGAACGAGCCCACGCGCGCGGCCTCCGCTGCGGCCGCGAGGTCGGCGTCCTGAAGGACCACAAGGGGCCCGTTCCCACCCATCTCGAGCAGCTGCGCCTTGCCGGCAGCCTGCCGCGAGACGATCAGCCCGGTCTCCGTCGAACCCGTGAACGCCACCGCGTGGGTGCCGGGGTTCACCGCCAGCTCGTCGCCCACCTCCGGCCCCGGACCAAGCACGAAGTTGAACACGCCTGGCGGCAGGTCGGCCTCCGCGACGCACTCGGCGAGGAGGCCGGAGCACACCGATGTCGACGGCGCCGGCGTCCACACGACGGTGTTGCCGCAGGCCAGCGCGGGCGCGAGCACCTCCGCCGGCATGGTGTACGGCCAGTTCCACGGCGTGATGAGGCCGAGCACGCCCAGAGGGCGGCGCAACAGCAGCACACGCCGTCCAGGGGCGGCGCTCTGCGGGATCGACCCCTCCAGGCGCTTGCCGTCCTCGGCCGCCATGCGGAAGAACTCGATGAGCTCGCCCACCTCTACCTCGGCCTCCGCCTTCAGCGGCTTGCCCTGGTCGAGCGTTAGGACCCGCGCCAGCTCGTCGCTGCGTCGCTCCACCACGTCGGCCACACGATGGAGCAGCGCCCCGCGCTCGAAGCCGGTACGCGCGCCCCACGCCGGGAACGCCGCGTTCGCGGCGGCGATCGCGCGGCGGGCGTCCTCGCGGCTCCCCTCCGCGACCGGGCCGAGCGATTCGCCGGTGGCCGGGCTGGTGGCCTCGACGGTGGCGCCGCTGGCGGCGTCGGACCACTCGCCGTCTATGAGCATCCGGCCCGTCACGGCGCAGAAAGTGGCTGCGCCTCCGACACGGCATCGGACGGTGACTGGAAGCGATGCGACTCGAGCACGCCCGTCTTGTGGCGCTGCACGAACCAGTAGTACGCGAGCCCGCCGAAGAACACGACGCCGATGAACAGAATTGCGCCGTACTGGAGGTACCAGTGGAACGGCTCGGTCGCGTTGTAGACGTCCTTGCGCGGCCAGATCAGGTTGACCGCCATGAAGAAGCCCCAGCCGACGGCGAGCAAATTGATCGGTAGGCCGAGCTTCCCGAGGGTGAAGTGGCCCGTCGTCTCGGCGTCCTTCGGCGGCCACTCCCCGCGCAGCCGCTTGCCCAGCATCGGCACCGTGACCAGGAGGTACGCGATGTAGATCATGATGATCCCGATGCTCGTGATCACCGTGAAGATCTGGTCGTTTCCGATGTTCACGACCAGGATCGCGATGGCGAGCAGGCCGCTGACGACGGCAGGGACGATCGGCGTCTTGGTCTTGGGATGGACCGTGGCTAGGTGCTCGCCGGCGGGCAGGTTGTTGTCGCGCGCCATCGCGAACGCCATCCGGATCGTCGCGGTGTGGACCGCGAGGCAGCAGACCGTCACGGCGATCACCACGCAGATCAGGAAGATCTTCCCGACCGTGTTGCCGAAGACGTCGAGGATGATGAACTGGAGGCCGCCGAACTCGCCGATCTCGGGCGCGTTGATATTGCCCACGGCCATCATCGCGAACAGGATGATCAGCCCACCGAGGATGAAGGAGGCGATCACCGCGCGGAGGATTGCGATCGGCGCGGTGCGGCGCGGGTCCTTCGTTTCCTCGCCTAACGAACTGGCTGTGTCGAAGCCGTACATCACGTAGGCGGAGGCAAGCGACGCGGCGAGGAAGGCGCCGAAATAGCCCCAATCGTGGCCCGCGCCCGTGCCGTGGGTCTCGAAGACGACGTCAGGCCCACGCTCGATGCTCACGGCGAGCGCGACGATCAGGACCACGGCGGCGATCAACTCGATGAATACGCCACTGCTGTTGATGCGCGACATCAGCTTGACGCCGAGCGCGTTGATCAAAGTCGTGAAGACGATCAGAACGGAGCCCAGGATGACCGCGTTGATGGCGAAGTCCCTGTCGCCCGTCCCGTCGCCGTAGAACTGGAAGAAGTCGGAGATTTCCGGCAGCGTGATCTGGTAGGCGAGTGCGACGGCCGCGATCGTCACGATCGAGGCGGTGAGCATCATCCAGCCGCCGAGCCAGGCGATGGTCGCGCTGCCCATCCGCTTGCCCCAGTTGTAGATCGATCCGGCGACGGGGAAGTTCGCGGCAAGCTCGGCGAAGCAGAGCGCGACCATGAGCTGGCCAACAAAGACCATTGGCCAGGTCCACCAGTAGGCCGGCCCGCCGAAGGCGAACCCGAAGTAGAACAGCTGGAAGACGCCCGTCAGGATCGAGATGTAGCTGACCCCCGCCGCGAAGCTCGCAAATCTGCCGATGCTGCGGTCGAGCTGCTGGTTGTAACCGAAGTCCGCTACATCGTCGTGCTGATCGCCTGCCGCTGTAGTCGCCATGATTGCGAATATCTCAGTGCCGCCAGGACGAGTCAATGCATGACATAGCCGAGTTTCTCCGCACGCATTCTCCGTTCGACAGCCTCGACGAGGAAACGCTCGCCAAGGTGGCCGAAAGCGCCGAGATCGAGTTCTACGCGGCCCGCACCAAGGTCCTCGACAGTGACGAGGTCGCGGAGTTCGCGTACGTCGTAAGGAGTGGATCGGTCGAGCTTGTGATCGAAGGCCGCCTGCTCGATCTGATGGGCGAGGGTGAGATGTTCGGCTTCGTCTCACTCCTGTCGGAGGGACCGCTCGGCTTCGTGGCTCGCACCGCGGAGGACACGCTCGTCTACCGGATGCCCGCGGAGGTGATCCGCCCGGTGCTGGAGCGCCCCGCCTTCGTCCGGTTTGTGACCCGGGTGATGGACGAGCGCCTCCGCTTCCTGGCGGGGCACCAGGCCGAGCCGCCCCTATCGTCGGATGGCCGCCCGGTGGGCGAGCTGATCAGGGCTCCGGCACTGGTCTGTCCACCTGCGACGAGCGTTCAGGAGGCCGCCAGCCGCATGGCCGAGGCCGGCGCGACCTGCGTCGTGGTCGACACGGGCGACGGCCTTGGGATCGTGACGGACCGCGATCTTCGCACTCGTGTGCTTGCCTCGGGCGCCGGGCCGGACACTCCGTTATCGGACGTGATGACCGCTCCGGCGTGGACCGTGTCCGCCGACCGCACGGCCAACGAGGCTCTGCTTGAGATGCTCGACCACGGGATCCGCCATCTGCCGGTTCTCTCGGCCGGCAGGCGGCTGCTCGGGGTGGTGGACGACGTGGACCTGATGGCGAACGAGCGACGCGCGCCGTTCCGGCTGCGTGCGGCGATCGCACGCAGCACCACCGAAGACGAGATGGCCGAGGCAGCCACCGAGCTCCCGGACACCGTGATCGCGCTGTTCGACGCGGGTCTGCCTACGAGCGCGATCAGCCGCGCCATCGCGAGCATCCATGACGCGATCACGCGGCGAATGATCGAGTTCACGCATCAGGAGCTGGGCCGTCCGCCGGTGCCATACACCTGGATGGCCACCGGCAGCCTCGGCCGCTTCGAGCCGTTCCCGAGCTCTGACGTGGACAGCGCGATCGCGTGGGAGGGCCCCGACGACGATCCTGAGATTCGCCGCGCCATTGCGGCGACCGCCGAGCACGTCCTGCAAGGGCTCAAGCGCTGTGGGTTCGTACCGGATACGAAGGGTGCTGTGGCCTCGAATCCACTGTTCGCCCGCTCGGTCGAGGAGTGGGAGCGGGCTGCACGGACCTGGGTCGAGCAGCCCGATCGCGACCGCGGCCTGCTGTTGCTCTCGGTGGTGGTCGAGAGCTCTGCGGTCTGGGGCTCCACTGCGATGGCCGACCACCTGGCCAGGGCGTTCGTGGAGACTCCCAATCGCTCACTGATGCTGCGACGGCTGGCCTCGGCTGCGCTCGCGGAGCGCCCGCCCACCGGATTTATTCGTGACTTCGTGCTTCATTCGAGCGGCGAGCGGAGGGGCGTGCTCGACATCAAACGCCGAGGGCTGCTGCCCGTGGAGGCGCTGGCGCGATGGAGCGGTCTCCGCGCCGGCGTGAGCGCCGCCTCCACGCGCGCTCGCCTGAAGGCATCGCTCGAAGCGGGAACGCTCAGCCCGAATGACGCGACGAACCTGCGCGATGCGTTCGAGCTGTTCTCCGCGCTTCGCATGGAGCACCAGGTGGGGCAGCTCCGAGACGGCGTGGAACCCGATGACCTGATCCAGCCCGGCAGGCTGGCACCACTCGCCCGAACCTCGCTGAAGGAGGCGTTCCGCGCGGTCGCGCGGGTCCAGCGGGGCGTGGCCAACGAGTACGGCTTCCAGCTCCGTTGACACGCGCGCGGGGCGCCTCCTGGCGCGAGGCCCGGTTCATAGCGATCGACGTCGAGACGACCGGGCTCGACCCACGGCGCGACGAGGTGATCTCGTTCGCCGGCATCCCGCTGGAGTCGGGCCGGATCATCCCCTCCGAGTCAGTCAGCGGTCTCGTCCGTCCACGCGCGGCCTCCACGAGCGCCTCCATCGAAATCCACCGCCTGCGCGCGGAGGACCTCGCCGGGGCCCCGAGAGCGCCGGACGCCCTTGCACCGCTGGCGGCTCGGATCCGCGGGCGGATCCCGGTGGTACATGCCAGCTGGGTCGAACGCACGTTTCTCAAGAAGGCCGGGTGCCCCCTGCCGCGCCGAATCGTCGACACGGCGGTGCTCTGGCGGCTGCTGAGCGTCGAGCGCGGTGGGCGCGACCCGGGCACCTGCAGCCTTTCCACGATCGCGACGGAGCTCGGCCTGCCCGCGCATCGCCCGCACGAGGCCGAGGGGGACGCCCTCACCGCCGCCCAGGTGTTCCTCGCCATGGCGACTCACCTCGAAGCCCGCGGTCACGGGACCGTGCGTGCGCTCACGCGAGCGCGCTGGACGCTGCGCGCCTGGCACCTGTGGCACGGGCCCGAGGGTCTCAGGTCCGGCTGAACGCGGCGAGAATCTCGCGCTGGAAGGCCAGCACGTGCTCGTGCATGATCGTCCGCGCGTGCGGGCCGTTGCGGTCCAGCACCGCCTCTAGGAGCTGCGTCTGGTCGTGGACCGCATGGCCGAGGCCCGGCACGCGGTCTAGCACCACGTACCAGATGCGCAGCGAGTGCGTGAAGTAGCGCTCGAGCGTCTCGGTCAGGTACGGATTGCGGGCCGCCTCCCAGGTGAAGCGGTGGATGCGCTCGTCGAAGCGCATCAACCAGTCCTGGTCATCCGGACGGCTGAGGTGCTCGACCTCCCCTAGAAGGGCGGAGGCGGTGGCCTGCGCTTCGGGATCCAGTCGCACCGCCGCCAGCTCCGCCGCGTAGCCCTCGAGTTCGGCGCGCACCTCGGTGATGTTCGCGATGTCCTCCGCCTTCACGGCCGACACGAACGTGCCGCGCCGCGGCTGGACGTCGACAAGGTTCTCGAGCGCGAGCCGCTTGACCGCCTCGCGCAGCGGAGTCCGGCCGATGCCCATCTCGCCCATCAGCGCGTCTTCACGCAGGACCGTCCCGGGCGGCAGGTGGAGCGTCACGATGCGATCGCGCAGCTCGAGGTACGCGCGCTCGGCGACCAGCCGCGAGGCCGTGGTGTCAGGGACCGGGGTGGTCGAGGGTTCGACGGCCATCGCGCTCGCGCCAGGATCTTACCGCCCTGGCCCGCTGATATATCACCGGGCCTCACCTGTCGGCGCACCTGGCAGCGTTGGCGGCGCCAAACGCTGCAACGTTTGCGCGGGCGCCCCTAAGCCACCCAGAAACTGGTAGGACCCCACCACCAGCGCCGAACAAGGGGGAAGGAATGTCGGACCCACGTACGACCCTGGCCGAGCTCAACGGGAGGGTCATGGACCGCCGCCGGTTCCTTGTGTTCACCGGCGCCCTGGCCGGCACCGCCCTCTACGCAGGGACGCGCGGCGACCTCGCCGCGGCGGCGCCGTCGCTTCCCGGCTATCCGTTCCGGCTCGGCGTGGCCTCGGGAGATCCGAGCCCAGGTGGCGTGTCCCTGTGGACGCGACTCGCTCCGGAGCCGCTGATCGAAGGCGGCGGGATGCCGGCCAAGGACATCGGGGTGCGCTGGGAGGTGGCGTCCGACTCGAATTTCAGGCACGTGGTGAAGTCGGGCAAGGTCGCCGCCATGCCCGAGCTCGGCCACTCGGTGCACGTGGACGTTCGCGGCCTCAGGTCCGGCCACGAGTACTACTACCGCTTCCTCACGAGCCGGGACGAGAGTCCAGTCGGCCGCACGAAGACCGCGCCCGGCTCGCACGACCGCGTGCGCAACCTGACGTTCGCGTTCGCGTCCTGCCAGAAGTGGGACGACGGGTTCTACGCGCCGTACCGCCGAATGGCGGAGGAGGACATCGAGCTCGTCATCCACCTCGGCGACTACATCTACGAGTACGGGGTCGGCTCGGGCGGGGTGCGCAACGCCAATATTCCCGCCTCGTTCGGGCCCGAGTGCGTCACGCTCGAGCGCTACCGCCTCCAGCACTCGCTCTACAAGACGGATCCCGACCTTCAGGAGGCGCACCGGCTGTTTCCGTGGATGGTCACCTGGGACGACCACGAGGTCGCCAACGACTACTCGGGCATCTACCCCGAGTTCGCCAACACGAGCCCCGAGTTCCTCGCGCGACGCGCCGCCGGCTACCAGGCGTACTTCGAGAACATGCCCGTGCCCCTGAGTGCCGCGCCCAAGAAGGGCGGAGTGCAGCTCTACCGGCGGCTGGAGTACGGGGACATAGCGCAGTTCAACATGCTCGACACACGCCAGTACCGCACGGACAATCCCTGCGGCGACGGCGAGCAGCCGCCCTGCGACGCCGGCTTCGATCCGGACGCGACCATGACCGGCAAGGCGCAGGAGAAGTGGCTGCTGAAGGGCCTCGAGCACTCGCGGGCCCGCTGGAACGTGATTGCCAACGGGGTGCTGATGGGGCAGCTGAAGCACGACGCGGAAGGCGGCATCTTCTGGAACGACTCGTGGGACGGGTGGCCCGGGCAGCGCGCGAGGATCCTCCAGCGCATCGCCGACGCGGAGGTTCGGAACCCGGTCGTGATCACCGGCGACTGGCACTCCACCTTCGTAAACGACCTGAAGGCGGACTACGAGGACGAGGACGCGCCCGTCGTGGCGACCGAGTTCGCGGGCACGTCGATCTCGTCGAACGGAGACTGCATTTGCTACGGCCCGTACTACGGGCCGAAGATCAAGTTCAACCCCGACATCAAGTTCTTCGACGGCGACCGTCGCGGCTACGTGCTCTGCAAGCTGGACCACGACGAATGGCGCACGGACCTTCGCATGGTGCCGACCGTCTCGACGCCGGACGCGCCGGTGTCCACGTTTGCCTCGTTCGTCGTCCAGGACGGCGAGCCGGGGGCGCAGCAGGTCTAGGGCGCTTCGCCCGGCTCCAGCGACTCAGCCAGCAAAGTAGACACGTCCACCACGCGCAGCTCGTCGCCGCGTGCCCGCACGCCGTCGTCGAGCATCACCGTGCAGAACGGGCAGGCCACGGCGAGCGTCTCCGCGCCGGTCTCGGCCGCCTCGCGGGCGCGCTCATCGTTGATCAGGCCGCCGCGCTCCTCCATCCACATGTGGGCGCCGCCGGCGCCGCAGCAGAACGTGCGTTCACCGCTGCGCTCCATCTCGATCGGCGTTCCCACCGCCTCGACGAGCTCGCGAGGGTCGGCGCGCACGTCGTTGTGGCGGGCCAGGTAGCAGGAGTCGTGGTAGGTGATCGTGCCGGCGTCGCCCTTGGCCTCGAGCTTGCCCTCGCGGACGAGGTCGGCGAGCAGCTCGGTGTGATGCACCACCTCGTAGTTGCCGCCGAAGTCCGAGTATTCGTTACCGAGCGTGTTGAAGCAGTGCGGGCAGCTCGCCACGATCTTGGTCACGCCGGCTTCGTTCAGAGTCCCGACGTTCTGCTCGGCGTGCGCCTGGAAGAGGTACTCGTTGCCCATCCGCCGCGCGGGATCGCCAGTGCAGGACTCGCGTGGACCGAGGATCGCGAAGTCCACTCCCGCGGCCTTCATCAGCTTGGCGGTTGACTGGGCGGCCGTGCGCGCGCGCTCGTCGAACGACGCCGCGCAGCCCACCCAATAGAGCACCTCGGGGGCTGGGTCGCCGGGCTCCAGCACGCGCACACCAAGCTCGGCGGCCCAGTCGGCGCGCTCGGTCTGGGGCTTGCCCCATGGGTTCGAGGCGCGTTCCACGTCGCGGAGCATCTGCTCGGACTCGGAGGGGAACGACGAGTCCATCATCACGAGGTGACGGCGAAGGTCGATGATGTGGTCCACGTGCTCGATCGACACCGGGCACTCGCGCACGCAGGCGCCACAGGTCACGCAGTCCCAAACGACGTTGTCGGTCACGGCGTTCGGCACGAGCGGCGACGGCTCGAAGCCCTCCTCGCCGCGGATCAGCCTCGGCCCCTCCTCGAACACCTGGTCGCGCAGCGCCATGATCAAGAGCTTCGGCGACAGCTCCTTTCCGGTGGTCCAGGCCGGGCAAACGTCCTGGCAGCGGCCGCACTCGGTGCAGGAGAAGGTGTCGAGCGTCTGCTTCCAGGTGAGGTCCGGCACGGTGCCGGCGCCGAAGCGCATCTCCTCCTCGGGCACGTCGAAGCGGAGCGGCTCGAGCCGCCCGCGCGCACGCGTGCGCGCGAAGTAGACGTTGAACGCCGCGGTCGCGATGTGGAGGTGCTTCGAGTGCGGGAGGTACGCGAGGAAGCTGACGATGATCAGCACGTGTGCCCAGACGAAGACGCGCTCGAGGACCTCTGTTACTCCGTCGTCGCCGAACAGTCCCGACAGCGCGTTCGACACCGGCGACCACGACGCCGGCCACTCGTTCAGGCCGAGCGCGATGCGCGACGCGTGCCAGAGCAGGAGCGTCGTCACGATCCCGGCGATCAGCGCGAGGATCAGGTCGGCCTCGCGGAGATGGCTGCCCTCGAAGCGCGCCGGCCGCTGGATCTTGCGGATCGCGACGGCGCCGATCACACCCACGAGCACCAGCACCGCGAATACGTCCACCATCAGCGCGAACCAGCCCTGGTGGCCCAGCCACGGCAGCGTGGCGTCGCGGCTGACCGCGCCGATCATCGCGATCACGATCGTGGGGAAGAGGACGAGGAAGCCCCAGAAGATCGCGGCGTGGATCAGCCCCGGCACGAGCCGCTGGAGCAGCTTCTTCTGACCGAGCACGATCACGGCTTCGTTCTTGACGCGCTCCGGAACGTCGTCGAAGCGCTCGACCGGCTTACCGAGCCTGACCAGATCCACCAGCAGCTTCGCGCGGCGGCCGAACAGCGTGCCGCCGACCGCCAGCACCGCGGCGAGCGCGAGCGCTCCGAGCGCAACGTCTATGAGGACTGCGCCTTTCTGAGCTCCGCCGTGATCGCAGGCACGATCTCAGCCAGATCGCCGATCACCGCGTAATCCGCGCTGGCGAAGATCGGCGCCTCGGCGTCGGAGTTGATGGCGAGGATCTTCTTCGCGCCCTTGCAGCCCGCGATGTGCTGGGTCGCGCCGCTGATTCCGCACGCGATGTAGAGATCGGGTGCGACCTTCGTGCCGGTCTGGCCGACCTGGTCGGTGTGCGGGCGCCAGCCGGCCATGGTCACGACGCGCGAGCAGCCGACCGCCGCGTTCAGGAGGCCGGCGAGCTCCTCGAGGATCCCGAAGCCGTCGGCCGAGCCGACGCCGCGACCGCCGCTCACCACGACCTTCGCCTCGGCAAGCGAGATGCCCGCCGTGGGCGTCTCGGCATGCTCGACGACTCTCACGACCTCTTCGCCCAGCTCGGGCTGGAAGCCCTCGACCTTCGCCGCTCCGCCGTTGACGGTCGTGGCCTCGACCATGTGCGGGGCGACCGAGAGAACCTTCAGCTCTGAGGTGATGCGCGCCTCTTCGAGAAGGCTTCCCCCCCAGCGCACCCTCGTAACGGTCCCGTCACTCCCGACCGCAATGCAGTTGGCGGCGAAGGGGAGATCGCGGCGGGCGGCGAGGTGAGCAAGCACCTCGTTGCCTCGGTTCGTGCCCGCGGCGACCACGGCGGTGGGCTCGATCTGGTCGATGAGCTGGTCGAGGCACGCTGCCCACGCGCCCGGGGCGTAGGAGGAAAGCTGGTCGTGCTTCGCGACATGCACAGTCTCTACGCCGTATGAGCCCAGCTCGGCGGCGTCGAAGGTGAGCGCGTGCAGCGGCTCACCGAACTCGCGTGCCAGAGAGAGCGCCTGAAGCGAGAGCTCTTCGCCAGGCTCGACCAGGACCAGGACGCTCATCCCGCCACCCCGATCTCTCGCATCATCTCGACCACGGCCGGTGCCGCGTCGGGCCCGTTGCCGAGGACCTCGGCCTGCTTGCCCTGTCCCGGAGGCACCACGAGCCGCAGCTTCTCGAGCCGCGCGGCAGGACGCTCGGGGTTGCGCTGCTCGACAGGCTTCGAGCGCGCGCGCAGCTTCGCGGGCACCGACGGGTAGCGGGGCAGGTTGATGCCCTCGAGGACGCTCACTACGGCCGGAAGCGGCAGCTCGTATATGTCGCGGCCACCGGGCACCTCCTGCTCACAGCGCGCGCGGCCGTCGGCCACCGACAGGCCCTTCAGTCCGGTCGCGATCGGCCGGCCTAGCGCGTACGCCACGCGGATGCCGACCTGGTAGTTGCCCGAGTCGGCCGACTCGTTGCCGAACACGACCAGGTCGAAGCCGCCGCCAGCGGCCTCCTCCGCCTGGACCGCGTCGATGATCGCCCCGGCGGTGGCCTGCGGGTCCCACTCCTCGCCGTCTGTGACGAGGTGGACGCCGCGGTCGCCGCCGTTCGCGAGCGAGTCGCGGATCTGCTCCTCGGCCTCGGCTGGGCCCAGCGTGAGAACGGTGACCTCACCGCCGTGCTCCTCCACGAGTCGGACCGCCTCCTCCACGCCGCACTCCTCGTGCGGGCTGATCGTGAAGCCGAGATGGCGAGTCTCGAGCGCCTGCTCGTCGGCGGTCAACACCATCTTGCCGCCCGTGAGCGGCACGCGCTTGACGCAGACGAGGATCCTCATGCCGGGATCGCGTCCGCCGCCTTAACGCGCTCGTTGTCCGGGTCGAAGAGCGGCGTGGAGTCCGCGCACTCCACGGTCACCGGATAGCGCTCGGTCATGTACTCAACCGCCAGCTCCTGCCCGACGTTCGCGTACTCAGGCGGCAGGTAGGAGAGCAGGATGTGCTTGCCCACCGACGGGCCCGCGCCCGCGCTCGTGACATACGAGCGGCGGCCGTGCGAATCCACGAGCGGCTCGCCGGCGCGCGTGACGATCGGCTCCCCGCCGAGCATGTAGCGCTTCACGCCGCTCGCCGAGGTGTGGTCGTCCACCGTGAGCGTGCACATCACGGTTGCCGGCTCCTCCTCACGGTGGCGCACATGCGCCTCCTTGCCCACGAAGTCCTGGTCCTTGACCTTGCCCCACGCCATACCGGCCTCGACCACGTTGTACTCGCCGTCGAGCTCGAAGCCGAACGCGCGGTAGCTCTTCTCGAGCCGGCCGGTGGTGCCGTATACCCCGATGCCGGCCGGCACGATCCCGTGCGACTCGCCCGCCTCGGCGACCATGTCCCACAGCCGCGCCCCCTGCTCGATCGGCACGTACAGCTCCCAGCCGAGGTCGCCCACGTAAGAGATGCGCGATGCGAGCACGCGCAGCGGCCCCATTTCGATGTCACGGCAGGTGGCGAATGGGAAGCCCTCATGCGACATGTCATCGCGC
>CAWDLE010000034.1:0-18409 GCA_963803085.1 uncultured Thermoleophilaceae bacterium | reverse complement strand
TGTAGAGCGGCGAGCGCAGGTAGTTGCGCCGCACGCGCGGGACCGACCACCCGCGGCGCAGACCCGGCTCGAGCTCGCCCAGCCGGTCGAGGCTCTCCGGATACATGGTGGAGACAAGCGAGCGCTCGGTGAGGCCGTGCCGGGCCAGACCGTCCACCACCTCGCGCTCGTAGCCGGGCAGCTTCAGATCCACGTCAAGCTGGATGCCCGCGTAGGCCTCCCCGGCGAAGTGCTCGAGACCCTCCTCGAGAGTCACGCACTCGCGGCTCTCGGAGTCCTCGTAGTCGTGCGCCAGCACGAGCCGCCCGTCTCGAGTGCGCAGCACGTCGAACTCGATCATGTCCACGCCGTGCTCGAGCGCCGCCTCGAAGCTCTCGATGGTGTTGCCGGGCGCCACGTGGTCGGCGCCCTTGTGTCCGACCCGAATCAGCCCTGGCATTCGGGGCACCAGTAGGTCATCCGGTTGTCGTCGCCCTGACCGCGGGCGCGAATCCGCGTCCCGCAGCGCCGGCAGGGCCGACCGGTGCGCTCGAAGACCAGCTCGTCGCGGGCGTGTCCACCGCCCTGGCCCGACTTCAGCATCAGCGGCCGCACCGCGAGCACTGCGCCGAGCGCCTCCTCGTCACTCACCTCGCTCACCGCCCTCCAAGGATCGATCCCGGCGAGGAAGCACGCCTCCGACTTCCAGAGGTTGCCGATCCCGCAGAGGTTGCGCTGGTCGAGCAGGGCATCCCCGATCCCGCGTGTGGCGTCGTCCTCTCGCAGACGCTTGAGGAAGCGCTTCTCGTCGAACTCCTCGGCCATGATGTCCGGCCCGAGCCGGGCGATGCGGCGGTCGATGCGCGAGCGCGAGTCGGTCATCAGCTCGAGCACGGGCCCGTCGAACTGGACCACGTCGTGCTCGTCCGTCCGGATCACGAGCCACGCGCGCCGCGGCGACTTGCCCCAGCGGCGCCCGCGCGGGTACACGCCCCACCAGCCGTTCATGCGCAGATGCGAGTGCAGCGTCAGGTCGCCGTCGAAGCGAATGAACAGGTGCTTCCCCCTCGACTCCACGGCGCGAACCCCGCGCCCGCCGAGCCGCTCCGGCCAACGATCGCGCGCATAGCGCGGATGCGGAGTCTCGATGGAGGCGATCTCCTTGCCGACCAGCGCATTGCGAATGCGCTGGGCCGCCCCGTAGATCGTGTCGCCCTCGGGCATGCTCCGAGCGTAGGGGAGGCGCCTCACGCTCGGGCGGGCGCGTGAGCTACGGCGGGTCCTTCACCCCCGTCAGGGCCACGTCGACTCTGTCGTGACGTCGCCTGGCTGTCCGAGTAGTGCCGTTGTAGTGGATCCGTCGAGCGACCTGAGTAGGCGCTCAGCGTGAGACGGCGTGGGCCCTGGCGGAAGCCGAGCTCTATCAAGAGGGCTGCGGCGTCAGTGCCCACCACCGGCTCGCCGTCGAAGCGCTCCACGCCCAGGCGAGGCACCCGGCCGCGGCGCACCTCCTCAGCGAGGGCCTCCAGCGCGGGCCGCAGCCAGTCCTCGTCGATCTCTCTCAGGGGGAGCAGGCCCTTGCCGCCGCGCTCGAGGTAGAGCACCGGCTCGCTGTCGAGCATCACCACGTACGCGCCCGGCACGCGCGAGGGACGGCGGCCCGAGTCATCGTCGTCGCGTCTCGGCCACGGCAGCGTGGCGCCGTAGGGGTTGGCAGGGTCGGTGGCGGCCATCACGAGCGGCCCGGCGGGCTCGTCTGAGCGCAGGCCACGCAGCCGCTCGATCGCGGCAGGCAGCGCGAACTGAGCCCCGCCGAGTCCCTCAACGAAGTAGCCCCGACGCGCTGTGCCGAGCGTCTCGAGGTTGGTCAGCTCGGAGTAGAGGGCCGCGAAGCCGCCCGGCACGCCTTCGGCGAGCACCGCCTCGCGGGTCACGATCCCGTGGCGCTCGAGCAGGAGCTCCGAGATCGCGCGCATGCGCGGCCCGTGTGCCGGCGCACCAGCGAACAGCGGCGCGGTGAGTGACCATCTGCCCTGCACCTGCGGCGCGCCCGGGCGGCGCCGGCGGGCGAAGCGCCTGCCCGCGTTGCGGTTGCCCTTCGCCACGGACAGCCGGGGCGCGCGCAGCGGCGCGAAGGCGTCGTTGGTGGCCTCGCCCGCCCAGGCCAGGTCCCAGAGCGCCTCCTGCAGCTCCACCGGCTCGACATCCGGGAGATCCGCCAGAAGGTCGGTCCAGAACGCCGCGCCGCGCTCCAAGCGTTCGCGGATCGCGTCGTGGAGCGGGCCCTCGGGGCGCTCGCCCTTGAACGGCGGCGGTCCGAGCCAGCGCGCGTCCTCGCGGAACAGGAGCGCCACCCGACCGGAATTGCGGCCCACGGCACCGGCTCCCACCCACACGAGCTCACCGCTGGCGCAGAGCTGATCCATCCAACCGGGGGAGTAGGCGCCCACGCGGCGCGGGAGCACGTCGCGCTCCCAGACCTCCGGGGCGAGTGCAAGACCCTGGAGCGGTACGAGCATCTCGCGCAGGCGGTCGACGCCCGCGCCGCCCGGAGGCGCGCCGTCCACGCCCTGCCACTCGGGTAGGAAGCGCGCGAGCGCCCGCTGCTCGGCGGGCTCGACCTCCTTGCGGAGCGTGGCCAGGGACGCGCGCCGCAGCCGGCGCAGCACGTCCGGGTCGCACCACTCGCGCTCGCTTCCGCCGGGCCGCAGCTCGCCGCGGATCAGGTTGCCGGCACGCTCGAGCTCGCGGAGCACCGGCCCGAGGTCGACGCCGTAGCGGTCCGACATCTCGCGCGTGGTGAACGGGCCGTGGGTGCGGGCATAGCGCCGGGCGAGCCGGGGCAGGGGGTCCTTGACGTCCTCGAGGAACACGGCGGGGAGGCCGCCGGGCGGCACCGCACCCAGGGCATCTCGATAGAGACCGGCGTCCTCGGAGGCGATCCAGCGCTCCTCGCCGCCGATCCTCATCCGGATCGCGCGCCGATCCTTCTCCAACTCGCCCAGAATCCGGGCCGCGCCCACGGCTGGCAGGCAGCGCGCCTGGGCCTCGTCGGCGGTCAGGTCGCCCACCGCGCGCAGCACGTCGTGCAGGCCGTCGGAGTTGGCGGCGCGCGTGCGCTCGCTCGTCCGCTGGAGGTCGGCCTCCACCTCGGCCAGCGCGTTCGGGTCGATCAGCTCCCGCAGCTCCTCCTGGCCGAGCAGCTCGCGCAGCAGATCACGGTCGAGCGACAGTGCCGCGGCGCGCCGCTCGGCGTTGGGTGTGTCGCCCTCGTACATGTAGGTGGCCACGTAGTCGAAGAGCAACGACGATGCGAACGGGGAGGCGCGCTGGGTCTCCACCTCCACGAGCGACAGCTCGCGCGTGTGAAGGCCGCGCAGGAGCTGCTCGAGGCCGGGGAGGTCGAGCACGTCCTGGAGGCACTCGCGATAGGTCTCGAGAATGATCGGGAACTGGCCGTAGCGCTTCGCCACCTCGAGCAGCGACTGCGCCTTCAGGCGCTGCTGCCACAGCGGCGTGCGCTTCCCCGGGTAGGCGCGCGGCAGCAGCAGCGCGCGGGCGGCGTTCTCGCGGAAGCGCGCGCCAAAGAGTGCGGAGCTCGACAGCTCGGCCACCACCATGTCCTCGATCACGTCCGGCTCGATCATCAGCAGATCGGCGGAGGGCGGCTCGTCCGCGTCGGGCAGGTGGACGATGATTCCGTCGTCCGACCAGATGGCGTCGGACTCGAGGCCGAACTCGTCTCGGATGCGAGCCGAGAGGGCCAGCGCCCATGCCGAATGCACGCGGCCGCCGAACGGCGACAGCACGCAGAGGCGCCAGTCGCCGATCTCGTCGCGGAAGCGCTCCACCACGATTGTGCGGTCGCTCGGGACCACACGCGTGGCGTCGCGCTGCTCGCGCAGGAACGCGGACAGGTTGTTGGCCGCGCGCTCATCGAGGTCGTACTCGGCCGCGAGCTCGGCGGGATCGCGGTCCACGGATTCGCGGGCGAAGGCGCCGATCGCAAGGCCGAGCTCCTTCGGCCGGCCGATGCCGTCGCCCTTCCAGAAAGGCACTGCGCCCGGGGCGCCCGGCGCGGGGGTCACGATCACGCGATCCCGGGTGATCTCCTCGATCCGCCAGGTGGACGCTCCGAGCAGGAACGTCTGTCCGGGGCGAGCCTCGTAGACCATCTCCTCGTCGAGTTCGCCGACCCTGCGGCCGTCGGGCAGGTGAACGCCGTAGAGGCCGCGGTCCGGGATCGTGCCCGCGTTCGTGACGGCGAGCTGAAGGGCGCCGCGGCGGGCCCGGATCGTGTCCTCCACGCGGTCCCAGACGATGCGGGGCCGCAGCTCCGCGAACTCCTCGGAGGGATAGCGGCCGTCGAGCATGTCGAGCACGCTGTCGAGCAGCTCGCGCGACAGCTCGGCGAACGGGTACGCGCGCTTGATCGTTTCGTGCAGGGCCGGGACCTTCAGCTCCTCGTCGCCCGAGGCACTCATGGCGACGATCTGCTGGGCGAGCACGTCGAGCGGGTTGCGCGGCACGACCGTCGGCTCGATGTCGCCGTCGCGCATGCGCCTGGCCACCACGGCGCACTCGAGCAGGTCCGCCCGGAACTTCGGGAAGATGCGCCCGCGCGATACCTCGCCCACGCCGTGACCCGCGCGGCCGATGCGCTGGAGGCCGGCGGTCACCGACTTCGGCGACTCCACCTGGATCACGAGGTCGACGGCGCCCATGTCGATGCCGAGCTCGAGCGACGAGGTGGCCACGAGGCAGGGCAGCTCGCCGGACTTGAGCAGGTCCTCGACGATCAGCCGCTCCTCGCGTGCGAGCGAGCCGTGGTGAGCGCGCGCGATGTAGGTCGGGGCGCTCCCCTCCGGGGCGGCCTCGCCCGCGGCGGGGGCGGCGCCGTTGCCGTTCGCGCGCTCGCTCTCCTCCGCGGCCAGGTCGTTCAGCCGCACGGCCAGGCGCTCCGCTCCGCGGCGGCTGTTCACGAAGATGATCGTGGAGCGGTGCTCCTGCACCAGGCGCAGCAGCTCGGGGTAGATCGCGGGCCAGATCGAACGGCTCGTGACCGCCGGGGCGGTGCCCAGGCCGTCGCCCACGAGGTCACCGCCTCCTCCGGCCGTGCCCATGCCGCCCACCGCGGGGTCGGTCACGTCATGGGCGTCGGGCTCGCGCATGTTCTCGACGGGCACGTGGATCTTCAGGTCGAGCGGCTTGCGCATGCCGGCGTCGATAACCGTGCACTCGCGGCCGCTGCCCACGAGGAAGCGGCCAACCTCCTCGAGCGGCCGCTGGGTGGCGGACAGCCCGATCCGCTGAAGCCGACGGCCGGCCAGCGCCTCCAGCCGTTCGAGCGTGAGCGCGAGGTGCGCGCCGCGCTTGGTGCGCGCCACAGCGTGGATCTCGTCCACGATCACGGCCTCGGCGTCCACGAGGAACTCGCGCGCCTTCGACGTGAGCATCAGATACAGCGACTCGGGCGTGGTGATCAGGACGTCCGGCGGCTTGCGCAGCATCGCCTGGCGTTCCTTCTGGGGCGTGTCGCCGGTGCGGATGGCGACGGAGATGTCGCCGCCGATGCCCTTGAGCGGCGCGCGCAGGTTCTTCTCCACGTCATACGAGAGCGCCTTCAGCGGCGAGACGTAGACCAGCCTCGTCTTGCGCTCGCCCTCGGGGAGCGGCTGACGAGCCAGGCGGTCGAGCGCCCAGAGGAACGCGGCGAGCGTCTTGCCCGAGCCGGTGGGAGCGGACAGGAGGACGTTGTCACCGGCCGCAATCGCAGGCCAGGCCTGAGCCTGCGCCTCCGTGGGGCGCTCAAACGAGCGCGTGAACCAATCACGTACCTCTGGGGTGAACGATGCGAGCGGGTCTGAAGCCATGCGACCCACGAGCGTATCGCGTGGATACGCTGTCCCGGTGCCCGATTTGCGCAAATTCGCCCTTCTCTTGACGCTCGCCGCACTTGCCGCCCCGCTCGCCGCCTGTGGCGACGACGCCAGGAATCAGGTGGATCAGGCGCGCGAGGACATCCGCCAAAAGGCGGACGAGCTCAAGGGCAATCTCGACGACCTCTCGAAGCAGGATCTGCAGAAAGCGTTGAACGACGCAGAGGACGCTGCCAAGAACGGCAGCGCCGAGACGAAGCGCAAGGCACGCGAGCTCGAACGCAAGATCGAGCGCGAGCTCGACCAGCGCAACTAGGGGGTCAGACCCCTTGAGTCGTGGCCGCTTAAGGGGTCAGACCCCTTAAGTCGGGGAGGCTTAGGTTTCGGCCACCACGCGGTGCAGGTGCACTCCGGCGGCCAGGCCGGCCGTTGCCAGCAGCGCGAGTCCGCCGGTTGCCACCCCGCCCAGGACCGTGCAGGGAATCACCGCGGCCGCAGGGGGAATGACCGCTCGGCGGCGGCCGGCCGCCAAGCCGGCGAAGGCGGAGAGCAGGAGCAGAAGCAGTACGGCTACGGCCATCGTTGCCTCCTAGAGTCCTTCGGGGTGACGCCCGCGGTAGCCACTTGCGGAGCGCATCTGCTCGCTCCAGCGCGTGCCCGTCTGCCTGCGGGCGCTTGTGTCGAAGCGCAGCCCGGCGACGATCATGTAGGCGTGGCCTGGGTTCGAGCGAATCGTGATCCAGGCGCCGCGGCCGGCCTCGCCCCAGCTCATGAAGCCGCTGGAGTCGAGTGCCCGGTTCAGCAGGCCGGCGGCGTGCAGCACGTAGCTGACGGAACCCGAGCAGTCGTAGCCGCTGTCGTTCCAGCGGTTGTGACCGCCGCCGTACTTGTAGGGCTTCGTGGCGATCGCGTTCCCGGCCTCGATGATCGACTTCACCTCTTCGGGCGCGGATGAGGGGGCCACGGCGAGCCCGTCGCTGCCGATGTACGCGCTCTCGGTGGGCGTCTCCGCGGGCTCGTCCTCACCGCCGGAGGCACTCGCGCGCGCCTGAACCATCCGCTGCTCGCCGCGCGAGGCTGCGCCGTTCACAGTCCGCTGCTCCGCCGACTCGAAGGACATCACGCTGCGGCGCGTGGCCGGACCGAATTGGCCGTCGGCGCTCGTGTTGTAGCCCGCCTGATCCAGATATCGCTGGAGCGCCCGCACGTCTGAGCCGCTCGAGCCCTGCTTCAGCGTGCGGGTGGCATAGCCGGCGCCGAAGGCGTCGACGGTGATGGTCAGGCTCAGCGCAACGGCAACGAGTACCGCCAGCGTGCGTCGCATGCGTAGGTGCTTCCTCTCTTCTGTGCGCCTACGGGGTTAGCTGTCGGGCTCGCGCCAGAAGAGCGGCGCTACGCGAGCAGGCCTCGCGATTCGCCCCGAACTGCCTGTGGGTCCCCCGTTCCCCGGCCGCCTGGCGGACGGGGATTCGGCTTTGGGATCTACCTTTCCCTACTGAGGCGGCACCATAACACCGTCTTCGGCGATTTTTCGCGCTTGTTCGAAAACCGCGTCCAGCATGGGCTCTGTGAGCTTTCCGGTGAACGTGTTCTGCTGGCTTGGGTGGAAGGAGCCGAGCAGGACGGGCGCGCCCTCGCTGCGGTGCTCCGCCAGGTGGCCGAAGCGCGGGCGGGGGCGGATCCCGAGCAGGAGGCAGGCCGCGTCCCACGCAAACTTGCCCAGGCAGACGATCACCGCCGGCTCGATCAGCCGCAGCTCCTCCGCCGCGTACGGCAGGCAGTTGTCGCGCTCCTGCGGCAGCGGCTTGTTGGCGGGCGGAGCACAGCGCACGGCCGCCGCCACCCAGGCGTCGTGGAGCTCGAGCCCGTCACCCGGGTGGAGCGACTCCGGCTGGTTCGCGAAGCCGGTGCGGTGCATCGACGCGAACAGCCAGTCCCCAGAGCGGTCGCCCGTGAACACGCGGCCGGTCCGGTTGCCCCCGTGCGCGGCGGGGGCCAGCCCGAGCACGTAGACGCTTGCGCCGGGGTCGCCGAACCCGGGAAGCGGCCTGCCCCAGTAGTCCTCGTCGGCGAAGGCCGCGCGCTTCTCGCGCGCCACGCGCTCCCGCCACTCCACGAGCCGCGGACAGCGGCGGCAGCCGACGATCCGCCGCTCTAGCTCTTCAAGCGCTTGCCGGTTGTGAAGAGGTGCTGAGCCCACGCGTAGGCAGGTATCGAGAGTGCGGCGACCACGCCGAGCGAGAGCCAGACCGATACGTCGCTCTCGCCGAGGAATCCGTAACGAACGGCGTTCACGAGATAGAAGATGGGGTTGAAGTGCGACAGCTCCTCCCAGGGGGAGGGCAGCACCGAGACCGAGTAGAAGACGCCGCCCACGAAGGTGAGCGGCAGGATCACGATGTTCTGGATGAAGCTGGTGTGGTCCCAGGTCTCGGCGTAGATGCCGACCACGAGCCCGAGCGACGCGAACAGCACCAGGCCGAGCGCGATCGCAAGCGTGAGCTCGAACGGATGCTCGATCGGCACGTTCACCAGCACCACTGCCAGCACCAGCAGCGAGATACCGATCGCGAGCGCCCGCACGATGCCGCCGATCGTGTAGCCGAAGGTCATATGCCAGGGCTTCATCGGAGCTGAGAGCACGTCGTTGATGTAGCGGTCGAAGCGCGCCTGAAAGATCGTCGAAGCGTTGTTCGCGAAGGCGGCCTGAACCATCCCCATCGTGATCAGCCCGGGCACGATGAAGACCTCGTACTCCACGTCGCCCACCTGCTTGATGCGCCCTCCGAGCGAGAGTCCGAATACGAGGATGAAGAGCATCGAGGAGACCACGGGCGCAAGCACGGTCTGCGTCCAGAGCTTGGACACGCGCAGCGTCTCGCGCTTGCAGAGCCAGACGAGCCCCGTCACGACGCCGACGCCATCGCCTTCACGTAGACGTCCTCGAGGCTGTTGACGCCGAAATGGTCGCGCAGGCCGTCGGCCGAGTTGCGTGCGATCAGGTGCCCGCCGCGGATCAGGGCGATCTCCTCGCAGAGCAGCTCGGCTTCGTCGAGGTAGTGCGTGGTGAGCAGGATCGTGGTGCCCTCAGAGTGCAGCTGCCGGATGTAGGCCCACAGCTCCTGACGCAGCTCGAAGTCGACCCCCGCGGTCGGCTCGTCGAGGATCACGAGGCGGGGCCGGTGCATCAGCGCGCGTGCGAGAAGCAGGCGCCGGCGCTGGCCCCCGGACAGCTTCGGAGCGCGGACGTCGCGCTTCGAGGTGAGCCCGAACGCCCGGATCATCTCCTCGGCGCGGCCCTCGATCTCGTCCTTGTCCATGCCGAAGTAGCCCCCGTGGTACTCGAGGGTCTCGCGCACGGTCAGGAAGCGGTCGAGGTTGATGTCCTGCTCGGCCAGCCCCACCGATCCGCGCGCCTCCTGCGTGTCGTGCGCCTGCCCGAACACGAGCACCTCGCCATCCGTCACCCGCAGGAGGTTGCACACGGCGCTGATCAGCGTGGTCTTGCCGGCGCCGTTGGGACCCAGGAGGCCGAAGAACGCGCCGGAGTGGATCTCGAGGTTGAAGTCCTCGAGCGCCATCGTGCCGTCGTCGTATTGCTTCGTCAGACCGCGCAGTTCGAGCGCGGGTGGGTCGTCACGGAACACCCAATCGAGACTAGTGACGGAGTTGTGGTAGTCCCCAGGGATGCTCAAGGTATTCGCGTTTCTGACCAAGCGGGAGGGCCTCGAGACCCAGGCCTTCATCGACTACTACGAGAACCACCACGTGCCGCTGGTCCTCAGCCTCGCTCCGCGTCCGCCGGTGTACAAGCGCAACTACGTCGTGCGGGGAGACGGGCTCAACAGGGAGGACCCCGCGATCGACTTCGATGTCGTGACCGAGCTTGTCTTCCCCGACCGCCCCGCCTTCGCCGCCTGGCTGGAGAAGCTCTCCGTCGAGGAGATCGGCGTGGATGAGGAGAGGTTCCTCAACCGATCGCGTACCCGCGCCTACGTCATCGAGGAGAGGAGCTAGCCGAGGGCCCGGCCGTAGTGCTTCTCGTAGTAGTCGCGGTACTCCCCCGAGCGGATCGGGCTCCACCACTCCTCGTTGTCGCGGTACCAGTCGACCGTGCGTGCGAGGCCTTCCTCGAAGCGGACGCCCGCCTCCCAGCCGAGCTCGTCGCGCAGCTTCTCCGAGCTGAGCGAGTAGCGGCGGTCATGCCCGGGGCGGTCGGTCACGTGCTCGATCAGTGACTCGTCGCGGCCGGTCAGCTCGAGGATCCGGCTCACCACTTCGATGTTCTCGCACTCGTCCGGCCCGCCGACGTTGTAGGTCTCGCCCGGCCGGCCGCGCTCGAGCACCGCATGGATGCCGCGGCAGAAATCCTCCACGTAGAGCCAGTTGCGGACCTGGCGGCCGTCGCCGTAGACCGGCAAGGGGTCGCCGTGGATCGCGTTCAGGATCGCCAGCGGGATCAGCTTCTCGGGGTACTGCTGCGGGCCGTAGTTGTTCGAGCCGCGGCAGATCACCGCCTCGGTGCCGTAGGTGTGGTGGTGCGCGGACACGAGCAGGTCGCCCGCCGCCTTGGTTGCGGAGTAGGGGGAGGAGGGGTCGAGCGGCGAGGCCTCGGTGAACGAGCCCTCGGCGATCGAGCCGTACACCTCGTCGGTGGACACCTGGAGGTAGCGCGGCACGCGCAGCTCGCGCACGGCGTCGAGCAGCACGCCCGTGCCGATCACGTGCGTGAGCGCGAACACGTCCTGATCCGCGATCGACCGGTCCACATGCGACTCGGCGGCGAAGTTCACGACGGCGTCGACGCCCTCGGCCACCTGCATCACCAGGTCTCGGTCCTCGATGCCGCCCACCACCAGCTCGGCCCCGTCCGGCACGTTCTCGCGCCGGCCCGCGTAGGTGAGCTTGTCGAGCACCACCACGTCGTGCTCGCCCTGGAACAGGCGTGCGTACGTCGAGCCGATGAATCCGGCTCCGCCGGTCACGAGCAGTTTCACGCCGGCACCGCGAGGTACGCGTCGAGCCCGTCCTGCCACGTGGGCAGGGTCGGAGCGCCGCGCTCACTCATCAGCATCGAGTTTGCGGGTCGCCGCGCCGGACGAGGGAACTCTTCGGTCGTACAGGGAGTCACCGATGAGTCAACGCCCGCGCGGCTCAATATCTCGTGCGCGAATTCGAACCAGGAGCACGAGTTGCGCCCGGCCACGTGCAGGACGCCGCGCTCGTCGCCTGCCGCAAGCGTGAGCAGCGCCTCGGCGAGGTGCCCCGTGAAGGTTGGGCAACCCACCTGGTCGTCGACCACGCGCAGCTCGCTGCGCTCGCGCCCGAGCGCCAACATCGTCGCGACGAAGTTCCTGCCGCCGCGTCCGAAGAGCCACGACGACCGAACGATGAGGTGATTCGGGTTGGCCCCGGCGGTGGCCTGCTCGCCCGCGGCCTTCGAGGCGCCGTAGACAGAGAGCGGCGCGATCGGGTCGGACTCCACGTACGGCTCGCGCTTGCTGCCGTCGAACACGTAGTCGGTCGAGACGTAGATCACACGCTCGGCGGCCTCTGCCACGTTGCGCGCTCCGTCCGCGTTCACGGCGTGCGCGCGCTCGGGTTCGCTCTCGGCGCGGTCGACGTCGGTATACGCAGCGCAGTTGATCACCGTGCCGCCGGCGAGCAGCTCGCGCGCCGCATCGGCGTCCGTCACATCCAGGTCCGCATGCGTCACGGCCACCGCATCGCTTCCGGCGGCCTTCACGATGTCCTGGCCGAGCATGCCGCCGGCTCCCACCACATGGATCCTCACGCGGCGGACTCTAGCCCGGAGGCGCCGTCGATTCCCTCACCAGGAGCTCCGCCGGAAGCACGATCCGCTTCCGCGTGCGGGTACCCGACAGGCGCTTCTCGAGCAGCTCGAACGAGGTGGACCCGAGCAACTCCGCGTCGAGCGCAACGGTGGTGAGCGGCGGGCTCAGCACGCGCGCGAAGTCCATGTTGTCGAAGCCGATTATCGAGAGGTCCTCCGGGATCCGTACACCGCGCTCACGTGCAGCGAGGTAAAGGCCGGCGGCGATCACGTCGTCGTCGCAGAACACGGCGGTGGGCTCCTCGTCGAGGAGGAGCAGCCCGTTCTTGCGAGCGTCCTCGATCGAGATTGGCGTGAGCATCCGCGGCTGCGCGTTCGGGTCGAGACCCGCCTGGCTGAGCACCCGCACGCGGCTCTCCTCGCGATGCTGGAACGTGAGCGCCCTGAAGGCGGCGGCGAGATGGCCGATGCGGCGATGCCCCAGTTGCACGAGGTGCTCAAACGCCGCCGCCGAGCCACCGCCGCCGTCGAAGCGCACGGAAGGCCGACGCGGCTCCTCGGTCTCCATCATCACGACGTTCTCGTCGGGCCCGAGTGCATCCGGCGCCGTGACCTCGAACAGCAGGTAGCCGTCGACTGGCCCCGCCCGGAGCGCCTCGAACGATTGGGACTCCCAGTGCCTGTCGTTCTGGGTATCGACGAGGATGACGATGTAGCCCGCGGCGGCCGCCGCGCGCTGCGCGCCACGCAGCACGCGACTGAAGAACGGGTTGGTCATATCCGGGACCAGCAGCGCGACGGCGCGCGACGACCCGAGCCGAAGCATCTGCGCGGCCGCGTTCGGTCGGTAGCCGAGCTCGCGCGCGCAGCGGCGCACGCGCTCTTCCGTGGCCTCGGAAACGCGGCCACGGCCCTTCCCGGAGAACACCAGGGAGACCGTCGACTGGGACACGTCGGCGCAGCGGGCGACGTCGACGCTGGTGACGCGGTGGATGCCGGACCGTTCGATGCTTGGGAATGCAACCACGCTGGGGAGACCGCCGCTCGAAAATTGGCTCTTGACGAAGCAGTCATACGTAGTATGCTCATACGTATGACGTTCATTGGAACCAACATCGCAGCCGTACTCGCCGCAGGTGTCGTCGCTACCGGATCGCTGTTCGGTGGCGGCTCCGATGAGCAGAGCCGCCACACCGCGCTCGTGATCGACGCATCGCTCGCCAGCGTCGGCCGCCAGCTGGTGGACCCGCGCCTGAAGGACGTTGACGCCGACGTGCGCCTGCCGCGCACCTCCACCGAGGCACGCACGAACGTGCGCTACTTCGATGCGCTCGGATACCGCGTGGTCGTCGCAGGCTTCAAGGCGAACGCTGCCGCGGACGCGACCGGCGTCGAGGCCGCGCACGCCCAGGACCTGCCGGGCGCTCTGAGGGCCGCGAACTAAGCGCGCTCGTGGCGCATGGCCGGCTGACTGCCGGTCGCCTTCCCTATGGTCCCCGCCTGTGCTCGAGGTTCGCGACCTGACCAAGCGCTTCGGGGCCAACGTCGCGGTCGACGGCCTCAGCTTCAAGGCCACCCCCGGCCGAGTGCTCGGGTTCCTCGGGCCGAACGGGGCCGGAAAGACCACCACGCTGCGCATGGTCCTCGGACTGACGTTGCCCACATCGGGGACAGCCACGGTCGAGGAACACCCGTACCGCGAGCTCGAGGACCCGATCGGCACCGTCGGAGCCGTGCTCGAAGGGCCGCAGTTCCATCCCGGCCGCACGGGGCGCAATCACCTGCGGGTGATCGCCACGGCCTCGGGACGACCCCGAAGCCGCGTGGAGGAGGTGCTTCGCCTCGTGGAGCTCGAGGGCGCCGGCGACAAGCGCGTCAAGACGTACTCGCTGGGCATGCGGCAGCGGCTCAGCCTCGCGGGCGCCCTTCTCGGCGATCCGCGCGGGCTCGTACTGGACGAGCCCGCGAACGGCCTCGATCCCCAGGGCATCCGCTGGCTGCGCGACTTCCTGCGCGCGCAGGCGTCCGGCGGCCGCACCGTGCTCGTGTCGAGTCACGTGCTCGCGGAGATGGCCCAGACGGTCGACGAGGTTGTGGTGATCAGCCACGGCAAGCTGGTTGCCCAGGGTTCGCTCGACGAGCTCACACAGGGTGTCCAGGCTCCGGTCTGGGTCCGCACCCCGGATCCTGAGCGCCTGCAACCGGCCCTGGGTGCGCGTGAGGGCGTGCTTGCGGAGCCCGCCGAGGCCGGCGGCGGCTGGCTGTCGGTACGCGGTGCGACGCTCGAGGAAGTTGGAATGACCGCGGCCGATAACGGCATCCCGGTATTCGAGCTGTACCGGCCGCGCCAGTCGCTCGAGGCCGTGTTCCTGGAGCTCACCGGAGGCACGGAGGCCGGGCGATGATCGCCAAGATCGCGGCTGAGGTTCTGAAGCTGCGCACCACGCGCACGTTCTGGGCGTTGGCCGGCTCGACGTTCGCGCTGATCCTCCTCATCGTCGTCCTTTCGCTCTCGCTCGACGATGCGCTCCACTCGGACGAGGACGCAGTGCGTTCGCTCCTGAGCACCGCCAGCCTCAGCGGGCTGCTTATGCTGGTGCTCGGCGCAGTGGCCGGCGCGGGGGAGTACAGGCACGGGACCATCGCTTCCACGCTCCTCGTGACGCCCAATCGGCTGCGCGCCGTGACCGCCCAGACGGTCGCGGTCGCGCTCGGTGGCGCCGCGGTGGGTCTCGCGGCGTCAGCGCTCACCGCGGCGGTCGCGCTTCCGTGGCTAGCGAGCTTTGACGCGCCGGTGCCGAACACGAGCGACGTGCTCGGCATCATGTTCGGCAACGTCCTCTACTCCGGCCTCGCGGCGGGCCTGGGGGTGGCGCTCGGCTCGCTCATGCGAAACCAGGTCGCGGCGATCGTTTTCCTGCTGCTGTTCATCTTCGCCGTCGATCCGGCCATCTCCGCGCTGGCCGAGGACTACGCCCGCTTCTCGCTGAGCGGCCTGACGGCCGCGATGAGCGGCGGGACCAGCGAGGACTTCGGGGCCGACCTGCTTCCGTTCGCGGCGGCCGCGGCGGTCTGGGCCGCCTACACAGCCGTGCTGGCGATGGCGGCAGCCGTTCTCACGACGCGGCGCGACATATAGGCCGTCAGAGAATCTGCACGTCGGCGTTGTCCCCGACCACGAAGCGGTAGGCCTTCGGCAGCGGCGGGCCGCGGCCGATCGTCACGTTCTTCCCGATGAGGCTGGCCTCGATGCGGTAGTCGAGCTTCGAGATGTGTGATCCCGACATCACGATCGAGTGCTCCAGCTCAGCATTCTCGATCGTCACGTTGTCGCCGATCGCCGTGTAGGGCCCGATGTAGGCATCCGTGAGCTGCGAGTCGGCCCCGATCATCGCCGGGCCGCGCACGGTCGAGCGCTCCAAGCGGGCGCCCTTCTCGATCACGACGCGGCCCTCCACCTGGCAGTCGACCAGATCGCCTTCGATCCGCTCGTCCAGGTCATCGAGGATCAGGCGGTTTGCCTCGAGCATGTCGCGCACCTGTCCGGTGTCCTTCCACCACCCGTCGACGATGTGCGGGTCGACCCGAAGACCGCGGTCCACAAGGGTCTGGATCGCGTCGGTGATCTCGAGCTCGTCGCGCCACGACGGCTCGATGGAGCGTGCCGCGTCGAAGATCGACGTCGTGAACATGTAGACGCCCACGAGCGCGAGGTCGGTCTTCGGCTCCTTCGGCTTTTCGACCAGCCGCGAGACCCGATTGCCGCCGTCGAGCTCGGCCACGCCGTAGTTCTCCGGGTCAGGCACGTGCGTGAGCAGGATCAGCGCATCGGGCTTCTCGCTCCTGAAGGTCTCGACCAGCTTGAGAATCCCGTCGCGCAGCAGGTTGTCGCCGAGGTACATCACGAACGGCGAGTCGCCGAGAAACGCCTCCGCCGTCAGGACCGCATGCGCCAGGCCCCGCGGTGCGTCCTGCTCGATGTAGCTGATCTGTACGCCGAACCGGGAGCCGTCACCGGCGGCGTCGCGAACCTCGGCTCCGGTCTCGGGGGCGATGATGATGCCCACCTCGGTGATGCCGGCCTCCGCCATCGCCTCGATCCCGTAGAAGAGCACGGGCTTGTTGGCCACCGGCACGAGCTGCTTCGCGCTTGTGTGAGTGAGCGGCCGTAGGCGCGTGCCCTTGCCGCCGGAGAGGATTAGCCCTTTCATCAGTACGCGCCGTGCAGCTTACGGTGGTCCCAAGTCACGGTATGAGTTGGAACGAACGTCAGGCCCACCCGCTTCTGCGCCTGCGCGGCGACCATCGCGCGGATGTCGTCGTTCAACTCGCCCGCATAGCGCGAGAACAGCTCGAGGCCGAAGCGCTCCACGTCCTCCGGATCACGGGAGATCCGGACGTCGCACTCGAAGGTCACGCCGCGCAGCTCGTGGTACTGCACCCCGTCCTCGAGGCCGACGGTTGCGCGTGGGTCGCGCTCCAGGTTGCGGGCCTTCTGCGACTTTGCGTAGGTCCAGCCGCGCAGTTCCGAGGCATCGCCGACGAACCACAGCGGGACCATGTGCGGGACCCCGCGTGGCCCGTTCGTGGCGCACTGCATCACCATCATCTCGCCGAGGAAGGCGCCCACCTCCTCGTCGGACATCTCGATCTGGTTACGCCGTGACGGCAAGATGCTCTGCGGCTTCCAGCACCGCGCGCCGGGCCTCCTCGGGCTCCAGCACCACGGCGTCGCCCGCCTCCTTCAGGATCTCGCGGGCCAGCCACTCGTACGACGCGTACGTGCGCTCGAAGATCACCGCGCCGTCGGACAGCTCGGTGGCGCTGGGATGGTCCTCGCGGACCCAGCGGGCACGTTCGGGTGAGACCCAGATCCGCGCCGTGCTGCCGGAGTCGACCTCGCCGGTGGACAGCCACCCGTGCACGTCGGGCTCCACGCCCGGGCGCGGCTCGAAGCTGTCGTCGAGCACGTCCACCTGGCGCACGCGGTCGAGCCGGTACGAGCGCGGAGCTTCCTTCTCCAGGTCCCACGCGTGGATGTACCAGCCCTCCTGGCCGTTCACGAGCTTGTACGGCTCGAGCGTCCGCTCGGTGAACTCGTCCTCGTTCTCCTTGTAGTACTCGATCTTCAGGAGCCGCCGGGCGATGATCGCCCCGGAGACCACGCGCGCGACCTCGGAGTCGTCGCCCTTCGCGGTCGTGATCTGGAGGCCGTCCTCGGCCGGGTCCTGGCCGAGCGCGTCCACGATCTTCTTGCGCGCGGAGGCGAGCGATCCCTCGGGCAGGTGCTCCCCGATCAGGTCGATCGCGGCCACGAGCGCCTTCGCCTCGAGCGGCAGCAGCCGGGCGGGGCGGGCAAAGTTGTCGCCGTACGGCTCGGGGTCCACCTCGATCTGGTCGCCCCGGACCTCGGCGTAGAGCACGTAGGAGCCGCCGCCGAAGTTCACGACGTTCAGCACGTCGATGTCCTGGCGCAGCTCCGTGTCGGTCACCTGGAGCGTCTCGCAGAGCGGCGCCACGTCGAGTTTCTCGCCCTCGCGCGCGGCATCGATGAGGATGCCGGCGAGCGTCACGAGCCGCGCGAAGCGCTCCGGCCGGATCGGCGACTCGCGCCCCTCGTCGTCGTCCTCGGCCTCCACCTGCTTGCGCCGGCGCGCGGGCTTGGCGAGCTCCGGCGGCTTGGCCCCGTGGCGCTCTGTCACGAGGTCGAGTCGTTCGCGCGCCTCCGTGGCCAGTTCCTCCGGGCCCTCGATGCGGGCCTGCTCGCCCAGGCCAAGCACCCAGGAGACCATCTGCCGCGAGTTCGCGTACTCGGTCTCGAAGATCACGCCGCCGTCGGCGTCCTGCACGTCGCCGGCATGGCCGAAATGGCGCAGGGCGAGCCAGTCGATGCGATCCGAGAGCCAGATGCGGGCGCGCCCCACGGGATCCCCGAGCTGCCAGTCGGTGCGCGTGGCGTACACACGGGGGTCGAACTCCTCAGGCCGGTTGAAGTCGTGCTCCGCCTTCGACGAGTAGCCGACCTTGCCGCGGATCCGGGACACCCGGAACACGCGCACGTCGTCGCGCTCGTGCGAGTAGCCGATCAGGTAGAACTGCCCGCCGCGATAGAGCAGGTGGTACGGGTCCACCTTGCGCTTCTCCTGGGCGTCGCGGCCGATCGTGTAGTAGTCGAAGACGATCGTCTTGCGGCGGAAGATCGCGGTCTCGACCTTGGAAAGCCGCTGCGAGAGCTCCCGCCCGCCCGCGTCCGCCGTAACGGCGAGCGCGACGCTGCGCTGCTCTGGCGCGTCGAGCGGAGAGGGCTTGCCCCAGGACAGCTGCTGAAGCGCGAGCCGCAGCGGCTCGGCGTAGGCGAACTCGCCGTCGAGCAGCGACAGCGAGGTCCGCAGCGCGCCCAGCTCCTTGTCGGTGAACTCGATCGCGGGGAGGTAGAAGTTCTCGGGCGGCAGCGAGTAGTTCTCCGCCTCGTAGTAGCCCTCGGCCGGCTTGTCGACCTTCAGGTGGATGCCGAGCGACTCGAGCTCCGCGCGGTCGGCGTAGAAGCGCCGCGCGAAGGCCTCGTCGTTCATCTGCGAGTAGCCCTCCACGTCCTGCTTGATCTCGAGCGCGGAAACCGGCCTGCGCTCCGCCATCAGGAACGAGATCAGTGACAACTGCCGGATGAGCTTCTCTGTGTCCTTCGCCATCTGCGCCACGAGGATAAGCAGGAAACCCGGATCTTCGCTCCCCCAGACGGGGATCGCCCGCGCTATTT
>CAWDLE010000033.1:0-202897 GCA_963803085.1 uncultured Thermoleophilaceae bacterium | reverse complement strand
TCAGTGGCAAGACGAGTCACAGGCGCCCTGTATACCGCTCACCACTTCGGTCCGATGAAGTCGTCGAGTCGAGCGACCGACTTTCGATGCGAGATCGAGATGTTCCGAGGATTCGACTGTGTCCACCGAATCCCGAGCAGCTCGCAGTGATCGCAGAAGATCCGCCGGATGTCGTGGGAGAGGTTCGAGAAGAAGTAGCGGGGATACTCGTACTCGCCGACGCGACCGCTGGGCAGCTCGACCTTGAACCGGTTTGTCGTTCTGCACCCATCGGAGTGGATCAGTCCGCGGAGCAGGTCTTGTGGATACGCATGCGTGACGTCGATCTGCCAGTCGACGAGTTCGATCCTCCGCATGTGCTTCCTGCCTGGACCGTGCTGCGGGAAGATTCGCGGCCACAAGGGGGTCGAGGCGACGACCCTCACGAGATTCTGTTTCGGGTGGTAACGATGAACCGAGATCCCCGACACGACGCGTTCGATTGCGGCCTGCGAGGAGTCGACGATGCCTGGGTAGCGCGCGTCGAGGGCGATCATGAGCGGTGAACCTGCCGGGGCGAGGCAACCGTCGCCCAGGTAGAGGCCGAGGAGATAGGCGTAGGCCGCCTGGTCGGATGGCCGCCATCTCTCGGGCGGCTCAGCCTCGCGAGGTCCGCGGTCAGGGTGGCGACGCCAGTTTGCGACCGTGCCTCGAGGAATGCCGGTGATCGCTGCGATCGCGTAATCGCTCGCACCGCTCGCGATCAGTTTGTCGACCTCGAGTCGTTCGCTGAGACTGCGCATACGAACGCATGTTCGCACCCAGCCCGGACAAGACAATCCGCGCACCGCGCTACCCTCAACTTCCGCCGGGGGACTGGTGTAACGGTCAACATCGCGGTCTCCAAAACCGTGGCTCGAGGTTCGATTCCTCGGTCCCCCGCCTAAGTTGTGGTGATTCGAAGACGCGCTCGGCGGGGAATGATCCGCCCGTGGGGATCACCGCCTACGTGCTCTTCTTCCTCGCCGGCATTGGCTTTGGCTATGCCGCGCCGACCCATTGGAAGTGGCTTCCGATTCTCTTCCCGATCGCGCTAGCGCTCGGGGCGGTCTTCCTCCACGGGCTCGACGGCACCATCGTGATCCGGTTGATCATCGCGCTGATCGTGACGGCGGTCGGCGTCTTCGTGGGGATGATGATCGACGCTCGTGAAGAGTCGCGCGCGGATCACCCCCGCTACGCGTAGGCTCTCCGGCCGTGGCCACAGTCGAGAGCGTCAACGGTCCCATCGATGTCGAGGAGCTCGGGCTCACGCTCATCCACGAGCACTTCCGCGTGACCGACGAGGCCACCCGCTTCCAGTTCCCACACCTCTACGACGAGCAGGCCGAGTGGGAGGCCGCGCTGTCCGACGCCAACGCGGTCAAGGGACACGGCGTCAGGACGGTCGTCGAGCCGAGCGCGATGTTCCTGCACCGCGATGCTCGGTTCAGCAAGCGCGTGGCCGACGAGAGCGGCGTGCAGCGTGATCCTCGCAACCGGCGTCTACACCTATGACCACCTTCCGCAGGCGCTCATGAATCGCAGCGAGGACGAGCTCGCCGAGATCTTTGTCCATGACATCGAGAACGGCATCCAGGGCACCGACATCAAGGCCGCCTTCGTCAAGTGCGCGGCGGACGAGGCGGGCGTCACGCCCGGTGTCGAGAAGGTCCACCGCGCCGCAGCGCGAGCCTCGAAGCAGACCGGCCGGCCGATCATGGCCCACTCGCACCCCAAGAGCGAAACGGGACTCACGCAGATGCGCCTCTTCGAGGAGGAGGGGGTCGACCCCGCGAAGGTGCAGGTGGCGCACACCGGCGACACCGACGAACTCGACTACATCGAGCGCCTCCTCGACACCGGCTGCTGGATCGGCATGGACCGCTACGGGCTCGACATCTACCTACCCACCGAACAGCGCCAGGCGACCGTGCTCGCCCTGCTCGAGAAGGGCCATTCCGATCGCATGTTCCTCTCGCAGGACTGGTGCTCGACACTCGACTACTTCACGGCAGCGGTCGAGGAGCAGTTGAAGCCAACCGCGGCGCCCAACTGGTCGATGACCTTCCTCTTCGAGCAGGTCATCCCTGAGCTGAAGGAGCGCGGGATGACCGAGGAGCAACTCGACCAGATGATGGTCGAGAACCCCAAGCGTTGGTTAGCCTAGGTCGCTCCGCGGGCGTGGTGTAATGGCTGCACAAGAGCCTTCCAAGCTCTTAGTACGGGTTCGATCCCCGTCGCCCGCTTCCACTGATAGAGCGGAATACGGCCCACTACGACGCCTCCGCTCACCGCCCAAGGTAACGCCCACGGCAACGAAGGAATTGCCGGGGCACTCGCTGAGACGCTGCAGACAGCTACTGCCTCGCGCCGCGCACCGCGGTTCTCTCAGTCCTGTGGGGAGACCGAACCACAGAACGCTCCGCCCGCTCCTTAATCCCGCGCAGCATTCGCTGACTCATGACGAAGCTGATCACCTCGACCGGCTCTACGAGTAGGGGGGCCCACCAACGCGAGTACCCGTAGCGCTCCCGCACGACGAGCCGAGAGCCTCCACCCGGCTCATCTCGCAGGACGAAGGCCCAGGTGAACTCGTAGGGCGCCGGCACTCGCCCCAACGGAATGCCGCCGCGCAAGACCAGCGATCGCCCAGGCTCCACGAGGGCCACGCTCAGGCCGACCTCGGGATGAAGGCTGACCTCGTCGCCTTCGTCGATGGGCTGCCATTCGGGAACGATCCGGTCGGCGCTGTGTATGTCGCAGCCGACGAGGTTTTCAAGGAAGTCGTAGCTGTAGAAACCGCCGCGGCCCTGTCCGAGCTGTGCGATCCATAGCCAGACACCATCGGCGGACGCGCGAACCGTGACCGCCCGGGTTACCGTCAGGTCCGCGTGGGGCACAAGCTCGTCGCCCGGGAGGGCCGTGTTCACTTCCTCGTCGGTAGCGCCCCACCGCAAGTAGCTCGTCCTCAGAAGAGCAACGACAGCAACGACCGTACTCCCAACGACCAGCGATCGCGCACCAGGTGCCCTTCCCTGCCTCATCGCGTCATCGTCCCCGCGTACGGCGTCCTTGGCATCCTCATGAGCATTGCAACTGAGCGACTATCGCCAGCGGCGTGGGCTTTTCGGGCTGCGCACGGTGCTATCACCGTCGCGTTTCTCGTCGCCATCGTCTACGTCTGGTGGTGCGCCCTCACGCGTCGACGCGATCGCTGGCTTCGGCTGGCCGTTTCCGCGCTCGTCACCGAGGGCGCCCTCGTTGCCGCGAATCACGGAGATTGCCCGCTTGGGCCACTCCAAGAGCGCCACGGAGATCCCGTCCCGCTGTTCGAGTTGGTCCTCTCGCCGACCGCGGCTCGCCGCGCGGTGCCGACGCTCGGCCTCGTCACGGCTGCCGGCCTGACGCTGCTCTCGCGTCGCAGCCCTCACCGGCCCTAGCGCTAGTCAGCTCGCGCGCCGTCCCCACGTTAAGCCGTCGAACAACGGCCCCTAATCGGAGTACAGTCAAAGGCGGCTGGTCCTGCGGCCAGAACGCTCAGCCCAAGCCCGAATGCCACCAACGGCGCGATCAGCGCCACGAGGCGGGAGGCGGGGGTTACTGGTTTTGACTGCGGGGCCGGTGTTGTGCCTCTACGACGTTACCCCACCGGCCCGGTGGCTTCGTCTATATGCCTAACGCCTGGGGGGTCTAGCCCTCTTCCTTTCCGCGCAGACCCGACAGAGGGACCGGAAGGCTGAACCATGGCAATCAGGAGATCCCACGACACCGCCGACCTTGCGCTGCGACGGCGAGGCGGGCTGCACCGCGCCGACGCCAACCGCCGAGTCGGGCGGACCATCACCGCTCGACGGAAATTGGCTGCGCGCAAAGTCAGCAGCCACGGCGATGCGGGTCCTCTCTACACCCGCGACGAGGACCTGGAGGAACCGATGGCGACAGGGGGCAAGGAACATGCCCGCGCGGAGCGGCTGCTGGGCGCAGCACTGGCCGACCAGCACCGGTCACGCGACCGCTATGACGCTGCGGCCGACAGATCTGGCCGCCTGCTCGCAGCGGTTGGCCTCCATGCCGCAGACCAGGAAGTCGCGGCGCGCGATGCTTGGCTTCGGTGGGTTGACGACGACGGCTATCGCGGACTTAACGCGGGGCCGTTCGAACTGCTCGCCGAAGACTCGTGCAGGCGCTCTTAACCAACGGACCGTTTAGAGGCAAATCCGTCGAGGTGGAGCCGGTGGAGGGGCGGCCGCCGAAGACGATCGAACTCCGGGACGAGCACGACGGCACCTTGCGTTACTGCCTCTCGGAGTGGAACCAGGAAGGGATCACAGCGGATTGCACCTTCACGTCATTAGATAGCTGTCTCATCCCCCGCTTCAACCCCGGCAAGGTAGGGGCCGAGTTCTTCGGCGACCACCTTCTCGTCCTCCGGCCACGGCGGCGTGTCGTACACCTCGGAGTCGAAGCCGCGCGGGCCGATGAGGCGTGCACTGATGTAGAGCGGCGCCCCGCCGCTCAGCAGCTTGGCCCGGATGATCGGCAGGAATGGCTTGACATCGACCTCTGCTCCGGCCAGCTCCGCGATCGACGCTGCTGCGGTGTCGGCCATCTGGGCTCCGAGTCCCCCGTGCTTGATCGGATAGGCGGCGGCGTCGCCGGCCGCGTGAACGCGCCCGTCCGCGCCGGGCACCCGGCAGGCCGAGTCGATCGGGATGAACCCGTGCGCGCCGCCGCCCGCCAGGCCCCGAATCCCAGGGCCGGCGATGCGAGGCGTCGCGATCATCCTGCCCGGGCGCAGCTCGACCCCCTGGGGCTGCACGATCACGTGCCCGGTAGCGGGGACCTGCGCCACCGCCGACAAGTAGACGCTGATCCCGGCGCGCTCGAGCAAGCCGGCCACCGCGTCACTGGCGGCACGCCCAAAGATCGCCATCGGGCTCACCTCCGGGGTCACAAGAGACAGCTCAAGCTCGTCGATGCCCATGCTGTACGCGCGCTCTGCGGTCATCAGCGCGAGCTCGTAGAGCGGAAGCGGCCACACAGGCCCGTCAGGAAGCAGAAAGGCGATGCTTTTCGAGTAGCCCTCCTCGACGTCCTGGATGACACCCTGATACGTCTCGTCGGCTTCCGCGTCGCGGAACGTGCGCACGTGCTCGAACGCTTCGATTTGGCGCCCGCCCACCGCAATCAAGAGCGCGTCGTAGCGAAGGTTCTCCCCGCCGTCGGTGTGCACGACCTGCGCTTCGCGGTCCACCCAGGCGATCGTGTCCTTGAGCCAGTTCGCGTCGTTGTCGGCCATGATCCGCCCGAGCTCGTACCGGCTCGGGGGCCCGAACGCGAATGGCTGGCGAACCGCAAGCGGCCGCATGACCAGCTCATCGTTCGGGGCGACGACGTCGATGTCGACGGAGCTGCCCAGGAGCCGGCGTAGCCGCAGCAAGCCTTCGACAGCGGCGATGCCGCCGCCGCACACCACCACCCGAAATTCGCTCATGGCGGTGACAGTACGCCCCGACCCGCCCAGGCGCACATCCGGCATGATGCTGAGCCGCACTCGGCGCGCGTGAGCGCCACATGAAACACGCGCGGCCACCTGAGGCACGGCAGCGACGAGCGCACGCGCGGACGCCCGGCGAGATGACGCACGTTCTTCGCCGGCCGATGCTGGGAAGATCGAGACGTGATTGAGCCAGATCAGGCGACCGGAGCGCCGACAGCACCCGACGTGGACCAGATGCGGCGTTCGTCGATGGCCGCCGAGCGCACGTGGCTCGCTTGGTGGCGGACCGCGCTTGCGGCTACCGCAGGCGCGCTCGCCGTGGGTCGCTTCGCACCGGAGCTGCTCCACGTTGCTGCGTGGCCGTATGTGGTTCTCGGCTGCTCTTACGCCGGCCTCGCGATCGGGCTGCTGGTCATGGGCGCCTGGCGGCAGCGCGATCTAGAGGCCTCCCTTCATGGCGATACGCATCGCCCGGTCGGCTTCGGGCTCGTGGCGGTGTTCACGGGCGGCGGCATACTGCTCGCGCTCGCAACGATCGTGCTCGTCGTGGCGCAGACCTAAGCGAGAGCGGGGCGGCGCGGCCGTGGTCCAGGGCCGTCTTAGATCAGCGCGGGCGCGGTCTGGCTGGCCGGCGGATCGTCGTTCAGCTTGCGCAGTTGCCAGCCGGCGACGATGACGCCGATTCCGCGCAAGATCAGGACGATGCCGATGATCACGGCGAGCGTCGACAGGCCGAGATCCGGCCAGGACAGGATCACGATGCCCGCGACTACGTCGAGGATCGCGATGACAATGTTCCCGCCGCGCCCCTCGGGCGATGCGAATGCGGTCACGAAGCGCACGATGCCGGCGACGACGAACCAGACGCCGAAGATCAGCGTGAACACCACGAGCGTGTCGAAGGGCTTCTTGATCAGTACGAGGCCGGCGATCACGCTGAGCACGCCGACGAGCGCGAGCAGGCCGCGGCCATCGCCCTTGCTGAAGATAGAGGCCAAGATCGCCAGCACGCCGTCGATCAGTAGAAAGATGCCGGCGATGACCGTGAACGTGCTGAGCGTCTCATGCGGTGAGACGACGAAGAACACGCCCACACCTAGGGTGACGACGCCGAACAGCATGAACAGCCACCAGAACGTTGTGACGGGACGCAGGTTGTCGGCAGCGTTCGTGGACATGGTGCGTGCCTCCGAGAGCAGAACGTCAGGGGTCCCGTATTTCGGCCCGCTCGCAATGACTCCTGCCTGGTGACGGTCACACGCCCTCGGCCAGCTCTACTGAGGTCCGTCCTCAGCGGGTGGCTCGCGGTGTCGACGGCCCCGTATACGTGGTCGCGCCCGGCCACCCTCGCGCTTCAGACTGAGGTATTGCTCCGCGACCGAGGTCAGTAGGGCGACGAGCACGCCGAATCCCGTGAGGATGTAGACGATTGTGAAGATCTGGGTTCCCGCGGTGGGCGGAGTCAGGTCTCCGTAGCCGACGGTCGTGAGCGTCACGACACAGAAGTAGAGGGCCTCGATGATGCTTCAGTCCTCGAAGCGCCAGTAGAAGAGCGTCCCGGTAAGGACCAAGGCGCCCGCCACGACGGGCAGCGCCTTGGTCTCCGGATCGCGCCAGACCGCTGCGAGGGCCCGCCCGAGCTCCCCGGCCGCACGGGGGAGCGGGACCATGCGGCAGCCCTAACTAGTCGCGCCCTCTTTTGCCGCCGCGTCGATCTCGCGCTCCAGCTCGTCGGCGTCGGCATCGATCTGCTTCTCGATCAGCTTGTTGGAGCGCGTGAGCGCCGCCTCGAGCTGCTCCTCGATCCTCGACTCGCCGAGCACGATCACAGCGGCACTGCCCGCGTCGAGCTCGTCGCCGAGGTCCTTGAGATCGCCACGCGAGATGCCCTTCCTGAGGTGCCCGGTCAGGCCACCGGCGCCGGCGCCTACGATCGCGGCGCCGAGGATCGCAGGCGGGAAGATCAGCCCGACCACCGCGCCGACCCCGGCCCCGGTCCAGGCGCCGTGCTGCGTGGGCTTCTCGGTCTTCGTCACCCGGACCTTGCCGTCGTCTTCCTTTCGGACCACCGCGGAGTCGAAGGTCCCGATCGCCCCGGCGTCGTGGAGGGCGAACACGGCCTCGTAGTCAGCCTCGGCGTCAGCGATCTCGTCGTAGACGGCGGCGTAAAGAAATACCGGTCGATCTGCCATTTCTATATTCCTTTCAGTTGCAGTTGAGTGGCGCGAACGCCGTCTGGTAGGACGCCGCGAGCTGGTCGATCGCAGTGAGGATCTGCGCCTTCGCATCCGCGGCCGAGAGCGAGCTGCCTAGCTGACTCGCGGTTTCCTGGACCGAGCTGGTGAAAGCCTTGGTGGCGGCCTCGGCCTCACTGCGCCGGTCGCTGCTGAGGTCCGACTGTGAGTCGGAGATGTCGTTGAGGTCGTCCTTGATCGCGTCGAGGCTCGACGTCACTCCATCCGCCGTGACCGTCGTCGAGTTCAGGCTAGTGAGCTCGTCGACCTGCTGGGCGATGTCGGCTTTGGCGTCGCAGACCTCGTTCTGGGCCTTCTCCTCATCGGATTCGCCGCACGCGCCCAGCGCGAACACGAGCATCACAACGGCCAGGACGCTGCAGATGGCTCTCATACCCGCACCTAACCGCGTCAGGGGTGCTGCTGCATCACCCCAAGCGGGTGATCCGACACCACCGCGCCACAGGTCTGCGCGATGCTGCGGCGAATCCCGACCTATGGCGTCCGAGCGCAACGTCCAATTTTCATCGCCTGCGTGGCTCCGGAATCTGGGGTTCTCGTCGTGGCTGCTGGTTGGCTTCGTGCTGGTCATCGTCGGGCTGATCTGGCTGCTCGCTGAGACGTCGACGATCGTCATGCCGGTCATCCTCGCCACGGTGCTCGGCGCGGTCGCCGGACCCGCGGTCGGCTGGCTCGAGCGCCACAGCGTTCCGCGAATCTGGGGCGCGATCCTCGTCCTGGTCGCCCTCGTTGCAATCGGGGTGCTGATCTTCTGCCTCGTCTTCGGCGGCATATCCGCCCAGTCGGGCGACATCTCGGCGAAGGCGAACCAGGCGCTGGCCAAGATCCAGGGCTGGCTGGGCGACGCCGGTGTGGACAACGCGCAGAAAGCCACTGAGGACGTGCAGGAGACCGCCCCCGAGGTCCGCACGACGCTGCTGAGCGGGGTCGCGGCGGGCATCGAGGGCCTCAAGTCGCTGCTGTTCTTCCTCGCGTTCGCGGTGCTCAGCACGCTGTTCGTGCTCAAAGACGGGCCGGTAATGCGCGCGTTCATCAACCGCCACCTGGGCATCCCCCAAGCGGACGCCGCCGTCGTCACGGACAGCATCGCCCAGTCGCTGCGCAGCTACTTCCTCGCCGTGACGATCATCGCCGCCTTCAACGCCGTCGTGATCGGCGGCACCGCGCTGATCCTCGGCGTGCCGCTCGCCGGCACGATCGCGGTCGTCACGTTCGTAGGCGCCTACGTGCCGTTCGTCGGCGCCTGGGTCGCCGGCGGCTTCGCGGTGATGATCGCGCTCGGCGCCGGCAGCACACCCGACGCCGCGATCATGGCGATCGTCTGTCTACTCGCGAACGGGATCCTCCAACAGATGATCCAGCCATTCGTGATGGGCGCCACCCTCAGCCTCAACCCGCTCGTCGTGCTCGTCGTCACGATCGGCGCCGGCGCCCTCTTCGGAATGGTCGGCCTGACGCTCGCCGCCCCGCTCACCTCCGCCGCCGTGCACATCGCCAACGAGCTGCAGGCCCGTAGCGGCGGCGCGGCTCGAGCCCAGCCGGCGCCGTCCGGCTAACTCAGTCCCCGCGCCGCCGTTGCCGCCGCTCCTGGATCTGCGCCCGCAGCGTGTCCCACCGCGAGCGCGCATCGCCGATGACCTGATCCCACTGGCGCTGGACCTCGTCCTCGGCGGGCCGTTCGCCCCGCCGGATACGGTCGAGCTCATCGTGGACCTCGCGGCCGGCGACCGCAGAGCCGACCACCACCACCATCACGCAGAACAGTGCCGAGATGATGGCGAAGACGGCGCCGATCACTCCGTAGCGGGTCGCGTACGTGCTAAAGAGGTGCGGCACGTACACCGCCGCGCCCACGGAGTACAGCGAGAGCAGGGCCGCTCCGACGATGCCGAACGGCAGGAGATCCTGGCGCCCGATCCGCTTGGCGCTGAGCACCCAGCCGCTCCAGATCAGGAAGACCGCTGACAGCGGCAGGGCGAGTAGCGCCGCGGCGAGGTCGACGTTGCTCCGCCCCAGCGCGAGCTGGAGGACGGAGCTGACCGCGGCGTACAGCGACAGCCCGCCGATCCAGAGCAGCCCGTTGAACGTGTTGCGGACGCTTAGCGGGTCGAGCTCCCAGGTCTGCTCGATCAGGCGCTGCACCGCGCGGGAGAAGCTCAGGACCGTGACCAAGAGGAAAAGGAAGCCGATGATGCTAAGGCTCGTGTCGGTGCCCGACGCCGGCGCGAAGATGTCGTTGACCGCCTCGGCGCCGCCTCCCGTCAGGTCGTAGCGGTCGATGATGCGCTCGGCGGTGCCCTTGCCTCCGAGTGCCGACGAGAAGGCGCTCGCGACGATCGTGAGCGGGATGAGCGCCGTGAGCGCTCCCGAGGCGAGCGCGATCGAGCGGTCGAAGCCCGCCACCTTCTGAAACCGGTTGACGACGCGGAGCACGAACTCCGGCCGCAGCCAGAACGTCAGCGTCCGCACGGCCTGCTCGCGATTCACGCGCCTTCGCCGGTGGGGTTCGGGGGAATCGTCACCCGCCATGGCTAAACGTCCTCACCGCCTCGGCGCGGCGGCGGGTCATGGCGGACTGCAAACCGCCGACCGCGCCGCCGCGTCGTGCGCTCAGACTGCCGGCGCGCGCTCGTCCTCTCCGAACACGAGGATGCCCTGAATGATGTAGACGCAAAGGGCGAACACGGCGAGCGACCACCACGGGTTGGCGCCGCCGATCGACAGCAGAGCCCCGATCGCACCGAGGCTGGCGCCGACGATGCCGATCACCCGGCCGTATGTGTTGCCCGAGAGCAACGAGAAACCGCCGGTGAGCTGAATCACGCCGAGCACGATCAGTACCCAGCCCATGGTGTTGAGGTTGGTGAAGATGTACCTCGTGTCGTTCGCGTAGATGTTCGCGTTGTCCAACGCGCCGATGCCATAGATGATGTTGATCGTTCCCGCGAGCAACAGCAGGACCCCTGCGAATGCCGCTCGACCAGCACCTCTCATCACGTACCTCCTGGTTTGTCCAACGCTGCAGTCCGCAGCGATTGCGACCCTAGGCGTGCGGGCGGACGTCCTCTTCATCCCGTTGGGATGAAATAGAGCTGGGAAGTGGCAGGCGGCGATCCTGGAGGCAGAGCAGAACCTGCCGTAGTTGCGCGTCGTCACGAGCGATTAGGTGATCCAGCGCAGCGTTGCGCGCGACGCGGAGGATCCATGCTGCGAAGGGAACCTCGCGCGGCTCATAGCTCTGGATCGCAGTTATCAGGTTTCCGAAGACCTTCTGGGTGATGTCCCTGGACCCGTCCAGGTCGCTCACGATGCTGTTCACGTAAGCGCAGACATCGTCAGCAAATCGGACGTAGAGGAAGTGAAGTGCGCTCGTATCGCCCTCCTTGGCGCGCGCCACGGCCAGAGTGACGAGTTCCGGGTGCTGCACGGGGATCGACTGTCCCATGACGCCCTCCTGTGGTGAGGGACGTCCGCCCTCAAGCGGCTGCCCCGTTGACCGATTGGAGGCCAGCTTGCGGGCGGGCGGTTGCCAAACGGCGACGGGGCGGTAACAGGGCGGTAAAGGCGAGCGTCGACTTGGCGCCGAACCGGACGCTTCGCATTCGGGCACGGTATCGTGACCCTCGAACGGGGCGTGGCGTAGCTTGGTAGCGCATTCGGCTGGGGGCCGAAAGGTCGCTGGTTCAAATCCAGTCGCCCCGACTCTTAGGGTTCTTCCGGCTGCTCCTTTTCGAGCCGCCTCTCCCGTGCCAGCTCGGCGCGCAGCCGCGTGTCATGGTCGTCAATCTCTCGAACCTGCTCCATGATCCGCTGCCAGACCGCGGGGGTCAGTCCAGTTGAAGCCACGACGCGCGTCACACAGGACGGCACGCGCGATGGCGGCCTCGCGACAGAAGTGTGCGACTGAGCCACCTACGTCTTCAGATCCTTGCTGGATCTTGACGTGCATGCCGTCCGACACCCTGAAGTGGATGCTGCGCATATCGCGCCATGGTGGATTCGCTGCAACCGGTTTGCAACAACACCGGCCCGAATACCCCATTTGTAGGATCACCGGAGCTTTTAGCCACAAATCCGTGCTATGGCTCCTTACAGGCGGATGAGCCTACCCCAGACTGGGGACGGGCGCTCGGCCTCAGGGCGCGATTCCGAGCTGCTCGCGCTTCAGGCTGTCGCTTTCCGGCTCCGACCCGGGTGAGGGGAGTTGAGGATTCCAACCAAGAGCACGGATGCTGAGGTGGGGTCCTCTCTGCTCGAGCGCGAACCCGACCTGGCCGAGATCCGCGAGTGCGTTGGTACGGCCGCAGCCGGCGAGGGATGCACCGTTCTGCTCCAGGGACCGGCTGGGATCGGCAAGACGGCGCTCCTCAGGGCCACCGTTGAGCAGGCTCAGAAGGAAGGCATGGCCACCCTCACGACTCGCTGCGGCGAGCTCGAGAGCAACCTGCCATGGGGAGTCGTCCGCGGCCTCTTCGAGCCGGTGCTCGCGATGGCGTCCAGGTCCGAGCGGCGGATGCTGCTCGCCGAGGCGGCCGGGCTTGCCGGCATCGCACTCCGGGTCGACGGTGCGCACACCGCTCCGCGCCGCACTGACGCCCTTGGGGCGGCGCTGCACGGGCTGTACTGGCTCACCGCGAACCTGGCCGCCACGCAGCCCGTCCTACTGGCGGTAGACGACGCCCATTGGGCCGACAAGCCATCGCTGCGCTGGCTCGCATATCTGGCAGTGCGGCTGGAGGGACTGCCTGTGCTCCTCGTGACGACCGTCCGCCCGGGAGAGCCCGGTACGCCCTCGGGGCCGATGTCCGCGATCGCGCGCGCGGCGCGCGTCATCCAACCCTCCGCGCTCAGTCGCGAAGCCACCGGGATGCTGGTGCGTGCCACGCTCGGCGCGGACGCGAGCCACGACCTCTGCGAGTCCTGCCACGAGGCGACCGGGGGCAATCCATTCCTGCTGCGGTCCCTCATCGTGGAGCTCCGCGACCGTGGGGAGCTTTGCGACCACGAGACCGCGGACGCGGTCACCGAGATCCACTCGGACGCGATCTCCCGCGCGACTCTGGCCCGGCTCGCACGCCTACCGGCCGCCGCACGGGAGCTCGCAGCGGCCATCGGCGTGTTCGGTTCGTCCTGCTCGCTTGGCGACGCCGCCGCGGTCGCCGGCCTGGGCGACGACGCAGCGATCGCGGCGGCCGACGCGCTCGCCGCGCAGGGCGTGATCGGCGAGAGCGAGCCGTTGGAGTTCGTGCACCCGATAGTTCGCACCGCCGTCTACGACGAGATACCGAGTCACCAGAGGGTGCGCTGGCACGCGCGGGTGGCGGGGCTCCTCGACGATGCCGAGGCGCCGGTCGATGAAATCGCAGTCCATCTGCTCCCGGTCGCGCCAAGCGGCGATCCGGCGGTCGTCGGCATCCTCCGCTCCGCCGCGACGGTCGCGTTGGATGCGGGCGCACCCGAGTCAGCGGTCCAATTTCTCACCCGGGCGCTCGCGGAGCCGCCTCCGGCTCGCGCCCGCGTAGCGATCCTGCGCGAGCTCGGGGCCGCCGCGGGCTCGCTTCAGAGGCCTGCCGCGGTCGAGCATCTCCAGGAGGCGCTCACCTTGAGTCCGCAGCCGAGCGAGCGCGCCGAGATCGCGCGGGAGCTCGCTGTTCCGCTCATGCACAGCGGGCACATGACCGAGGCCGTCGACTTGCTGGAGCGAGCCTCCGCCGAGCTGGTGGAGGGCGATCGGGAGCTGCGTCTCGAGCTCGAGGCGGACATCATCGGTGCCCGCCGCCTGCATCCCGCGATGCGGGAAGCGGCGCTGGAGCGCATACAGGCCCTCCGAGCGGCCCGCCTCGAGGGACGCACTTTCGGTGAGCGTGTCGCGCTGTCGGCCGTAGCACTCGAACCCGGGTTCCCCGACAGCAAAGCCTCTGAAGCGATCGAGTGCGGCGAGCGGGCGCTCGGCGACGGGCGGCTGCTTGCCGCTGCCGGCGTGGAAGCACCCGCGTTCTGGTACGCCGCAACCGCGCTCATCCTGGCGGACGCGTTCGATCAGGCTGACCATGTGCTCGAGTCGGCGCTCTCCGAGGCGCGCACTCAAGGCTCGACCGTCGGGTTGGCGCTGGGCTTCGCCTTTCGGGCGCTGCTGCGTTATCGCACCGGGCAGCTCGCCGACGCGGAGGCGGATGCACGGCAGGCGCTCCGCATCTCGCCAAGCCTGTGGGCGGCCAGCGTCTACGCGCTGCTGTTCTTAGTCGAGATCCTGCTCGAGCGAGGCCGGCCGGAGGATGGCGCGCAAGCGATTGCGGAGAGCGGCCTCGCCAGCGACGAAAGTCCGCTGTTGCCGCTCCTGCTCCTACGTCACGGCCGTGGCCGGCTGGACCTCGCGCTTGGGGACGTTGATGCCGGGCTCGCCGACATGCGAGCCGCCGCCGCGGAGCTGGAGGCGGGAGCCTTCCCGCCGCAGCTGTGGCCATGGCGATCTAAGCACGCGCTCGCGCTCGCCGCCGCCGGCGAGGGCGAGGAGGCCTGCCGGCTCGCGGACCAGGAGTTCCGCCTGACCCGGTCGTTCGAGGCTCGTGGGCCTCTCGGCATCTCGCTGCGCGTTCGAGGGCTGGTCGAGCCCGGGGCCGCCGACCTCGTCCTCCTCCAGGAGGCGGTCGCGGTGCTGCGCGGCTCAGGCGCTGTCCTGGAGCACGCCCGTGCCCTGGTCGACCTCGGCGCCGCCCTTCGGAGGGCCGGGCGGCGACCGGACGCCATCGTGTCGTTGCGCGAAGGCCTTAGCCTTGCGCACGGGTGCGGCGCGAGCGCGCTCGCTGCGCGGGCGCGGGAAGAGCTCGTCACAGCCGGGGCAAGGCCGCGGCGCGATGCGCTCCGCGGCCGCGACGCTCTCACGGCAAGCGAGCTGCGAACTGCGCAACTGGCAGCGGACGGGCGAACCAACCGCGAGATCGCCCAGGCACTCTTCGTCAGCCTGCGGACGGTCGAAACGCACCTGACCCACACCTACCAGAAGCTCGGCATCCAGTCGCGAGACGAGCTTCCGGGTGTTCTCGTCGCGCATTGACAGGTGGATAGCGCGCCGCAACCTGAGCGGGCGCCGATCGCTCGACGCCCGCCCGATGGTTGGAGGAGGATGGTTGGCTAGGGATGGTTGGCTAGGGAGCCGACCAGCGGGGGCGAGGTCGCCGCGCCAAGGCAGTGAAGCCGATAGCCAGGAGCGCGAGAACGAGGGCGATCGCCGAGAACACGATCGCGAGCGTCTGGCTGCCACGCTCCTCGACCGTGATCACTGTGGGCGTCGCGACGGGAGCCAGGTCGGATGCCGCCTCGGAGCCCGTCGTGGTCCCCAGTGCAGCGTCCCGCGCATCGGGTGAGCGCAGATCGCTATGGCCGACTTCCGACTGCGGCTGCTGCTGCCCCGCCAGAGCGGCGTCCCGCGCATCCGGCGAGCGCAGGTCGCCGGCCGTCTGGGCCTGCTGCTGCGCCGCCACAGCGGCGTCGCGGGCATCCGGCGAGCGCAGGTCGTCGGACGTCGCCCCGACCGCGGTCGGGGCTGCGAGGGCGAGAACGCCCGTGGAGAGTACGGCGGCAACCGCTCGGCGCCGCGTGTGCCTGAACCTGCGAATCACTGCGAGCCTCCTTGTTGATGGTCCCGCGACTCGCGGGGCCTTGGCCATGTGGAGGACGAGCTTGCCGCGAGGAGGCGCAACCGGCGTCGTGGGAGCGACCACGATCTTTTCTCGGCGGCCATGCCAGTATGGCCGCGATGCACACGGGGTCCTTGTCTCACGACGACGACTTGCTGGCCCGCTTGCAGGCCCCGCCCTCCCTATGCGACGGCGCGGAGTCGTTGGCGTACTGGCGGTGCCGGCGAGCGCGACTGCCCTGGTACCGGGCTCGCGCGCGACGCGAGGCCTCGCAAATGATCCTCGTATGGGAGCGCCGCGTCCTGGCGGCAGTGCTGGGCGAGCGGGGCACCCCGCTGTGGGAGCGCGCCCGAGCCGCCCGCCTGGCTGCGACAGGGCCGCTGCGGCGTTTCGTCCGGCGCGCCACCTTCGGGCTGGCGGCGACGACGTTTGCGCTGCTTACGTTTGCGGTGCTCGCATTCGAGCTCATCGTCCGATCGATCTGACCGGCTCGATCCGGATCGCTGGCTTCCACCCGAGACGCGACGCTCGCCCACACGGGATTATCGGAGCCCGTAGTACCGCCGCGGTACCAAGTGCATTGTCCAGTGCGTCCTGGGACTTCCCCGGCGCAGAGGATCAATGTCGACCGCGAAGCTGCCCACGTCGTCGCGAACTGACGATGGGGTTTCCAGGGCGGCGCGAAGATCACGCTCGTCGAGGGCTAGCCGCGCCGCGCGGTATCACCCGCTTCGGGTGACGCGCCCTCGCCGCCGAGGGCAGATGATCCGGTGTGATGAGCGCTCCGATCGTGGTTGGCTGCGACCCAGACGGCGCCGACGACGCGCCCGTGCAGTTCGGCATCGCGGCGGCCCGGTACACCGGCGCCCCGCTGATCGTCGCCGTCGTGCACCGCGGACAGCGAGAGGCGGGCGACGGCCTCGAACGCGTGCGGACGTGGCTCGCGGACGAACCCGGCGTTCAGTCGGAGCTGCTGCCTCTCGAGTCGCACAACGCCGCGCGCAGCCTGACCGGCGCGCTCGAAGAAGCGGACGCCGGCCTGGGCGTGGTCGGCGCGACGTCGCGCGGCGCGGTCGGGCGGGCGATCATCGGCAGCACCGCCGACCGCGTGATCCACAACGCCCGCTGCCCGGTCGCCGTCGTCCCGCACGGGTTCGACGGCGGCGAGCTGCGCAGCGTCGGCGTCGCCTACACGCCCGCCGAGGGACAGGAGGCGCTCCGCTCCGCTGTGGTGCTCGCGCACGCGTCGGGCGCCGCGCTGCGCGTCATCACCGTCCTGCATGAGGAGATCGGCACGCTCGGCCCCAATCGCGAGGGCGCGCGGGCGATGCAGCAGCTCCCCGAGGAGATGGCGTCGCAGCACCACGTGGCCGCCCGTGCCGCGGTCGACGCGGCGCTCGCCGAGGCGGGCGCCCAGCTCGACTCCGAGGTCGAGCTCGTCTACGGCGACCCCGCCGAGTCGCTGCTCGGCTTCACCTCCACCCTCGACCTGCTCGTGATGGGCTCGCGTGCCCGCGCGCCGCGCCGTGCCGTGATGCTCGGCAGCGTCTCGCGGCGCGTGATCGCGGCGTCCAAGTGCCCCGTCGTGGTGCTCCCGCGCGGTGCCGAGCACCCGCTGCGGGACCTCATCGCCAGCCGCGGGACGCCGCCAAGCGCGGAGCCGCTCTGAGCCGCGCTCGGCTTCGACGGTGCTGACGAGCGAATCGCCTTCGCATCTGTATCGGCGTGGAGGTACTCCGCTTGCGCTTTCGCCTGACAGCGGCAGCCGCTGTGGCCTCGACTTCGACCGCTGCTCTCCCCGGGCGGCCCGTTCGCCTCCGAGGACGATTACAGCCTGGGCGTCTACGTGCGCGTCACCGGCTTCGACCTCCCGGCCGACAAGATCGCCGTCGTGGAGATGAACGAGAACGCGCTCAGGATCGACCTCGGCCACGGGCACCGCGTCACGTTCATGGACGACCTCGGCGGATAGAACGTGGACACCGCGTGGACACGGGCGGCCGCGATCCCGCTCGTGGTCCCGGGTTGATACAACCGCCCCGACTTATCCCGCAGATCTGCATAGCTCTCCACCGTCGTGCAAACCGCATAGTCATGCGCAAGATGCTCGGCAGCGCAGGTCGGCTCAGGAACTAGAACGCCGCCGGCGCCTGGCCACGACCTAGATCGTCTCGGGCAGGCCGAACCAGCTGAACACCGCCCCATCGAAGGTGACGATGTCCTCGACCGCCCCGTCGACGATGCGCAGGACGTCGAGCGCGAGCGGGGTATAGCCGTCCTCGCCCGGCTTGCGGACGTAGCACGCCACCGCCGGCTGGCGGTTGGCGCGCGTGACGACGCAGCGCATGGAGCCGAACGACTCCGAGCCGAAGCCGCCGTCGATCCAGGACTGCACGACCGTGTCGCGGCCCTCCCACACGCCGGGCTGCGGGGGCATCGAGAAGCGGAGGTCCTCGCTGAACAGGCGCTTGAGGGCGAGCGGCTCGGGCGTCTCGGTGTACTCGATGTAGCGGGCCAGAAGCTCGCGCTCGGCCGCCGTCGCGTCCGTCCCCGAAGGCCACTCGTCGCGCCGCCCGGGCAGGTGCTCCTTCATCGCTGCCCGCGCGCGCTGGAGCGCGCTGTTCACGGCCGGCGCGGTCGTCTCGAGCACGTCCGCGGTCTCCTTGGCCGAGCAGCCGAGAACGTCTCGTAGGATCAGCACCGCACGCTGCAGCGGGGCCAGGTGCTGGATCGCGACCAGGTAGGCCAGCTCGATCGTCTCCTTGGAGACGACGGCGGCCTCCGGGCCCTCGTCCGCGTCGGGAAGCTCCTCCAACAGCTCGTCGGGATAGGGCTGGAGCCATAGCACCTCACCGCTAGAGGACACGGCGCGGGGCCGCTTGTCGAGCGAGTCCAGGCATGCGTTGGTCGCGATCCTGTAGAGCCAGGCGCGCAGCGAGGAGCGGCCCTCGAAGGTCTCACGCCCGCGCCACGCGCGCAGGAACGTCTCCTGGACGAGGTCCTCCGAGTCGTCGAAGGAGCCGAGCATCCGGTAGCAGTGCACGTGCAGCTCGCGGTGGTAGCGCTGCACGCTGGCGGTGAATGACGCGCGGTCGCCCTCGGTGTTGAGATCTGGTGTCGTGGAGGTCATGTTCGTATGACGGCGGGCGCGGTGCAAAATCATCGCCTTCGGGGAGACTTTGACCGTAGAGCGCTTGCAGCCGCTCCTACGAGCACCTGTTGAGTCAGCGCGCCGGCTTCACACGGAAGCCGTTCTTTGAGCCGCTGCCCCGCAAGAACGAGCCCGTTGTCACCTGCAGCCGCCACGGCCGTGGCAGCACGCCGGTGTAGTCGTTGTTGAGGAACGACGTGAACTGAGTCGAGGCCTGTGCACAGGAGACGCTGCCGAAGGCGGTGATCAGATACGGACCGCGCGGCAGGCGCAGCTGGCCGATGCGGTCGCTATGCACCACGCGGAAGGTGCCAGGGCACTTGCCACCCGTGCTCGGGTGTCTGCCACCGCCGCCGCCCGGCGGCAGCGGGCCGCTCCAGGGCTTGATGCGGAACCCGACATAGCGGCTACCGCGCATGAAGGTGCCGGTGCTCGGATCGACGGACCACGGCCGTGGCAGGATTCCGTCGAAGTCCTGCAAGAACCGCGCGAAGGCGTTGGACGCCTGGGCGCAGCTGATGCGGCCGACCGACAGCAGCGTGATGCGGTAGCGGCCGTTGCGGATCGCGAAGCTTCCGATGTGGTCGTTGTGCACGACTGTGAAGTAGGACGGGCAGACGCGGTTCGAGGGCGGCGTCGGCGGCGTCGGCCCGGCGGCGGTGACGCGGAAGCCCTGGCTGCCGCGCGTGAACGTCGCCGTGCTGGGATCGACGCGCCAGCCGCCGGCCAGGCGGCCGTCGAAGTCCTCGAGGAACTCGCGGAATAGCTCCGAGGCATCCGGGCAGCTGAGCGTGCTCGGGTTGAGCACGACGATCACGTACGGGCCGGCGGGCAGATAGAGCGCGCCGACGCTGTCGTTGTGCAGCACCTCGAAGGTGCCGGGACAGGCTGTTGCGCCGGTCGTCTGGGCCGAGGCGGTCGACGCGGACGCACAGGCCCAAGCCGTGATGGCCAGCGCGAGCGCGACCAGCGCGCGAGTCCTTGAGCGTCGCATCGACGCACGGTACCGCACCCGGTACACGCGGGTCGCTCGCCGGCTGGCGGCCGAAAGGTTGCTGGTTCGATCCAGTCGCCCCGACTTAACGGTCACTGTGAGGGCGTCAGCCTGGCTGGATGTTCTTGTTGTGGTGGAAGGCGTTGTCTGGGTCGTACTTGGCCTTGACTTCGGCGAGGCGCCGGTAGATCTGATCGCCGTAGGCCTCTCGAATCCGGCTGGAGTCGTCGTCGGAATCAAGGAAGTTGACGTAGACGCCGCCAGCGCGGTGCGGTTGGAGGGCTTGGAGGAACCGCCGCGCCCAAGCGCTCTCGGCCGCGGCGTGCTCGCCGGACTCGTCAGGGAGCCACACGGCGTCGATGATGATGTTGTAGGCCACGTCACGACCGGCGTAGGCGGTGGCCATGTGGGGAACCCGGGCGACGGCGCCACCCATGTGGAACATCGCCGCGTACGACCGGGGCGAGCTGGCGGCATGGGCGTGATCGGCGATGACGGCGATGGCGTCGTCGGAGAGGCCGGCGAGGGTCGTCGCCTTCCAGTAGTAGTGCCACCCGTGGAGGACGGTGTCGTCGAAGCCGCCCTGGAAGGCGACGTACGGCGAGGGTGCGAGCAGGTCAACGAGCGGCGTCCCGAACCGGCGTAGGGCCCGCACCGCACGCTCGCCGTCTTCGACGGCGCCGGCGTAGCAGCAGCCGACGGCGATGGCAGGCCGCCAGTGCAGCTCCTCAGGGATGGCCGGAAGTGGGGGGACGGTGCCGAGCCTGACGACGCTGCCGAGCTCATCGGGCGCTTCGGCCGCGAACTCCCGGTAGAAGCGCAGCACGTCGGCGGTGTCGTCGGCCGCCCAGAAGACGGGCCCGGCCATCACGGTCGGGCCGACGGGGTGGAGAGAGAATCGGAACGAGGTGACGACGCCGAAGTTGCCGCCGCCGCCTCGCAGCGCCCAGAACAGATCGGGGTGTTCGTCGGCGGACGCCCGGACGATGCTGCCCTCGGCCATGACCACCTCGGCGGCAAGCAGGTTGTCGACGGCGAGCCCGTGTTTGCGCATGAGGAAGCCGATGCCGCCGCCGAGGGTGAGCCCGGCGACGCCGGTGTGGCCCACAATGCCGCCGGTGGTGGCCAGACCGTGGGCCTGCGTCTCCTGGTCGACGTCGCCCCACAGAGCACCACCCTGCACCCAGGCCGTGCGACCGGCGGGGTCGACCCACACGGCCCGCATCGCCGAGAGGTCGATGACGAGACCGTCGTCGCACACCGCGGTGCCGGCCACGTTGTGGCCCCCGCCCCGCACCGCGATCTCCAGGTCGTGGTCCCGCGCAAAGCGCACCGCCGCGACCACATCGGCCACGCCCGTGCAGCGGGCGATGCAGGCGGGATGGCGGTCGATCGCGCCATTCCAGATCCTGCGAGCGGTGTCGTAGCCGGGGCTCGTCGGCAGCAGCAGCTCTCCACGGAACGATCCGCCGAGCTCGTCGAACGCGGTCGTCTTAAGGGGCCGTGCCTGTGGTGTCTGGATAGCGCTCATTTCGTCCTCCTAGCTGTGCTCGATGAGCGTCCCACCAGCTGGCCCGGGCTGGCTAGTTCTACTTTCGAACCAACCGGTTCGAGTAGCAGACCTACCGCGAATCCGCGGGTAGCATGGTGGCGCTATGCGCAGCTATGCGCAGTACTGCCCGGTCGCCAAGGCCAGTGAGATTCTCGGTGACCGTTGGATGCTTCTAATCGTGCGGGAGATGCTCGGCGGCGCGAGCGGCTTCAACGAGCTCCAGCGCGGCCTCCCAGGGATCTCGCGCTCGGTGCTCACCGACCGGATGCGCGCGCTCGAGCGGGCCGAGGTCATCGAGCGCAGGACGGGCCCCAAAGGCCGCACCCTCGAATATCTCCTCACGACCGCCGGCCGTGACCTCCAGCCCGTCGTGCAGGCGATCGGCGAGTGGGGGGCGACTTGGTCGTTCACCGAGCCGCGCCCCGAGGAACTCGATCCCGATCTGTTGATCGTCTGGATGGCCCGCCACGTCGATCGCCAGCGGCTCCCGCCCAATCGAACCGTGGTTCAGTTCGACTTTCGCGCCCCCAAGCGGCGTTACTGGATGGTCCTCGAGCCCTCCGAGGTCTCAGTCTGCCTCCAGCACCCCGGTTTCGACGTCGACCTCGCGGTCGTCGTCGACACTGCCACGCTCTACCGCGTCTACTTGGGACGGGCCGAGTTGGGCGGCGCGATTCGAGCCGGCCAGCTCACGATGAGCGGCCCGCGGACGCTGCAACGCGGATTCGGCCACTGGTTCACCTGGAGCGCATTCGCCCCAGCGAGCCGCTCGGCGGAGGAGCGCCGCACAGCCGCCTCACGCCTTGCCAGCCCTCATCGCGTACGGGTCGCCGAATATGGCGATCCGGGCACTGCACCACAGTGGCCGCACCCGCCACGCCTGCATCGGCGTGCAAGCAGCAGCGCCTAACTGCGAGGCCGCACGCGGGGTTATCGGAGTCCGTAGTACCGCCGTGGTACCGACTGCATCGTCCGATGCGTCCAGGGAATTCGCCGGCGCCGACGACCGGGAGATGGAGACGCGGAGGGACGCATAGACGCGGGTCGCTCGCCGGCTGGGGGTCGAAAGGTCCCTGGTTCAAATCCAGTCGCCCCGACCTGCAGGTGCTGGAGCGAGGTCAGGGCTCTCTGACAGCGAAGTCGGCGAGCCCTTCCTCCAGCTGCGCGAAGGCCTTCTTGGCCTGGGCGCGGACGCCGCGCGAGATCTGCGAGGCGCGCGCGCCGGCCAATGTCCGCTCGCGGACGTAGTCGATCAGGCTGCGGTGGACGCCGATCAACGCGTTCGCCACCGCCGCGGGCAGGACGTCGCCCGCGGCGGCGCCTGTCTCCTCGGCGATCAACGCCGCGAGCGAGCGCGAGTACTCGGCGAAGACCTGGCGCTCCCTGGCAAGTAGGGCGGGGCTTTCGGTGATCACGCGGGTGATGGTCCGGACCCGCTCGGTCGCCTCGTCGTCGCCTCCCGCGGCCTTCATGTCGAACACGCCGCGCTCCACCAGCATGAAGTCGCGGAACGCCGCCAGCACGCTCGTGCCCGGCTTTCGGTCGCGAACGGCCGCGAGCAGCTTCTCCTCGAACTCCTCGAGGCTGCTGTAGAAGAGGTCCTCCTTGGTCGGGAAGTAGTTGAACACCGTGGCCTCGGAGACATCTGCGCGACGAGCCACCTCAGCCACGGGCACGCCCTCGAAGCCCCGCTCGGCGAACAGGCGACGCGCGGTGTCAGCGATCAGCTGCCGCGTCTGCTGCTTCTTGCGCTCGCGTAGTCCGGGGGATGCATGCATGGTTCAGCGTATGATAGGGTAACCCTAAGTTTAGGGCGACAGGAAGATTCTACGATGCAAACTTCAGCAACCACAAGTCTCTCCCATCCGCGTGACGGCAGCGACGTCGCGATCCCGTTCGCGGCGGTCGTGCTTGCGATGCTGCCCGCTGTGCTCGACCAGACAATCCTCGCCACCGGGCTGCCGGTGATCGCCAGCGACCTGGGGAACATCGGCGACGTGTCGTGGGTGGTCACCGCCTACGTCGTGGCCGCCGCCGCCGCGACGCCGCTGTGGGGCAAGCTCGGCGACCGTCACGGACGCAAGCGCCTGCTCCAGATCGCGCTGATCGGCTTCGTTGCGACCTCGGCACTGTGTGCGGCGGCGCAGGACATCACGCAACTGGTCGTCCTGCGCCTCGTACAGGGCGCGGCTGCGGGCGGGCTGATGGCGCTCGCGATGGCCGCGGTCGGCGATCTCGTGTCACCGCGCGAGCGAGGCCGCTACCAGGGCTACATCGCCGCCACGTTCGCCGTCGCGACGATCGTTGGCCCTCTGCTCGGCGGCCTACTCGTCGAGAGCGCGACCTGGCGCTGGGTGTTCCTAGTGAACCTCCCCGTCGGGATCGTCGCGCTCGCCGGGCTCAGCCTGCGTCTGCCGGCCCCCGAGGTCGATCCCCCGAAGCATTCGCTCGACGCGCTCGGCGCCGGCCTGCTCGCGGCGGCGACGAGCTCGCTGCTGCTCGTCTGCATCTGGGGCGGGGATCGATACGCGTGGGACTCGGTTCCGATCCTGGGCCTGATCGCTGCGACGCTCGCCCTGGCGACGGCCCTCGTGGTACGCGAGCGTTCTGTCCCTGACCCGATCGTGCCCTTCCATCTGCTGCGCACGAGGACGGTGGCGGTGGCGAGCGCGTCGCTGTTCCTCGCCATCGCCGCGCTGTTCTCGATCACCGTCTTCGTGCCGCTCTACCTCCAGGTGACGACGGGCGCGACACCCACCGAGGCCGGATTGCTGCTCGTCCCGGCGATGCTCGGTATCACGGTGTCGACCACGCTGTCGGGACGAGCGATCGCCCGCACGGGCCGTTACAAGCGCTATCCGGTTGCCGGCCTCGCCCTGATGACTTTGGCCCTTGTGCTCCTGGCGGTGATGGCGGGCGAGCATTCGCAGCTCGACACCGGCATCGCGCTCGCGATCTTCGGGCTCGGCTTTGGGATGGTCACGCAGGTGATGATCACGGCGGTTCAGAACAGCGTGGACCGGCGCGAGCTCGGAATTGCGACCGCGACCACTGGCTTCTTCCGCGCTCTCGGAGGGGCGGCGGGCGCAGCGGTGCTCGGCGCGGTATTCGCCTCGCAGGTGGGCGCCGGGGAGGACGTGACCGGCGGCGTGCAGGCGGTGTTCTTGGTCGCGGCGCCGATAGCGGCGCTCGCGCTGGCTGTCGTACTACTACTGAGGGAGGTGCCTCTCAAGCATGAGTGAACACATGTCGTTCCATCCAAAGGTGCTGCTGCGAAGCGAGGAGTCGGCGGGGGCCGTGGGGGTGGTGGAAAGCCACGTTCCGCCCGGCTGGGAGGGGCCGCCGCTCCACCATCACCCATTCGACGAGGGCTTCTACGTCCTAGAGGGAGAGCTCACCTTCCAGCTCGGCGAGGAGCTGAGGAGCGCCATCCCAGGCGACTTCGTCTTCGCGCCCGCAGACGCCGTGCACACGTTCGCGAACCTCAGCGACGCGCCGGCCCGCTACCTGATCGTGGTCACCCCGGGCGGCTTCGAGCGCTACTTCGAGCGCAGAGCCGCCAAGGTCAAGGGCGTCGAGCCGCCCGCATGGGCGCTCGAGCCCTACCCCGAGACGACGGTGGTCGGCCCGCGAATCCCGGATCGTGACTAGGGCAAGCTGACGCCGGCCTTGAGCACCGGGCAGACGAACCCGAAGATCGGGTGCGGCTGGAAGGAGGCGGCGTCGGTGGCCTCGCTGCCGAACCACTCGCTGCGCACCGGCGCCTTGACCTTCTTGCCTGTGGTCCCGCCACTGTCGATCTTGAGCACGTCGACGCCGCGGTAGGCGTCGGCGGTGTAGACGATCTCGCCGTTCGGGTCGGTCGGCGACCAGTACGCCGCCCAAGTCGATCCGTTGGCCGGGATGTAGTAGCCGACCTGCTGGATGTCGGTCGGCGTGCGGTAGTCGAGGAAGCGGACGCCCTGCTCGTACCAGCCCACGGCCGCGACGCCGCCCTTCGCGTCGAACCAGTGGGACGAGCAGTTCACGGTCACCGGGGCCTTCGAGTCGACGGCCCCGCCGGTGAACATCCCGTTCAGCTCGGTCTCCCACGTGTCCTGCGGCGTGATCGCCCCGGTCTTCAGTCCCGAGGTGTCCCAGGTCTCGAACTTGCCCTGGCCGCGGCACCCACCCGGCGGCACCTCGCCGGTGTCGATGTAGTCCTCCTCGGTCACGAGCAGCGTCTTCCCGCGGCGCTGCGAGTTGTGGAGGATGAAGTCGTTGTAGGGCGAGGGATTGCGGCCCGCGTCGCCGGTCGTCCCCAGTAGCTGGGGTCCCAGCGGATCGGCGGTGAGGCGATAGGCAGCGGCGCCGCCGCCTCCGACATTCCAGACGGTGCCCGTGCTGTCGAGCTCGGTGTCATGCGAGACGCGGAAGTCGTCGCTGTCAGCAGCGGCCGACGCGAACTTGCCGAGCGACCTAGGCGCGGTGGGCACGGTGAGGTCCACGACCTCCACGTGATCGCCGCCGTCGATCCACGCTTGGGTGCAGTCGGGCTTCACGAAGTTGGCGATGTGGCCGGAGCCGCGGCCGGTGTTGCCCGTCCAGCCCAGTGGCATCACGGCGGCCAGCGTCGGCGTGGTCGGGTTGGCGATGCTCACCACGTACAGGATCGAGCCCAGATCGAACTCGGCGCGGTCATTCACCACCATGAGGATGTTTCCGCACAGATCCACGTCCTCGTTCTCGAAGTGCGGCAGCGGGAGGTCGCCGACCACCCGCGGCGACTCGGCCTGCGCGATGTCCAGGACGGTGATGCCGCCCCAGCCGCTGAGGAAGGCGTAGTGATCCTTGAAGTTCATGCCCGCGAAGCTTCCTGGCACGTGCTCGCCGACGTGCACGTTGCTCGACTTCGCGAGGGCCGGTTCGACGGGAACCTGTGCCGCTGCCGGTATCGCGCTCCATAGGGCCACGCCGACGTCAGCGCAGCGAACAGCAACAGGTTCCCGATTCCCCCGCGACGATTCGCCATGAGACCCGGGATGCCCAACCGCGCTCGATCTCTAACCCGGGTACGTTCCAAACATGCGGCTCTGCGTGATGATCGAGGGGCAGGAGGGAGTGACCTGGGAGGACTGGCTCGCGCTCGCGCGCGCGTGCGAGGAGCACGGGTACGAGGCCCTGTTCCGCTCCGACCACTACGGCTCGGTGGTGGGCGCTGAGGAGCGCGGCTCGCTCGACGCGTGGACGACGCTCGCCGGCCTCGCGGCCGTCACGTCCACCCTGCGGCTCGGCACGCTCGTGTCGCCCGCGACGTTCCGGCACCCGTCCGTGCTCGCGAAGTCGGCCGTGACCGTCGACCACATCTCCGGCGGAAGGGTCGAGGTTGGGCTGGGAGCGGGCTGGAACCGCGCGGAGCATGAGCGCTACGGCTTCGCGTTCCCGCCCCTGCGCGAGCGGATGGACAACTTCGCCGAGCAGCTCGAGATTGTGCACCGCCAGTGGAAGAGCGAGCCGTTCTCGTTCGATGGCGAGCATTACCGCCTCGTGGACTCCGACCCACACCCGAAGCCGGTGCAGTCGCCGCATCCGCCGCTGATCGTCGGGGGCAGCGGAGGCCCGCGCAGCGTGGCGCTCGCCGCGCGCTGGGCCGACGAGTACAACAGCGTCTCGTCGAAGCCCCGACGAATGCCGTGCGCTCAAGCAGCGGATAGCCGATGCGTGTGCGCGCGAGCAACGCGAGCCGCTGCCGCTGTCGGTGATGACGGGCCTGATCCGCGATCCCGGCGAGGCGGTGCGCCAGCTCGGCGAGCTTGCCGAGGCCGGCGTGGAGCGCGTGATGCTCCAGCACCTGGAGCACACGGACCTCGACGTGCTGCAGCTGCTGGCCGAAGAAGTCGCGCCGCAGCTGCGCTAGCGCCGGTACCCCCAAATGGGTTAGGTTCGGCCGATGAAGACACGCGCGTCGTATCTCCGCTTTGCCCTGCTCGCTCTCGCCCTGGTCGCGCTGCTCGCACCGGCCACAGCGCTCTCCAAGAAGAAGCACAAGCAACACGGGCCCAAGAAGGAGAACAGCCCGCTCGTGATCGGACACCGCGGCGCAAGCGGCTTCGTGCCTGAGCACACGCTTCAGTCGTACAGGCTGGCGATCAAGCTCGGCGCGGATTACATCGAGCCGGACCTCGTCGCGACGAAGGACGGCGTGCTGATCGCGCGCCACGAGCCGATAATCGGCGACTCCGACCCCGCCACGACCGGCGATTCGACGAACGTCGGCGAGCATCCCGAGTTCGCATCGCGTGAAACGACCAAGACGCTCGACGGCGTTCCGACGAAGGGCTTCTGGGCCTCGGACTTCACGCTCGCGGAGATCAAGACGCTCGGCGCGAGGCAGACGCGCGGCGGGCGCCCCACCGAGTTCAACGGGAAGTTCAAGATCCCGACGCTTCAGGAGGTCATCGACCTCGTGAAGCGCGAGTCACGGAAGCACGGGCGAAAGGTCGGCATCTACCCGGAGACCAAGCACCCGACGTTCCACCAAGACGCTCGGGCTGCCGCTCGAGGGCCGGCTCGTGAAGGTCCTGAAGAAGAACGGTCTGAACAGTCGCAAGCTCGCCGGGTCTTCATCCAGTCGTTCGAGCAGGCGAACCTCAAGCAGCTCAACACGATGACGCCGGTTCGCCTGTCCAGCTCGTGGACGCGAACGACACCGACGCCAACGGGAACCCGACCTACGCGCCGCCGTTCGACCGCCCCTATGACTGGACCGTGTCGGGCAACCCATCCTGCAGGCACGGACGTTCAGCTTCTTCGCCACGAACGCGGGTCTCGACGAGATCAAGACCTATGCCGACGGCATCGGGCCGTGGAAGGTGTACATCATCCCGACCGCGGGCGGCGGGGGCGGAGCCGTCTTCCCGCCGACCGACCTGATCGCCCGCGCGCACGCGCGTGGCCTTCTGGTTCACACCTGGACGTTCAGGGACGACGCGTTCCCGACCGGCTATCCGGGCGGGCCGGTCGAGGAGTACCTGGCCTTCTACAGGCTGGGAATCGACGGCGTGTTCTCGGACTTCCCCGACACGGCCTTCGCCGCCAGGGAGATCTTCCGAGGGCTCTAGGTCACAAGCTGGACGATCGCGGCGATGCCCACCACCACGATCACCGCCCGCAGGGCCCGCGGCGAGAGCCGCCGGCCGTAGCGGGCGGCCAGCTGGGCGCCCACCACGGAGCCGGCCGCGATCAGCGCGGCCGGCCCCCAGGCCACGTGCGCGGCCGCGATGAACACGAGCGCCGCCACGCCGTTCACGATCCCCGCGAGCACGTTCTTGAGGGCGTTCACCCGATGAAGGTCGTCCGGCAGGGCGAGGCCGAGGATCGCGAGCAGCAGGATGCCCTGGGCGGCCCCGAAGTAGCCGCCGTACACGCCGGCGAGGTACACGAGCGCGCGCGGGGTTCCGGTGCCGTGCGCCTCGGGCGGCGGGCGGTGCTCTGCCACCAGGCGGTCGAGTTGGGGCTGGAGCACGATCGACACCAGCGCGATGCCGATGAACACGGGCACGATCGTCTCGAAGGCCGATTGCGGCAGCTCGAGCAGGAGCACCGCGCCCGTGATGCCGCCGAGTAGTGAGGCCACGCCGAAGCGCAGCACGCGCGTGCGCTGTCCCTCGAGCTCGCGGCGGTAGCCGATTGCGCCGGCCACCGAGCCGGGGACGAGGCCGACCGTGTTCGACACGTTCGCCGTCACGGGCGAGTAGCCGAACGCGAGCAGGACCGGGAAGGTGATCAGAGTGCCGCTGCCGACCAGGGTGTTGATCGCGCCGGCCGCCATGCCGGCCGCGGCGATGGCGGCGATCTCGGCAGCGCCCACGGAGCGGCGATCCTAGCGCGGCCACAGCGGGCGCACGCGGCGGGTGCAGTGGCCGGTGTCCCGAGTGGATCATCGGGACACCGGTCGCAGCCATCCCGGCTGCACGCACCCGGCACCTCCCATTCGAACCGAAATCCGTCCCGGTCCGGTACCGGCGGTGATACCCGCCGCGGCGAGGATGTAAGCATCCGCACTTATGGAGGTCGTCCTCGTTCGCCACGGCGAGACCGAATGGAGCCGAGACGGCCGCCACACCGGCCGCACCGACGTCCCGCTGACAGACGTGGGGAGGGCCCAGGCGGAGCGCCTTGAGGATGCGCTCGGCGAGTGGCGGACGCCTCGTGTACTGGCCAGCCCGCTGAGTCGCGCGCTCGACACCTGCCGCCTCGCCGGCCTCGGTGATCGGGCAGAGGTGAGCGATGCGCTGCTCGAGTGGGACTACGGCGAGTACGAAGGGCTCACCACGCCGCAGATCCGCGAGCTGCGCCCGGGCTGGGACCTCTGGCGCGACGGCTGCCCGGGCGGCGAGAGCGCCGCCGACGTGGGTGCGCGCGTGGATCCGCTCGTGGATGAGCTGAAGGGCTCAGAGGACGACGTGGCCCTCTTCGCCCACGGCCACTTGCTGCGAGTGCTCGCGGTGCGCTGGATCGAGCTTCCTGCTGAGGTCGCGGCTCGGCTCTGGCTCGCCACGGCCACCATTTCCGTGCTGGGCTTCGAACGCGAGACCCCTGCTGTCAGGCGCTGGAACGCTCCGGTTCGGTAGTGGCGTACGACGCATAGGACGCGTAGAGCACGCGGCAAGCGGGTAGAAGGAGCTTGCTGCTGGGGTCCGAATTGGGGAGAGCAGGATGCTCGAAGAGCAGGTCGACACGACGTCGCTCGTCCGCGATCAGGCGATCGCACCGGTGGAATGCGACGTGCCCGTGGGTTGGTCGCTTGACGAATGGCGCACCGTGCGCGGCCTCGCGCGCGACGTCACACGAGAGCCTGCAACGCCGTGGTGGCGCCGGCCACCACGAGCACCGCGCCGATCGCGCGCAGAAGCTGACGCTCGCTGAGCCTGCCGGTCAGCCGCGCGCCGATGAGGGCGCCGGGCACTGACGCGGCCGACCCGATCGCCAGCAGGTTCCAGTCCACGCCGTCCGGTGTGTGTCCGATCACGCCGGCGATCCCGACGCACACCCCCACCGTGAGGTTCGTGCCCACGGCCCGCGCCGGGGTCTCCCCGACGTAGCGCAGAAGGGCCGGCATCCGCAGGGAGCCGAGGATGAGGCCGACGAACCCGCCGAGCACGCCGACCGCCGCGCCCGTGAGGATCGCCGCGCGGATGTCGAGGTCCTCGCCGGTCGGTGCGCTGCGGCGTGGCGGTCCCTTCTTCTCGCGCAGCAGGTCGATGCCGAAGTACACGAGCACCGCCCCGATCGCGACGAGCAGGGCGGTATCCGGCAGCAGGCCGGACAGGTAGCCGCCCGCCACCGCGCCCAGCATCGACGGTGGCGCCATCCAGGCGAACAGCCGCCAGTTGATGCGTCCGGCGCGCACGTGCACGATCGCGGCGGCGAGCGCGGCGACGCCGGAGATGCCGATGTTGGCGCCGGCTCCCGCGGCGGGATGGGACGCCGCCAGCAGCACGGCGGGGAGGCGGATGTTCCCGAGCACAAGGCCTACGACGCCACCAGCGAGGGCGACGGCGAAGCACCAGGCGCAGAACGCGATCAGCTCGAGCGGGTCCACGAGGCGCGGAAGTCTCCCAGGCGGCGAGTGAGAATCGTTCTCACTACGATGAAGGCGTGCGTAGCGCCCTCGCCGCCCTACTTGCCGTGCTTGCCGTCGTCGCGGTCGCCTGCGGCGACGACTCGGGATCCCGCCGCGGCGTGACCGTGGTGGCGACCACCACGGAGGTGGCGGACCTCGCGCGCCAGGTCGGCGGGTCGCGGGTGAACGTCGACGGGATGCTGCGCCCGGGGGGCGACCCCCACGATTACGAGCCGCGCCCGAGCGACGTGGCCGCCGTGGCCGATGCAACCGTCGTCTTTCGCTCTGGCGGCGAGGTCGACCAGTGGCTGAACGACGTGATCGACAACGCCGGCGGGGACGCCGAGGTCGTGAGCCTGATCGATTCGGTGAAGCGGCTCGACGACGACCCGCACTGGTGGCAGGACGCGACGAACGGCGTGCGCGCAGTGGAGGCGATCCGCGCCGAGCTCACGAAGGCCGACCCGGCCGGCCGGGCCACGTTCGCACGCAATGCCGAGCGGACCATCGGGACGCTCGAGCGCCTCGACCGGCAGATCACCGCATGTGTGGACCGGGTACAGCCGGCGAAGCGCAAGATCGTCACGACTCACGACGCGCTCGGCTATTTCGCACAGCGCTACGGCGTTGAGGTGGTGGGGGCCGTGATCCCCTCGCTCTCCACCCAGGCGCAGGCGTCCGCCGGGGACGTGCAAGAGCTCGTCGAGCAGATCCGCCGTGAGGGCGTCGAGGCGATCTTCCCGGAGAGCTCCGTGAACCCGGACATCGAGCGCGCGATCGCGCGGGAGGCAGGGCGCGAACATCGGCGATTCGCTCTACGCGGACTCGCTCGGGCCGAAGGGAAGCCCGGGGGAGACCTACACCGGCGCGCTCGCCGCGGACGCGGCGGCGCTCGTGCGCGGCATGTCCGGCGGGCGGGTGAACTGCGACGCGGCCCTGCGGGCCGCGGCTAGCTCCTAGGCGCCCCGGCAGGCGGGGCACTCGCCCCGCAGGGTCACGTCGTGCGCGTCGATCGCGTAGTCCACGCGACCGGCGAGCTTCTCGATCGCGCGCTCCAGGCCGGAATCCTCGAACGCCGAGACCTGGCCGCAGCTCTCGCAGACGATGTGATGGTGGTGCTCGCCCTTGGGGCCGATCGGCTCGTAGCGCGCGACGCCCTCGGCGGCGTCCACACGACGGGTGAGCCGCAGCTTGTCGAGCAGCTCGAGCGTCCGGTAGATGCTCGCCACGCCCACGTCCTCGCCGCGGCGGTGGAGGCTGTCCGCGATCTCCTTGGCCGTGACGCTGCAGCCGAGGTCCGCGAGCGTCTCGACCACCGCGGAACGCGGTCCGCTCAGGCGATAGCCCTCGCGTTCTAGCTCACGCTGCGCGTGTCCGACCCAGTCGCTCACATGTCAAGCATAGGAGCCCTGGTGCGGCTAGCCGCTCGCGGCGCTGTGGCCCTCGGCGACCTTGTCCCAGTTCACGACGTTCCACCACGCGTCGATGTAGTCCGGGCGCTTGTTCTGGTACTTCAGGTAGTAGGCGTGCTCCCAGACGTCCACGCCGAGCAGCGGCGTCTTGCCGTCGGTCAGTGGGTTGTCCTGGTTCGCGGTCGAGACCACCGCGAGGCCGGACCCGTCATGCACGAGCCACGACCAGCCGGACCCGAACTGGTTCACGCCAGCGTCCTTGAACTTGCCCTGGAAGTCGCTGAACGATCCGAACGCCGATTCGATCGCAGAGGCCAGCTCGCCGTCGGGCTCGCCGCCGCCGTCGGGCGACATCCACTCCCAGAAGAGTGAGTGGTTGTAGTGGCCGCCGCCGTTGTTGCGGACCGCGGTGCGCTTGTCGTCCGGGATCTGCGAGAGGTTCGCGACGACGTCCTCGATGTCCCTGTCTGCCCACTCGGTTCCCTCGAGAGCGGCGTTCACCTTGTCCACGTAAGCCTGGTGATGCTTGTCGTGATGAACGCGCATCGTCGCCTCGTCGATGTGCGGCTCGAGTGCGTTGTAGTCGTACGGAAGGGGCGGTACCTCGAACGGCATGTGGATCTCCTTCGTTCGTTCGCCGTTAGGACTCTATGCGGTGCTCCTGGACCACTCCGCACTCGTGCCCGGCTCGCCCTCGCGGAACCGGAGCCACGCTAGAGTTTGCGCTCGCTCGCGGCTGTGGCGGAACTGGTAGACGCCCAGGCTTCAGGTGCCTGTGCTCCGTAAGGGGCGTGGAGGTTCGACTCCTCTCAGCCGCATTACGTCCGGTGGAAGTACGAACATGTGTTCGTACTATGACCCACCCGATCGACCTCGTCCATCGCAGTCTCGAGTTGCACGAAGGTGGACACTCGGCCAGCGAGGTCGCGCGACGGGTGGGCGTGCCGCGGGCAACAGTTCGCGACTGGATCCACGGGAAAGTCCCGCGGGGGCCGGATGGCAACGGCACGGGTTGCGTTCAGTGCGGGGGCGTTCACGATCTCCAGTCCTTGCCCCCGGCGTATGTCTACCTCCTTGGGATGTACCTCGGGGACGGCTGTCTCTCGCGCCACCGGCGCGACGTGTACAAGCTGCGCATATCGCTGGACGCTCGCTATCCGGGTATCGCCGCGGAGTGTGAGCGCGCGATCCGCGAAGTGATGCCGACAAACCGAGTCGGACGAGTTCGCAATTCGGGCTGGCACGAGCTGTTCTCGTACTCAAAGAAGTGGCCGTGCCTGTTCCCGCAGCACGGACCGGGCCGCAAGCATGAGCGCGAGATCGAGCTGGTCGATTGGCAGCGCTCGCTTGTCGCTCGCTGGCCGGCGTTGCTGCTCCGTGGCCTGATCCAGTCAGACGGCTGCCGTTTTCAGAACACCGGCCGCGGATGGTCCCATCCCCGCTACTCCTTCACCAACCTCTCGGCCGGCATCCTGGCGATCTTCTGCGAGACGTGCGACTCGATGGGTATCCACTGGACGCTGTCCGGGGGTAAGACGATCTATGTTTCGCGAAAGGCAGACGTCGCCAGGCTGGATGGCTTCATAGGACCGAAGTGCTAGCCGCGTGGCCAGACCGTGAACGTCGATCCAAAAGCGGCCAGGTTGCCGGCTGAGTCGCGTGCCGTGATCACCAGCTTGTGCGGCCCCGGCGACAGGCGGCCGATCTGCAGGCGAGGCCGGATGCGCTTGTGGCGGCTCCGCCGCGCTACGAAATCAGGCGACTGGACTCAGCCGCGGCGCATCATGCGTCCGACCGCTGCCATCAGCTCCTCGGTGCGCTCTTCCTTCTTCGAGTCCGGTCCGCCGACGACGCAGTGGCGCGCGTGGTCGTCGAGCAGGCCCAGGGCGACCTTGTCGAGGGCGGCCTGAGCAGCGGTGATCTGCGTCAGGACGTCGATGCAGTAGCGGTCGTCCTCGATCATCCGCTCGATGCCGCCCACCTGACCCTGGATGCGCCGCAGCCGCTTCAGCAGCTGCTCCTTGGTGGCGGTGTACCCGCGGGACTCGCCTGCTGTCGTCGTGCTCATGCGGCGACTATACCGCATATACCCCCCGGGGGTGTGCTACGGTCGTCGCATGAACGCCGGACTAAAGCTTGCGGCCTTCGCCATGGCGCTCGTCTTGGTGTTCGGCGCGGCCGCACTCGCGGGTGACACGGTGGGGCCCGACCGCAGCGGCGAGAGCCGCGCGGAGACGGGCTCCGATGGCGGCGGGCACACGGACGACGCCGAGGCCGGCGGCCACGCCACTGGCGCGGATGCTCCCGCCCCGGTTCGGGGTCTCTCGGTCTCGCAGGGCGGCCTCACGCTCCGGCTCGACACCCCCGTCATCGAGCGCGCCCGCCCGGGGGAGCTGCGCTTCAGCATCCGCGGCGCCGATGGCAGGGCGGTGCGCGACTTCGAGGTCGAGCACGAGAAGCGCATGCACCTGATCGTGGTTCGGCGTGACGGCCACGGCTTCCAGCACCTTCATCCGACGCTCGACGCGGGCGGCACCTGGAGCGTCCCGATCACCCTGCCCGACGCCGGCGCCTATCGCGTGTTCGCCGACTTCAAGCACGACGGCGAGGCGCGCACGCTCGCGGCCGACCTCACGGTGGACGGGACGGCCCGCTACAGCCCTCTGCCCGAGCCCGCTGTCACCGCCGACGCCGGCCACGGCTACGAGGTGCGCCTGAATGCCGGTGGCGTGCGCGCCGGACGCGAGGTGGGCCTGGACTTCAGCGTGACCCGCGACGGGCGCGCCGTGGAGACCGAGCCGTATCTCGGCGCACGCGGACACCTCGTCGCCCTGCGCGAAGGTGACCTCGCCTTCCTCCACGTTCACCCGGACGAGGATTCGCTGGCGTTCATGGCCGAGTTCCCGAGCGCGGGGCGCTACCGGCTGTACCTCCAGTTCAAGCACCACGGACGTGTGCACACGGCCGAGTTCACGCAGGAGGTGACGCGATGAGCGCAGTCACCGAGCGCGTCGAGCTGCCGATCGAGGGCATGACGTGCGCGTCGTGCGCCAACCGGATCGAGCGTCGGCTGAACGAGGTCGACGGCGTGACCGCGACGGTCAACTACGCCACCGAGCGGGCCGCGGTCGAGTACGACCCCGCGTCGGTCGAGCCGGAGCAGCTGCTGGGCGCCGTCGAGGCGGCGGGCTACAGCGCCCAGCTGCCGTCCGCCGCGCGCGCGGCCGACCAGGAGGACTCGGACGAGGACCCCACGGCGCCGCTGCGCCGCCGGCTGCTCATATCCGCGGCGCTCTCGCTCCCGGTCCTTCTGATGGCGATGATCCCCGCCCTCCAGTTCGACAACTGGCAGTGGCTGTCGTTGAACCTCGCGACCCCGGTCGTGCTCTGGGGCGGGTGGCCGTTCCACAAGGCAACCTGGGCGAACCTCAAGCACGCCACGGCGACCATGGACACGCTGATCTCGGTCGGCGTGCTGTCCGCGTGGCTGTGGTCGCTGTACGCGCTCTTCCTCGGCGATGCCGGAATGCCCGACATGCGGATGAGCTTCGATCTCATCCCGCAGCAGGGCAGCGGCGCCGACGAGATCTATCTCGAGACGGCCTCGATCGTGACGACCTTCCTCCTGGCCGGCCGCTACTTCGAGGCGCGCGCCAAGCGCCGCGCCGGCGCGGCGCTCACGGCGCTGCTCGAGCTCGGCGCGAAGGACGTAGCGGTGATCGACTCGACCGGCGCCGAGCGCCGCGTGCCGGTGGAGGAGCTCGCGCCCGGCGACCGCTTCGTGGTCCGCCCCGGCGAGAAGGTCGCGACGGACGGTCTCGTCGAGGAGGGCTCGTCGGCGGTTGACATGAGCATGCTCACGGGCGAATCCGTGCCCGTCGAGGTGAGCCCCGGATCGGAGGTCGCGGGCGCCACGGTGAACGCCGGCGGGCGGCTGATCGTGCGCGCCACGAAGGTCGGCTCCGATACGGCGCTGGCGCAGATCGCCCGCCTCGTGACCGAGGCGCAGACCGGCAAGGCGCCCGTCCAGCGGCTCGCCGACCGCGTGTCCGGCGTGTTCGTGCCGATCGTGATCGGGCTTGCCGTCGCCACCCTGGGCTTCTGGCTCGGCACGGGGGAGAGCGCGACGTTCGCGTTCACCGCCGCCGTGGCCGTGCTCATCATCGCCTGCCCGTGCGCCCTCGGGCTGGCCACGCCGACTGCGCTCATGGTCGGCACCGGCCGCGGCGCCCAGCTCGGGTTGCTGATCAAGGGCCCGGAGGTGCTGGAGTCGACGCAGGTGGTGGACACGATCGTGCTCGACAAGACCGGCACGGTCACGAGCGGGCGAATGAGCCTCGTGGAGGTGGTCGTGGCCGACGGGGTCGAGCGGCGGGATGCGCTGCGCATCGCCGGTGCACTCGAGAAGGCGTCGGAGCACCCGGTGGCACGCGCGATCGCGACGGCGGCCGAGAACGAGCACGGCGTGCTCCCCGCAGTCGAGGCGTTCGCGAACCGCGAGGGCCTCGGTGTGGAGGGGATGGTCGAGGACGTGGACGTGGTGGTCGGTCGCCCGACGCTCATGGCGGAGTGGGGTTACGAGCTCCCCGCGGAGCTCGTAGCCGCTCGAACGGCGGCCGAGTCGCTCGGTCGGACCGCTGTCGTCGCCGCCTGGGACCGCCAGGCGCGTGCCGTGTTCGCGGTTGCGGATACGGTCAAGCCGACCTCGGCGGAGGCGGTCGATTCATTGAAGCGGCTTGGACTGCGGCCCGTGCTGCTCACCGGCGACAACGAGACGACCGCGCGAGCGGTGGCCGCGGAGGTGGGGATCGACGAGGTGATCGCGGAGGTGCTTCCCTCCGACAAGGCCGACGTGGTGCGTCGACTTCAGGCCGAGGGACGCGTCGTGGCCATGGCCGGCGACGGAGTGAACGACGCGCCCGCGCTCGCGCAGGCTGACCTCGGGCTCTCGATCGGCACGGGTACCGACGTGGCCATCGAAGCGTCCGACCTGACGCTTGTGAGCGGAGACCTGCGGGCGGCGTCGGATGCGATCCGTCTCAGTCGCGCGACGCTGCGGACCATCAAGCAGAACCTGGCCTGGGCGTTCGGCTACAACGTCGCCGCGATACCGCTGGCGGCGATCGGCCTGCTGAACCCGGTGATCGCGAGCGCGGCTATGGCGCTCTCGAGCGTGTCGGTGGTCGGCAACGCGCTGCGTCTGCGGCGCTTCGGCCGCAACACGCGAGGGGCCGGGCGGCCCTAGACCCGACTGCCGCGCCGCTGCGGCGTGCCGAACACGTAGTCCCAGAACGGGGCGCTCACGCCGAAGCCCTTTGTGTCGTCCTGGAAGTGGTGGCGCATGTGCAGCTCGCGGACGAGCTTGCCGAGTCGGGTCCGCGGCCGGTGATGATGCACGTGGTAGTGCGTCATGTCGTACATCAGGTAACCGGCGAGGAAGCCGGCCGTGAAGACGTTCGCCCAGGGGGTTCCCAGCACGAGGATGAACAGCGCCCAGAAGCCGAGCGCGAGGGGGATGCTCACCGACGGCGGCATCACGAGGCGCAGCGGATCGTTCGGGTGGTCGTGGTGGACGCCGTGGATGATCCAGTGGAGCCGGGCGCCGAGGCCCTCCTCGGGCTCGAAGTGGAAGATCAGCCGGTGCATCCAGTACTCGGTGAGGGTCCAGAAGACGTAGCCGGCCAGCACCAGCCCGACCACCTGAGCCGTCGTGGGCTCACCGCGAGCGCCGACGGTGAACGCGACCACGATCGCCGGGACGAAGATCAGGACCGGGACCATCGGATGGACGCGCGACAGCCGGTCGAGGATGTCCGAGTCGAACATCCGAGGCGAGGCCTTCAGCGCATCTGTCCGCCGACCGTCCACGGACTCGAATGTAGCGCACCTTGAGGGCAGGTCAAGGTGCGACTTCGGGTTCCCTAACTAGGGGCCCAGAGAGCGCGCCAGTTGGCGATCAGGAACTCGAGCCCGAACGCGGCCGTCATGCCGTACACGACGGTCTCCGGATGCAGGCCCTCGGCGGAAAAAACGCGCCCCAGCAGGTAACACGTGACGGCTGCCATGAAGAGCAGCCTCCCGGTGATCTCCATGAGTGGAGTGTCGGCTCGCGCTGGGCTGTTCCTGTAACCGTCGGGTGAAGCAGACGTGAACGTCCCGTTGCCTGCGAATCTGTCGCGGTGCCCGAGCGCCTTCGCCACGTGACCGCGACGCGTTATGTCGCCCCGCTTCGGGAGGGCGGCTCGTTGCCGGGGTTGATGGAGGCCGACGACGACGGCCTCTATGTGACTAAGTTCCGGGCGGCCGGACAGGGGGAGAGGGCACTGGTAGCCGAGGTGGTGGCCGGGGAGCTGGCGCGCGCGATCGGGCTGCCTGTTCCCGAGCTTGCGGTGGTGGAGGTGGCGCCGGCGCTCGGCCTGGCCGAGCCCGATCCGGAGATCCAGGACCTGATCGTGGGAAGTCCCGGGGAGAACCTAGGGATGGACTTCCTGCCGGGTGCGCTGCCGTTGGCCGTCCCGTCGGATCCCGCCGTGGATGCCGACCTGGCCGCCGATGTGGTCTGGTTCGACGCGCTCGTGACGAACGTCGACCGCACGCCGCGCAACGCGAACCTGCTCGTCTGGCACGGCCGGCTGTATCTGATCGACCACGGCGCGTCCTTCTTCCGCCAACACGGCGAGCGTCCGCTGGCGGAGACCGCGCGCGATGGAGTGCCGATGCTCGCCGAGCACGTGCTGCTCCCGGTGGCTGGCTCCCTTGCGGCGGCCGACGAACGGCTGGCCGAGCGTGCGCGTGGCGCGATCGACGAGGCGGTGGCGCTTGCCCCCGATTCGTGGCTCGGGCCGGATCCGGCCGCCCGCCGCGCCGACCTCGCCGGCTTCCTGCGCGAGCGCCTCGAGGCGCCGCGACCGTTCGTGGAGGAGCTCGAGCGTGGCTGAGATGTCGTTCAGCTACGCCGTCCTCCGGGTGGTGCCGAGCGTCGAGCGAGGGGAGGCGATCAACGTCGGTGTGGTCGTGTACTCGCGCCAGCACGACGACTTCCTCGGCTTGCGGGTCCAGCTCGACGACGCGCGGCTCGCCGCACTCGCGCCCGTCTGCGACCCCGAGCCGATCCGCGCGCGGCTCACCGCGCTCGACCTGGTGGCGTCCGGTGCGGAGGAGGGTGGCGCGCTGGCGAAGCTGCCCGCGTCCGACCGCTTCGGGTGGCTCACGGCGCCGTCCTCGACGGTGATCCAGCCCTCCGACGTGCACACCGGCCTGACAGCGGATCCCGCGGCCACGCTTGATCACCTCTTCGACACAATGGTCGCGTGAGATACGCAGCCTTCCTGCGGGCGGTCAACGTCGGGCGCAACCACCGCGTGACGAGCGCCGAGCTGTGCGAGATCTTCGAGGGCATCGGCGCCGAGGAGGTGGGGACGTTCCGGACGAGCGGCAACGTCGTCTTCGAGGCCTCGCGCGACATCGCGGCGGAGCTCGAGAAGGCGCTCGAGAGCGCGCTCGGTTACGACGTGGGCGTGTACACGCGGACGGCGCGCGAGCTCTCAGAGATCGCCGAGGCGCAGCCGTTCAAGCCTGCCCAGGTGGAGGCGTCGAAGGGCAAGCTCCAGGTAGCGATGCTGTCCGCGAAGCCGTCGGCCGCGAAGCGCAAGCAGGTGCTCGCGCTCGCCACGGACGACGACCTGCTGGCCTTCGGGAAGCGCGAGCTCTTCTGGCTTCCGAACGGCGGCACCCTTGAGTCCGCGCTCGACCGGAAGGCCATCGACAAGCTGCTCGGCCCGACGACGATGCGCACGAAGGGCACGGTCGAGCAGCTGACGGCGAAGTTCTTCGCCTAGTACGTGAGATGCGACACACAGGGGATCGGACCGGGCGCGCGCCGGGAAGATGTTGTGCATGACGCACGCCTTCCCCGCAGCCATCGCCGCCGGCGACGCGAACGCCCTGATCGACACGCTCGCCCCAGACGTGATCCTCTACTCGGCCGTGACCGCCACGCCCTTCGTGGGTCGCGAGGTCGTGGCGGACACCTACCGCAGCGTCCTCGAGTCCTTCGAGGACCTGCGGATCGTCGATGAGTTCGAGAGCGGTGACACCCACGCGTTCTTCTGGGAGGGCCGGATGGAGGGACGCGCGGTGGCGGGCGCCGACCGCATCCGCCTGAACCCTGACGGCAAGGTGCGCGAGATCACCGTGCTCGGCCGCCCGCTGTCCGGTGTCGCCACCTTCCTCACCGGGATCGGGCCGCGCCTGGCCCGCAGGCGGCGCGGTGGCGCGGTCGCCACGCTGCTGCGCCTGACCGCGCTCCCGCTGCCGCCGCTGCTCGCGCTGCTGGACCCTGTCACTCGCTGGATCCTGCGCCAGCGCTGAGCTTCCGTCAGTGGCAGAAGTCGTTGCACCCTTGCGGGCGGCTGAAAGTGCGGTCTACGCTGGGCTTTCGTGGACAGGCGCTCGGTTCTCCGTGTTGTTGCCGTCGCGGCTGTCACAGCCGTGGCGATCGGCGTGGGGGTGGCGCTGCTCGACCCGGGGCCGTCCCGCACCGCCGAAGGTGTGGCGCGCGATCGCGCCGATGCGCCAACTCGCCACGGAGACGGGCCTCCGCAGACGATCGTCGTCGTCGTATTCGACGAGTTGCCGCTCACCTCGCTGATGGGCCCCGGCGGCCAGATCGACGCCGGGCGCTACCCGTCGTTCGCCGGCCTCGCGCACACGGCCACGTGGTATCGAGGAGCCACCGCCGTGCACGACAGCACGGCGCTCGCGGTTCCCGCGATGCTCGACGGGCGCTACCCGAGGCGCGGCCTGCGCTCGGACGTGATCTCGCATCCGGTGAACCTCTTCACGCTGCTCGCGGACAGATACGAGGTGAATGCCTCCGAGGAGGCGACGGGGCTCTGCCCGACGAGCCTCTGCAAGCCGCTGGAGGGAACGACCCTGAGCCACCTCGGGGGCGGAAAGGTCCGGCGCTTCCGAGAGTTCGTGCGCTCGATCCAGCCGCGCGAGCGGCCAACGCTCTGGTTCAAGCACGTGCTGCTCCCGCACGTGCCGTGGCAGTTCTACCCGTCGGGTCGCCACTACAGGCGCCACGCGCCCGAGCCCATCGACGGGCTGAACGGGCCAGAGGGGTTCGGCGACCCGTGGCTCGTGAAGGTCTCCTACCAGCGCCATCTGCTCCAGCTCGGACTCGCGGACCGCCTGCTCGGTGAGCTGCTCGGGCGCGTGCGCCGGCTCGGGCTGTTCCGCGACGCGCTCGTGCTCGTGGTGGCGGACCACGGCATCGGCTTCCACATCGGCGTTGAGCGCCGCACGGTCACCCAGGAGAACGTGGAGGACCTCGCGCCGGTCCCGCTGCTGGTGAAGCTGCCCGGGCAGCGCCGTGGGCGCATCTCCGACGCGCACGTGGAGACCATCGACGTGCTGCCGACCATCCTGGACGTGGCGCGCGTCCGGACCACGCACGAGATGGACGGCCGCTCGCTGCTACGGCCGGTTTCGTCGCAGGCGGATCACGTGCGGATTTTCCATCGCGTGGGGACGACGCTCAACACGATCGGCGGCGAATACAACCTCGACCCGGCTGACGTGGCGCGGCGGCGCCAGGCGGCGGTCCGCCGCAAGCTGGCGCTCTTCGGGAGCGGAAGCGACCTGGGGCTCTTCCGCATCGGCCCGCACCCGGAGCTCGTTGGGCAGGCCACCACGGATCTTCCGCGGCTGGGCGGAGTGGCCACGGCGCTCATTCACCAGGCCGAGGAGCTGCGCGACGTCGACCCCACCTCCGGGTTCGTGCCTGGCGAGATCACTGGCGAGATCCCGGGTGGCCCGCCGGGCGGCGGGCGCCCGATCGCCCTCGCGCTGGACGGGACCATCGTGGCGGTGGGCCGCACGTTCTCGCTCGCGAGCTCGCCCGCCGAGAACTTCGAGATGATCGTGCCGGAGGCCGCCTTTCGCCGCGGAGCGATGGAGGCGCGCGTGTTCGAGATCGTGACGCGGAACGGTCGGCTCGCATTGCGGCCGGTCTGACGACGCATTCACTTCGCATTGGGCGGAGGCTGCGCCGGGCCGTTGAAGCTAGGCGAGCGGGCAGAAGCGACACCGATCCGCTGGCGCTTCCGAACGCCTGAGCGCGGAAGTTTCCGCATGCCTAAGCCGTTTCTCGAGCTAGATGGGCCGCTGGTCTCATATCGTTCTGTGCCGCTCGCTGATGCTGTCGCTCGCTGTCGCGCTTGGCGCTCCGGGCGCCGCGTTGGCACACGACTTGAATACCGCGGCGGGCCATATGGCCGAGGACGAGGTCGTGCACGACGCGGCCACGGAGGCCCGGCTGAACAGGCAAACAGAGCTTCGCTCAGCCGCCGCATCGACCGCGACGGCCGCGGCGCTCGCCGACGACCCGGGACAGGTCGGGCAGTGGGGCCCGGTCGTCGACTGGCCGGTCGTCGGCATCCACGTCGCGCTGCTTCCGAACGGCAAGGTCCTGGCGTGGGACTCCGTTGGAGACCGCGCGACCGAGACGTTTCCGGTGCACGACTTCACGCGCGCCACCGTCTATGACCCGGTCACCGGTACGCAGACGTCGGTCAACGTCGACACCGGCTACAACATCTTCTGCTCCGGCTTTGCTCACCTGACCGACGGGTCGCTGTTCATCGCCGGTGGCAACAGGGATGCGCAGCTCAACGGCATCTCCCAGACGCATCTGTTCAACCCGGCGACGAACACGTGGCTCCTCGGGCCCAATATGGCCGCCAGCCGTTGGTATCCGTCGGTAACGCCGCTGACGAACGGCGAGATGCTGATCACTGAGGGCGGTCCCGACATGCCGGAGGTGCGCAGGACGGACGGCAGCCTTCGTGCACTCAACACGGCTTCACTCAATCTGCCGCTCTACCCCTGGCTGGACGTGGCGCCTGACGGTCGCGTGTTCTACTCCGGGCCGGATCAGACGATGCGAAAGCTCGATCCGGCCGGCGGCGGCTCGTGGCAGAGCTTCGGGCAGCGCGATGCGGTCAACCGGAGTTACGGGAGCCATGCCGTGTTCGGCGTCGGCAAGACACTCGTGGCAGGCGGCGGGCCGTCATCGAACGACGCGCGTGTTATCGACGTCAACGGTGCAACTCCTCAGGTATCAGCTACGGCGCCGATGGCGTTTGGGCGTCGGCAGCACAACCTGACCCTGCTCGCCGACGGCAGCGTCCTGGCGACCGGTGGGAACTCAACTGGGGCCGGACTCATCGACATGAACGGCGGGGTCTACAACGCGGAGCGCTGGGATCCGGCGACGGGTCAGTGGGCGACCCTCGCGGCGCAGGCCGTCACACGGCAGTACCACTCGACCGCGCTGTTGCTTCCCGATGGCCGTGTCCTGTCCGCGGGCGGCGGCATCTGTGGCACATGTGACCAGGTCGGCTATCTGGCGAAGAACGCCGAGATCTTCACGCCGCCGTACCTGTTCAAGAAGGACGGCTCCGGCGAGCTCGCACCGCGCCCCGAGGTGACGCAGGCACCTGGCACGGTGAGCCACGGCGCGTCGTTCCAGATCGCAACTCCGAACGCCGCGTCGATCCAGAAGGTCGGGCTGATGCGGCTGGGGTCCCAGACCCATTCGGTCGAGATGGAGCAGCGCTACCTTCCGCTCACCTTCACCGCTGGCGACGGCACGCTTACGGCCAGCGTCCCCGCGAACGTGCACACCGCGGTTCCAGGGGTCTACATGCTCTTCGTCGTCGACTCCGCCGGGGTCCCCTCGCTCGCGCGGATGGTCAACCTCGACTCCGCGGCGCCACCGCCGCCCCCGCCACCTCCGCCGCCCCCACCGCCACTCCGCCTCCGCCTCCGCCTCCGCCGGCGAACGCAGCGCCGACCGTCTCACTCACGTCGCCGGCGAATGGAGCCATCTTCACCTCACCGGCGAAGATCACGCTCGCCGCGAACGCAGCCGACTCGGATGGCAGGGTGGTTAAGGTCGAGTTCTTCAACGGCGCGACCAAGCTGGGCGAGGACACGAGCGCGCCCTACACCACCCAGTGGAACAGCGGGGCCGCCGGCAGCTACACGCTGACCGCGCGCGCGACGGACAATGCTGGCGCGACCAACACCAGTACGCCGGTCATCATCACCATCAAGAAGAAGCGCTGACGGCCGCTACCAGGGCTGACGATGCCCGCACGTCGGGCAGATCACCGAGGTGGTGACGCTCGCCGTGAAGGCGCTCCCGCAGTCACACACGTACAACGCTGCATCCTCGGGCAGCATCGTGGGCGAGTCCGTCAAGGGAGCCAGGAGCGGTGACGGGGACAGGCGGATCATGTCCAGTACTGCGCCCCGGCCTCTCGTTCGGATCACCCGGCTCGGCGCCGCTGTGCGCCGGCTCAGACGGGCCTAGGCGCCCGGCGAAGCGCCGTCATCTCAGTCCAATCCCCAAGCCAATCTTGACCCGTGAGACGCGAAAACCCGCTCTAGGAGCGGGCTCGCGGAGTACCGCCACGGGGATTCGAACCCCGGTTTCCGCCGTGAGAGGGCGGCGTCCTAGTCCCCTAGACGATGGCGGCGAGTGCGGCGAGCGATTCTAGCGGCCGCGGGCGGGCTTGCCGGGGTGGGATATGCTGCTCGCGTTCAACGGCCGGTGGTCGAGGGAAGTCGGGTGTGAATCCCGCGCGGTCCCGCCACTGTGAACGGGCGCTGATGCGTCGCATGTAGCCACTGGGGAGCCGACGGCTCTCCGGGAAGGCGCGGCGCGGAGCTCGAAGCCAGGAGACCTGACTCCGGCCGAAAGCCCACATGACCCTCGAGGAAGGGGTGGCTCCATGTCCCATCGCCTCCGCCGTTCAGCGCTCTCGCTGGCGCTGGTTCTCGCCGCGCTCGTCGCGGCTCCCGCCGCACAAGCGTTCCCGGTGACCGTGAACCTCCGCGTGGAGGGACCGAGCAAGACCGTCTTCGACGGACCGGTCACCACCGACGCTCACGACGTGACCACGCAGACCGCGGGCACGCACAAGTGCGACGGCACGAACGGCGCCGCCGAGCCGGAGCCGGGTCCCACCGCCACCGGCGCGCTCGACGATGCGGCCAAGCTGGCCGGCTTCACGATCGACGGTCCGTACGGCAACTTCGGGATCGATGACTACTTCCTCGAGCGGGTCGCCGACGAGCAGATCGATCCGAACAGCGCGTACTGGTCGCTCTGGATCAACCACAAGTTCTCGGACAAGGGCGGCTGCCAGAAGCGGGTGCTCGCAGGGCAGGACGTGCTCTGGGCGGGTATCCCGTTTTCGGTCAGCATTCCGCTGAAGCTCACCGGCCCGGACTCCGCGGTCACCGGCCAGCCGGTTCAGGTGCAGGTGATCGACGGAGAGAAGGGTGACCCCCAGAATGGCGCGACCGTCGGAGGCGCGACGACCGGCCCGGATGGACGCGCGACGCTCACATTCCCGAACGAGGGGATCTACCGCCTCAAGGCCGAGAAGCCGGACACGATCCGGTCCAACAGCCTTGTCCTGTGCGTCGATCCTCCGGGCGCCGCGGCGTGCACTTCGAGCGACAGCGCGCCCCCGGTCGTCGAGTCCGGCTTCGGTGCCTCGGACCCTGACCTCCCCGGCCGTCGCCTTGCCAGCCGCGACGGGCGCTCGCGCACGATCCTCGTGTCGTGGGGAGCGCAGGACGGCGCCGGCAGTGGCGTGGCGCACTACAGCGTCGAGGTGAGCGATGTGGCAGACGGCGCGCGTGCCAGCCAGGCCGACCCCGAGTGGAGGACGCTGCTCGACAAGTCGCCCTCGAACGGGCTGCATTTCCGTGGCGAGTCCGGTGACGCCTACCGGTTCCGGATCACAGCGACGGACCGCGCGCTGAACTCGTCGAGCATCGTCACCGACCCCGTGCTCATCCCGGTGGACGACCGCGACCGCGGCATCCTGCACCTCTCACGAGGCTGGGATCGCACGCGGGCGGCGAACGCGTGGGGTCGCACCGTGGTGCGCGCCAGCGAGGCCGGCGCGACCGGGCGCATGCGCTTCCGCGGCACGCAGGTGGCGCTGATCGGCCGCAAGCTCGCGAAGGGCGGGAGGCTGCGCGTGACGGTCGACGGCAAGAGCCGGGCGCTGCGCGTGCGCGGCCGCACCGGGCACCGCAGCGTGCTCTGGGTCAGCCGGAAGTTGAAGTCCGGCTCGCACACGCTGCGCCTGCGCTCGCTCGGCGGAGGGCCCGTGGAGAGTCGATGCGGTGGCGCCGTCGCCGTGAGAGCACGCCGCGTGATCCTCGGCGGTCTGGTGGCGATGGCTCTGGCCTCGCCGCCGGCCGCCGGCGCGGCCGCTCCGAAGGTTCAGCAGCTCGTGGTGTTCCGCGACGGCGCGGCGCTTCAGAAGACGGTGGGCACGCGGCACGCCAGCGTTGCCGTCCGCGGCCGGCGCTGCGTCGTCGGGGACGGCACGGCGCTCGCGGCGCTCGTCCGGAGCAAGGCGGGTCGCCTGCGGCTCCGTGACTTCGGAGCCTGCTCGAAACGGCCGAGCGATTCGGCCGGCCTGCTCGTGACCGGCATCGGCCCCGATCGCAACCGCGGGCAGAAGGGCTGGGTCTACAAGGTGGGGCGCCGAGCCGCCACCGCCGGTGCGGGTGACATGGGCGGTCCGTTCGGCCGCGGGCGGCTCAGGACCGGGCAGCGGATCACCTGGTTCTACTGCGTGCGCGCGGCCGACTGCCAGCGCACCCTCGACCTGAAGGCGAGTCCGACCGTCGGCGGGGTCGTCGCAACGGTGCGCGGCTACGACGATGCGGGTGACGGCGTGCCTGTGGAGGGCGCCAGCGTCAACGCGGGAGGCGTGACGGGTCTGACCGGCGCGGACGGCCGCGTCCAGCTCGCCCTCCCGTCCGGCACTCACAGGCTGATCGCGCGCAGGGATGGGCTGGTGCGGTCGTTCAGCGAACGGGTCGAGGTGCCGTGAGCCGTGCCCTTGCCGCACTTGCAGCCGTGCTGGTCGCCGCTCTCGCGCCGGCGGCCGCTGGCTGCGGCTTCGGAGAGGGCAACGAGCGCCCCGGGGGCGGCGCGACACTGCGGGTCACGCGGGACTTCGGCCACCGCGAGGTCGGCTCCACGACGCTCGACAGCGTCCGCGAGAGCGAGACCGTGATGCGCATGCTGCGCTCGGAATTCGACGTGAGCACCCGCTTCGGGGGCCGCTTCGTCCAGTCGATCGACGGCCTCGAGGGCCAGGGCGCGGGCGGGCAGGTGGACTGGTTCTACTGGGTGAACGGGCTGGAGGCCGACAAGGGCGCTGCCGAGTGGGAGGTGCTGCCCGGCGATCGCATCCAGTGGGATTACCGCGACTGGAGCGCCACGATGCGCATCCCCGCGATCGTCGGCGCCTACCCGGAGCCGTTCGCCAATGGGCTCGCGGGCAAGCGGCGACCGGTTCGGGTGGAGTGCGAGGAGGCGGACTCGCCCGCGTGCAGCGCGGCCCGTGACCGCCTTAACAGCGTGGGCGTGTCCACCTCCGGGTCTTCGCTGGGCGCGCCCGGGACCGAGGCCGTGACGCGACTCGTGGTGGCGCGCTGGCCGCGAGCCCGCATCGTGCGCGGCGCCGCTGGCCTGGAGGACGGCCCGGAGGCCACCGGCGTGTTCGCTCGCTTCACGCGCGACGGAAACACGCTCGAGCTGCTGGACGAGCACGGCAGGACGGCTCGGCGCGTCCGGCGCGGAGATGGCGTGGGACTCGTGCTCGCTCTCCAGCCGCGCGCCGACGAGCTGGTCTGGATCGTGACCGCGCTCGACGACGCTGGCCTCGAGGCCGGCGTGCGCGCGCTCGACGAGCGCAAGCTGCGCAACGCGTTCTCGGTGGCCGTTACGGGCGACAAGGTTGAGAAGCTTCCGCTGGTGGGCCGATGAGCCTGATCCCCGTCTACCGCAGCCGCCCGAGCGCGCTCCACACGGCGCGTGCGGGCGCCGGCGCCGCGTACTGCGGCGCGCTCGCCCTCACGGGTGCGCTGTTCCTGCACCCGCTCGTGCTCTCCGCAGCGCTGGCGGCGATCGTGCTCGCCGGGATCGCGGCGGGGGTGGGACGCGAGATCGGCAGGTCGCTGCGGTTCGCCCTGCCGTTCGCGCTTCTGATCACGCTGATCAACCCGCTCGTGTATCCCGAGGGAGAGACCCTCCTGTTCCGCGGCGGCGAGATCCTCGGCAGGCGGATCGACATCACCCTCGAGGCCACCGCCGCGGGTGCCCTCAACGGCTTGCGCGTGATCGTGATCGTCAGCGCGTTCGGCCTGCTGTCCGCGGCGGTGGACCCGGACCAGCTGCTGCGGATGTTCCGTCGTGTGTCGTATCGCTCGGCGCTGACCGCGACGCTTGCGACGCGTCTCGTGCCCGTGCTCGCTCGCGACGCCACACGCATGGGCGACGCCGCGCGCTGCCGGCCACATCCGCCGGGACGTCTGACCGTGGGACGAGCTGCACTGTCCGGCGCACTCGACCGCGCCGTGGAGGTGGCGGCCGCCCTCGAGGTGCGCGGCTACTCGCTCGGTGGGCATACCGCTCACAGGCCGCAGGCGTGGTCGCGCCACGACTGGCGCGTGGGCGCCGCCGCCGTGGCGATCGCGGTGGCCGCCGTGGCCGGGGCGATCGCCGGGCTCGGCACGGTGGAGGCCTACCCGACGCTCGAGATCGAGACCGGCGCCCCCGAGGTGGCGCTCAGCGCGAGCGTGGTGCTGCTCGCGCTTGCGCCGTTCGCCGGACGCGCGGCGCGGATGGGGGTGGCGCATGCCTGAGCCGCTGGTGGTGGCCGAGCGCTTCACCTACCGCTATCCAGAGGCCACGACGCCGTCGCTGCGCGACCTGACGCTCGAGCTCGAGCCGGGCACCTTCACGGTGCTCGCGGGCGTGTCGGGCTCCGGCAAGTCGACGCTGCTGCGCGCGCTCTGCGGCCTCGTCCCACACTTCCACGGAGGCGAGGCCACCGGCGAGCTGAGCGTGGGCGGCCTCGACGTGCGCGACCACGGCCCCGGCGAGCTGGCCGCCGTGTGCGGCACGGTCTTCCAGGAACCCGAGACCCAGATCGTGATGGGCGGCGTGCGGGCGGAGCTGGAGCTGCCGCTGGAGCACCGCGGCGAGCCGGCGGCGACGGTGGCCCGCGCGGTCGAGGAGACGGCGCTCGGCCTCGGCGTGGCGCACCTGCTCGACCGCCGCACCGACACGCTCTCCGGCGGAGAGCTCCAGCGGGTGGCGATCGCCGCCGCGATGGTGCACGACCCGTCGCTGCTGGTGCTCGACGAGCCGACCTCGCAGCTCGACCCCGTGGCCGGCGACGAGCTCGTCTGGCAGCTGCGTCGCCTGAACGAGGACTGGGGAACCGCCGTGGTGGTGGCCGAGCACCGGCTGGAGCGCTGCCTGCCCGCCGCGGACCGCGTGATCGCGATGGTGGATGGCGGAGGTGGCGTGCGACGCGGCCCCGGCGCCAGTTCCTGGAGTGGGCGGTGGACGGCGGCCCCGGCGCTCGCCACGCCGGGCGCTCGGCTCTTTTCGCTCGCCGGGCTCAGGCCCTTGCCGGCATCAGTGAAAGAGGCACACGCCGCGCTGCGCACCGCCGAAACGCCGCGGCCCGACGACTCCGTCGAGGTTACCGTTGAAATACAACGGAAAGTGCAACCGAGTGGGGAGGGAGCGCCGCGCCGGTGGCGCAACCGCTTCCTTCATCGCAAGACCGAACCGCCACCCGCGCTGGCAATGAAGGACCTCTGGTTCGAAGTCGAGGACGGCCCCGCCATCCTGCGCGGCATCAACCTCGAGCTCCATCCGGGCGAGCGCGTGGCGCTCATGGGCCGCAACGGCGCGGGCAAGAGCACCATGCTGCGGCTCGCGAAGGGCCTTGCCGAGCCCACCCGCGGGCGCGTGGAGCGGGCGGGCGAGGTGGCGCTACTGCTTCAGAACCCGGGCGACTACCTCGTGCACGACCACGCTGTTGACGACGCCGGCGTGGCGGGGGTGGCGGGGGCCGGCCTCGCCGGGCGCGAGGACGCCAATCCGCGCGACCTCTCGGGCGGCGAGCGGCAGCGGCTTGCGCTTGAGGTGGTGCTGGCCGGCGAGCCCGCGTCGGTGGTGCTGCTCGACGAGCCCACGCGTGGGATGGACCGCATCCACAAGGACGAGCTGGCTGCCCGCACGGACGAGCTCGCCGAGGGGGGAGCCGCGGTGATGGTGGCCACGCACGACACCGAGTTCGCCGCCTCGCTCGCCGACCGCATCGTCCTGCTCGGCCAGGGCGTGGTGATCGCGGACGGCTCGCCGCACGAGGTGCTCGCCGGAGGGCGTCACTTCTCGACCGAGGTGGCGCGGGTCACGGGCGGGGCGGCCCTCCTCCCGGAGGACGGTGCGCGCGTGCTGCGTGGCGCAGCGGCCGAAAACGCCGAGCGCAGCCCGCTCGGGGCCGGGGCGGAGGTCGCGCCATGAGCTGGCAGGCGTCCTCCCTCGCGCTGCTCGGGTTGGCGCTCGCTGCGGGCTTCGCCTGGTACGAGCGGGAGAAGCCGCCCGCGCGTGTGCTCGCTGTGGTGGCTGCGCTCGCTGCCCTGGCGGTGGTCGGCCGGCTGGCCTTCGCGGCCATCCCGAACGTGAAGCCCACCACCGACATCGTGCTCTTCGCCGGCTATGCGCTCGGCGCGGTGCCGGGCTTCGCCGTGGGCGCCGTGACGGCGATCGTCTCGAACATCTTTCTCTCGCAGGGTCCCTGGACCGTCTGGCAGATGGCTGGCTGGGGAGCCGTGGGCGTGGGCGGCGCCCTGCTCGCCCGCGTGTTGCGCGGCCGCGAGCCCAACCGGTTCCTGCTGGCTGCCGTGTGCGGGGTGGCCGGTCTGCTATTTGGTGCCTGGATGGACATCTACCAATGGACGTTCGCGGCGCGCCAGGACCTGGACACTTACGTGGCCATAGCCGGCACTTCGCTGCCGTACAACATCGCCCACGCGGTCGGGAACGTGGTGTTCTGCCTGCTGCTCGGCCCGGCCTTCCTGCGCGCGCTCGCCCGCTACCGCCGCCGGCTGGAGGTGCGTTGGGAGCGCTCGCCCGCGCCGATCGTGGCCAGCGCCATCGCTCTTGCGCTCGTGCTCGTCCTGCCTTCCGTCGCGGCTGCAGCCACACCGGCCAAGCGCGCCGAGACCTACCTGCTCCGCGCGCAGAACAAGGACGGCGGCTTCGGCGCCGCGCCGAAGCTCGGCTCGAGCCCGCTCTACACCGGCTGGACCGGTCTCGGGCTCGGTTCCGCGGGCCGCAACCCGCGCGACGTCAAGCGCAGCGGCGGCCGCTCGGCTGCCGCGTACGTGGTGCGCGGGAGCGCCTCGCTCCGGGACATCGGGGAGATCGAGCGAACCGTGCTGTTCGCTCGGGTGGCCGGCATGGACCCGCGCAACTTCGGCGGACGCAACCTGCTGGCCGAGATCGAGAAGCGCCGCCGCGGCGACGGCTCCATCTCCGGCTTTGTGAGCTACACGGCGTTCGGGATCCTGGCGCTGCGCGCGTCCGGGGCCTCTGCCGGCTCGGCGACCGTCCGCTGGCTCGTGGGCTCGCAAAACGGCGACGGCGGCTTCGGCGTGGCGCGTGCCTCGTCGAGCGACTCGGACATGACGGGCGCGGCCCTCCAGGCCCTCGCCACCGTCGGCCGCGCGAACAGCCGGGCCGCCAAGCAGGCCGTGAGCTGGCTGCGCGCGAACCAGAACGACGACGGCGGCTTCGGACAGTTCAAGGGCCGCGACTCGAACTCCCAGTCGACCTCCTACGCGATCCAGGGTCTGCTCGCCGCTGGCGGCGGCAGCGGCGCCACGGTCTCTCGCGCGAGGGCGTACCTCGTCCGTCTCCAGCGGAGCGACGGGAGCGTGGCGTACTCGTCGTCCAGCGCGCAGACGCCCGTGTGGGTGACCGCCCAGGCGCTGATGGCGCTGAACGGCAAGCCGCTGCCGATCGCGGTCGCCCCTAGGAGCAAACGCACGCCCGCGAAGGCGGCGTCCGGCGAGGGTGGCGGAGCAACCGCTCCGGGCGGCGGCGGGAAGGCCGGCTCGAAACAGGGCAACGGCGGCGGCGCGGCAGCAGCGGGCGGCGCCGGCGCGGCAGCAACCGGCGACGCCGCCGCGGGAGCCGTGGGCGGCGCGACTGCGCCGACGGAGCCGGGAGTGACGAACCCGGAGAGCACGTCCGCGCTCGCCGCGGCAGCCCGCGAGAGCGGCGCGGTGCATCCGAAGCCTGTGCCGGTGTGGGCCGCGCTGCTGGCTGCGGCGGGTCTGCTCGCGCTCCTGTGGGTGATCCACAGGTACGTGCTGCCTGGGCGCTGGCCCGGCATGGGATAGTCAGCACATGAGCGAGAGCGACCCGTTTCGCGGAGCCTTCGAGCGCCCGGAGCAGCTGCGCGAGTTCTACAACTCGCCGATGGAGGCGGCCGTCCGCAAGGACATTGGCCACATCGACGAGCTCTGCCGGACGCTGATAGCGGCGTCGCCGATGCTGTTCGTGGCCACCTTCTCACCAGAGGGCCAGGCCGACGTGAGCCCACGTGGCGGCCAGCCGGGCTTCGTGACGGTGCTGGACGACGGACACCTCGCCATCCCCGACGCCACGGGCAACAGGCGGCTCGACACGCTGGAGAACATCGTCGCGAGCGGCCGCATAGGCGTGATCTTCCTGATCCCGGGCCGCGACACCACCCTGCGGGTGAACGGCCGCGGCGCAGTGACCGCGGAGCCGGAGCTGCTCGAGCGCCTCACGCCCGTCGGAAAGCCGCCGAAGACGGCGATCGTCGTGGAGGCCGAGGAGGTCTACACGCACTGCCCCAAGGCGTTCGTGCGCTCCAAGCTGTGGGACCCGGACAGCTGGCCGGACCCCGCGACCCTCCCTACCTCGGCCGAGGTAACCCTCGCGCACCAGCGCAACCCCGAGCTGACGCTCGAGCAGGTCGAGGAGCGCGAGCGCGAGGCGCTCGCGAAGCGGCTGGCCTAGGCGCCGAGCGCGCGGCCGATGAGACGGTCCATCACCCGCGCGGGGAGCAGCTTCGACATCACCGCGCGCTGCTTGGCGTCGTTTCCGACCAGATAGCGGGCGCGCGGGCGGTTCGCGGTCAGTGCCTTGCCGATCACCTCGGCGACCTCGCTCGGCTCGATCCCGGTCTCGGTTGCGATTCTCCGCGTGCCCTGGCGCACCGCCTCGATCAGTCCCCCGTATAGGCGCTCGGCCTCGGGCGGCACGTCCTCGAGCATCTCATCCGCGAGCTGCTCGCTCTTCGTCCAGATCGGCGTCTTCACGCCACCGGGCTCGATGAGGATCACGTCGACGCCCTGGGGGCGCAGCTCGCGTCGCAGCGAGTCGCTGAGACCCTCGAGCCCGAACTTCGACGCGTTGTACGCGCCCACCAGTGGTAGCCCCACCCGCCCGCCGATCGAGCTCACGTTCACGATCCTGCCGCGCGCACGGCGCAGGGCAGGGAGGAATGCTTGGATCACCGCGGCCTGCCCGATCAGGTTGATCTCGAGCTGCTGGCGGAGGCGGTCGATCGGGAGGAACTCGAGCGGGGCGGCCACGCCGATGCCCGCGTTGTTCACGAGCCCCGCGAGTGGCTCGTCGCCGAGCGCGTCGCGTGCCGCGGCGATCTGATCGGCGTCGGTCACGTCGATACGCGTGGTGCGCAGCCCCTGGCCCTCCAGGCGCGCGGCATCCTCGTCCTTGCGCACGGCCGCGATCGGGCTGAAGCCGAGCTCTCGCAGGTGCAGGACGGTCGCCTCGCCGATGCCGGTGGAGGCGCCGGTCACGAGCACAGTTCCGGTGGCCATGGGGAGGAACCTATCCGCGGATGCGGGTCGGTGCGCACCGGGCCGAGCCCGGTGCTTCCGCTAGCTTCGCCGAGGTGGACGTGGACGACGCCATCAGGACCCGCCGCACGCATAAGGCGTACGGATCCGAGCCCGTTCCGCGTAAAACCCTCGACGAGCTGTTCGAGCTCGCTCGCTGGGCGCCCAACCACAACCTCACCAACCCGTGGCGCTTCCGGGTGCTCGGCCCGGAGTCGCTTGCGCGGCTCAAGGCCCAGGCCGGGGAGGAGGCCGCAGCCAAGCTCGACCGTGCGCCGACGCTCGTGGTGGTCTCGGTGATCGAGAGCGGCGACCCGGTCCAGGACGAGGAGGACTACGCGGCGGCGTCGGTGGCGGCATACATCGTTCTGCTCGCAGCCCACGCGCGCGGGCTGGCCGGCTACTGGCGTACGCCGGAGGTTCTGAGGACGCCCGGGGGCTGCTCCGCGGCCGGCGTACCGGAGGGCGAACGCGCGATCGGCCTGCTTCACCTGGGTCCGCCGCGCCAGGAGAAGGAGCCTCCGGAGCGGCTGCCGCCCGGAGAGTTCGTAACGTACCTGCCGTGATCCCGCGAGCCGACGCCCTCGCCTCACTCGAACGGGACAACTTCGACCTCGTCGTGGTGGGCGGCGGCATCACCGGTGCGGGGGTCGCCCTGGACGCCGCATCGCGCGGCTACAGCGTGGCGCTCGTGGAGAAGTCGGACTTCGCCGCCGGCACCTCCAGCCGTTCGTCGAAGCTGATCCATGGCGGCCTTCGCTACCTCCAGAACTTCGACCTGGGGCTGGTGCGCGAGGCGCTGCTCGAGCGCTCGCTGCTCGTGAAGCTCGCCCCACACCTCGTGAAGCCGCTGCCTTTCGTGGTTCCCACGTTCGGCGGCAAGCGCCCCGACCGGGTGCTTGGCATGGGCCTCAACATGTACGACGTGATGTCGTGGCGGCGCGGGCGCGACGAGAGCGAGGAGTGGAGCCCTGAGCGCCACCGCACCATCGACGGTGACGAGGTGCTGGAGATGCTGCCGGCGCTCTCGGGCCGCGAGCCGACGGCCGGATACCTCTTCTACGACTGCCAGACCGACGACGCCCGGCTCGTGCTCACCGTCCTCGCCGAGGCGGAGCGCTTCGGCGCGGTGATCGCAAACGCGTGCGACGTGACCGGCTTGGTGGAGCGGGACGGCCGCGCGGCGGGCGTGCTCGTGCACGACGTGATCGGCGGCGGCGAGTTCGAGCTGTGCGCCGACAACGTGGTGAACGCCACCGGCGTGTGGGCCGACCGTCTGCGCCCAGACGAGCTCTACGACGAGGAGGAGGTGCCGCGCATCCGGCCGAGTCGCGGCACGCACCTCACGCTGTCGCGCGATCTGCTCGACGTGCGGGCGGGCGCGATCGTTCCCGCCGGCGGCGGGCGCACGGTCTTCGTGCTGCCCTGGCTCGGGCGCACGCTTGTGGGCACCACGGACAACGATTACGAGGGTTCGGTGGAGCACGTGCCGCCCTCGGATGACGACGTGGCCTACCTGCTCGAGGCGGTGAACGGCTTCTTCGGCACGGAGCTGGGGGCGTCCGACCTCACGGGCGCGTACGCGGGCGTGCGCCCGCTGATCTCCACGGGCGACCCGAAGAAGTCGGTGGACATCTCGCGCAAGGCGGAGCTCTACGAGACCAGCTCGGGGCTCGTGACAATCACCGGCGGCAAGCTCACCACCTGGCGGCGGATGGCAAAGATGGCCGTGGACCGGATCGTCGAGCGCGACGGGCGCGAGGCACCCTGCCGGACCGACGAGATACCGCTCGGCGCCCCGGTGGACCTCGGCTCGCTGCCGGAGGTCGACGGGGTGGACGAGCGACAGCCGCGCGCACCTCGCCGATCGCTACGGCCACGCCGCGCAGCTCGTGCTGCGACTCGCCGCGGTCGATCCCACGCTCGCCCACAGGATCAGCCCGGGCCTGCCAGACATTGCCGCCGAGGCCGCCTACGCAGCTGGGCACGAGCAGGCGCACACGGTGGGCGACGTGCTGCTGCGGCGCACACGGCTCGGCCTGCTCGACGCGCGCCGGCTCTGCGCGCCCGACGCGGACGGCCCGCTGGCGGTGGCCCAGGCCATGGCGGGCGAGCTCGGCTGGGACGACGCCCGGATCGAGCGAGAGGTCGGCGCGTGGCGCGAGCTGGCGCAGACCGAGGGTCTCGTTCCCGAGCTGGACGTCGTGCCGGTCCCTCAACGCGAGCCGGAGGAGCCGTCCGGGGCAGGACCGGGCGCAGCGCCGGAGGAGGCCGCGTGAGCGAGAGGGTGCTGATGCGCGGCCGCGAGCTTGACCTCGCCCGGCCGGTGCTGATGGGCATCGTGAACGCCACTCCCGACTCGTTCTCGGACCGCCAGGGGCCGAAGGAGCTCGACGAGCTGGTGGCGCGCGCCCTCGGCCAGATCGAGGACGGCGCGGCGATCGTGGACGTGGGCGGCGAGTCCGGCCGGACCGATACGGAGGCGGTGCCCGTGGCGGAGGAGATCGCGCGGGTGGTCCCGCTCGTCGAGCGCCTCGCCGCGCACGGCGTGCTCGTGTCCGTGGACACCTGGCGAGGGCCGGTGGCGCGCGCCGCGCTCGCGGCCGGTGCAGCGATGATCAACGACGTGAGCGGATTGTCCGACGAGAGCGTCGCCAGCGCGTGCGCCGAGACCGGTGCGGCCCTCGTGATCACGCACACGCGCGCCGCGCCGAAGACGAAGGCATTCCCCGAGTACGACGACGTGGTGAGTGACGTCCGTGGCTTCCTCGACGAGCGCATGCGCGCGGCCGAGGCGCTGGGGGTCGCGCCCGACCAGATCGTGCTCGATCCCGGCATCGACCTCGCCAAGACGCCGGCCCAGTCGATCGAGCTGCTGCGCCGCCTGCCCGAGTTCGCGCCGCTCGGCCGGCCGCTGCTGCTGGCGGTGTCCCGCAAGGACTTCGTGGGCGCGCTCACCGAGCGTCCGCCCGCAGCCCGCGACGCCGGCACGCTCGCCGCGGTGGGCGCCGCCGTGCGCGGCGGCGCACGCATCATCCGCGTGCACGACGTGGCGGGCGCGCGCGACTACCTGCGCGTGCACGAGGCGCTCACCGAGGGCGCCGACGTGCGGGCTCGAGCTTCGCAACCGAACTGAAGAGGGAGGCGGTGTGAGCGAGGGCCTGACGATCGCGCAGCTGTCCGACATCCACTGCGGCTCGCCCAGCTTCGTCCCGAGCCTGCTCGACCGCGCGATCGTCGAGGTGAACGAGCTGGAGCCGGACGTCGTGGTCGTGTCCGGTGACCTCACGGGCGACGGATACCGGGCCGAGTACGAGCTCGCGCGCGAATATCTCGACAAGATCGCGTGCGACCGCATGATCGTGATCCCCGGGAACCACGATTCGCGCAACGTCGGGTACGTGCACTTCGAGGAGCTGTTCGGCGAGCGCCGTTCGGAGATGCACCTGAACGGCGTGTCGATCCTCGCGGTGGACTCCACCGAGCCGGACCTCGACAACGGGCTGATCGGCCGCGGCCGCTACGAGTGGATCGAGGAGCGCTTCGGCGCGCACGAGGCGTTCCTACGGATCTTCGTCCTGCACCACCATCTGCTCCCCGTGCCGGGCACCGGACGCGAGCGCAACGTGGTCCACGACGCCGGGGACACGCTCGAGTGCCTCCAGCGCGCCGACGCCCATCTGGTCCTGTCCGGTCACAAGCACGTGCCGTACGCGTGGCGGCTCGAGAACCTGTTCGTGGTGAACGCGGGCACGGTCTCGACCACGCGCCTGCGCGGGAAGACGAAGCCCTGTTACAACGTGGTCGAGGCGCGGCCGGACCGCGTGACCGTGTTCCGCAAGTACCCCTTCCACGAGCAGGACGCGATCCTCTCGTTCGACCCCCGCACGTACGCGTACGAGAAGGACCAGGGCCTGCTGGGAGAGACCGCCACCGGTTAGGAGCCCGTCCCGCAAGAATGCATGGGCGTGCCTGTGATCGCCCTCATCGACGGGGAGCACCACCCGTCCGCCGTCCGCGAGGCGCTGGCCCGGCTCGATCTGGCCGGGGTGGTCTTCTGCGGCGGCGAGGAGAAGCTCGGCCCGGGGCCGCTCGAGCAGCACTACGGCATGCCGGTGGAGACAGACCCGGAGGAGGCGCTGCGCCGGCTCGCGCCGCGCGCGGACGCCGTGGTGGACCTCGCGGACGAGCCCGTGCTGCCTGCCTCGGCGAAGCTGCGGCTGGCGTCGCTTGCGTTGAGTCTCGGCCTCGCCTACGAGACGCCGGGCGCGCGCCTCGTCCCGCCGCACTACGAGCCCGTGGCGTTCGAGGGGCCGAAGCTGGCGGTGATCGCCACCGGCAAGCGCACGGGCAAGACCGCCGTGGCCGGGCACTGGGCGGCGCTGCTCCGCGAGGAGGGAGCGGACCCGCTGATCGTCTGCATGGGGCGCGGCGGGCCGGCCGAGCCGCGCGTGGCCGAGGCGGGACCTTCGCTGGAGGAACTGATCGCCATCGCGGAATCCGGCTCCCACGCGGCGTCCGACTTCCTCGAGGACGCGGTGATGGCCGGTGTCCGGACGGTGGGGTGCCGGAGGGTCGGCGGCGGGTTCGCGGGCGAGCCGTTCGAGTCGAACGTGCCGGCCGGGGCGGCGCTCGCGGCGTCGCTCGACCCTGGGTCGATCGTCTTCGAGGGCTCGGGCGCGTGTATACCGCCCGTCGAGGTGGACCGCACCGTGTGCATCCTCGGGGCAGGCCCGCCCGAGCCGTTCGCGGAGTACCGCCTCGCGCGTGCCGACCTCGTGCTTGCGGCTGAGGGCGCACCGGACCCACCCGCGGGTGCCGTGCCCTTCGTGCTCCGAGCCGAGCCGCTCGAACCAGTGCCGGACGATGCACGCGTGGCGGTATTCACCACGGGAGGCACCACTGTCGACGGCGTGCCCGATCCGGTGCTCGCCTCCACGAACCTGGCTCGCAGGTCCGCGCTGGCCGCCGAGCTCGACCGAGCGGCGGCCGAGCGCTGCGACGTCTACCTCACGGAGCTGAAGGCCGCAGCAATCGACACCGTCGCCATGCGCGCACGTGCCGAGGGCGCGCGCGTGGTCTTCATCCGCAATCGGCCGATCGGCATCGACGACGCCCTCGTCAAGCTGTACCGAGATGCCTGCCGAAAATGATCGGTCCGGCGCGGGCCAGCCCGCGCCCTCCCGCGAGACCATCGTCGTCCACAAGGGTCACGGGCTCCCCTACTCGAAGGGGCTGATGGCCCAGACGATTTCCGCGACCGGCCTTGCGCCGGAGAGGGCGTTCGAGCTCGCTCGTAAGATCGAGCAGCGCCTCGACGCGAACGGTGGAGGTGAGATCGACGTGGCAGCGCTGCACCAGCTGGCTGAGCAGGTCCTGCTCGCCGACGAGGGCGAGCAGACGGTGCGGCGCTACTCGAACTGGCGGAGGCTCGACCGGCTCGACCGCCCGCTGGTGGTCCTGCTCGGCGGGACCACCGGTGTGGGCAAGTCCACGATCGCGACCATGCTCGCCGCTCGGCTCGGGGTTAATCGTGTTATCGCGACGGACGTGATCCGGCAGGTGCTCCGGGCATTTTTCACCCATGAGGCGATGCCCACGGTCCACTATTCCGCGTTCGAGGCGGGCGGCATCGCCGGTTACCGCGACCAGGCCGAGCGCGTGGGCACCGGAATCACGGCGATCGTCGACCGCGCAGCCAATGAGGCGAAGCCGGTCGTGGTCGAGGGCGTGCACGTGGTGCCCGGCGGAGTGCACCCGCGCACGCGCGAGCGCTGCGTGCTCGTGGAGGCGCTCGTGGTGGTGGGGGACAAGGATCTCCACCGCGGGCACTTCTCAGCCCGCCCCGGGACCCGGCCGGCCGAGCGTTACCTCGCTAGTTTCGAAGACATACGCCGACTCCAGGATCATCTTTGGGAGCGGGCACGCTCCGAAGGGGTGGCAGTCATAGACAACGAAAACGTCGACGACACGCTCGCGCAGCTGATGCAGCTCGTGCTCGATGCCGTCCAGGAGGTCCAATGAAGCTTTTCATCGACACAGGATCCGTAGCCGAGGTCGAGGAGATCGCGGCGTGGGGCGTGCTCTCGGGGGCGACCACCAACCCGTCGCTGCTCGCCAAGGAGGACGGTGAGCCGGGCGACAGCATCCGTCGCATCTGCGAGCTCGTGGACGGTCCGACCTCGGCGGAGGTGGTCTCGCACGACCCTCGCGAGATGGTGGCCGAGGGTCGCGCGCTCGCCGCGCTCGACGACCGCGTGGTCGTGAAGGTCCCGTTCTCGGCGGCCGGCCTGGAGGCCACGCGCGAGCTCGTCTCCAATGGCATCCCGGTGAACATGACGCTCGTGTTCTCGGCCGCGCAGGCGATGCTCACCGCGGAGGCGGGCGCGAGCTACGTCTCCTGCTTCATGGGGCGGCTCGATGACATTTCGATCGACTCGGAGTCCGTGGTGGGGGAGATCGTCGACGCGCTCGGGCCCAACCGCGACGCGCAGGTGCTGGCGGCGTCGATCCGCCATCCGATGCACGCCGTGATCGCGGCGAAGCTCGGCTGCGAGGTGGCCACGATCCCAGGCAAGGTGCTGAAGGCCATGCTGGCGCACCCGCTCACCGAGGCGGGCATCGAGCGCTTCACGGACGATTGGAAGAGCCGCCCCGAGTTCGGCGACTGGCTGAAGGGCCTCGTCGAGCAGAACACCGCCGCCAGCAGGTAGACCCGCCAAACCCTCAAGGGGTCAGACCCCTTGAGGGTTGACTGCAGCGCCCGCTCAGCCCGCTAGGGTTGGCGCCGCGATGTCAGTCCTGAACAGAAAAGAGCTGGAGGACAGCCCGCTTGCCGATCTGCACCAGATCGCGTCGGAGCTGGGCCTCGAGGGCTACCGCTCCAAGCGGAAGGCGGACCTGATCGGGGCGATCCTCGGCGAAACCGGCGGGGGCGACGAGCCCGCGGCGGACGGCGCGCCGGCCACCGGCGCCGAGCCCGACGAGGAGGAGGACACTTCGCAGGACACCTCTGAGGGGACGTCCGACGACACCTCCGAGGGCACGTCCGACGACACGTCCGAGGGGACCTCCGACGACGAGCCCGACGAGGTTCCGGCGGAGGAGGCGCTCGAGCGCCCCGCGCGGCGCGGCCGGCGGGGTGGACGCACACGCCGTGCGCCCGTCGCCGAGGAGGAGCCCGAGGTCGTGGAGGACGAGATCTCCGACGAGGTGATCGCCACCGGCGTGCTGGACGTCCTCGGCAACGGAAGCGGATTCGTGCGCGCGGATCCCGTCGGGCAGGCGAGCGGGGATGTGTACGTCTCCCCGGCGCAGATCCGCCGCTGCGAGCTGCGCGCCGGCGACGAGGTGAGCGGTCCCGCCCGCAGCGCCCGCCGCAACGAGCGCCATCCCTCGCTCGTCCGAGTTGAGACGGTGAACGGCGCCGCGGCCGAGCCGGCCGAGGAGCGCCCGTGGTTCGGAGATCTGACCCCGGTCTTTCCCTCTCAGAAGCTGAACGCGCCGAAGACGCTGAAGGACGCTCCCTTTGGGCGCGGATCGCGTGTGGCGATCGCCGGGCCTCCCGGCGCGGGCGCCACGACGCTGCTGCGCGAGCTGGCCACCGAGCTGTCCGGAGATTCCGAGCTGGCCGTTCAGGTGGTGCTCGCCGGAGTGCGGCCAGAGGAGGTCACCGAGTGGCACAGGGCCGAGGGCCTCAGCGTCGCCGGCGGCAGCTTCGACCAGTCACCCGACGCGCAGGCGCAGGCCGCCGAGCTGGCTGTGGAGCGCGCCAAGCGGCGCGCGGAGCGCGGCGGTCACTCCGTGGTGCTGATCGACTCGCTCGAGACGCTGCCCGCGAGCGCCCGCCGCAGGATCTTCGGCGCCGGGCGTGCGACGGAGGAGGGCGGCACGCTCACGGTGATCGCCGTGACCGGCGGGGAGCCCGAGGCGCTCCGCTGGGCCACCACTCGCGTGGTGCTCGAGCCGGGCGGCAAGGTCGCAGCAGGCAGCGGCACCGTGCGCGCCGACGCGCTGTCCTAGCCGGCCGCGGGTTCGCGTTAGCGGCGGTAGGCCACCCGGCGCCAGGACGGCTCGGGTGAGAGCTCGATGAGCTCGAAGTTGCGATCCGGCTGGGCGTAGCCGAAGGAGTGGTTGATCTCGTCGAAGACCACCTCGAGCTCGCCCTCCATCACACGCTGGTCGAGCCAGGCGCCCCGGAACACGAGCCGCCGGATCCAGTGCACGAGCGAGCGCTCCGAGGGGCCGTTGAGGTCGCCCCAGCATTCGTTGATGTGCTCGCCGAGGTCGGAGTGGGCGTCGGTGACCTCGCCGTTCACAGCGAGGTTCACGAGATCCTCGCGCTCGTCATCGCCGAGCGGACCGTCCACGAACCCGAGCTTGGACGCGGCCTGCTCCACGCGCTCGGTGAAGTCACGTTCGTTGAACGTGAACCTGAGCTCGCCATACTCGAGCACGTAGTCCGAGCCGGACTCGTAATTGCCTCTCCGCGCGGTGTCCATGATGGTTCGAAAGGCCGGCGGCTTGCCCCGCCGGCGTCGCGATCATAAGGCTGTTTCCTGCCGAGGCGCAGGCTGTGCAAGGGCAGTTGCACAGATGGACGCCCGGTCGCTACCGCTGGGGGAGGAGAGCGGCCGCGAGCTGTTCGGCGACCCACCCCTCGTACCTCTGGGCTTTCCATCCGCGGTCTCGTACGAGCGCGAGAAATGTGCGCTCGCTGGCGAGCGTCCAGATCACGTCGGCGGCCTCGCGGGCCGTCAGGCCGCGTCTGAGATGTTTGCGCCGATGGAGGCTCCGGGCCAGCCGACTTTGCGTCTCGTATCGCAACTGGTCGTGCTCGGCGAGCAGTTGGGTGGCCTCGGGATCGCCGCCCGCGGCGGCCTCCAGTTGGGCGAAGACGGCCGCCTCGCGGTCGCAGATCTGGCGGTGCAGGCGCGCGAACTGCACCAGTTGCTCCCGTGGATCTTGCTGGCGCTCCATCTCCTGCCAGTCGGCGCGGGAGGCGAGCGGAGCCGCCTCGTCATCGCCCCTCACAGTCAACTCCACGACTGCCCGGAGGATGTTGGCCTTGCTGCGCAGGCTCGCATACACCGTGGGGACGGCGACTCCGGCCTCCTCCGCGATCGCACTGATCGACGTTGCGGAGTAGCCGTCGCGCACAAAGAGCCGCGCGGCGGCCGCGACGATGCGGCGGCGCGTTTCTCCCGCCTGGCGCTCGCGGTTCGAACTGTCGTACCGGCGGCTCTTGACCTGGGGAGCCATCATTGCGTATAGTCAACCATATCGAATAGAGGAGACTACAGCATGAACGTGAAGGCGGACTTCCCAGGGCACCAGGTCGAAGCCGAAGACGGAGAACGCTTGCGGTTCGGCGAGGTCGAGGTCGTAGTCAAAGCTTCCTCCGACACGACCGGTGGAGCGTTCACGGTCTTTGAGGAGAACGAACCCGTCGACACGCCGCTCCACGTTCACGAGAACGAGGACGAGCTGTTCTACGTGCTCGAAGGAGAGCACGTGTTCCAGGTCGGCGAAGCGGAATTCCAGACCGGCCCCGGCGGGCTCGTGTTCGCACCCCGTGGTGTCCCGCACGCCCAGCGGCGGGCCGTGCCGCGCTCGGGGCGCCTCCTGGTTCTCACCTCGCCCGCCGGATTCGAAGGGTTCTTCCGGGAGCTTGCGGATGCGGACCGGGCCGGTGCCCTCGGTCCTGAGGCCTACGCGAGCGCGTCCAAGAAGTACGGAATCACCTGGCTCACCTGAGCTCGCGTGCAGGGGCGAGCGCCAATGCCGCCGCACGAGTTAGCGTGCGACGCGCATGATCGCCGCCGTCACCGCTCGCGCCTTCGACGTGGCCGTCGAGCTCGCCCCGGCTGGGATGGACGTGGTGCGGCTGCCGGATGGACGCGACGCGGCCGCCTTCGTGCTGCCCGAATGGGACGACCGAGAGACGATCGAGGCGCTGCCGCAGCTCGAGCGGCTGCGGGTGGTCCAAACTCTCTCGGCGGGCACCGACTGGATCGAGACGCGCGTCCCGGCCTGGGCCACCCTCTGCAACGCGCGCGGAGCACGCGACGCATCCGTCGCCGAGTGGGTGGTCGGGGCATTGCTAGGCGACGCCTACGGCCAGTTCACCGCCGCCCGTACCCGCCGCTGGTCGGACGCCGCGCCGCGCGAGCTGCAGGGCGCGACGGTATTGATCGTCGGGTTCGGCTCGATCGGACGGGCGGTGGAGCGACGTTTGGAGCCGTTCGGCGTCACCGTGATCCGTGTTGCCCGCCGTGCCCGCGACGGCGTCCACGCCACCGGCGAGCTACCCGCCCTGGTGGAGCAGGCCGACGCCGTTGTCGTGCTCACCCCGCTCACTCCCGAGACGACAGGCTTATTCGACGCCGCGCTGCTCGCTCGGATGCGCGACGGCGCACTGCTGGTCAACGCCGGTCGCGGCGGCGTGGTCGACACCGGCGCGCTCGTCGCCGAGTTGGAGTCCGGCCGGCTGCGTGCTGTGCTCGACGTAGTGGAACCGGAGCCGCTTCCTGACGGCCATCCGCTATGGAAGGCGGCGCTGGCCATCACGCCGCACAACGCCGGGGACACGGCGGCCTCGGACGAGCGGGCAGTGCGCTTCTGCGCCGAGCAGCTTGCGCGCTTCGCCCGCGGTGAGCCGCTGCAGAACGTCGTACGCGAGGCGGCCTGAGCACAGCTCCTCGGATCGCGCCGGGCCTAGAAAACTCTTCGTTGCCTTAGACCCGCATGGACGACCAGCGCCTGATCCTGATCGTGGAGGACGACGAGGCCACGCGGGCCTTCCTGGCCGAGAACATCGCGGCGGACGGCTTCCGTGTGGCGAGCGCAACCAGCGCCGCCGAGGGGCTGCGCGCCATCGAGGTGCGGCGGCCGTGCCTCGTGCTCCTTGACCTCGCACTTGAGGCAGGCACGTGCGGAGCATCGCGCGCGGGGCTGACGATCACGTCTGCAAGCCGATGCTTCAAAAGACGCGGCGACGCCCTCGCTGCTCTCCAGCAGGTAAAACCGCGACCACTTCGGGAGCGCGGACGGACCGATGCTGCCGATGCACAACGTGTCCCACCGCGACGGCGACGTCCGCCACTGGCGAGACCTACCAGTGACCGATTGCCGTCAGGCCGTCGTCTCTGGTGGGGTGGCCGTGGTGGTGGCTGACTCCTGCTCTCCCTCGGCCTCGTCGGCCAGTTCTGTCGTCCTGAGCACGCGCAGTGCGTCGGGCGGCAGGTGGAGGGAGACCGCTGCGCCCGGCTCCAGGGCGGCCGCCGAGACCCCGCCGTCGTTCGGCACCATGGCCTTGAGCAGCTCGCCGCCTAGCACGCGGACGTGCACCTCGTACGCGCCACCCAGGAAGACCGACCGCTCGACCATGCCCGGCATCCGCTCCTCCCCGGTAATGGAGTGGGGCTCGACTTCGATGCGCTCCGGCCGGATCATCACCTTCACGTCGCCGCGTGCGCTGGTAGCGCCCTGCTGTGCCCGAAGCGTGCGGTCGCCGACTTGGACGGTGCAGGCTGCGCCGTCCTGGCCGACCGCCGTCGCGTCGAGCAGGTTCGAAACACCCAGGAAGTCTGCGACGAAGACCGTATCTGGCTCCTCGTAGATCGCCTTCGGTGACGCCGCCTGCTCGACGCGGCCTTTGTACATCACCGCGATCCGGTCGCTCATGGTGAGCGCCTCGCTCTGATCGTGGGTCACGAAGATGAACGTGATCCCAAGCTCGGCCTGGAGCGCCTTGAGCTCGACTTGGAGGTTCTTGCGCAGCTGCGCGTCAAGCGCGCCCAGCGGCTCGTCGAGGAGCAGCACGCGCGGTCGCAGCACCAGCGCGCGCGCAAGCGCGACTCGCTGCTGCTGTCCGCCAGAGAGCTGGTCGGCCTTGCGCCGCGCGAAGTCGGTCATGTCGACCATCTCGAGCGCCTCGCCGACCCGCGTGGCGCGCTCCTCCTTGCTGAGCTTGTGGTACTTGAGGCCGAACGCCACGTTCTTCGCCACGTCGAGGTGCGGGAACAGCGCGTAGCTCTGGAACACCGTGTTGACGTTTCGCTGATGCGGGGGCACGCGCGCGACGTCGCTGCCGTCCAGCAGGATGCGCCCGCTGGTCGGGCGCTCGAAGCCGGCGATCATGCGCAGCGTGGTGGTCTTCCCGCACCCGGACGGGCCGAGCAGCGTGAAGAACTCCCCCGGCGGCATGTCGACGTCGATCCCGTCCACCGCGACGACTTCGTCGAATTTCTTGCACAGCTCCTCGAGACGAATCTCCCCTTCCATCAGACCTCCAGCGTCGCGAGTGAGGTTGCCTCTTCGCGCCCCGCGAAGCGGCGGTAGACGAAAAACGCGAAGGCGAGCGTCAGCAGCGTTATCAGCAGGTTGACCGTGGCGATGGCGTTCAGCGCCGGGGTCGGCGCGCCGCGCGCGCTCGAGTAGAGCAGCATCGACACCGTCGTGGTGCTCGCGTCGCTCGACAGGTATTGCGTGACGACGAAGTCGTCGATCGAGACCGCGAACGCCACGGCCGCGCTCGCGACGATCGCCGGCGCGAGCAGCGGCAGCAGGACGCGGAAGAACTGATCGCGTCGGGGGGCGCCCAGGTCCGCAGCGGCCTCCTCGAACTCGGGACCGATCGAGACCAACCGACCGCGCACGATCACGACGACGTACGACAGCGTGAACGTGATCTGGCCGATCGCCTGTGCGTCGGTCCCGAGGCCGATGCCGCTGAAAACCTGCAGGAACAGCAGCAGCAGCGCGACGCCCATGACGATCTCCGGCGTAACGAGCGGCAGCAGCATCAGCGTGTTGACCGATCCGCTGCCGCGCCCGCGCCAGCGCTGCAGGCCAAGCGCCAACGCCACCCCGAGCGGCGTCGCGACGGCCACGCAGATCACGGCAAGCAGCAGCGTGTGCCCGAGCGCGTCCCGCAGCGACGGATCGTGGAGCACGCTGCCGGTTTCACCCGTGAACCAGCGAGTGGAGAATCCCTGCCAGGTCGTGCGCGAGCGCCCGTCGTTGAACGCGAACGCGATCGCTAGGAGCACCGGGAGCAGCGCCCAGAGGATGTAGCCGCCGGTGATTAGCGCGAGGAAGCGCGGCTGCCCCCAGGGATTGCGCAGCCGGTTCACGTTGTCTGGGCGGTCGTGCCCGCCCGGCGGGTTGTGCGCAGGTAGTAGAACATCAGCCCCAGCAGGAACGCCGACAGGAGCAGCGTCAGCGCTGCGCCGGTCACCTTCTCCGACCCCTGTCGCATGAACTCGTCGATCTGGTTGCCCATCATGTTCGTCTGGGTCGATGCGGAGACGAGGTCCGCGGTGTAGTAGTCGCCGAACATCGGCAGCGCGATCAGCACGGCGCCGGCGAGGATGCCCGGCACCGACAGCGGCAGCGTCACGCGGAAGAATGCGCTCGCCGGGCTCCCACCGAGGTCGCGGGCCGCCTCTATGTGGCGCCGGTCGATGCGGTCGATCACGACGAAGAGCGGCAGGATGAAGAACGGGATGTAGCCGTAGAGCAGCGCGAGGATGACCGTGGTCGGCTGCCCGTTGAGCCAGCCACCCGGCTCTGAGAGCAGCCCGAGCTGGAGGAACAGCCACTCGATTCCGGTGTTGTGGAGGAACCGCGAGCCGATCCCGTCCGGAGCGAGCAGGTTGATCCACGCCAGCATCCGCATCAGGTAGTTGATCCAGAGCGGAAGGATCAGGGCGAGCAGGATGACCCCCTTCCAGCGTCCGGCATGGCGCGCCGTGAAGTAGGCGACCGGGTATCCGACCAGCAGCGAGAGGGCCACTGCGATCGCGACGAACTCGATCGTGCGCAGCGAGACGGTCCAGAAGGGCCCTCCGTGGAAGAGGTTGTCGAACATGTCGGCGACGTAGCCGACGTTCCAGTCGAGCGGGTTCCAGTGCGGGACCGGCTGGGACAGCGTGTCCTGGTTGCCGAACGCGACCGCCAGCACCACGTAGAATGCGACCAGGAAGAAGACCGACAGCCAGACGACGCCCGGGAGGGCCACCAGGCGCCACGTCCAGCGAGACCCCATCAGCCGGCCTTGAACTTCGACCAGGCGTCGTCCCAGTAGCGCTGGCCGGTGACGCTCAGCTGAAGCAGCTCCTGGTTGGCCGCGAACTGGTCCGGCCGCACGACGGCCTCCGTCAGGGTCTTCGGGATCAGGCCCTGCTTGATCAGCGTCTCGGCGTCAATCCCATTCTGGGGCGGCGTGTAGCCGGTGAAGTTGACGAAGTTGTCGTACGCGTTCTTCTCGTCGAGCATGAAGTTGATGAACTCGTGCGCGAGCACGGGTCGCTTCGTCGTCTTCCCGACGCAGAAGAAGTCGTTCTGCACGACGCCGTTCTCCTCCGGCCCCCAGAACGACAGCACGTCGGCGTTGACGCCCTTCGGCAGGTAATAGAAGGCCGCCGACAAGAGGTCGCCCGACCAAGACTGGTGCAGGACCGTCTTGCCCTCGGGCAGCGTTTGGTAGTCGGTGATCGTGACCTTCGGGTTGCAGATGCCGCTGAGCTCGGAGAGCTCGGCCTGGGCCTTGTTCACCTCGTCCTCGTCCTCGGTGTTCAGTTCGGGCCGGGTCCCCTTCTGCATCGCATCGCGCTGCATCGGCATGCTGAGCGCGTCGCGCCGGTCGTCGAGTATCCCGACCTTGCCGCGGTAGGCCTGGGCGTGCCAGAAGATGTCCCAGGGGACATCCATGCCCGGGATGTCCTCCTTCACCTTGTCGTTGCGCCACCCGATGCCGTCCATCCAGACGACGTACGGGACCGTGTAGTGGCTGTCGCGGTCGTAGAACGGGTCCACCAGCGGCGCCCACACGTTCTTCTCGAGGTTGGGCAGGTACGAGCGGTTGAGCGGCGCCAGCAGCTTGTGCGCGATCAGGTCGACGATGTTCGCGCCGGTCAGCCCGACGATCAGGTCGAAGTCGACCGCGCCCGACGACAGCTTCGCGATCGCCTCGTCGGACGAGTTGTAGGTTGCGATCTCGACCTTGGTCGAGAACTGCTTCTGGAAGCGCTTGATGGTGGCCGGGTCGAGATAGTCGGCGTAGTTGTAGATGCGCAGCGGTCCGGGCTCGGGCTTGAGGCCGTCCTTGATCGGCTTGTTCTCCTCGGTGATCGCCCAGGTCACGGAGTTGTCGGTGCGGGGCAGCGGCAGACCGCCTGGCCCGGTCGGCTTCTGGACGACGAGCTCGGCGGCCGCGCCGGTCGCGCCAGCCGCCTCGGCGCCCACCGGAGTGGTCGTGTTTTCGCATGCCGCGAGGCCAGCAACGACCCCCGCGCCCGCGACCGCTCCCGCGGCCCCGCGGGCGAGCTGACGGCGCGTCATGCCGGAACGATCCTTTGGATGGGCCAACTCGACTCCCTCTCAGCTGACTCGGGCAGCCTAATGTACGTTTGTTTGCTTTCGATGGATAAGCGCTATGACGTCGTCGTCGTCGGCGGCGGATTCGCCGGCGTCACCGCCGCCCGCGAGTGCGCCCTGCGAGGCCGGCGGACGCTGCTGCTCGAGGGCCGTGACCGGCTCGGGGGTCGCACGTGGAGTGCGGACTGGAACGGGTTTCCGATCGAGTACGGGGGCGCATGGGTGCACTGGCACCAGCCGCACACCTTCTCGGAGCTGACCAGGGCCGGGCTTTCGGTCACCGTCAGCGGTGACGCCGGTCGCGCTCATTGGCACGTCGGCGCCGAGCGCCGCACGGGCACGATCGAGGAACGCGACGCCATCGCTCGCCGTGGCTGGGACCGTTTCGTAGAGGGCGTCCGCGAGGCCCTGCCCCAGCCGCACGCTCCGCTCACCGCGCTTCCCGAGCTCGCGCGGTTCGATCGGCTGACGATGGCCGAGCGGATCGCCGAGCTCGAGCTCGAGGAGGAGGAGTGCGACGTGCTGGCCGCCGAGCTCGAGTCGGTCGCCCACGGCCAGCTCTCCGAGGCGGGCGCCGTGGCGATCCTGCGCTGGCACGCGCTCTCGGGCTACAGCCTGGAGCTCACCCAGTTCACCGGAGGCCGGGTGACGATCGACGGCGGCACCGGAGCGCTGCTCACGGCCATCGGCGACGCCGCCGCGTTCGACCGGCGGCTTGCGACGCCGGTCGCGGCGGTCGTCCAGGACGGCGGACAGGTGGAGGTGCACACACGCGCCGGCGAAACGTTCGTCGCGGGTGCCGCGATCGTCGCCGTCGCGTTGAACGCGCTCGGTGGAATCGAGTTCAGCCCGTCCCTCCCGGAGGACAAGCAGAGAGCGATCGACCTCGGCCAGGCCAGCCGGGGCATCAAGGTGATGATCCACGCCCGGGGCGAGGACGTGAGCCAGAACTCGATCCGCTTCCGGCATCCGTTCGGCTACCTGAGCAGCGAGATCCTGCTCGATGACGGGACGCAGCTGATGATCGGCTTCGGCGGCGATGCCGAGCGCTGCGATCCGGCCGACATAGCTGGGATGCAGGCCAGTCTCGACGAGACCCTCCCCGGCTACGAGGTCTTGGCCGCCACGGCGCACGATTGGCTCGCTGACGAGTTCTCGCGCGGAACCTGGGCGATCCACCGCCCGGGCTGGTACGAGCACCATCACGCTGCGATGCGCCGACCCGAGGGCAACGTCATCCTCGCCGGCTCCGACCTGGCGAACGGCTGGGCGGGCTTCATCGACGGGGCGATCGAGTCCGGCTTGCATGCGGGCGCCTGGGCGGCGGCGCTCGACGAGTCCAGGTAGGAGGGCCGGGGGGCGAAAAAGGGCCCGCCGTGACGTTCGAAGTATGGACGAGCAACGGCTGATCCTGATCGTTGAGGACGACGAGGCCACGCGGGCCTTCCTGGCCGAGAACATCGCGGCGGACGGTTTCCGGGTGGCGAGCGCGACGAGCGCCGCCGAGGGGTTGCGTGCCATCGAGGTGAGGCGGCCGAGCCTCGTGCTGCTCGACCTCGCGCTCGAGGGAGGCAGTGGGCTCGATCTGCTCGACCGCGTGCGTTCCTCGGACGGGCTCGCGTCACGGATCGACCCGGACTTTCCGGTGATCGTGCTGACCGCGCGAGTGGCGGAGGCGGACCGCGTGCGGAGCTTCGCGCGCGGCGCTGACGATCACGTCTGCAAGCCCTTGGCATCACATCCGCTGAGCCTTTTTCGCCCCATCCCGGTTGGCGCATGAGCGTCGGTCGGCTGGTGGCTCTCGAGGAAACCGCGGCGGGCGGTGGCCGGCTTCCTCAACGGCACCGCGTCGACAGCGGCACCTTGACCACGATCGACGTGGGATGCAGCGGCTGCGGGTTCTCCTTGCACCAGAACAGCTGCGCCGCCGCCAGGTCTGCACGGCCCGAGAAGCGGTAGCCCACCGACAGCTCACCCTGCGCGCGCGGCAACACACTTTGCCCGAAATCCCGCCGGGCGGAGAGGGTGAAGCAGTTGTAGCTCGCCTCGCGCGCCGCTCGGTCGCGAACCGGTCGGCACTCCGTGTCGGGTGCAGGACCCTCCAGGAGGCCGGCGCGGATCCGGCTCTGGACGTCGGCCGTGATCCCGTCCTCCATCCGCGCGCCCACGATCGCCGCTGCCGCCGGGTTCGTGAGGCCGCCCAGGCGTCGCACGTCGTTTACCACCGCAGCCCCCACCGAAACGCTGCGCGGTCGCTGGTCCTCGATCAGCTCGCGCCGTCGCGCCGCCTCGGCACGCGCGCGCGCCTCCCGCGCGGCGTCGGCCACGTCGTAGCCGGTGCGCACCGCTGCCGGAATCGCGATGGCAAGGCCAGCCAGCGACAGGACGCCGAGCACCACCACCACCCGCCGCCAGCCCGGGGAAAGCCCGCGCCACGCTCTTCGCGGCAGGCCCAGCACACCCGGGAGCGGTCGCCGGCGCTCGGGCTCACCGGGCGGCCCGTGGGTTGCAGCCCTGGCGAAGATCTCCCGCACCTCGGCGCGAGTGGCGTCCCCAGCGCTGCCCCACAGATCTTCCCCCTTGGGCATGGCCCTTGAACGGTACTCCGCCGCCGCTCCGGTCGATCACCGGAGGGGCACGACTCGCCGCGAGAAAACCATGGTTGCCGGAGTGGCGCCTAGCCGCTTCGTGCGCCTAACTTGACGCGGTGATGCTCGCGGTACGTTCTCGTGGCACCGGCGCCAGGAGGGTTACGACCAGCACCCACGAGGTGCGCGATGACCGAGACCACGCAGACGGCCGAGCCCGCAGAGCCGACCCAGGAGTCCGAGGCGGCGGCCGCCTCCGCTGCGGCGACCCAGGAGACCGCGGTCCCGCCGCAGGAGCCCGAGCCTGAGAGCCAGAGCCCGAACGCCGAAGCCGCCAGGTACAGGCGCCGGTTACGTGAGACCGAGGCCGAACGTGATCAGCTTCGGAGCCGCCTGGATGACCACGACCGGCGCGAGGTCGAGCGGATCGCCGCTGCACAGCTGACCGAGCCGAGTGACCTGTGGATCGCCACGAGCCTCGAGGAGCTGCGCGATCAGGACCACGCGCTCGATCGCGAGAAGATCGATGCCCGCGCTCAAGGACGTGCTCGAGAAGCGGCCGCACTGGCGTCGGCCCGCGGAGCGAGTCGACCTGCACCAGGGCGCTGTCGGCCAGCCTGTCAGCGAGCCGCCCAGCTTCGGTGAGCAGCTCAAGCGTGGTGGCGGTGCCCGTTGCTGCCCTATCGGGCATGGGTTGCCATTTGGGGCAGCTTTGAACGGATCCGCGCCAGCAGGGCGCTCAGGGCCGGGCCTAGTCGAGCCGGTGTCCGGCTACAGCCAGCGAATCTTCTTTTCCGGCGACTTGAAGGCCGGGCGGTCCTCGATGCGGAGCAACGGGCCGACGACCAGGGCCAGGAGGAAGAAGATCATGAAGAAGACGACTACGAAGCTCATCGCTACAAACGATACTTACGCGATGCGGGCTGGCGCGACTGTGTGACTGATCTCACCGAGCGCTAGTCAGGCTGGCGACGTGGGCAGCTTTGGACGCGGTGCGGGCTGCCGCAGCGGGGGCACTCGAAGCGGATCGTCACGGGCCCGGGTCGTCGGGGTCGCCGGTGCGGCGGGAGCTACTCGCCCGCCAAGAGCGCCGCAGTTTGTCCAGAGCGAGAGGGGCGACCGCGCTGGCTAGCGCTCGCGCCGGGAGGGCAGGCAGCTTCGGCCCGGTGCCTCGCACGAGGCGGCCAAACGAGAGAATCGCAATCGGCTGAGATAACATAAATTTCCGGTATCTCCGTGAGATCTGCTATGTTTGTCGTATGCCGCGAGATGAGGAGATCACCTTCGCCGATCACATGGGCCGCCACTACGCCAACCGCTACGCGTTTCCGCCGATGGCCGGTCGCGTGCTGGGCTACCTGCTCGTGTGCGACCCGCCGGCCCAGACGATCGCGGAGCTGAGCGACGCGCTGCTGGCCAGTCGCAGCGCGGTCACCGGGGCGCTGGACGTGTTGGAGCGCATTCACGCGATCCGCCGCTCGCGCGCGGCGGGAGAGCGGATGGATCGCGTCCGCGTGGACTTCTCCTCCGCCCAGTCACGCGGTTTTGATGTCACCGAGTACCAAGAGTTGGCTGATCTGGCCAGGGAGGGCCTCGAGGTGCTCAAGGATGCGCCGCCAGAGCGCAGGGCGACCCTGATGGAGATGGAGGCGTTCGCTGACTGGCTGGTCGAGCGGACCCGCACCGCGCAAGAGGAGTGGGAGGCACACCGTGACGCCCTGCGCACATCGGGCGACCTCCCCGGAAAGGACTGAGCCGATGTCGACCATGCCAGCAGAACGATTGGAACAGCTTCACGAAGGAGGCAAGGAAATGGCAGCGAAGTGGATCGAGCTGGTTACCGGCTCGCTCGAACAGAAGAAGCAGTACAAGCAGTACAAGGCCCGCATCGAGGCCCTGCCTGAGCCGTACGGCACCGTCGCGAAGGCTCTGCAGCGGTACTTCATGTACTACGGGGGCGTCACCGACGGTGACACCGCCGTGAAGATGACGGGCGACTTTGCCGATCTCTGGGAGCGCGCGGCTGGCGACGGAACACCTGTGCGCGCGATCGTCGGAGAGGACCCGGTCGACTTCGCCGAGACGTTCGCCCAGGCCTACAGCGGCGCGCAGTGGATCGACAAGGAGCGCGCCCGCCTGACCAACGCGATCGTGGAGGCCGAGCGAGCAGAGGAGGTCCGCTCATGACGACCCAGGCGACCCTGGGCCCTGCGATCCGCGTGCAGGGTCTTGAGAAGTCCTACAAGGATCTGGATGTGCTGCGCGGCGTGGACTTCGACGTGCCGCGGGGCAGCATTTTCGCCCTGCTCGGCTCGAACGGGGCGGGCAAGACCACGGTCGTGAAGATCCTGTCGACGCTGCTCAAGGCCGACGCTGGGACTGTCAGCGTCAACGGCTTCGATGTCGCCACGTTGGCTGCGGAGGTGCGGGACTCCATCAGTCTCACCGGGCAGTTCGCGGCCGTGGACGAAATCCTGAGCGGGCGCGAGAACCTCGTGCTCGTCGCCCGGTTGCGGCAGGTCAAGGACCCGGCTGCGATCGCGGATGACCTGCTCGATCGTTTCTCGCTGACCGACGCGGCCGCGCGGAAGGTGTCGACGTATTCGGGTGGCATGCGCCGCCGCCTCGACATCGCGATGAGCCTCATCGGGAATCCGCCGGTCATCTTCCTCGACGAACCGACGACCGGGCTCGACCCCCAAGGGCGCATCGAGGTGTGGCAGACCATCAAGGACCTCGCGGAGCACGGCACGACGGTGCTGCTCACGACGCAGTATCTGGACGAGGCCGAACAGCTCGCCGACCGGATCGCGATCCTCCACCAGGGTCGCATCATCGTGAACGGCACCCTCGCCGAGCTCAAGCAGCTGCTCCCGCCCGCCAAGGTCGAATACGTCGAGAAGCAGCCGACCCTCGAAGACGTCTTCTTCGCCATCGTCGGCGACGACGGCAAACACGGCGACGCCGGCAAGACCGTCAGCGTCGGCACGGACGAGTAAGGAACAACGATGACCAACCATTTCTTCGACAACACCACCGCCCTGACGGGACGATCCCTGCGCCACATCACGCGCAGCCCGGACACCATCATCACGACCACGATCATGCCGATCGCCTTCCTGCTGCTGTTCGTCTACGTGTTCGGCGGCGCGATCAACACAGGGTCGGATTCGTACGTGAACTACCTGCTGCCCGGCATCCTCCTCATCACGATTGCCTCGGGCATTTCGTACACCGCATTCCGGCTCTTCCTGGACAAGCAGAGCGGCATCTTCGAGCGATTCCAGTCCATGCCGATCGCACGGTCGTCCGTGCTATGGGCGCACGTGCTGACATCGCTGGTCGCCAATCTGACCTCGGTCGTGGTCGTGGTGCTCGTCGCCCTCCTCATGGGCTTCCACTCGGGGGCGGGAGTGCTGGCGTGGCTCGCGGTCGCGGGCATCCTGATCCTGTTCACCCTGGCGTTGACGTGGATCGCCGTCATCCCCGGTCTCAGCGCGAACTCCGCAGACGGTGCGAGCGCGTTCGCCTACCCGCTCATCTTCCTGCCGTTCATCAGCTCGGCATTCGTGCCCACCGACAGCATGCCCGGCGCGGTGCGCGCCTTCGCCGAGAACCAGCCGGTGACGACCATCGTCAACGCGATCCGCGACCTGCTCACACAGCAGCCGGTCGGCACCGACATCTGGATCGCCCTTGCCTGGTTGGTTGGTCTCCTCATCGTCGCGTACACCTTCGCCATGGCCACCTACCGCCGCAAGATCTCCTAGTAGCCCGTCGAACGCGCTGCTGGCACTGGGCTCGCGCCACAGGCGTACCTAAGCACGTGGCAACGTCCGCGACCACCGCGCTCGCCCTGGCGCTGCCAAGGCGAGCGCGGTCCGTCGTCCGATGCCGCTGGCGACGCGTCGCCGCTGGCGAGTGCGCCTCCTGATCTCCGACACCCGGGGCGAGATTCTCGCTCGCGGTCCTTTCTTGGGATGTGGATGACCAGCGCCTGATCCTGGTTGTGGAGGACGACGAGGCCACTCGCAAGTTCCTGCTCGACAATCTGGCGGCCGACGGCTTTCGGGTCGCGGGGGCGAGTAGCGCGGGGGAGGGCTTGCGAGCGATCGAGGTACGTCAGCCGAACCTCGTGGTGCTCGATCTCGCCCTCGAGGACAGCAGCGGACTCGACCTGCTCGACCGCCTGCGCGCAGCCGACGGCCTGGCCTCGCGCCTCGATCCGGACTTGCCGGTGATCGTGTTGACCGGCCGCGCGGGAGAGGCGGACCGCGTGCGCAGCTTCGCCCGCGGGGCGGATGATCACGTGCTGAAGCCGTTTCTGTACGCGGAGCTGCTCGGGCGGGTGCGGGCGGTGCTGCGGCGCGCGGAGGGGAGGCGCCGGCAGGGGCTGCTGCGGGTGGGGGAGCTCACCGTCGATCCGAGCACCCGCGCGGTCCGCCTGGCGGGGAAGAAGGTCGAGCTGGCGGCGAAGGAGTTCGCGCTGCTCCACGCGCTCGCGGAGGAGCCCACCCGCGTGTACGGGAAGAACGAGCTGCTGCGCGACGTCTGGGGCTACCTCTCGATCGGGAACACGCGCACGCTCGACGCGCACGCGTGCAGGCTGCGCAAGAAGCTGCGGCCGTCGTCGCGGCCGTGGGTGGTGAATGTGCGCGGTGTCGGCTACAAGCTGACGGAGGCTCTGTGAGCCACTCGGAGCAGATCGCGCGCGCCGAGCACGAGCTCCGGGGAGCCGCCACGGCGCTTGCGCTGGTGTGCGAGGCGCTTCGCCGCGATCCGGCCGCCGGCCACCACGCGGCGGTGATCGATGCCCAGCTCGATCGCCTTCGCGCCGGCCTCTCCGACCTCGCGGCGGCGCGCGGGGCGCGATCGCCCGAGGCCGAGCGCGAGGAGGTCGAGCTTTCGTCGCTCACCAGCGCGGCGGCGCGGCCGTGGCGCGACACCGCTGTCGAGTGGGAGGGCGGCCCGGTCACCGCGCGGCTCGACCGCCGCCGCTTCGCCCAGGCGCTCGGCAACGTGCTCGCCAACGCGGCCGAGCACGGCTCCGGAACCGTGCGGGTGATCGGCCGGGCCCATGAGGGCGGAGTCCGCGTCGAGGTTCGCAACCGCGGGCGCGGTCTCCAGATCGCCAAGCGCGCCGCCGAGGAGCTGGGCGGGCGGCTGAGCTTCGAGATCGTCGGCGACGGCGCCGTGGCCACGCTCGACCTCCCCGACGTGTGAAGGCCCGTCGGCGACGCGGGCTGTTGCTGCTGTCGGTGGCGCTGGCGAGCGGAGGACTCGCGGCCTCACAGGTGCACGAGCGCGAGCGAAGCGTGGCGGCGCAGGTCGGTCCGGCGGTGCCGGTGCTGGTGGCGGTGCGGGATCTGCGGGCGGGGGTGCGGGTGTCGGCGCGGGCCGTCGTGATTCGGCGGGTGCCCGCGCGGTACGTGCCGCGCGATGCGTTGGCCTCGGGCGACTGGCGTTGTCGGCGCCAGACCTCGCGGTACCCGTTGCGCGCCGGCGGCTACCTGACCGCGGGCGTGTTCGAGGCGCTCGAACAGCGAGCATCGAGGGAGTGAAGGTGTGGGGCGGGGGTGGCGGGCCGTGGTTGTTGAGGTGAGCGCTGCGGCGGGTCTGGCCGCGGGTTCGCGCGTGGATGTGCTGGTTTCGACCGAGTCGGGCGCCGGTGGCGGCCGCACGCTGGTGGCCCTCGCGGGAGCGGAGCTGCTGCGCATCGAGCCCGGCGTCCCCGGATGCCGCACCGCCCGACGGCACCGCCACGGGCGGCCCGACGGCGCTCGCCACCCTACGCGTGACGCTCCGCCAGGCCGTCTACCTCACAGCAGCCGACAACTTCGCACGCGAAATCCGCCTACTCACCCGCCCGCCGGGCGACCACACGCCCGCCGGCGCCGCGGTCTCGCAAGGCCAGCTCTGACGCACTGCCGCACTTTCTTCATCAATGCGATGAAGATCCTGCGGCACCGCGCTCGAGGCGTTCGACCGTGCCGTCCGGGTTGCCCAGCAGTGCGAGATCTGCCATGTCCAGGAACAAACCGTGCTCCACCACGCCGGGCACGCGGCAAAGGTCGTCCGCGAGCGCGGCCAATTCGGCGTCCGGCGGAATCGGGCCGTCCAGGATGTAGTGGCCCTCGTCGGTGACGTACGGCTCGGACCCATCCTCAGTGCTCCGCAGTTCGGCATCAGGCAGAAACCGAGCCAGCCGCCGGCGCGTGTCCCGCCACCCGAAGCGCACCACCTCGACCGGCAGCCGGAAGCCCTCGCCGAGCCGATCCACCTTCTTCACCGCCTCGGCAACCACGACGAAGCGGCGCGCGGCGGAAATCACGATCTTCTCGCGCAAGAGCGCGCCACCACCGCCCTTGATCAACCCCAAAGAGCCGTCCACCTCGTCGGCACCGTCCAGCGCCAGGTCCAGCTCACAGCTCCCATCCAGCTCAACCACCTCAATGCCCGCCGTAAGCGCCCGCGCCCGGGTCAGCTCCGAAGCCACCACGGCGCGGGTCCCACTCGGCAACCGCTCCACAACCGCCCAAACAGCCCGCCCAGAGCCCAGCCCAATCGTCATCGAAGGCTCCACGAGCTCCGCAGCAGCGGCCGCCGCGGCTTCACGGGCATCGCTCACGGGCGGGAGCTTTGCAGGCCCTCCGGAGGGTCGGGTCGCCAGGACTTACCATCCCTATACTCACTTACGTTGAGTAAGCAAGACTCACCCCAGAACTTGGAGAATGCAATGGAGACGATGCTGCTGGTCCCGGTAGACGATTCGGTCGTCTTCCCGACCATGACAGTGACATTGGCGATCGACGTCGGCACGGAGGAACGTGTCGTGCTCGTTCCGCGCAAGGGCGAGGAGTTCGCCTCCGTCGGCACGGTTGCCGACGTGGTGGACCGCGTTCGCCTGCCCGGCGGCGGGCGTGCGGTCGCTCTAGAGGGCCAGCATCGAGGCCGGATAGGCGCCGCGAGCACCGGCCCGGACGGCAACCTGCGTGTCGAGGTGGAGGCGCAGCCGGACGACCAGCCGGTCGACGGCCTCACCCGTGACCTCGAGCGCCAGTACCGCGCCGTTGTCGAGGAGCTCCTCGAGCTTCGCGGAGACGACGGCCGTGTCGCGGCGTTCGTGCGCTCGATCATCGAGCCCGGTGCCCTGGCCGACACCGCCGGCTACTCGCCGGACCTGAGCTACGACCAGAAGGTCGAGCTGCTCGAGCTGCTCGACGTGACCGAGCGGCTCGCAAGGGCGCTCGAGCTCCAGCGTGAGCGCCTGACCGAGATGCAGGTGCGCCGCCAGATCCGCGACGACGTGCAGTCGGGTGCGGAGAAGCAGCAGCGCGAGTACTTCCTGCGCAAGCAGATGGAGTCGATCCAGAAGGAGCTAGGCGACGACGACGGCTCGGTCGTCGAGGAGTACCGCGCCAAGATCGAGGAAGCCGGCATGCCGGACGAGGTGCGTGAGCAGGCCGAGCGCGAGCTGGCCCGCTTCGAGCGCATGGGCGAGCAGTCGGGCGAGAGCTCGATGATCCGCTCCTACCTCGACTGGCTGATCGCCGTGCCGTGGTCGAAGCGCTCAGACGAGCGGCTCGACCCCACGCACGCGCGTGAGGTCCTGGACGCCGACCACGCGGGTCTCGAGGATGTGAAGGACCGCATCGTCGAGTACATCGCCGTGCGCAAGCTGCGCGAGGAGCGCGGCATCGCCGAGGACAAGAAGAGCGGCGCCATCCTGACGCTGATCGGACCGCCCGGCACGGGCAAGACCTCCATCGGGGAGTCGATCGCGCGTGCCACCGGACGCGAGTTCGTGCGCATGTCGCTCGGCGGCGTGCGTGACGAGGCGGAGATCCGCGGCCACCGGCGCACGTACATCGGCGCCCTGCCGGGCCGGCTCGTCCGTGCCCTGCGCGACGCCGGGACGATGAACCCGGTGATCATGCTCGACGAGGTCGACAAGGTCGGCGCCGACTGGCGCGGCGACCCCAGCGCGGCCCTGCTCGAGGTGCTCGACCCGGCACAGAACCACTCGTTCCGCGACCACTACCTGGATGTCGAACTAGACCTGTCCGAAGTGGTGTTCATCGCAACCGGCAACATGGCTGAAACCATCCCTGCGCCGCTGCTCGACCGCATGGAGGTCGTCCGCTTCGATGGCTACACCACCGATGAGAAGGTCGCGATCGCCAAGGGATACCTCCAGCCGCGTCAGCGTGAGCGCAACGGTCTGCGCGAGGACGAGGTCGCCGTGAGCGACGAGGTCCTGCGCACCGTGGTGACGGAGTACACCCGCGAGGCGGGCGTGCGCCAACTCGAGCGCGAGCTCGGCACCCTGCTGCGCAAGACCGCGACGCGGATCGCGTCAGGCAAGGTCGAACCCCCGGTTCAGATCGGGGAGGACGAGGTGCGGGACGGCCTGGGCCGCCAGCGCTTCTTCCAGGAGTCGGCCGAGCGCACGGCGATCCCGGGCGTGGCAACGGGCCTGGCCGTGACCGGAGTCGGCGGCGACGTCCTGTTCATCGAGGCCACCTCGATGAAGGGCAAGGACGGCCTGGTGCTCACGGGTCAGCTCGGCGACGTGATGAAGGAGTCCGCGCGGATCGCGCTCTCCTACGTCCGCGGCCACGCGGAGTCGCTCGACATCGACGAGGACGCGTTCGACGGGCGTGAGTTCCACGTCCACGTGCCGGCGGGAGCGATCCCGAAGGACGGTCCGAGCGCGGGCATCACGATGACGACGGCGCTCTCGTCGCTGCTCAGCGGCCGCCCGGTGAAGCACACGGTGGGCATGACCGGCGAGGTCACGCTCCAGGGCCGGGTGCTGCCGATCGGCGGGCTGAAGCAGAAGGTGCTGGCCGCGCACGCGGCGGGGCTCACGGACGTGATCCTGCCCGAGCGCAACCGGGCCGACCTGGACGACGTGCCGGAGGAGGTCCGCGACGCGATGACCTTCCACCCGGTGATGTCCATCGACGAGGTGCTCGATGTGGCGCTGGAGCCGGCTCAGACGCCGGCCATCGCCGCCGCCTAGGGAACCCCTAGAGGACGTCGCCCAGCAGCACGACCACCACGATCAGGACAAACAGGGCCAGGGCCACCGCGGCGGCAAGCCGCGGGCCCCAGGCCCGCAGGTAGGAAGCCGACCCCCGGTCTTGCATAGGCGAGGCCGGGGGTTTTGGCGTTGCCCGCCCGGGCCGCTCCCCGATCTGGATCGTCCGCCGTTCGGAGGGTGGGGAAGGGGCTTGGGGTGGCTCGATCACCTGTGTGGATTCGGGTAGCTCTGGCTCTGGCTCCGGGTCGGCGAGCGGCTTGGGCACGGCTCTGGCCTCCGCGCTCGGGCGACCGGCAGCCGCGGCGCGGGCCCGTGACATCCACGCGTTGCGTTCGAGGCGGGCCCGGTCGCGCGCCTCTGCCAGGGCGTCGCGCTCGCCCTCGACCCCGCTGAGCTTCTCAAGCGCCTCGTCGCGTGCGGTGCGCGCCTCGTCGGCCTCCGCGAGCGCGGCGTCGCGCGCCACCATGGCGGCGTCTCGTTCGGCCGCGGCGGCGTCGCGCTCGTCGCGCAAGCGATCGGCATCCTCGGCGGCGGCCTCCTCGGCCAGCGCGATCGCGGCGCGCGACTGCTCGAGCTCGGTCTCGAGTGTCCGGATCTTCGCGTGCTCTTCCCTGAGGCGCTCGCGCAGCTCCTTGGCCGCCTCCGAGTGCATCGCACGCGTCCGCTCCAGCTCCTCGCCCGCCCGCTCCACCTCGGCAAGTGCAGCGGCGAGCTCGGTCTCGAGCACGGCACTGCGCGGGCGACGTGCGGGTAGGCGATCGGCCGCCGGGGTCGCGGCGTGAACCTCACCGTGCTCCACCACGCCGCCCGGTGCCGGCAGCTGCACCGCGAGGTCCGGGCTCACCGTGAGCTCGGCCTCGTCGAAGTTCGCCGGCTCGCCCCTCCAGGTGAAGGCTGCCACCCAGTCCTGGCCGTCCTCGGGCGCCCACGGCTTGTGCTCGAGCAGCGCGAGCATCCGGTGCCGCTCGCCCTCCACCTGAACATCGAGCGTGGGCCTCAGGAAGCGGTGCCCGCGCAGCCCGGACCAGCGGCCGACGAGCTCGAGGCGATCGCGCGAGGTCCACTCGAAGCGCTCGACCTCGAAGGCCACGCCCGGAGCGATCGGGCTGGGGGTGGAGGCCGATTCCGTTGACACCGTGCTCAGATGCTCCCCGTAAGCCCGCCGTCCACGAGCAGGGCCACTCCGGTGATGTAGCTGGCCCGCTCGGAGCAGAGGAATGCCGCGGTCGCCGCGATCTCCTCCGCGGTCCCGAGCCGGCCGGCCGGAATCTCGTCGCGGGCCACCTTCTCGGCCTCCTCGATCGACCCGTGCAGGTGAGCGATGCGATCGGTGGCGATCCGCCCGGGCAGGATCGTGTTGAGCGTGATGCCGTCGCCCGCGAGCTTGCGGGCGAGCGTCTTGAACGCGCCGAGGAGACCGGGGCGGTGCGAGTTCGACAGCATCAGCGCGGGAATCGGCTCGCGCGCGGCGGACGACGACACGCTCACGATTCGCCCGAAGCTGCGCTCGCGCATCCCGGGCACCACCCGCTCGATCATCTCGATCGGCGCCACGACCAGCTCGCGGTGGGCGGCCTCCCACTGATCGCGGCTGAACTCGAGCGGATCGCCTCCGGCGGGACCGCCCGTGTTGGTCACGAGGATGTCGATCGGGCCCAGGTCGCGCTCCACGTTCTCGAGCAGCTCGGGTGCCGAATCGAGGTCGAGCGTGTCGTGCACATACGGCCTCGCGCCGATATCGGCGGCGGCGGGCTCGATCTTCTCGCGCGTCCGGGAGCTCACCGCCACCCGCGCGCCCTCGCCCGCAAGCTCCCGCGCGATGCCGAGGCCGATGCCCTGCGAGGCGCCCGTCACGAGCGCGACCCTGCCCTCGAGGCCAAGATCCATGACTCGCAGAGTATCCGTGAGCGGGTGTAGGGTCGCGCCGATGCCCGGTCTACGGCTGCTCCTGCGCATGGCCCCCTTCCTCGTGGGTGCGCTTGCGACGGCCGTCTGGCTCCAGCGCCGACGCCCGCAGCCGATAGCCCTAGCGCCCCCGCCGCCGGTGGCTCAGATCGACATCGTGAGCGTGGTCGACGACCTGCTGAACGTCGCTCGCTAGTACCCCATTCGGGTCATCCACCGCAACAGTCGCGGCGCCGATGTGCTTGGATGTACGACTTCTGATTCGAACTGCCGAGTTCTCGCTGTCCCGACGGCGAGGAACGGGGGACCCACTTGCGGCCGTTAAGGCCGCTGGGGCGAATCGCGACAGCCTTGTCGCGTAGCGCCACTTTCCGGCGCGAGCCCGTCAGCTCACCTCGTAGGCATAGGGAAAGGGGAAACGTCAGGTGGCAAGGATCTTCGACGCCGTGCGTGGTCCGCATTTCGCGGTGCTGCTCGCGCTGGCTGCGCTCGCAGCGGCAGCCGTGCCTGCACTCGCGGACCCCGGCGCCTCGGCCGCAGGCGGCGCCATTGCCTCCAGCGAGGTCGTCGTCAAGCGCGGCGACCGCGGCGAGGCCGTGCGGAGCATTCAGCAGGAGCTCGGGATTTCGGCCGACGGCGTCTTCGGCGCGCAGACCGAGCGTGCCGTCAAGCGCTTCCAGCGCCGGCATGACCTCGTGCCGGACGGCATCGTCGGACCGCTCACGCGCGGTGCGCTCGGGCTCAGGCCGTTCAGCAGCCGCTCCGTGCGCCGTACGAGCAGCGTCAGCGTGAACGTGCCCGCTGTGCTGCAGCGGATCGCCGAGTGCGAGTCCGGGGGCAACCCGCGCGCCGTCTCACCGGGAGGGCAGTACCGCGGCAAGTACCAGTTCAGCCGCGAGACCTGGCGGACTCTCGGCGGTAGCGGCGACCCGGCCGATGCGCCCGAGTGGTTGCAGGACCGGCTTGCGCTCAGGCTGTATCGCCAGCGCGGCAGCGCGCCCTGGCCGAACTGCGGCTAGGCGCCGAGGCGAGCGGTGACCGCCGCCCGGCGGCGGCGGTTGGCCGACAGCCCGAGAAGCGTCAGGACGCACGCGACGGCCAGCCCGCCGTAGGGAACCGCGTCTGAGGTGGCCTCCGCGATCGCGCCACCGCTGCCCGCGCCGACGATGTGGCCGAGGGCCCATGCGAGGTTCGCGAGCGAGAAGGCAAGTGCTTGGTCCAATCCGGCGTCCTCGGCCGCGTCCGACAGCATCGCCATACCAGGCGCCCAGAACACGGCGAGGCACGCGATGGCGATCACGACGCTCAGCCCGAGCAGCACGGCGGTTCCCGGCAGTGGGAGCAACACCGCCATGACGGCCGCTCCGATGAGGCCAGCGCGGATCGGGGCAAGCCGGCCGGCGCGGTCAGACCAGCGCCCGGCGACCGGACTGATGGTCGCCTCGACGGCCGCCGCTACGAGGAACAGCGCCCCGATGGCGGCTCCGGAGGCGCCGAGGTCGTCCATCCGAAGTGGCACCAGGACCTCGATCACGCCTGCAAAGAGCGCCGGGATCGTGAACAGCCAGAAGCCCGCCATCACGGCGGGCCTCCGCAGCGTGCGAAGCATCGCGCGGATGCCGGGGCTCGCCTCTGGCTCAACGCCCGGCATCGACCATGCCCAGGCCGCGAGACCCACCGCCAGCACCGAGACGGCGCTGAAGACCGCCTCGGGGCTGAGCACCGTGGCCGCGCCACCGAGCACGGGCCCGAGCAGCACGCCCACGATCGCCGCGCTGAGCGCAGCGCCGATCAGCTCGCCTCGGCGCTCCACGGGCGCAGCGGAAACGAGCCACGCCATACCGGCGGCCCACATGCAGGCTCCGCCGATGCCCTGTAGGAAGCGCGCGCCGTCGAGCAGCACGATGTGCCCGGCGAACGCGAACGCAAGGCTCGACAGGCCGAGCATCGCCAGGCCGGCCATCAGCGTGGGCTTCACGCCCCAGCGGATCGCCAGCCAGCCGGCCGGCAGCGCGCCCACGAACGTGCCGGCCGGGTAGGCGGCCGTGAGCACTCCCGCACCGGTCTTGGACAGGTCCAGCTCGTCGGAGTAATGGGGAAGCAGCGGCGCCACGGCGGCGAAGAACATCGTGTCCACGAGCACCACCGCGGCGACGAGCCAGAAGAGCCGGCGCATCCATACGATGCTAAATGAGTGATGCCGCCGATCCGGGAAGAGCTCGAAGACTGGTTGCGCATCCCCTCCGTCTCGACGGGCCAGGGGGATGCGGACGCACTCGGCCGTGCCTGCGACTGGGTGCTCGAGCGCATCGAGGCCGCGGGCGGGAGCGCCGAGCGGGTGGTGGTGAACGGCAGCAACCCGATGGCAGTCGGGGAGCTGCGCGCGTCGCGACCGGACGCACCCACGATCCTCTCCTACGGGCACTACGACGTGCAGGACCCGGGCCCGCTCGACGCGTGGGAGTCGCCGCCGTTCGAGCCCACCGAGCGCGACGGCCGCCTCTATGCGCGCGGGGCCGCCGACGACAAGGGCAACTTCCTGCCGCTGCTGCACGTGGCGTGCGAGATGGCGCGAGCCGGCGAGCTGCCGGTGAACGTGCGCTTCCTGGTGGAGGGCGAGGAGGAGGTGGGGAGCGTCTCGCTCCTCACCTACCTGCGCGAGCAGCCGCAGGAGGCCGACTGCGTGATCGTGTTCGACTCGCTGATGGCCGACGAGCGCACGCCCGCCATCAACACCGGCGCGCGTGGCCTCGTCCAGGGGCCGGTGGAGGTGCGCACCGGACGGCGCGACCTGCACTCGGGGCTCTACGGCGGCGCCGTGCTGAACGCCACGCACGTGCTCATGGGCATCCTGCAGGAGGTGCTGCCGGGGCCAGACGGCCGGGTGCGCGAGGAGCTCCGCGCCGGGGTGGCGAGCCCGAGCGCTGAGGAGCGCGAGTCGTGGGCGCGCCTGCCGAGCGGCGCGGAGATGATCGCCGAGGCCGGCGCCGCGGAGGTGACGGCCGGGGCGGCCGACGAGTTCTGGGAGCGCACCGGGGCCGAGCCCGCGGTGGACGTGAACATGCTCGAGAGTGGCGAGCCGCGGACCGTGATCCCGTCGGTGGCGCGTGCGCAGGTGAGCGTGCGGCTCGCGCCTGGGCAGAGTGCCGAGCAGATCGGCGCGGAGCTCGAGCGGCTGCTGCGCGCTGCTGTGCCGGACGCTGCCGAGGTCTCGATTGAGCTCGACCTGTCCGACCCGGCCCTCTTCGATGCGCGTGAGCCGGCGCTTCAGCTCGCCGCCGGGGCATTCGAGCGCGCCTGCGGCATCCCGCCCGCGTTCGTTCGGCTGGGCGGAACCTTGCCGTTGCTCGCGGTGCTCGCGGAGCAGGGCACGCCCACCATCGTGAGCGGCTTTGCGCTGGGCGCGGACGCCTTTCACGCGCCGAACGAGAGCTACCGGCTCGAGAGCCTCAGGCTCGGCGAGCTAACGGCGCGGGAGCTGTATCGCTCTCTGGCCGACCTGCCGCGCTAAGGCTCGCCCTCACGCCGCCGATAACACCAGCGTGGTCCCTCCCAAGCGCCATCTGCAGGCTGTAGACGACGACAGCATCGTCCTGGACCCGTGGGAGCAGCGTTTCCGGCTGCTCGCGGGCAACGTGCGCGCACTGATTTCGCTGCACGATGCGGCCGGATCGTTCATCTACGCATCGCCGCTCCTGTCCGAGCTGACGGGAGTTCCGCGTGACACGCTGCTTGGCAGCCCGATCCAGGCTCTGATCCACCCGGAGGACTGTGATCGCGTGATGTCCGTGCACCGGGCCTGGGTCCGCGGTCCCGGTGCCAAGACCGTCGAGTACCGCGTGCTCGCCTGCGGCGGCGGCTGGTGCCCGGTCGAGACGACCTTCGTGGCAGGCGACGGCGCGGAGGTTCAGTGGGTCACCCGCCGCATGGACGTGGTGGGCGCCGAGCCGCAGACCACGGCCGAGATCGATCCCGCGACCGGCCTTCCCACCCGCTTCGCTCTGCTCGACCGCCTCGCCTGGGCGCTGCACCCCGCGGGGTCCGGTGCCGGCGCGGTCATCGTCATTCGCCTCGACGGCATGGAGCGGCTCGTGGAGGACCGCGGCCGTCCGGCCACGAGCCTCGTCCTGCGCGAGCTCGGCCGGCACATCACCTCGGTCCTGCGGCCGCTCGACCTCGTCGGGCAGCTTGACGACGAGCGCCTCGCCGCCGTGTGCGCGGGCGTTCACGAGGAGACCACCGTGGTCCGCATCGCCGAGCGGATCTGCGAAGTCGCGGGTCGCCCGCTCGGGGCCGGCGGACTTCCGCTCATCCCAAGCGTCGGCGCCACCTGCTCCGCCGCCGGAGTGCGCCGTCCCGCCGCGCTACTCCAGGCCGCGCTCGAGGCGGCCGACGCCGTGAGCCTGCGCGGCGGCGGCGCGATCCAGCTCGTCTAGCCGCGCCGCATGCGGTGAATCGAGACGCGCTGGGCGCGCGGGCTGTGCGTGCTGCGGATGATCCACCCGTTCTCGGTGGCCCGCTCCAGGAACCCAGCTGAGTGGGCGCGCCCAGGGTCGGCGAGCAGGACGAGGCCGCGCTCGTCCACCAGGCGCGGCAGCAGGTCCAGCAGCTGGTCGACGTTGCGGCGCTCGTAGAGCACGTCGGAGGCGAGCACGAGATGCCAGGGCCCACGGGCCACGATCTCGTCCGGTTCGCCCCATGCGCAGCACAGCGTCTCGATGTCGACATCGTTCCGCTCGGCGTTCGCAGCGGTGGCGCGCACGGCGTCTGGTGACCAGTCGGTGGCCAGAACGCGGCCGCCGGCTCGCGCCGCCGCGATGCTCGGCAGACCGAGTCCGCAGCCCAGCTCGAGCGTCCGCTTGCCGCGCAGCGACCTCATCGCCACGTCATGCGCGAGGGCAACGGCGCTGGCCCACAGCTCCGCCCAGTAGGGCAGGAACTCCTCGTGCTCGAACGACTCCTCGCTGATCAGCGCCTCTGCATCCGGCGGTCGCATCAGCTCCACCTCGCCGCCGGGCAACGGAATGCGCTCGGCTATCAAGGCCCTTGCGGAGCCGGCGGTGCCGGCGCAGCCCCGTTTTCAATCCGCCCGGCCTCCCGCGCGGCGGCCTCGGCGGCGTCGAGCTGCCGCTCGATCAGCTCGAGCCCGGAGCTCCAGAAGCCCGGGTCGGACAGGTCGACGCCCACGATGGCGCCGAGCTCCTCCGGAGGCCGCGATCCGCCGGCCTTCAGCAGATCGAGGTAGGAAGAGACGAACTCCTCGCCCTCCTCCTCGTAGCGGCGGTAGACCGACAGCGCGAGCAGGTGGCCGTACGCGTAGGCGTACACGTAGCCCGGCGCGTCCACGAAGTGCCAGATGTAGGACCACCAGAGCGCGTAGTCGTCGTCGAGCTCCACGCTGTCGCCGAGCAGGTCGCTCTGCGTGGCGAGCCAGAGCTCGCCGAAGCGCTCCACCGACAGCTCGCCCGCCTCGCGGCGAGCGGTGTGGATTGCGTCCTCGAAGCGGTTCATCGCAACCTGGCGGAACACGGCGGCCACCGCGCCGTCGAGCGCGCCCGCGAGCAGATCGAGCCGCTCGGCCGGGCCGGGCGCCCGTTCGAGCAGCCGCTCGAGCACGATGTTCTCGCCGAAGATCGAGGCGGTTTCGGCCAGCGTGAGCGGCGTGGAGAAGTGGTAGATCCCCTGCGGCCGCGCCAGCGCGGCGTGCACGCCGTGGCCGAGCTCGTGCGCCATCACCAGCACGTCGTGCGGGCGCGACGTGTAGTTCAGCATCACGTACGGGTGCGCCGACGGCACCGTGTACGAGCAGAAGGCGCCACCGCGCTTGCTCGGGCGCGGGGGGCCGTCGATGTAGCCGCCCGTGAAGAACTCGGCGGCCACCGCGCCGAGCTCAGGCGAGAAGGTGCGGTAGCAGTCGAGCACGATCTCCTCGGCATCCCCGTACGGGATGCGGTCGTCGCTATCCGACACCGGCGCCATGCGGTCGTAGTAGGCGAGCCTGTCAAGGCCGAGGAGGCGCGCCTTCAGCGCGTACCAGCGGCGGGCGAGGTCGTAGCGGCCCTGGACCGCCTCGATGAGGGCCTGCACCGACTCGTCGCTCGCCTCGTTCGCGAGGTTGCGCGACGCGAGCCAGTGCGGGTAGTCGCGAAGCCGGTCCTTGGTGGCCTTGTCCTGGAGCAGCGTGTTGAAGACGAATGCACGCGTGTGGAGCCCCGGCCGGAGCGACTCGGTCACGGCCGCGGCCGCCTCGGCGCGGCGCTTGCGGTCCGGGTCCTGCAGGAGCGAGAGGCCCTCCTCAAGGGAGGCCGGCTCCTCCTCACGGCCGGGGAGCGGCACCTGGAGGGCAGAGGTCTGCTCGGTGAAGAGGCGCTGGAACGCCGAGCCGCCCGTGACGTTGGTCTCGGTGAGCACGCGCTCCTCGGGCTCGGAGAGCTGGTGCGGGCGGTAGCGGCGCAGCGTCCGCAGATAGTGGGCGGCGAACCCGAGCTCCGGGGCCGCGAGCAGCTCCTCGGCACGCTCGTCCGGCGCCTCGTTCCACTCCAGGTCGAAGAAGAGCAGCTGCGTCTCGATCGCGGCGCCGAGCTCGCGGCCCTTCTGGAGCAGCGCGCCCCGCGCTGGGTCCGCCGTGTCGAGCGAGTAGCTCAGGACCGCGTACGACCCGGCGCGGCCGGCGAGGTCCTGGATCTCGGCCAGCTCGTGCATCGCCTCCGCCAGCTCAGCCACGTCCAGCTCCGCGACACGGCCGCGGTAGCGCTCCGCGACGGCCTCGGCGCGCACGCGCGCCTCGTTCAGCATCGCCTCCACGGCCTCTGGGCCCCGGCCGTCTACCAGCGGGGCGAGGTTCCAGGAGGCGGCTTCCAGCTGTTCGTCCACGGTGGCGCTCACCCAACCGAGGTTAGCCAGCGGAGCGGCAGCGGGATGGCAGTATCTCCTTCAATGCCCGATGCACCGACTCCACTCGAAGAGGCGCCGCCCTCACTCGCGGACGGGGGGCCGCTGTTCCTGAAGCGCGAGGACGTCCATGAGCTCGGTGCGTTCAAGTGGCGCGGGGCGCTGCCGGCGCTCGAGGGGTTTCGGGACCGGGGCGCTGGGGGCGTGGTCACCGCCTCCACCGGCAATCACGGCGCGGCGAGCGCGTGGGCGGCGGAGCGGCTCGGCATGCGAGCGGTGGTGTTCGTGCCGGAGGAGGCGAGCGAGGCGAAGGTCGGCCTCCTGGAGCAGCTCGGGGCTGAGCTGCGCCGCGTAGGTGCGGATCTGGACGAGTCAAAGGACCTGGCGCGGGAGTACGCGTCGGCGAATGAGCTGCCGTTCTTCGAGGACGGCGCAGAGTCCGCGCAGTACGACGGCTACGAGGCGATCGGCGAGGAGATTCTGACGCAGCTCGGTGGGCCACCCGCCCGCGTGATCGTTCCGGTCGGCAACGGCGCTCTGCTCATCGGGGTCTATCGGGGGATTGGCCGCGTGCTTGGAGTGGTGGCGAAGGAAGCCCCGGTGATGGCGCTCAGCGTGGAAGCCGGGCATCCCGTGGAGTGCGATCAATGCGCCACGTTTGCAGACGGCATGGCCGTGCGCGTGGCGATCCCATCGGTGATCGAGGAGCTCCGCCGCGGCTACCCGATGACGATGGTGTCGGAGCGAGAGATCGCCCGCGCGGTCGGTGATTACGCACGTGCGGGGATTCGCGCGGAGGGCGCCGCAGGATCGGCACTGGCGGCCTTCCGCGAGCTCGCGCCCGAGCACGACCCAACGGTCCTGATCGTGACCGGGCGCAACATCGACGACGACCTCCACCGGCGTGCGGTGGAGGAGCCTGAGAGCTTTCCGGACTAGGACGTGTAGTCGTAGAAGCCGCGGCCGGACTTGCGGCCGAGGAGACCCGCCTCGACCATCCGGTTCAGCAGCGCGGGAGCAACGGAAGCCGGGTCGCGGAACTCCTCGTAGAGCGACTGCGAGACGGCCAGCAGCGTGTCGAGCCCGATCAGGTCGGACAGCTGGAGCGGGCCCATCGGGTGGGCGCAGCCCTTCATCATCCCCTCGTCGATGTCCTCCTTCGAGGCGAAGCCAGACTCGAACATGCGGATCGAGGAGAGGAGGTAGGGGATGAGCAGAGCGTTGACCACGAATCCGGCGCGGTCCTGCGAGTGGATCGTCGTCTTGCCGAGCGTCTGCTCCGCGAACGACGTGGCCTTCTCCAACGTCTCCTCGGAGGTCATGATCGAGCGGACCACCTCCACCAGCGGAAGCACCGGCACAGGGTTGAAGAAGTGCAGGCCGATCACTCGGCCCGGATGGGAGGTCTCGGCGCCGAGCTTCATGATCGGCACGGATGAGGTGTTCGAGGCGAGGAACTGCGCTTCCGGCACGGTCGCGTCGAGCTGCCTGAAGACATCGCGCTTCAGGTCCTCGTCCTCTATGACGGCCTCGATTGCGGCGTCGGCACCAGCGAGGTCCGCCAGGGCGGTCGTATATGCGATCCGCTCCGTGGCCGCCTCGCTCTCGGCAGCGTCCAGCTTTCCGGCCCGGATGGCGCGCTCGAGCGAGCGATCGATTGCGGCCTGTGCGCGCGCCACGCCGGCGTCGTCGGCCTCGACCACGGTCACGTCTACGCCCGAACGCGCGCAGACCTCCGCGATCCCCGAGCCCATCAGCCCTCCGCCCACGACACCGATTCGCATCGCGGTGACCTTATCTTCTGATCGGTGCGCTTCTCGCTCACGCAGCTCGAGCACCCGATCGTCCAGGCGCCGATGGCCGGCGGGCCATCCACGCCGGCGCTCGCCGCGGCGGTGTCCGAGGCCGGCGGGCTGGGCTTCCTGGCCGCGGGATACCGCAGCGCGGCTGCGGTGCGCGAGGAGATCGGCGAGCTGAGGCGGCTCACGGGGCGTCCCTTCGGCATCAACCTGTTCGCGCCGGGCCCGGCGCTTGGGGAGGGCGAGGCCCTTGCGGGATATGCCTCCACGCTGGCCGGCGAGGCCGAGCGCTACGGCGTCGAGCTGGGGGAGCCGCGCCACGACGACGATGGCTGGCAGGAGAAGCTCGCACTCGTGGCGGACGCGCGCATGCCGGTCGTGTCCGTGACCTTCGGCTGCCCGTCCGCGGCTGAGGTCGATGCGCTGCACGCGGCGGGTTGCGCCCTCTGGGTGACGGTGACCACTCCCGCCGAGGCGCTCATCGCGCAGGAGGCGGGGGCCGACGCGCTCGTGGTGCAGGGCGTGGAGGCCGGCGGCCACCGCGGTTCCTTCGACGAGCGTGCAACCGGCGACGTGGGTCTGCTCGCGCTCCTGCAACTCGTGTCCGCAGTGACCGACCTGCCGCTCGTAGCCACCGGCGGCATCGCCACCGGACGCGGAGTGGCGGCGGTGCTGGCGGCCGGAGCGGCAGCGGCCCAGCTTGGCACCGCCTTCATGCTCTGCCCGGAGGCGGCAACCTCTCCCGCGCACCGCAGGGCCCTGAGAGAGCGTGGGCCTACGGCTCTCACGCGCGCGTTCACCGGTCGCAGCGCTCGTGGGATCGAGAACCGCTTCATGCGCGAGCACGAGGCCGACGCCCCGCACGGCTACCCGGAGGTGCACCACCTCACGGCACCCGTGCGCGCTGCAGCACGCGAGCGCGACGACGCGGACGGCTTCAACCTATGGGCCGGGCAGGCCCACACGCTGGCGGCCGACGTGCCCGCGGGCGAGCTGGTGCAGCGGCTCGCGGTGGAGGCACGTGGGGCGCTGCGGCAGGCCGCAGCGCCCCACGAAGCTCACGATCCGAACGACAGCCAGGTCCCCTGAACGGGCTGCTGGCCGACGCCCGGCCTCGAGTAGTCGCAGACGCCGTCCGGGAAGACGGCGTGCAGCTTCGCCTCCTGGTCCGGGCTCAGCGCCGGGTAGTCGCTCAGGTTCACCGGGCGCAGCTGGCACTTCAGCGCCATCGAGTCGAGCGGTGCTCCGGCCCGCAGGCGCGGTGTGCTCGCCGGCGGGTAGAGCGCTGTGCACGGCCCGGTGCCGTCCACCTCGGCGGGGTCGTCGATCCGCACGCCGGCGCCCGTCCAGCAGGCGTCCACGCCGGTGGCCGGCTTCGCCGCCACGACCTTCTCCGACAGCGGGCGGTCGGAGCCGTCGGCCTCGATCGCGTCCAGCCAGTCCGCCATCAGCGAGCGCGCCGCGGCGGTCATGGGTGCCGTGCCGCCACCGGCGGCCCGCCACATCACCTGGTTGGCCGCCGAGCCGAGCACCTGGCGCAACCGCTCGCGCATGATGAACGAGTGGATGTACGTGTGGATGTCGACGGCGTTGTCCGAGTACGGGCGCAGATCGAGGATCGGCACGTCGGGCAGTCCCCCGGCGGCCTGGTTCACGCGACCGGTGCGGTACGCGATCGCCAGCGCCTCCGGATCCGCGACGGCGCGCGCCGCCCGCGGGTTGCCGTCGTTGTCGTAGCCGCCGATCTTCTCGTTCAGGTCGAGGAAGCGGTCCGTCGTGATCACGCCCTCCTGCAACGCCTTGAGGCCGTACTGGACGCCGACGTTGTCGAGCGTCCGCCGCGCGAACCCCGTCGCGGGATCACGGCCGTAGACGTTCACCATGCTGTCCCACGTCGTGCAGCGGGCGCCCGTCGGGTTCGTCACGGCGTTGTAGCGGTCCGCCGGCGGCACGATCGAGTTGCAGCCGAGGCTCGCAACGATCACGTTGGCGAATGCTGAGTCCCACGCGGGACACGTGAACGGACTGATGTAGCCGTGGATCGCCCGCCGCTGCGCGGTATTCAGCGGGGCGCCGGAGCCCGCGAAGTAGCGGTTGATCAGGCGGCAGTCGACCGGCTCGCCGAGCTGCGCGTCCTGGAACGTGAGCGCGGGAACGATCCCGTCGAGTAGCCCCGGGTAGTTCTGGGCGATCATGTTCTGCTGGATCGCGCCTCCCGATCCTCCCCAGCCCATTGTCCAGACGGGCGGCTCGCCCAGCTGCTCGATCAGCCGCTCCTTCACCATCGACGTCGTCTCCGCCGACAGCACGTCGTTGCAGGCGGTCGCGAACTCGGTGAGGCTCGAGCTCGCCTTCGCGAAGCCCTGCGAGAGCACGGCGGTGTCGAGCACGCCGCCTTGGGCCAGCGTGCCCTGGTGATAGCCCGTACCGCAGCCGCCGCCGTACTCGTACACGAGCCGGCGGTTCCAGCCGTTGCCGGTCTCGCCGCCCGCGGCCAGGACGGCCCAGCGGTAGACGGCGCGGTTGATCGTGCCGGACTCCATTCGCACGACGTAGTCGACGGTCCGGCCGTCGCGCGTCGTGGTCTGCGCCAGGTCGGCGGGCCGGTCCGTGGGGTTGGCGAGCGGCCTGAAGGTGTTCGTCACGTTCGAGCGGTAGAACCAGTCGACCCGCGTGGGGGCGGAGCAGTTGGTGTCGAGTGGCGCGCCGAGGCCATTCGCGGCCTCACCCGTGCGGCAGATGAACGGCGACTGGTGCGGACCCGAGAAGACGGGACCGGTGATCGCGTGGTTCACGAGCACGAGCTCGTCATGGGGGCGGCCCTTGCCCTCTCCGTTCGAGTCGGCGACCAGGGTGTTCTCGCCGAGCGCGAGCCCGTCGAGCAGCGCCACGAGGCGGTTCGGGTCGTCCGGATCGGAGCTGAACTTGCTCGTCACGTTCGTGCCGCCGAGCAGGATCTTGACCTTCTTCAGCTTGAGTGAGCTCGGGACGTTCACGGCGACCAGAGTGTCGCCGCCGCTCACCGTGTCGGCGCGCGACGAGAGCGTCTCGAACGTGAAGTGATCGGGCTTCGGGTCGGCCATCGCGGGTGGGGCGAGAGCCAATACGGCCACTGCGACGGCGAACAGCAACAGCTTGCGCATTCCTTCTCCCTCGAATCCAGCGGCGCTCGGGCCGAGCGCGCGACGTGGCCACTCTAACCGAGATTTCGCAGTCAGGCTGCGAGAAGAAGCTTCAGCCGGCCGAGCCCTCGCTCAGGGGTCGGAAGGTCGTGGTGAGGATGCGCATGTTGCGCGGGCGGGTTACGGCGAACAGCACGACCTCCGCCACGTCGTCCGCGCTCATCATCTCGGCGAGCGCAGGGTCGCCGTGCTCGCGGCCCGTCCCGATCGCGAACTCGGTGTTCACGCCACCGGGCGCGATGCTCGTGGCCCGCACGCCGCGCTCGCGCAGCTCCAGATCCAGCGCGCGCGTGAAGCCGACCTGGCCGAACTTCGAGGCGTTGTAGACGGCCTCCCCAAGAAACGCGCGCACTCCGGCCACGCTGGCGAGCGACACGAAGTCGCCGGCGCCGGACGCGATCAGGTGGGGGAGCGCGGCTGCGGCGGTGTAAAGCGTGCCCTTGAGGTTCACGTCGATCATCGCCTCGAGGTCGTCGGGGTCGAGCTCGAGGAACGGGCCGTAGGAGCCGACTCCCGCGTTTGCGACCGCGATGTCGAGGTGGCCGAAGCGCTCCACGACCTGCTCGGTGGCCTCCGCCACGGCGGCGCGGTCGCGGACGTCGCAGGCGATCCCGAGCGCCCGCTCGAGGCCCAGGTCCTCGCCGCGGCGCGAGAGCAGGCCAACCGACGCTCCGGCCTCGTGCAGCGAGCGCGCCACCGCGGCGCCGATGCCGCCGCTGGCGCCGGTCACGAGGGCGACCTTGCCGTCGAGCTCAGCCACCTTGGCCGTCCAGCTCGGGGAGCAGGTCGGCGACGGAGTCGACGATCCGCGACGGCCGGTACGAGTAGCGCTCGGTCTCTCCCACCTGGGTGACGCCCGTCAGGACGAGGATCGTGTGGAGCCCGGCCTCGAGGCCGGCCACGACGTCGGTGTCCATGCGGTCGCCGATCATCGCCGTGCTTTCGGAGTGCGCCTCGATCGCGTTCAGGGCAGAGCGCATCATCAATGGGTTCGGCTTACCCACGTAGTACGGATCGACACCCGTCGCGCGGCTCACGAGTGCCGCCACAGAGCCGGTTGCCGGCAGCGGGCCGTCGGGTGTCGGACCGACGTTGTCCGGGTTCGTGGCGATGAAGCGCGAGCCCGCAGCGATCAGCCTGATCGCCAACGTGATGCGCTCGAAGCTGTATGTGCGGGTCTCGCCGAGCACGACGTAGTCGGGGTCGCGCTCGCTGAGCGTGTAGCCGACGGCGTGGAGCGCCGTGGTCAGGCCTGACTCGCCGATCACGAACGCAGAGCCACGTGGGCGCTGGTCGTCCAGGAACTGCGCCGTGGCGAGCGCGGAGGTCCAGATCGACTCCTCGGGCACGTCTAGCCCCGTCCGGCGCAGCCTGGCCGCGAGATCGCGCTGGGTGTAGATCGAGTTGTTCGTGAGGACGAGAAACGGGAGCTCGAGCTCGCGCAGCCGGGCCAGGAACTCCTGTGCGCCCGGCACCGCGTTCTGCTCGCGCACCAGCACGCCGTCCATGTCCATCAGCCAGGAGCGGATCTCGCGTCGAGTCATGTGGCGTAATTCTCGCTGCCCATGACGTGGAGAGATATGTACGGCTCGTTGCCGACGACCCAGCTGTCGTGTCCGGGCGGCACGTAGAAAAAGTCCCCGGGCTCCATCACGCGCTCCTCGCCGTCGTCCATCTTCACCGCGGCGCGGCCGCTAACCACGAGCCCCACGTGTTCGACCATGCACGAGCTCGCGCCGGCCGGGGCACCGACGTGTTCCGACCATCGCCAGCCCGGCTCGTAGGTAGCGCGGCCGATCGTCATGGGCCCGACCGAGTAGAGCTCGAAGCGACCTCGGTCGAAGGTGCGGGTCTCGGTGGGGTTGTCGAGGTGCACGAGCGTGAGGTCCATGGGGAGAGTCTTTCGCGTTTGAGCCTTCTCCTGCCATGGAGGCTCTCGATGACCTCGCGGTCGCGCTGCGCGCGCGGCTGATCGAGAGGGCGCGCGCGGGCGAGACGGGCGCCGCGGGGCTCGATGCCGAGGTGCGCGAGCTCGTGGAACGTGAGGCGGGTGCCTTGCCGGAATCGGAGCAGGACTCGCTGCGCCGGCGCGTGCTGCTGCTGGCCACCGGTCTGGGGCCGCTCGAGCCGCTGCTGTCGGATCCTGCGGTGGACGAGGTGATGGTGAACGGGCCCGAGGCCGTGTACGTGGAGCGGCGCGGGCGCATCGAGCGGACCGGCGTGCGCTTCGGGTCGGAGGCGGAGCTGATGCACGCCGTCGAGCGGATCCTCGCGCCGCTGGGGCGCAGGGTGGACGAGGCGTCGCCGCTGTGCGACGCCCGGCTGGCCGACGGGTCACGCGTGAACGTGGTGATCCCGCCGTTGTCGCTCTCGGGTCCGTGCCTCACCGTCCGGCGCTTCCGGCGCCAGGGCTTCTCGCTGCGGGAGCTGGTGGCGGGCGGCACGCTTCCGGCGGAGCTCGCCGAGCTGCTCGCGCTCTGCGTGGCGGCGCGGGCGTCCGTTCTGGTGAGCGGTGGGACCGGCTCCGGGAAGACGACCACGCTGAACGCCCTTTCGGGAGCGATCCCGGGCGAGGAGCGCATAGTCACCATCGAGGACGCGGCCGAGCTACGGCTGCGGCAGCGACACGTCGTGCGGCTCGAGGCGCGCCCGCCGAACCTCGAGGGTCGCGGCGAGATCACGATCAGGCAGTTGGTGGTGAACGCGCTGCGCATGCGGCCCGACCGGATCGTCGTGGGTGAGGTGAGGGGCGCGGAGGCGCTCGACATGCTCCAGGCGCTCAATACCGGGCACGACGGCTCGCTCACGACCGTCCACGCGAACTCACCGGCCGATGCGTTGCGGCGGGTTGAAACGCTTGCCCTGATGGCGGGAGTGGGGCTGCCACATGCCGCCGTGAGGGATCAGGTGGCGAGCGCCCTGGACGTGGTTGTGCACCAGGCCCGGCTTCCCGACGGATCGCGGGTGGTCGAATCCGTGACCGAGGTGGTGCGGGTGGCGGGCGGGGCGGGCACACGCGAGCTGTGGTCGCGCGGCGCCCGCCTGCGCCGGCCAGGCCCCGGGCAGCTCGCGACGCGGCTGGAGCGACTGCGCGGGGGAGGGGCGAGCGTGCGCGCGCCACGCGGCGCGCTCCCGTGATCGCGATGGGCGCGGCATCCCCGAGCGCGGCACGCGGTGGGCCCTGGTGAGCGCCGCCGCGGCGCTCGCGTTTTTTGGCGGCGCGGCCGCCGGTGCTGCGGCGCTCGAGCTCGGCGGGCTCGCACTGTCCCGGGTCGCAGCGCGTGTGCCACGCTGGGCGGGCGCGGGCGCTGGGCTCGTGGAGGTTCTCGTGCGCGCCGGGCGCGAGGGGCGCGACCCTGGGGTGGCCGAGCGCCGGCGCCTGCTGGTGGGCGTGTCGGTGGGCGCGCTCGCTGCCGGGGCGATCACCGTCGGCCCGCTTGCCGGGCTCGCGCTTGGCGCCTCGAGCCCGTGGGCCGTCGGCCGACTGCTGCGCGCGCGCCGCGAGCGCTATCGCGCTGCGGTCGACGCCGGCGTGGCGCAGGGCGCGGTGGCCATCGCCGATGCGATCGGCGGCGGGCGCTCTCTGCGCGCGGCCCTCGTCGAGGCGGCCGGCGGCCTCGGTGGAGCGGCGGGGCACGAGCTCCGCCGCACAGCCGCCGAGCTCGAGGCGGGCGCTGCCACCGACGACGCACTCGAGGCCATGCGGCTACGCGTGCGCTCACCACGCATGGACACGCTCGTGGCGGCGTGCGTGCTCCAGCGCCATGCCGGCGGCGACCTCGCGGGCCTGCTCCGCGAGAGCGCCCGCGCGATGGAGGACCACTCGCGTCTCGAGGACGAGGTCCGCTCCGCCACCGCGCAGGCGCGCTTCACCGCGATGCTCGTGGTCCTGATGCCGGTGGGCGGCGGCCTGCTGGCCGAGCTCGCAAGCCCGGGTTGGTTTCTCGGGCTGTGGAGCTCGTTCCTCACTGCGTGGCTCGTGGGTATCGCCCTCATGCTGCAACTCGCCGCCGCCGTGCTCACGCGCAGGCTCGGAAGAGTGCGCTGGTGAGCACGCTGCTCGCATTCGCGGCCGGTGCGTGCGGAGCGGCCGGCCTGCTCACGCTCGTGCCGGAGCGGCGTGCGGCGCCGCGCGGACCGGAGCGCGGCCTCAGGTTGCTGCTCCTGCTCGCATCTGCCGGCCGCCGCGCCCGGCCCGCCGGCGCGCCACGTGATCTCCGCGGTCGCATCGAGGCGGCTGGACGTCCCGCGGGTCTCGGCGTTCGTGAGGCGATGGCGGCGAAGGTGGCCGCCGCGGTTCTGCTGGGAGCGGCCTCGCTGCCGCTCGCGGCGCTCGCGCCCGGCCGCCTCGGGCTCGTCATCATCCTGGGCGCGCCGGCGGCAGGCTTCCTCGCCCCGGACCTCTGGCTCTCGCGCGTGGCCGCCGAGCGCGCGCGGCGTGTGCGCCGCGACCTGCCGGCGCTGCTCGACATCCTGCGCGTGAGCGTCGAGGCCGGCGGCTCGCTGCCGGAGGCGCTGCGCTTGGTGGGCGAGCGCTCCAGCGGTCCGCTCGCGCGCGAGTGGGCGGCAGTGGGGCGGGAGGTCGCGCTTGGGGTCCCGCTGGCGGAGGCGCTCCGCGGAATGGACGAGCGGCTGCCGCTGCCGGAGATCCACGCACTCGTCGGCGCGCTCGAGCGCGCACGGCGTCACGGCGCTCCGCTGGCGGACACGCTCGCAGCACAGGCCCGCAGCGCCCGCTTTGCGCTGGCGCGCCGGATCCGCGACGACGCCGCCCGCGCCGGTCCGAAGATCCAGCTCGTGGTGGCGCTGCTGCTCGTGCCGTCGGTCCTATTGCTGGTGGCAGCGGCGCTGGCGTCGGCGCTGCTCGATGGCAGCGCCGACGCCTTGCCGCTCTAGGGCTGTGTCAACACGACACGATCAGGTGGAACGAGCGGTCCGCGAGGTCTCCGGTGCTGTTGCGCGTGACCACGCGTACGCCATTGGCGTTGGTCGCTGCAGAGGTCACCGCTATCTGGCCGGTTCCCGGACCCGAGGCCGATTCGTCACCGAGCGTCGCGGAGTACGTGCAGTTGCGCACGTCAACATCGAAGATCGCCTGGTATTGGCCATCGCCGGTCTTGCTGGCGGACGTGATGCCGCGCCCGCGCACGAGCGCGCCGACATTCGAGATCACGCCGTGTCGAGCCAAGCCGTCGGCCACGCCAGCACTGTTGACCTTGCCGATCTTGGTGGCGTTGAGCTTGCTGGCGTCCAGCGAGCTCTCCTTGATCGCGCCGCCGCCGAAGCCCTCGCGCTTGGCCTCGTTGCCTCGCAGGGTGCCGTCCTTGAAGTCGCGGTTCCTGATCGAGCCGTCGATGATGTCGTCTGATCCGATTGTGGCTGCCGCGTACGCCACGCCGCTGAGTGCGACGAACAGCGCCAGGCAGGCGATTGCCATTGCTGGTGAGGGAATGCGTATTCGCTTCATACGTCCTGCAACAGGGCCGGAGGGCAGTGGTTGCGGCGGTCTGCAAGAAGCCCACCAATCGGCCGATCCGCACGCAGGATTGCGCCCAAATCGCGTTCGCGGCCGGGATACGGCGCCCTCAGCGGGTCTTCGACCCACTGCTCGCCACCCGCCCATCGCGCTTCCTAGAGCCAAAACTGGCGTGATCGCCCGAGGCCTCCGGCGAGCATCGGACGGAAAGGTGGGGAATCGTGTTGCGAAGTGGGGGATAGTGGGGTACGGTGGCCTCACCAATCGACCGGAGTGGCGGGGCTCCTCCCACTCCGCCACTCCGGTCTGAACTCCCTGGTTCATGACAATTGGCATTTCGCGGCCACTTCGAGCACTCGTTGGATGCGAAGAACCGGCTCAGTATTCCGGCCCGCTTTCGCACGTCCTTCGCCAGTGGAACCGTTCTCGCCAAGGACCCGGAGCCCTGCGTGGCGGTGTGGACTCCCGAGACGCACGAGGCGATCATCGAGCGCGCGCTCGGTGGCCTGAACCCGATGGGCTCGGAGTACCGCAAGCTCTCGCGCTTCTACCAGGGCAACTCCTTCGAGATCGAACTGGACGCGAGCGGCCGCGTGACGCTGCCGCCGCCGCTGCTCACCCACACCGGGATCGAGAAGGAGGTCGTGGTGGTGGGTGTCGGCGACCATCTCGAGGTCTGGTCCAAGGAGCACTGGCACGAGCAGCAGGAGGCCCTCGACGCCGAGATCGGGGAGGTGACGGAACGCCTTGGCCATCCTTCTTGACATGAACCGCGTCCACGTACCCGTGCTGGCCGGCGAGCTGATCGAGTTGACCGCGCCGGCGGCGGGCGAGACGGTGGTCGACTGCACCTTCGGCGCGGGCGGTCACGCGCGCCTGATCGCAGACCGGATCGGCCCGTCCGGGACGCTCGTCTGCATCGATCGCGACCCCGCGGCCGAGGAGCACTTCGAGGAGCTTGCGCGCGAGGTCGCCTGCGAGACGCGCTTCCTGCGCATGGATTACGCCGAGGGGCTCGACCTCCTCCGCGAAGAGGGCCTGTCCGCGGACGTCATCTACCTGGACCTCGGGATCTCGTCGATGCAGGTCGACGCGCGCGAGCGCGGCTTCTCCTACTCGTACGACGCGCCGCTCGACATGCGCATGGACCCGGGCCAACAGCTCGACGCGCGCGAGATCGTGAACACCTGGGACGAACGCCAGCTGGCCCAGCTTTTCCGGCGCCTAGGCGAGGACCCGAACTCGAAGCGGATCGCGCGCGAGATCGTGCGGCGCCGCGAGCGCGCGCCGATTCAGACGACAGGCGAGCTGGTTTCGGCGATCGAGGGCGCGCTGCCGGCCGCGGTGCGCCGCAGCTTCGGCGGTGGCAGCCCCGCGAAGCGCGTGTTCCAGGCCATCCGGATCGCCGTGAACTCAGAGCTCGACTCTCTCGATCGCGCGCTCCCGCTCGCCTGGGAGCTGCTGCGCGAGAACGGCCGCCTCGCCGCGATCTCCTTCCACTCACTCGAGGACCGGCGCGTAAAGCGCTTCCTCGCGGAGCGCGCCCGCGGCTGCGTCTGTCCGCCCGACTTCCCCGTGTGCGTGTGCGGGCGCGAGCCGGAGGCGGAGTTGATCGGCCGCGCCGTCGTGCCGACGGCCGGAGAGATGGCCGACAACCCGCGCGCCAAGTCGGGCCGCCTGCGTGCCGCGCGCAAGCTCAGGGAAGCCGCCTGATGGCCCGCACGGCGGCGGCCACCGCTCCCCGCCCTGCGTCACGCCGCGCTCCCACCGGTCGGGCCCAGGCTGCGCCGAAGCGCGCACCCGCTCGCCGTGCGCCGGCGCGGCACGCCGGGCGGACGCGCACCACTTCACAGCGTGGGGCCGCGGCGCACCGGCGCCTGTCCGGTGCCTCCGCGGGCGCGCCCGCCGTCGCCCTTCCGGTCCGCGTCCTCAACGCCCCCTTCGCCCGGGCGGCCCGCGCGCGCACCGGCAGCCTCCTCGACGCCCTCCTGTCCGGACGCGGCTGGATCGCACTCGTCTTCGTGCTGCTTGCTGGGATCGTCTTCTTCAACGTCGACCTGCTCCAGATGAACCGCGACATCGCACGCGATGCGGACCGGGTCTCGGCGCTCAAGCGCGAGAACGCACGCCTCCTCCTCGAGGAGGCCAGGCTCGCTTCGAGCGAGCGCATCCAGGAGTCGGCCGCGCTGCTCGGGCTCGTGCTGCCCGCGCCCGGTGAGGTGCGCTACCTGAAGGCGCGGCCCACGCGCGACGCCGGACAGGCGGTCAAGCGGATCACCGAGCCGAATCTCACGTACGTCGCTCCGGAGCCGGTGGCACCGGAGCCGGTGGTGCCGAGCACAGACCCAGCCGTCACCGACCCCGCCGCAGCCGACCCTGTCGTCACCGATCCGGCTGCGGCCGACCCGGCCGCCACCACCATCCCCGCAGATCCGGCCGCCACCACAGCGCCTCCCACGACCACCGCGCCGGCGGGCTAGCCGTGCCCGCTACCCAGCGACGCCCTCCGACCCGGCGCCGCCAGCGGGGTCCGGGGCGTCCGCCCGTGCGGCTGGTCGAGCGCCGCATCGGCCTGCTGTTCGCGGTCTTCCTTCTACTGCTCGGGCTGGCGGCCCTGCGCGCCACCTGGATCGGAACGGTGAGAGCCGGCTCACTGTCCGAGCGCGCGGTGAGCCAGCAGATCGAGGACATGGCCGATCCGGCGCGCCGCGGGACGATCGTGGACCGCAACGGCGTGGAGCTGGCGGTCTCTGAGGACTCCGTGACCGTCTTCGCAAATCCGTTTCTGATCAAGGACCCGGTGAAGGTGGCCGCCGAGCTCGCGCCGCTGCTCGAGCGTCCCGAGGACGAGCTGCTCCGCGAGCTATCCGACAGGAAGACCGGGTTCATCTACCTGGAGCGCAAGATGGACGCCACGCGCGGCGACAAGGTCGAGAAGCTCGGGATCGAGGGCATCGGCACGGTCACCGAGCCGAAGCGCACGTACCCGCAGGGGTTCCTGGCGTCGCAGGTGCTTGGCCTCGTCGGCACCGACAACACCGGGCTGTCTGGGCTGGAGTACTCGGAGGACGAGTCATTGAGCGGCGAGGATGGCGAGCGCCGGCTCGTGAAGGACGCGCTCGGCGAGCCGATCAGCATGATCGAGACGAAGCGCTCCGAGCCTGGCGACGATCTCGCGCTCACACTCGATGCCCGCATCCAGGAGCGCACCGAGGCGGTGCTCGCGGACGTCGGCCAGACCTACACGCCGGTGGGTGCCACGGCGGTTGTGTTGGACCCACGGACGGGCCAGGTGCTCGCGCTCGCGAACTGGCCGCGTGTGGACGCCAACAACGTGGACGGCGCGCCCGCCTACGCGCGCCAGAACCGCTCGATCCAGGCGAACTACGAGCCGGGCTCGACCTTCAAGGCCTTCACCGTGTCCGGCGCGCTCGAGGAGAGGCTGGTGGAGCCCGGAACGACGCTGGCCGTGCCGCCGGAGATTACGGTGGCTGACCGGACCGTCGGCGAGGCCCACGATGGCGGCGGAGGCACCAAGACGGTGTCGCAGATCCTCGCGGAGTCATCGAACGTGGGCTCGGTGATGATCGGGCTGAAGCTCGGCGCGAAGAAGTTCGACAAGTGGGTGCGCCGGTTCGGGTTCGGCCGGCCGACCGGAGTGGACCTCCCAGGCGAGGAGGGCGGCATCGTCCTTCGCCCGGGGAACTACTCGGGCTCCTCGATGGGGAACATGCCGATCGGCCAGGGCATCGCGGTCACCCCGATGCAGATGGCCACCGCGTACACCGCGATCGCCAACCACGGCGTGATGCGCCGTCCCTACATCGTGCAGGGTGAGGCGCCGCCGCCCAAGCGGGTGCTCTCGCGCCGTACCGCGGAGCAGGTGTCGCACATGCTCGAGGGTGTGCTGGCCGCCGGAGGGACGGCGGAGGAGGCCCAGGTCGAGGGGTACACGCTCGCCGGAAAGACCGGTACGGCCGAGAAGGCGATCAAGGGGGGCTACTCGAAGACGGACTTCATCGCGTCCTTCATTGGCTTCGCCCCGGCGAAGAACCCGCGCCTGCTGGTGGCGGTGATGGTCGACACGCCACGCGGCGACATCTACGGCGGCACCGTGGCAGCGCCCGCCTTCGAGCGCATCATGGAGTTCGCGCTGCCGTACCTGAAGATCCCGCCCGGCTAGGCGGACGGATCCGGCTCGTCTTCGTCGAGCGGGCGGAGCGCCTCGCGCATCCGCTCCTGCGCCATGCGCAGCTGATCCGCGGCCCGCTCCGAGGCAAATGCGGCGCCCTGGGCCTCGGCCAGCCGGCCCTCCACGCGCTCCATGCGCTTCCGCGTCTGTTTGTGCGCCTGGTCGGACTCGCGGAGCGCAAGCTCGGCGTCCGACAGCTTGGCGTGCAGCGTGTCCAGCTCCTGGGCCTCGAGGCGTGCGCGGTCAAGCGCGGTCTGGGTCTCGGCCAGCTCGCTGCGCAGCTCCGCCGCCTGCGTGCCGGCGCGGTCGAGCGCCTTCTGCGTGATCAGGAGCTCGTCGCCCTGCTTGCGTGCCTCGGCGCTCGCGCTCTCCAGTCCTGCGTTCGCATTTTCCAGCTCGGTGCGCAGGTCCTCGAGGCTGCCGGCCTCGTCGCGCAGCTTCGCGAGCTCGGCCTCCGCATCGTCGAGCCGCGGCTGCAGCTCCGCGAGCTTCTCGGCCTTGGCGCGTGCCTCTGAGAGCTTGGCTGCCAGCTTCTCCTTCGCGGTGCGCTCCTCGGCCAGCTCGGCCTCCGCCGCCTCTGTCGCGGCCTGTGCCTCGGTGAGCTTCTCCTCGAGCGCCTCGGCCGCCCCGCGGGCACCGCGCAGCTCGACGATCAGACCCTCGCTTTTCGCCCGTGCACCGCTGAGCTGAGCGGTGAGGCCGTCGCTCGCCGCCCGCGCCTGGGCCAGCTCGGTCTCGAGACCCTCGAGCTCGGAGCGCGTGCGTGCGCGCTCGGCGTCGAGCTCCTCCTTGGCCGAGCGGGCCTGCTCGAGATCGGCTTCGAGCCGCTCGACCTGTGAGCGGGCGTCGGCGAGCTCGCTGCGAAGCTCCTCGGCCTGGTCGCGCGCCTCGCTGAGGCTCGCGTCGAATCCCTCGGTGGCGCTACGGGTGAGGGCGAGTTCGTCGGCGAGCGTCTTTGTCTCGGCGTGCGCCTCGGCAAGTTCGGTGGCGAGGCGCTTGGCTTCGCTGCGTGCGGCCCCCAGCTCCTCCTCGTGCCCCTCCGAGGCGGCCACGGCCTCGCGCAGCTGTGCGCCAAAGGTCTCGTTCTCCGCGAGCGAGCGCGCAAGCTCCGCCTCGAGTCGTTCGATCGCAACGCCGGCGTCAGCCAGCTTGTGCTCGATTCCGCTGTCGGCGCCGCGCGCCTCGTTCAGCTCGCTCTCCAGCCGCTCGGCCTGTGCGCGGGCATCCTCGAGCTTGGCCTCAGCCTGTTCCGCCGCGGCACGGGCACCCGTGAGGTCGGCCTCGTGGCTCTCGCGGGCGGCGAGCGCCTCCTGCAGCTTGGTTTCGACGTTCCGGCCCTCGGTGCGCGTGCTGTCGAGCAGGCGCTCGAGTTCCTCCACTCGGGTCTGTGCCGCTCCGGCGTTCTCCGTGAGAGTGCGGGCTCGGTCCTCGGCCTGCTGCACCTGAGCCTCGAGCTCGTCGCTGCGACCGCGCACGCTCTCCAGCTCGGCCTGCGTGTTGCCGAGCGAGTCCCGAAGCTCCTGGAGCTGCTTGGCGCTGCCCTCTGCCTGCTGGGCGGCCGCGAGCGCAGCCTCGAGCTCGACCTGCGCGTTGCCGAGCTGCTCGCGAAGCGCCTCGACCTCGGCCTGCGGCGTGGCCGCGTGCTCGCGAGTACGCGTGAGCTCGGCCTCGATCTCGGCAAGGCTTTGAGCCGTCTCCTCCCGCAAGGAGGCGAGCTCGCCCTCGGCGGCAGCGGCTCTGACGAGCGCCGTATCCGCGGCCTTGCGCTCCGCATCCAGCTCAGACTCCACGGCGGCCGCCCTAGCGAGCGCCGCCTCGCGCTCGGCCTGCAGGTCCGATTCGGCGGCGCCCTTCGCCGCGGCTACCTGGCGCTCGCGGGCAAGCTCGGCCTCGATCGCGGCGGCCTTCTCGGCTGCCTCGGTGGCGGCGGCGAGCTCGGCCTCGTGTTGGGCGGCCTTTGCGGCGGCTGCCTCGCGCTCGCGGGTCAGCTCGGCCTCGTGCTCGGCGGTCTTGGCGGCCCCTGCGTCGCGCTCGCGCGTGAGCTCGGCCTCGTGTTGGGCGGCCTTGGCGGCGGCGGCCTCGCGCTCCCTTGCGAGCTCGGCCTCGTGTTGGGTGGCCTTAGCGGCGGCGGCCTCGCGCTCGCGGGCAAGCTCCGCTTCGATCGCGGCGGCCTTCTCGGCTGCCTCGGTGGCGGCGGCGAGCTCGGCCTCGTGCTGGGCGGCCTTGGCGGCCGCTGCGTCGCGCTCGCGCGCGAGCTCGGCCTCGTGCTCGGCCGCCTTCGCGGCTGCGCTTTCGCGCTCCTCCGCCACCTTTGCGGCGCTCTCGCGCTGCTCGGCGAGCTCGGACTCCATCGCGGTGATCCGGCCGCGCAGCTCCTCGACCTCGGTGGACGCCCTGTCCGCGGCCGCTCGGGCCTCAGCCAGCGCCGTCTTGAGCTGCTCCTGCTGGGCGTTCGGGCCGTTGGCGGCCTCGCGGGCGGCCGTGAGGTCGTCCTGTGAGGCGCTCAGTTCGGCGCGCGCCTTGACGAGCTCGGTCTCGGCGCCCACCAGCTTGCGGCGCAGCTCGACCAGCTCGGCGCGCATGTGCTCGGTCTCGCGGGGGTCCGCGGAGCGCTCCACCGGCGCGCGCTGGACCGACGGCAGATCCTGCTCCTGTCCCTCGCCGTCGGCCTCGTCCGCCTGCCAGAACACCGCAGTGGATGCGGCGCGCGTTGGCTTGCCCGCGCCCTCCTCGTCCCCGGCTGCCTCGTCGGAGCCCTCGGCGACGAGCGTGAGCTTGTCGAGCAGCGCGTCGAGAGCGGGGCGCGGTGCCACCGCCGGCTGGACCTCGAGCTTCGTCATCACCGCGATGTCGTTCACACCGAGGGCGTCCGCCGGATCGGCCATGGCCACAAGCAGCCCTCCGCCCACGAAGCCGACGGGAACTGCGTGGTAGCGCTTCGCGGCCGACGGCTTGATCATCGCGGCGGCGTTCGAGTCGACCTCGTAGTTCTCCAGATCGATGTAGGCGATCCCGTAGCGCTCGGCGGTCGCGCGCGCGAGCTGCTCCTCGCTGATCGTGCCGGACTCCACGAGCACCTGCGCGACCGTGCTTCCGCTGCGCGCCTCGCGGACCGCCTCCTCGACGGCATCCGAAGTGGCGAAGCCGAGCTCGACGATCACGTCGCTCAGGAAGCCCGAGCGGCCGCCGGGCTCAGTGGGCGGAACCACTCCCTTCGGGGGCGGCGGCGTGGCGGTGCCTGCCTCCCCGCTCACGCGACCTCCCCGGTGACCGGCACGGGGGCGTCCCTGGCCTCGGTCTCGACCCGGTCAAGAGCGGCCTCGGGCGACTCGGCGTCGCCCAGCGAGGACATCGCATACGTGACCTCGAGCTGCGCCGGGCGCTCGTGAGTCACGCGCTGGAGCGCCTGCCCGTAGCGCCCGATGAACGCGGCGGCGCCCTCGAGTCCCTTGCAGCCCACCAGCACCGCGCCATACACGTCGTCGGCGAGGCGGCCGGCGTAATCCGTGCGGCGAACGGCCGTCTGCATCACGTCGGCGGCGTCCTTCAGCAGCAGCTCGCCCACGGCGGAGCCGTGGCGCTGCGAGATCTGGCCGAGGTTCGTGATCCGGCAAGCGAGCACGTACGTCTCGAGTGTCCCCCGCTCGGCGAGCCGCCACTCGCGCTCGGTGGCCTCCACAAAGGCGATGCGGTTCAGCAGGCCCGTGAGCGCGTCGGTGCGCTCCGGGTCGCGCAGTCGCTCGTTGAGCCGGCGAAGGTCGGCGCGCCACTTCACGCTCTCCCACTCGTAGGTGAGCAGGCGCCCGGCCACCGTGAGCAGCTCCAGGTGGGTCTGCGAGAAGACGTCGGTGCCGGCCGCGAGCGCGCAAACGGTGAGCGCTCCCGCGCCGGAGCTGGTCTCGAGCGGCAGGGCCAGGTAGGAGCGAACCGAGAGGCGCTGGAGGGCGGCCGGATCGAGCAATCCGGTCCCGGCGCTGTTCGCTCCGGGGGCCAGTGGCAGCGTGCCGCCGGCCTGAAGCTGGGAGGCCGCCGCGCCGCGCACGTCGATCAGGTGAAGCTCGCCCTCGTCCCAGTCCACGCGGCCCAGAAGTACGGAACCAGGCGGGAGCTCGGCCTCGAGCAAGTCGAGGACCGTGTCGGCTGCCTCGGAGAAGCTTGTGAATCGGCGTTCCGCGAGGCGAGCGAGCGAACTCAGGGCGGTGCCGCTCACGTGATACCTATCGGCTCCCAGCGCAAAAGCGTGAGGGGTGTAGCGGTCGTGAGGCATCTTGCCCAGCGGGTAGTCTCACCGGGATCCATGACCCTTCGCGACCTGATGGGCCCTGGGGCGCCCGAGGTCGAGATCTCGGGCCTGGCCTACTCGAGCCAGAGCGTCACCCCGGGGGCGCTCTTTTTTTGCGTACCGGGCTTCCGCTCGGACGGCCACGATTTCGCTCCTGATGCGGTTCAGCGCGGTGCCGCCGCGCTCGTGACCGAGCGCCGCCTCGACCTCGGCGTGCCCGAGGTGGTGGTGGACGACGTCCGAGCCGCCATGGGCCCGGCGGCGGCCCGCTTCTACGGCGATCCCACAGCCGAGCTCGACGTGGTCGGCATCACGGGCACGAACGGCAAGACCACAACGGCGTTCCTCGTTCGCCAGCTGCTCGAGGCGGCCGGCCGGCAGACGGGCCTCCTCGGGACGGTGAAGCGCGTGGTGGGCGGCATGGAGGAGGAGGTCGAGCGAACGACCCCGGAGGCGATCGATCTCCAGGAGACCTTCAGGCGCATGCGCGACCGCGGCGACAGCGCAGTGGCGATGGAGGTGTCCTCGCACGCCCTCGAGCTTGGGCGGGTGGCCGGCATTCGCTTCGCATGCCGCGTGTTCACCAACCTCACCCAGGACCACCTCGACTTCCACGAGACCATGGACGCTTACTTCGCGGCCAAGCGCCGGCTGTTCGAGGAGCCGGGGCTGTCGGTGGTGAACGTGGACGACGGGTACGGCCGCCGCCTGGCCGCCGAGGTGGACGCCGTGACCTTCGGCATCGAGCGTGAGGCGGACTACCGGGCGCGCGACATCGAGTTCGACCTGATGGGGTCGCGCTTCCTGCTCGAGTCACCGGACGGCGAGCTGCGGATCGACTCGCCGCTGCCAGGGCTCTTCAACGTGCAGAACGTGCTCGCTGCGGTGGCCGCCGTGCGTTCGCTGGGCGTGGAGGAGATCTCGCTCGAGGGCTTCGGCCGCGTGCCGGGGCGCTTCGAGGCCGTCGACGAGGGCCAGGACTTCGGCGTGCTCGTGGACTATGCGCACACGCCCGACTCGCTCGAGAACGTCCTGCGCGCGGCACGAGAGGTCACGCGCCGTCGCGTTCACGTGATCTTCGGCGCGGGCGGGGACCGCGACCGCGGCAAGCGTCCCCTGATGGGGGAGGCCGCCCGGCGGCTCGCCGATCGCGTCGTTGTCACGTCGGACAACCCGCGCAGCGAGCAGCCCGAGGCGATCATCGACGAGGTGATGGAGGGCGCCGGGCCCGAGGCCGAGCGCGAGGTCGACCGCCGCGGCGCGATCACGCGGGTGATCGAGGAGGCCGAGCCCGGCGACGTGGTTGTGATCGCCGGAAAGGGCCACGAGCAGGGCCAGGAGTTCGAGAACGGCCGCAAGGAGCCGTTTGACGATGTGACCGTGGCTCGTGAGGCGCTGCGGGCGCGGCTCGGGGTGCGGGCGTGATCGACCTGTCGGCAGGCCGGATCGCCGCCCTGGCGGGGGGAGAGCTGGCCGCGGGTGACCCCGAGCGGGCCGGGCCGGAGCGAGCGGTGATCGATTCGCGCGAGGTGGGGCCCGGGGACCTGTTCGTGGGCCTGCGCGGCGCGAGTGCGGACGGCGGGCGCTTCACCGCCCAGGCGCTCGAGGCGGGGGCGTGGGGAGTACTCGTGGGGCCGGAGCACCGCGCGGCGGCGGTCGAGGCCGCGGAGAGCTCCACCGGCCAGTCGTCGTGCGCCTCCGCAACAGCGATCCTGGCGCGCGATCCGCTGCGCGGGCTCCAGCTGGTCGCGCGCGGGTGGCGCCGCGAGCTCGGCGCGCGCGTGGCCGGGGTGACCGGCTCGACCGGCAAGACCTCGACCAAGGACATCCTCGCGGCGCTGATTCGCTCGCGCGCAAGCACTCACGCAAGCCAGGAGAACTTCAACACGGAGATCGGCCTGCCGCTCACGATCCTCGAGGCCGAGCGCGGCACCGAGGTGCTCGTGCTCGAGATGGCGATGCGAGGCGAGGGCCAGATCGCCGAGCTCGCGGAGATCGCGGAGCCCGACGTGGGGGTGATCGTGAATGTGGGCCCGGTGCACCTTGAGATCCTCGGCACCGTCGAGCGCGTGGCCGCCGCCAAGGCTGAGCTGATCCGCGACCTGCGGCCGGGCGCCGCGTGCGTGGTGCCTGCCAGCGAGCCGCTGCTCGACTCGCATCTGCGCGACGACCTCGACACGTGGACCTTCGGTCCCGGGGGCCAGGTCCAGCTCCTTGCCATGGACGGAGAGCACGCGGAGATCGAGGCGCGCGGCGAGCAGATCCAGCTCGAGCTGTCCTACCGCGAGCCTCACAACCTGCTCAACACTCTGGCCGCGGTGGCCGCCGCCCGGGCGCTTGGGGTGCGCGTGGGCGGCGCCGTGAACGTGCAGTTCTCGTCCATGCGCGGCGAGGTGGTGGAGCTGCCGGGCGGTGTCGTGGTCGTGAACGACTGCTACAACGCCAACCCCATGTCCATGCGGGCGGCCCTCGACCATCTGGCGGAAAGCCCGGCTGAGCGCCGGATTGCCGTGCTGGGCACGATGGCGGAGCTCGGCAAGGACTCGCCTGAGTACCACCGCGAGATCGGCGCACACGCGGCGAAGCGCGGGGTGGACCTGCTCGTGCCGGTGGGTGAGGAGGCTCTCGCCTACACCGCCGGCTTCGACGGCGAGACGCAGCCCGTGGCCACGCCTGAGGAGGCCAGTGCGCTGCTCGAGGAGGTGGCCCGTCCCGGCGACCGCGTGCTCGTGAAGGGCTCGCGCTCGGTCGGGCTGGAGCGGGTGCTCAGCTAGGGATGCTCGGCGAGATCGTCATGGCCGGGTCGGCTTCCCTGCTGATCTGCATGTTTCTGGGGCCGCGCTTCATCGACTACCTGCGCCTCAAGGAGTTCGGCCAGCAGATCCGCGAGGAGGGTCCGGCCGGCCATCAGGGCAAGGCGGGCACGCCCACGATGGGCGGCCTCGCGATCTTCCTCTCGATCATGGTGCCCTTCCTGATCCTGTCCGACTACCGCGCCACGAGTCTCGCGGTTCTCGGGACGGCCCTCGCGATGGCCGCGCTCGGCTTCGCCGACGACATCATCAAGCTGCGCAAGCGCCGCTCGCTGGGCGTGTCGGGGAGGGTGAAGCTGCTCGTCCAAGCGCTGACCGCGATCGCGCTCTGGCTCTTCCTGACCCAGTACGTCGATCTGAACGACACGCTGCGGCTGCGCGTGGTCGATGCCACGGTGGAGCTCGGCTACGTCTATCCGTTCCTGATCTTCCTGGTGCTGGCTGGGGCCACCAACGGCGTGAACCTCACCGACGGACTCGACGGCCTCGCGGCCGGGTGCTGCGCGATCGTGTTCCTCACGTACACGGTGATCACGTTCATCACCCCGGGCTACGGCGATCTGGCGCTCCTCAGCGCCACGCTGGTGGGTGCGTGCGTGGGCTTCCTGTGGTTCAACTCGTTCCCGGCCTCTGTGTTCATGGGGGACACCGGCTCGCTCGGCCTGGGCGGCGCCATCGCCGCGCTGGCCGTGGTGACGAAGACCGAGCTCCTGCTGATCGTGATCGGCGGAATCTTCGTGATCGAGGCCCTGTCGGTGGGGATCCAGGTGATCGCCTTCCAGCGCTTCCGACGGCGCGTCTTCCTGATGGCACCGATCCACCACCACTTCGAACTGGCCGGCTGGTCCGAGACGAAGATCATCCTGCGCTTCTGGATCGTCGCGGCGATCTGCGCGGCGATCGGTTTCACGCTCTACCAGGCGTCGATCCCAGGCCAGTGAGGCCGCCCCTCCCCGAGGGTCCGTACCTGGTGGTCGGGCTCGCGCGCTCCGGGATCGCGGCCGCCCGCATGCTTGCCCGCCACGGTCAGGTGATCGGGGCCGACTCCGGCAGCCCGGACGTGCCCGGCAATCTCGAGGCGCACCTCGGCGTGGACGGGTTGGAGCTGCTCGAGCGCGCGGCCTGCGTCGTGAAGAGCCCTGGCGTGCCGAACGAGGCGCCCGTGATCGTCGCCGCGCGCGAGCAGGGCCTGCCCGTGCTCGGCGAGCTCGAGCTGGCGTGGCGGCTGCTGCCGAACCGCTTCGTGGCGGTCACCGGCACGAACGGAAAGACGACCACGACGGAGCTGCTGGGGGCCATCTGGCGTGAGGCCGACCTGCCGGTGGCAGTCGCGGGCAACGTGGGAAGGCCGCTGGCCTCCCTCGTCGGCGCGGTCCATCCCCGGGCGACCATCGTCTGCGAGGTCTCAAGCTTCCAGGCGGAGGACTCGGAGGCCTTCGCTCCCGACACGGCGTTGCTGCTGAACGTGACCGAGGACCACCTCGATCGACACGGGACCGTCGAGGCCTACCGCAAGGCGAAGCTGCGCGTGTTCGCGAACCAGACGTCGGAGCAGGTGGCGATTGTGCCGCCGGGGGTGGAGGTGCCGGGCGTGGCGCGGCGCGTCGAGTTCGGGGAGCTCCCGTTGCCTCCCGACGAGATCCGCCTGCGCGGAGCGCACAACCTCGAGAACGCCATGGGCGCCTCCGCGGCTGCGATCGCCTCCGGCGTGCCGGAGGAGGCAGTGGCGGCCGCGCTGCGGACGTTCCCCGGAGTGCCACACCGGCTCGAGGAGGTGGGGTCGGTGAACGGCGTGGTCTACGTGAACGACTCCAAGGCCACGAACGTCTCCTCCGCGGTGCGTGGGATCGAGGCGTTCGACGGCGGCGTGCACGTGATCCTCGGCGGGAGTCTCAAGGGCGGCGGCTTCGAGGGTCTGCGCGACGCGGTGGCGTCGCGCTGCGTGGCTGCGTATCTGATCGGCGAGGCGGCCGAGAGGCTGGAAGCGGACCTCGGGGGGGCGGTGCCGCTCCACCGATCGGGCGACCTGCAGAGCGCTGTCAGGGCCGCGACCGAGGCCGCGGAGCCCGGCGAGGTGGTCCTCCTGTCGCCCGCTTGCGCCAGCTTCGACCAGTTCCGCGACTACGAGGAGCGCGGCGAGGCCTTCAGGAGGTTGGTCCCGCGGGGATGAATCCGGGGCTGGGCGTAGAAAAACGTCTGGATGCCCCGGAAGCGCCCGGTCGAGTACTCGATCCTCTACACCGCCACGCTCTGCCTGCTCGCGGGAGGAGCGGTGATGGTGTACTCGGCAAGCTCGGCGGAGTCGCTCCTCTCCGGCCCCGGAGATGCGTCCTACTACCTGAAGCGCTACGTGATGTTCGCGCTGGCCGGGATGGTGATTCTGCAGCTGGCGTCGCGTCACGGCCTCAGGGTGATCCGCGGGCTCACGCCGGTCCTCCTGATGTCCTCGTTCGTGCTCACGGTCGCCGTGATGCTCCCCGGCGTGGGAGTGACGGTCAACGGCGCCACCCGCTGGCTCGGGGCGGGGCCACTCCAGTTCCAGCCCTCCGAGCTGCTGAAGGTGGCGCTCGTGCTGTACGCGGCGCAGCTGCTGGCGTCACGGCCGCAGTGCACGCAGAGCGTCGGGACGCTCACCAAGCCGCTGCTGCTCGTGGTGGGCGCGGCGTGCGCCCTGCTGATGAAGCAGCCCGACATGGGCACCACGATGGTGATCTGCTTCTCGATCGGCGCACTGCTGGTGGCCGCCGGCGTGCCGATGCGCAACATCGCGCTGATCGGCGGCGTCCTCCTCTTCCTCGCCACCGTGCTGGCGATCGCGGAGCCGTACCGGCGCGAGCGGCTGTTCTCGTTCATCGACCCGTTCGCCGACGCCGGCGACAGCGGCTTCCAGTCGGTCCAGGCGCTCACGGCGATCGGCTCGGGTGGCTTCTTCGGGGTGGGCCTCGGCGAGTCGGTGCAGAAGATCTTCTACCTGCCCGAGGCCCACACGGACATGATCCTGGCCATCATCGGCGAGGAGCTCGGGCTGTTCGGGATCCTCGGCCTGATCTCCCTCTACGGGATGATCGGATACGCCGGGCTGCGCACCGCGAAGCTCGCGGCCGACCGCTACGCGAAGCTGCTCGCCGCGGGCATCACGTCGCTGATTCTCTGCCAGGCCACGCTCAACTTCTTCGCGGTGCTCGGGCTAATGCCGCTCACCGGCGTGCCGCTGCCGTTCATCTCGTACGGCGCCAGCAACCTCGTGGTGCTGATGGGCGCGATGGGCCTGCTGCTGAACGTGGCGGCCACGGGCGGCCGCGCGAAGCGGGCCGGCAAGCCAGAGCTGGCGGGCGAGCGCCCCGAGCTGCGCGCGATCGACGGGGGTGGCGATGCCAACGATCGTGATCGCCGCCGGAGGCACGGCGGGACACGTCGTGCCGGCACTCGCGGTCGCTGACGCGCTCCGGGCGCGCGGGGCGCGCGTCGAGTTCATCGGTGGCGAGCGGGCGGAAGCCGAGCTGGTGCCGGCCGCCGGCTATCGGCTCCACCGCCTGCGGGTGGCGGGGATCGACCGTCAGAACCCGTTGCGGGCCGCCCGGGCGGTTCTGCTGGCTGCGCGCGCCACCGGGCGGGCCCGGCGTCTGCTGCGGGGCATCGGCGCTGACGTGGTGCTCGGCGGCGGGGGCTACGTCGCGGGGCCGGTGGGGCTCGCGGCCCGGACGCTGCGGCTGCCGCTGGCGTTGACTGAGGCCGACAGCCACCTCGGGCTCACGAACCGGCTGCTCGCTCCGGTTGCGCGGCGGGTGTTTCTGGCGTTTCCGCTGGAGGGCCGCGGCGGCTCGAAATACCTCGTGACCGGGCGTCCGGTTCCAGCGGGCACCGACAGGGGTGATCGCGAGGTTGCGCGGGCTCTCCTGGGCGTTGCGCCGGATGTTCCGTGCGTGCTCGTCTTCGGCGGCTCCCTCGGTGCTCGGCGGTTGAACGACGCGGCGATGGACGCGTTCGGCTCCGGGGCGCCCGGCGCAATCGTTCACGCGGCGGGCGAGCGCGACTACGCGGACCTGCGCCGCCGGCTCGACGAGCTCGGGTCGCCGCAGCACTACCGGCTGTTCCGCTTCATCGAGCCCTTCGCGGACGCCCTGGCCGCCGCGGACATCGCGGTCGCCCGCGCGGGCGGCTCGGTCTTCGAGCTGGCTGCGGCCGGGCTACCGGCGATCCTCGTGCCCTATCCGTACGCAACGGCGGACCACCAAACGGCCAACGCGCGCTTCATGGAGAAGGCCGGCGCCGCGTTGGTGATCCCCGATAGCGAGCTCGACGGCCCCCGGCTGGCCCGCGAGGTTGCCGCGCTGCTCGGAGCCCCACAGCGAACGGCGGCGATGGCGCAGGCCGCGACGGCGGTGGCGCGCCCGGACGCGGCGGACCGGATCGCCGATGAGTTGCTCGGGCTCGCGACGAACGACAAGCATTAAAGGGGAGCCCGCCACGTCGACCGTACTGCCTGGGGTACCTATACGGTCCACTAGGCAGTATGGTCGGTCCGGCGGGGCGGTCGCTTATCGTCAGGCGGCCATGGCCGACCCCCTCAATGCGCCGTTTTCCGGCCGCGCCCTCCACTTCATCGGGATCGGCGGCGCGGGCATGAGCGGGCTGGCGCTGGTCGCGCGCGAGCTGGGGGCGAGCGTCACGGGCTCTGACCAGGCGGAGTCGAGCTACTGCACCCAGCTCAGAGACGCCGGCATCTACCCCGTCATCGGCCACGACGCCGCCAACCTCCCAGAGGGCGCCGAGGTCGTTGTCTCCACGGCGATCCCGGAGGACAACCCAGAGCTCGCGGCTGCGCGCGCCGCCGGCGCCACCGTCCTCCACCGCGGCGAGCTCCTGGGCGAGCTGTCGCGGATGAAGCGGACGATCGCCGTCGGCGGCACGCACGGGAAGACCACCAGCGCGTCGATGGCGGCACTGGCGCTCCTCGAGGCGGGCCGGGAGCCCGCGTTTCTGATCGGCGGAGAGGTCCGCGCGGCCGGCACCAATGCGGCGTGGGGAACGGGGGAGTGGGCCGTGATCGAGGCCGACGAGTCGGACCGCTCGTTCTTGGCGCTCGGTCGCGATGTCGCGGTGGTCACGAACATCGAGCTGGACCACCACGCCACCTACGTGAACCTCGGCGAGCTGGAGAAGGCGTTCGAGGAGTTTGTGGCGCCGGCCGCAGTACGGGTCCTCGGGCCGGGTGTGGAGCTTGGGGGCGAGGACGAGGCGGTCCGCTTCGGCATCGAGGACGCGAAGCAGCTGACCCTCACACCGGGCGGCTCACGATTCGCGGTAAAGGGGGTGGAGGTCGAGCTCCAGGTACCCGGCGAGCACAACGTCCTCAATGCCCTAGCGGCGCTGGCGGCGCTCGACGCCGCGGGCGTGCCGATCGAGGAGGCCGCGCCCGGCCTCGCCAAGTTCACCGGCGCCGGCCGCCGCTTCGAGGAGCACGGCCGAACGCCACGGGGCGCACTCGTGTACGACGACTACGCCCACCACCCGACCGAGGTGCGCGCCACGCTCGAGGCCGCGCGCACGCTCGAGCCGCGCCGCCTGGTGGCCGCCTTCCAGCCGCATCTCTACTCGCGCACGCGGATGCTCGCCCGCGACTTCGGCCGCGCCCTCGCACTCGCTGATCTCGTCGTCGTGCTCGACGTCTATCGCGCACGCGAACGGCCCGAGGACTTCCCCGACGTGAGCGGCTACCTCGTCGCCCAGGCGGCGGCGGATGCGGCAGGAGGCCGCCCGGTCTGGTGGATGCCGCGCCTCGAGGACGCCGAGCGCAGCCTTCAGGGCGAGCTGACCGAGGGAGACCTCCTGCTCACGCTCGGCGCCGGAGACGTGGATGAGCTCGCCCGAAGGCTGGTGGCATGAGCACCCCGCCAGGCGTCGAGGCCGACTACCCGCTCGCCCGCCTCACGACTATCCGGACGGGCGGCCACGGCGACTTCTTCGCCCGCCCGGATTCGCCGGACGGCCTCGCCGAGCTGCTCGCCTGGGCAACCGCGGAGAGGGTCCAGGTAGGAGTGGTCGGGTCCGGCTCGAACCTCCTCGTAGCGGATGAAGGGTTCCGAGGACTTGTCGTGAAGCTTGACGGCTCGCTTGCAACGATTGAGCAGGATGGGCAGCGCCTGCTCTGCGGCGGCGGCGCACGGCTCCCGCAGGCCGCGGCCTTCGCGGCTCGGGCGGGGCTCAGCGGGCTCGAGTTCGGGGTGAACATCCCCGGGACCGTCGGCGGCGCCGTGAAGATGAACGCGAACGCTTACGGCGGAGACCTCGCACGCGTGCTCGACTGGGTGGAGGTCACCACCGCCACCGGGACCGAGCGCCGCGCTCCCGACGAGCTCGGTTTCAGCTACCGCCGCTCGAATCTCGCCGACCGCGAGATCGTCGCCCGCGCCTCGTTCGCGCTCAGCCCGGCGGCGCCGGAAACGGTGAAGGCCACGCTCGCCGACATGCGCGCCTCGCGCAGGGCCGCGCAGCCCTCCGGCATCAAGACCTTCGGCTCGACCTTCAAGAACCCGGACGATCCCCGCGCGGAGGGCCGCAGCGCCGGCGTGCTGCTCGACGAGGCCGGCTGTCGCGGCCTCACCGTCGGCGGCGCACGCTTCTCGGAGAAGCACGCGAACTTCGTGGAGAACATGGGCGAGGCCACCACGGCCGATGTGATCGCGCTGATGGGCGAGGGTCGCCGTCGGGTGCGCGAGCGCTTCGGCGTGGAGCTCCAGCCCGAGGTCCAGTTCCTGGGCGAGGTGGACGCCACGCCGCTGTGGGGCGAGCCAGCGTGAGCGGCGGCCAGGCGGTCGCGGGGCGGCGGCCGGCTGGCAAGCGCCGCAAGCCGCCCGCAGGCGGGCGCGGCAAGGCCCGCCGTGCCCGGACGCGCAATGGGCGCTCCGGGGCGCTCACGGCCTTCGCGCTGCGGACCCTCACACTGCGCTTTCTGCCACCGCGGATGCGGCGCCGGGTCTTCATGGCGCTCGCCGCATGCCTCGCGCTCGCCGCGGGCTTCCAGTTCTGGCTGCGGGACTCCACGCTCGTGGCCGTGGAGGACGTGAAGGTCAGCGGTCTCACGACCAAGGACGCCTCGCGCGTGCGCGCCTCGCTCGTGGCGGCCGCTCACACCATGACCACTTTGCACGTGGACCAGGCCGAGCTCGAGGATGCGATCGCCGCGTACCCGGTGGTCCGCGCGCTCCACGTGGAGGCCGACTTCCCGCACCGCCTCGACATCCGGGTGATCGAGCATCGGCCCGCGGCGATTGTCGGCGGTCTCCCGGTGGCGGGCGACGGCACGATCCTGCGCGGCCTTCCGGTGGAGGGGAGGCTTCCCGAGCTGGACGTGCGCGGGAAGCTCGACGGCAACCGCCTGTCGGATCCGGCAAGTCTCCGCGCGGCCCACGTGGCGGGCGGGGCGCCGGCTCCGCTGCGGGGACGCCTCGATCGAATCGTCATCCGCCCGGAGGAGGGCATCGTGGTCGAGCTGCGCGACGGCCCCGAGCTCTATTTCGGCAACGGCACACGGGTACGCGCCAAGTGGATCGCCGCAGTGCGAATCCTCGCCGACCCAGAGGCCGCCGGCGCGAGCTACATCGACGTGCGGCTCCCCGGGCGGCCGGCGGCGGGTGGCCTCCCCGCCGAGACGGTGGCTCCCGTCGCCCCTGCCGGGAGTGCGGACCTCGCCGCGCCGATGGGCACCGCACCGACCGCTTCCGGGGGCGATCCGGCCACCGAACAGCTTTCGCCGGCCCCCACGACCGCCGACGGCACGGCGCCCGCAACAGAGGTCCCGCCCTCAACGCAGGCCGCCCCGACAGAGACCCAACCAGCGCCCGCGCCCACTGATTCCACCGGGGCTGGAGGGGTCTCGCCGCCACCTGGATAACCCTCACCCGCTGGTTGAGCTTCAGGGCAACTCTCGACCAGCACTAGAGTGTCTGCCTGCACGATTTCTTGCGAGGACGATTGACACTTGCCGGGAACTCCGCCTACAGTGCGGTGTTTGCGGGAGAAGGAAACCCTCCACTCTTGCTTGAGCTTCGGACGGTAGAGAGGCACCACTTCAGACATGGACACGGGTAGCTACCTGGCGGTCATCAAGGTCGTCGGCATCGGTGGCGGCGGAACAAACGCCGTCAACCGCATGGTGGACCAGGGCCTCAAGGGCGTCGAATTCATCGCCGTGAACACGGACGCCCAGGCGCTCCAGATGTGCGACGCCGACATCAAGCTTCAGATCGGCGATCAGCTCACGCGCGGCCTTGGCGCGGGCGCGAACCCGGACGTCGGCTACGGCGCGGCCAACGAGAGCCGCGACGAGATCAAGGAGGCGCTGAAGGGCGCGGACATGGTCTTCGTGACAGCGGGCGAGGGCGGCGGCACCGGCACGGGCGCCGCGCCGGTGATCGCTGAGGTCTCCAAGCAGGAGGTAGGCGCGCTCACCGTCGGCGTCGTGACGAAGCCGTTCGACTTCGAGGGCACGCAGCGCATGCGCCAGGCCGTGGAGGGCATCGACCGCCTCCGCGAGCAGGTGGACACGATGATCGTGATCCCGAACGAGAAGCTGCTCGCCGTCGTCGAGCGCCGCACGAGCATCCTCGACGCCTTCCGTGAGGCCGACGCCGTCCTCGGCCAGGGCGTGCAGGGCATCACCGACCTGATCACCACGCCCGGCCTCATCAACCTCGACTTCGCCGACGTGCGCACGATCATGGAGGACGCCGGCTCGGCGCTCATGGGCATCGGCGAGGCGTCCGGCGAGAACCGGGCGGCCGAGGCTGCGAAGAACGCCGTGTCGAGCCCGCTGCTCGAGCAGTCGGTCGAGGGCGCCACGGGCATCCTCCTCAACATCACCGGCGGCACCGACCTCGGCCTCTTCGAGGTGAACGAGGCGGCCGAGATCATCCAGAGCGCCGCCGACCAGAACTCGAACATCATCTTCGGCGCGGTCGTGGACGACACGCTCGCCGACTCCGTCCGAGTGACCGTGATCGCCACGGGCTTCGAGCGGCCGAGTCGCACGCCGCTGTTCGAGGAGGACTCCACCGGTCGCCGGCGCGAGCCGAGACGCCGCGACGTGTCCCTCGACGAGCGCCAGCGCGCCTCGCTCGAGATCTCGGACGACGACATCGACGTTCCGTCATTCCTGAAGGACTGAGAGAGCTCCTCCCGCCGGACACGGCGCAGGCCTTCGATGCCATGCGCGCGCTCCGCACGCACTATGCGGATGAGGCGGAGTTCGTGCGCCGTGTGGACGAGGTGCAGCGCCCCCAGGGCTACCGGCTCGTAGGCGCCTTCGACGAGGAGGACCGCTGCCTCGGCGTGGCCGGCTTCCGCGTGATCCGCAACCTGGCCTGGGGCGACAGCCTCTACGTGGACGACCTGTCCACGCATCCGGACGGCCGCCGGCGCGGCTACGGGCGCGCGCTCCTCGAGTGGTGCATGGAGGAGGGCCGCCGCGAGGGCTGCAAGGAGTTCCACCTCGACTCCGGGGTCGGACCCGAGCGCGAGGACGCGCACCGGCTCTACTTCAACACCGGCCTGCGCATCACGAGCTACCACTTCGCCGCGCCGCTCGAATGATCGACGCGGCACCCCGGATGGCGCTCGCCGCCGAGCGCGAGCTCGAGGCGCTCGTGGGGGTGTCATCGCCATCGGGTGACCTGGAGGGCGCCGAGGCGTGCGTGGCGCTCGCCACCGCGTTCCTGCCCACCGAGGCGGAGGTGGAGCGGCTCGAATGCTCCACGCCCGAGCATGCGCAAGACCTCCTCGGGCGTCTGCGCGGAAGCGGAGAGCGCAGGGTGCTGCTGCTGGGGCACCTCGACACGGTGGTCTCGCACGAGGCCCACCGTCCGTTGACGCGGGACGACGGCGACCGCCTCACCGGCTCGGGCGCGGTGGACATGAAGGGCGGCGTGGCGCTCTCGCTCGGAGTGATGAGGGAGCTGGCGGCGCGGCCCGGGCTCTTCGCCGAGGCCGTGATCCTGCTGGTGAACGACGAGGAGTGGCGCACCGCGGCGTTCGCCCATGCCAAGCGCTTCGCGGACTTCGACGCCTGTCTGTGCTTCGAGGCCGGTGAGCGCACGAAGGCGGGCGAAGAGGCGGTGATCGTGAAGCGCAAGGCGGCCGCCACGCTGAGCGTTCAAGCTCATGGGCGTCCGTCGCACTCCGGGTCGGCCCCGGAGAAGGGCCGCAGCGCCCTGCTGGCCCTCGCGGCGGTGGCTCAGCTCGTCGCCGCCAGCAGCGACCCCGCGGGACCCGACCGCCTGACCTCGGTGCCCACCATCTTGCGCTCGGGCGACGCCTTCAACGTCGTGCCGGCGGCCGGCGAGCTGGTGTGCGACCTGCGCGCCGACCGCCTCGAGGCATTCGGTCCCGTACTCGACGCGATCCCGACCGAGCAAGACGACGTCAGGCTCGAGCCGACCATGGTGCGCGCCTGGCCCGGAATGGACTCGCGCACAGCCACGGCCGCCGTGCTCACGGCCGCATCCGAGACTCTCGGCCGGCCCATCGTCGCTGCCGAGCGCGGCGGCGCGAGCGACGCGAGCCACATGGCCGCGGGCGGCATCGAGCTCACGATCGACGGCCTGGGGCCGCGTGGCGGCGGCGCGCACGCCCCGCACGAGTGGGTGAGCGCCGAGTCGCTCCGCACCCGCGCCGAGGTGGCGCTGGCGGTCACGGCGGCGCTGCTGGGCGCCTAGTCGGACTAGGTCGGCGCCCGGCATCACCTTGCAGTGAAGGGGTTCGGCGACCCGAGTGGCGACTTGTCGACGTCGCCACCCCTTCACCGCTGTCTTTTATGAGCGCTCCTACGAGGCGACTTCGGCGGTGTCGGAGTCGGCGCTGTTGCGCTCTCCGAGCGCGCCCGGGAGCGCGTGGCGCGACTTGATGTCGAGCTTGCGGTAGACCCGTCCCAGGTGCGTCTCCACGGTCTTCTCCGAGACGAACAGTGACTGCGCCACCTCGCGGTTGGTGAGCCCCTCCGCCGCCAGCTCCGCCACGCGCACCTCGCTCGGCGTGAGGCCCTCGACGCCGCTCGCCGGCTCGCGCATCAGCCGGGCGCCGGAGCGGCCGAGCTCGTCGCGTGCCCTGTCGGCGAGGCGCGTGGCGCCGCATTCTGTGGCGAGGGTATGGGCGCGGCGCAGCATGTCGCGGGCAGCGCTGCGCTCGCCAGCGCGGCGCAGCTCGGCGCCGAGCTCGCAGGTCACACGCGCGAGCTCGAGGCGGGCGCCCCCGTTCTCCAGCACGGCCACCGCGGCCTCGAGCCCGGCCTGGCGCTCCTCGGGCGGCCCTGCCAGCGCGACGGCGCGCTGCGCGATGCCCACCGCGCGCGGCGTTCCCAGCTGCTCCGCGAGCTGCAGCTCCTCCTGGGCAAGAGCGAGCCCCCGCTCTTCCTCGCCGAGCTGTGTCAGCGCGACCGACGCCACGGAGCGCCACGGAAGGAGCGTTGGCGAGCCGCAACCCCAGGACTCGGCACGATCCAGCTCGAGCGCGAGATCGGCGGCGCCGCGCGCGTCCCCTTGGGCGAGCAGCAGCCAGGCGCGTGCGAGGGCGAGGTCGTCTTGGACCACGGTGTCCGGGTCGCCGGCAGGCGGCAGGCCGGCGACGATGGCCTCCAGCTCCTCGAAAGGCCGCTCCCGTTCCATGCCGGCGAGGACGGCGACGGACGCCGCAATCGGCGCATGGCCCCGGGCACGCGTGGCGTCGCGTGCGATCAGCAGCGCCTCCGAGGCGTCGGCCTCGGCGCCCTCGGCATCGCCCGCGCGGTACCGCGTCCACGCGCGCTCCGCGAGGAAGACGCCGACAGCCGAGCGGTCGCCGTACTCGCGCGCCGCGCCCACGAGCCGGTCGAGGATCGCGCGGGACTCGTCGAAGCGCTCCAGGAGGGTGAGCACAAACGCCGTCATCGGCCGGCCAACGCTTGCTCGCATGACGGATTCGTAGTAGCCGTGCTCCTCGACCGCGAGTGCCCGGTGGATGAGCTCGTTGGCGCGCCGCGCGTCTGCTTGCTCCACCACCGAGACGTACGCGTGCGTGATCAGCGCGAAGCGCTCGAAGTCGCTCTTGGGGGCACCGCGCGGCTCCTCGACGTGGTCAAAGAGGTCGCCGAGCCGCCGGCGGACCGTCGCGCTCTCGAGTCCAGCCGCGATCAACGTCTCGAGCAGGGGCTTCGCCGCGTCGTCCTCTTCGTGGAAGTCGGCGAGCGCCGACTCCAGGACGTCGGCTGCCTGGCTCACTCGTCCCGCAACCAGGTCCAGCACGGCTGTCCAGTGCATGGCGCGCAGCCGCGTCGGTCCGCCCGCCGCCGCTGCGCGCTGGAGGTGCTCGGCGGCGTCGGGATCGCCGGCGTGGGCTGCGGCGAGCCCCAGCTGGAACAGAACCTCGGCGAGCTCGGCCGGCTCGGGCCGCTCGGTCACGGCGCGCTCCAAGTAGCGCACCGCGCCGGCGGGGTCGCCGAGCGCCTCGGCGCGGCGCGCGGCCGCGCGCAGTGTGGCAATCGCCCACTCGCCCTGGCCCGGCTCGGACACCAGCAAGTGCGCGGCCACGGCCACCGGGTCGGCGTCGCGGTCGGCGAGCATGCGCGCCGCCTGCTCGTGTGCGCGCGAGCGCTCCACCGCGGGCAGGTCGTCCTCGATGGCCGCGCGCAGGATCGGGTGCGTGAAGCGGACGTGGGGGGCGCCGGTCACGAGGCCGGAGCGCTCGAGCTCCGCGAGCGCGTCGGCCGCGGCGTCCTCAGGCACTCCGGCGAGCGTGGCCACGTCTCTGATCGCGATGTCGTGCTCCCCGAGAATCGCCAACGCGCGCGCCACCGGCCCGCCGGCACTCGGCAGACGCTCGAGGCGGAGCAGCACCGAGGCGCGCACCGTGTCCGGGCCCAGGGAGGACACGCGCGCCGCGCTCGCCTCGGTCGGCTCAATGCCCTCTGCGCGCACCTCGCTCACGAGCTGCTCGAGCAGGAAGGGATTGCCGCCCGTGGCGTGATGGCAGGCGGCCGCGAACTCAGAGTCCGCTGTGCCGAGCAACGCCTCCACGCGCTGTCCGGCGCCATCAGGCGAGAGCGCGCCCGGCCGGATCGAGACGGTGGCCGGGTCGGCGAGGATCTCGGCGAGCGGCACGCCGAGCTGGCCGACCTCGGCGGTGCGCACGGCCAGAAGTAGGACCATCGGGAGGTCGGCGATTCGCAGGCTGAGGAAGCGCTCGGCGGCCATCGACGCCTCGTCGGCCCACTGGGCGTCGTCGATCGCGATCAGCAGCGGCTGCTCGCGGGCGAGGTTGGCGGTGAGCCAGTACAGGCCGTGCAGGCGCTGGTACATCAGCTCTGGGCTGTCGGCGTCCTCGGCGCTGCCGGGATCCAGGATCGGAAGGGCGAGCCGCGCCGCCCCGGTGAACAGCGCCGAGCGCTCCTCCTGGGTCTTGTCGAGCGCGACCGAGTCGGCCGTCTGTCGCACGATGCCGTACGGATAGCTGCGCTCCAGCTCGGTAGCTCGTACGGACAGGGTGTACATCTCGCGCTCGCGGGCGCGCTCGATACAGGCGGTCACCAGGCTCGACTTCCCGATGCCGGGCGGGCCCTCCACCGCCACCACGCTCCCGCGTCCATCGACCGCCTCGGCCAGCGCCTGGTCGAGGGCGAGCAGCTCTGAGTCCCGCTCGAGGAGCTCGGGATCTGGCGCTGTGGTCTGCGAGTCCATCGGAATATCGGGGTAGGGGTCGGGGGTGCTCCCGACGCGATGCGCGCGCTTTGGCGCGAACATCGCAGCATGTCACCAGCCGAACCCGTCACCGCACACGTCGAGCTCGTCCTCGAGCCCGATGGCGTCCGCGGTGTACTGCGCGCCCAGCATACGCCGGATCTCCCCTTCTCGGGATGGCTGGGGCTGGCCGTAGCCGTGGACCAGTGCCGCCGCACGGCGGAGGCTCCGGCGGTTATCGACAGGGGGTAACCTGCGGGCGGTTGCCGCCCGCCGCAGACACCCTCCGCCGCACGCCGCTGTTCGATCGACACGAGCAGGCGGGCGCGAGGCTCGTCCCGTTCGCGGGCTGGGAGATGCCGGTCCAGTACGAGGGCATCCGCCAGGAGCACGTGGCGGTACGGACTCGGCGCCGGCATGTTCGACGTCTCGCACATGGGGGAGATCGAGACGAGCGGCCCGCAGGCCGAGGAGCTGCTCCAGCGGCTGCTCTCGAATGATGTGACCAAGATCGGCGAGCGCGGCGCCCAGTACTCGGTGCTCTGCCGCGAGGACGGCGGTGTCCTGGATGACCTGTTCACCTACCGGCTGGGGCCGGACCGCTTCCTGACGGTCACCAACGCGTCGAACCACGAGAAGGATCTCGCCTGGTTCCGCGAGCACACGGGGGATTTCGACGCGGAGGTCACCGACGCGCACGAGCGCTGGGCGATGCTCGCCGTGCAGGGACCGGACGCCCGCGCGGCCGTGGAGCGTGTGGCCGAGGGTGAGCTGCCGGCGCGGATGCGGACGGCGGAGGTGTCCATCGCGGGAGTGGAGTGCCTCGCGTGCGGCACGGGCTACACCGGCGAGGACGGCGTGGAGCTGCTGATCCCACCGGAGGGCGCCGTGGAGGTCTGGGATGCGCTCCTCGAGCAGGGCGTCGTGCCCGCGGGCCTCGGCGCCCGCGACACGCTGAGGCTCGAGGTCTGCTTCCACCTATATGGGAACGACCTGTCCGAGGACCGCAACCCGATCGAGGCCGGCCTTGCATGGTGTTGCAAGCTCGACACCGGCTTCATCGGCGCGGACGCGCTGCGCGGGATCGAGCCGGACCAGACGCTCGTGCCGTTCGCGTTCACGGGCGCCGGGATCCCGCGCCAGGGGAACCCTGTGCGCACAGCGACCGGCGAGCGCGCGGTGCGCGCGAGCACCCGTTTTCACGGCGAGGGAGTCGTGACCAGCGGCTCGCTGTCACCGTGCCTGGAGGTGGGCATCGGGATGGCATACGTGCCGGTGGCCGCCGCGGCGCCTGGCACCGAGTTGGAGGTGGACGTGCGCGGCAAGGCGCGCGCCGCCGAGGTGAGGGAGAAACCGCTCTACCGGAAGGAGACCAGTGGCTGAGGCCAGCTACCCCGAGGACCTGAAGTACCACGCCGAACATGACTGGGCGCGCATTGAGGGCGATACGGCCACGTTCGGGATCACCTGGTACGCACAGGACGCGCTCGGGGAGGTCGTGTTCTTCGACCCGCCGGAGGTGGGCACCTCGGTCTCCAAGGACGAGGCCTACGCAGAGGTGGAGTCCGTGAAGGCGGTGTCGGACGTGTTCGCCCCGCTGTCGGGCGAGATCGTCGAGGTGAACGAGGGCCTCGCCGACACCCCCGAGAAGGTCAATGCGGACCCGTACGGCGAGGGCTGGATGGTGAAGGTCCGGCTCTCCGACCAGTCCGAGCTCGACCAGCTGATGGACGCGAACCAGTACAAGGAGTTGCTCCAGGCGGGTAGCTAACGTCGTGGAGGCTCATGAGCCGCTACACGGGCGTTACAGACGAAGACCTCAGGCAGATGCTCGACGCCATCGGCGCCGGCTCGCTTGAGGATCTCTTCGCGGACATCCCGGAGTCGGTTCGGCTGGGTCGCGAGCTCGACCTTCCCCAGGGCCGCTCAGAGCAGGAGGTCTACGAGCACCTGTCCGCTCTGGCCGCTCGCAACAGGCACACCGAGGAGGAGGTGAGCTTTCTCGGCGCAGGCATGTACGACCACTACGTGCCGGCCCTGATCGACACGCTGCTGAGCCGGTCCGAGTTCCTCACGCCGTACACCCCGTACCAGCCCGAGATCTCGCAGGGCGGGCTCCAAGTGATGTTCGAGTTCCAGACGGCCATCTCGGAGCTCACCGGACTGCCGGTCTCGAACGCGTCGGTCTACGAGGGGCCGAGCGCGGTGGCCGCGGCGGGCTACCTGGCGAAGCTCGAGACCAAGCGCGGGAAGCTCGTCGCGAGCCGCGGGCTCCATCCGGACTCGCGTGCCGCCCTCAGGACTCACGCGGCCGGATACGGCATGGAGGTGGTCGAGGTGCCGCTCGACGAGGACGGCGCGACCGAGGTCGATGCGCTCGCCGCTGAGGTGGACGACGACACCGCCGCCGTGTTCGTGCAGCAGCCGAACTTCCTCGGCACGGTTGAGGACCTCGGGACGCTGTCCGAGGCCGCCAAGCGCACCGGCGCCCTGTTCGTGTGCGCGGCCGACCCGATCCCGCTCGGCATCCTCAAGCCGCCCGGCGAGCTCGGCGTGGATGTGTGCGTGGGCGAGGGCCAGTCGCTGGGCAACCGGCTCGACTTTGGCGGCCCGTCCTTTGGATTCTTCGCCGCTGACCAGCGCTTCATCCGCAAGATGCCGGGCCGGATCGCCGGCGAGACGCGCGACGTGGACGGCCGCCGCGGATTCGTGCTCACGCTGCAGACTCGCGAGCAGCACATCCGTCGCGAGAAGGCCACGCACAACATCTGCACCGCCCAGGCGCTGAACGCGCTGGCGGGAGTGATCTACCTTTCCTGGCTCGGCAAGCGCGGGCTCGTGGAGATCGGCGAGCTGATGCTGCGCCGCACCCACTACGCCCGCGAGGCGCTGGGGCTCGAGGCGATCAACCCGGGACCCATCGTCCGCGAGTTCGCCGTGCGCGTACCCGACCTGCCCGCCGTCATCGCCCGTGCCCGCGACGCCGGTATCAATCCGGGCTACCCGCTTGGTCGCGACTATCCCGAATATCCGGACGGGCTTCTCGTTGCCGTCACAGAACGGCGCACCAAGGAGCACATCGACCGGCTCGCGGAGCTCGTGGGCGCCCCGATCCACGAGGCGGCGACCGCATGACCGAAGACACGCTCACGGTCTTTGAGCAGTCGCGTCCGGGCCGTCGCGCCTTCACCGCGCCTGTCACGGATGTGCCCGAGGTGGCGGTGGAGGAGCTCCTCCCGGCCGAGGCGATCCGCGATCGCCCGGCCGAGCTACCCGAGATCTCCGAGCCCGAGCTGGTGCGCCACTACACGACGCTCTCGTCGAAGAACTTCCACCTGGACGAGGGCTTCTACCCGCTCGGATCCTGCACGATGAAGCACAACCCGAAGCTGCACGAGCGGGTGGCGGCGCTGCCCGGCCACGCACGGCTGCACCCGCTCCAGGATCCGGAGTACGCGCAGGGGGCGCTCGAGTTGATGTGGCGCCTCCAGGGCGCGCTCGGCGAGATCGCCGGGTTGCCGCACGTGTCACTCCAGCCGAGCGCCGGGTCGCACGGCGAGCTGGCGGGCCTGCTGCTCACTCGGGCCTACCACGAGGACCGCGGCGAGAGCGCACCAAGGTGCTCACGCCCGACACCGCCCACGGCACGAACCCGGCGACGGTGACGATGGCGGGCTACGAGGTCGTGAAGGTGGGAACGGCGCCGGACGGCGGGGTGGACCTCGACGACCTGCGCGAGAAGGCCACCGACGACGTGGCGTGCCTGATGCTCACCAACCCGAACACGCTCGGCCTGTTCGACCGCAACATCGAGGAGATCGCCCGGATCGTGCACGACGCCGGCGCGACGCTCTACTACGACGGCGCGAACCTGAACGCTGTGATGGGCGTGACGCGCCCGGGCGACATGGGCTTCGACATCGTCCACTTCAACCTGCACAAGACCTTTACGCAGCCGCACGGCGGCGGCGGCCCGGGCGCGGGCCCGATTGCCTGCTCGGATCGGATCGAGCCTTTCCTGCCGATCCCTCAAATCATCTGCCGCGAGGATCGGTTCGATCTAGACCACGAGCGCCCCAAGTCCATCGGAAAACTGCGCGGATTCCAGGGCAACTTCGGTGTCTTCGTGCGTTCGTATGCGTACATCTGCTCGCTGGGGTCCGACGGCCTGAAGCAAGCCTCTGAAGTCGCTGTCCTCAATGCCAATTATTTGAAGGCGCTGATGGCGGAGCCGGGCATTGAGGAATATCTCCCGATCGCGTTCGATCGCACGTGCATGCACGAGTTCGTCCTGTCGGGACAGGGAGCGAAGGACCAGCTCGGAATCAGGACGCTCGACATCGCCAAGCGCATGCTCGACCACAATGTCCACCCGCCGACCGTGTACTTCCCCCTGCTCGTCGACGAGGCGCTGATGATCGAGCCCACCGAGACGGAGACGAAGGAGCGCCTCGACCACTTCGCCGAGGTGGTCCGCGCGATCCTCGAGGAGGCGAAGGAGGACCCCGAGGTGGCGCGCACCGCTCCGCACACCACACCGGTCCGCCGCCTCGACGAAGCCGGCGCGGCAAAGCACCCCGTGGTCCGCTGGCGCCCGAACGTCGAAAACCCGGGCGACCCCGAGCGCGCCCAAGAGGCCCCCGGCTCCGGTTCAGGCGCGATGTAGCGCCTTCAATCCCCGTCGTGTGCGCCCGCACTCGGTGATCCTCGGGCTCAGCGACTTCGACGGCGGCGTCTTCCAGGGCTAGAGTCGCCGCATGGACGGCGCGCCCGCCGGCACCGTCGGCGACCAAGGGATCACAGCTGCGGAGCTACGGCTCGCGGCTCGCAACCACGGCCTTCCGCTTGAGGCGTTGCGGCACCCGATCACGCCGGCCGGGCTGCATTACCTCCTGATCCACTACGACATCCCGGCGGTCGACCCGGAGAGCTTCCGTCTGGAGATCACAGGAGCGGTGGAGCGGCCGTTGACGCTTTCCCTTGATGACCTTCGAAGGAGGGAGCGTCTGGACAAGCCGATCACCTTCGAGTGCGCCGGCAACGGCCGCGCACTGCTCGAGCCTCGTCCGGTGAGCCAGCCATGGCTGACCGAGGCCGTGGGAACCGCGGAGTGGGGCGGGACGCTCCTCGCCCCACTGCTCGAAGAGGTCGGGGCGAGCAGAGCAGCGATCGAGCTCCTGTTCACTGCTCTCGACTCGGGGATCGAAGGGGGTGAGCCTCAAACCTACGAACGGGCGCTGCCGGTCCAGGAAGCCCGCGACGCGATCCTCGCCTACGACATGAACGGCGAGCCGCTCCCGCCCCAGCACGGCTTCCCGCTCCGGCTCGTTGTGCCGGGCTGGTACGGCATGCAGAACGTGAAGTGGCTCACCCGCATCACCGTGCTCGAGGAGCCCTTCGCCGGCTTCCAGAACTCGGTGGCCTACCGGATGTACGACGAGGACGGCGAGCCCGGCGAGCCGGTCACCCGCATGCTGCCGCGCTCCCTGATGGTGCCGCCCGGGGTGCCGGACTTCATGACTCGCACGCGCCACGTGGAGCCAGGACCCACGAAGCTCACGGGCCGCGCCTGGTCCGGAAAGGGCAGCATCGAAGCAGTAGCGGTCTCCACAGACGGAGGCGCAACCTTCAGTGCTGCTGTTCTGGACCCGCCACTCGGCCCCAACGCCTGGCGCGGCTGGAGCTTCACCTGGGACGCGACACCGGGAGAGCATGTCCTCTCGTCACGAGCCACAGACTCCGCCGGCAACACCCAGCCGCTCGACCCACCTTGGAACCTGAAGGGCTACGCGAACAACGCGGTGGAGAGGATCACCGTGGAGGTCTCGCCCTAGACTGCCCGCCCCGTGCGCATCTTCAGCGGCATCCAACCGACGGGGCGCAAGCACCTCGGCAACTACATCGGGGCCATCCTCGGTTACCTCGACGGCCAGGAGCGCGGCGACCCGGCGATCTACTGCATCGTCGATCTGCACGCCACAAGCGTCTCGTATGACCCGAAGGCGTTGCCCGACTACGTGCTCGACACCACGGCGATGCTGATCGCCGCCGGCCTCGACCCCGAGCGCTGCATCTTGTTCCGGCAGTCCGACGTGGGTGAGCACTCGGAGCTCTGCTGGCTGCTGTCGGCGGTCACGCCGTACGGCGATCTGCAGCGCATGACCCAGTTCAAGGACAAGTCCGCGCGCGAACAGGAGCTGGTGCGGACCAGCCTGTTCCTCTACCCGGTGCTCCAGGCGGCCGACATCCTGCTCTACAAGGCCGACCAGGTGCCGGTGGGGGAGGACCAGCGCCAGCACCTCGAGTTGGCGCGCGAGATCGCCCGGCGCTTCAATTCGAACTACGGCGAGGTGTTCGTCGAGCCCGAGGCCGTGATTCCGGAGGCGGGAGCGCGGATCATGGACCTCCAGAGTCCCGACGCGAAGATGTCGACCACCAGCGGCACGGAGGCCGGGCTGATCTACATCGACGACGAGCCCGAGGCCATCGTCAAGAAGGTCAAGCGCGCGCAGACCGACTCCGGGAGCGACGTGGTGCGCGGACCCGACAAGGCCGGGATCACGAACCTGATCGACATCTACTCCGTGGCGCGGGACATGCCACCGGAACAGGTGGAGCGCGAGTTCGAGGGCCAGGGCTACGGCGCGTTCAAGCAGTCGGTGGGAGAGGCGGTGGCCGAGCTGTTGGCGCCCGTGCGCGAGCGCTACGCCGAGCTGCGTGCGGACGAGGACGCCCTCGAGCGCATCCTGCGCGCGGGCGCGGAGCGGGCGAGAGAGATCGCCGGTCCGACCATGGCGGAGGTGCATTCCGCTATGGGACTGGGTCGAAGGGCGTAGTGCGTGAGGCCGCGGGCTCGGCCCGCGGCGGAGCGATGCTTTCCTGTCCGGGAGTCGCGCTAAAGAATTCGCTTGTGATTCCGATCACAAGGAGTATGAAGGCGCTCGACCGCCCTCTCGTCCGGCCGCTCCTGATCGTGCTCCTCGCCACGGTGGCTTGGACCGTCTGGGCGGCGGACCTCGGCGTGAACCTCTGACCGGGGCCGCGTCTAGTCTCTCGGGCGATGTCAATCGCCTCGCTCGACCTTGACCTAGAGGTCTTCAACGGGCCGTTCGACCTGCTCCTCACCTTGGTGCTCAAGGAGGAGATCGATCTGCTCGAGGTCGACCTCGCGGAGGTGGTGCTCGCCTACGTCGAGTACCTCGAGCGCACTGGCGAGCTCGACCTCGAAGCGGCCACCGAGTTCCTCGTCCTGATCGCGGCCCTGCTGGAGTTGAAGTCGCGGTTGATGCTGCCCTCAGACGAGGAGGAGGGCCTCGACCTCGAACCGGTCGAGGCGGCCGAGGAGCTGCTTGCCCGCATGCTCGAGTACCACCGCTACCGCCAGGCGGCCGAGCACCTGCGCGACCGGCTCGAGGCCGAGCACGGCTACCGATATCGCAGCGCGCCGCTTCCACCGGAGCTTCGGCGGATCTCCATCGAGGCGGCGGAGGCCGCGTACGACCCGGTCCGGTTGGCGGAGGCGCTCGGCGGCCTGCTCACCGTGCCGCCGCCGCTCGACCTGCGCCACGTGCGCCGGCCCGCGGTGTCGGTCGAGCAGCGCCTGCGCCACCTGCGCGACCTGCTCTCGAGCCGCAGCCGCTTCTCGTTCGACGAGGCGGTCGAGGGCGCCGACCGCCTCACCGAGGCCGTGACCCTCTTCGCGCTGCTCGAGCTCTACAAGGCCGGCGAGGCCAAGTGGGAGCAGGAGGTCCCGTTCGGCCCCATCACGGTGGTGTCCTCGTGAACGACCTGGCCCGCACCGTGGAGGCGCTTCTGTTCCTGTCACCGGAGCCAGTGGCGGTGGACCGCCTCGCCGACGCGTGCGAGGTGAGCGAGGGCGAGATCGTGGAGGCGCTCGCGCGCCTGCGCGAGCACTACGCCGAGGGCTACCGCGGAGTGGTGCTGCGCGAGGTGGCGGGCGGCTTCACGCTCGCCACGGACCCGGTCGCCGAGCGCGCGGCGCGCCGGCTGCTCGCGCGTCCGCGCACCCCGCCGCTCACCCAGGCCCAGGCAGAGTGCCTGGCGATCGTGGCGTACCTACAGCCCGTCTCGCGGCCCGAGGTTGCCCGCATCCGCGGTGTCGCGTCGGAGTCCGCGGTCGGCACGCTGCTGGAGCGGGGGCTCATCGAGGAGTCCGGGCGTTCGCGCTTCGGCGCTGTGATGTACCGCAGCACCGAGCTGTTCGAGAAGCTGTTCGGGCTCTCGGGCCTGGACGCCCTGCCAGACCCGGGGCGCTTCGACCCGAGCCCGGAGGACGAGGGCGACATCCGCGAGCGCCTCCTGCGCGCGGGCGAGCAGCGCGCAAAGAACCTCGCAGGCTAGCTCGCGGCCAGCTCCAGGCGCGGGCCGCTGAACTCGCCGGCCACGTCCTGGAAGATCTCGAGCATCGCGTCGCTTGCGGGGGAGTGGAAGCCGCCCTCCACGCGCGCGGCGAGGACCCTGCGGACCGGCGCATCCTTGAGGGCTCGTGGCACCGTGCCCGGGTGCACGGCAGTGAGCGCCATCCGCGGTAGGAGCGTCACGCCCACGCCGGCGGCCACGAGCGCCTGCGCTGCGAGCGTCTCGTCGGCCTCGAAGGCCACGCGGGGCTCGAAGCCGGCGTCGCGGCACGTGGACTGGGTGATCTGGCGGCAGCCGCAGGTGCTGGTGGAGAGGATCCACGGATCGTCCGAGAGGTCGGCGAGCGAGAGGCGGCGGCGGTCGGCAAGCTTGTGGTTCGCGGGGAGCAGCGCGTCGTAGCAGTCGTCCAGCAGGTGGGTGAGTTCGAGCTGCGGCACCAGCATCGTCGCGGGGTGGTCGTAGACGAGCGCGAGGTCCACGTCGCCCGCCTTCAGGAGGGCCGCCGCCTCATCGGGCTCCGCCTCGCGCAGGCTGAGCTCCACGTCCGGGTGGCGGCCGTGGAAGGTGGCCACCGCCCTGGGGACCACCGTGGCGCCGGCGCTCTGGAAGCAGACGAGCCGCAGGCGCCCGCCGCGCAGGCCGGCGATGGCCGCCAGGTCCTCCTCCGCCGAATCGAGCCGGGCCAGGATCGCGTCCGCGTGCGTGACGAGCACGGTGCCCGCCTCGGTGAGGCGAACGCCGCGCGAGAAGCGCTCGACGAGCTGGGTTCCGGTCTCGCGCTCGAGGGCGGAGATGTGCTGGCTCACCGCCGACTGCGTGAAATTGAGCGCCTCCGCCGCGGCCGAGAACGAGCCCTTGGCGGCAACCTCGCGAAGCACCTTCATCCTGCGAATGTCGAGCATCAGTACAGCTTATCTTCGTGTCAAGCAGGATTCATTGGGACTAATGGAAGCCATCTGGTTAGCTGGTAGCAGTGTCACGCCGCTCACTCGTCCTGCTGCTCCTGCTCAGCGCGTTCTGGGGCGCGTCCTACCTCTTCATCAAGGTCGCACTGGAGGACGGCGTGTCGCCCTGGGCGATCGTCTCCATCCGGACGGCCCTCGCGGCGCTGGTGCTGGTCCCGCTCGCGGCGCAGCGCGGCGTTCTCGGCAGCGTTCGCGACCGCTTCGGCCCGATCGTCGTCCTGTCGTTCGTCCAGGTGGCCGTCCCGCTCACGCTGATCGGGCTGGGCGAGGAGCGCATCGCGTCGTCGCTCACCGGGATCCTCGTGGCCACCGCGCCGATCTTCACCTTCCTGCTCGCCTTCGCGCTCAGCGGCGAGCAGCGCGCCAACACGGCGAGCCTCGTGGGCGTCGCGATCGGGATCGTTGGCGTCGGAATGCTGCTTGGTGTGGATGCCGGGGGCGGTTCCGAGGCGCTCGTGGGAGGCATGTTCATCATCCTCGCGGCCTTCGGCTACGCCGTGGCCGCGTGGTACCTGAAGCGAAATCTGGCCGGGGTGGAGCCCGTCGCGACGGTGGCCGGGACGCAGCTGGTGGCCGCGGTCGTGACGCTTCCGCTCGGGCTGCTGCACATCCCCGAGTCGGCGCCCGGTCTCGACGCGGTCGCCTCGCTGCTGACGCTCGGCGTGGTCTGCACCGGCTTCGCGTTCGTGATCTTCCACTCGCTCGTGGCGAGCGACGGGCCGGCGCGGGCATCGCTCGTGGGCTACATCGCGCCGGTCTTCTCGATCTTCTACGGCGTCGTGCTGCTCGACGAGAGCTTCAGCGTCTACACGGCCGTGGGGCTCGTCCTGATCCTGGGCGGCTCATGGCTGGCTGCGGGCGGCGAGCTGCCCACACGCCGCCGCGATGTCTCGTCCGCGGGTGACCCTCACGGTGGTCCGGATGCCGCGCTGCTCAAGGGCGGCCCGGAAGGCGGCGATCGCGTCGCGGCCTGAGCCGCGGTAGCCCGAGTCGGTCGGGTTGTACGGGATCAGGTTCACCTTGAACGCGTGCCGCGGCTGGAGCACGTCGGCGAGCGCGCGCGCCTGCTCGTAGCGGTCGTTCACGCCGTCCAGCATCAGGTACTCGACGAACACCTGGCGCTTGCGTCGCTCATGCCAGCGCAGGCAGGCATCGAGCACGTCGCGGAGCGGATAGCGGTCGTTCACCGGCATCAGCTCGGAGCGCAGCGCCTCGTCGGCCGCGTGCAGTGAGAGCGCCAGGCGCACCGGCGGCCCCTCCTCGGCCATGCGGTCGATTCCGGGGATCCAGCCCACCGTCGACACTCCTATGTGCGAGTGCGCGATCCCCACGTCGGGCAGCCGCTCGCACGCGGCCAGCACGGCGTCGATGTTCATGAGCGGCTCGCCCATCCCCATGAACACGGCGTGGTTCACGGGCTCCTTGCGGCGGAAGTGGAGCGCCTGGTCGAGGATCTCGGAGGCGGTGAGGTTGCGGCCGAAGCGCATCGAGCCGGTGGCGCAGAAGGTGCAGGTGAGCGGGCAGCCGGACTGGCTCGAGACACAGAGCGAGCGACGGCCGTCCCGGTAGCGCATCAGCACCGCCTCGACCGGGCGGCCGTCGTGCGTCTCGAACAGCGCCTTCCGGGTGCCGTCTGAGGAGAGCGCGTCGCGAACCGGTGTCAGCGACGAGAACGGCACCTCGTCCGCGAGCTGCTCGCGCAGCTCCAGCGGGAGGTTCGTCATCTCCTCGTACGAGCCGGCGCCGCGCGCGGCCCATTCCCAGACCTGGCGGGCCCGAAAGCCGGGTTGCTCGTCCGCCGCGAGCCGCTCGTCGAGCAAAAGCAGGTCCATGTGCAAAAGTGTGGCGGATTGGATTGCGATTGCGGTTGCGACTGCGATTGCGATTGCGCGGACAATAGGGGCGGCGGTGGCAGCGCGTACGCGTGACACGATCCCCGTTTCCGGGGACAGTCAGCTGTTAGATGCGGTTCTCGATGCAGCGGCGTCGCTGATAGTCGTCGCCGACCCTGTCGGCTCCCTGGTGCGGTGGAACCGAGCCTGCGAGCAGCTGAGCGGATACAGCGCCAGCGATTTCGAGGCCGAGGGAGCGCTGTTCGACCTGGTCCCTCGGGAGGAGCGCGCCATCGTCGTGGCGGCATTCGAGGCGCTGAAGGCCGGCGAGTCGCCGGTGCGGACGGAGTTCCACTGGCGCACACGCGCCGGCGACATGCGGCTGATCGAGTGGTCGAACACCGCCCTGACCGCCCCGGACGGCTCGGTGACCCACGTGGTTGGGACCGGCATCGACGTGACCGAGACCCGCGAGTGGGCGGCCGAGCGGACTGCCGTCGAGGAGCGCCTGCGCCACATCGCGGACCATGACGCGCTCACCGGGCTATTCAACCGCCGCCGCTTCGAGCAGGAGCTGGACCGCCACATCACGCACGGCCGCCGCTACGGCATGGACGGGGCGCTGCTCGTGATCGACCTCGACCGCTTCAAGCGGGTGAACGATGGGCACGGCCACCGAGCCGGTGACCGCGCGCTCGCCGAGGTGGCCGCGGTGCTGCGCAAGCGACTGCGCGAGAGCGACATCCTGGCCCGCTTCGGCGGCGACGAGTTCGCGATCCTGATGCCGCACGGCGGGTCTCCCGAGGCGGCCGAGCTGGCGAACCTGATGGTGACCTCGGTGCGCCGCGAGGTCACGACGCCGGCAGGCCCGCTCGACGCGAGCGTCGGATACGCGCTCTTCGAAGACGCAACCACCACGTCCGACGAGGTGCTCTCCCGCGCCGACGAGGCGATGTATGCGGACAAAGCCGTGGGCGGTCGCCCGATGCGGCATCTGCGGTCGGTGGAGTAGGGCGACTCGCTCCGCTCGCGTTCCGCCGCCGACGAAGGGCGGCTAGCCCCCCCTTCGCCGCCCGCGGCGCCGTCCGAGCGGCGCCCGCTCGCATTGAAGGGGGACCTCCGTCGGTTTCCCGCGTTATACGCGGACAAGTGACGGAACCCCACCCTTCACCGCTGCTGTAAGCGCCTCGCGCCCGGGCCGGCCGCGCGGAGACAACCCGCGTAGCCTGACCCACATGCGCCTCGCCAAGTTCCTCGCCCACGCGGGTGTCGCCTCGCGGCGCGCTGCCGAGGCGATTGTGGGGGAGGGGCGCGTCACGGTCGACGGCGAGGTTGTTACCGATCCCGCACGGGATGTCGATGAGACGAGTGGCGTGGCGCTCGATGGCAGGCCCGTGGCGCCGGAGCCGCACGAGGTGCATGCGCTGAACAAGCCGGCTGGGGTGGTGTCGACGGCTCGCGACACGCACGGCCGCCCGACGGTCGTGCAGCTGGTGCGCTCGCAGCGGCGGCTGTATCCGGTGGGGCGCCTCGATGCCGACACCACCGGCCTGATCCTGCTCACGAACGACGGCGACCTCGCCGACCGCCTCACGCACCCGCGTTACGGGGTGAAGAAGGTGTACCGGGCGCGGGTTCGGCCCGCGCGGATCTCGCAGCGGGCGCTCGAGGCGCTTCGGGAGGGTGTTGAGCTGGAGGACGGCCGGACCGCGCCGGCTCAGGTTCGGCAGCCCGCGCCAGGGGTGCTGGAGCTGACGATCCGCGAGGGCCGCAAGCGCCAGGTCAGGCGCATGGTCGAGGCCGTGGGCCACCGTGTGGTCGAGCTCGAGCGGGTGGCGTTCGGCCCGCTCGGCCTACGCGGCCTCGAACCCGGCAAGAGCCGCCGCCTCACGAAGGCGGAGGTGGAGCGACTGCGCCGGCTATCGGAGCCGGCGGCCGACCGCGGCGGCCGAGCGCCGGCAGGCCGCGCGAAGCCCCGGGCGCGTAAGCCGGCCCCGGAACGGGCCGCGAAGCCGCGGACGCGGAAGCCGGCCCCGGAACGGCCCGCGAAGCCGCGCGCTCGCCGCCGCCCTCCTCACCGCTAGCGGTCTGCGCCGGCGGCGCGCTTTCGTGTTCCCGGGCGATTCGCGCGGCCATCACGGCGCGCGCGTCGAACTGCTGCATGAGGTTCCTCTCGTCGCGAGTGCGTGGCCATGCCACCGCCGCACCCGCCGCGTGGCGGGCTCTAGGGCGCGGTGGCGCCGGGTACTCGACGACGAGAAATCACTGCTGCCCAGGCTACCGAGGCCGTGCGGCTGGCACAATCCGCCGCCGCATGCAGCTGCGCGCGCTACGAGGCGCCACCACCGTCGAGGAGAACGCGGCCGACGCCATCCTGTCGGCCACAGAGGAGCTCGTGCGCGAGGTGATGCAACGCAACTCGCTCGAGCCGGACCAGATGGTGAGCTGCATCTTCACCTGCACGAACGACCTGGACGCCGAGTTCCCAGCCGTGGCCGCACGCCGGCTCGGGCTCTCTGCGGTACCGCTCCTCTGTGCCCGCGAAATCGACGTGCCCGGCGCGCTGCCGCGTGTGATCCGGCTGCTGCTTCACTGCTACACAGACCCGGACACCGAGGCGCGCCACGTGTACCTGCGCGAGGCCGAGGCGCTCCGGCGCGACCTCCAGGGAGCCCAGTGACCGGCCTCGAGTTCAACGCCCGCCTGCGCGACATCCCGGTGTACCCCGCGGCTTCCACCTACGCCTTCGACGGCGAGCTCGTGAAGCTCGCCTCGAACGAGACGCCGTTCCAGCCGCACCCGCAGGTGCTGGAGGCGGTGGAGGCGAACCTGCGCAGCCTCCATCGCTATCCCGATCCCGAGCGAACCGCGCTGCGCCGCCGCATCTCCGAGCGGACCGGCGTCCCGACGGGACGCATCGCCGTGGGCAACGGCTCGTGCGAGCTGCTCCTCGCGGCGGCCGAAGCCATGCTCGAGCCGGGCGCGGAGCTCGTGTACGCCTGGCCGTCGTTCTCGATGTATCCGCAGCTCGCCGCAATGTCCGGCGCCCGCGCCGCGACCGTCCCGCTGAACGACGCGGCCGAGCACGACCTCGAGGCGATGGCGCGCGAGGTGACTGCCGCCACCCGGATCGTGATCGTCTGCAACCCGAACAACCCGACCGCGACCGCCCTCCCGCCCGCGGCGATCGACGAGTTCGTCGCCGCGCTGCCGCGCAACGTGGCCGTGATCCTCGACGAGGCGTACGTGGAGTTCTCGTCGCTCCAGGATCCCGACGAATCGATCGCCCTGCTCGACCGCCACCCCAACCTGATCCTGCTGCGCACCTTCTCGAAGGTGTACGGGCTCTGCGGCCTGCGGGTCGGCTACGCCCTCGGCTCGGAGGAGTTCCGGCTGGCCGTCGACCGCGTGCGCCAGCCCTTCTCCGTGAACGCGCTCGCGCAGGCCGCGGCCGCCGAGGCCCTCAACCACGTGGACGAGCTGGAGCGGCGCGTGGAGCAGACGGCGATCGAGCGGCTGCACGTGGAATCCGAGCTTCACGAGCGCGGCCTAGAGACCACGGACAGCCAGGCGAACTTCTCCTGGGTGTCGGTCGGCGACCGGGACGAGGACGAGGTCGTGAACGGCCTCGCGGAGCGCGGAGTGATCGTCCGCGCCGGCAAGGCGCTCGGCCAGGAGGGCTGGATGCGCGTGACCTACGGCACCCGCCAGGAGAACGATCGCTTCCTCCTAGCGCTGGATCAGGTTCTCTGAACCTGCTACAAAAGACACAGATGTCCCGCCTGGCCACGCCGACTCATCGCACGAGCGCTTCCCCGCGTTCAGCTCGGCGTGCCCACTCTTGCTGGTACTACCGATTTAGCTAGGCGTCCGGCTGCGGCTCATGCCGTACCGAATTCCAGGACCGCCGGACGCCGTCCGAATCGCTGTACCGCAGACCAACTTTGAGAGGCTTTAGGGACAGATGATGATCGTGATGAAAGAGGGGGCGACCCAGGCGGAGGTAGACGCCGTGATTCGGCGTGTCGAATCCGTCGGTGCCCATGCCCACATCTCGGCCGGCGAGCTCGTGACGGTGATCGGCGCGATTGGCGACCGAGAGCACGTGGCGAACCTGGGGCTCGAGGGCGCACCGGGCGTCGACCACCTGGTGCCGATCCTCAAGCCGTACAAGCTCGCGTCGCTTCAGTACCGCCGCGGCGACCGCACGGTGCTGGAGATCGACGGCCGACGGATCGGCGGCGAGCACTTCGCCACGATCGCCGGGCCGTGCACGGTTGAATCGCGCGAGGTCCTGCTCGACGCCGCGCGAACGGTGAGGGACGCGGGCGCGCAGTTCCTGCGCGGCGGCGCGTACAAGCCGCGCACGTCGCCGTACTCGTTCCAGGGTCTGGGCGAGGCGGGCCTTCGGCTGCTTGCCGAGGCGAAGGCCGAGACCGGCCTGCCGATCGTGACCGAGCTGATGGACGTGCGCGACCTCGAGCCGGTGCTCGAGGTGGCCGACGTGGTGCAGCTCGGCGCTCGCAACATGCAGAACTACACGCTGCTCACCGAGGTGGGCCGCGCCGGCAAGCCGGTGCTTCTGAAGCGGGGGCTGTCGGCCACGCTCGAGGAGCTGCTGATGGCGGCGGAGTACATCCTCAAGGAGGGCAACGAGCAGGTGATGCTCTGCGAGCGCGGCATTCGCACGTACGAGCCGAGCTACCGCTTCACGCTCGACCTGATGGCCGTGCCGGTGCTGCGCGAGCTCACCCACCTGCCGATCGTGATCGACCCGAGCCACGCGGCCGGCAAGCGCTCGCTGGTGGAGCCGCTGTCGCTCGCGGCGGCCGCGGCCGGCGCCGACGGCATCATCGTGGAGATCCACCCGAGCCCCGAGGACGCCGTCTGCGACGGCCCGCAGGCGCTCTACGCGGATGACTTCGCGGCCTACCTGCGCAAGCTCGAGGCGGCGGCCGAGCTGGCCGGAAAGCAGTTCACGACCGTTCAATGACGACGCTGCGCACGCGGCCGAGCCGCGTGCTTGCCCAACGGCGGTGATCGGGTGCGCATAGCCGTCCTCGGCGTGGGGCTGATCGGCGGCTCGATCGGCCTGGCGGCCCGGGAGTACGTCGAGGATGCGGAGGTCGTGGGATTCGGCCGTGATCCCGAGCGGCTTCGCACAGCGGTCGAGCGCGGCGCCATTCATCGCGCAGCCGCCTCGATGGACGAGGCCGTGGAGGGTGCGCAGCTCTGCTTCGCGTGCGCGCCCGTGGGCGTGCTGCCGGAGCTGGTGCGCGCGGCGCTTGACGCCTCGGGGCCGGACACGGTCGTGACCGACGTGGGCTCGACCAAGCAGGACCTGGTGGAGCGAACGCCCGACCCGCGTTTCGTGGGCGGCCACCCGATCGCAGGTGCGGAGACCGCCGGTGTGGAGCATGCGCGCGCCGACCTCTTCCAGGGAGCCGTCTGGTACCTGACCCCGCACGAGCAGTCGGGTGGCCTGCTCTACGAGCGGCTGCACCGCTTCGTGGTCGACGTGGGCGCGCGGCCGGTGGCCGTGGACGCCGAGACCCACGACCGCCTGGTCGCCGTGTTCAGCCACCTGCCGCACGTGCTCGCGAACGTGCTCGCCTCACAGGCCGCCGGGCGGCTGCTCGAGCACGGCGAGGCGCTGCGCCAGGTGGGCCCGAGCTTCCGCGACATGACGCGCGTGGCAGGGGCCAACACCGCGATGTGGGGCGACATCTACCGCTCGAACCGCGCAGCGATCATCGAGGAGATCTCAGCCTTTCGGCGCGAGCTCGACGACGTCGAGAACCTCCTGCGCGACGGCGGCGTGGAAGGTTGGAACGACCGTGCGCGCGACGACAGGCGCGCGCTGCTGGAGGCCGGCTCTGCCGAGGGGCCCGTTCACGAGCTGCGCATAACGGTGCCCAACCGCCCCGGTATCGTCGCCCAGGTGGCGCTGGAGCTGGGCAGGGCGGGCGTGAACATCGTCGACATGGCGCTCGCGCCGGCCTCCGACATGCGCACCGGAGCGATGACGCTCTGGATTGCCGGGGACTCTCAGGCGACGCGCGCGCGGGAATTGATCGAGGCGCTCGGCTTCCCGGTCGGCAGCGAGTGAGCTCGACCGTTCGCTTCGACCCCGCCGGTCCGCTCCGGGGCAGCTACACGCCTCCGCCCGACAAGTCCATCTCCCACCGCGCGGCGCTGTTCGGAGCGATGGCCGACGAACCGGTGACGGTGGTGAACTACCTCGACTCCGAGGACACGCGCTCGACGCTCGACGCGGTCATGACGCTCGGCGCCGGTGTGGAGGAGGACGCCGAAGGAAGGCTGCTGATCCGCGGCGTGGGGCTTCACGCGCCGCTCGAGGCCACCGGCGGGCTCATGAACGTGGGCAACGCGGGGACGCTGATGCGGTTGCTGCCCGGCTGGCTGGCCGGTCAGCCTGGTGGTGTCTGGACGCTCGACGGCGACGAGTCGATCCGCCGCCGACCGGTCGACCGGATCGCCGAGCCCCTCCAGCGGATGGGCGCGAGCGTGGAGGCGCGCGAAGGCCGCTTCCCGCCCTTCACCGTCCGCGGCGCGCATCTCACCGGCATCGAGTACGACCTTCCGGTGCCGAGCGCCCAGGTGAAGTCGTGCGTGCTGATCGCCGGGATGTTCGCGTCCGGTTCCACCACGGTCACCGAGGGCTCCATCAGCCGCGACCACACCGAGCGGATGATGCGCAGCGCACGCGTCCCGTTCGAGCGCAACGGGCTCCGCATCACCGTGGCTCAGGTGGACGAGCTCGAGCTCGACAACGTCGTCGTGCCCGGGGATCCGTCGTCCGCCGCGTTCGTTGTGGCCGCTGCGGTTCTGGTGAGCGGTTCGCGTGTGGTCGTGAAGGACGTGGGACTGAACTGGACCCGCACGGGCTTCTACCGCATCGCCCAGCGCATGGGCGCCGTGATCGTCGGCGACCTCGAGGAGCCGGGTGCGGAGGCGGACGGGGAGCCGGTGGGCGAGCTCGACGTCGCATCCGGATCGCTCGAGGGCACGGTCGTGGAGCCGGAGGAGGTGCCGCTCGCCATCGACGAGCTCACGCTCGTTGCACTGCTCGGCGCGCAGGCCGAGGGGGAGACCGTTGTGCGCGGGGCGGAGGAGCTGCGGCTGAAGGAGTCGGACCGGATCGAGGGCGTGGTCGAGGGCCTGCGCGGCCTGGGCGCCGACATCGAGGCCACGCCCGACGGCTTCACCGTCCGCGGCGACGGCTCACCGCTGCGCGGGGGCACGATCGACGCCAAGGGCGATCACCGCATGGCGATGCTCGGCGCCGTTGCAGGCCTGGCGTCGACCGAGGGCGTGGAGGTGGTCGGCATGGGCGCCGCGGCGGTGTCCTATCCGGGTTTCGAGCAAGATCTCCGGGCGCTGTTGTAGGTTCCGCGCCGGTGTACCACACGCTTCTTTTCTTCCACCTGCTCGCGGCCTTCCTGCTGGCCGTGACCGTGGTCACCTACACCGCGGTGGCGCTCGGCGCGGCGACGCCCGGACGCACGCTGTTCGTGGCCGACAGGTGCTGGGACGTCGGCGGGCTCGGCACGCTGGTGCTCGGCATCTGGCTGGCCCTCGATCTCGACCAGTACGAGATCTGGGACGGCTGGATCATCGGCGCGATCGTCCTCTGGTTTGCGGCGACCGGGCTGGGCCAGAGCACCCAGAGGCGTCTGGCCGCGGACGCGGGCGCCGACATCGCGGTGATGCACTGGCTGCGCACGCTGACCGTGCTCGGCCTGCTCGTCCTGATGATCTGGAAGCCGGGCGCATGACCGTGCTCGGCACGATCCGGCCGGACGACTGGGACCTGCCGCTGTTCCTGCACGTGCTGGGTGCGATGACGCTTGTGGGCGCCATCGTGCTGGTGGTCGTGTCGCTGGCGTACGCCCGCGGGGGCGACGCGGCGGCTGGCCTGCGGCTGGCCTACCGCTCGCTGCTGTTCGCCGTGATTCCGTCCTGGATCGTCATGCGCCTCGCTGCTCAGTGGATTGCGTCGAAGGAGGGGCTCGACGACCTGGATGAGCCACCTGCCTGGATCGACATCGGCTTCATGACGTCCGAGCCGACGCTCCTGCTGCTGATCATCGCGACGGTGTGCGCCGGCGTAGCGGCGCGCCGGGCGCGGGAGGGAGGCGACCGCGCCTTCGGCGGTCTCAACAAGACCGCGCTGGTGCTCGTGTCCATCACCCTCGCCGCCTATGTGCTGGCGCTCTGGGCGATGAGCACGAAGCCGGTCTGACCTGGGTGATATCACCCCGGAATGCGGTCCCTTCAATGCCAGAAGTGCGGCGAGCGCTTCGGATGCGGCGTGGGTTCCGGGTCCTGTTGGTGCTCTCAGGTTGAGGTGGACGCCGCGGCGCTGGCGGAGCTGACCGCTGGCGCAGGCGACTGTCTGTGTCCCGCATGTCTCCCGCTGGCCGCGCCGGGCGGCGATTCGGCCGCCGCGTAGCCTTGGCCCCATGGTCGTGGCCATCGATGGGCCCGCGGGGGCGGGCAAGAGCACGGTCGCGCGCGCTGCCGCGCGCGCGCTCGGCTTCCCCTACCTGGACTCGGGAGCGATGTACCGGGCAGTCGGGCTCATGGCTCATCGACACGGCGGCGCGGCGTCCGACCACGCGCAGAACCTGCACATCGAGCTCGGCGACCGTGTGATCGCCAACGGCGAGGACGTGACCGAGGCGATCCGCGCTCCGGAGGTCTCCGAGGCCGCGTCCAAGGTCGCAACGAACCCGGCGGTGCGCGAGGCGCTCGTGCAGAAACAGCGCGAGCTACTGAGCCAGGGCGACTGGGTGGCGGAGGGCCGCGACATCGGCACCGTGGTGGCCCCCGATGCTGCCGTGAAGGTCTATCTGACGGCGTCGCCCGAGGAAAGAGCGCGGCGTCGTGCAAAGGAACTCGGCACGGATGTCCAGACCGTCCTCCAGGACCAGACGCTCCGCGATGCCCAGGACATGGAGCGCGAGTACTCGCCGTTGATGGCCGCGCCGGGAGCGGTGGAGCTCGACACCACCGGCCTCGATGTCGGCGAGGTAGTGGACCGCATCGTCGAGCTGGTCGAACAGGCGCGCCGATGAGCCGGCCGACCGTCGCCGTGGTGGGCTATCCGAACGTCGGCAAGTCGACGCTCGTGAACCGCCTGTCCGGCACACGCGAGACCGTGGTCCACGAGGACGCGGGCGTGACCCGCGACCGCAAGGAGGTCGAGGCCGACTGGAACGGCGTGACCTTCACGCTGGTGGACACCGGCGGCGTGGACTTCGCGGGCGAGCACCAGATGGCGGAGGAGATCCGGCGCCAGGCGCTGATCGCGCTCCAGGACGCCGATCTGGCTCTGCTCGTGGTGGACGCCCGCGCCGGCCTGCGTCCGGGCGACGCCGAGCTGGCGAGCAAGCTGCGCGGCGGCGGCGTGCCGGTGATCGTGGCCGCCAACAAGGTGGATGACGCCCGCCAGACCGCGTTCGCCACGGAGTTCTACGGCCTCGGCCTCGGGGACCCGCTTGCGGTGTCGGCCACGCAGGGGCTCGGCACGGGCGACCTTCTCGACCTGATCGTCGAGCGCCTGCCTGAGCAGACGGAGGGCGACGAGGAGACGGCCACGCGGCTGGCACTGATCGGCCGCCCGAACGTGGGCAAGTCCTCGCTTGTGAACAGGCTCCTGGGGGAGGAGCGCGTGATCGTGCACGACGTGGCTGGCACGACCCGCGACGCGATCGACACGCGCATCAAGTTCGACGACCGCGATGTGGTGCTGGTGGACACCGCGGGCCTGCGGCGGCGCACCAAGGTCGCGGGCACCGTCGACTACTACGCGCAGCTGCGCTCCGAGCAGGCCGCCGAGCGCGCCGACGTGGCGATCGTGGTCTGCGACGCGACCGAGGGTGTGACGACCGACGACCTCCGGGTTGCCGAGCTGGCGATGAAGCAGAAGTGCGCCACCGTGATCGCGCTCAACAAGTGGGATGTCACGCAGACGGATCTCGAGGAGGCCAAGGCGAAGGTCGCGCGCAAGCTGCGCCAGCGCCCGCAGGTGATGGCCGTGTCGGCCGCCAGCGGCCGCGGCATGAAGCGGCTGGTGGCCGAGGCGCTGTCGCTGGCGGACCGCTCGGCCCAGAAGATCCCGACCCCCGAGCTGAACCGCTTCCTGGGCGACCTGCAGGCGATTCGCGAGCCCCCGTCCGTGCGCGGCAAGCGGCTGCGGATGTACTACATGACCCAGTTCGAGACCAGCCCGCCGCGCTTCGCGATCCAGGTGAACAACCGCGGCCAGGTCACGCGCGACTACGCCTACTTCCTCGAGAACCGGCTGCGAGAGCGCTACGGACTCCAGGGAGTTCCACTGGTGATCGACTTCAAGACGTCAAGGGGACGAAGCGAGCGGTGAAATGCCGCAGCGCTGGCGGCTCCTCCACGATCCGGAGGCCGCGCAGCTCGGATGCGCGCTCCGCGACGTACGCACAGACCTCGATCACGTAGTCCACGTGCGACTGCGTGTACGTGCGACGCGGGATCGCCAGCCGCACCAGGTCCATCGGCGCGGGCTGCTCCGAGCCGTCGGGCTGGCGCCCGAACATCACGGTCCCGATCTCGCAGCCGCGGATGCCGCCCTCCAGGTAGAGCGCGACCGCCAGCGCCTGGCCGGGGTACTCGAGCGCTGGGATGTGGGAGAGGAAGCTGCGCGCGTCGACGTAGATCGCGTGGCCACCCGGCGGCTGCACCACCGGGATGCCGGCTTGGTCGAGCGCGTCGCCCAGGTAGGCGGTGGAGGTGATTCGGTAACGCAGGTAGTCCTCGTCGACCGCCTCACGCAGGCCCTGGGCGATCGCTTCCATGTCGCGGCCCGCCATGCCGCCGTACGTGGGGAACCCCTCGGTGAGGATCAGCAGGTTGCGGCACTGCTCCGCGAGCGCGTCGTCGTTCAGGGCGAGCCAGCCACCGATGTTGCCGAGCGGGTCCTTCTTCGCGGACATCGTCATGCCGTCCGCCAACGCGGCCGTCTCGCGGACGATCTCCGGCACCGGGGTGTCGGCGTACCCGTCCTCGCGCAGCTTCACGAACCATGCGTTCTCGGCGAAGCGGCAGGCGTCCAGGAAGAGAGGCACGCCGGCCTCGTCGCACGCCTCCCGCACCGCGCGCAGGTTCGCCATCGAGACGGGCTGCCCGCCGCCGGAGTTGTTCGTGAGCGTCATGAACACCACCGGAACGTCGCGCTCGGCGAGCACGCGGCGCAGCGCCTCCACGTCCATGTCGCCCTTGAACGGATGTCGCGAGGAGGGCACGAGCGCCTCCGGGACCGGCAGGTCGAGCGCCTCTGCGCCCGTGAACTCGACGTTCGCGCGCGTCGTGTCGAAGTGGGTGTTGTTCGGGATCGTCTGGCCGGGGGCCGCGAGCGCGCTGAACAGGATCTTCTCGGCGGCCCGACCCTGGTGCGTCGGGATCACGTGCTCGAACGGGAACAGCTCCTGCACGGCATCGCGGAAGCGGAACCAGGACGCGGAGCCGGCGTAGCTCTCGTCGCCGCGCTGAAGGCCCGCCCATTGCTCCGAGGACATCGCGCCGGTTCCCGAGTCCGTGAGCAGATCCACGAGCACGCGTGCGTCCCGGCACGTTGAACAGGTTGTAGCCCGCGCGCTCGAGCTCCTGCTTGGCGCTCCTCGCGCGTGGTCATACGAATCGGCTCCACCGAGTGGATGCGGAAGGGCTCGATGATCGTGCGAAAAGCGTGCATTCCGTATCTGTACCGCTTACCCTGGGCCGATGAGCCCCCTGCTCACGGCGCCGGTCGAGGCGCCCCCGTCGCCTCCGGAGCGGCCGGGATACTTCGCGGTGGCCTGGGCGACCTTCCTCGGGTACTTCTTCACGCTCATCGTCGCGCTGCCGGTGGTGCTTGCAGCGAGCTACGTGGGCGTCGGCTTCAACGACTTGAGCGATTCGGTGGGGCGCGGCGTGTTCTACCGGTACGACCTTTGGAGCTGGGCGGCAGAGGCGTGCGTGGGACTCCTGGCCGTGGGGCTCACCGCGCTCATGGTCGGCCACCAGCTTCGAACGCGAACCGGCTGGGAGGTCACGTTCGGCGCCGCCTTTCTGACGCTGCTGATCACCGGCTATGCGCCGGTGCTGGCGCTGACGCCTCTCTACGGAGCGGCGGGGGTCGTCTCGCTGGGGCTCGCCGCCTTCATCCTGCGCCGCCGGGCGGCACCGTCCGGCGCGGAGCCGAGAACCGTGCTCGGCCAGGTGCCGCCGCGCTTCCGGCGGACCGTCGCGATAGCGGTCGCCGTCGCAGTGCCGCTCATGGTGGCCTACGTGCTCGGCTACGCCGCCACGCATCCACTTCGCTTCGACGCACAGGGCACCTACAAGCGGGCCTATGAGCGCGATCCGGGTGCTATCGAGCGCTACTCGTTCGACATCCGCGACCTCGGGGCGGCGGAGGTGAGCGATCTCGCCGTCGTGAGGGCGGAGGGCAGCCCGGCGCTCCAGCTCGAGCGGGCCGGCGTGCTTGGCTGGACCGGGCGCGGGGACGAGAGGGAGTTGATGCCGCTTAGCACGCTCGAGCTGGGTTCGTTCCTGGACCGGATCACGCTGGAGCTGCGCCAGGGCGCCCTCTGTCCTTCGAACCCGTGGCGCAGGCTCGACGCCGTTTGGATCCGCTACACGGTGCTCGGCATGCGGCACGAGCAGCGCATCCCGCTAGTGGATGGTCCGTCCGTACGTTGCCGCTAGGCTTCCCGGCCTCATGACGACGCAGCCGCTTTCAGACAACGAGTTCCTGTTCACGTCGGAGTCGGTCACCGAGGGCCACCCGGACAAGATGGCCGACCAGATCTCCGACGGCGTTCTCGACGCCGTGATGGCCGAGGACCCGGACGGCCGAGTGGCCTGCGAGACGCTCGTGAACACCGGGCTCGTCGTGGTCTCGGGCGAGATCACGACCGACGTGTACGTGGACATTCCGAAGATCGCGCGCGAGACGATCCGCAAGATCGGATACAGCGGCGGTCGCTACGGGTTCGACTGCGACAGCTGCGCCGTGATCACGGCCATCGACGAGCAGTCGCCCGACATCGCCCAGGGCGTGGACACGGCCTACGAGGCCCGCACGGACCCCGCGGACGACGACGAGCTCGACGTGGCCGGTGCCGGCGACCAGGGCATGATGTTCGGCTATGCCTCGCGCGAGACAAAGGAGCTCATGCCGCTCCCGATCTCGCTCGCGCACAAGCTCGCGCACCGTCTCGCCGAGGTGCGCCGCGCCGAGCTGATCCCGTACCTGGGGCCGGACGGCAAGACGCAGGTGACCGTGCGCTATGAGAACGGCCGCCCGATCGAGATCGAGCGCGTGCTCATCTCGACCCAGCACAAGGAGGGCGTGGACGCGGAGACGCTGATCAAGCCGGACCTCTGGGAGCACGTGGTGCATCCGGTGCTGCCGGGAGAGCTCTACGACGAGAAGAAGCTTCTCGACTCGACATGGCCGCAACTTCCTCGTGAATCCGACCGGCAAGTTCGTGATCGGCGGCCCGGTCGGCGACGCCGGCCTGACCGGCCGCAAGATCATCGTCGACACGTACGGCGGCATGGCCCGCCACGGCGGCGGCGCCTTCTCTGGCAAGGACCCGTCGAAGGTGGACCGCTCGGCCGCCTACGCCGCGCGCTACGTGGCGAAGAACGTGGTGGCCGCCGGGCTCGCCGACAAGTGCGAGGTGCAGGTGGCCTATGCCATCGGCGTGGCGCACCCGGTGTCGGTGATGGTGGAGACGTTCGGCACCGAGCGCGTGGCGCGCTCGCAGATCGCACAGCTCGTGGACGAGTACTTCGACCTGCGCCCGGGCGCTTTCCGCAAGTACCTCGACCTGCACCGTCCGATCTACCGGAAGACGGCGGCCTACGGCCACTTCGGCCGCGAGGACCACGACTTCACGTGGGAGAAGACGGACAAGGCCGACGCTCTGCGCGAGGCCGCCGGCCTCGGCGACCATGCCGAGCCCGAGCCGGCGAACGCCTAGCTCTTCTCGGGCGCTCGCACCCGGAACACGTCGACGGTCCCGCGCACGCCCTTGAAGCGCTTGCTGCCGGCGGCCGACCAGTCGTAGCCGTCGCCGGCTGCGTCGCGGACCTCCTTGGAGGTCACGACGCTGCCGCGCCGGGCGAAGCCCGTGAGCCGGGACGCGAGGTTCACAGGACGCCCGTACCAATCGCCCGCGCGCGAGAGCCCCTCCCCGGACGCCACGCCGCCGCGCAGCAGCGGCCCCTCCTCGTTTGAGCGCTCCACGAGGCCGAGGACCGTGTCCACGACGGGCCCGGGCTCCGGCGCCACCAGCATCGCGGCGTCGCCGATCGTCTTCACGAGCCGTACCGGTGGCTCAACGGCCTTCGCTACCGCCCGCTCGAAGCTCCTGACCACGGGGCCCAGGTCCTCCGGCGCCACGTCCTCGCCGAGCTTGGTGAACCCCACGATGTCCACGAAGCCGACCGTGATCGGCTGCGAGCCGGCGAGCCGCCCGGTTTGGAGCTCCGCCTGGCCTACCACCGCCTGGCGCATCTGCTCGCGCAGGCGCAGGGTCAGCATGTGCTGGAGCGAGGGGGCGGCGAGCGGGCCGAGGTTACGGAGCGCTTCGGCGTAGCGAAGGCCGAGGTCGCGCTCGGTGTCGCCGGCCTGGAGGAACGCCTCGCCGAACACCGCGGTCAGCGAGGCAGCCACGTTCTGCATCGAACGGCTCATCACCGCGGTGAGCTCGAGGAACGACTCGCGACTCAAGCCGGCGTCCAGGAGGGCCTTCGCGTTGCGCGACAGCTCGAGCTCCTCCTCGGTGATCGCCCGCTCGCCCGGCTCGCGGATCGGCACGCCGAGAGCGCGCGCTGCCTCGATCTGGAAGGGAATGTCGAGGCCCGTCTCCTCCGCAACCTCCTCCTGCGTGTAGAGCTTCCCCTCGCCGGCGAGCACGCGCTCCACCGGCAGCAGCGCCAGCCGGTCGTGCGCGGCCGCCTCGCGCAGCTCCTCGACGCCGAAGCCCTCCTGCTCCAACGTTCGCAGGAGCTCGAGCCGGGCCTGGCGGTCGCTGGTCCCCTCGAGCAGACCCTCGGCTTCGAAGTCGATCGCCACGGTGCACATGGTGCCTTAAGGAGCGCTGTCCGGCGTCCGATACCGCTGGAATGGCCCATCTGCTCCGTCAGCGGACGGTGTCCCTCCTCGCCCTGCTCGCAGGCTGCGCGGTGCTGCCAGCTGCCGTGGTGCATTTCTTCGGCGAGACCGAGGTCCAGATCCCCGGGGCGGTGCACTTCCTTCCGATCGCGATCAGTGCAGGCCTCGCTGCCGCCGCGGCGCTGGTCCTCACGGTCGCCGGCGCCCGGCGCGGGGACGGGCGCGCGGTGCTGATCGGGACGGCCTTCTCGTCGATGGCCGCCCTGCTGTCGATCCACGGCCTCACCACACCGGGCTTCCTCGTGGGCGACAACGGGCTGGTGGCCTTCTCGGGCGCCCTGACCCTGCCGGTCGGCGGGGCCGTGCTCGCGCTATCCGCGATTCCGGAGCTGCGGCGGCCGAGCGCCGTGCGGCCGGTCCTGGCGCTCCAGGGCGCGCTGCTCGTGGCCATCGTCGCGCTAGGCCTGACCGGCATCCTGGAGCCGTCATTCGTACCGGGCGTGCCCGAGGCGGGCAGCACCCCCGCCTACATCGTGCTCGGCATCGGCCTCGTCTTCTACGGCGCCCTGGCCGTCCGCGCGGGCCGCACCTTCCTTCTCACCCGGCGCTTGGCAGACCTGGCCGTGGTCTACGGCCTCGTCCTGCTCGCCGTGGCCCTCGTGCCCGGGCTGCTCATGGAGTACTACCAACTGGGCTGGTGGCTCGGGCACGCGTGGGAGCTGATCGGCATCGGCCTGGTGGGCGTGCCCGTGGCGCTCGACCTGCACCGCGGCGCGCAGTCACGCCCACTCGTCGGCGACCTGCGCGCAAGCGAGCTGGTGAGCGCCGCCGACGCGTTCATGGGACCCACCGTCCGCGCCCTGCTCGTGCGTCTCGCGCACAAGGACGACTACACGGCGGAGCACACGCGCGGTGTGGCGCTGCGGGCCGTGCAGGTCGGGGAGGAGCTCGGGCTTCCGCCGGCGCGGCTGCGCGAGCTGGCGATCGGCGGGCTCGTGCACGACGTCGGGAAGCTGGCGGTTCCCGACGAGATCCTCCAGAAGCCGGGCGCGCTCACGGACGAGGAGTACGACGAGATCAAGCGGCACCCCGAGCTCGGCAGCGACCTCGTTCGCCAGCTGGGATTCTCGGCACAGGTCGCGCGGCTCGTGCTCAATCATCACGAGCGGCTCGACGGAAGTGGCTACCCGCGCGGGCTCGGCGCGCCGGATCTGGACATCGAGACGCGCATCCTGGCTGTCTGCGACGTGTTCGACGCCCTGCTGTCGAGGCGGGTCTACCGCCCGGCCTGGACCCTTGAGACGGCGCTCGAGCTGCTCAGCAGGGAGTCCGGCACCTCGTTCGACCCGGCCTGTGTCGAGGCCCTCGAGCGCGTGATCGAGCGCGAGCTTGGCGAGTCAGCGCACGCGGCTGCTGCCTGAGCCAGACCGCCGTCCGGCCCTGCCCGTAGCTTCGAGGGCGTGATCGCCAAAGTCGAGCCGCTAACCCCCGCGCGCAGCCTGCGTGGGCCGTTCGACTACCGGCTGGTCGGCGCGCTCGAGGACGTGGGCGTGGGGAGCATGCTGGTGGTCCCGTTCGGGCGGCGGCGCCTGCTCGGCGTGGTGGTGGATTTGTCGGAGGAGAGCGAGCTGCCCCTCGAGCGGCTCGCGGAGCCGATCGCGGCGCTCGAGGCGGATGTGCCGCAGTCGCTCGTGAAGCTCGGGCTGTGGGTTGCTCGGGAGTACGTGTCCACTCCGGCGCGTGGGCTCGCGTTGGTGCTGCCGCCGGGCACAGGCACAGGCGCGGGGAGGCCGCTGCGCCCCAAGCGCTCGCTGCGGGCCGCGATCACCCCCGCCGGCGAGGCGGCGCTGTCCGACGGGGCACGGATGGGAGCGCGCCAGCGTGGGCGCGCTCGAGGCGCTCGCGAGCGCGCCTCTGGGAGCTGCCGCGCTGGCTCGCCGTACCGGCTGCTCGCACGCCACCCTCCGCAGCCTGGAGCGGCGCGGGTTGCTGCGGCTGGAGAACGCCGCCGATGCCTTGCGCCGTCCGCGCCTCGAGCGGGTGGGGGCGCGGGCCGGCAGCGTCGAGCTCACGGAGGACCAGGAGGCGGCGTTCGCGTTGATCGAGTCGCGGCTCGAGCCGGAGGAGGGCGCCTCGGATGAGCGTCGTCCGCTGCTCCTGCACGGAGTCACCGGCAGCGGCAAGACGGAGGTCTACCTGCGCTCGGTGGCCGCCGCGCTCGAGCGTGGTCGCTCGGCGGTCGTGCTCGTCCCCGAGATTGCACTCACCCCGCAGACCGCGGGGCGCTTCGTCGAGCGCTTCGGCGACCAGGTGGCGGTGATGCACTCGCGGCTCTCGCAGCGTGAGCGCTACGACGAGTGGTGGCGGATGCGGCGCGGCGAGGCCCGCGTGTGCGTGGGGCCGCGCTCGGCCGTGTTCGCGCCGTTCGACGACCTCGGGCTGATCATCGTCGACGAGGAGCACGACGGCTCGTACAAGCAGGAGGGCGATCCGCGCTATGACGCGCGGACCGTGGCGGAGCGCCGCGCCGCCGACGAGGGCGCGCTGCTCGTGGTCGGAAGCGCCACGCCACGCCCGGAGAGCATGCTGCGCCACGAGCGCATCGTCTTAGCCTCGCGCGTCGACGGCCGGCGGCTGCCGCCGGTGGAGCTGGTCGGCATGGCCGGCACGGCCGGGCCGCTCCACGAGCGCACGCGCCAGGCCCTCGACGAGGTCCGCCGTCGCGAGGAGAAGGCGATCGTCCTGCTCAACCGGCGCGGGTGGTCGAACTTCCTCTCCTGCCGATCCTGCGCTCGCGTGTGGGAGTGCCCGAACTGCGACGTAACGCTCGTTCTTCACCGCGCGCTCGACGAGATGGCGTGCCACCACTGCGGCCACCGTGAGGTCGCGCCGCGGGTGTGTCCGGACTGCGAGTCCGTGTCCGTGGCGCGCCACGGGGCGGGAACCGAGCAGCTCGAGCGCGAGCTCGAGGAACTGGTGGCGCCGCTGCCCGTGTTCCGGCTCGACTCGGATGTGGCCGCGGCGGCGGGAGTGGCCACAGTGTTGCGCCGCTTCGACGAGGCGCCCGCGGGCATCCTGGTGGGCACGCAGATGGTGGCGAAGGGGCACGACTTCCCAGACGTGACGCTCGGCGTGGTGCTCGACGCGGATGCCACGCTGCGCTTCCCGGACTTCCGTGCGGAGGAGCGCACCTTTGCCCTCGTGGCGCAGCTCGCCGGGCGCAGCGGCCGCGGCGCGCGCGGGGGCCGTGTGATCGTTCAGGCACTGGATCCGTCAGCCGAGTCGCTTCGCTTCGCCGCGCGGCACGACTCGGAGGGCTTTTTGGAGGCCGAGCTGCGCCGCCGCGAGCTGCTCAGCTACCCGCCGTACGGCCACCTGATCAGGGTGGTGTGCTCGTCGGTGGAGGCGGGCCCGGAGGTGGAGGCTGCCACCGGAATCCGTGAGCTCACCACGGCCGCGGGCGTGCCGGCGCTCGGACCGGCGCCGCTGTTCCGCAGACAGGGCCGCCACAGGACGCAGCTCGTGATCCGCTCCCGCGAGCGCGCGCCGGCGATCGCAGCCGTGCGGGACGCGGTGGAGCGGGTGGCCGCCGAGCGCACGCACGCCGCCGCGAGCTTCGCGGTCGACGTGGATCCGCAGTAGCAGGAGCGCCCGCGGCCCGGCCGCCAGAGCCCGTTACGTTCGCGTTCTCTCGCGTTACACTCGGCCTCGATGGCCGAGGAACGGCAGAACACAGAGGAAGAGCGCGCTATGGCCGCCGACCCGCGCGAGCCCGGCGTGGCCCCCAACGAACGGCAGAGCATCGAGGGAGAGCCCGCCGAGGTCGCACAGTCCGGCGAGCTCGCGGACGCCGCCGAGGGCGAGCCGCTCGCGGAGGCGCCGGAGCCCTCGGACGAGGACGCTCCGCCGCTCGATCCCGAGGCGGAGGCGCGCCGGGTGGCCGCCATGTCCTTCATCCGCCGGCTCGGAGATCCGGTCCTGAAGTCGAGCGCCACCCCGGTCGACCGCTTCGACGACTCCCTGCGCCGGCAGGTGAGCCGCATGGCCGGAATCATGGGCGACGCCTTCGGGGTCGGGCTCGCGGCGCCTCAGCTGGGGCTCTCGCAGCGCCTGCTCGTCTACCGCGTGGGCCCGGACGCCCCGCTCGTGGCCCTCGCCAACCCGGAGCTCGAGTGGACGAGCAACGACCAAGAGATCCTCGACGAGGGCTGCCTCTCCATTCCGGGAATCAGCGTGGACGTGGAGCGTCCGATCCACGTACGCGTGCGCGCCGTCGACGAGGCGGGTGAGACCCGGATGGTCGAGGCCTCCGGCCTCGAGGCCCGCGTGATCCAGCACGAGATGGACCACCTGAACGGGGTCCTCATCCTGGACCGCACCACGCGCGACGAGCGCAAGCGAGCGCTGCGGGAGCTGCGCGACGCGGAGCGGGCGCGCGAGCGGGAGCAGGCGGCTTAGCCGGCCGCGCCCCGCAGCGGGGCGCTCACGGCAGCATTGAAGGGCGGGCTCCGTCAGGTGACAGATAAACGTTGCGCTTTCCGCACCGTTTGCCTCTCACCTGGGCCTCGGGCGGGCCTTCAGTGCTCGAGCGTCAGCAGCTCTTCGTACGCGGGCAGGGTGAGGAATTCGATGAATTCCCCGCTCAGCGCTACGCGCTCGAAGAGCGACCGCGACAGGTCAGGCCTGCCCTCCCGTTCGAACCACTCGTCGTCGCCGATCTCCGTGCGGATCTTCTCCAGCTCTGAGTCCTCCAGCTCTCGGACGAGCTCGGGCGTGATCTCGCGGCCGTCGTCGAGGGTCGCTCCGTGGCGGATCCACTGCCATACCTGGCCGCGGGCTATCTCAGCGGTGGCGGCGTCCTCCATCAGGCCGTAGATCCCAGCGGCACCGTTGCCGCGCAGCCAGGAGGAGAGGTACTGGATTCCGACATTCACGTTGGACCGCAGCCCTTCCTCAGTGCGAGAGCCCGGGGTGGACGCCACGTCGAGCAGTGCGGAAGCTGACGGCGACACGTCATCGCGCTGCTTGTCCACCTGATTCGGCCGGTCGCCGAGCACGGCGTCGAATGCCTCCATCGCAACAGAGACCGAATCGGGATGAGCAACCCATGTCCCATCAAAGCCGTCGTTCGCCTCGCGCTCCTTGTCAGATCGCACAGCTTCCAGGGCACGCTCGTTTGCTTCCGAGTCGGTGCGGGAAGGGATCACCGCCGCCATTCCACCCATCGCATGCGCGCCGCGTGCGTGGCAGGTCTTCACCACCAGGTCGCTGTAGGCCTTCATGAAGGGCACGGTCATCGTGACCTCGGAGCGGTCCGGCATCACGAACTCCGGTCGCGAGCGGAAGCGCTTGATCATCGAGAAGATGTAGTCCCAGCGGCCGGCGTTCAACCCGGCGGCGTGGTCGCGCAGCTCGTACAGGATCGCGTCCATGCAGAACGCGGCAGGGATCGTCTCGATCAGGACGGTGGCCTTGATGGTGCCGCGATCGAGCCCGAGCGCCTCCTCGGCGATCACGAACGCGTCGCGCCAGAGCGCCGCCTCGGCCTCCGACTCGAGCTTGGGGATGTAGAAGAAAGGTCCCCAGCCACGCTCCAGCAGGGCCTCAGCATTCCGGTGCACGTAAAGGCCGAAGTCCATGAATGCCCCGGCCACCGGCTGCCCGTCGAGCTGAATGTGAGCCTCGGGAAGATGAAGGCCACGGGGGCGGACGTGCAGGACCGCGGGATCGTCGCCGAGCGAGTAGTGCTTGCCCTTCTCCTCGTGCTCGATCGAGCCGCCGATCGCGTCGGTGAGGTTGAGCTGACCCTCGATCATGTTGCGCCAATAAGGGGAGTTCGAGTCCTCGAAGTCCGCCATGAAGCCGCTCGCCCCGGAGTTCAGGGCATTGATGACCATCTTGCGGCTCGTGGGCCCCGTGATCTCCACGCGGCGGTTTTGCAGCGCATCGGGGACCGGGGCGACCGTGAAGTCCTCTGGAGCCGTCACGAATTCGAGCTCCTCACCCGCATCCAGCCGGGCCTGGAGCTGCTGGCGAGCGTCGAGCAGCTCTCGACGGCGCCCGTCCAGCTCCTCGTGGAGCCGGCCCACCAGCGCAAGGGCTTCGTCCGTGAGTGCTTCTTGGCGCGGGGCCTCGATGTTCATCAGGTCCTTGTCAGCTTCTTGTACGTGATCCGGTGGGGTCTGTCTGCCTCTGTACCCAGACGCGCCCTTCGGTTCTCCTCATATGCCTCGAAGTTGCCCTCGAACCAAGTGACCTGGGAGTCGCCCTCGAACGCGAGCACGTGCGTCGCGACGCGGTCGAGGAACCAGCGGTCGTGCGAGATGATCACCGCGCAGCCGGCGAAGGAGAGCAGCGCCTCCTCGAGCGCGCGCAGCGTGTCGACGTCGAGATCGTTCGTGGGCTCGTCGAGCAGCAGCAGGTTCCCGCCGCGGCGCAGCAGCTTGGCCAGGTGCACGCGGTTGCGCTCGCCGCCCGACAGGGCGCCCACCTTGCGCTGCTGGTCCGAGCCCTTGAAGTTGAACCCGGCCGCGTACGCCCGCGAGTTCATCTCGCGCTCGCCGACCTTGATCTGGTCATAGCCGTCCGAGATCTCCTCCCAGACGGTCTTGTCCGGGTCGAGCGAGTCGCGCGACTGGTCCACGTAGGCCAGCTCCACCGACTCGCCCACGCGCAGGGCGCCGTCGTCAGCCTCCTCGTCGCCGACGATCATGCGGAACAGCGTCGTCTTGCCGGCCCCGTTCGGGCCGATCACGCCCACGATGCCGGCCGGCGGCAGTGAGAACGAGAGGTCCTCGATCAGCAGGCGGTCGCCGAACCCCTTGCGCAGGTCCTCGGTCTCGAGCACCACGGAGCCGAGCCGCGGTCCGGCCGGGATGTGGATCTGCACCTGGTCGAGCTTCACGTTGCGCTCCTCGGCCAGCAGCGCCTCGTAGCGCTTGAGCCGGGCGCGCGCCTTGGTCCGGCGTCCCTTCGGCGACTCGCGCACCCACTCGAGCTCCCTTGCGATCGTGCGCTGGCGCGCGTTCTCGCGCCGGTCCTCGTGGGCGAGCCGCTCCTGCTTCTGCTCCAGCCAGGCCGTGTAGTTGCCCTTGAAGGGCAGGCCGCGGCCACGGTCGAGCTCGAGGATCCAGCCGGCCACGTTGTCGAGGAAGTAGCGGTCGTGGGTCACGGCCACGACGGTCCCCTTGTAGTCCTCGAGGTGCTTCTCGAGCCACGCGACCGACTCCGCGTCGAGGTGGTTCGTCGGCTCGTCCAGCAACAGCAGGTCCGGCGCGGCGAGCAGCAGCCGGCAGAGCGCCACGCGGCGGCGCTCGCCGCCGGACAGCGTCTCCACGTCGGCGTCGCCGGGCGGGAGGCGCAGCGCGTCCATCGCGATCTCGAGCGTGGTGTCGAGGTCCCAGATGTCGGCGGCGTCGATCGCGTCCTGAAGCCGGGCGAACTCGCTCGCCGTCTCGTCCGAGTAGTTGGCGGCCAGCTCGTTGAAGCGGTCGAGCATGTCGCGCAGCTCGCGCACGCCGTCCTCGACGTTGCCGCGCACGTCCTTGGACGGGTCGAGCTGTGGCTCCTGTTCAAGCAGGCCGACGGTGGCGCCCGGGGCGAGCTGGGCGTCGCCGCGGAAGTCGGTGTCCTGCCCGGCCATGATGCGCAGCAGCGTCGACTTGCCCGAGCCGTTCGGGCCGAGCACGCCGATCTTGGCTCCGGGCAGGAAGCTCAGCGAGATGTCCTCCAGCACCTTCTTGTCAGGCGGGTGGACTCGCGAGAGCTTGTACATGGTGAAGATGTATTGGCTGGACATGAGCGGTCGAGGATAGAGTCAGGCCGTGGGACAAGAGGTCTCTGCCGCGGTCTACTCCCGTGAGGACCGTCAGCGCTACCGGCAAAAGGTCCGCACGTGCCTCGACGTGTTCGCTCGCATGCTCAGCGAGGCGCGCTTCGACGCCGACCGGCGCTCATTCGGGCTCGAGATCGAGCTGAACCTGACCGACGACGCCGGCGCCCCGGCACTGGTCAATGCCCGCGCGCTCGAGGCGATCGCGGACGCTGACTTCCAGACCGAGATCGGTCAGTTCAACGTCGAGATCAACGTGCCGCCGGGCACGCTCGAGGGCAACGTGTTCACCGAGCTCGAGGACGCGATCCGGCTGAGCCTCAACCGCGCGGAGGAGCGAGCGCGGACGGTGGGCGCCCACATGATGATGATCGGCATCCTGCCGACCGTCGCGGAGCGGCACCTGACGGCCGAGGTGTTCAGCGAAGGACACCGCTACAGCCTTCTGAACGAGCAGATCTTCGCCGCTCGCGGCGAGGACCTCGAGATCTCGATCGCGGGAGTCGAGCGGCTCGCCACCTTCGCGGACACGATTGCGCCCGAGGCCGCGTGCACGAGCGTCCAGCTCCACCAGCAGGTCGAGCCCGAGGGCTTCGCGAGCCACTGGAACGCAGCCCAGGCGATAGCCGGCGCGCAGGTTGCCGTGGCGGCCAACTCCCCGTTCTTCTTCGGCAGGGAGCTGTGGCGCGAGACGCGCATTGCGCTCTTCGAGCAGGCCACCGACACCCGACCCGAGGAGCTGAAGGCGCAGGGCGTGCGCCCCCGAGTCTGGTTTGGCGAGCGCTGGATCAACTCGATCTTCGATCTATTCGAGGAGAATGTGCGCTTCTTCCCGGCGCTGCTGCCGGTCTGCGAGGACGAGGACCCGGTCGAGGTGCTCGAGCGCGGCGGCATCCCGCAGCTGCCCGAGCTCCGCCTCCACAACGGCACGATCTACCGCTGGAACCGGCCGATCTACGACACCGCGCGCGACCGGCCGCACCTGCGCGTGGAGAACCGGCTCCTGCCCGCGGGCCCGACGGTTGTCGACACCTGCGCGAACGCCGCCTTCTACTACGGGCTCGTACGCACGCTGGTGGCGGAGGAGCGGCCGCTCTGGTCCCAGATGTCGTTTTCGGCCGCGGAGGAGAACTTCCATACGGGCGCTCGCGACGGGATCGAGGCGCGCGTCTACTGGCCCGGCGTCGGGGAGGTGCCGGTGGCCGAGCTGGTACTGCGTCGCCTGCTGCCGGCCGCGCACGAGGGACTCGAGGACGCTGGCGTCGCCGCCGCCGACCGCGAGCGCCTGCTGGGGATCATCGAGCGCCGCTGCGTGGCGATGCAGAACGGCGCTGCCTGGCAGGCGGCCACCTTCCACCGCCTCTACGACGACCGGAAGCTGGACCGTGCCGAGGCCCTGCGCCGGATGACCGTGCTCTACCGCGAGCACATGCATGCGAATGAGCCGGTGCACGAGTGGCCCGTGGCGTAGACCTTGCTGCTGCTATCTAGCGTTCAAGCTGATGGACACGCTCAACGAGGTGCCGTAGGCGCGGCGGTCAGGCGCCACACGTCCGGCAGGCAGAGCACGGCGGCGATCGCGGCGATGAACAGTGTGAACGCGAGCCACAGTGAGGCCCCGAGCCCGATCGCGCTCGCCAGCGGCCCCCAGATCGCGAGGCCGAGGGGGTAGAAGGCGAAGGAGCCGAACCAGTCGTAGGAGCTGACTCTCGACAGGGACTCGTTGGGGATGTGTCGTTGGAGGGTCGACTCCCAGACGGACTCGCCCGTCGTGACGCCGAGGCCCGAGACAAAGGCGCCCGCGGCGAGCAGTCCAACCGGCGTCGGCACGGCCAGGAAAGCGAGTGGGAGGGCGAACAGCGCCTCCATGCCCGCGACGAAGACAAGCGGGCGCGCCGGGGCGGCGCGCGTCGCGAGCAGACTGCCGACCAGCGATCCGACCCCGAACGCCGCGAGCACGAAGCCCCAGGCCGCCGCGCCGCCGAGGTCACGCTCCGCGGTCACCGGCCCCAGCACCCCGATGGCGCCCCAAAGCGTGGTCGACACGCCGAAGTAGGCGACGAAGGTCCACACCCAGCGGCGCGCGACGAACGCGCGCCAGCCCGCACGCAGGTCCGCCGCGAACGAGGCTGCGCGACTCACGATCCGCTCGGGCGGCCGGAGGAACGCGAGACAAGCCGCGCTCACCGCGAAGGTGCCCGCATCGGCCGCGACCGCCCAGCCTGCGCCGACTCCCGCCACGAGCAGGCCGGCGGTGAGCGGACCGACGATCTCGCCGACCGAGGTGGCGGTCGCCCGCAGCCCGTTGGCCGGCTGGAGCTGGTCGTCCGGGACGACCTCCGGCAGCAGCCCCGTGGCGGCCGGCATGAAGAACCCGGCCGCGGCGCCCGACGCCGCGGCGAGCGCCGCGAGCAGCCAGGGAGCCGGGCTCCCGAGGATGAGGAGCGCGGCCGTCGTCCCCTGACTCGCGACCCGCACGAGGTCGGCGCCCAGCATCACGGCGCGGCGTGACGTGCGGTCGGCCACGACGCCACCCGCGAGCAGCGACGCAACCAGCGCGAGCGCCCCCGCCCCGAGCACCAGCCCGACCGCCGACGCTGAGCCGCCCACCTCCAGCACCGCGAAGGCGAGCGCGATCACCGCCATTTGGTTGCCGAGCCCGGACACGGCCTGGGCGGCGAAGAGCAGCCGGAACTCGCGACCGCGGAGCACCTCCAGGCTGTGCGGCAGGCCGGGGATCATGGCGCGGAGAGGCTAGCCCGGACGACGAGGAAAGGGCCTGGGTAGGCGCGCAGGCCGCGCTCCGATTCACGGCCGCTCGGCGACCCGCCTCATTTCACGGTCCTGTACTTGAGGTGGGTGACGGCGGGCGCCTCGATGGCCCGGACCTGCTCGAGCTGCACCTCCGCGTCCAATGCGGTCTCGCGGCTTGCTGCCGCTTTGCGCGACAGGCAGGTGTCGGCAACTAACGATCGAGTCCCGCTGCCTCGAGTGCCTCGGATCGCTCTCTGAATTCCTGTTTGCGAACGCACTGGCCATCCCTGAAGGTGTAGACGTCGAAGAGGCGCTCCTCGTACTTGATTCCGCTGCCCCGGCCGCGGGCCGAGTAGCGGACGGTGACGAGGACCTGTTCCCCGGCGTCGATCAACTCCTCGGGAACCGTCTCCAGTTCGTCCCACGTGCCGTCCCAGCGCTCCCACATGGCCCGGACCTCCTCCCGCCCACGGGCCGGAAGCTCCTGACCGACTTCGTACACGACGTGGGCGGCCAGGCACGCGGCGGCCTCCGCGTATTCACCGCGCCGGTAGGTATCGAAGAGCCGCCGGACGACCTCGACGTTTGCCTGCGACATGCTCAGGCAGTATCGCGATGACCCCTCAAGCAGGTCAGCGACAGGCTTCCGCCCATGGCGGTCCCGCCGGCCACCGGAAAGCGCGATCGTGAACCTTCTGTGGGGGGCCCTTGCGTAATTAGGGTCAGCTGGCTGGCGGTGTGCAACCGCTCGAATCCGACAAAGGAGTCGCCCCATGCGTGGTCTGCGGTTGCTGAGAAGCCGAGCCGTCTACCTGCTGGCCGTCCTGGCGTTGCTTGCCATGCCGGCCGTCGCATCGGCCGCCAAGGGCTTCACGGAGCAGGTTGCCTCCGCCCGTTGGTTGATCCCGTTCCAGTGCCCGGACGGCACCACGGCCGCCGATGGCCGTCTGATCGTTGAGACTGACAACTTCATCGAGGCGGGGACGACGCCTGACCCCAATCCGCCACTTAGGGTCGGGTTCGTGGGCCAATGTCCAGACGGCACCTTCAGTTGGGGCTTCGTACGGCCGGCGCCGATGCAGTTCGCCCCGGACCTCAAGAACGTGAGTGTCAGCGGCACGTTCGCCAACGTGCTGGACAACCGGGGCGGGTTGCACACCGTTTCGGTCGACGCCTCCTGGACCGGGACCGGACCGATCACGACCACGGTCAACGGGCCTGGCTCTACGCGCAAGCAACGCTCGGCTACTGCGACGGCGACGATCGTCTTCGATGGCAACACGCTCGTCAACGGCGCCGCGAACTTCCCATTCCCTGCGCCGTTTATCCGAGTCGATAGGGAGAAGTAGCGCAAGCTCCGCCGGGCACGCGACAAGCGGTAGCCCGCGGGATACTGGGCGGGCGATGTCACAGGAGAACGTGGAGAGCGTCCAGCGCGCCGTCGAGGCGTGGAATGCCGATGATCTGGACGCCTTCTTGGCCGAGCTCGATGCCGACCTCGAGTGGCAGCCTGCGATCCAGCCGGGCCTTGAGGGAAACGCAACTACCTACCGAGGTCATGCCGGCGCGCGACAGATTTGGAGGCAGGACCGCGGCGAGGCGTGGGAACGCCTCACCAATCGGCCCCACGAGTTGCGCGATCTCGGCGAGTCGGTCCTCGTGCTCGGTCACATGGACTTGACCGCCCGGGCGACCGGCATCGAGTTCAGTCAGGAAGTCGGAGAAGTCTTTGACTTTCGAGCGGGGAAGATCGTTCGCATCCGCGACTTTCTGACTCACGCGGAAGCCATCGAAGCCGCCGGGCTGCGGGACTAGCTCCGTCAGCTAAACCGAGCGTCGTCGAGGATTACGTTCTCCTGCGACATCGCCCGCGCGGTATCGCGAGGAACGACAGCGGGTGCGGGCGGTCAGGCGATCGAGCGCGCGAGCAGCTCCATCGGGTGCAGGACGGGGAGCGGGCGTCCGAGGCGCTCGGTGTGCGCGCTGATCTGGAGCGCGCATCCCGGGTTCCCGCCACGACGGCCTCGGCTCCCGTGTCCAAGAGGTTACGCGCCTTGCGCTCGCCCAACTGGGCAGCGGGCTCGGGCTGCACCAGGTTGTAGATGCCGGCGGACCCGCAGCACAGCTCCCAGTCGGCCGGCTCCACCAGCTCGAGGCCCGGAATTCCGCGCAGCAGCTCGCGCGGCTGGCTGCGCACGCGCTGTGCGTGGGCGAGGTGGCAGGCGTCGTGGTAGGCGACCTTTATCTCGATCGGGCGCCGCTCGGCCCGCGGCCCGGCCTGGGCAAGGAACTCGGACACGTCGCGCACGCGTGCGCTGAACGCGGCCGCCCGCTCGGCCCAGTCGGGCTCGTCGCGCAGCACATGCCCGTAGTCCTTCATCGCCGAGCCACAGCCCGCGGCGTTCACGATCACCGTGTCGTAGCCGTCCAGCGCCTCGATGGTCGCCTTGGCGAGCGTGCGCGCCTCGACGTCCTCGCCGGCGTGCATCGGCAGAGCGCCGCAGCAGCGCGGCAGGCGCGGCGCGTGCACCTCGAAGCCCTCGGCGGCGAGCACGCGGGCGGTGGCCTCGTTCACGTCGGCGAAGAACACGCGCTGCACGCAACCCTGGAGCAGGGCCACGGTGCCGCGCTTCTCCCCGCGGGCCTCGAAGCGCTCCGGCAGCCGCGAGAGCGAGCTGCGCATCGACGCCTCGGGAGTCATCGAGAGCATCGCGGCGAGCCGTGGCGCCAGGCGGCGCACGCGCGGCCGGCGCGCGAGGCGGGGGAGGCCGAGCCTCTGAGCGAGCGCCGCCCCCGGCGCGAGGGCGCGGAGGCGTCCCGGCCGCGTGAACAGCTCGAAGATCAGCCGCCGGTGCGCACGCTCGAGCGGCGGACGCTCGACGTTGCGCTCGAGCTGCGGCCGAGCGTCCTCGATCAGCTTGTCGTACCGCACCCCGGACGGGCAGGCGGTCACGCACGCCATACAGCCGAGACAGCGGTCCAGGTGGGTCATGAGCGGGGCGGAGATCTCCTCGTACCCCTCCTTCATCAGCACGATGCGACCGCGTGGCGAGTCCATCTCCTCGCCCCACAGCACGTAGGTCGGGCAGGTGGGGAGGCAGAAGCCGCAGTGCACGCAGTCGCCGATCAGGTCGAGCTGCGGCGCTCGGGTCGCGTCGTAGCCGCTCACACGCACACCCCCGCCGGGTCGAAGCGCTCCTTCACACGCTGCATCAGCGCTTGGGTGGCCGGGTCGATCTCGGCCGACGGGTCCACGTCCAGGTCAGCCGGCCGGTCCTGCACCGCGACGATCCATCCCTGCCTCAGGCGCTCGACCGCCGCGGCCGACGGCTCCTCGAGCCTCAGCCACGAGAGACCAAGGGCGGCGCGGCCCACCAGCGACGCGCCCAGCTCGTCCGCGGTCCGCAGCAGGTCGGGCAGGCGGGTGGGAAGCCCCGAGACCTTCATCACGAGCGGTCCGCGCTGCGCGGCCCTCTGCTCGTCCCAGAGCGAGTTGTCGTCGTCGACGATGTCGGTGGAGAGCCCCTCCCGGCGGAGCAGGGCCTCGGCTGCCTCGGCCTGCGGGCGCGGTGAGGCCCCGGCAAAGCGGGACAGGACCGTGCCGCGCCCCGACTCCCAGCGCACGTCGAGCCCGTACTGCTCGAGCGCCGACTGGGCGAGTGCCGCAGCGCCGCGAGCAAGCTCGTCGGCGTCGGCGGAGCTGCCCGTCGCGGTGGTGGTCGCGGGCGGCAGCGGGTGCAGCCGCACAGACAGCTCGACGATGGCCCCGAGCGTCCCGAACGAGCCGGTGAACAGCTTGGCGATGTCGTAGCCCGCGACGTTCTTGATCACCTTGCCGCCGCTCTTCGAGAGCGTGCCGTCGGACAGCGCCACGCGCATGCCGACGACCAGGTCACGCGGGCTGCCGTAGCGGGCGCGCAGCGGGCCGGTGTCGGCCGTGGCCACCACGCCGCCGACGGTGGCGCCCCCATCCGGCGGATCGAGCGCGAGCATCTGGCCCGCCTTGGCGAATGTGGCCTGGGCGTCGGCAAGCAGCACGCCGGGCTCGAGCACGGCGGTGAGATCGCCCGCGTTGTGCTCGACGATCTCGTTCAGGCCCAGAGTGGATAGCTCGATCGCCTCCGGGGGCGCGGGCTGCGTCCAGGCGAGCTTGGTGGCGCCGCCGCGCAGGCGGATCGGCGTTCCGGCCTCGGCAGCGGCGCTCAGTGCGGCGCCGAGCTTCTCCCGTGTGGCGGGGGCCTCCGCCACGTGCATCAGAAGCGCTCGGCCACGCCCGCCTGCTCGAGCGGGTGGCGGCGGTAGGGACCGGGCACCTCCCCGCAGAGCCGCGGCGTGGGCATCACCTTGCCCGGATTGGCTCGCCCGTCCGGGTCGAACGCGCAGCGCAGGCGCTGGAACGTTGCGAGGTCGGGCTCGTCGAACATCGACGGCATGTAGCGCTTCTTGTCCACGCCCACTCCGTGCTCCCCGGTGATCGAGCCACCGGCGTCCACGCAGGCCTTCACGATCAGCCCGGCCAGCTCCTCGGCGCGTTCGGCCTCGCCGGGCTGCGCGCCGTCGTAACACACGAGCGGGTGCAGGTTCCCGTCGCCCGCGTGGAAGACGTTGGCCACCTGGAGATCGTGCTCCTTCGCGAGCTCGTCGATCTTGGCGAGCACCTCGGTGAGGCATGTCCGCGGGATCACGCTGTCCTGGACGTAGTAGTTCGGGGCGATGCGCCCCATGGCGGCGAAGGCTGCCTTGCGCGTGCGCCAGATCAGCTCGCGCTCGACCTCGTCCTGGGCCACGCGCACGCTGTCCGCGCCCGCGCACATCTCGATCACCTGCTCGAAGCGCGTCTCGCACTCGGCCTCCGAGCCGTCCAGCTCCACTACCAGCGCCGCGCCCGCGTCAACCGGGTAGCCCGCGCCGGTGGCGCCCTCGGCGGCCCGGATCGAGAGGTTGTCCATCATCTCGATCGCGCCGGGCACGATCCCCTCGGACACGATCCTCGAGACCACCTCGCCGGCCTCGACGGTCGAGCCGAAGAACGCCACGAGCGTGCGGACGGCCTCGGGCTTAGGCACCACGCGCAGCCAGATCTTCGTGGCGATGCCGAGCGTCCCCTCGGAGCCGACGAAGGCGCCGAGCAGGTCGTAGCCCGGATGGTCGAGCTCCGGGCCGCCGAGCGTGACCTCGGAGCCGTCGGGAAGCACCAGCTCGAGCCCGGTCACGTAGTTCGTGGTGAAGCCGTACTTGAAGCAGTGCGCGCCGCCGGAGTTCTCGGCCACGTTGCCGCCGATCGTGCAGACGATCTGGCTCGACGGATCCGGTGGGAAGAAGTGCGTTGGGGCAACCGCCTGCGAGACCGCGATGTTCGTGACCCCCGGCTCGACGAGCACCCGTCCGTTCGGGATGTCCACCTCGAGGATGCGCCGCAGCCGCGAGAGCGCGATCAGGATGCCCTCCTCGACCGGGAGCGCGCCGCCCGAGAGCCCGGACCCGGCGCCGCGCGCCACCCACGGCACCTCGGCCTCGTGGCAGGCGCGCACCACAGCGGCCACCTCGGCGGACGTGCCGGGCAGCACGACCGCTGCGGGTGTGACCGCGTACTGCAGCAGCCCGTCGGACTCGTAGGTGGCGAGCTGCCTCTGGTGTGTGACGACGTGCTCGGTGCCGACGATGCCCCTCAGCCGTTCGACCAGGGGGCCTTCGGTCACTTCACGACCATCCAGTCCAGCACCGCTGTCGATTGCAGATATACGAGTGCGCACATGGCGAGCATCAGGACGATGCTCCAGCCGATCACCTTACGGAACAGGTCGCCCTCCTGCCCGGCCATGCCGACGGCGGCGGCGCCGATCGCCAGGTTCTGCGGCGAGATCATCTTGCCGAGCACTCCGCCCGAGCTGTTCGCAGCGGCCAGGAGGGTCGGGCTCATGCCGGCATCCTTCGCGGCCGCCACCTGCAGCCCGCCGAACAGTGCGTTGGACGACGTGTCGGACCCCGTCACCGCAACGCCAAGCCAGCCGATCAACGGCGACAGGAAGGCGAAGAACGACCCGGCGCCCGCAGCCCACAGGCCGAGCGTGATCGTCTGGCCGGACTGGTTCATCACGTATGCGAGCGCCAGCACCGCTGCCACGGTCACGATCGCCCACTTGAGCTGATCGAGCGTGCGCCCGAGCACGCGCACCGCGCGGCCAGGGCCGACGCCGATCACCGCCATGGTGATCAGCCCGGAGATCAACATCAACGTGCCCGCCGCGGGCAGCCAATTGAAGTTGAAGGTGAGGCTGCTCAGCGCCTCGCCGTCGGGGTTGCGCACGTCCAGGCCGGGCCACTCGAACGTGGTCGTCCAGGGCGACTCCGCGAGCCAGTCCTTGACCGCCGGAATCTGCGCGATCGAGAAGACGGCGATGATGATCGCGTAGGGGGCGTATGCCTTGACCACGTCGGCGCGCGAATCCTTGGTCGTGTCGTCCCGGCGCGTGATCTCCCGCTCCATCACCGGGTCGTGAACGGATGCACCGGCAACCGCCGGACGCGCAAAGCGACCTTCGGACGGCTCGGCGAGGAGCGGCTCGCCGGGCGTCCACACGCGCAGGAAGGCCACGATGCAGGCGGTGGCGAGCAGCGAGGCGACGATGTCGGTGAGCTCAACCGACAGGTAGTTCGCGCACGCGAACTGGCCGATCGCGAACGAAAGCCCGCCGACCACGGCCACCGGCCACGCCTGGCGGATCCCGCGGCGGCCGTCCACCATGCCGATCAGGATCAGCGGCACGATGAGGGCGAGGAAGGGCGTCTGGCGACCGACCATCGCGCCGAGATCACCCTTGTCGAGCTCGGTGATCTCGGAGAGCGTGATGATCGGCGTGGCGATCGCACCGAAGGCCACCGGCGCGGTGTTGGCCACGAGGGCGAGCGCTGCTGCCTTGATCGGCTTGAAGCCGAGGGCGATCATCATGACCGCGGTGATGGCGACGGGGGTGCCGAAGCCGGCAAGCGCCTCCATCAGCGCGCCGAAGCAGAACGCGACGATCACGGCCTGGACTCGCAGGTCGTCGGAAATGGCTCCGAACGAACGTCGCAGCACAGCGAAGTGCCCGGTCTCGACGGTCATGTTGTAGACCCAGATCGCCATGACGACGATCCACATGATCGGGAACAGGCCGAACGCCGCGCCCTCGAGCGCCGACAGGCCCGTCTGGTCCGCGGGCATGCCGTAGATGATCAGCGCCACGGCAATCGCCACGCCCAGGGAGATGAGGGCCGCCCACTGAGCCTTCATCTTGAGCCCGCCGAGCAGCACGAACAGCGTGATGATCGGCAGGGCCGCGAAGATCGCGGTCAGGCCGAGTGAGTCCGAGACCGGGTTGAAATCCTGCGTGTACACCGTTCCTCCCTCGTCGCCTCTGCTTGTGGTGTGGTTGCCCGACGCCTGCATCGGGGAAACTCCCATATCCGTGCGCGTCGGCCTCTTTGTCACGTGTCTGGGCGACACGCTCTTTCCCTCAACGGGCCGGGCGGTCGTGCGGCTCCTGGAGCGGTTGGGGCACGAGGTCGAGTTCCCCGAGGAGCAGACCTGCTGTGGCCAGATGCACCTGAACAGCGGCTTCGCCGACGAGGGGCGTCTCGCTTGCGCGCAGGCTGGCGGGCGTGTTCGCCGGGTACGAGGCGGTCGTGACCCCGTCCGCATCCTGTGCCGGCATGGTGCGCGAGCAACTCGGCGACGACGCGCCGCCTCTCTACGAGCTGTCCGAGTTCCTCGTGGACGTGCTCGCGGTCGACGATGTTGGCGCGTATTACCCACACCGCGTGACCTACCACCCGACCTGCCACTCGCTGCGCGCTCTGCGCGTGGGCGAGAAGCCGCAGCGCCTGCTGCGCGCGGTGCGCGGACTCGATCTGGTCGAGCTGCCGGACGCGCTCGAGTGCTGCGGCTTCGGCGGGACCTTCGCGGTCAAGAACGCGGACGTCTCGACGGCCATGCTGTCGGACAAGGTGCGTGACGTTCTCGACACGCAGGCCGAGGTCGTGTGCGCCGTCGACTCGTCCTGCCTGATGCACATCGGCGGCGGGCTCGCGCGCGGCCAGACCGGCGTGCGGACGGTTCACCTGGCGGAGGTCCTCGCCTCGACTGAGGAGGAGCCGTGGCCCTGAGCGGCTTCCCGGCGGCCGCCCGGCGCTCACTCGGGGACAGCCAGCTGCGCGCGAACCTCGCGCGGGCCACCTCCACGATCCGCGACAAGCGTGGCCGTGTGGTTGCGGAGCTGCCGGACTGGGAGGAGCTGCGGTCGTCGGGCTCGGCGATCAAGGATGCGGCCCTGCTCGGGCTGGCCGACCACCTCACGCAGCTCGAATCTGCTGTGTTGGGCGCCGGCGGCCAGGTGCATTGGGCGAAAGACGGCGATGAAGCCTGCTCAATAGTTGCCGCCGTTGCTCGGTCTCACGGGGTGGACGAGCTCGTGAAGGTGAAGTCGATCGCCACGGACGAGATCGGGTTGAACTCGCGGCTCGCCGCGGACGGCATCCTCGCTGTGGAGACCGATCTCGCCGAGCTGATCATCCAGCTCGACGACGACTTTCCGTCGCACATCCTCGTCCCGGCGATTCATCGCAACCGCGCCGAGATCCGCGAAATCTTCCGGCGCGAGCTCGGGCTCGAAGACCTCACGGACGAGCCGGAGGCGCTCGCCGAGGCCGCGCGCCTGCATCTGCGCGCGAAGTTCCTCTCGGCACGGATGGGGGTGAGCGGGGCGAACTTCGCGGTGGCGGAGACCGGCAGCGTCTGCGTGTTCGAGTCCGAGGGCAACGGCCGCATGTGCACAACGCTCCCCGAGGTGCTCGTGACGGTGATGGGCGTGGAGAAGGTCGTGCCCTCGTGGCGCGACATGGAGGTGTTCCTCCAGCTGCTGCCGCGCTCCTCGACGGGCGAGCGCATGAATCCGTACACGTCGGTGTGGAGCGGAGTGGCCGCGGGCGCCGTGGCCTCGGGCGGCGCGGCGGGCGCCGCGGGCTCGGGCGGTCCCGAGGGCGCCGACGGCCCGCGCGAGTTCCACCTCGTGCTGCTCGACAACGGGCGCGTGCGCACGCTTGCCGACGAGGTCGGGCGCCAGGCGCTGCGCTGCATCCGCTGCAGCGCGTGCCTGAACGTGTGTCCGGTCTACGCACGGGTCGGCGGGCACGCGTACGGATCGGTGTATCCCGGGCCGATCGGGGCGATCCTCACGCCTCAGCTCGAGGGCGTCGAGGGCGACGCCGGCTCGCTCCCCTACGCCTCCTCGCTCTGCGGCGCCTGCGGCGAGGTGTGCCCGGTAAAGATCGAGATCCCACGCCTCCTGATCCACCTCCGCGCCCGCGAGGTCGCCTCCCGTTCGCGCCTCGACCCCGAGACCCTCACCATGAAGGCCCTCTTCCACACCTTCTCGTCACGCCAGCGCTACGAGCGAGCACAAAAGCTGGCCCGAGCGGCGAGCCGCCCGCTGGCACGCGGGGGCGGCGGGGGCGGTGCGGACGGCGGCGCGCGCGGGGGCGCCCGAGGGGGCGCGGACGGCGGCGCGCGCGAGGGGCGCACCGCGCCGGCCCGCACGATCTCCTGGGCGCCCGGGCCGCTGTCGGGCTGGACGAAGTCGCGCGAGCTGCCCGCGCCCGCACCCGAGACCTTCCGCGAATGGTGGCGCCGCACCCGCGGGCCCGCCCCGGCCGAATCGCGCGGCGCGACCGCCGGCCGGCCGCCGCGGGCCACGCCGTCGACGTTTCCGTTGTATTGCAACGGAAACGTCGACCAAGTGGGCGATTCGCCGAGAGACGCGCGGACCCACATCCTTCAGAGCATCCGTGCGGCCCTCCGAGGCGCCTCGAAGCCCGACGTCCCGCGCAACTACCGCACCAAAGACGAACGGCCGCGCGACGAGATCGTGACGCTGTTCGCGGAACGGGTGGCCGAGTATCGGGCGACCGTGCACCGCGTGAGTGCCGATGCGGGTGCCTCGAACGTGGGGGAGGCGGGCTCCTCGGACTTGGGAGAGGCGGGCTTGGCTGCCGCAGTTCGGCGCATCGCGGAGGAGGCCGGTGCGCGAAGAATCGGGATCCCGGCCGACCTGCCGGAGGAGTGGCGGCCGAACGCAGCGGAGGGTGACCGCGCGGCGGGCGACCGCGCGGCGGGCGGCGGCGGGCTCGAACTCGTTCAAGACGACGCGCTCTCGGTGCAACAGCTCGACCAGCTCGACGGCGCCCTCACCGGCTGCGCCGTGGCCATCGCGGAGACCGGCACCTTCGTCCTCGACGGCGGCGTGGGGCAGGGGCGGCGCGCGCTCACGCTCGTACCGGACCTCCACATCTGCGTGGTGCGTGAGGATCAGGTGGTGGGGCTCGTGCCGGAGGCCGTCATCCAGCTCGAGGAAGCGGTGCGGGCGGGGCGTCCGCTCACCTTTGTCTCGGGACCGTCCGCGACGTCGGACATCGAGTTGGATCGCGTCGAGGGCGTGCATGGCCCGCGGGTCCTCCATGTGGTGCTCGTGGCCTGATGCGCACCGTGTATCTGGGCACATCCGACTTTGCGGCAACGGTGCTCGACCGGCTCGCCACCAGCCCGCACCGGCCGCAGCTCGTGGTCACCCGTCCGGACGCCCCGCGCGGCCGCGGTCGCAAGCTCGCCGCGCCGCCGGTGGCCGAGACCGCACGGCTGCTCGGCATCGAGGTCTTCCAGCCGGAGGACGTGAACAGCGAGGCGGCTCGACAGCGCATCGCCGCGCTCCAGCCCGAGACCATCGCGATCTGCGCGTACGGCGCGATCATCAAGGAACCGCTGCTCTCGGAGCACCAGATGCTGAACGTGCACCCGTCGCTGCTTCCGCGCTGGCGCGGGGCCGCGCCGGTGGAGCGTGCGATCGAGGCGGGGGACGAGGAGACCGGCGTGTCGATCATGCGTCCAACGGCGGAGCTCGACGCCGGACCGGTGGGCCTGCAGGGCGCGGAGGCCATCGGCCCCGACGACACGTACGGCAGCCTGGCGCCCCGGCTCGCGGCCCTCGGCGGAGAGCTGCTCGTGGAGGCGCTCGACCTCGAGCCCTCCTTCCGCGACCAGCTCGACACGGGCGCCACGTACGCGGAGAAGATCCAGCCCGAGGACCGCCGGCTCGACCCGGACCTCGGCGCCGACCGGCTGGAGCGGCGCGTGCGGGCGCTCACGCCGCATATCGGCGCCTACGTCGAGCTGCCCTGGGACGAGCGCCTCGGCGTGACGCGCGCCACTCTCGCATCCGGGGGAGAGGGCCCTGCGGCGGGACAGCTCGCCGTGAGCGACGGCAGGCTCCTCTACGGCGCCGCAAGCGGCGCGCTCGAGCTCCTGGAGGTACATCCCGCAGGCAAGCGCCCGATGGACGCCGAAGCCTGGATTCGCGGCTACGGCGAACGACTGGTCGGGTGAGCCGCTAGCGTTGGGGGCGGCTCAGTACGGGAAATCCTTTGGCCACGGCCGGTGAAAACACCACCCAAACGGGGCCCGAGTGCCCCTCATGCGGCGAGCCCTGGCTCCGCGGTACGAACCTTCCCGGGCGCTACCGCTGCGTCTACTGCCTGCACCGGTTCGAGCTTCGATCGGAGTGCCCGAACTGCGGATCTCACTCGACGATCGCGCGGATGTCAGACACCGCGAACGTCACTTGCCGCAACTGCGGCGGCTCGATGCTCAGCGCCATTTAGCGCGCTCACCTCGACCGGTATCCCGTTCAGGACGGCGTTCCCGGACAGCGGGTCGATCATCGAGTCGTCGGCCAGCACGTTGCTGTTCACGCCAGCGTGCGACGAGGCCACGCCCATCCGGACGCCTGCGGCGCCGTGGCCCCAGCCGTGCGGGATGGAGACGACACCGGGCATGATGTCCTCGGTGGTCTCGATCGGCGCTTCGACCGTGCCCGCCGCCGAGCTGATCCGCGCCGACTCGCCGTCGGCCAGTCCAAGCCGCTCCGCATCGTCGGGGTGGATGTGGAGCGTGCAGCGCTCCTTGCCCTTCACCAGGGCGGGGAGGTTGTGCATCCACGAGTTGTTCGAGCGCAGCTGGCGACGCCCGATCAGCACCATCCCGCCGTTGCGCTCGCGGGTCATCGCGGTGCGCAGGCGGCCGAGGTCCGCGACGATCGGCTCGGGCGCCAGCTCGACCTTGCCCGACGCCGTGCGCAGCACCTCGGGCAGTCTCGGCTTCAGCGGGCCCAGGTCGATGCCGTGCGGGTTCTCCTCGAGCAGGTCCAGCGTGAGGCCCTCGGGATCGCCTCCGAAGCCGTCGCCGTAGGGGCCGGAGCGCAGCATGAAGTCGAGCACCCGCTCCGGGCCGCGCCGCGGCTCGAGCGCCTCGAGCAGCTCGGCGGGGTCACGGCCGGCGATCGGCGACGCCTCGTTGCCGACCTCGCGCTGGATCAGGGTCTGGATGACCATGTCGTCGAAGAGCGCCACGTCCGCGTTCGGGCCCTGGCCAGCGATCACCCCCGCGAGGCGCATGAAGACCTCCCACTCGGCGGGCCCCTGGCGCTCGAAGATCGCGGGGGAGTAGTTCGCGATGTTGCGCGTGGACAGCTGGTAGAAGGCGAGGTCGTAGTGCGCCTTCTCGAGCGGCTCCGGCGCGGGCAGGACCACGTCGGCGTGCCGGCTGGTCTCGTTCACGTAGATGTCGATCGAGAGCATGAAGTCGAGCCCCTCGACGGCACCCTCGAGACGGTCGCTGTTCGGCGTCGAGAGGATCGGGTTGCCGGCCACCGTGATCAGGGCGTGCACCTGCCCCTCGCCCGGGGTCTCGATCTCCTCGGCCAGAACAGATACCGGCAGCTCGCCGAACAGCTCGGGCAGTCCGCGCACGCGGCTGTTCCAGCGCCCGAAGCTCACGCCACGTCTCGCGCCGCCCCACGACGAGTTCTTCTGACCGGCCGCCGCGCGCGTGAACATCGCGCCGCCCTCGCGGTCCAGGTTCCCGGTGAGCGCGTTCAGAACGTCCACCAGCCAGCTCGCGTGCGTGCCGAACTCCTGGGTGCAGGTGCCGATCCGGGCGTACACGCAGCCACGCTCGGCGGCGGCCAGCTCGCGCGCCATGCGGCGGATCTCGTCGGCCTCGATCCCGCACGCGCCGCTCACGGCCTCGGGCGTGAAATCGCGCGCGAGGGTGCGGATCTCCTCCAGCCCGTTGAAATGCTCGGACGCCTCACCGGGCGCATCGAGCCCCTCTTCGACGATCGTGCACGCCATCGCGGCGAGCAGCAGGGCGTCGGTGCCCGGCCGGATGAAGTGGTGCTCGTCGGATTCCTCGGCTGTGCGCGTGCGACGCGGATCCACCACCACGACCTTGCCGCCGCGCTCGCGGATGCGCCGCAGGCGGCCGCGCATGTCCGGCGCGGTGAGCAGGCTGCCGTTCGAGACGAGCGGGTTCGCGCCCAGCAGCATCAGGTGGTCGCAGTTATCCACGTCCGGGATCGGGACGGACAGCATCGCGCCGAACATCAGCCCGGCGGACACCTGCTTCGGCATCTGATCGACGGTCGAGGCCGAGAACACGTTCTGCGACCCCAGCACCCGCAGCCATGCCGGACCATGGATGAGCGCCGACAGGTTGTGCGCGTTCGGATTGCCGAGGTAGACGGCCACCGCGTTCTTCCCGTGCTCTTCGATCAGCGGAGCGAGCCGGCGCTCGATCTCCTCGAATGCCTCGTCCCAGGTGGCCTCGACGAGCTCGCCGTCGCGGCGGATCAGGGGGGTCGTCAGGCGGTCCGGGTCCTCGTGGAGCTGCTTGACCCCGTACGCCTTCGGGCAGATGAAACCGCGGCTGAACACGTCGTCCGCGTCGCCTCGGACGGAGATGACCTCCCTGCCCTCGGTCTCGATCTCGAGCCCGCACGTGGCTTCACAGAATGGGCAGGTTCGGTAATGCGTGGCCATTCGCGCAATCTACTCCCGTTACTGGCGCAGTTCGATCCAAAGCGCGCGCGACGCGCATGTGAGCACGCCGTCCGAGTCGTACAGCGCGGCGGCGGCGCGTCGCTTGCGACCGTCCACCTCCAGACCCCACGACAGGATCGTGTGCGGGTCGCCCACGCGCACCGGGCAGCCGAGCCTGGCGGCAAGGCTGGCGAGCACCATCGGCGGTCCCTCGCCGAAGTTCGCCACCGGCGCGCTCGTGGGGCAGTCGAGCGCCGCCCAGGCAAGCTCGGGGCGCACCCAGCCGTGACCGTTGCTCTCGAGCTCGCCGGGAGTCCAGCACGCGCCGAAGAGCCCGTCGCGGTCGGGCAGGGCGGCCGGGAAGATGCGCATCCCGTCGCCCGCCTCGCGGGCGGGGCCGCAGACCACGCAGCTCGGGAACGGGTGCTCGGCGGTCCAGATCTCGCGTCCGGCTTCCACCGCCGCGGCCACCTCGCCGTGCGGCACCGCGTCCGGCACGTCGAAGAGCAGCTCCGTCGGCCCGCCCTCCGCGACCAGCGTGTCGCCGTCGCGGAGCTCCACGCGCTCGCCCTCGCGTACGACCTCGAGCGGCCGATCGAGCGGCGGCGGCTTTCGAAGCGACACCTCCACCTCCTCGGCGCCCACCAGCTGGGCGACCAGCCCGCACGTGTACCCGCCGTTCGCGGATCCAGGCGGGCCGTTGAAGCGCGCCGGGATGGTGACCGTCTCAGCCAACGACGCCGTCACGCACGCGAGGGCAGCGTGGCGAGCGCCTCGCGCAGATCATCGACGGACTGGTAGTCGAGCCCGAGGAGATGATCGTGCCGGTGGCGCACAATCCCGTCCTCGTCGATCACGATCACTGCACGTTTTGTCCCCACGATCGGAGCGTGTGCGCCGTACTGCTTGGCCACCGTCCCGGCCTCGTCGGCGAGCAGCGGCACGTTCAGTCCGTGCTTCTCCGCCCAACCCTGATGAGAATCAACGCTCTGCGACGAGATGCCGACAACAGTGGCTTCGAGCGCGCCGAACGCCTCGGAGTTGTCGCGGTACGAGCAGAACTGTTTCGTGCAGACGGTGGTGTTGTCGCCCGGATAGAAGAGCAGGACGACACGCTCCCCCCGATGGTCCGACAGCCTGAACCGGCCCTCGGTGCCGTCGAGCTCGAAGTCCGGTGCGGGATCGCCAACCTCAGGATGCTTGGCCATGCGCGGAGGATAAGTCAGGCGCGCCGGTACAGCCCGTACAGCGCCGCGCTGAGCAGCGCCGCCGCGGCCACGAAGGCCAGCTCCACCTGAAGCACACGGTCGTCGAAGTCGGCGAGCAGCAGGAACAGCACGAATACCGCGGCGGCACTGACCCAGCAGGCCGCCGCCTGCGCCGAGAGGCCGTGCGCGAGCAGCGCCTGGTTCAGCGTTGCGGCCGAGAGGTAGAGGCCCATTCCGATCGATACGAGCACCAGGCCGCCGCGTTCGTAGTCGAAGTCCCCTCCGAAGAGCAGGTCCATGAGCGCCGGTCCGGCGGCGAGCATCACGACCGCCACGCAGCCGGCGAACCCGGCGATCGCGATGAGCGTGAGGTTCACGCTCCGGCGAAACGGGTCCGACTCGCCGCTCGCACGCAGCCGCGTGAGGTGAGGGAGGATCGACGTCTGGATCGCCTGGAAGAGCTGGAGCGGCGCGCGGGCGATGAGCAGCACGTTGAAGGTGAAGCCGGCGAGCGCCGCGCCGCCCGAGCCCTCGGTTGCCTTCACGAGCAGCGGGCCGGCATTCAGGAAGGTCTGCTCGCAGAGCATGATCAGCAGCACGGCCGCCGCGAAGCCTGCGCCGTTGGCGAGCGTGAACTCGGGCTCGCGCGCCGCGGGCTCCTCGCGTGCGGCGGCGTCGAGCAGCGCGGGGTCGGGGTCCGCCCCAGCGTCCGCGCGCGGCGCCAACCTGTGTGCCAGCGCCGGCGGCACCACGGCCAGCGACACGATCGGCGCCGCCGCCATTCCGAGCGCGACCGCCGACTGGCCCTCCGCGATCCCGATCGCAACCGCGAGCGCGAACAGGCAGCGGGTGCTCGCCTCCATCAACACCAGCCCGCCGTAGAGCATGAACTGTCGGTGCCCCGCGAGGTAGCCCCGCGCGAAGTAGCTCACCGCGTAGGCGAGCACGCTCACGACGAGGATCCAGTAGAGGGTCGAGGAGCCGCCGAAGAGATCGTTCTCGATCGGGCCTCGCAGCGCGAGCGCCACCACCGCGAACAGCACCCCGAGCGCAAGCTGGATGGTCGCCGCGATGCGCAGGTGCTCGCTGCCCTGCACGCCGCGCGCGTCGCGGTCGGCGATCGTGCGCGAGAGCAGCTGCTCCACCGGCCGGTAGAGCACGGACACGGTGATGAATACCGCCGACCACAGCAGGGTGATGTGGCCGTAGTCCTCCTTCGACAGCGAGTAGCTCGCCAGCGAGAAGTAGGCGAACGTGATGATGCCGGTGGCGCCTATCCCCAGGGATAGGATCGCCGCGCCGCGCCCGTACGACCTAGAAACGGACAAGCAGCATGGTCCAGGGGAAGGGCGAGCGGGCCTCCTCGACCGTGCCGTAGCGCGAGAGCAGCGAGACGAACTCGCGCTTGGACCAGTGGTTCACGTGGCCGGGCGTGTTGCCGAGGTGGCGCCAGTAGGCGCCGCGCGCCATGTTGAGCCCGCGCCAGAGCGGCTCGCGAGGCACGGACACGAGCAGGTGGCCGCGCGCGACACGGGCCATCTCCGCGAGCGTCGCCTCCGGCTCGGGGACATGCTCGAGCACCTCGATGGCGCTGGCGAGGTCGAACTCGTCGTCGGAGAAGGACAGCCGCGTGGCCTCCTCCGCGCGGAACTCGAGGTTGGGCCGCTCGCGCTTCTCCCACTCGGAGCGAAGCTTCGGGTCCTCGAGGTCGATCCCCACGATCCGGCCATCGCCGAGCCGCTCCGCCCACTCGAGCGTGAGCACGCCCTCGCCGCAGCCAACGTCGAGGATCGACGACGGCGCCGCCTTCGTCCAGAGCTCGTCGAGGGTCGAGTGGAAGCCGCCCATCAGGCGCTTCACCACCGGGTTCGACGAGCCGTACTTGTCGAAGGTGTTGCCGGTCGGGACCTCGGCCGCCGTCGTGCCGCCGCTCACAGCTTCAGGGCCTCTCGGTCCTCCGTCTTTCCGGTGGCGCGGCCCGACTGCGCGCCGGTGGTGGCCGGCTGGCCGCTATCGGGGCTCCCGGGCTCGTAGTGCGACGGCGCCACGCCGAGCTGGAGCTCCACCCGCCGGACGCGCTCGAGGACGCGCTGCTGGAGGACGCGCGTACCGGCGAGGATGTCCCCGATCACGCCGAGGGCGGCGAGCTGCACTGCGACGATGAACATCGTCGAGCCCAGGATCAGCGACTGGATGTGCCCGCCGGGGTCGTCCGAGAAGAAGAAGAAGTAGAGGAAGCGCGCCCAGATCACCACGCCGACGAGCGCCGCGAGCGCGGCCGCCGCCATGAACACCCGCAGCGGCTCGTACATCGCGTAGATACGGAATATCGAGACGGTGTTGCGCCGGACGTACGACCACATCGACGGGAACAGGCGAGACTCGCGCGTCTGGTCGTTCGTCCGGATTGGGACGTGGTCGACCGCCACGAGCATCTTGCCCGCCTGGATGATCGACTCGAGCGTGTAGGTGAACTTGGAGACCACCTGCATCTGCAGCGCGGCCTCGCGGTTGTACGCGCGGAAGCCGGAGGTGGTGTCCGGCACGTTCGTGCCGGAGGCCCGCCGCACCACCGCGCTGCCGAGACGCTGAAGCCGCTTCTTCAGCGGTGAGAAGTGCTCGATCTGGTCGGTCTTACGGTCGCCGATCACCATGTCGGAGTCGCCGGTGAGGATTGGCCCGACGAGCTTGGGGATGTCGCCCCCGAAGTACTGGTTGTCGGCGTCCGTGTTGACGATGATGTCGGCGCCGAGCTTCAGCGAGGCGTCGAGGCCGGCCTGGAACGCCGCGGCCAGCCCTCTGTTGTTCGTCAGGCGCACCACGTGGTCGACGCCGTGCTTGCGTGCAACCTCAACCGTGCGGTCGGTCGAGCCGTCGTCGATCACGAGCCATTCGACCTGCTCGATCCCCTCGACTTTGCGCGGAAGGTCAGCGAGCGTCGATGGAAGGGTCAGCTCCTCGTTGAAGCAGGGGATCTGGATGATCAGCTTCACAGCCTTCGTAGCGTAGTTCACACGCCCGTCACTCCAGCCCGCCTATGGCATGGCTCGTCCGGGGCCGCGAGCTGGCTCACCTGCACCTCGACACGACCGGCGGGCCGTCCTGGAAGCCGCTGCCCGTGCTGGTGACCGGCCGCAGGTCCGTTTACACGACCTTTGCAGGGATTTCACACCTGCGGCTGAGTAAGAGGAATCCGGGTATCAGGGGCGTATTGAGCGGAGCGCAAGGCGGTCACACGGTGCCAACACCTCTGCTAGCCTGCGCTGTCTTCCAGAACCCCGAAGTATGGAGCCTTGAGCACAATGACGACCGTCCTCGCCTACCTGGATCCCGGCAGCGGGAGCATGATCCTGCAGATCATTGCGGGTGGCCTCGCGGCGGTCGCCGTGACAGCCAAGCTCTACTGGCACCGCATCCTGAAGTTCCTGCACATCCGCAAGGATGAGCCCGAAGCGCCCAAGCCCGACACCGCGCGCAGCTCCGACGCGGCCTAGCTAGTTTTCCGGGTGGGCGGACGCGGGAGCCGCCCGGCTTCCCTTTATGTCCACGCCTGAAACGCCCACCACGTCAGCGCGCGCCGGCCTCGAGCCTGGTTCTTTTCGTGACCCCGAGAGCCGCGTGTTCTATGCGGGCGACGAGGTGTACCGGGCGCTCTCTGCCGACGGACTGACCGACTTCGAGGCGCTCGAAGCCACCGGCCTGCTGGACGACGAGCGCATCGTGCGCACCGAGCGTGCAGGCGATGTTGCAGCCCTGCGCGACCTGCTCGTGCACGAGCCCGCGGCGGTGCTCCGCCACGAGCGCATCCCGTTCGTCTCGTATCCGTACGAGTGGACCTTCTCGATGCTGAAGGACGCGGCGCTCCTGCAGCTCGACCTGCTGCTGGCCGCCCTCGAGCACGACATGGTGCTCAAGGACTCCACGCCCTACAACGTGCAGTTCAAGGGCGCGCGTCCCACGTTTGTGGACGTCGGCTCGTTCGAGCGGATTCGCGAGGGCGAGCCGTGGGTCGGCTACCGGCAGTTCTGCATGCTCTACCTCTATCCGCTGCTCTTGCAGTCGGCGAAGCGCGTGCCGTTCCACCCCTGGCTGCGCGGCTCGATCGACGGCATCAGGCCGAGCGAGATGCGCCCGCTGATGAACTTCCGCGACCGCTTCCGCAAGGGCGTCTTCACCAACGTGATCCTTCACGCGAAGCTCGAGGAGCGCTACTCGGACAAGCCGCAGCAGGTGAAGGACGAGGTGAAGCGCGTCTTCAAGAAGGAGCTGTTCGTGGCGAACGTGCGCAAGATGCGCAAGCTCGTGCAGCGGCTCGACTGGGACCCGCCCAAGGGCGTCTGGACCGCCTACGGCGAGCGCAACAGCTACACCGATGACGACGCTCGGCGCAAGGACGACTTCGTCCGCCAGGTGGCCACGAGCCGCGACTGGAACCTCGTCTGGGACATCGGCGCCAACAACGGCCGCTACTCGCGCATCGCCGCCGAGGGCGCGCGCACGGTGCTGGCCGTGGACGCCGACCAGGGGCCGATGGAGCTGCTCTACCGCGACCTTCGCGGAGAAGGCAACGACCAGATCCTCACGCTCACGATGAACCTCGCCGACCCGTCGCCCGGCCTCGGCTGGCGCGGGCTCGAGCGCAAGTCGCTGCCCGAGCGCGGCAAGCCGGACCTCGTGCTGGCGCTCGCGCTGGTGCACCACGTGGCCATCAGCGCGAACGTGCCCGTGAAGGAGTTCATCGACTGGCTGGCCTCGCTCGACACGGCGCTCGTGATCGAGTTCCCCACCCGTGAGGACCCGATGGTGAAGAAGCTGCTCGCGCCGAAGCGCGACGGCCTGCACCCGGACTACGAGCTCGGGTTCTTCGAGCGCACGCTGAACGAGGCGTTCGAGGTCGAGCGCAGCGAGCGCCTCGAGTCGGGCACGCGCGTTCTCTATTACGCGCGACCGAAGCGGGGATGAGCACCGCCGAAACCTCCGCTGCGCCTGGGCGCAGCCTCGCCCGCGAAGCCGCCTGGGCCTTCCTGAATCTCGCGGTCCTCTGGACGTTCGCCGTAGCCCAGCCGCTCTTCGATCTCCTGAAGGACAACCCGGAGTTCTTCGCCGCCCGTGGCTCGACCGGCTTCGACATCGTCAGCTTCTCGGTGCTGCTCGTGGTGCTCCCCCCGCTTCTCCTGCTCGGGATCGAGCTGCTGCTCGGCTTGATCCGGCCCGAGGTGCGCAAGGGCGCGCACATCTTCTTCCTCGGCGTGCTCGTGGCGCTGATCGCCGCGCAGGCCCTGAAGAAGTCGATCGACGCCTCGGACGTCGTGCTGATCGCGCTGTCCGTGGCCGTGGGTGCCGCGCTCGCCGCGCTCTGGACCCGCGCGGAGCCGGTCCGCTCGTTCCTGAACGTGCTCTCCCCGGCGCCGCTCGTGTTCCTCCTCTTGTTCCTGCTGAGCGCCCAGATCTCCGAGCTCGCGTTCCCCGACGAGGCGAAGGCGCGCTCGATCGGGGGCGTGTCGCGCGCGCCGATCGTCGTCGTGCTGCTCGACGAGCTGCCCTCGAACACGCTCGTCGACGCAAACGACGAGCTGGACACGAAGCGCTACCCCGGCTTCGCCGAGCTCGCGAAGAACGCCACCTGGTTCAAGAACGCGTACACCGTGTACGACTCGACCGAGCGCGCGCAGCCCGCGATCATGGACGGCGACCTACCCGCCAAGGACAGGCAGCCGATCCCGTCTGACCACCCGAACAGCATCTTCACGCTGTTCGCCAAGAGCCACCGGATGAACGTGAGCGAGGAGGCCACCTCGGTCTGCTCGCCCGACCTCTGCAAGGACACGCACCCCGAGGAGTCGTACGGCAGCCGGATCTCTTCGATGTCCGAAGACCTCGGGCTCGTCTGGCTGCACGTGGTCTCGCCGCCGGAGATCGAGAACGATCTGGCGAGCGTCTCCGAGAACTGGGGGAACTTCGGCGGCAGCGGTGACGAGGCGGAGGTGAGCAGCGATCCCGCGGCCCGGAACACCCGCGCCAACCTGAACGGCGGACGCGCCGTCCGCTTCCAGGAGTGGATCGACAACATCAAGCCGGGACGCCGCCCGGCGCTGAACTTCAAGCACACGCTGATGCCGCACGTGCCGTGGCAGTACCTGCCCTCCGGCAAGCGCTACCGCAAGGCTCCGAACGACGTGATCCCCGGCCTGTCGAACCAGTCCTACGAGGACACGGGCCAGCTGAACGTGCTGCTCCAGCGCCACTTCCTCCAGACCGGCTTCGCCGACCTCGAGCTCCAGCACCTCTGGAAGCACCTGAAGGACGACGGCCTCTGGGACGACTCGCTGATCGTCGTGGCCGCCGACCACGGGGTGGCGTTCCCGCATGCGCGCGAGCGGCGCCGGCTGAACAGAGAGAACGCTGCAGAGATCGCCCCCATCCCGCTCTTCATCAAGGCCCCGAACCAGAAGGCGGGGAAGACCGACGACGCCTGGGTCGAGACGATCGACATCCTGCCGACGATCTTCGACATCCTGAACCTCGACCCGCGCGTGAAGATGGACGGCAAGTCGGCGTTCAGCGACGAGGTGCAGAACCGCGACGAGCTGCGCATCCTGATCCGCAACAGCTTCGAGGAGCTGCGCATCCCGGCCGATACGTTCACGGCCGAGCGCAGGGCGATCATCGACCGCAACCAGCGCCTCTTCGGCTCGGGCGCCGACGGACCCGAGCGCCTCTACGAGATAGGCCCGAACCCCGAGCTGATCGGGCAACCCGCCTCTGCAGCGGGCGAGGAGCTCGACGTGGACCTCACCTACCAGCCCGACTACGGGAACGTGGGCGCCGACCCGACGTACATCCCCGTGCACGTGGTGGGCAAGGTGAACGGCCCGGACCGCCAGCCGCGCGACATCGCCGTGGCGGTGAACGGGACGATCCGCGCCGTGGGCAACACCTTCAAGCTCGCGGTGGGCGACGACGGCGAGCTGGTGTCGGTGATGGTGCCGGAGTCGGCCTTCCAGAAGGGCCGAAACCGAGTGCAGGTCTTCGCGGCGCCCTAGAGCTAGAGCTCCGCGAGGCAGCCCTCGACGGTCTTCAGGACGTCCTCGGTCTCCGGGTCCACCTCGGGATCCACGAAGAGGAGGGCGCTGCCGATCTGCTCCGCGCCCTCGCCCGCTCCTCGGAACTGGGCGGCCTCCGCCTCGGCGGCCGTCAGGTAGAACTTCACGCGCGGCCCGGCGTCGAGCACGACCTCCTCGTCGTCCTCACCCTGCACATGCGCCGTGACGCCCTGGGCCTCCAGGCACGCGACCGTGCTGCCGGGCTTGTCCGACTCGTCCACCGCGGGCGCGGCGTCATCGGAGCCGCAGCCGGCGAAGGCGACGGCAAGCAGGAGCAGCGGGAGGACCAGCGGGCGCTTCACGAGGCGGCGCAGGCTAGCGGAGCGGCTTCGCGTGGCGGAACACTCTCGCGACGCTGAGGAACGCCGGCTTACGGTGGTTGTTCTCCTCCAGCAGGCTCTTGTTGTGCCAGGGCGGAGTGGCGTACTCGGCCGGCGCGCCGCCCAGCCACGTCTGGTGCACGCGGAAGTCGCGCAGGGCCCAGTAGATCGAGCCGTTCACGAACGGTTTCGACGCGTGGATCGCCAGGTGGTCGGCCGCAAACTTGCGCTGGAACTCGTAGGTGCCCTTCTGCTCGACCGGCCCGGAGCGCGCGGCCTCCGCGCCGAACTCCGTGATCACGAGCGGCAGGTCAGGGTTCGCGGCGTGAAGCGCGTCGAGGTACCCGCTGAGGTCTGCGCTGGTCGTGGACGGGAGGTCGGGCAGGTTCTCCGCCACCGATCGGTACCAGCCGAAGTACTCGTTCACCCCGAGAACGTCGAGGTACTGATTCGCATCCGTGATGAGCGGCTCGCCCACGCGCGACTGGCGGTCGAGGCCGACCAGGCGCGTGTCGTCGAGCTCGCGCACTGCCGTCGACGCGTCGCGGATGTAGCTCACGAGGCTCGGTCCGTAGACGCCGAGGTTCGGCCCTGCCTCGGATGGCTCGTTGGCGAGCGACCACGTGAGGATCGACGGGTGGTTGATGTTGTTCTGAACCGTGAGCTCGGCCGCACGCAGCGCAAGCTTGCGAACGCCGGGCTTGTTCCAGTTCGACGTGGGCACCTGGTAGACCGGCGCGTCGACCCAGTACATGATCCCCGCGCGGTCGAGCGCCTCGATGAAGGCGGGGTGGAGCGGGTAGTGCGAGCGCGTGATCGTGGCGCCGAGGTTCTTCAGCCGGTTGATGAGCTGCGTGCGCGTGCGCTGTGAGAGCGCGCCGCCCTCCTGGGCGTCGTCCTCGTGCACGCTGGCGCCCCTGAGGTTCAGTCGCTTGCCGTTCAGCTTGATGATCCCGCCGGGCACTGTCTCGATCTTGCGCACGCCGAACGAGAGCCGGTAGGTGCCGCGCCGCTCGCGGTCAGTCACCGCCGTGACCGACGCGTTGTAGAGCTCCGGCGAACGCGGTGCCCAGAGTCGCGGGTGCTTGATGATGAAGCTCTCGCTGATCTCGCGCCGGCTGAGTGCCGGGACCTTCTCGGGCTCGATCTTGAAGCGCTCGCCGGAGATGCTGATGATGAGCGACACGTCGCGGTCCTTCTTCGTGAAGTTGCGCAGCGTCGTACGCAGCTCGACCCTCGCCGAACCACCCACGCGCTTGAGCCTCGGGAGCGCGGTCACGTGCTCCACGTCGACCGTGTCCACGCGCCTCACGTACACCTCGCGCAGAATCCCGCCGAAGTTCCACCAACCACCGGTGCCGAACCCGTTGAAGGCGGCCGGCCGCCAGTGCGTGAGGTCGGTGTTGCTGCGCAGCGAGGACACCTCTGCCACGAGCGTGTTGCGGCCCTTGCGCAGGTTCTTCAGCAGCACCTCGAAGGGGAAGTAGCCGGTGAAGAAGGCGAGCTCCTGCCCGTTCAGCCAGACCTTCGTCCGGTAGTTCGCGCCCTCGAAGCGCACCTTCCAGAAATGCCGCGCCTTCTTCGGCGAGGCGCGGCAGCGTGAATTCCTTGCGGTACCAGCCGACGTTCGGACGGTTCTCGGTCGTGTCCCTGGCGTTCCAGTTGTGGGGAACGCGCACCTCGCTCCAACCGGTGAGGTCGTCCTGGTCGAACCAGCGCTCCTGCTCGCCCACGAAGGCGTCGTCCTGGCGGAAATACCACGTGCCGCCGAGCAGCTTGCGGTCGGTCTGGCCCTCGCGGATGAGCGGCTTGCCGCCCGGTGCCTCCACGCGCAGCGGTGGCGCCACCGGCGGCGGCGTCTGGGTGCCGCCCGGCGGCGCCTGGCCACCGCCCTGCGCGAACGCCGGGGGAGACGCTGCCGCCACGGCGAGCAGGCAGGCGAGAATGGTGAGCTTCGGGCGGGCCACGGGGAGGAAGCGTCGGAGAGTAGCGGCGCTTCAAGACGCCCGTCTGGGGGTAAGTGCAACTGCTACGGTCAGCCGCGCCGCGTCTCTCGCCATGAATCGTCGTTTCGCGATCATCCAAGTGTTGGTATCGCTCGTCGCGCTGGCGGCGGTCGTCTGGTGGGCAAGTCGCCAAGATTCGCCGCACATCCCCACCCACGGGGGCGCGATTGCATGGCTCGTGGCGGCGGTCGGACTGTACGCGCTCGCCACCACGGTGCGTGCCGAGCGCTGGCACAAGATCCTCGAGCTCGCCGGCGTGCACACGCGGCGCATCGACATCTACGCGCTCACGTGCGTCGGCTACATGGGCAACAACGTTCTGCCCGCGCGCGCGGGTGAGGCTCTGCGCGTGGTGCTGCTCTCCCAGCGCTCCGACGGCAGCAAGCGCACGCTGCTCGGGTCCGTCGTCGCGGAACGCATGCTCGACCTGATCGCGCTACTCATGATCTTCGTCGTAACCGTCTACGGCGTACTGAGCACCTCCGACGTGCTGCCCACGGACCATCCGCTCATCGTCACGGGCGTGGGCGTGGGGCTGGCGCTGGCAGCCGCGGCGGCCATCTGGATCCTCCGAGCTCACCACATCTTCGAGCGCGCGCGCGACTGGCTGCGCCCGCTGGCGGACGCGCCGCGCGCGCTGCTGAACCGCTGGGGATTGCTCCTGCTCGCGGGCACCTTCGTGCTGTGGGCGCTCGAGGCCATGGTGTATCTGGCCGTGGCCAACGCCATCGACCTCAACTTCTCGGTGAGCGGCGCGCTCTACCTGGTGGCGCTCACGAACTTCGTCGCGGCGCTGCCCGCCGCGCCGGGGTCGATCGGGACATTCGACGCAGCCGTGGTCTTCGGAGCCAAGGCGCTCGGCGCAAGTGGCTCCGCCGCGCTGTCGTACGTGATCCTGCTGCGCTTCGTCCTCTACGTGCCAATCACGGTGTTGGGGCTCGTCGTGCTGGTCACTCGCTACGGCGGGTGGTCACGACTCCGGTCGTCGGCGCGCCTCGAGGCCTCGCGCGCCTAAGGCCCCGCGATGTCAGCCATTTCGACCGGGGCACGCCGGGGCGAGAGCATCTCAGTCGGTGGGGTGCTGGACCGCCACGGAACACAGATGGCGCTCATCATCGCCGGCTGCCTGGCGGTCTCTGCGCTGTCGCTGATCTACCCGTCGACGCCCACGTACGACCCGTGGGCCTGGATCCTCTGGGGACGTGAGATCGCGCACCTCGATCTCGTGACCGAGGGCGGGCCGTCGTGGAAGCCGTTCCCGATGTTCTTCACGGTCCCGTTCTCGTTCTTCGGCCAGGACCTCGCGCCGTACCTGTGGCTCTGGGTGGCGCGCGCGGGCGGCCTGTTCGGCTGCGTGATGGCGTATCGGGTGGCGTACCGCCTGAGCGGCGGCCGCATATACGGCGTGCTCGCTGGCGTGTCGGCGTTCGCAGCCCTTCTGTCTTCCAACAAGTACGTGCGCGACGCGGCGCTCGGCAACTCGGAGCCGATCCTCGCGGCCGTCGTGCTGTGGGCGTTCGAGCGTCATCTCGACGGACGCCGGGACCACGCGCTCTACCTGGGCGTCGCAGCCGCGCTCCTGCGCCCCGAGGCGTGGCCGTTCCTGGCGCTGTACGGACTGTGGCTGTGGTTCTTCGAGCCGCGGCTGCGCACGCGCCTCGTGGCCTTCGCGGTGTTCGTGCCCGCGTGCTGGATCCTGCCGGAGTGGTGGGGCGCAGGCGATCCGCTGCGGGCCGGCTCGCGCGCGAACGCGCCGAACCCGGGCAGCGCGGCGTTTGCGGCGCACCCGGCGCTCGAGCTGTTCAAGCGCTTTGCCGAGAGCACCGTCGCGCCGGTGGAGGCCGGCACGCTCGTGGCGGTCGGCGTGGCCGCGGTGGCGTGGGTGCGCCACAGAGCGCAGGGCGCCGTGCTGGCGCTCGCCGCGCTCGGCTTCTCCTGGTTCGCGCTCGTGGCCGTGATGACCGAGGCCGGCTTCGCCGGCAACCAGCGCTACCTGATGGTCACCACCGCCGCCGTCTCGGTCCTCGGCGGCGTGGGCGCGGTGCGAGTGCTCCAGGGCATGGAGAAGCTCGGCGAGCGCTGGTTCTCCTCGCGCACTCCGCGCGCCGGCGCGATCACGGCTGCCGCGGCCCTGGTGATCGGTGTGGCGGTCGCTTCGCCGACGATCGTGGCGAAGGCCGACAACACCGGCCGCGTACAGGGTGGCATCGAGCACGAGGCGTTCCTATGGCACGACCTGAAGGCGCTCATCGACGCGAACGGGGGGAAGGACCGCCTGCTCGCCTGCGGCGGCGTGTTCAGCGGCCCGTTCCAGACGCAGATGGTGGCGTACGAGCTCGGCGTGCACGGAATCAACGTGGGCTGGAAGGTCACGCCGGCACCGGGCGTTGCATTCCGTACGCGCACGGTTCCCGACGGCCCGCTCGTGACCAAGCCCACCGACGACCGCTTCCGGCTGGTGGACCAGCAGGGCAAGTGGCGCCTCCTCACCGTTCCGCCCGACGGGAACAGGCGCGACGAGTGCCCGGCCTCCGGGCCCAACACGCCGACGGCGCCTCCAGCGCCGGGGTCGTCTGACGGCACCCGCCCGGTCGAAGTGATTGGCCGCTGACGTGGTGAGCGCTCACTAGGATCGCCGGGTGGCAAGCGTCGCATCACGTCCACGAGCCGTGCCTCGACTCGGCTCGCTCCCCAACAACTTCGTGCTCCCCGTGCTCGTTCTGCTCGGGCTGTTCGTCGTGTCGGCGTACCTGCGCACGAACTCGCTGGGCGAGTCCCTCTGGATGGACGAAGGGCTCTCGATTGGTATCGCATCGCAACCGCTGCTCGACATCCCGTCGATCCTGCAGATGGACGGCTCGCCGCCGCTCTACTACATGCTGCTGTCGGTCTGGATGGACGTGGCGGGCGATGGCCCGGCGGCGACCCAGGCGCTGTCGGTGGCCGTGTCGCTCGTCGCTATCCCGGGCGGGCTGTGGGCCGGATGGAGCCTCTTCGGGCGCCGCGCCGGCCTCTTCTGCGCCGCGATGTGCGCGGTCAACCCGTTCCTGACCTCATACGCGCAGGAGACGCGCATGTACGCGCTCATGCTCGTGATGTCGCTGCTGGCCACCGCGGCCTTCCTGCACGTGTTCGCGTTCGGCCGCCGGCGCTACCTGCCGCTCTTCATGATCCTGCTCGCGGGGATGCTCTACACGCACAACTGGGGGCTCTTCCTCGGCGCGGGGCTCGCCCTCGGGCTGATCCCGTGCTGGTACGTGTCCGAGAACCGCTCGAGCTTCTGGAAGGACGCGCTGATCGGCTTCGGCGGCGCGGGCCTGCTCTACCTGCCCTGGGTCCCGACGCTTCTTCACCAGGTGCAACACACCGGAGCGCCCTGGCTGAACCCGCCGAACTTCGGTGCGCCGGTTCAGATTTCGAAGTCGCTGCTCGGCGGCGGCACGCCGACCGTTGCGCTCATACTCGCCGGCGGCTCCGGACTCGCGGCGATCCTCGCGCGGCGGGTGGAGGACAAGGAGCGCACCGCGCTGCTGGCCGGCGCGGTGATCGTGCTCGGCACGCTGTGCGTGGCCTGGATCGTCTCGCAGGTTTCCCCGGCGTGGACCACGCGCTACCTCGGAGTGCTGCTCGGCCCGATGCTGCTGCTCGGCGCCCTCGGCCTGGCACGGGCGGGGACGCTCGGTCTCGTGGCGCTCGTGATCATCATCGGGATCTGGGCGATCCCCAAGAGCTACGGGCTCGAGAACAAGTCGAACGCCTCGGACCTTCGCGACGACGCGGTGCCCGAGCTGCGCAAGGGCGACCTCGTGCTGTCGATGCAGCCCGAGCAGGGGCCGCTGCTCGCGTACCACCTCGAGAACCTCGGCGGGGCGCCCGACCTTCGCTTCGGCAACCCCATGGGGGCGGTGAAGAACGACCAGATCATGGACTGGACCGACGGGTACGACAAGCTGAAGGAAGCCACCCCATCGGCGAATCTCGAACCGCTCGTTGCTAGTCTGCCGCGCGGCGGGCGAGTCCTCATCGTGTCTCCCGTGACCTCACGTGCGGATGACTGGGACGCGCCCTGGACGGAGCTGGTCAGGCGCCGAGCGGCTCAGTGGAGCGCGGCGCTTGCGAACGATCCGCGACTCAAGCCGGTAGCGGCCTTCCGACGCGGAGCCGTGCCAACCAATTACCGCCGTGCCACGCGCATCGGAGTGCGTGGCGTCATGTACGAGAAGACCGGATGACTGAGAACGAGACTCCCAAGACGCCGGCCGCGCCAGAGGCGCGGCCTGAGCCCCCTGCAAACCTTGCGCGCCCCGACATGCGCGACAAGCCCACGGTGATCCTCGGCGGCGGCCCCGCCGGGCTGACGGCGGGCTACCTGCTTGCGAAGAAGGGCCTGCCCGTGGTGGTGCTCGAGGCCGAGGACCAGGTGGGCGGCATCGCCAAGACCGCCGTGCGCGACGGCTACCGCTTCGACCTCGGAGGCCACCGCTTCTTCACCAAGGTGAAGGAGGTCGACGACCTCTGGCACGAGATCATGCGCGAGGACTTCCTGAAGCGCCCGCGCATGTCGCGGATCTACTGGCACCACAAGTTCCTCGACTATCCGCTGCGCGGCCCGGATGTGATCAAGAAGCTGGGCCCGGTCGATCTGACCAAGGCGTTCCTCTCCTACCTGTGGGCGAAGGTGAAGCCGAAGGGCAAGGAGGAGACGTTCGAGCAGTGGGTCGTGAACCGCTTCGGCCGCTGGCTCTTCAACGAGTTCTTCAAGTCCTACACCGAGAAGGTCTGGGGCGTGCCGACCTCTGAGATCCGTGCCGACTGGGCGGCTCAGCGCATCAAGGGCCTGTCCTTCTTCAGCGCGGCCAAGTCGGCGTTCTTCGGCAACAAGGGCGACAAGATCAAGTCGCTCATCTCGGAGTTCAACTATCCCCGCTACGGCCCCGGCCAGATGTGGGAGACGATGACCGACGACATCCGCCGGCTGGGCGGCCAGGTGCTCCTCGAGCACAAGGTCACCAAGCTGGACTTCGAGGGCGAGCGCTGCGTGCGCGTGCACGTGGGCGAGACGGTGTACGAGCCGTCGGCCGTGATCTCGTCGCTGCCGCTTCGCAACGCCGTCGGGATCTCGAACCCGCATCCGCGTCCCGAGGTCGTGGCCGCCGCGAAGGGCATGCGCTACCGCGACTTCCTGACCGTCGCGGTCGTCCTGAACGGCGACGACATCTTCCCGGACAACTGGATCTACATCCACGACCCGAGCGTGAACGTGGGCCGCATCCAGAACTTCCGCTCGTGGAGCCCGTGGATGGTTCCGGACCCGTCGAAGGCCTGCGTGGGCCTCGAGTTCTTCTGCTTCGCGGGCGACGAGCTGTGGGAGACCGACGACCAGAAGCTCGTGGAGCTCGGCATGCGCGAGCTCGAGCAGCTCGGCCTGGCGCGGCGCGACCAGCTCGAGTTCGGCTTCGTCGAGCGCGTGCCGAAGGCCTACCCGATCTACGACGCCGAGTACGCCGAGCGCGTGTCGACGATCCGCACCTGGCTCGACGGCCTCGACAACTACATCCAGGTTGGCCGCAACGGACTGCACCGGTACAACAACTCGGACCACTCGATGCTCACGTCGATGCGCGCCGTGGACAACCTCGTGGACGGCGCCGACCACGACATCTGGGCCGTGAACGCCGAGTCCGTGTACCACGAGGAGGGCAAGCAGGACGACGAGCAGCCCTACATCGAGGCTCCGGAGACGGAGTCGATGAAGGAGCCGCTGCACTCTTGACGTGAGTGGCGGCGCCCTCGCCCTGGCGCTGGGCGCCGCGTTCCTTCACGCCGGCTGGAACGTGCTGCTGGCGGGGTCGCGGGATACCGCGGCGGCGACCGCCGGAGTCCTCGTCTATGGCGTTGGCTTGCTTGCAGTACCGGCGCTGCTCACCGGCGGTGTTTCCTCAGAGGCCATTCCCTTCATCGCCGCGTCCGCGGCGTTGGAGGTCGTCTACTTCGTTTTGCTCGCCCGCGCATACGCGGGTGGGGAGCTCAGCGTCATCTATCCCATCGCTCGCGGGTCGGCCCCGGTCGTGGTCCTGGTTTTCGGCGCTATTGCTTTGAATGAAGACGTTTCGGCTGGCGCCGCCGTTGGTGTGCTCGCCATCGCCACAGGGGTCCTTCTCGTCGGGTTAGTCGATTTACGTACCCGTGCGGGTACACAGATCGACTCACCCCTTCGGGACGTCTGGTTTGGGCTGGCGATCGGGGCTGTGATTGCTTCCTACACGCTCGTGGATTCCGAGGCCGTTGAGCATGCCGACCCCATTGCGTACCTGGCCCTCGTCATTGCGCCGTGCGCGCTCGTTTACCCATTCGTTGCGAAGACGCGCCCCGACCTCGGCGTGCGGAGCGCTCTGACCGCCGCGGCCACCTTCGGCGCCTTCCTCATGGTGCTCGCAGCGTTCCGGCTCGCGCCCGCGGCGCCGGTCGCCGCCGTGAGAGAGAGCAGCGTCGTAATCGCCACCCTCCTCGCCGCAGCAGTTCTTCACGAAGCGGTGAGCGCAAGGAGGATTGCAGGCGCGCTGTGCGTCGTCGCCGGCGTCGCCGCGATCGCCTACTCGTAGTACGGCAGCGGCCCGCCGGCCGCGTCGAGCACCGTCTGATAAAGCTCCTCGCTCACCTTCGGGTTCTGCTCGACCACGTTCTCGAACTCGTGCGGGTCCACGCGCAGGTCGCAGAGCGTTCGCTCGTTGCCCTGGTTGTCGCCGATCAGGACCCAGTCGTCGGTGCGGATGAAGAAGCGGTTGTACATGCCGCCGTAGTGGAACTCGCGCTGGTCTCTTGGCGCGCCGCCATCGAGGATGGGGGAGAGGTCCGAGCCGTTCATCCAGCGGGGCGGGTCGATGCCGACCATCGACAGCACCGTCGGCCCGACGTCGTGGGTGGACGCGAAGTGCTGGCTCACCTCGCCGGCAGCGCGGTTGTCCGGATGCACGACGATGAACGGCACCTGCGCGAGCTCGGGGTGGAGCTGCGAGGGCACCTTGCCGGTGAAGCCGCGCTCGCCGAGCAGGTAGCCGTGGTCGCTCAGCAGCACGATCACGGTGTTCTTGTGGAGCTCGAGCTCGTGGAAGCGGTCGAGGAAGTGGCCGAGCCAGCTGTCGGTCATCGTCACCTCGCCGGCGTACGCGGCGTGCATGCGCCGGAACTGCTCGGGCGTGAAGTTCTGCGCGAAGCCGTACGGCGTGACACCGACCTCGGTGCCGTCGTAATCCGGATCGCCGTACATGTCTAGGTACTTGCGCGGGGTGCTCCAGGGCTCGTGAGGGTCGAAGCAGTCGACCGTGAGCGCGAACGGCTGGCGGCGGCGGGCGTCGTCGAGGATGTCCCGTGCCTCCTTGTAGACGCGCGCCGCGCAGGTCTCCTCCTCGTCGCGGCCCTCGCCGGTGTTGGCGAGGTACTTGCGCATGCCCGGGATGTAGCGGTCGTCACGCAGGAACGGCGGGAGCCAGTGCTCCACCTCGTCGATGGACACGTTCTCGGGCGGCTTCCGAAAGCCCGACTGACCGACGATCGTGCGCCACTCGTGGAATGTCTCGCGGAACGGCTCGAACGCCTTCATGAAGGCGATGAACGGGTTGTCGCTCACCTGCGCCGTCCAATAGCCCTGGTCCTTCAGCGCAGTGGTGAAGGTCTCCTGCGGGTCGTCGATCGGCAGCCAGCCGGGGCTGGTGCCGATCTCTTTGTTCGGCTTCCAGTTGCGGAACGGGAAGATCCGCCGGCTGCCGAAGATCGAGCGCCGCGCCGGCACGGTGACCATCGCCTCGGGAAACGCGCGCGAGAAGCGCAGCCCGCGGTTCGCCAGCGCGTCGATGTTCGGTGTCCGGATCTGAGGGGAGCCGTACGCGCCAACATGATCCGGCCGCAGGCTGTCGATGATCAGAACGAGGACGTTCAGCTGGCCGTCCTCGCCGCCTGGGCCGTCGTCGTCCGAGCTGCAGCCGGCCGCGGGCAGGATGGCTGCACCGGCGGCGCCAGCGGCACCGGCCTGCAACAACCGCCGGCGGCTCAGGCGTGCATCCACGCGGCCGGAGAGTAGCGACGGGGCTAAAAGCGGCGGCCCATTTGCCGACAAGGAAGAGTGATGGCACGGATTCGCCTTCTCTTCCTGCTGCTCGCTCTCGCTGCCGTCTTTCCGGCGGCCGCCGCCGCCCAGGGCTACCCCGCCGGCCGGCTCGTCGACCCCGCGATGATCTCTCCGCCCGAGACCATCCCTCCGGGTCCGGTGGGCGAGTACCCAGAGGATTGGGGCAAGTGCGTGGCCGAGACCAACCCGACCTGGCCGACGGCACCCCTCGGCATCGACCCGAAGGGCGTTGATCCGTCGCTCCCCAACCCCCTGCTCGGGCAGCGCTTCTTCGTCGACCGGATGGAGCCCGCCTACATGCAGTGGGTGAGGTGGAAGCGCAGCGGCGAGACCTTCAAGGCCGACACGATCTGGAAGCTCGCGCGTGAGCCGCGCTTCCGCTGGTTCGGCAAGTTCACGGCGCCGCGCATGCAGAAGAAGATCCGCGGGTTCCTGGACCGCGTGCAGTGCGACCAGCCCGGCACCGTGCCGCTCATGGTCGTGATGCGCCACCAGGGCAAGGGCTGCAGCGGCACCTACCGCGCCGGCGGCGAGGCCGAGGACCGGCGCACGATGAGGTGGTACGACGACTTCGCCGACTCCGTGGGCGACGCCCGCGTGGTGATCGGCTTCGAGCCCGACTCGCTCGGCACCGTCGACTGCCTCGCACGCGACCGCCGCCAGGACCGCCTGGACGTGCTCCGCTACGGCGTGGACCGGCTCTCACAGCTTCCGAACGCCACGATCTACCTCGAGGCGGGCGCCTCCGACTGGGAGCCCGCCACACGCACCGCCAACCAGCTGCGCTATATCGGCATCAGCAAGGTGCGCGGCTTCATGCTGAACGTGACTCACCACGACTGGACGCGCTACAACATCCAGCACGGCCTCGAGATCTCGCGGATGGTGGGCGGCAAGCACTTCATCATCAACACCTCGTACAACGGCCGCGGCCCGCTCCACTACAAGAAGTGGCTCAACAAGGCCCAGCACAAGTGGCGTCGCATCAACGTGTGGTGCCACCCCGGCCTGCGTGGCCTGGGCCCGGCGCCCACCACGGCCACCTCGCACCCGCTCGTGGACGCGTACATGTACATCAACAGGCCGGGCTACTCGGCCGGATCCTGCAACGGCGGTCCGCTGCCGGTGGGCACCTGGTGGGCCGACCGCGGCCTGATGTACGCGGAGTACGCGACCGACTGGGAGCTGCCGCCCAAGGGCACCGTGTACGGCCACTACAAGCGCTACTCGCTGAAGGCCCTCGGCGCCTTCGACCGCTAGAAAACCGGCGTCGGCTCCCGCGCCTGCGGGATCCGTATCACCGGCGGCCCTGAGGCCTGGTCGCAATCGTCGAGCCGGTAGACCCGGACGGTGGGCCCAGGCCGGTGGTACTCGGGCGGGTAGTAGTTGTATGAGAGGTCGAAGTTGAACGGCACGGGATCGGCGCCCTCGTCGTATGGGCTGAACTCACGCACCAGGCGCGACTCCTTCTCCAAGCGCTCGTAGTAGGCCCGCGCCTCCGGGTCGCCCGTCTGAAGAGCACGGTCACGCACCACGTCCACCGTCATGACGACGCAGTAGCCGTAGAGGCGGTAGTCGTCGATCACCTCGGGCCCGAGCACGGAGTGGTATGAGGACGCGCGCACGCCACCGTCCGGGCGCGCCACGAGGCCCGGCTTGTACTGCGCGCAGATGCGGTTGCCGCGGTCGGCCACGTACGACCAGCCCGGCTCGGTCCAGCCGGGGCGTTTTTCGCAACGGCTGAGCCAGCTCGGCGGGTCGCCCTCCGGGTTCGAGCGGAACCAGCGCCCGGGCACGGCCGGTTCGACGGCGAGGCGCAGCTCCGGCGGATAGTGGGTCTCGATCCAGTCGCGTGCCTGCTGTCGGGTGTCGTCGCGGCCGAGCACCTGCCCGCTGCGGATGTCCGCAGCGAGCGGCTGCACCAACACGAGGGCGGTCAGGCCGGCGAGCACCGCGCCGGCGGTGCGCGCGCGGAAGCGGCGGCCGTGCGCGCGGCGCGTCTGGATACGGGCCGCGATCAGCTCCGAAATCCGTGTGAGCGCGACCGCGCCGAGCATCGCGAGCGCCGGGTAGGCCGGAAGCAGCCAGCGCCCGAAGTACCGCGACTGCGCGCTGAGGTACACGAACAGCGCGAGCGGCACCGCCACCAGCATCAGCCCGCGCACGAAACTGCGGCGCAGCTCGAGCGCGGCGCCGAACAGAGCCGCGATCGCCGCGGCCCATCCGAGTCCCCAGGTGAGGCTGTCGAGGTAGTAGGAGAGGCCACCGGACTCCTGGCCCGGCTTCGGCTGGTCCGCGGCCACCTCGGCCTGGTCGCGAAGGTCGCTCCACCAGGAGTCGAGCGAACCGAACAGGTACGGGTTGAGCACGACGAACACGAGGCCGGCCAGCGCCGCGCCGAATGCGAGGCCGCCGAGCGCGCGGACCGGGTCGGCCCGCACCCGCCCAATCGCCGCGATCGCCAGCGGCACGAGCGCGAGGCCCGCCGTGTACTTGAACGACACGGCGAGGCCGGCGGCGGCGCCGGCCGCCGCAAAGAAGCGGACACGCCCGTCCTCGTACGCCCAGACGGCGAAGCCGAGCGCGAGCGACACGCCCAGAAGCGCACCCACGTCCGTGACCGCGATGCGCGAGTAGGCCACGGGCAGGAACGCGAAGGCGAGCAGCGCGGCGGCCACCAGCCCCTCGCGCACGCCCCAGAGCCGCCGCGCGGCCCAGTAGGTGGCCGCGACGCCCGCCGTGCACAGCACCGCGGCGAGGGCGCGGGCCGCGATCCACATCTCGGTGGGGTTCTTGTCGAACTGGTCGGTGACGTTGCCGAACGGCAGGTTGAAGACAAAGCCCAGCGGGCCGTACATCACGCGGAACAGCACGTAGATCAGGTACGTGTACGCCGAGGGGTTCTGGTAGTAGCGGGGATCGAGGTCCTGCCAGAACATCTCGACCGCGCGGCTCGTGAAGTGCGACCCCTCGTCGATCGAGTACACGAACGGCAGCCCGTAGTCGATGTTCCAGAGGCGCAGCGCGAGGCCGGCCACCAGGATGAGCGCGAGCACGAGGCGGTGCACGCGGCCGGACGTTAGAGGGAGTCGCTGCGCAGCGGGCCACGCCCGCTGCTTGCGCCAGGCGCGCCCAGGCCCGCGGGCCTCGGAAACCCCACTGGTATCGTTGACTCGCGAGTCAATCCGGCTCGGAAAGTGCAACGGAATGCCAGATATCACGGCCACAGAGCGGGACGCGCGCCACCTTGAGAGGGCCATCGAACTGGCCGCCCGGGCGCGCGGGCAGACCAGCCCGAATCCGATCGTCGGCGCCGTCGTGGTGAAGGACGGGCACGTGATCGGCGAGGGCATCACGCAACCCCCAGGCGAGCCGCACGCGGAGGCGATGGCGCTCGACGCCGCCGCGGGGAACACCGCCGGCGCGACCCTGTACGTCTCGCTCGAGCCGTGCTGCCACCAGGGCCGCACGCCGCCGTGCACCGACGCGATCCTCAGTGCCGGGATCTCGCGTGTGGTGATCGCGTCCGACGACCCCACGCCGAAGGCGGCGGGCCGCGGCCCCGGCATCCTTCGCGACGAGGGCGTGCGCGTGGACTTCGTGGACGGCGACATCGCGGACGCCGCGCGCATGCTCAACCAGCCCTTCCGCAAGCACGCCCGCACAGGCCGGCCGCTCGTGGTCTTCAAGTCGGCCATGACGCTCGACGGCAAGGTGGCCACCCGCACCGGCGACTCGCAGTGGATCTCCGGCGAGGCCAGCCGCGCACGCGGGCACCGCTGGCGCGCCGAGTCCGACGCCGTCGCGGTGGGCATCGGCACCGCGCTCGCCGACGACCCGCGGCTCACCGCGCGCATCGAGGGCGTCGCGCGTCAGCCGCGCCGCGTGGTGTTCGACTCCGAGGCGCGCCTGCCGCTCGACTCGCAGCTCGTGCGCGAGCTGGGCGACGTGCCGCTGATCGTGGTCTGCTCGCGCGCCGCCTCGCGGACGTCCGTGCAGGCGCTCGAGTCGGCCGGGGTGGACGTGATCGTGGCCACCGGCGAGAACGAGGGCGCGCGCGTGGAGCACGCGCTCGACGAGCTCGGCGCGCGCGACATCCAATCGCTCCTGCTCGAGGGCGGGCCGCACCTGGCGGGCGCCTTCCTCGAGGCCGGCGAGATCGACGAGGCGCGCATGTTCGTGGCGCCCCTGATGCTCGGTGGCGCCAAGGCCAAGACGGCTGTCGAGGGCATGGGCGTCGCGGAGATCGCCGGAGGCGCTCGGGCGCTCGCCATCGAGGCGGAGCGGCTCGAGGACGACGTGCTGATCGTTGCCCGCTTCAAGGAGTGGTGAGGTGTTCACCGGGCTCGTAGCCGGCAAGGGAGTGGTTCGCGCAATCCGCGACGGCCGTCTCGAGGTGGAGACGCCGCTCGCCACCGAGCTCGCGCCGGGCGACTCGATCGCGGTGAACGGCATCTGCCTGACCGCGGTCGAGCCGAACGGCGGGTCGTTCGCCGCCGACGTGATGCCGGAGACGCTGCGCCGGACCTCGCTCGCCCCGCTCGGCGAGGGCGACGAGGTGAACATCGAGCTGCCGCTGCGCGCGGGTGACCGCCTCGGCGGGCACTTCATGCAGGGCCACGTGGACGGCACCGGAACGGTCGAGTCCGTCCGCGAGGACGGCTTCTCGCGCGTGGTCCGCGTGAGCGCCCCCGCGGACCTGCTGCGCTACGTGGTCGACAAGGGATCGATCGCCGTGGATGGCGTGTCGCTTACCGTTTCAAGGGTGGACGACGCAGGCTTCGAGGTTTCGCTCATTCCCGAGACGCTCAGGCAAACGACGCTCGGCGCGGCCGCGCCCGGGCGCCGGGTGAACCTGGAGGTGGACGTGCTCGCCAAGTACGTGGAGAAGCTCAGGACATGACGAACCCCCCTTTCAGCTCGATCGAGGACGCCATCGATGACATCCGCGACGGCAAGATGGTCGTGGTCTGCGACGCGGAGGACCGCGAGAACGAGGGCGACCTCACGATGGCCGCGCAGTTCTGCACGCCCGACGCGATCAACTTCATGGCCACCCACGGGCGCGGGCTGATCTGCCTCGCCCTCACCGGTGAGCGCTGCGACGAGCTCGGCCTCGACCTGATGGCCGCGAAGAACGAGTCGCCGTTCCAGACCGCGTTCACCGTCTCCATCGAGGCGCGCGAGGGGATCACCACGGGGATCTCGGCGCACGACCGTGCGCACACGGTCCAGGTGGCGATCGACCCGAGCTCCCGTCCCCAGGACCTCGTCCAACCGGGGCACATCTTCCCGCTGAAGGCCAAGGACGGCGGCGTACTCGAGCGCACCGGCCAGACCGAGGCCGGGGTGGACCTCGCGCGGCTTGCCGGGCTTAACGCATCCGGGGTGATCTGCGAGGTCATGAACGACGACGGCACGATGGCGCGCGTCCCGGACCTCGAGCTGTACTGCAAGAAGCACGGGCTGAAGATGGTCACCGTGGCCGACCTGATCGCCTACCGGCGCCAGAACGACAAGCTGATCGAGCGGGTCGTGGAGACGAACCTTCCTACGAAGTTCGGCGAGTTCAACGTGGTCGGCTTCCGCTCGCTCGTGGACGACAAGCACCACGTGGCAATGGTCAAGGGAGAGATCGACGGCCAGGAGGACGTGCTCGTGCGGGTGCACTCCGAGTGCCTGACCGGCGACGTGTTCCACTCGCTCCGCTGCGACTGCGGTCAGCAGCTCGAGGACGCGCTCGCGCGCATCGAGAACGAGGGGCGCGGCGTGCTGCTCTACCTGGCGCAGGAGGGACGCGGCATCGGCCTGCTCAACAAGCTGCGCGCCTACCGGCTCCAGGAGGAGGGGCTCGACACCGTCGATGCGAACATGAAGCTCGGCCTGCCCGCCGATCTTCGCGACTACGGGATCGGCGCACAGATCCTGGTGGACCTCGGGCTCAGCTCGATACGCCTGCTCACGAACAACCCGAAGAAGATCGTGGGCCTGGAGGGCTATGGCCTGACGGTGACCGACCAGGTGCCGATCGAACACGCGCCCGGCGAGCACAACCGCGAATACCTGCGCGCGAAGAAGGAGCGCCTCGGCCACATGCTGCACCACCAGGGACTGGCGCTCGACGAGGAGATGATCCACGAGGAGCGCGTGCAGGACCGCGAGCGGGCGCTCGCCGAGAACGTGGATCCGTACGGCCAGGGCCCGGCGCCTCGCCGCCCGGGGAATGCCTGACGTCTTCGCGGCCTGTGTGGGCCGTTTCTACGAGGAGCTGGCCGAGCGGCTGGTGGAGGGCGCGCAGCGCGTGTTCGAGGAGGCCGGGGCCACCGTCGAGGTGCACGACGTGCCCGGTGCGTTCGAGCTCCCGCTCGCCGCTCGGTACTGCGCCGACACCGGGCGCTACGCGGGAGTGGCGTGCCTCGGCGCCGTGATTCGCGGCGAGACCGACCACTACGACTTCGTGTGCACCGAGGCGGCCAGCGGGATCGCGCGCGTGGCGCTCGACACAGGGGTGCCGTGTGCGTTCGGCGTGCTCACCGTGGACAACATGGAGCAGGCGCTCGCCCGCAGCGGCGGCGACAAGCGCCACCAGGGCGAGGACTCGGCGCGGGCCGTGTTGCGCATGGCGGCGCTTCGGCGGGAGCTGTCTGGCGGAAGCACCGGGCGGCGCCCGGTGCGCACCGAGGATCTCCCGCAGTGATCAATCTCTACAGCGACACTCAGACGCGCCCGACCGAGGCGATGCGCCAGGCGATCGCCTCCGCCGAGGTGGCCGACGAGCAGCGCGGCGCGGACCCCACCACGAACCTGCTCCAGGAGCGCGTGGCTGAGCTGCTCGGACAGGAGGCTGCGCTCTTCCTTCCAAGCGGAACGATGTGCAACCAGATCTCGTTCCGGCTGCACGCGCGGCCGGGCGGCGACGAGCTGATTCTCGACCGCAGCGCCCACCCGATCATCGCCGAGGCCGGCGGGCCCGCGCAGAACGCGCAGCTCATGATCAACGCGATCGACGGCGACGGGGGCATCTTCAGCGGCGAGCAGCTCGCCGCCGCGATCCGGCCGGAGAGCCGCTACCTCCCGCGCTCGCGTGTGGTGTCCGTGGAGCAGACGACCAACATGGGCGGCGGCCGCGTGTGGCCGCTCGAGCGCGTGCGGGAGGTGCTCGGCGTGGCGCGCGAGCACGGGCTGCGCGCGCACATGGACGGCGCCCGCCTGATGAACGCCGTGGTGGCGTCGGGCACGAGCGCGGCGGACTTCGCCGGCGGATTCGACACCGCCTGGCTCGACTTCACCAAGGGACTGGGCGCGCCCGTGGGCGCGGTGCTGGCCGGCTCGAGCGAGCTGATGGTCGAGGCGTGGCGCTGGAAGCAGCAGATGGGTGGAGCGTTCCGGCAGTCAGGGATCGTGGCCGCGGGTTGCCTGCACGCGCTCGACCATCACGTCGAACGACTCGCCGAGGACCATGACAACGCACGGTTTCTGGCGGGCGGTCTCAGCGAACTCGGCCTCGAGGTGGTCGCGCCCGAGACCAACATCGTGATCTTCGCGGCGGCCGACGGATTCGTGCAGGGCATGGCCGAGCGCGGGGTCGAGCTGAGCGACACTCCTGACGGCCGCGTACGCGCCGTGACCCACCTGGATGTGGACCGCGCAGGCGTGGAATCCGCGCTCGATGCGGCCCGGGCCCTGCTAGCCTGACGCGCCGTGGCAAAGGTCTGTTACTCGTGCAAAAAGGGCCCGGCGTTCGGGAATAACCGCAGCCACTCCATGGTGGCGACCAGGCGGCGCTTCAACCCGAACCTCCAGAAGGTCCGCATCCTCGTCGGGGACACCCCCCGGCGCGAGTACGTCTGCACTCGCTGCCTAAAGGCAGGAAAGGTTCTTAAAGCCGTTTAGCCGGTCTGCCCCTCAGGCTGCCGCTGTCTGCAGGGTCTGATCCACAGCCGCCGGTGAGAGCACCTGCTCGATTGCGGTTATCGCTGCGCCGCTCACGCCGGCGCGGTCGCCGAGCCGGGACGGCACTATGCGCAGGTCGCGCGTGGCGAGCGGGAGCGAGCGGCTGAAGATTCCCTCGCGTACGCCGGCGAGGAGCTGCGCGTGCGCCTCGGCGATATCGCC
>CAWDLE010000032.1:0-20680 GCA_963803085.1 uncultured Thermoleophilaceae bacterium | reverse complement strand
TCCCGCCAGGTGATCGCGCACGGGCGGGACGACGACGTGCTCTTGGCGATCTCCACGAGCGGCAACTCCGGGAACGTGGTGGCCGCGCTGGCGGAGGGGCGCTCGCGCGGCCTGCGAACGATCGCGATGGTGGGCTACGACGGCGGCCGTGTGGCGTCCGAGCGGCTCGCGGATCACGTCGTGATCACGCGCTCCGAGCACATCCCGCGCATCCAGGAGGCGCAGGCGAGCGCCTACCACCTGCTGCGCGAGCTCGTGGAAACCCCTCGTGCGCAGCCGGCCGAGCCGGCTGCTTCGCCGGACGGCATGGCATGAGCCGCGTCCGCGCCCGCATCGAGGGCACCGTCCAGGGCGTTGGCTTTCGCCCCTACGTGTACCGGCTGGCCGGTGAGCTGGGAGTGGCCGGGCACGTGCTGAACGACTCGCGCGGGGTCGTGGTGGAGGTGGAGGCGCCGTCCGAGACAGTCGAGCGCTTCCTCTCCCGGCTGGCGCTCGAAGCACCGCCTCTGGCGACCGTCGAGCGGGTGACCTCCGAGCAGCTCGAGGAGCTCGGGGAGCACGGCTTCTCGATCCGCGAGAGCCCGGCGGGCGGCGAGCCGCGTGCCGCCGTCACGCCGGACAGCGCCACCTGCCCGGACTGCCTCGCCGAGCTGTTCGACCCTGCCGACAGGCGCTTCCGCTACCCGTTCACCAACTGCACGAACTGCGGCCCGCGCTTCACCATCGTGCGCGACGTGCCGTACGACCGGCCCAACACGACGATGGCCGCGTTCGAGATGTGCCCGGCCTGTCTAGCCGAATACCGCGACCCGGCGGACCGCCGCTTCCATGCACAGCCGAACGCGTGCCCGGACTGCGGGCCGCAGGTGCGGCTTGTGTACGCCGGAGGGGGCGCGCTGGAGGACGCCGGCGCGCGCGATGCGCTCGAGGCCACTGCCCACGCGCTGCTCGAGGGGGCGATCGTGGCGGTGAAGGGGATCGGCGGCTTCCACCTCGCGTGCCGGGCAGACGACGAGGCCGCGGTGGCCGAGCTCCGTGCCCGCAAGCACCGCGAGGACAAGCCGTTCGCGCTGATGGCGCCGGGCCTCGGAACGGTTCGCGAGCTCGTGGACCTGAAGCCCGCCGAGCAGGAGCTGCTGATGGAGCGCGCGCGGCCGATCGTGCTCGCCCGCCGCCGGCCGGACGCGGCGGTGGCGGAGTCCGTGGCGCCCGGAGCCGCGGAGCTGGGTGTGATGCTGCCGTACTCGCCGCTCCACCATGTGCTGCTGGCCGATGCCGGCACGACGCTCGTGATGACGAGCGGCAACGTCTCCGACGAGCCGATCGCCTTCCACGACGAGGAGGCCTGCGAGCGGCTTGCGGACATCGCCGACGTCTTCCTCATGCACGACCGGCCGATCGAGACGCGCACCGACGACTCGGTGGTGCGCCATGCGGAGGGGCGGCGCACGTTCCTGCGGCGCTCGCGCGGCTACGTGCCGTCCGCGCTGCCCCTGCCGGTGGACTGCGGCCGCCACATCCTCGCCTGCGGCGCCGAGCTGAAGAACACGTTCGCGGTCGCCAAGGGCGGGCACGCCTGGGTCGGCCACCACGTCGGCGATCTCAAGAACTACGAGACGCTGCGCTCGTTCGTGGCCGGCATCGACCACTTCCAGCGCCTGTTCGCGGTCGAGCCGGAGGTCGTCGCGCATGACCTTCACCCCGAGTACCTGTCCACCAAGCACGCGGTCGAGCGCGACGGTGTCCGCCTCGTGGGAGTGCAGCATCACCACGCCCATCTCGCGGCGTGCCTGGCGGAGCACGGTGAGCTGCGGCCCGCGGTCGGCGCCATCTTCGACGGGACGGGTTACGGCGAGGACGGCACGGTTTGGGGCGGCGAGCTGCTCTTCGGCGGTCTGGAGGGGTTCGAGCGCGCCGGATTGCTGTTCCCCGTGCGGATGCCCGGCGGTGAGGCAGCGATACGCCAGCCGTGGAGGATGGCCTGTGCGTGGCTGGCCGCGGCGTTCGACGAGCCGGTGCTCCCGCCGCGGCAGCTCCGCCGGCGGGTTGACCAGCGCGCCTGGGCTCAGGTGTCGCAGCTCGCGGTCAGCGGCCTCTCCTCGCCGCTCACCACAAGCGCCGGCAGGCTGTTCGACGCCGTCGCCGCTCTCTGCGGACTGCGAGCGGAGGTCAACTACGAGGGCCAGGCCGCCGTGGAGCTGGAGGCGGCGTGCGATCTCGGCGAGCGCCGCGCGTACGAGCTGCCGCTGATCGACGACGGCGGCACGCTTGTGATCGACGCGCGTCCGATGGTCCGCGAAGTGGTTGGCGACCTCGATGCCGGCGTGGCGGTCGGGAGGATCGCGGCGCGCTTCCACAACGCTCTGGCCGAGACGACGGCGCGCGCGTGCGCGCTCGCGGCCGAGCGCCGGATGACGGACCAGGTGGTGCTGTCGGGAGGCGTGTTCCAGAACCGGCGCCTGCTCGGGCAGACCGCATCGCTTCTCACCGACGCCGGGCTTCGGGTGCTCACGCCGGAACGCCTCCCGCCCAACGACGGCGGGATCGCCTACGGGCAGCTCGCCGTGGCAGCCGCGCGGCTGGCGGCGGAGGAGGGGGGCCCCGATGTTCGGGCTTGACGACTGGATCGCGGAGATGGCCCATGGCGAGGCGCTCGCGGCGGTGCTGGCTGTGGCACTCCTGCTCGGCCTCAGGCACGCCTCGGATCCGGACCACCTCGCGGCGGTGTCGACGCTGATCGCCTCCGAGCCCGAGGACGGCACCAGGCGCGCCGGCCGGCTGGGCCTCTCGTGGGGGATGGGGCACGCGACCACGCTCGCCGTGTTCGGCCTGCCGATCGTGCTCTTCCACGCGTACCTCCCGGATGCGGTGCAGCGGGGCGCTGAGGCGCTCGTGGGGCTGATGATCATGCTGCTCGCCGTCCGGCTGCTGGTGCGCTGGCGGCGCGGCCACTTCCACGCGCATGCGCACCGTCATGGCGACACCGAGCACCGCCACCTGCATCCGCACGAGTCGCCGGGAGCCCACGACCACGCGCACCGGCCGGAGGCGCGGCTCGGACGTTCGCCGGCGCAGGCGTTCGGGATCGGGTTGGTGCACGGGATGGGCGGATCGGCGGGCGTGGCGGTGCTGCTGCTCGCCACGATCCCCGGCCAGGCCGACGCCGTGGCGGCGCTGGTGGTGCTGGCGCTCGGCACGGCGCTGTCGATGGCGGCGCTGTCCTCGGCATTCGGCTACGCGATCACCCGCGGGCCGGTGCTGCGCCGCATCCTCGCGTTCGCCCCCGCGATGGGCTTCGCGACTCTGGCCTTCGGGGCCTGGTACACCCTCGGTGCCGTGGGAGCGGTCCCCTACGTGCTGTGAGCATGCGACCGACACCCCGGCCGCTCCCCGATGCCGACAGGGTCCTGGCGGAGCGCGTGTTCGCGGGCGGTCGCTCGAAGCCATTCGCCGAGCTCACGGTCGACGAGGTGAAGGAGCGCGCGGCGGAGCTGAAGGCGGCCACGGGTTGGGGACCCACGGCCAAGGTCGGCTCCGTCGCGATGGCGTGGGCCGAGCTGGGGCGCCTGATGGAGCACGTCGAGGCAGCGACCGTGGGGGACCTGAGGCGGGACGCCGTGGTTGAACGGGCGGAGAAGCTCTGGATCGTGCCGCCCGGCGGCAGCCTGCTCTAGCCGTAGGCCCTACGATCCGCGACCGCAGATGCCCAATGCAGACGACATGCTGGCGGTCGCATCCGCCCGGGCAGACGACCTCGCGGCTCCGGGGCTGGATCCGAAGCCACGGCGCAAGGTTGCCGTCCTGGCGTGCATGGACACTCGCATCGACCTGTTCCCGATGCTCGGCCTCGAGCGCGGCGACGCCCACATCATCCGCAACGCCGGCGGCCTCGTCACCGACGACGCGATCCGCTCCCTCGCCGCGTCTCAGCGACTGCTGGGCACCGAGGAGATCGTCGTGGTGATGCACGACGGCTGCGGCCTCCACGGCGCATCCGAGGACGAATTCGCCCAGGCGCTCGCCGACGACGGCGTCCTCCCAACCTGGCGCCTCGGCGCATTCGACGACCTCGATGCGACCCTGCGCGCAAGCCTCACCCGCCTGCGAGCAAGCTCAGAGCTACCCGCCCGCGACCAGATCCGCGGCTTCGTCTTCAACCCAGAGACCGGAGCGCTGCGCGACGTCGAGCCGGATCCCGCCTAGGTGAGTGCCCAACGTTGCGCATAGCGCAACGTTCATCGCACACCTGACGAGGCGCCCCACGCGGGCTTGGGATCCGCGCGCGACTAGGACCCGCGCTCCGCCTCGGCCAGGGCTCGCTCGGCGCGGGCATACGCCTTCTTCGCCGCCGTCCGCTCGCGGCGGGCCTCCTTCAGGCGCTCCGCGGTGGTCTTCGCCCGGGCGTTCGCCTCCTCGGCGTGAACCCGGGCGGCCTCCGCGCGCGTCTCCGCGTGCTCGGCCGCCTTGGAGGCCGCGTCGAGCTCACGCTTGGCGTGCCGCTCATCGGTGCGAGCGGCCGCCAGGCGCTGCCGCCGCTGGGCGGCATCGCGGCGCTCGGCATCTGCGCGCCGCCTGTCCTCGTCCTCCGCCGCCTTGCCGCGCTTGCTGGCATCAGCGGCGGCCTTGCCGCGCTTGCTGTCATCAGCGGCCGGCCTTGCCGCGCTTCCCAGCGCGGGCGGCTTTGCCGCGCTTCGCGGAGCCGCCGGCGCCGCGCCCCCACCCCCCGTTTCACCGTCAATGCTGCCGGTCGCCGGCGCCCCGTCACCCGCCGCCTTCCGCTCGCGGCTCCGCGCCGGCGGCGCCGCCATGACTCCGCCGAACCCGCCGATCGCCTCGCGCTCTCGCACCAGCCGGCCCGCGCGCAGCTCCTCGGCGGTGTCCTCGTCAAGCGCGGCCGCGTGGAGCGTCTCGGAGATCTTTTCTTGGAGCGCCGGACTGGCTCGCTCGCCGGCTTCGGAGACGAGCTCGGTCGCCTCGCCGGCCAGCTTCGCGACGTGCTCACGCTCCTTCGCCGCGGCGCTCTGGAACGCCTTCCGGTCGCCGCCCGCCAGTAGCTCCTCCTGTGCCGCCCGCAGCTCCTCGCCAGCCGCGACCAGCCGCTCGACATCCTTCGCCCGCCGCCGCGCTAGCTGGTTCAGAGCCCACGCCGCGACGGTCGGCTTGCGCAGCGCCTTGACCGCATCCGCCTCGTCCCGCCGCCCCTCCTTGCGCAGCGCCTTGGCCCGCTCGTCGCGCTCGCGTGTGAAATCGGCAGGCGGAAGTGCGTAGAGCTCGTCTGCCGCCTGCTCAACAGCGTTGGCGTCCACAGCCACATTCTGACTCTCTCTGCGTTTTGCACACATGTCATGCAAAACCTGGAGAGAGTGGTGTTCCGCGGTTAGGCTCGCCACCGGTGAGCGACGGCCCGGCGATCCTCGTCCTTCAGCACATCGCCTGCGAGCCGCCGGGCGCCTACGCAGATGCCATGCGCGAGCGCGGCGCCGAGCTGCATGCCGTCGAGCTCGACGAGGGAGAGCCGCTCCCCGACTGGCGCGAGTTCGACGCCATGGTGGTGATGGGCGGTCCAATGGGTGCCTGCGACGACGCCGACCACCCATGGCTCGCCTCCGAGCGCGACTGCATCGGCGCCGCTGTGCGGTCCGGCCTGCCGTTCTTCGGTGCGTGCCTGGGGAGCCAGCTGCTCGCCGCCAGCCTCGGCGCGCGCGTCTACACGGGCGAGACCCCCGAGGTGGGCGTGCTGGACGTGGAGCTGACCGATGCCGGCCGCGACGACCCGGTGCTCGGCGCCCTTCCCGAGAGCTTCCCGACGCTCCAGTGGCACAGCGACAGCTTCGAGCTGCCCGACGGAGCCGTCGGGCTGGCCAGCTCTCCCGCGTACGCGAACCAGGCGTACCGCGTGGGGTCGACCGCCTACGCGGTCCAGTTCCACGTCGAGGTCACGAGCGAGATGGCGGCCGAGTGGGCCACCGTGCCGGACTACGCGCGAGCGCTCGAGCAGGTGCGCGGCCCCGGTGCGCTCGACGCGCTGCTCGCGTCGTTCGAGGAACGTCGTGAGGAGATGACCGGGCACGCCCGCACGCTGTTCTCCCGCTGGCTCGAGCTCGTGTAACGCGAGCCTCTCCGGGTACCTGACGAGGCATGGCTAAAGATCACGGACCGAGCGTCAAGGACGACAAGCTCTACGAGGATCTCCGCGAGGAGGGCGCGAGCAAGGAGAAGGCCGCCAGGATCGCCAACGCGAAGGCCGGCGGGACCGACGTGAGCAAGAAGGGTGGCCAGGCCGAGGACTACGACGAGCGCACGAAGGAAGAGCTCGAGGAGCGCGCTCGCGAGCTGGGCATCGAGCGACGGTCGGAGATGAGCAAGGACGAGCTCATCAACGCCCTCCGCAACCACTAGCCGCCCGGGCGCTTCTCAATAGCCCATGAAGCGGGCGAATGCCTTCGCCCGCTTTGCCGGCCTCCCCGTTCGGGCCTCGCTCCGGTCCGCGCTCGACATCAGGAGGCGTCCGCTGTTCACGCCAAGCCAGCGCAGTGGCTCGGGCTCCCAGGAGCGAGAGGAATGGCCCACCCAGGGAAGCTGCGTGAGCCCATTCTCCTGAGACGTGATCAGCTGCGCCAGCGTGCGGCCCGCGAGATTGGTGGTGGACACGCCGTCGCCCACGTAGCCACCCGCCCAGGCGAATCCGTGCTGCCGGTCCAGCCCCGCCGATGCGTTCCAATCGCGGGGTATCGCGAGCGCGCCGCCCCACTCGTGCGTGACCTCGAAGTCGGCGACCACCGGGAACAGGTCCACGAGCACCTCCCGCAGCCCCGAGTGCACGCGCTTGTTGCGGTCGAAGGACGGCCTCGTACGAGACGCGAAGTGGTACGGCGCGCCGCGGCCGCCGAACGCGAGGCGGTCGTCGGCCGTGCGCTGGCCGTAGATGCGCATGTGGCGAAGGTCCGCGAAGGTCTGGCGGCGGCGCAGCCCGATCTGATCCCACGCCTCCGCCGACAGCGGCTCGGTGGCGATCATCAGCGAGTAGAGGGGAATCACCCTGCGCCGCTGGCCGCGAAGGCTGGGTGTGTAGCCCTCGGTCGCGCGCACCACGATCTCGGCACGCACCGTGCCGTGATCGGTGAGCAGCGCACCCGGCTTGATTTCGGTTGCCGTGGTGCCCTCGAAGAGAGAGACGCCGCGCGCCTCGACGCAGGAGGCGAGCCCGCGGACGAGCCGCAGCGGATGGATCGCGGCGCAGTGAGGGGTGTACGTGCCGCCGAGCGCCCTCGTGCCGCGCGCGTGGTCCTCGGCCTGCTCCTTGGACAGCAGCTCGAGCCCCTCCACGTCACCCGTCACGCTGCGCTCGTCCTCCACGATCTCGCGGGCGCGCGCGAGCTGCGCCGGGTTGCGCGCCAGCTGAATCGTGCCGCCGCGGGCGTAGTGGATGTCGAGGCCCTCCGCCTCGGCCACCCGCCCGACCTCGACAATCGATTCGTGCATAGCCCGGCGCATCGCCACGGCGGCGTCGGCGCCGTGCCGGCGCGCGATTCCGCTCGACGCCGGCGGGAACAGCGCCGAGCACCAGCCCCCGTTGCGGCCGGATGCGCCGAACCCCGCGATCTCCCGCTCCACGATCGCGATCCGCATCGACGGGTCGATGCTGTGCAGGTAGTACGCCGTCCAGAGTCCGGTGTAGCCCGCGCCGACGATCGCCACGTCCACGTCGATGTCCCCGGGCAGCGGGGGCCGCGGTTCGAACGAGTCCCCTGCGGTGGAGTGCCAGAGCGAGTCGTCGAAGCTCATGCAGCCGACACCGACGCGCCCGTGCGCACGAGCTGCTCGATCAGGTCCGCGCCCTTGATGCGACCCGGCGCTGCGGTGAGCTCGGCGCTGATGCGCTTCATCCGCTCAGACAGGGCCTCGTCCGCAAGCAGCCGCTCGACCGCGCCGAGGAACTCCTCGTCCTCGAAGGTGTACGACGCCAGCCGGTGCCCGAAGCCCGTCTCGTGCACGCGCTGCGCATTGTCGTACTGGTCCCAGAACAGCGGCGTCACGATCACCGGCAGGCCGAAGTTGAACGCCTCCGCGACGGTGTTGTTGCCCCCGTGCGTGATCAGCAGGTCGCACTGCGGGAGGATCGAGGTCTGTGGAAGGAACTGCTCGCCGTACATGCGCTCGCCGAGCCGCAGCTCCTCCTGGAGAGGGCCCATGCTCACGATGGCGCGGTGCCCCGTGCGGTCGAGCAGGTCGATGATCCGCTGCATCAGGCCGATGTCCATGCAGCCGAGGCTGCCCAGCGAGAGGTAGACGACCTTGCCCTCACCGGGCAGCCGCTCGCTGATGTCGAACTCGGGGTCGCTCGCGCGGACAGAGGTGTCGAGCCGGTGCCATGTGTCACCGAGCGGCGTGGCGCGCGGGTAGTCGATCACGCCGGGGAAGAGGTACATGTTGAGCCAGGGTGAGTCGTACTGGAAGCTCCCCTCCGGAAGCGGCGCGGCGCCCTTCGACTGGTTGAACTCCGACAGGTCCGCGATCAGAGGGTCGTGCAGCCGCCGGTATTCCGCTCGGAACTCGTCCCAGCCGCTGCGGTCATCGGAGGGGTAGCCCGAGAACACCGGCGGGATCTCGGGGTCGTGCATCTCGAGCGGGTTGGCCGACACCATGCGCGCCCACGGCACGCCGGCGGTCGAGACGGCGGGGAAGCCGGTCACGTTGTCGGTCACGATCGCGGCCGGGCGCACCTCCTCCCAGATCTCCAGCATGCGCTCGTGCGCGTACTTGGCGCCCTCCGCGAGCTCGGCCCAGATCGGCATGGTCACCGTCTCGAGCTGCTCGATGGTCGGCTTGCGGAACTCGGGCGCGGTCACGCGGATGAACTCGGCCCAGCCCTCGCCCACCTGCTCCTCGTGCTCGGGCGGAGGCGCCATGCGCATCAGCGCCTCCTCGAACCCGCGCTTCACGAGCTCGCCCTCGAACGACTCCTCGACGACGAACACCACGCGGATGCCGCGCTCGCGCAGGTGGTTGCCCACGGCGACGAGGTTGTTGGTGGGTCCCCAGGCGCCCGGCTCGGGGAAGAACGCGACGGTCGGCTGCTCGCTCACCCGGCGAGCCTAACTGGAGCGGCTACAACACCCCCTGCGCTGGCCGCGAAATGGCCGTTGGGAGCTCGAATAGACGCGAGGGGTCGATCTGGTTTAGCCTTTGTGGCGTAACGGCCGGACACGGTCCGGCGAAAAGGCACTGCTCGCGCCCGTAGGTTGTCGCTTCACAAGCACCTCCGCGTACGCAGCAAAGCAACAACTCAGTGGAGGGTCATACATGGCCACCGGAACTGTGAAGTGGTTCAACGACGACAAGGGCTTCGGCTTTATCACGCCGGACGAGCCCGGGAAGGACCTCTTCGTCCATCACACCGGCATCGCCGGTGACGGCTTCAAGTCGCTCGCAGAGGGCGCACAGGTGCAGTACGACGCCGAGCCCAGCGACAAGGGCCCGAAGGCCGTCAACGTCACGCCGCTGTAGTAGCGCAAGCAGCGGGCGTTGCCCGCTGCGCAGCGACGCTTTCTAGCGGCGTCTGCGGGAGCGGCGCCCCATATGGGGCGCCGCGCCGCTCACTTCTCTATCGACTCCCGGCGCTGTAGGCGCTGGAATCTGTGCCTGGGCCTAGACCCGGCCTGCTCGTCGACCGCCCATTCGGGGTTCTTAGGGGTCAGGGGGCGAAAGATCAGGGTCAGGTGTGGGGTCTTTCCCCGATGCGCGCGCGCGTGGGTGAGCGGAGGATGCTCGTATGGATTTCATGTACGAGCACACGGACATTCCGGCGGGCCTAACGCTCGCGGACTGGCGGCGTGCGCGTCCCCACCGGGAACGGTGGACGATGCTTGCCGACCTTCGCTCGTCGCTGTCCCCCCGCCGTTACTCCCCAGTCGGCGGGTCGTACTTCGCACGCTCATCCACCTCGCGGTAGAGAGGCATCCCCAGCGGGTGCTCCATCTCCTCCGCGAGGTGGCCGAGCAACCCCGCGGTCCGCGCCAATAGCGCGAAACCGCGTAGGAGGGCCGCCGGGAAGCCGAGGTCGGCAAGCGCGGCGCCGGCCACACCCGCGCCGTTGATCGGCAGCTCGCGGCCGGTCTGCTTCGTGTGCGCTTCGGCCAGTTCGCGCAACCGGCGCAGATGGGGGCCGAGCTGTCCGGTCTCCTCCGCGATCGCGTAGATACGTGGAGTGCGCGGGTCCCGGACCTTATGGACGGGGTGACCGAGGCCCGGAATTCGCCGCCCATCCGCGAGCGCCCTGGCCACGCCGCCCTCGACGTCGTCGCCGATCTCGTCCAAGAAGCGGACCGTGTCCTCGACCACCCCGAGAAACACGCTCCCGGCTCCCAGCAGGCCGGCGGCCACCGCCCCCTGGATCGACTCGGGGGCCCCGGTGTACGTGAGTCGCGCGGCGAGCACGGTGGGCGTGAGCCCGTGGTCCGCAAGCGAGACGAGGACGGCGTCGAAGAGGCGCGTCTCCTCGGGTGAGGGCATACGGCCCTGGACCATCAGAAACGCCAGTTCGGTGAGGGTCACGTTGCCCATCAGGTCCGTGGCGAGATCGCGGCCCATGAGCGTTATCGAGTCTGCGTCGGAGGTCCCGATCCCGGTGCGAAAGGTCATCTGGGAAGCCTATGCTTGGCCACGCGTCCCGTGGGCGTGTGCGGCAGCTCGTCGAGGGCCTCGAAGTGCTCGGGGACCTTGAACCTCGTCAGCCGCTCGGCTGCCCACTCCCGCAGCGCTTCGAAATCGGGCTGCGCGCCGTCGCGCATCACCACGAAGGCCTTGATCTCCTCCTCGGAGAGCTCCGAGGGGACTCCCACCACCGCGGCCTCCACCACATCCGGGTGCGCCGCGAGCGCCTCCTCGATCTCGGCGGGCGCCACGTTCTCGCCGCGGCGCCTGATGACCTCCTTCCGGCGACCCACGAACGTGTAGGTGCCGTCCGGGTTCTCCGTCACGAGGTCGCCGGTCTTGAGCCAGCCGTCCGGGGCGAGCACCGCCGCGGTCTCGTCCGGCATGCGCCAGTAGCCCTTCATAACCGCGGGGTTGCGCAGCTCGAGCTCGCCGTCCGTGTTCACGCGCGCCTCGTTCACCTCGCCGAGGGTCGGATGCTGGCGCGGCGCGCCGAGGGTCGCGTACGGCCTCGTGCCGCGGGGCCAGACGGTGCCGTAGGTGGTCTCCGACATCGCGTAGCCCGACGTCATCTCGAGCCCGAAGCGGCGCTCGAACTCGAGGTGGCGCTCCTTCGGCGGCACCGGACCCGCGTATGCGAGACGCAGCGGGTTGTCGGCGTCGTCGGGGCGCTGCGGCTGGCGGAGCAGGATCTCGATCATCGCGCCGATCGCGTTGAACTCGGTGGCGCCGTGACGCCGGGCGGAGTCGAGGAAGCCGCTGGCCGAGAAGCGCGGCAGGAGCGCGACGCTGGCCCGCGCGGCCACCGAGCCGAGCATGGAGTACGCCGGCGCATTGAGGTGGAACAGCGGTAGCGAGGTCATGAGGCGGTCGTCGGCGGTCAGGCCGATCCACCAGGGGAAGCCCTCGCCTGCCATCGCGTACGCGCGGTGCGTCTGTGTCACGAGCTTGGAACGGCCGGTGGTGCCCGAGGTGGGGATGAGCACCGCGGCGTCGTCAGGGGCGGCGGGTCCGGGCCCGTCCAGATCGCCGGGCTGCGAGAACAGGTCCGGCAGGTTCTCGTCCGTGACCACGAGCTTCGGCTCCACCTGCCGCGTCAGCCCCTCGAGCTCGGCGGGCGTCTGGCGCGGATCCACGGCCAGGTGGATGGCGCCGAGGTACGCGGCTGCGAGCCACAGGAAGACGTAGCGCGGATCGTTGGGTGCCAGGGCGAGCACGAGGTCGCCCCGCCCGACACCGCGCTCCGCCAGCCCCGCGGCCGCGGCCGCGATCCGCTCCCGCGCCTGCTCGTAGGTGTACGAGTCGTCCTCGAAGAGGAGCCAGGGCTTATCGGGAACGTCCGCGACCGCAGCCTCGAACAGCTCGGGGATTGTCAGGCGCGCGCCGGCGATGCGCTGACGATACGCAAACCCTCAAGGGGTCAGACCCCTTGAGGGTTGGGGGTTCAGCCCGGGACCGGGGCGGGATGCATTCCCGGCGCGGCGAACCCGGGACCGCGCCCGGGCCCACCGGGCCCGGGGCGGTCACCGTGCTCGGGTCGCACTGGGCGAGGAAGGGCGTCCAGAGCCTTCGTCACGTCGTCAGCCGAGAGATCGAAGCGGTCGGCGAGGAACTTGGCGAGTGCCTGGGTGTGTTGCTCATGGCCCTTCTCGGCGCCCGCGCGCATCTCGCGCAGCGCCTTGCGCAGGTCCGCTCGGTCCACGCCCAGCGCCGTGGCGAGCTCACGCAGCGGCATCGCGTGATGCCGCTCGCGGTCGCCGCGGTCCGGCCGCGACTCGAAGAGCGCCCTGCGGACGTCCGTCACGTCCACCCCGAGTTCGTCGGCGAGCGCCTGCTCGAACTCGCCGGGCGGGGGAGGTGTGCCGTTCATCAGCTTGTCGAGAGCCGCCTGAACCTTGTCGGCGTCCACGTTCAACGCATCGCCGAGCCGCGCGGCGAAGCGCGCCTCGTGCTTCTTGTGGACCTTGTCGAACGCCGCCGTGACCTTGTCGGGCGAGATCCCGAGCGCCTTGGCCAGGGGGGCGGCAAAGTCGTCGCGCCGGTCACCCCTCTCGCTCTGGTGGAAGTCGCGGAGCGCCTGTTCCAGCTTGTCCGCATCCACGCCGAGCTTGTCGGCCAGGGCCTGGAAACCAGGTGGTTGCCCTCCCTTGATGAAGAGGGCGGGACCGCCGCTCCGGTTTTCGTCGGCCGTGCTCTGCTCACCGCGGGCGACAGCCGTGCCGTCGTCCGCCTGTGTGCCGAGGCCGTAGCCCGCGGATGCCACCGCGAGGGCGCCTCCGACGACGATGATCGTGCTCCTTCTCTTGGATCGCATGCGGCGAGCCTTGCGGCCGCATGTAGGAGCAACGTAAGAGCGGCGTAGGAATCACCGAAGAACTCGCGGGCTCCCGCCAGAATGGGGACCGTGAAGATCCTGATCGTCGACGACGACCGCGCGCTGCGCGATGCCCTGCGCCGCGCGCTCGTGCTCGGTGGGTACGACACCGTGCCGGCCGAAAGCGGCGAGGCCGCCCTCGCCGAGGTCACGAGCAGCGCCCCGGACGCGGTGGTGCTCGACATCGGTCTTCCGGACATCGACGGGCTCGAGGTCTGCCGCCGGCTGCGCGGCGCCGGCAATCGTGTGCCGGTGCTGATGCTCACCGCGAGGGATGCGGTGTCGGATCGGATCGACGGCCTCGACGCCGGCGCCGACGACTATCTCGTCAAGCCGTTCGACCTGGGCGAGCTCAGGGCCCGGCTGCGCGCCCTGCTGCGGCGCAGCCGCAGCGACGGCGACGGTGACGCGGACGGCCAGTCGTTCCACGAGCTTCGCCTCGACGGCGCTCGACACGGGGTACGGGTGGGGGAGGGTTTCGTGGAGCTCACGCGGACCGAGTACCAGCTGCTCGAGCTGCTGATGCTGAACGCCGGCCGGGTGCTGCCGCACGACCTGATCTACGAGCGTGTCTGGGGCTACGACTTCGGCCCGGCGTCGAACGCGCTGCGGGTCTACATCGGCTATCTGCGCCGCAAGCTCGAACAGGCGGGAGCGCGCCCGCTCCTGCACACCGTGCGCGGTGTGGGCTACGTCCTGCGCGAGCCGTGAGCCTGCGCACCCGCATAGCCGCAGCTGCCGCGGGTGCGGTGGCGGTCGTGGTCCTGGTGGCTGCGGCGGCCATCTACTTCGGCGTGCGGGCCGAGCTGCGCAGCGAGGTGGACAGCTCGCTGCGCGATCGCGCCGCCCTGTTCGAGCAGCTCGCCGGCGGTCCCCGGTCCGGCCCCGCTCCTGATGAGGGCGGGCGCGCTATCGGTGGTCAGAGGGCGGCGCCGCCGGGAGCCCAGGGCTCGCCGCGGGGCGTCGTCCCCGCGCCGCGGCCGGAGCCCTTCGGCGGACCGGAGGGCGTTGCCCAGATCGTGGTGCCGTCCGGTCGCGTGCTGCGGCGGCCCGGGAGCGACGAGGCGATCCCCGTCGACGCACGCGCCCGCGAAATCGCGGCGCGCGGGTCCGGTGAGTACCTCACCGACACCACCGTGAACGGCACCCACCTGCGCGTGCTCACGCGCGGCGCGGGCCATGTTGGAGCCGTCCAGCTGGCGCGCCCGCTCGACGAGGTGGACCGCCAGCTCGACCGCGTGGTGCTCGTGCTCCTGCTCGTGGGCGCGGCGGGGGTGGCCCTCGGCGCTGCCCTTGGCGCCCTCGTGGCACGGACGGCACTCTCGCCCGTGGCGAGCTTCACCCGGCGCACCGAGGAGCTGGCGGCCGACGGCGACACGTCGCAGCGGATCCACACGGAGCGCACGGACGAGCTCGGGCGCCTCGCGCGCACCTTCAACACGACGCTGGACGCGCTCGAGCGCTCCGTCGAGGCCCAGCGCCACCTGGTGGCCGACGCGAGCCACGAGCTGCGCACGCCGATCGCGAGCCTGCGGGCGAACATCCAGACGCTCGAGCAGTCCGACCAGCTGCCGGAGGCGGAGCGCGACAGCCTGCGGGCCGACATCCTCCTCGAGCTGGACGAGCTGACCTCGCTCGTGGCGGACATCGTGGAGCTGGCCCGTGGCACCAAACCGGGCGAGCTGGTGGACGACGTGAGGGTCGACGAGATCGTCGATCAGGTGGCCGCGCGCGCCCGGGCGCGAGCGCCGGACGGCGTGACGCTCGACGTTGCGACCGAGCCCACGCTCGTGCGCGGCGAGCCGGAGCGCATCCAGCGGGCGATCTCGAACCTCGTGGACAACGCGCTCAAATGGAGTCCGCAGGGCGGCAGGGTCGAGATCGAGCTGGCCGACGGCGGGCTGAGCGTGCGCGACCACGGGCCCGGCTTCGCCGAGGGAGACCTGCCACACGTGTTCGAGCGCTTCTACCGGGCCGACAGCGCCCGCGCGCTGCCGGGCTCGGGCCTCGGTCTCGCGATCGTGCGCCAGGCGGCCGAGGCGCACGGCGGCGAGGTGCAGGCAGCCAACGCAGCGGGCGGCGGGGCGCTGCTCCGCGTGTCGTTCGGCGAGACGGTCAGAGCACCGGCTCGAGCCAGTGCCGACGCTGCTCGATCGTCGAGCTGATCTCGCCGGGCGAGCTCGGGCTTTTCTCGCTGCAGCTCCTTGAGGGCGGCGCCGCTCAGGATCATCAAGGTCATCGGCGTAGTCGCGACGACGTGCGCGTTGCGTGGTGCGTCGTCGAGGATGCCCATCTCGCCGAAGAAGTCGCCCGGCCCGAGCTCGTCGAGGTACTGCTCGTCGCGCACGACCTTGGCCCTGCCCTCCTCGATCACGTAGAGCTCGTCCCCGCTATCGCCCTTCCGGCAGACGAGCGCTCCCGGGCTTCACGTCCACCTCGTCGGCGCGCAGGGCGAGCAGCTTGCGCTGCTTGCGCGAGAGCTTGGCGAACATGGGAATGTCCCGAAGCTTGGCTTCGTCCATTGCACTCCGTCCCTATGACAATCGTCTCACGCCCGGGCGCCGCAGGCAACGTGGAACACTGCGCGCGTGGCCACTGTGCTCGTGCTCGGCGTCGGCGGGGTTCTCGGCGAGGCCTGGATGTGGGGCTACCTCGGTGGAGCGCACGACTCGACGGGTGAGGACTTCCGTCGCGCGAAGCAGCTGATCGGAACCTCAGCGGGATCGATCGTGGCGGCACGGCTCGCAGGTGGTGAGGATCCGCGGCGCAGGGAGGAGCGTGTGCGCTGGGACGGCGAGGTCGAGCCGGAGCGGCGCCCGAGCGCACTGCGGAGCGCCATCGAGCGCGCAAGCCGGCTGTCGCTCGGCGCCTTCTCGCCGCTCGCCGCGCCGGCCCTGAGCGCCGCCACGCCGGGTGGCGCGCTCGCCCGCGCCGCCGTGCTCGCCCGCGTCCCGCGCGGCCGCATCGCCCTCAGCGACCTTCGCTCGCGGGTCGACGCCCTCGGACCCCGGTTCGACGGGAGGCTGCGACTGGTGGCCGTGGACCGCGGCTCCGGAAGGCGCGTGGTGTTCGGCGACGACGGCGCGCCGGAGGCCACCGTGGCCGACGCCGTGGCCGCCTCGTGCGCCGTTCCGGGGCTGTTCGCGCCCGTGGCGATAGGTGACCGCGAGTACGTGGACGGCGGCGTCTGGAGTCCCACCAACCTCGACCTTGCGCGCGCCGGGAAGGGCGACCGCGTGCTCTGCCTCGTTCCGACCGCGGCCATGGGCACCGCCCCGGCGCTGGCGATGCGCGGGCTCGCCGCCGGATGGCGGCTCGCAACCTCGGTGGAGGCCGCAGCGGCGGCGCGCCGTGGCGCGAAGGTCGAGATCGTGGCTCCGGACGGTGGAGCGGCCGCCGCGATGGGCGGCGACCTCATGAATCCGGCCAGGCGTGCGCGTGTGCTCGCCGAGGGCTTCCGGCAAGGCACGGCCCGACCGGAGTAGATTGCGCAAATGCCCTGCTTCGCCGCTCTGCTGGCCCTGATCTCACCGCGACTGGCGCTGTTCTTCATCTTCCTGTTCAGCGACCTGATCGACAGGGCCTTCGACGGCTGGCTGCTGCCGCTGCTCGGCTTCTTCCTGCTGCCCTGGACGACGCTGGCCTACACGGTGATGTGGGACATCGGCACGCGGGACGTGAACGGCTTCGAGTGGTTCATCGTCGCCCTCGCGTTCCTGGCGGACCTCGGTGCTTACGCGGGCGGCCGTAGCTATCGCACCGCCAGCGACTGACGCTCAGGCCGGCCTACGCCGCGAGATCCGCGAGCTTGGGGTCCTGCTTGGGCGAACGCTCGTGCGCCAGGAGGGACAGGAGCTGCTCGACCAGGTCGAGCGCATTCGCCACCTGATCCGTGCCGACCGCGACAGCGCGGCCGCGCTGCTTACGGAGGTGGAGGCGTCGGAGGCCATCAAGCTGGTGCGCGCCTTCACCACCTACTTCCACCTGGCAAACGTGGCCGAGCAGGTTCACCGCGGCAGGGAGCTCGCGGGCATCCGTGCACGCGACGGAAGCTGGCTCTCGCAGGCCGTCGACCGCATCGCTGCGGCCGAGATACCGCGCTCGGAGGTGGAGGCCGAGGTGCGGAGGCTCGGCGTGCGGCCGGTGTTCACCGCTCACCCAACGGAGGCCGCGCGCAGAACCGTGCTCTACAAGCTGCGCCAGATCGCGGAGCTGCTCGAGGGCACTGACCCGCGCGTGACGGCCCGGCTCGAGGAGACGGTGGACCTCCTCTGGCAGACCGACGAGCTGCGCATCGCGAAGCCCGATGTGGTCGACGAGGCACGAAACGCCGTCTGGTACCTCGACGGCCTCCATGCCGACGCGGTGCCGCATGTGCTGGAAGAGCTCGCCGAGGAGCTGAGCAGGCTCGGGCTCGAGCTGGCGCCGGACGCGCGGCCACTTGCCTTCGGCACCTGGATCGGCGGGGACCGGGACGGCAACCCGAACGTCGGACCTGACGCCACCGGCCGCGTACTCGACCTCCAGCACGACCACGCGCTGCGTGACGCGATAGCGGTCGTGGACGTGCTGCGCCGCGACCTCTCGTCGTCGCTCGTGATCGCCGGCGCGACTCCCGAGCTTCAGGGCTCGCTCGCGCGTGATCTCGAGTTGCTCCCGGAGGTCGAGCCGCGCTTCCTGCGGCTGAACGCGGAGGAGCCCTACCGCCTCAAGCTCACCTGCATCCAGCAGAAGCTGGTGAACACCCGGCGCCGGCTCGCGGGCGGGCGGCCGCACGAGCCCGGGCGCGACTACGTGGGCGCCGCCGATCTGCTCGAGGAGCTCGACGTGGTGCGCAGGTCCCTGATCGAGCACCGGGGCGAGCTGATCGCGCATGGGCGGCTCGAGCGGGCGATGCGCACGCTGGCCAGCTTCGGCCTGCATCTCGCCACGCTCGACGTGCGCGAGCACGCCGATCCCCACCATCACGCGATCGGCCAGCTGATCGACCGCCTCGGCGAGGGAGGGCCGCCGTACGCTGATCTCTCCCGCGAAGAGCGGCTCGTCGTGCTGTCGCGCGAGCTGGCGTCGCGCCGGCCGCTCGCCTTCCGCCCGCCGCCGCTCGACGACGCCGGCGAGCGCACCTACGCGACGTTCGAGGCGATTCGCGCCGCGCACGACCGCTACGGCTCGGAGACGATCGAGTCGTACATCGTCTCGATGTCCCGCGGGGCCGATGACGTGTTCGCAGCGGTGCTGCTGGCGCGCGAGGCGGGGGTCACGAACCTTGGCTTCGTCCCGCTGCTCGAGACGATCGAGGAGCTGCGGCACGCCGACCGCGTGCTCACCGAGCTGCTGTCAGACACGACCTATCGCGAGCTGGTGGCGGCCCGCGGCAACGTCCAGGAGGTGATGCTCGGCTACTCGGACTCGAACAAGCAGGCGGGCATCACCGCGAGCCAGTGGGAGATCCACCGCGCACAGCAGCGCCTGCGCGACGCCGCCGCCGAGTTCGGCGTGCGGCTGCGGCTCTTCCATGGCCGCGGCGGCACGGTCGGCCGCGGCGGAGGACCCGCCCACGACGCGATCCTCGCGCAGCCCCCGCGCACGCTCGATGGCGAGATCAAGGTGACCGAGCAGGGCGAGGTGATCTCGGACAAGTACCTCGTGCCGAGCCTCGCGCGCGAGAACCTCGAGCTGATGGTGGCGGCGGCGCTCGAGGCAACGGTGCTCCACCGACGCCCGCGCATGTCGCCGGAGGCGCTGGCGAGCTGGGTCGACGCGATGGAGGCCGTGTCGAGAGCGTCGCTCGAGCGCTACTCCGCGCTCGTGGAGGACCCCGAGCTGCCCGAGTACTACTTCGCCTCGACTCCGGTGGAGCTGCTGTCGGAGCTGCACCTCGGGTCGCGGCCGGCGCGGCGCCCGGAGTCCGGTGCGGGCATCGAGGGGCTGCGAGCGATCCCGTGGGTGTTCGGCTGGACACAGTCGCGCCAGATCGTGCCGGGCTGGTACGGCGTCGGCAGCGGCCTGGCCGCCGCCCGCGAGGCCGGCCTTGGTGAGCGGCTCGACGAGATGCACGAGCACTGGTCCTTCTTCCGCAACTTCCTCTCGAACGTGGCGATGACGCTCGCCAAGACCGACCTCGAGATCGCCGGCAACTACGTGCAGCGGTTGGTGCCGGCGCACCTGCATCGGTTCTTCCACGACATCCGGGCCGAGTACGAGCTCACCATGTCGGAGCTGCTCCACCTGCGCGGCGAGGACGAGCTGCTCGGAAACGATCCCGTCCTCCAGCGCACGCTGCGCGTCCGTGACGACTACCTCGCCCCGATCCACTACCTCCAGGTGGCGCTCGCGGAGCGCAGGCGCGCGGACCTCGGGGCCGGCCGCAACCCCGATCCGGACCTGGCGCGGGCGCTGCTCCTGACGGTGAACGGGATAGCGGCCGGGCTGCGCAACACCGGCTGAGCTAATAGGTGATGCCGATGAGTGGATGGTGGACTGGCTGCTAGCTTCGTTTCGATGAGCGACGAAGTGTCGACGGGCTCGACCGAGGCGGTCAAGCATCCCGTTGGGGTGCTCGTCGTGCTCCTGTTGGCGGGAGTGTCGTTCGCGCTGTCGCAGACGCTCGTGATCCCGGCGCTACCGGACATCGCCGCCAACGTCGATGCCAGCCCGGCCGCCGCGTCCTGGATCCTGAGCGGCTTTCTGCTGTCGGCTTCGATTTCTACGCCGATCGTCGGCAAGCTCGGCGACGTCTACGGCAAGGGCCGCGTTCTCACGCTCGTGCTGCTGCTGTTCTCAGTGGGCGGTGTGGTGTGCGCCCTGGCGCATTCGATCGCCGTACTGATCCTTGGCCGCGTGATCCAGGGCGTGGCCGGTGGCGTCTTCCCGCTCGCGTTCGGGATCATCCGCGACACCTTCCCGCCCGACAAGGTGGCCAGCGGTCTGGGACTCGTCAGCGCGATCCTCGGGATCGGCGCCGGCATCGGCCTGCCTCTCTCCGGCGTGATCGCCGACGGAATCGGGGTCCAGTGGCTCTTCTGGATCAGCCTCATCGCACTGCCCGCCGCCCTGGCGGCCCACCTCCTCGTGCCGGCGTCGCCGGCATCGAGGCGCGTACGCATCGACTGGATCGGCGCCGCGCTCCTGTCCGCGGCGCTCGCGTCGGTGCTGCTCGCGGTGACCGAGGCCAACGACTGGGGCTGGGGCTCGGCGAAGACAATCGGCCTGTTCGCGGCGGGCGGTCTGCTGTTCGCCATCTGGATCCTGGTGGAGTCGCGCGTGAAGGAGCCGCTGATCGACCTGAGCGTTCTGAGCGAGCGCGCGGTCGCCACCACCAACCTCACCGGGCTGCTCGTGGGCTTTGCGATGTTCTCGAGCTTCCTGCTGATCCCGCAGTTCGCGCAGGCACCCGAGAGCAGCGGCTATGGCTTCGGCGACACCGTCTCCCAGGCGGGCCTGCTGCTCGTGCCCGCGGCGATCTTCCAGCTCGTGGCCGGCCCCCTCGCCGGAGGGCTCGGCGCGCGCATCGGCTTCCGCACCACGCTCGCCGGGGGTGCCGGACTGGCCACGATGGCGTTCGTCTTCCTTGCGCTCGAGCACGCGCACCCGTGGCAATTCATCGTGTCGGCGGCTCTGCTCGGATGTGGGATCTCCTTCGCGTTCGCCTCC
>CAWDLE010000031.1:0-114568 GCA_963803085.1 uncultured Thermoleophilaceae bacterium | reverse complement strand
CCGGCTCGCATCACAGGAGGACGGCCGCCGCGCAGCGCGAGAAGGAGATCCGCTCCATCAGGCCGGCTGCATGCTCTATTGGGCCGAGGGATCGAAGGGCCGCCACGCGATCGATTTCACGAACTCGGATGCGCGGATGCTGCTCCTCTTCCGCCGATTCCTCACGGAAGCGATGGCCATCGAGCGCGACGAGATCCTCCTGACGATCAATGTCTACACGAACAACGGCCTGACGATCGAGGAGATCGAACGGCATTGGCTGGACTTGCTTGGTCTTCCGGCAACGAGCGCGCGGAAGCACATGACCAACCACATGCCCACCTCAAGCAGCGGCAGGGCACGCAACAAGCTGCCGTACGGGGTCTGCACACTGCGTGTCCACAGCACCTGGATGCTCCAACACATCTATGGCGCGATTCAGGAGTATGGAGGCTTCGACGAGCCGGCGTGGTTGCACTGATGTACTCCTACCACGCCGGGCCGCCATAATTCGCGCAGGGCCGTTAGCTCAATGGCAGAGCGCGGGACTTCAACACAAAAGGAGCGCTAGTCGGGAAACCGCTAGTTGGTCGGCAGCTGTTTGCTGGGACCCCCTTAGAGCCTCGGGTACCAAAGCGTGACAATCCCGAGGATTGGGCGATCAGCAGGCAACCCCGTCAGGGAGAGCCCTCAGAGGCCATACGCTGCCCGCCCTAACGTCGAGTCGAGGGCGAAGAGATGGTCCAGACCGCAACGTGATCCTCCGGGTCGCGGCCGGTGAGAGCCGGTGCGGCAGGTTAATCCTTGAGATCCGGGTTCGAGTCCCGGGCGGCCCACTCAGGTGACGCGCGGCGGCGCTTAGAGCAGCGCTTCGACGCGCTGCGTCTGCTGTGCTCCGAGGACGGCGTCCAGTAGACCTGGGAAGCGGTCGTTCAGGTCGCCGTCGCGGAGCGAGAGCATTCGCTTGCGGCCGTCGGGGCGGGTTCGGACGACGCCGCTTTCGCGCAGTACGCGGAAGTGGTGGGAGAGGGTCGCCTTGGACAGGCCCAGTTCGAAGGTTCCGCACGTGCACTCGTCGCCGTCAGCGAGCTTGCGGACTATCTGAAGTCGCGCCGGGTCGCTCAGTGCGTGGAGTACGGCGGGGAGCTCGAGCTCCTCGCAGGATGGGTGATGTGGCTCTCTCATGCCAACGACTGGCTCAACTGTAGTCGTCTGTTCGATAGATGTCGAAGCGCCGGGCGCAAAGGACCAACGCTCAGTGGCGGAAGTGGCGTCGCGCCGTGAACACCATCGCCACGCCCGCGGCCTCGCAGGCCTCGACAACCTCGTGGTCGCGCTGCGACCCGCCCGGCTGGATGATCGCCCGCACGCCGGCGTCGATCGCCGCCTGGGGCCCGTCCGCGAACGGGAAGAACGCATCCGAGGCCATCGCCGCGCCGTCCAGCGCCAGCCCCGCAGCGGCCGCCTTCTCGACCGCGATCCGTACCGAGTCCACGCGGCTCATCTGGCCCGCGCCGATCCCCACGGTCCCGAGCCCCTTCGACATCACGATCGCGTTCGAGCGCACGTGCTTGCAGACACGCATGGAGAACAGCAGCTCTCCCCACTCCTCCTCGCTCGGCTTGCGGGTCGTCGCAACCTGCATCTCGTCGCGCTGCTCGAGCCCCGTGTCGCGGTCCTGCGCGAGGATGCCGCCGCGCACGCGCTTGATGTCGTGCTCTGAGATCGGCGTGGTGCGCCGCTCCTGGTTCTCGAGCAGACGCACGTTGGGCTTCTGCTGGAGCAGCTCGAGCGCGTCCTCGTCATAGCCCGGGGCGAACACGGCCTCCACGAAGATCTCGCTGAGCTTCTCGGCCAGCGCTCGGTCCACCGGACGGTTGAAGCAGAACACTCCGCCGAACGCGCTCTGAGGGTCGGTGGCGAGCGCCTTGTCGAACGCGTCCCCGAGGCCGGCCCCCACCGCGACCCCGCATGGGTTGTTGTGCTTGATGATCGCCACCGCCGGGAGCTCGAACTCCTCGATCAGCTGCCGGCCCGAGTCGAGGTCGAGCAGGTTGTTGAACGACAGCTCCTTGCCGTGCAGCTTCGAGACCATCGACATCAGGTGCGTGCGCGTGCCGGCCTCCGCGTAGTACGCCGCTCGCTGGTGCGGGTTCTCGCCGTACGACAGATCGAGCACCTTCTCGAACGAGCGCGTGTACTGAGCGGGGAAGTCCTCCTCGCGCTCCGCGAACCAGCGCGAGATCGCGGCGTCGTAGCGCGCGGTGTATGCGAACGCCTCCATGGCGAGGCTCTGGCGCGTGCGCAGCGACAACCGCCGGTCCGACTCCTGGAGCTCGTCGAGCACCGCGTCGTAGCTCTCCGGGCCCACGACCACCGCTGCGAACGCATGGTTCTTCGCCGCCGCCCGGATCAGCGTGGGACCGCCAATGTCGATGTTCTCGGTCACCTCGGCGTCCTCGACGCCCCGCTGCCCCGAGACGCGCTCGAACGGATAGAGGTTCACGCAGACGAGATCGATCGGCTCGACCTCGTGCGCCCTCAGCGTCTCGATGTGCTCCTCGTTCGAGCGCATCGCGAGCACCCCGGCGTAGATGCGCGGGTTGAGGGTCTTCACCCGGCCGTCGAGGATCTCGGGGAAGCCCGTGTAGTCCTCCACCGGCCGCGTGTCGATCCCCTGCTCCTCGAGTTCGCGCGCCGTTCCGCCCGTCGAGACGATCTCGATCCCGAGTTCGACCAGCCCGCGGGCGAAATCCACCAAGCCGCGCTTGTCGGACACGCTCAGGAGCGCCCGCGTGATGCGGACCTCCCCCGGGGCCGCCGGCTCCGCGCCCAGCGGCTCTGTCTCAGCCATCAGCCTCCACACGCACGAGCCGCGGATTGCTCTCGTCCACGTGCACGCGACCTGCCGCTATCAGCCTCACCGCAAGCGGCAGGAGCCTGTGCTCGACCTCGTGGAAGCGCTGCTCGATCGCCGCGATGTCCCGATGGTAAGGAAGCTCGAACGATTCCTGAAGCACGATCGGCCCGCTGTCCACGCCCTCGTCCACGAAATGGACCGTCACACCCGCCACCTTCACCCCATGCTCGAGTGCCTGGTCGATGGCTCCGAGCCCCGGGAACGCCGGCAGCAGGGCGGGGTGCACGTTCACGATCCGGCCCGCGAAACGGCGGATGAACGCCGGCGTGAGCAGCTCCATGAAGCCCGCCAGCACCACGAGGCGCGCGCCGCGCTCCTCGAGCCAGTCGCCGAGTGCCTCGTCGCGCAGCGCCCGATCGGGCTGGTCCGCCAGCGCGAACACTGCCGTCTCCACACCCGCCGCCTCCGCCCGCGCGAGCCCGCGCGCCTCGGCGCGGCTCGCCGCCACCGCGACGATCTCGATGCCGTTCTGCCCGTGCACCGTGTCGAGCAGCGCCTGGAGGTTCGACCCCTCACCCGAGATGAGGACTGCGATCGGGAAGCTCACGCCGCGACGCGCAGAACCGGATACGGACCGTCGCTCGTCTGAAGGCGCCCCTGCTCGATGAGCTGGTCCACACGCGCGAGTATGTCCGCGCGCCGCATGTGCGCGGACATCCCGTAGGCGGGCAGCCCGTCGTAGGAGTTGCGCTGGATCTTCTTGCTGCGCGAGCCGTGCAGGATCTCCGCGCAGGTGGTGCGGCCCACCGCCGGCCGCGCGCCCGTGGCGATCGACAGGATCGCGTCATCGAGGTCACCGATCTCGACCGGATCCGGCACCGGCACCGACAGCGCCAGGCTTGGATCGCATACGTCGCAGCAGCCGGCCCCGCCGGTCGATGCCGCGGCCGGATCGCCGAAGTGACGGAGGATCGCCGCTCGCCGGCAGCTGCCCTCCTCCACGTACGCCCAGATCTCGCGATATTGGCGCCAGCGCGCTCGGGCCGCCTCCTCGATCGAGGTCCGGCAGAGCGCCGCTGCGCGGCCGTCGAAGCGCCCGGCCACCCGCCCGGCGATCCGGTCGGGCGCCGACGGCGACGGCGAGAGCACGCCCGCGCGCGTGAGGTGCCCGATCAGCGCTCGCAGGCGGTCGCCGTCCCCGCGCAGGTCGCGGGCGAGCTCACGAGCGTCGAGTGAGTAACGGGCGTCCCCGTCCGCCGCGGCGATGATCCGGTCAGCCAGCCACCCGGGCAGCCCCGGATCGAGCTCCTCGCGCTTGATGAAGTGGACGTGGAGCGCCTTGTCGCGGTTCTCCGCCAGGAGCAGCGCGCGCGCCGGCGCGCCATCGCGGCCCGCTCGTCCGGCCTCCTGGTAGTAGGCCTCGAGCGACGACGGCACGCTCGCGTGCACCACGGTGCGCACGTTGGCCTTGTCCACGCCCATGCCGAAGGCGTTGGTGGCGCAGATAACGCGAACGTCGTCGGCGAGGAAGCGACGCTGCACCTCGGCACGCCGCTCGCGATCGAGGCCCGCGTGGTAGGCCACGGCCTCCTCGCCGAGCGCCTTGGTGAGCTCGCTCGCCAGCTCCTCGGAGCCCGCTCGCGTGCCCGCGTAGACGATCGCCGGCAGCGCGCCATCGGCCCCCAGCGCCTCGGCCACCATCCCCCGCTTCTCATAACCCGTGGGCCGGGCGACCGCGAAGCTGATGTTCGGCCGGTCGAACCCTGTGGCCACCCGCAGCGGATCCCGCAGCGCGAGGCGCCGCACCACGTCGCTCGCCACCTGAGGCGTGGCCGTGGCGGTGGAGGCGACAAGGGCGGCTGCGCCCAGGATGCGCGCGGCGTCCGCGAGCCTGAAGTAGTCGGGCCGGAAGTCGTGACCCCATTGCGAGACGCAATGCGCCTCGTCCACCACGAACAGGCCCACGTCCACGTCGCGCATGCGGTCGAGGAAACCGGGCGCCGCGAAGCGCTCCGGCGCCACGTACAGCAGCCTCAGCTCACCGGCCTCGGCCCGGCGCAGGGTCTCCGCGTTCGCGCCCGCATCCTGCTGTGCGTTCACCAGCGCCACCGTGTGGCCGAGTCCACGTGCGGCGAGCGCCTCGACCTGGTCCTGCATCAGTGCCACGAGCGGCGAGACGACCACCGTGAGGTCGTCGCGAAGCAGCGCCGGAAGCTGGTAGCAGAGCGACTTTCCGGACCCCGTGGGCATCACCACCATCACGTCGCGATCGGCCAGAGCGGCCTCGCACGCCTCGCGCTGCCCCGGCCGGAAACCGGGGAAACCGAAGTGCTCGTGGAGGGCGGCCGTCAGATCCATGGGGGGAAAGTGTCGCTTTGCGCCGGGCAGCGCCCGGCGACACGCGCACTGCGCGAGGGTAACGGCGGACCCGGCGGGAGCAGGGCGTCCTGCGCGAGTAGTTACGCAGGTACCGAGCTCTTTACGACCGGCAGCTCCTCGAGCGCGTACTTCCCGTTCGCGGACTCGGTCCGCTCGAGCGGGTAGTCGCCCGAGAAGCAGGCGTCGCAGTGGGTCTCGCGCGTGGAGCGGATCGCCTCGTACACGCCCTCGAGCGACAGGTAGCGAAGCGAGTCGCAGCCGAGCTCGGCGGCGATCTCCTCCTCCGTGCGCCCGTGGGCCACCATCTCCTGCGTCGTCGACATGTCCACGCCGTAATGGCAGGGATGGCGGATCGGCGGCGCGGAGATGCGCATGTGGATCTCCGCCGCGCCGGCGTCGCGCAGCATCTGGACGATCTGGCGCGTGGTGTTCCCGCGCACGATCGAGTCGTCCACCACCACGAGCCGCTTGCCCGCCACCACCTCGCGCAGGGGGTTGAACTTCATCCGCAGGCCGTGCTTGCGCAGGTCCTGCCCGGGCTGGATGAACGTTCGCTGGACGTAGCGGTTCTTGATCAGACCGTCGTCGCGTGGGATCCCGGACGCCTTCGAGTAGCCCGACGCCGCCGGGTTCCCGGAGTCCGGCACCGAGATCACCACGTCGGCATCGACCGGCGCCTCGCGCCAGAGGATCTCGCCCATCTTGCGGCGCGACACCTGGGTGCGGTTGCCCTCGAGGATCGAGTCCGGACGAGCGAAGTAGATGTGCTCGAACACGCAAAAGGCGCGCCGCTCCGACTCCACGAGCTGGCGAGTCTCGATCCCGCCCGTGCCAAGCGAAATCATCTCGCCCGGCTGGACGTCGCGCAGCAGCCGGGCGCCGAGGATGTCGAAGGCACAGCTCTCCGAGGCCACGCAGTAGTCGTCGCCGAGCATCCCGAGCGCCAGTGGACGGAGTCCCGCCGGATCGCGGAACGCGACCACCGCCCCCTTGGTCATCACCACGGTGGAGAAGGCGCCCTCCAGGCGCGGCACCACGTCCGCGACCGCGTCCTCGATCCCGTCCGCCTCGTGCGTGGAGAGGAGCGCGGCGATGATCTCGGAGTCCGAGGTGCCGCGCAGCTGCACGCCCTTCTCGACCAGCTCCGCGTGCAACTCGACCGCGTTGATCAGGTTGCCGTTGTGCGCGAGCGCCACCTGGCGGCGGTCCGAGCGCCAGACGGGCTGCGCGTTCTCCCACGCGTTCGATCCCGTGGTCGAGTAGCGCACGTGCCCGATGGCCATCTCGCCCTGGAGCGCCTGCAGCTTCTGCTCGTCGAAGACCTGCGACACCAGGCCCAGATCGCGCACCGTCATGATCTGGCCGGAGTGCGCCGTCGCGATCCCGGCCGATTCCTGGCCGCGATGCTGTAGGGCGAACAGCGCGAAGTAGGCGAGCCTGGCGACGTCACGCTCTGGGGCGAAGACGCCGAAGACACCGCACTCGTCGCGAGGACCGTCCCGGTGGTCGAGATCTCGATTCATCGGGTGGATAGTCGAGGGTACCAACGGTCGCCGTCGTCGCCCCTCGCCTGGGAGACTGCTCGGCCTTGCCATGGGCGCGCACGATCAGACATCGCTGGACGGCCGGGTTGCCCTCGTGACCGGCAGCGGCAGCTCCGAGGGGATCGGCTTCGCGACCGCCCGGATCATGGGGACGCGTGGAGCCTCCGTGGCGATCGCATCAACGACCGACCGCATCCACGAGCGGGTGGAGGAGCTGGCAGCCGCGGGAATCCAAGCGATCGGGCTGGTGGCCGACCTCGTGGATCCGGAGCAGGCCGAGCGGCTTGCGCGGGAGGTGGAGGAGCAGCTCGGGCCGCTGGACGCCCTCGTGAACAACGCCGGGATGACGCAGGTCGGCAAGGAGGTGCAGGCCGCGGACTTCCTCGAGGGCGAGCCCGGCGCCTGGCGCCGCGACATCGACCTGAACCTCGCGGTCACGGCCAACGTGATCCGCGCCGCCGCGCCGGGTATGGTCGAGCGCGGCCAGGGTCGGATCGTGAACGTGTCCTCGGTCACCGGCACGGTGGTGAGCTTCCCCGGGACCGCCGGCTATAGCGCCGCGAAGGCGGCCGTCGACGGCCTCACGCGAGCGCTCGCGGTGGAACTGGGACCGTCAGGCATCACCGTGAACTCCGTGGCGCCTGGCTGGATCGAGACCGGCTCGTCCGAGCCGATTGAGCTCGAGGCCGGGCGCCACACGCCGCTCGGGCGGCCTGGCCGGCCGGAGGAGGTCGGCGAGCTGATCGCCTGGCTTGCGTCGGACGCCTCGAGCTATGTGACGGGCCAGTCGATCGTGGTGGACGGCGGCAACACCATCCAGGAGCTCAAGGGCGGCTGACCGCGCGGCGCACGCGCGGGTCGAGCCAGGCGACGAGGACGTCGACGAGCGCACTGAAGAACACCACGACGATCGCCAGGTAGACGGCGAGCGCCACGATCGGAGGCAGGTCGAAGCTGCCGAGCGTGTCCGCGGTTAGCCCCCCGACGCCGGGCAGCCCGAAGATCACCTCGACGTAGAGGACGAAGCCGCCGAAGGCGTGCGAGAAGTCGAGGCCCCAGATGTTCACCGGCGGGATCAGGCCGTTGCGCAGCACATGCCGGCGGATCACCCGCTTCTCCGGGAGCCCCTTCGCGCGGGCGGTGCGCACGAAGTCCTCGTCAACAGCGTCGAGCAGCGAGGCGCGCACGATATGCACGTAGGCGCCCGCGAAGGGCAGAGCCGAGGCGATCCAGGGCAGCATCAGGTGCTTCGCCCACTCCCACGGGTTGTCTCTCAGTGCGACGTAGCCCTCCTCCGGAAACCACCCCCACCGATATGACACGAACGCCCACAGGAGCGCGGCCAGGACGAGCGACGGAACGGAGTAAGCGGCCGTGGCCGCCATGGTGATCAGCCGGTCCTGCCAGCGACCGCGATGGCGCACGCAGATCAGCGCGAGCCACACGCCCAGTCCGACGGCGATCAGCCCAGCCCCCAGGACGAGCGAGATCGTGACGGGCAGCGCCTCGACGAACACCTGGCGCAGGTTGCCGCATGTGTAGAAGCACTCGACCTCGCCGTTCAGGATTCTCTCCATCAGCCGCACGTACTGCACGGGCAGCGGGTCGTCGAGGCCGTACTTCTCAGTCGCGCGTGCCCGGGTCTCGTTCGTGCCCTTCTCCGCGCCACCGAGCAAATACGCGGGATCTACGTTGGGAACCGTCCAAAACAGGACGAATGCGATGATCGACGCGACCCAGGCCGTGATCAGGGCGGCCGCGAACCGGCGTGCCGCAAATCGGATCATGGCTCGCGCACCAGGCCGAGGTTGAGGGCGCCGCGGGGCTCGAGGGCGCGTCGCAGGCCTTCCGCCAGACCGCTGAGCGAGAGCACGATCAGAATCAGGGCGATGCTGGGGGCGAGCAGCAGGTGCGGCGAGAGGACCGTGTCGTTGATTCCCCCCGCGATCAGGACGCCCAGCGACGGCTCAGGCGGAGGGACGCCCGCCCCAAGAAAGGACAGCGCGGCCTCGAGGACGACTGAGTTCACGAACAGCAGGGTCGAGAGCACGATGATCGTCGACAGCAGGTGAGGGAGGATCTCCGAGACCATTACGCTCACCGGCCGCATCCCGCCAGCCCGCGCCGCCTCGATAAAGGGTTGGGCGCGGAGGACCATGACCTGTCCGCGGAGCGGGCGCGCCATGTACGGCACGTACACCAGCCCGATCACGAACAGCGGGATCAGCTTCGACCCCGACTCGATCGAGACGGGCCCGACCTTCGCGCCGTTGAGGGTGATGGCCGTGCTCAGTAGGGCGCCGAGGAGCAGCGCCGGGAACGACCAGAGCAGGTCCATCAGGCGGCTGATGAGCGCGTCCGTGCGGCCGCCAAAGTAGCCGGCCGCAAGGCCGAGCGGAACGGCGAGCAGCAGGGTCAGCAGCACGGCGCCGGCGCCGATCATGAGCGTCGTGCGCGCGCCGTACAGCAGGCGAACCGCCAGGTCGCGGCCGTTCTCATCCGCGCCGATCAGGTATGACCGATGCCAGGTCGGCCCGATCGGAATGCCCTCGAGCGAGACGATGTTGGTCGGCCTGCCATCGATGACCGTCTGCTCGGTCAGGTGATTCTCCGACGGCGTGGTGCCAGCAACTTCGCTCGCGTACAGCGGCGCGGCCAGGACGACAACGACGATCAGGGTGAAGAGCGCCCCGAACACCAGCGCGCCGCGGTCACGGCGCAAACGGCGAAGGGCGAGTGCCCAGGGGCCGCCGGACGCCAGCTCGCCTGCTCCTAGGGGGCGAGCGCTGCGGGAATCGCGTCCTCGTAGACGGCCCGCAGGTCGCTGACCGACACGCTGAGCGCACCCTCGATCTCGAGCGTGTCGCCGCCCACCTCGCCGATCACGATGGCGCCCTCGAGCCGCGCTACCGCTGCCCGCGGCCCGGCCACCACGACACCGCCGGGACCTTCGCCGAACAGCGCAGCCTCGCCCTCGTCGAGCTGCACCCGTGCGCCGATCCCGCCCTCGATGCAGCACTCTGCGAGCGCGCACGCGAGTCCGCCCTCGGATACGTCGTGGGCCGTGGGCAACTCCCCGCCGCGCACGGCCGCGCGCACGCGCACGAGCGCATCGGCGTGCGCCGGAAGGTCGAGCGGCGGCAGCGACTCCCCGAGGCGTCCGCGCAGCTTCTCCAGCTCCGAGCCCTCGAGCGCGGGCTCGAACATGCCGACCAGCGCGATCGCGTGGTCCTCCTCGACGAAGCCAACCCGCGGCACCGCCGCCGGCTCCGGCAGCTTGCCCACCATGCCCACGATCGGGCTAGGGTAGATCGGCCCTTCGCCGCCCTCGTTGTAGAGCGAGACGTTCCCGCCCACCACCGGCACACCGAGCGCCAGGCACGCGTCGCGCAGTCCCTCGACCGCGCGCGTGAGCTGCCATGCGATGTGCGGCTTCTCCGGGTTTCCGAAGTTCAGGCAGTTCGTGAGGCCGAGCGGCTCGGCGCCGACGCACGCGAGGTTGCGCGCACACTCGAGCACGGCCTCCGCCGCACCCGTGTACGGGTCGCATGCCACGCGGCGGCCGTTGCCGTCGATCGATATCGCGAGCGCGCCATTGCCGCCGTCCGGCTCGAGCAGGAGCACCGCGGCGTCGGCGGACTGCGGCCGTCGGATCGTGCGCGACCCCACGATCGGGTCGTACTGCTCGAAGACGAACCGCTTCGAGGCGATGTTGGCCGAGCCGAGCAGCGCAAGCAGCGCGTCGCCCGCTGTGCCGCCGTCCGCGAGCCGCGCGGGCGGATCGGGGTAGATCGCGCTGTCCGGCGCCTCGGGCGCGAGGTCGTACAGCGGCACGTCGTCCACGAGCGCCTCGACGGGCATGTCTCCCACCAGCTCGTCGCCGTCGAACACGCGCAGTCGGCGTGTGTCCGTGACCTCGCCGATCGTCGTAGCGCGCACTTCCCAGTGCGCGCACAGTGCCAGCACGTCGTCGAGCCGCTCCGGCTCAACCACGCACAGCATTCGCTCCTGCGACTCGGAGATCATGATCTCGAAGGGCTCCATGTCCGCCTCGCGCAGCGGCACGCGCGACACGTCGATGTCGAGCCCGACGTCGCCCTTGGACGCCATCTCGGACGAGCTCGACGACAGCCCGGCCGCGCCGAGGTCCTGGAGCGAGGCGAGCAGCTCGCGGTCGAGCAGCTCGAGGCAGCACTCCACGAGCTTCGACTCCTCGAACGGGTCGCCGATCTGCACGCTGGGGCGCTTCGAGGCGTCGTCCTCGGACAGCTCCGCGCTGGCGAGCACCGACGCTCCGCCGATGCCGTCGCGGCCGGTGCGCGCGCCGAGCAGCACGAGGCTGTTCCCCACGCCGGCGGCCGCGCTGCGGATCAGCCGCTCGCGCGGGGCGATGCCCACGCACATCGCGTTCACCAGACAGTTCTGCTCGTAGGCGGACTCGAAGTAGACCTCGCCGCCCACGGTCGGCACTCCAATCGAGTTGCCGTAGTGGCCGATCCCCTTCACCGCGCCGTCGAACAGGTAGCGCGAGCGGGCGGAGTCGAGCTCGCCGAAGCGCAGCGAGTCGAGCACCGCGATCGGCCGCGCGCCCACCGCGAAGATGTCCCTCAGGATGCCGCCGACACCCGTGGCCGCCCCCTGAAAGGGCTCCACGGCGCTCGGGTGGTTGTGGGACTCGACCTTGAACGCCACGGCCAGCCCGTCGCCCACGTCGACCACGCCCGCGTTCTCCCCGGGACCCATCAACACATGCGGGCCCTCGGTCGGCAGCATGCGGAGCAGCTTCTTCGAGTGCTTGTAGGCGCAGTGCTCCGACCACATCAGTGAGAAGACGGCCAGCTCCAGCGCGTTCGGGTCGCGCCCCAGGCGCTCGCAGATGCCGTCGTACTCCGCGTCGGTGAGGCCAAGCTCCCGGTGCGGAGCGGCGGCCAAGGGGTTCACGCCGAGGGCACCGTCGATGCTCGGGCGAGCCGGGAACGTGGCTGCCAAGCGTCGCGAGCGCAGTCGATGCAGAGCATCGGCGAGCATCGCGCGCGCAGGCAGGCGCGTTCCCGGCCGTCCGGGCGCGACGGTGATCGAGGCGTGGACCCCCTAGTCACGCGGGGACCATGGCGAGCGACTCAAACAGCCTGCCGCCGTCGGAGGACCCGGTGAGCGGGTCGACCGCGTGCTCGGGATGCGGCATGAGGCCCATCACGTTGCCGGCCTCGTTGCATACGCCGGCCACGTCGTCCATCGACCCGTTCGGGTTGTCGCCGGGTGCGTATCGGAGCACCACCTGCTCCTCCGGCAGCGTGCCGGGGGGCGCGTAGTAGCGCCCGGTGGTGTGCTTCACGGGAATCGAGAGGAGATCGCCCTCGGCGCACGCGCGCGTGAACGGCGTGTCGGGGTTCTCCACGGCCACCTCCACCTGGCGGCACACGAAGCGGAGCGAGTCGTTCGGCAGCAGCGCTCCGGGCAGGAGGCCGGCCTCGCAAAGGACCTGGAAGCCGTTGCAGATGCCGAGCACCGGTCCGCCGTCACGCGCGAACTCGATCACGGACTCCATCAGCGGCGAGAAGCGAGCGATGGCGCCGACGCGCAGGTAGTCGCCGTACGAGAAGCCGCCGGGCACCACCACCGCGTCGATGCCGCTGAGGTCGCGGTCGCCGTGCCAGAGCAGGTCGGCCTCGGCGAAGCGCCGGCACGCCATCAGCGCGTCGACCTCGTCGCAGGAGCCTGGGAAGCGCACCACGCCGAACTTCATGCGGCTCGGTCCTCCAGCTCGACAACCTCGTAGTCCTCGATCAGCGGGTTGGCCAGCAGGCGCTCGCACATCTGCGGCACCTGTGAGGCGTCCTCCACGTCCAGCTCGATCAGCCGGCCGACGTGCACGTTGGCCACTCCCTCAAAGCCGAGTGCGGGCAGCGCCCGTTCCACAGCCTGCCCCTGCGGGTCAAGGATGCCCGACTTCGGCCGGATCAACACCCGCGCCCTCATGCCGAGCGTTCCAGCCAGGCCGTGAACGGTTCGCCCGTGATGCGCTCGTATGCGTCCACGTAGAGCGCGCGCGTGCGCTCGATCACGTCGTCGGGGAGCGCCGGAGCGGGCGGGGCCTTGTCCCAGCCCGAGCCCGCGGCCCAGTCGCGCACGTACTGCTTGTCGAAGCTCGGCTGGCCGCGGCCGGGCTCGTACCCGTCGGCGGGCCAGAAGCGCGAGGAGTCGGGGGTCATCACCTCGTCCCCGAGCACGATCGTGCCGTCCGGACGGCGGCCGAACTCGAACTTCGTGTCGGCGAGGATGATGCCGCGCTCGCGCGCGTGGGCGGCGCCCAGCTCGTAGATCGCGATCGATAGCCGGCGAAGCTCCTCGAGCAGCTCGCGGTCACCAACGATCTCGGCGGCGCGGTCGAAGTCGACGTTCTCGTCGTGGTCGCCCACCTCCGCCTTGGTGGCCGGCGTGAAGATCGGCTCGGGCAGCTGCTCGGACTCGCGCAGCCCGTCCGGCAGCTCGATCCCACAGACCGCGCCGGTGGACTGGTAGTCCTTCCAGCCGGAGCCGGTGATGTAGCCGCGTACAACGCACTCGACCGGCACCATCTCGAGCCGCTCGACCAGCATCGCGCGTCCGCGGAACTCCTCCGGGACCTCGGTGAACGAGATCAGGTGGTTCGGGCAGACCTCGTCGGTGCGCTCGAGCCAGAAGGCCGTGAGGCCGGTGAGCAGCTTGCCCTTGTCCGGGATCGGCGTGGGGTGCACCACGTCGTAGGTGGAGATGCGGTCGGACGCGACCAGCAGCAGGCGATCCTCGCCCACGGCGTAGATCTCCCTCACCTTCCCGCTGGAGAGGTGGTTCAGAGCGGCAACGTCGCTCACGTTTGCGACGTTACCAGTGGAGCCTGACCGACCCGCGCTCGCTGCGTGCCGACGACGCAGAGGACGACCAGGACTGCCGCAAATAGCGTAATTGCGTTCACGTGCTCGTCCAGAAGCGCGGCCGACCACGCCAGCGTGAGCAGCGGCTGAACAAGCTGCACCTGCCCGATTTTCGCGACGCCGCCGCGTGCGAGTCCGGCGTACCACGGGAAGAAGCCCAGGAGGGCGCTGACACCGGCCACGTAGGCGAAGCCGAGCCAGGCGTCCGCGTCCGCGTGCATGTCGGACCCGGCTGCCGCGACCAGCGCAATCGGAACGGTCAGCGGCGCGGAGAGCAGGACCGCCCAGCAGATCACGCGCCAGCCGCCGAGCTCACGCGCGAGTGCACCTCCCTCGGCGTACCCGATCGCGCTCAGTGCCACGGCGATGAGGATGAGGAGATCGTCCGTGCTGGGCCGCCCGGCGCCCTGCGAGGCGGCGAAGGCGAGAACCGCGATCAGGCCGGCAAGGCTCGCGACCCAGAATCCGCGCGCGGGACGCTCGCCAGCCCGGAGGACCGCCGCCACGGCTGTGGCCGCCGGAAGGATCCCGACGAGGACGGCACTATGCGCGGAGGTGAGGCCCTGCAGCGCGATGGCGGTGAACAGCGGCCACCCGAATACGACTCCGAAGGCGACGATCGCCAGGCGCCGAAGCTGCGCGCGCGACGGAAGCGCCGCCCGCGTCAGCAGCAGGATCACCCCGGCGAGGAGCGCGGCGAAGGCCTCCCGCCCGATGCCCACGAAGACCGGGTCGAGCTGCTCGACCGCCACCCGAGTGGCCGGTAGCGTGAAGCTGAAGGCGAGCACGCCGAGGAAACCGAGGAACAGCGCCATCGGCGCTGACGCTAGCCGAGCTACTGCACGCGCAGGGTGGTGCTCATCCCGAGGCCCTCGTGGAACTCGACGGAGCACCAGAGCTGGTAGCGCCCCGGCGCGAGGCTGACCGACCGGCGCTCGTATGTGCCGGGGTCGATCTCGGAGAACGTGGCGAGCGGGGAGTGCGTGCCCTCGGGGCTGACCACGAGGTTGTGAGGGTCCTCGCCGCTGTTGCGCAGCTCGACCGTGACCGCGCCCGTGCCGACGAGCGGCCTGGAGAGCGTGAGCGAGAACTCGCGCGCGGCCACCGAGACGAAGCGCGGCGGCGCGGGAGCGCCGGGCGGGGCGTGTCGGGCTGGTCGGCCCCGGGCGCGGGTCCGGCGCCCGGGTCGGTGACGGGGCCGGGGCCAACGCCGAGCAAGCGCTCGAGCGCGCGGCCGGCGGTCGGGCGGCGCGGACGCGGCAGGACTCGCGCGCAGCGAACGCGCTGCCGGCAGTGGCGGCGCGCGGCGTGCTTGCCGGCCTTGGCGGCGCTCGGCTTGGCGGTCGGGGCGCCAGCCCCGCTGCGAGCACCCGCCGCCGCCAGCGACGGCAGCGCGAGTGCGGCGAGCGCCGTCGCCACGGCCACCGCTCTGAGGGTCATCAGGCCGCGACCAACGCCGGGCGAGCGAACGACGAGGCGTTCGGGATGATCGATCCTGCGTCCACGCCGAGCCACTGCTCGAGCAGCGCGCAGTAGACGCCGCGGAAGTCTGAGGTATTGCGCAGGTTGTCGTCGTTGTCGAGGTTCGCGAGCCCCGGGAACTCGCCGACCATCTCGCCGCGCGCCTGCGATCCGATCACGAAGCCCGCGCCGGCCGCACCGTGGTCGGTACCCGAGCCGTTCTCGTTGGGCCGGCGGCCGAACTCGCTCCACACGTGCACGAGCACGCGGTCCTCGAGCCCGCGCGCCTCGAGGTCGCGCTGGAACGCGCGCAGGCTGTTGCCAACCTCAAGCAGGTCCGCCGGGAGGCTGCCGGCCTGACCGGAGTGCGTGTCGTAGCCGCCGCTCTCGATCGCCACCACCCTCAGCGGCAGGCCGCCCTCGAGCATCGCGGCGAGGGCCCGCAGCCGGCCGGCGAAGCTCCCGCCCGGGTAGGTCACGCCGGGGGGACTCGTGAAGCCGTCCTGGTACGGCGCGAGCTGGTCGCGCAGGCGCCCGGTGGCCGCCACCGCAGCGCGCGCCTGGCCGAGGCCGGCGTCGCTCGTGGACAGCTCGCCGAGGTCGCCGAATGCATCGAGCATCTTGTCCTGCACCGAGCCCCACACGCCGGGCGTCCAGAAGTCGTAGTTGTCGGGCTCGGCCACCGTCGCCACCGGCACGTCGCGCGCCGCCAGCACCGGCTGGAGGTCCCAGCCGAGCGCGAGGCCCTGCAGCGGGTTGTCGGCCACACCGTGCTGGTCGAGGAAGCGCCCGAGCCAGCCCCAGCGGCCGAACGGGTTGGTCTCGCCGACCTCCCAGTAGTGGCGGCTCGTGAAGTGCGACTGGTTCGCGTCGTCGTAGCCGACCGCCGGCATCACCGTGACCTTGCCCTCGCCGTAGAGCTCCGCGAGCCCAGCGAAGGAGGGATGCCAGCGCAGCGAGGGGTCCTCGGTGAGCGGAGTGCCCTGGCCGTTTGGCAGCGCCAGCGTGGGCCGGTTCGCCGCGTACTGGGGATGCGCGCTCGTCGGGGCGAGCATCGTGAGCGAGTCGGCCCCTCCCGACAGGAAGATGGACACCAGCACGCGCTCGGAGGGCGCCTGCGCCGCGGCGGCCGCGATCCCCTTCTCGAACGCCTTCGGCCCAAGGCTGGCCGCTCCGTAGACCGACAGTGCGAGACCACTCGCGCGCGAGACGAACGAGCGCCGCGTGAGCCCCGTGCCGGCCGGCATCGGCATGCCGGCCTCGATGGCCGGCAGTCCACGGCCCGCCTCGGCCGCGGCGCGGCGCAGGAGCTGGGTGCGTGAGTAGTCGTTGCATCCGCAGTTCGGCATGGTCAGCTCGTCTGGTAGTCGGGGGACGCCAGGATCAGGTGACGAAGGGCGTTCTGGCGCAGGCCGCGATAGGTGCTGAGCTGCCAGCCGGCGGCTCCAGCCAGCGCGTCGGCCGCGAAGCTCGTGAGCAGTCCGACGGTCTCGGCACTCAGGTTCGGGTTGCGCGCCCACGCCCGCGCGGCGGCCACCGCCTGCTCGGGTGTCTCCGTTGCGTCGTAGTCGTCGACCGCGTCACCGTCCAGCACTCGCCCGGTGAGCGCCCGGGAGACGAGCTCGAAGCGGCCGCGCACAGTGCTCGTGTCGAGCCAGCGCGAGTCGTCCCAGCCGGACACATCCGGCGGGAAGAACAGCCGCTGCCCGGCGTTCTCGGAGTACCAGATCCAGTACTCGCCGTCGATCGAGCGCTGGAGCGTTCGCAGCAGGCCGGCCACGAGGACCACCGGCGGCTTGACCATGCGCGGTCCCGAGTGCAGATCCGGGTGCAGCAGGATCGCCTCGAGCACCGGGCGCACCTGGTAGCCACTCGACACGTACAGCGATTCGAGTGCCTGACGGTCGCCCGCCGACGGCGCGGTCGGGATGAAGTAGCTCCACAGCTTCCCGACGAAGAACGAGGGGTGCATCGAGTGGTGCACGCACATCGACACTCCCTGCTCCCAGGTCCACGGGCCCGCATACCCGAAGACCGTCTTCGTCCCGTTGTCGTGCCGGGTCGGGACGTAGCGGAAGTTGTGCATCCCGAGCTCGTCGCTCCAGTCGAAGTCGAACCCGGTGAGCGCACGGGCGAGCTGGCGCACGTCCTGCTCGCTGTAGGCGCCGCGGTCAGCGCCCAGGGTGAACAGCTCCATCACCTCGCGCGCGTAGTTCTCGTTGGGGCTCCAGCGCGTGTTCTGGTCGAGGTTGAGCCAGACGATCATCGCCGGATCCTGCGTCACGTCGTGCAGGAGCTGCTCGAACGAGCCGAACGCGTTGCGGCGGAAGAGCTCGTTCTGGTCGAGCATCAGTTGCTGCTGCCCCACACCGTCGTTCGAGGTGGCGAACCAGTCGTGCCACACGAGCGTCATGCGCTCCACGAGCGGCTGGTCGGTACGCACCATGCGGTCGAGCCACCAGAGGTGGTCATGGCCCCAGAGGTCGGCGGGCGCGAGCGGGTTGCCGTCCTCGTCGGTCGGCGCGGCACCGGTGAGGGTGGCCGGACCGGACGGCCGGGTGAGCGCCGCCACCGCTCGGTGGAGACCCACGGCGGCTAGGAACTCGGCGTGGCCCGGCGAGGGGCCGAAGCCGGCGCGCCAGAGGAGGCGCTCCGCCTCGCGCACGCCGAAGTTGCCGGAGTAGATCCCGATCGGGCTGGTGAGGCTGAACTCCGCCGGCGGCGGCGGGCCCGGAGGGGTGGGCGCCGGCGGCACAGGCTGGAGCGGAACCTTGCGCTTCGGCCGCCGCTTCCTCTTCTTGACGCACGCGCGCGCGTGGCGCCGGCGGCGCTTGGCTGCGCTCTCGACCTCGGGGCGGCCACCGGCCGAGCCGGCGCGCGGCCGGCGCTGCGGATACGGCGACTCCACCACCGCGCTGCGAGCGCGTTTCTTCGCGCGCGTGCGACGCTTGCGCGGCGTTACGCAGCGGGGCTTGGTCTTGCGACGCCGCTTACGGCGCCGCGCTGCGGCGTCGATGCGTGGGTCCACCCTGTTTCCATCGGCGGCGGCACCCTGAGGCCATTAGATTGCGCGCGGCCGGCTGGACGCCCGCAAACAGGCGCGTTCAGGCGATGCGGTCCAGCCGTCCCACGATCGCCGGCGCATGCCGCACGAATGCGGCCGGGTCGAACACCGTGTCGAGGTCGAGCTCGGGCGCGGCCTCGGCAAGCAGTTCGCGGAACTCGATGCCCTCGCTCCAGGCCCGCTGCGCGGCTTCCTGGACCGTGCGGTACGCGTCGTCGCGCGAGCGCCCCGCTTCCACCAGCGCGAGCAACGCGCGCTGCGAATAGAGCGCCCCGTGCGTGGCGTTCAGGTTCTCGCGCATGCGCTCCTCGTGGACCGTCATGCCATCGACCACGCGGATCGCCAGATGCTGTGCGTAGTCGAGCAGCGTCGTGGCATCCGGAAGCGTCACGCGCTCGACCGACGAGTGCGTGATGTCGCGCTCGTGCCAAAGCGCCACGTTCTCGAGTCCAGCCTGCGCGTAGCCGCGCAGCAGCCGCGCGATCCCGGCGATGCGCTCGGAGACGATCGGGTTGCGCTTGTGCGGCATCGCCGACGAGCCCTTCTGCGCGCCCGCGCGAAACGGCTCCTCGACCTCCCGGACCTCGGTGCGCTGGAGGTGGCGGACCTCGGTGGCGAAGCGCTCGAGCCCTGCGCCCGCAAGCGCGATCGCCTCGAGCAACTCCGCGTGGCGGTCGCGCGGCACCACCTGTGTGGAGACGTCCTCGCGCGCGAGGCCCAGCCGCTTCAGCACGGCCTCCTCGACCTCGGGGCCGTTCGCGGCGTAGGTGCCGACCGCGCCCGAGAGCGCTCCCACCGACACGCCCTCGACCGCCCGCTCCAACCTGATCAGGTTGCGGTGCGCCTCGAAGGCGAAGCCGGCGAGCTTTACGCCGAATGTGGTGGGCTCCGCGTGCACGCCGTGCGTGCGGCCCACGCAGATCGTGTTCACGTGCTCGCGCGCGCGGCGAATCAGGGCGGCCTTGTAGTCCGCCGCGCCGCCCACCAGGATCATCCCGGCCTGCGAGAGCTGAAGGCCGAGAGCGGTGTCGAGCACGTCCGACGAAGTCAGTCCGTGGTGAACCCAGCGGCCCGCGTCGCCGACCGAGCCGGCCACCACGTCCACGAAGGCGGCCACGTCGTGGTCGGTGACCTTCTCGCGCTCCTTCACCTCCTCGACCGTGAACGAGGCCCGGTCGCGGATCGTGGCGGCGTCCTCCTCCGGGACCACGCCCTGCTCGGAGAGCACGTCCACCACGGCCAGCTCCACCTGGAGCCAGGTGTCGAACTTGCGCCGCTCCGACCAGACCGCACCCATCTCCGGCCGGGTGTAGCGCTCGATCACGGGGCCGTCACGCGCTGAGGATGCGCGCCGCCAGCACGGCGGCGTTCTTGGGGTTGTCGACCCCCACCGTGGCCACCGGCACGCCCGGCGGCATCTGCGCGATCGCGAGCAGCGCGTCGAGGCCGCCGCCGATCGAGGTCTTCGAGGTGAGCGGCACGCCGATCACCGGCAGGTCCGTGTGTGCGGCCACCACGCCGGGGAGCGCCGCGGCCAGGCCCGCGCCCGCGATGATCACGCGCAGGCCGCGCATGCGCGCGTTCTTCGCGTAGTCCGCCACCGTGTCTGGATCTCGGTGCGCGCTCATCACGCGCATCTCGTGGCGGATGCCGCGCTCCTCCAGCTCGTCTGCGGCCTTCTCCATCAGCGGCATGTCCGACTTCGACCCCATCACGATGCCCACCTGCGGGGCATCGTCCACGTCGAGCTCGTCGAATTGATGCTCGACCTCGGTCTCCGGCGGTGCGCTCTCGGAGACGGCGGTGAACTCCTCGGTGCCGCTCACACCTCGACCTTATCCACCGCGCGGGCGGCAATGTCGGTTCTGATCTGACGTCCGTCGAACTCGATGCGCTCCGCTCCCGCGTAGGCCCGGTCGCGCGCCTCGCCGGGGGTCGCGCCCAGGCCCGTCACGCTCAGCACGCGGCCGCCCGCGGTCACCACCTCGCCGTCGCGCTCGGCGGTCCCGGCGTGGAACACATCGGCGCCGTCCACCGCATCGAGGCCGGAGATCACGTCGCCCGTCGACGAGGACTCCGGGTAGCCGCCGGAGGCGAGCACGACCGTCACGGCCCAGTCGCTCGACCACTCGGGCTCCACCCCGGCCAGACCCCCGGGCGTGCTCGACGCCTCGAGCAGCTCGAGCAGATCCGAGCGCAGCCGCGGGAGCACGGCCTGGGTCTCGGGATCGCCGAAGCGGGCGTTGTACTCGAGCACCTTCACGGCGCCGTCCGGGGCGATCATCAACCCCGCGTACAGCACTCCGTGGAAGGGCGTGCCGCGCCGGCGCAGCTCGTCCACGATGGGCTGATGGACCTGTGCCGCGATCTCGCGCGTGCGCTCCGCGTCGATCCCTGGAACCGGCGAGTAGCTGCCCATGCCGCCGGTGTTGGGACCCTCGTCGCCGTCGAAGATGCGCTTGTAGTCCTGCGCGGGCGCGAGCGGAACGGCGCGCTCGCCGTCGCAGAGCGCAAGCAGCGAGAGCTCCTCGCCCTCGAGGAACTCCTCGAGCACCACCTCGGTCTCGCCGAAGCGCTTCTCGCCGAAGAACACGTCGATCGCCTCGCGCGCCTCGCGCTCGTCCTTCGCGATGATCACTCCCTTGCCCGCCGCCAGCACGTCCGCCTTCAGCACCGCCGGATACGACGCGCACGCGAGGTGGGCGGCGGCCTCGTCGCGGTCGCGGAACATCACGTGCGCGGCGGTCGGCACGCCGCAGTCGCGCATCAGCTCCTTGGCGTAGGCCTTCGACCCCTCGATCCGCGCGGCGGCCCGCGTCGGTCCGAACGCGCGGATGCCCGCCGCGCTCAGCGCGTCCACGAGGCCGGCCACGAGCGGGGCCTCGGGCCCCACAACCACGAGGTCGACCTCGCGCTCCTGGGCGGCCGCAACCACGTCGCCGTCAGGAAGGCACTCCACGCCGTCGCGCGAGATGCCGGCGTTGCCGGGGGTGCACAGGACCTCGGGCGCCCGAGGGCTGCGCTGGAGCGTGCGGACGATCGCGTGCTCGCGCCCGCCCGCCCCGACCACGAGGACGCGCTCGCTCAAAGCGCGGAGATGAAGTCGTCCACGGGGATCGCGGAGAGGGTCTCGTAGTGGGCGGTGCCGCGCGAGCCGAGCTCCATCGAGACGCGCGCGATGGTCTTCTCGTCGGGCGCCTCGACGACGTTCACGAAGTCGTACTGCCCGAGCACGGCCCACTGGGCGGTCACCGTCGCACCGAGCTGCTCGATCTCCTTGTTGACCTCGCGGATCCGCTGAGGATTGCTCTTCAGGGTCTGCACGCCCTCGGGCGTCAGGGTGCTCAGCATCACGAAGGTGGGCACGGAGGGTCCTTTCTATGGAGTGCGTCGGCGCGGAATGTACCCTCTCCGCATGACTCGCCCACTGGCCATCGCGGTGGCAATTGCGACCCTGGCCGCACCTTCCGCCGCGCAAGCGGCCTCGCTCACCACGAAACCCGCGAAGTCGTGCTACCGCTCGGGCGAGACGGTCCACTTCATCGGGGCCGACTTCACGCCCTCGAACCTGCTCAACCTGAGTCGGGACAACATCTTCGTCGCATCCATTCCCGCGGACGCGGCCGGCCGCTTCGACGCCAGCCTCCGACTTCTCCAGGATCAGCCCAGGCAGGTGCGCACCTACACGGCCACCGACTCGACCAATCAGGGGATGAGTGCGTCGGTGCAGGTGACCGTGAGCTCCGTCGGGGTCGGCCTGTCGCCCCGCACTGGACCGGTGTCGCGGCGCTTCCGGATCAGCGCACGGGGGTTCACCACGGGGAGGACCCTCTGGGCGCACGTGATCCACAAGCGCTCGAAGCGACACCTCAGGATCGGCCGACTGAAGGGCGCGTGCCACAACCTGAGCGCTCGGCGGCGGCTGCTGCCGAGGAGCGCGCGCCTCGGCCGGCACAAGATCCAGTTCGACACCTTCCGCCGCTACCGGGCGAACCGCGCGGTGAAGACGACTTACCCGATCAACGTTGTGCGGGGTGGCCGGTGAGCGCCGCCTCGGGCGTCTCCCCCGGGATGGCGTCCGCCTCGTCGAGCTGAGGCGCGAGGTACGCGCCCAGAGCCGCTGAGCCGGCGCCCAGTGCCACGCAGGGCCAGCGGATGGCCGGCGGGATCGAGCTGCCGGCGAGCAGGCTGGCCACGGTGTCGATCCCGTCCGACAGCGTTCCGGCCTCGATCCAGCCGCGCACCGGGGTTCCGCGGTCGAGGGCGATGACGATGCCGAGCCCGATCGCAAGGTCACGCGCGCCGAACGCGCGGGCGAGCACCTTCACGGGACGCCGCCGCGCGTCGCTCCCGATCCACGCACTGCCGGCAAGGCCCGGGGCGAGCACGAAGGCGGCGCCCACGAGCTGACGGCCGCGGGCGTGCCAGAGGGCGAGTTCGCGCGGTTCCATCGCGAGGATCCTACGCCGAGCGGATGCCCGTCCGGGCCGCGGTCACCCGGGCCAGGTCACCCGAAGCGCGAACGGTCCGGCGCCAGCACGCCGACGGACGATCACGCTCAAACGCTCGACCCGCTGGCGCCGGCACCATTCGACGCCGAAGCCGCGCCGTCGTCCCGCGCCCAGTGTTTCCGCGGTTGCGAAGCTGCGGGCGCGCAGCTCCACCTGAGCGCGGAGGCCCGGGCGGCCGCGCAGCGCGAGCTGGACGTTCCCGTCCAGCCGGAGCCGCAGCCTAAATGTGTGAACCTGCCGGTGGGGCCCGAGCCTGCCGTGGAAAGTCCGCTTGCGCGGGCCCGCCCACGGCCGCAGGACGTCGCGCCGGATGGCGCTGAACCCGGCGTCGCTCGGCCTCATGAGCGCGTTGAATTGCCAGGGCACGCTCGGATGGCTGATATGCGCGTAGGAATCCGCAAAGCCCTCGCCAGGATCATCCAGATAGTGCGCCTCCTGATTCCCCGGGAAGAGCTCGCCCTCATGCACGTGTGTGCACACTCGCATTGCGCTCGCCCAGTACTTCGGCCCCCAGTCAACGGCGTCCCATGGCGCATTGGAACGCCATGACGCGATGTGATGTCCGTACTCGTGCGCCAGCACGTACTCGAGAGGTGCGCCCTCGACGGCCTGGTCGGGTACGTACATCCGATTCGCGCCGACGGCGTAGCAGGCCACGACCCTGCCACCCCCGCAGCTCTCGTTGATCTCTGCGGGAGCCCCCACCTGAACCCGGAGCGCGCCCAGCTCGCTGCCGTGGACGAGTGTGCCGAGGAAGTCCACGAGCGCCTGGTCTGCCGCCGGGTCCGGTGCCGAGGAGCGAAACACCTGCACGGGTTGGGCGTCCGCACTTGCGGTCAGGTAGGTGCGGCCGTGGGACGCGGCGGCGGCCCGCATCGCCCCTGGCGGGGTGGTCGCCCAGACTCGGTCACGCACCTCGGGACCGTGAGCGCTCGCCACGGCGGGCACGGCAAGGAGGGCCGTGAGGGCTGCGCCGGCCAGGCCGGCGCTGAATCGGCATCCGTGCCCCACACAAGGACAACGTTTCGAGCGCCGGCTTTTCTCCGCGCAGTTCGGTTCTAGGCGACGGCGGGTTCGGCTGCCGCGCTGGCTTTCGCGAACGAGAGCTCACCGTCGGCCGCGTCCACGATGACGCGGTCGCCCTGCTTGAACTCGCCCTCGAGCAGCTTCAGCGCGAGCTTGTCCACGAGCTGCTTCTGGATCACCCGCTTGAGCGGACGCGCGCCGTAGGTCGGGTCGTAGCCGAGGTTGCCGAGCAGCGTCCGCGCGTCATCGCTCAGCTCGACCTCCACGCCGCGCTCGCGCACCCGTGCGATCAGCTTCGCCACCTGGAGGTCCACGATCTGGCTGATCTCCTCGCGGGTGAGCTGGTGGAACTCCACGATCTCGTCGAGGCGGTTCACGAACTCGGGCTTGAAGGTGGCACGGACGCCATCGAGGCCGCCGGCCACGTTCGAGGTCATGATCACGACGGTGTTCTTGAAGTCGACGGTGCGGCCCTGGCCGTCCGTGAGACGGCCGTCGTCCATCACCTGGAGCAGCACGTTGAAGACGTCGACGTGGGCCTTCTCGAGCTCGTCGAGCAGCACCACCGAGTAGGGCCGGCGGCGGACTGCCTCGGTGAGCTGGCCGCCCTCGTCGTAGCCGACGTAGCCGGGGGGCGCGCCCACGAGCCGTGACACGGAGTGCTTCTCCATGTACTCCGACATGTCGATCCGGACGATCGCCTCCTCCGAGTCGAACATGAACTCGGCGAGCGCGCGAGCGAGCTCGGTCTTGCCGACGCCGGTGGGCCCGATGAAGAGGAACGCCCCGATCGGGCGGTTCGGGTCCTGAAGGCCGGCGCGCGAGCGTCGCAGCGCGTTCGAGACCGCCTCGACGGCTTCGTCCTGGCCGATCACCCGCTCGTGCAGGCGCTCCTCCATGTGGATGAGCTTCGCGACCTCGCCCTCCATCAGCTTCGACACCGGGATGCCGGTCCACTTGGCCACGACCTCGGCCACGTCCTCGTCGTCGACCTCCTCCTTCAGGAAGGTGGTGTCGGACTGGATCGACGCCAGCCGTGACTCGAGCTCGATGACCTCCTCCTCGAGCTTGGGGATCTCGCCGTAGCGGAGCTCCGCGGCCCGCTGGAGGTCGGCGTCGCGCTCGGCGCGCTCGGCCTCGCGGTGAGCCTGCTCGAGGCGCTCCTTCACCGAGCGAATGGCCTCGATGGCCTCCTTCTCGCCCTGCCAGTGCGCCTTCATCTCGTTCGACTGCTCGCGCAGGTCGGCAAGGTCGCGCTCGATGGCGGCGCGGCGCGCGGCGCTCGCGTCGTCCTTCTCCTTCTTCAGCGCCTGAAGCTCGATCTCGAGCTGCTGGATGCGCCGCTCGACCTCGTCGATCTCAGTCGGCATGGAGTCGATCTCGATGCGCAGCCGTGACGCGGCCTCGTCGATCAGGTCGATTGCCTTGTCGGGGAGGAAGCGATCGGCGATGTAGCGCTGCGAGAGCGTGGCCGCGGCGATGATCGCGGAGTCCTGGATGCGCACTCCGTGGTGCACCTCGTAGCGCTCCTTGAGCCCGCGCAGGATCGCGATTGCGTCCTCGACGCTCGGCTCCTCCACGTACACGGGCTGGAAGCGGCGCTCGAGCGCGGCGTCCTTCTCGATGTGCTTGCGGTACTCGTCGAGCGTGGTGGCGCCAACGGCGCGCAGCTCGCCGCGCGCGAGCATCGGCTTCAGCAGGTTGGCGGCGTCGACGGCGCCCTCGGCGGCGCCGGCACCGACGATCGTGTGCAGCTCGTCGAGGAACAGGATGATGCGGCCCTCGGCCTCGGCGACCTCCTTCAGAACCGCCTTGAGGCGGTCCTCGAACTCGCCGCGGTACTTGGCGCCGGCGATCAGCGCACCGATGTCGAGCGCGATCACGCGCCGGTCGCGCAGCGACTCGGGCACGTCGCCCGAGACGATCCGCCGGGCGAGCCCCTCGACGATGGCGGTCTTGCCCACGCCGGGCTCGCCGATCAGAACCGGGTTGTTCTTCGTGCGCCGGGACAGCACCTGGATCACGCGCCGAATCTCGTCGTCGCGCCCGATCACCGGGTCGAGCTTGCCCTGCTCGGCCGCCTCGGTGAGGTCGCGCCCGAAGCGCTCGAGCGCCTGGTAGCGGTCCTCGGGGTTCTGGTCGGTCACGCGGTGGGGGCCGCGCACCTGCTCGACGGCTTCGGCGAGCTGGTCGCGCGCTGCGCCCACGTCGATCGCGGGCTCGCCGGCGAGCGAGAGCAGGAGATGCTCGGTCGAGACGTACTCGTCGCCCATCCCGCGCGCCTCCTCGTCGGCGTGCTGGAGGAGGCGGATCAGATCCTGGCCAAGCGCGGGGGCGCTTGCGTCTCCGCTGACCGTAGGCTGGGCGTCGAGCGCCTCGTTCGCGAGCCGGCGGACGCGCTCGGGATCGGCACCGGCGCGGCGCAGCACGGGCACGACGATGCCGCCCTCCTGCTCGAGGAGCGCGAGCAGCAGATGCTGCGGCGCGACCTCCGGGTTGCGGCGCGTGCCAGCGAGCCGCTGCGCGGCCGCAAGCGCCTCCTGCGACTTGACGGTGAATCGATCAGCTTGCATAGAAAATCTAAGTCTAACACGCTTAAGGGGTCTGACCCCTTAACAATGCGTGCCGGGCCTCAGCGCGCTGCTGCGGCGGCGGCACCGCCCGCCGGCGCGGGACCGGCGCGCGTACCCAGCGGGTCCTGCGAGAGCCTGTTCGCGAAGTACACCGGGATGATCGACAGCAGGATCACCATGAGCCCGACCACGTTCACGATCGGCAGCTGGTTCGGCCGCGCGTAGTTGGCGAAGATCCAGACCGGCAGCGTCTGCTCGTTCCCGATCGTGAAGGTGGTGACGATGATCTCGTCGAGCGACAGCGCGAACGCGAGCAGGCCGCCGGCGACGAGCGCAGTCCGCAGCGTTGGGAAGGTCACGTGGCGGAACGTCAGCCAGCCGTTCGCGCCCAGGTCCATGGACGCCTCCTCGAGCGACGTGCCGCTGCGCCGCAGCCGGGCCACCGCGTTGTTGAACACCACGACGATGCAGAACGTGGCGTGCCCCACGATCACGGTGAACAGCGACAGGTCGATTCCGAGCACCTGCGTGAAGGTCGAGTTGAGCGCCATGCCGGTCACGATGCCCGGCAGCGCGAGCGGCAGGATGATCAGGAACGAGATCGACTCGCGGCCAAAGAAGCGGTAGCGCGAGACCGCCAGCGCGGCGAGCGTGCCCAGCAGCAATGCCACCGCCGTGGCCCCAACTGCCGCCTTCATCGAGGTCCAGAACGCGTCGCGCACGCCCGGGTTGTTCAGGGCGCGGTCGAACCACTCGAGCGTGAAGCCGTCGATCGGCCACGCCTGCGAGCGCGACTCGTTGAACGCGTAGAGCGCGATCACGATCAGCGGGATGTAGATGAACGCGAGCGTGATCGCGGTACCGATCCGCAGGACCCAGCGCACTCCCGGCGAGATGTGCATCAGCCGGGCCTCCTGACAGGGCGGCATAGCGACTCGAACGCGCCGAGGCGGCGCGCGATCAGGAGGTACACGAGCATGATCGCCACGGGCACCGTCGCGAACGCCGCGGCGAGCGGCAGGTTGTTCGCGATGCCGACGTTCGCGTAGACCACGTTGCCGATGAACTGCGTGCTCGACACGAGCGTCGGCGCGATGTAATCGCCCAGCGTGAGCGAGAAGGTGAAGATCGAGCCGGCAACCACCGCCGGCAGCGCCAGCGGCATCACCACGCGGCGGAAGGTCATCCACGGCCTGCCGCCGAGGTCACCGGACGCGTCGAGCATGGAGTTCGGGATCCGCTCGAGTCCCGCGTAGATCGGCAGGATCATGAACGGCAGCCACAGGTACGAGAACACGAGCCACGTGGCCACGTTCCCGAACCCGGGACCGTGGAGGCCGAACGGGTCGAGCGCCCAGTTCACGATGCCCTCGTTCTGAAGCATGATCCGCCAGGTGTAGACCTTCACCAGGTAGCTCGACCAGAGCGGCATCAGCACCGCCACCACGAGCAGGGCGCGCATGCGGGGCGACGCGATCTTCGCCATGTAGAAGGCAATCGGGAAGGCGAGGATGATGTCCGTGATCGTCACGAGCGCGGCGATCAGCACCGTGCGCACGACGATGTCCCGGTAGACCGGGGTCTCGATCAGCTCCTTGAAGTTCTGGAACCCGGGGTCCTGGACGATCTCGCCGCTGAAGTCGTCGAGCTGCCAGAGCGACGCGGCGAACAGGACCGCGAGCGAACCCAGGTACGCGATCAGCAGCCAGCCGACCGGCCCCGCCAACAGCAAGCTCAGCTGAAGGCGGGGCCGGCGCCAGAGGTATCTGGCTACAGCGGCCAGCTCAATTCATCAAGGGGAAATGCATGGCTGCGCCGCGTGCCCGCGGCTTGCCCCACATCAGCCCTTGATCTCCGTCCAGGCCTTGACCCACTCGGAGTAGTCCATGCAGGTGGCCCCGCGATCGTCGCCGCACTCCTTGCGCGGCGTCGTCCAGTAGGCCACCTTGTCGAAGTACGCCTCGTCCTCCGCGTGGAAGATCTTGCAGTGATCCTTCACGACGGTCAGAGCGCAGGACTTGCTGTTCGCTGGGGCCTCCCCGAACCACTCAGCCACGTCAGCGTTCGCCTGCGGGCTGATGATGTGGTTCATCCACATGTACATGCAGTTCGGGTTCTTGGCCTCGGAGGAGATCATCCAGGTGTCGGACCATCCCGTTGAGCCCTCCTTCGGCAGGATCGCTTCCACCGGCGGCGACTTCTTGTCGCCCTGGACCAGGTTGGCGATCACCTGCCAGGTGGTGCCGGCCACGGAGTCGCCGGACGTGAACGCCGCCTGCTCCTTCGTGTAGTCGGACCAGTACTCGCCGATCACCTCACGCTGCTGCTTGAGCAGGTCGACGGCTGCCTGGAACTGCTTGTCGTCCAGCTCGTAGACGTTGTCGATCCCGAGATCCGGCTGTGTCGCCTTCAGGTAGACCGCCGCGTCGGCGATGTAGATGGGGCTGTCGTACGCGGTGATCTTGCCCTTGTAGGGCTGGCTCTCCTCGCCGCCCCAGACAACGGACCACGAGTCCGGCGCCGGCTTCACGACGTCCTTGTTGAACATCAGGAGGTTCGCGCCACGGCCATGTGCAACGCCGTAGTTCACGCCGTCGACGGTGTTGTGGGGCTGGTCCTTCAGGCCCTCGAACACGTCCTTGTAGTTCGGGATCAGGTCGGTGTTGACCGGATCCACGTCGCCGCCCGCGATCAGCCGCAGGGTGGCGTCACCGGACGCCGACACGCCGTCGTACTGGCCGGTCCGCATCAGCGTGACCATCTCGTCCGAGGTGTTGCCGAGCTTCACGTTGACCTTGCAGCCGGTCTCCTGCTCGAAGTCCGAGACCCAGTCCACCTTCGGGTCGGTCGAGCCGTCCTCGACGTACCCGGCCCAGGCGATCAGGTTCACCTCCCCCTCGCCCTTGCCCACCTTCTTCAGCGCGGCGCTCTCGTCGCCGCTGCCGGCACTGCCGCCGTCGCTGTCGTCGCCGCCGCAACCGGCCGCTGTGAACGCGGCCAGCGCAAGCGTCAGGACGGCGAAGGCCAGCCATCGGCCGTGGGGCAAGCGCCGGGCGTTGCCCGACGCGCAGCCATGCCCTTGTCGGAGTTTTGTGCTCACTTGGGTCCCTCCTCTGGGGGTTGTTCCTGCGAGTCCGAGATGGCGTACGCGTGCTCGCCGTGCCAGCCGACGCGCACCCGCCGCCCCCTCTGCTCGAGCGCCTCCTGCGAGGACATCTCGAGGTTCTGGCGGACGACCTGTAGCTCGCCGCCCTTGTCCAGTTCGACCACGAAGCGGGTGACCATCCCGACGTACGAGACGTCTCGGATCCGGCCCTCCTCGACCCGTAGCCCGTTCACTGCATCCGCCTCGTCGAGGATCCGCACCTTCTCGGGGCGGATCGTGAAGCGCTCCCCTCCGCGCTCGACGATGTTCGACACGCCCACGAACCCCGCGACGAACTCGTTCGCCGGGTGCTCGTAGACCTCCGCGGGCGGGCCCACCTGCTCGATCCGTCCGTCCGCGAACACGGCCATGCGGTCGCTCATCGTGAGCGCCTCCTCCTGGTCGTGGGTCACGTACACGAAGGTGATGCCCACCTCGCCCTGGATCGAGCGCAGCTCCTGCTGCATCTGCTGGCGCAGCTTCAGGTCGAGCGCGCCGAGCGGCTCGTCGAGGAGCAGCACCCGCGGACGATTCACGAGGGCACGCGCGAGCGCCACGCGCTGCCGCTGGCCGCCCGAGAGCTGGCCGGGACGGCGTCCCTCGTAGCCCGAGAGCCTGACCAGGTCGAGTGTCTCGGTGGCGCGCCGGCGGCGCTCCGCCTTGCCGACCTTCGCGATCCGGAGCCCGTATTCCACGTTCTCGCCCACTGTCATGTGAGGAAAGAGCGCGTAGTCCTGAAAGACGGTGTTGACGTCGCGTTCGTAGGGAGGGAGGTCGGTCACGTCGCGGCCACCCAGCTCTACCCTTCCTTCATCAGGCCGCTCGAAGCCCGCGATCATTCGCAGGCACGTCGTCTTCCCCGATCCGGACGGTCCCAGGAACGTGAAGAACTCGTCCTCCAGGATGTCCAGGTCGACCCTGTCCACCGCGACGACCTCGCCGTACGTCTTGCGAGCTCCGTCGAGGCGCACGGCAGCGTCCCCGTTATGGGTCATCCCGGGTTCTTGTACACCCTGGAGCGGTTGTTGTGCGAGTTCTTAGGGTTAATTTGCGCCTTGTCGTCGCGTTCGGCGTGCTCGCTATGGCCAGCCCGGCGCACGCCAGCCCCATTTCGGCGCACGCGATGGTCTACACGTGCTGCACGGCAGATGCGAACAAGGAACGCATTTTCGCCGAGGCGGAGGCGGTGGGAGCCGACTTCATCCGCGTGGACATCGAGATGAGTGGAATCTTCAAGGGCCAGGGCGGTGGGTCACCCGACGACCCTGACTGGACGCAGTTCGACGAGGTGATGGAGCTCGCAAGGAAGCACCACCTACGGGTGCTCGGCCTGCTGCTCGCGCCGCCCGCCTACATCTCCACCTGCCCCACTGGGCCCGACCCCGGCCGCTGCGCGGTCGCCGACACCGCGGAGTTCGGCCGGCTGGCGGGCGAGATCGCCGAGCACGCGCAGGACACGATCCGGCACTGGGAGATCCTGAACGAGCCGGACGCCGACTGGGCGTTCACGGGCACGCCGGAGCAATACGCGGCGATGCTGAGCGCCGCTCATGACGGAATCAAGGCGCGCGTGCCGGACGCCAGGGTGGTGCTCGGCGGAATCTCGAGCCCAAAGGACCCCGCCTGGCTCGAGCGAATGTTCGCAACGCCGGGGACGGACGCGATCCACAAGTTCGACATCGCGAACGTGCACCTCCGCGGGCCGGTTGCGCCCGTGGTGAACCGATATCAGCAGTTCCGCGCGTGGCTCGGCGATCGCGGCTTCAAGGGGCCGCTTTGGATCACGGAGCTCGGTTACCCCGCTGACCCGGCGTTCCAGGTCGATCCGAGCTTCACGGGTGGAGATGTGGCTCAGGCCGCGTACCTGACGCAAGCGCTTCTGGACCTCGGCGAGGCCGGCGCCGAGCAGGTCTTCGTGACGCTGCGCGACAACGGCGATGGCGCATATGCCAGCGAGGGCCTCGTCCACATGGACGAGGCACCCGGAGGCACCACCACGCGCCGCGAGTCGTTCTACGCGGTCAGGCGGCTCGCGACGAACTGGGATCCGCTGATGGCCTGGCGCCGCGAGCAGGCCCAGAGCGAACAGGGCGCCCGGCTGTACGAGGCGGTGGCCGCCTTTGTGGTGGGACGGAGCGCCGCGCTGCTCTGGCACAGCGCGTTCTAGAGCCGCTCGGCGTTACGCGACGCTAGCTCGGGCGGCGGACCTGGATGCGCGTGGTGCGCTCTCCCGGCTTGCGCGGCGTGAGCGCCTCCGAGGGAGGCTGGTAGAGAACCAGCTCGTGCTTCAGCGACCGCCTGACGCGGTCGAGCTCCTGGCTCAGCTCGTCGCGCACTCGCTCGGCCTGGCGCTCGAGGTTGCGCATCCGGCGGCGCATGCGCTCGATCTCCTCCTCGAGCTCGAACACGCGCTCGACGCCCGCGAGGTTCATCCCGAGCGAGCTGGTGAGCTCCTGGATCCGGCGCAGGCGCTCCACATCGTCCTGGGAGTACAGGCGCGTGTTCTTCGGCGAGCGCTTAGGGGTGATCAGCCCGCGCGTCTCGTAGATGCGCAGCGTCTGCGGGTGCATGCCCGCGAGCTCGGCGGCGACCGAGATCATGTAGACGCCGCGACCGCTGTCCGGGGCTTCGGGCACCTGCCGCCTCAGCTCCGCTGCGAGAGGAGGCCCTCGCGCGGGTTGCCGTTGATCACCGTGGCAAGCTCATCGACGACCTCGGCCTGCTCCTTCGAGAGCGAGCTTGGCACGTCGATCAGGAGGCGGTAGCGCAGGTCTCCGCGGCCGCGGCCGCCGAGCTTCGGCGGCCCTTCGCCGCGCAGGCGCTGGACCGTGCCGTGCTGCGTGCCCGGGGGGACTCGGATGCGCTTGGTGCCGCTGAGCGTGGGCACCTCGATCGTGGCGCCCTTGATCGCCTCCGGGATCGTGATCGGCACCTCCACCTCGAGGTTGTCGCCGCGCCGCTTGAAGATTGGGGACTCCGCCACGTGGGTGATCACGTACACGTCGCCCTGCGCGCCGCCGCGCGGCCCGGCCTCGCCCTTGCCCTTCAGCCGAACCCGCGACCCGTCGCGCACCCCGGCCGGGATGTTCACCGCGTACTTCTTCACCTGACGAGTCTGGCCCGAGCCGTGACAGGTGGGGCAGGGGTCCTTGATCTCGGTGCCGGTTCCACCGCACTGGCGGCATGGCTGCGAGATCGAGAAGAGGCCCTGCGACTCGGCCTCGACGCCGCGTCCCTGGCAGCGGCTGCAGACCGTCGGGGAAGTTCCTGGCTTCGCTCCCGTGCCCCGACAGGTGGGACAGGGCGCCGCGAGCGGCACGGTCACGGAGACCTGGCCGCCCTCCATCGCCTGCTCGAACGACACGTGCACGTCGGTCTCGAGATCGCGCCCTCGCTCCGGCCGCGGCGTGCGCCCGGACGCGGCGCCGCCGAAGAGGTCGGACAGGATGTCGCCGAAGCCGCCGAAGCCGCCACCGGCGCCTCCGCCCGGACCGCCGAAACCGCCGCCCGGGAAGCCGCCGCCGAAGATGCCGCCGCCGGAGTCGTACTGCTTGCGCTTCTCGGGGTCGGACAGGATCGCGTATGCGCCCTGGACCTCCTTGAAGCGCTCCTCCGCCGACTCGGACCCCTGGTTCGTGTCGGGGTGGTACTTGCGGGCAAGCTTGCGGTAGGCCTTCTTGATCTCATCGTCGGAGGCCTTCTTGTCGACGCCGAGCGTCCTGTATGGGTCCGTCACCGTCGGCATCAGCCAGAGACCACCACGCGCGCCGGACGAAGCACGGCGCCGTTCGCCCGGTAGCCCTTCTCCACCACGTCGAGCACCACTCCGGGCTCGCCGTCTTCCCTCACGGACAGTGCCTCGTGCTCCGCCGGGTCGAACTTGTCGCCGGCCGGGTCGAACTGCTGGATGCCGTTCCTTTCGAGCACCGCAATCAGCTCTGAGTGCACCAACCGAACTCCCTGCGCGAGGTGCTGTTCGCCCTCCTCTGCGGAGACGAGCGCGCGCTCGAGGTTGTCGACCACCGGCAGCAGTTCACGGATGAGCCCGCTCTTGGCGCGCTCACCAGCAGCCGCTGCCTCACGGGCAGCGCGCTTGCGGTAGTTCTCGAAGTCCGCCTGGATGCGCTGTGCCAGCGCGAGGTAGTCCTCGGGCTGCTCGGACGCCTCGGGCTCCTCGGAGGCCGCCTCCTTGTCCTCCATGCCCTGCTGCTCGTTGGCCGGGTCCTCCTCGCCGGAGGGCTCGCCCGCCTCGTCGCGTGACGTGACGGGCTCCTCCTCCGGCGGGATGCCGGTCTTCTCCGACTCGAACGTCATCGGCTACGAACGCTCCTCGCCGTCGACCACCTCGGCGTCCACGACCTCCTCCTCGTCGGAGGCGTCCGCGGTTGCGCCCTCGCCCTCGGCGGCGGCGCCGTTGCCGGCTGCCGCGGCCTGCTGCTGGGCGGCCGCGTAGATCTGCTCGGAGACCTTGTGGAACGCCTCCTGGAGCGCCTGCGTCTTCTGCTGCAGGAGCGCCACGTCGTCCGACTCGAGGTTCTCGCGCACGTCCTTGATGGCCGCCTCGATCTCCTCCTTGGAGCCGGTGTCGAGCGAGTCGCCCATGTCGTTCACCTGACGCTCGGCCTGGTACGCGGCATTCTCGGCCTCGTTGCGGGCCTCCACGACCTCGCGCTGGCGGCGGTCGTCCTCGGCGTGTGCCTCGGCGTCCTTCACCATGCGCTCGACCTCTTCCTCAGCGAGACCCGAGCCGGACTTGATCTCGATCTTCTGCTCCTTGCCCGTGCCGAGGTCCTTGGCGCCCACGGCCAGGATGCCGTTGGCGTCGATGTCGAACGTGACCTCGATCTGCGGCACGCCGCGCATCGCGGGCGGGATGCCCGTGAGCTGGAACTTGCCGAGCGACTTGTTGTACGTGGCCATCTCGCGCTCACCCTGGAGCACGTGGACCTCCACGCTCGGCTGGTTGTCCTCGGCCGTCGAGAAGATCTCCGACTTGCGGGTCGGGATCGTGGTGTTGCGCTCGATCAGCTTCGTCATCACGCCGCCCTTGGTCTCGATGCCGAGAGTCAGCGGGGTCACGTCGAGAAGGAGCACGTCCTTCACGTCGCCGGCGAGCACGCCCGCCTGGATGGCAGCGCCCACGGCCACGACCTCATCCGGGTTCACGCCGCGGTGCGGGTCCTTGCCAGTGAGCTCCTTGACCTTCTCCTGCACCGCCGGCATGCGCGTCATGCCGCCGACGAGGACCACGTGGTCGATGCTGGCGCCACCCTCGGCACCGGCGTCCTTCAGCGCCTGCTTCGTGGGACCGACGACGCGGTCCACGAGGTCCGCGGTCAACTCGTTCAGCTTCGAGCGGGTGAGCCGCTGGTTCAGGTGCTTCGGGACCGAATCGACCGCCGTGATGAACGGCAGGTTGATCTGCGTCTCCTGCGCCGAGCTGAGCTCGGTCTTGGCCTTCTCGGCCTCCTGGTAGAGGCGCTGGAGGGCCATCTTGTCGGCCGACAGGTCAACGCCCTCGGCCTTCTTGAACTCGCTGACGAGCCAGTCGACGATCGCCTTGTCGAAGTTGTCGCCGCCGAGGTGGTTGTCACCCGCGGTCGACTTCACCTCGAAGACGCCGTCGCCGATCTCGAGCACCGACACGTCGAAGGTGCCGCCGCCGAGGTCGAAGACGAGGATCTTCTGGTCGTCCTCCTTGTCGAGCCCGTAGGCGAGCGAGGCCGCCGTCGGCTCGTTGATGATGCGCTTCACGTCGAGACCGGCGACCTTGCCGGCGTCCTTCGTGGCCTGGCGCTGGTCGTCGTTGAAGTACGCGGGAACGGTGATCACCGCGCTGTCGACAGTGTCGCCCAGGTACGCCTCGGCGTCCGCCCTCAGCTTCTGGAGGATCATCGCGCTGATCTCAGGCGGGGCGTACTCCTTGCCGCCGGCCTTCACACGCGCGTCGCCGTTCGGGCCAGGAATGACCTCGAAGGGGACGATCTTCTCCTCCTCCTTGACCTCCGCCTCCTTGCGGCCCATGAAGCGCTTGATCGAGAAGACCGTGTTCTCGGGGTTCGTTACAGCCTGCCGCTTGGCGGGTGCGCCGACGAGGCGCTCGCCGCCCTCCGTGAACGCAACGACCGAGGGGGTTGTACGCGCGCCCTCGGCGTTCTCGATCACGGTGGGCTCGCCGCCCTCGAGGACGGCCATGCACGAGTTGGTCGTGCCCAGATCGATGCCGATCGTCTTGCCCATCCGTACTTCTCCTTGGTCGAATCGAAAGAAATCTAAGTCCGAGTATGGCAGATCGTCTTCGCCGTTCACAGGGGTGGGGTCTGACCCCTTTGGCGGCACCCACTAGGATGCCGCGGCCGATGCTGCGCCCCGTCCTGAAGCTGCGCCCCGTCCTGATCCTCATTGCTGTCTTTGCCGTTCTGGGCGTAACGGCCTGCGGCGACGATGACGAGGGCTCAGCCGGGGCCGCGCAACAGCAAACCGCCACGCAGACCGAGACCGCCCCCTCGGAGGAAGCCCTCAAGGACACCAGCACCAAGCCCGAGATCCCGAAGCCGACGGGGATTCCGCCGCGCAAGCTCGTGAAGCAGGACATCGTCAAGGGCAAGGGGCCGGCCGCCAAGCCCGGCGACACGGTGACCGTGAACTACGTGGGCATGAACTTCTCGAACGGCTTGGAGTTCGACTCGTCGTGGGATTCGGGGCAGCCCTTCCCCGTGCAGCTCGGCGCTGGGATGGTGATCGAGGGCTGGGACAAGGGCCTCGTCGGCATCAAGAAGGGCGGCCGGCGGATGCTCACGATCCCGCCCGAGATGGGCTACGGCGCCGAGGGCTACCCGCCCGACATCCCGCCGAACGAGACGCTCGTGTTCGTGGTGGACGCCGTCTCGATCGACTGAGTCTCAACTCTCCTCGGGCAACGGACGCGGCGGACGCAGCCGCGGCACGATCTCGACCGCCACTATCGCCGCCATGATCAGCGCAGCGCCGAGCCAGCCGGTCACCGTCAGGCGCTCGTCGTTCAGGAGCCAGCCGAACAGTCCGGCAAACGCCGGCTCCGACGCGAGGATCAGTGCCGTGCGAGCCGGCGGCGCGTGTTTCTGCGCGAACGACTGGACGAAGAACCCGAGCGCACTCGCGATCAGCGACGTGACGATCAGCGCCGACCACACGGTGGCCCCCTCCGGCGGCTCGAGCTGACCCGCGGCCGCGCCGATCGCCAGCGTGATGAGGCCCACGACGCCGAGCTGCACGGCGAGCAGCGGGCCGACCTCGAAGCGCCTCACCGCGCTCGCCGTGGCGAGTATGTGCGCGGCCAGCGAGATCGCACAGAGGAAGACGAGGCCGTCGCCGCGCAGGTCAAGGTCGCCACCCGCTCCGGACAGGAGCCAGAGCCCGAACATCGCGACGCCCGCGGCCACCCACGCGGTGGTCGGGATGCGCTGCCCCAGGAAGACGGCGCCGAGCACTGGCGTCAGGACCACGAACAGCCCGGTGATGAACCCCGTGTTCGAGGCGGTGGTCTCCTCGAGGCCGAGCGTCTGAAACACGTAGCCGCCCGTGAGGAAGACGCCCATCACGAGCCCGGCACGCCAGCCCTCGGCTGGAAGGGCGCGCAGCTGCCGGTGGAAGATCGCCGCGACGATCAGGGCCGCCGGGATGAAGCGGTAGGCGAGAAAGGCCATCGCCGGCAGCTCGCGGATCGCGTCCTGAACCATCACGAACGTCAGGCCCCAGACCGAGGCGATCCCGATCAGCGCCAGCTCGGAGAGCCGGCGGAGGTTGGACTCGCTCATTCGGCGCGGCGCGCGGCCGCCAGCCGGCGGCGTCCCTCAGGACACATGCGCTTCAGCGGACACGCCGGGCAGTCCGGGTTGCGCGCCGTGCAGGTCCGGCGTCCGTGCCGAATCAGCAGCACGTGCAGCTCGTACGCCTCCTCCGGGCTGTCCACCAGCCGCAGCATCTCGTCATGGGCGTGCTCGAGATTCGTGCCCTGCGGCCACAGCCCGAGTCGCGTGCCCACCCGATACACGTGCGTGTCCACCGGCACCTCGGGCCGCCCGTACGAGAACAGCAACACGCAGGCCGCTGTCTTGCGGCCAACCCCGGGGAGCGCGCAGAGGTAGTCGCGCGCCTCGTCGAGTGGTGCGTCCTCCATCCACGCGAGGTCGTCGTCGTCCAACGCCTCGAGGATCTGCTTGATGCGCACCGCCTTCGTCGGCGCCAGGCCGCCCGGTCGGATCGCGTCCTCCACCTCCTCCACGGGAGCGGCGCTTACCTCGGCCCAGGAGGGGAAGCGCTCGCGCAGGCGCGCGTAGGCAACGTCTCGATTGCGGTCGTTCGTGTTCTGCGAGAGCACCGTGAGGATCAGCTCGTCCACGGGGGCGCGGTGCGGGCGCAGCACGGGACGCCCGTACTCCCTGCGGAGCGCTTCGAGAATCCTGCGAACCCTGCGGCGGTCGGCCATGGCCGGGTGATGGTATGAAGCTCGCCCTTGGACGTGACCGAACACAGCGCGAACGTCGCCGGCCTCGAGGTCCACTACCGCCAGGCCGGCGACGCACCGATCCTCTACCTGCACGGCGTGCCGACGCACTCGTACGACTGGGTTCCGTTCCTCGAGCGCACCGGGGGGATCGCTCCCGACCTGCCGGGATTCGGCAGGTCCGCCAAGCCGGGCGACTTCGACTATTCGATCGAGGGGTACGACCGCTTCCTCGAGGCCTTCGTCGACCAGCTCGGGCTCGAGCGCTTCTCGCTGGTCGTCCACGATTGGGGCTCGGTGGGGCTCGCCCTCGCCCAGCGCGTCCCCGAGCGCGTCGAGCGGCTCGTGGTGTTCTCGGTCGTGCCGTTCCTGCCCGGCTTCCGCTGGCACCGCGTGGCGCGCGGCTGGCGCACTCCGGGGGTCGGCGAGCTGCTGATGGGCGCCACCACCCGCTGGGGCCTTCGCCGCGAGCTGCCCGCCGAGCTCGCGGACCACGCCTGGGACGCGTTCGACCACGGCACCCAGCGGGCGATCCTGAAGCTGTACCGCTCGGCGCCGCCCGAGGTGCTCGCGCGGGCAGGCGAGCGGCTCGGCGAAGTACGCGCTCCCGCCCTCGTCCTGTGGCCCGAGGACGACCCCTACATCGGCGCCGAATTCGGCCCCGCTCAGGCCGAAGCGCTGGGCGGCGAGACCACCCTCGAGATGGTCCACGGCGGACACTGGCCGTGGCTCCGAAACCCCGAGCTGATCGCCCGCACGGCCGACTTTCTAAAACGTTCCTAACTTATTAAAGATATGCACCTCTCCGTCGATTGAATGGAGGGCGTGCGCGAGTTCCTCTCAAAATCCATTGCCGGCGGCCTGTCTGCCGGCGTCGTCCTGCTCTGGTGGCCGGTCCTGTTCGACCGGGTCGACACGGTTACGTCGTGGTTCGTCCGCGGCGTGGCGTGGACGGTCTGCTTCGAGCTGCTGCTCGTTGCGCTGATCCCCTTCGAGCGGGCTCTGTGGGAGACCACTCGCGGCGAGCGCATCTCGCAGACGGTGGGTACCGCAGGCCTGCGTCTCCACTCCGGCTCGCACCGCAGGCGCATGAGCCGCCTGAGCGCCGTGGCCACCGGGGCCCTCGCGATCCCGGTGGTGCTGCTCGTGGCCGGTCTCCACAAGCAGGCGCCCGCCCACGCCGAGGCACCGGTCCGGCCGATCAAGGTCGTGCGGGTGACCAAGGTGGTCAGGCCCGTGACCGTGAAGAAAATCGTCGAGCAGACACCGGTGCAGCAGGAGTACATACCGGCCCCTCAGCAGGCCACTCCTGCGCCCGCGCCCCCGCGCACGACGGAGAAGCCGAAGAGTGATCGCACCGTCGTGGGACGCACGGCGCCGGTGGAGCGCCAGACCGCACCCACGGACGAGGCCGAGGCCGTGCCCGACAGCGCCCCGCGCTGACGGGGCCATGCGGCGGGCCAAACCTCCGATCCGGTCCCTCGCGGTCGGCTAGCCTGTTCCCTCTCGTGCTGCGCGACGCGCCGTCTGCCGCCACGGCGCCGCCTTCCTCTCCAGTCAGGACGCCCGGGGAAACGGCGCCGAACACGCCACGGTCCGACCGCCGGCGGCCTTCGGCTGCGCGCTGGTTGCGCAGCATCGATCCGTGGAAGGCCGCGCCGATCGTGGTGGCCCTCATCTTCACCACCGTCTACCTGATCTGGCAGCCGCGCACGGTCGACCTCGCGGCGCACACCTTCCGCGCCGACCTGTTCGGCGAGGAGGGCTTCACGATCTGGAACGGCCAGTGGTACGGAGGCCACCACACGCCGGCGTACAGCGTGCTGTCGCCGCCGCTTGCGTGGCTGCTCGGGCCTCCGGTCGCGCTGGCGCTCTCCGCCATGGCATCCGCCGCGCTGTTCCCGCCGCTCGTGCGCGGCTGGTTCGGCGACGACCGCGCCCGCTGGGGCGCCATCTGGTTCGGCGCCGCCACCGCCACGCTGCTCTTCACGAGCCGGCTGCCGTTCGCCATCGGAGTGGCCCTCGGCCTCGCGGCGCTGCTTGCGCTTCAGCGCCGCCACTACTGGCTAGCAATCCTGTTCGCGGTCCTCTGCCCGCTCGGCAGCCCGGTGGCTGGCCTGTTCCTCGCGATGGCGGGCGTGGCGTACGCGATCGCGGAGCGGTCCGACCGCCCCAAGCGCTCCGAGGGACTGGCGATCGCCGCGGCGGCGTTCTTCCCGCCGGTCTTCATGGCCTGGGCATTCCCCGAGGGCGGCTGGGCGCCGTTCCCGACGTCGGCCTACGTCCCGATTCCGATCTTCGCGCTGGCGTGCCTTCTGGTTCTGCCGCGCGAGCAGAGCGCGCTGCGCTGGGGCGCGGTGCTCTACGGCCTCGGCGCCACGCTCGCACTCGCGATCGAGACGCCGATGGGCGGCAACGCGGTGCGCCTCGGCGCGCTGTTCGGCGGCCCGCTGCTCCTGTGCGCGCTCTGGGGCCGGCCCTGGACGAAACGTTTCTGGGCGCTCCCGCTCCTGGCCGCCGGGTTCGCCACGCTGGCCCTATGGCAATGGTCGCCCGCCGTGCGCGACGTGATCAAGTACATCGAGGACCCGGCCGCGAAGTCCGACTACTTCACGCCGCTGAAGGAGTTCCTCTTCCGGCTGCCCGACCAGCGCCGCATCGAGATCCCGTTCACGCGCTCGCACTGGGAGGGATCGGAGGTGGCGATGGACCAGGCGCTCGCGCGTGGTTGGTTGCGTCAGTTGGATACGAAGTTGAACCCGATCTTCTACCGCGAGGGCCTCAACCGGCTCACGTACGCGAGTTGGCTGGCGGACAACGCCGTCAGTTATGTGGCGTTGCCGAGCGCGAAGCCGGACAAGAGCTCGTATGGGGAGCGCGCTTTGATCGAGAAGGGGTTGCCGTATCTGCGGCTGCGTTGGAAGTCGGACGACTGGCGGGTGTATGAGGTGCTGTTGGCGGCGCCGCTCGTGATCTCGCAGAAGAACGCGCGGATCCTGCTCGAGCAGTTCCAGTCGGACGAGCTGCTGTTGGACGTGAAGCGCCCGGGCGAGGCGATCGTGAAGGTGCGTTGGACTCCGTATTGGTTTGCGTCGAACGCGTGCGTCGAGCCGTACGGCGACTGGACGAAGGTGATCGCGGACAAGGTCGGCTTCGTGCACATGTCGACCCGCTTCGCGCCCGAGCGGCTGATCTCACGCGGCCGCCGCTGCGACGACTCTGCGGGCTAGGCGAGCCCTAGCTAGGCTAGACGCCCGTGCTCCGCTCCCATCCAGTTCTGGTTCAGCTGAGTCGGGTCTGGCGCCTGAGCGGTCGCTGGCTGCCCAACGGCTGGCTCGACGCAATCCGCCAGCTCGCGCTGTTCGCCGGCGCCTACTACCTGTACCGAATCGTCCGCGGCATCGTGGACGGGCAGGCCAGCCTCGCGTTCGAGAATGCGCGCAACCTCGTCGATGCCGAGCGCGCACTGGGACTCTTCTTCGAGCCCGGCCTCCAGGCCTGGGCGGAGGGACAGGAGTGGATCCTCACGTTCGCCAACTGGATGTACGTGAACTCCCACTTCGTCATCACCACGACGTTCCTGATCTGGCTCTACATCGCGCGCAACCACGCGTACTACTTCGTGCGCAACATGTTCCTGGTCGCGATGGGGCTGGCGCTCGTGGGCTACATGGCCTACCCGACGGCGCCGCCGCGCTTCATGCCCGAGTGGGGATTCAGCGACTCGGTCGCCGAGTTCGTGGGCGAGAAGGCCGACCAGAGCGCGAACGTGCTCTACAACCCGTTCGCCGCGGTGCCGAGCATGCACGTGGCGTTCGCCCTGATGATCGCCATCCCGGCGATCTTCCTGGTCAAGCGCCGCGCGCTGAAGATCCTGTGGGGCGTCTATCCGCTCGTCGTGACCTTCGTCGTGATGGTCACCGCGAACCACTTCTGGCTCGACGCCGCGCTCGGTGCGCTGGTGGCGGCAGTCTCGGCGTACGCGGCGAGCGCCGCATTCGCTCGCGCGCGGCCCGAGGCCTGGGCCTGGCGAACCGCCGGGGCCAAGGCGCACGCGTGAGCGACGACATCCGCGCGCGCCCCCGCCGGGCGCGCGCACGCAATGGCCGTGAGGGAGCGCGCTCGGCCGGAGAGATGCGCGAGCTCGCCCGCGACCGCCTGATCGAGTCGAGGCTCACGCCGAACGCCATCTCCGTGACCGGCCTGATCGGCAACCTGATCGCGGCCGTCCTGATCCTCGAACACCACTTCGTCCTCGCGGGCGTGGCCTTCATCCTCGGCTCGCTCTGCGACATGTTCGACGGCCGCTACTCGCGCATGTCCGGCAAGGGCACGCCGTTCGGGGCGTTCCTCGACTCCACGCTCGACCGTGTGGAGGAGGGCATCGTCCTCGCGGCCGTCGCGGTCTGGTTCGCGCAGGACGGCAACGACGTCGCGGTGGGCGCCACGGTGATCGCGGTGGTGGGCTCCTACATGGTGAGCTACACCCGTGCGCGAGCGGAGGCGCTCGGCGTAGGGGGCAAGGTGGGGATCGCTTCTCGCGCGGTCCGGGTAGTGATCCTCTCGGCGGGACTGGTGTTCGCTGCCGGTGAGCTTGTGCCAGACTTCGACCTGCTCGAGCCGGCGATCTACGTGATGGCTGCGCTCACCGTCTTCACCGCGCTTCAGAGGGTGCTCCACGTCCGTCGGCAGCTCGCCGGCGGAGCGGGCACCGTGTAACCCAAACGAGCTTGGCGGGTGTTTCCTCTCGATGACTGATTCGACAACTTCTTCCAACGGCGCTTCTCGCTACCAGAGCGACAAGGTGCGCGTGGCCATCATCGGCGTCGGCAACTGTGCCTCCTCCCTCGTGCAGGGAGTCGAGTACTACAAGGACGCCGATCCTGACGCCTCCGTGCCCGGCCTGATGCACGTGGACCTCGGCGGCTACCACGTGGGCGACATCGAGTTCAGCGCCGCATTCGACATCGACAAGGACAAGGTCGGCAAGGACCTCTCCGAGGCGATCTGGTCCGGCCAGAACAACACCATCAAGTTCTCCGACGTGCCGAACCTCGGCGTGCCCGTGCACCGCGGGATGACGCACGACGGTCTCGGCAAGTACCTCAAGGAGAAGATCACGAAGGCCCCGGGCGAGACCGCGGACATCGTGAAGATCCTCAAGGAGACGAAGACGGACGTCGTCGTCTCCTACCTCCCGGTCGGCTCCGAGGAGGCGACCAAGTGGTACGTCGAGAAGATCATCGAGGCCGGCTGCGGCTTCGTGAACTGCATCCCCGTGTTCATCGCGGGTGAGAACTACTGGGCCACCCGCTTCGACAAGGCCGGGCTCCCGATCGTCGGCGACGACATCAAGTCGCAGGTCGGGGCCACGATCGTGCACCGCATGCTCGCGCGCCTCTTCTTCGAGCGCGGCGTCGAGATGAAGCGGACGTCGCAGCTGAACGTGGGCGGCAACATGGACTTCTACAACATGCTCGAGCGCGAGCGCCTGGAGTCCAAGAAGATCTCGAAGACGCAGGCCGTGACGTCTGTCATGGGCCACGAGCTGCCCAAGGACGACGTGTACATCGGCCCCTCGGACTACGTGCCGTGGCTCACCGATCGCAAGTGGGCGCACATCCGGATCGAGGGCGAGGCCTTCGGCGACGTGCCGCTCACGCTCGAGGCGAAGCTCGAGGTCTGGGACTCCCCGAACTCGGCCGGCATCGTGATCGACGCTGTCCGCTGCTGCAAGCTGGCGCTGAACCACGGTCTCGGCGGGCCGATCACCGGTGCCTCCGCGTACCTGATGAAGTCGCCGCCCGAGCAGCACCCGGACCCGGTCGCGCGCGACATGGTCGAGGACTTCATCGCCACCTACGGCGGTGCGCCGAAGCTGCCGGGCCAGACTCCGGCGCCGGCGCCGGCGAAGACCGAGACGACGATCGACACCTAGCGGTGTCACAGGCGGTCATCGACTTCGTCGTCGACGGGTACCGCCGCTACAACGAGCGCGACCGGTCACTCCCCTGGCCGGACGACGAGAACGCCGGGCACTGGCACGAGGACGGCGAGTACCGCTCCGCCCGCGAGGATCCCGACTCCGAGGTCCATCGCGGGCTGGAGGCGATCCGCGTGCAGTTCCAGCGCTGGCATGACGCCTACCCCGACCTGTGGGTCACGATCGTCGACATCCGTGTGAACGGAGACAAGGCCCTTGTATGGGTGCACCTGAGCGGCCACGGCGCGGGTAGCGGAGTCCCGATCGAGATGGAGCTCGCGCACGTGCTCGCCTTCCGTGACGGAAAAATCGCCTACATCGCCGAGTACTTCGACCGCGCCGAGGCATTCGAGGTCGCGGGCATCTCCGTGTAGCTGAGGCGGACGCGCCCGTTCGGGCACGCCCGCCCAATACTCTCCTCGGGTGGGCTTTTCTATAGCTCAGGTCACTCCCTGGCCCTGGGAGCAGCACCACGAGGTGAACCGCTTCGTGGAGCGACTCTCGGACGAGCTGTGTACGCGCGGTCATCGCGTGGTGGTGGTCGCCCCCTCCGACTCGCGCGAACTCGTGCGGGACGGGCGCGCGAAGGTCAAGGCTCTGCAGTCGGACCCCGACGCCCTCTGGGCCGAGCAGGGCTGCGTCTCCATGGTGGCGGTCGGCCAGTCGCTTCCGTTCCGGCGCGCCGGCTCCGTCTCGATGCCGCTCGACGTGTCGCGCACGCTCGAGGATCTGCTCGACCGGGCCGAGCTCGATTTCGTGCACGTGCACGAGCCCTTTGCCCCGAGCGCTTCGTCGGCCGCCCTGCGGCACTCGCGCGCGCTGAACGTCGGTACGTTCCACTCGACCACCGAGCGCTTCGTGTCCACGCAGATGGCCCGCAAGGTGGTGGAGCTGCTCTTCGGCCGCCTCGACGGCCGCACCGCGAGCTTCGCGGCCACGCGCGACCTGATCGAGCGCTACTTCCCGGGCGACTACACGGTGATCCGCCCCGGCGCGGATCTCGAGCCACGCGGCGCGAAGACGGACGGCCCACCCGAGATCGTGTTCTCGGACGAGGAGGAGCGCGGCGCCCTGCGTCTGTTCCTGCGCGCGCTCCGCCGGCTCCCGACCGACCTCGACTGGCGCGCCACGATCTGGCTGCGCGAGCCGGCCTCCACCGTGGCGCCGACGCTCTCGCGCCGCATGCGCGAGCGCGTGACCCTGGCCGGGCCGGGCGACGGCTCCGAGGCGCAGCACCTCGCTCGCGCGTCGATCGCCGTGGCGGCCTCCGCGGGAACCTCGCCCGCTCCCCAGCTCGTGCTGCGGGCGATGGCCGGCGGCGCCGTGCCGGTGGTCTCGCGGCTCCCGCAGTACGAGGAGCTGGTGCGCGACGGCGAGCTGGGGCCGCTGTTCGAGCCGCGCGACGCCCTCACGCTGGCCGCCCAGCTCGAGCGGCTGCTGCGCGACCCGAAGCTGCTGTCGGGGTACGCCGAGGCGATCCAGGGCGCCCACCACGACATCAGCTGGTCACGCGCGGCCGACGAGTTCGAGGAGCTCTACGAGCGCATCGCCGCGCGCCGGCACGACACGAACGGCCGGGCAGCTCTTCGCAAGAAGGTCGGCGAGAAGGACTTCATCCACGTGGACCTGCACATGCACACCGACCACTCCCCCGACTGCGCCACGCCCGTGGACACGCTGCTCGACACCGCCAAGAAGGTGGGGCTCGGAGCGATCGCGATCACCGACCACAACGAGATCTCCGGCGCGCTCGAGGCACGCTCGCGCGCCAATGGGATCAAGGTGATCGTGGCCGAGGAGGTGAAGACGGCCGACCAGGGCGAGGTGATCGGGCTCTTCATCGAGGAGAAGATCCCGCGCGGCATGACGCTCCAGGAGACGATCGCGGAAATTCGCCGCCAGGGGGGGCTCGTCTACGTGCCCCACCCCTTTGACCGGATGCATGCCGTGCCCGACTACGAGCACCTGCTGGACGTGGTCGAGGAGATCGACGCGATCGAGGTCTTCAACCCACGCGTGGCGTTCTCGGCCTTCAACGAGGAGGCCGCCCGCTTCGCGGCCAAGTACCGGATCGTTGCGGGCGCCGGCTCGGACAGCCACGTGGCCCAGGGGCTCGGCTCGGTGAAGATCCGGATGCGCGATTTCGACGGTCCGGAGGAGTTCCTCGAGTCCCTGCGCGACGCGGACATCGTGCGAAAGCGCCAGTCCCTCCTCTACGTGCAGGCCCTGAAGTTCCTCCAGACGCGCGGCAAGAAGTGATGCGCCCGAAAGGAGCAATGGCACGTCCGTCAAAAGCCAGTGGGACGGTGCCGGCCACTGACGACGAGATTCGCGAGAAGTACCTCGAACGAGCGATCCGCGAACTGAACCTCCTCACCCGGGAGATTCAGGAATGCGATCACTGTCCGCGAGGAAACCTCATGCCCGTGCTCGGCTCGGGCCATCCGCAGGCGGACATCTTCCTGCTCAAGTTCGCGCCCGTGCCCTCGGAGATCGAGGAGGGCGTGGCGTTCTACGGGCGTGCCGGAGGCGCGCTCATGAAGAGCTTCAAGCGACTCGGCATCGACCCGCTCGCCGTCTACGGCACGGTGTTCGTGAAGTGCCCGGTGCACGACACGGACGACTCGGCCCCGGCGTGCCGCGCCCGCGTGCTCGAGGAGCTCACGATCGTGCAGCCCAGGATCGTGGTGGTGATGGGTGAGGAGGGGCTCGAGGAGCTGAACGACCTGCACGTGCCGCTCGGACGCCAGCTCGAATGGAAGCCCGGCGAGCTCCAGCGCCTCACGCCGTCACTGGAGGCGCTCGTGGTGCCGGACATCGACCGCTCGCTCGACGACGAGCAGGCGAAGCGCGAGTTCTGGGGAGCGTTCCGCGCCCTGGGCGAGTGGTACGCGGACTTCCCTCCCTACTAATGTCATCGCCGTCGGCCCCCCCAGAACACATCGAGCCGGGACGGATCCCAGGAAGCCGCACTCTGGGAGGCGTCGTAGCAATCGGCGTCCATCTGCCGCGCCGCGAGGCACCACGTGTACCAAGCCGGCCGCCGCTTTCCGCAAGCCGTGACGAGCGCCGAGTCCCAGGGGTTCGGCGTCGCCGCGCAGGGCGAAGCGTTCACCACGGTGTCCTCGCGGACGTGGTAGTAGCTGATCCGCGTGACCCGGTCGTGTGACGCCAGCCCCGAGGTTGTGTCGACGATCCACTTCACCTGATCGTCCTGCTGGGCCTCGGTTTGCCCGGGAGCGCGTGAGTCGTCGATGTGCGCGCCTACCTCGGTGACCCAAATCGGCAGGCCCGCTCCCTTGGTCGCGCCGAGCGTGGTGGCCAGGTCGTCGGTGCTCAGAAGGCTCTTGAACTGGGCGGCGCCATGGGCGTGCCACGAGACAGCGCTCCCGAACTCACCGCCTGCCTTATCGAACAACTTGACGTAGCGCTCGACGTACGAGGTCCCGTCCGGATGTCTCTCGAGCGTGCCGTCCGTGGTGTAGTGGTCGTTGAAGTCGGGCGACAGGAGCTTGTCGGCCGACTGGCTCTGCTGCAGATAACTCTTCAGCCGCCGTGAGAAGTCCGCCACCATGGAGGCGCCCGAGGGTGTGAAGGTCCACCCATGGAGCCCGGGCTCGTTCACGGGGCTCCACCATTCGACGTCGGGCGCGAACCTGGCAATGAATGGCGTGACCTGATCGATCCACGCCTGGCCAGTGAGCGGTGCACCCTGCCAGGTCTGCGGCGGCACCGAGAAGGAAACGGCAATCTCCATGCCTCCCGCGCTGCGAGCCGCGGCGTTCGCCTCGTCGATCTTCGCCTGGATCTGCGAGAGGTAGACAGGGTCGCCCAATTGATCCCACGCCGCGATCATGCGGAACGTCTTCGGAGCGAGCTCGTCGAAGCTAGCGTTGAGGGACAGGGACGGGACGTGGTAGTCCTCCGATAGGCCCCAGTCGCTGGGCCCGACGTCGGCAGAGGAGGCTGCGGGCAGCACCGCAGGCACCGCGAAGGCGAAAGTGACCAGCATGCAGCGTGCGATGCGTCCAAACATGATTCTCCTTGGGGCCGCAGGGGAGAGTAGGTAAAGCGGTACGCTCAACCCATGAGCGCCGAGGCGCGCGTCCTGGTAGTCGCCAACCGCACGGCAGAGTCCCCTGAGCTGCTCGACGCGCTGCGCACGAGGACCCTGCAGGGGCCCTGCGCGTTCACACTCGTGATCCCGTCGACGCCACACGGGCTCGGCTGGGCAGCCGACATGCACGGCGGCGGTGAGGAGGCCGAGGAGCACCGCGCGGCGTTCCTCGAGGAACTGCGCGTCGCGGGCCTCAACGTGGAGGACGCGAAGGTCGGCGATCCGGACCCGCTTGCCGCCATCCAGGACGAGACCAACTTCAGCGAGTACGACGAGGTGATCGTCTCCACGCTGCCCCTACATATCTCGAAGTGGCTGCGGGTAGACCTGCCGCGCAAGGCAAAGGCCGCGACCGGCCTTCCTGTCACCCACGTGGTCGGAAGCGAGAGCTGAATGGATTTGGAAGAACGCTCAGGCGTGGATCCCGTGATCGAGCGCACGTGCGCCGAGTGCGGGACCAAGCTCACGGATGAGGAGATCAAGGCCTCCCTCGAGACCGGCGGACCGTTCCTCTGCACAGTCCATGCGGCCGAGGACGTGCCGGTCGACGAGGACCTCGCCGGCTAGCTGCGCTCGAGCAGCGCGACGCACTCGATGTGCGGCGTCTGCGGGAACATGTCGACCGGGCGCACCGTCTTCAGCGTGTAGCCGCCGTCGTCCACGAGCTGTCGCGCGTTCGGCGCGAGCGTGGTGGGGTTGCAGGAGACGTAGACGATCCGCTGCGCCTCCGCCTCGATGATCCGGCGCACGACCTTCTGCGACAGGCCGGCACGCGGGGGGTCCACCACGATCACGTCCGGACTGCCGGACTGCTCGAGCAGCTCGCGCATCACGAGCCGCACGTCGCCGGCGAAGAACTTCGTGTTGTCGATGCCGTTCAGCTTCGCGTTCTCGATCGCGTCGTGGACCGCCTCCTCCACGAGCTCGACGCCCCAGACCTCGCCCGCGTCCAGGGCGAGCGTCAGCGCGATCGTGCCGATGCCGCAGAACAGGTCGAGCACCTTCTCGCGGCCGCTCAGGGCGGCCAGCTCAGCGGCCGAGCCGTAGAGCGTCTCCGCCATCTCGGTGTTGGTCTGGAAGAAGGCGTCCGGTGAGATCCGGAAGCGCAGGCCGGACAGCTCCTCCTCGAGCACGGCTGCGCCCTTCACCAGCTGGGTGTCGCCGCCGCGGGTTGTCTCGGCAACTCCCTCGGCTCGGGTCCAGAGGAACGAGTCGGCCGGAGTGGCCGCAGCGAGCTCGGCCACGCGGAACTCTGCTCCCGGACTCGTGACCACACGGGCCTGGATCTGGCCGGTGCGGCGCCCCTCGCGGACCACGAGGTTGCGGAGCACGCCGGTACCGGTCTCGCGGTCCCACGCGGTGAGACCCTCCTCGCGGCACCACGCCTTCACGGCTTCGCGGACCTCGTTGATCCGCTCGGAGGCCAGGATGTCGTCCTCCACGTCGTCGATCAGGTCCCAGCGGCCGGGGTGGTGGAATCCGAGCACGAGCTCGCCCTGCTCTTCCATGCCGAACGAGTACTCGAGCTTGTTGCGGTAGCGCAGCTGCTCCTTCGCCGGGACGATTGGCTCCACCGGCGGGTCCTCGAACCCGCCGATGCGACTCAGCGCATCGCGAACCTGGGACTCCTTCTCCTCGAGCTGGCGCTCGTAGGGGAGTACCTGCCACGGCGCGCCCGGGTGCGGGGCCACCGGCTCGATGCGGTCGGGACTCGGCTCCAGCAGCTCGACCAGCTCGGCCTCGGCCCACGAGCGCTTCGACTTCCCGATCCGGGCGCGCACGCGGTCGCCCGGAACGGCGCCGCGAATGAACACGACGTAGCCGGTCTCAGTGCGCGCGACGCCCGCACCGCCATAGGCGAGACGGTCGACCGTCAACTCGAGCTCGTCGCCCCTGCGGGGACGCGGACGGGTGGTTGCCTGGGCGCCTTCCACGACGCCCTATGCTCGCAGGCCCGGCCTTGTAAGAACGGACTACGCGCCGAGCTTCGACTCGATCGAGTTCAGCACGGTCTTGCGGTTTGCGTTGCGACGCTCGTAGTCGCGTACCTTGCGCAGCTGCGCAGGCGTGAGGTCGCTGAGGCGGCTCACCACATGGTCCGCCGTCAGGTCGTCGTACGCGGTGATCGGGAAGTTCGGCCCGACCCCTGCCGTACGGCGAGCGCGATCCGCCTGCGCCAGCGCCGGTGACGCCGCGCGCACCGCGCGGCTGCGCGCGCCCGATGCCTGCTTGCGCGCTCCTCCCACCGCGCCGCCGGCCCGCTTGCGGACACCCGTCGTGCGGCCCTCGATCTCGTTCCGGCCGCGGCCGAGCAGCTGCTCGAGGTCCTTCAGCACGTCGTTCGTCTGCTTCTGCCCTCGCCGCAGCAGGCTCGTGACGAGCCCCTGCGCGTCGGCGGAGGTCATGCGGCCCCGCTCGACGGCCTCCTCGAGCGCCTCCTCGATCCGCTGGCGCGAGAGGAGCACCATCTCCATCGGGCCGATCAGGTTCTTGCGCAGCGCGTCGCGGAACTCGGCGACGGTCTTGGCCTCGACGCCCGCGCTCTTGGCCGGCTTCGATGCCGCGCGCGCGGTGGTCTTCGCGGCCTTGCGCGCCTGCTGCTGGCGCCCGCGTGCCTGCCCGCCCTTCTTCGCCGCGGCCTTGCGCTTGGTCGAGGAGGCCGAGCCGGACGCGCTGCTGCGGCTCCGGGACGACGCGGACGACGCGAACGAGTGCTCTTGGCGCGGCTGCCGCCGGAAGCCTTGCTGGCGGACGACCGGCTCGCCGTCGAGCGCTTGCTCGACGAGCTCGAGCTCGACCGCTTGGCCCCACCACTCGACCTACCTGTGCTCCGACGCTCCGCCATTGACTCCCCTTCGTTGCCGCTTGGTTGCACTCTTCCCGCAACGCGGGACTAAATCACCTGGGACCCGCGGGCGACCCCACCTCCCACCGCGCAACCACCGGCGCGTGGTCGGACAACCGCAGCCGCCGGCCGTCTCGCTCCGGTAGCTCGCGTTCCTCGGGCTCGAGCTGCCGCGCCCGCTCCACAATCTCGAGCCCGCGGGCGAGCAGGTGGTCGATCGCCTTCGGCCCCGTCGGCTCACCGAGGCCGAAGCGCTCGCGCAGCTCCGCGAAGGCGGCGGGGTGGTGGGCGGGGCGCAGGTTCATGTCGCCACCGAACACGAGCGGATCGCCCTCGGACCACTCGACGGCGGAGGCCGCAGCCGCCGGCAGCTCGAAGCTCGCCTTCTCCGGAAGCCCGGCAGACGCGTGCAGGTTCGCGATGCACACCGTCGCGGCGTCCGGGAGCTGCACGCGCGCCCAAACCATCGTCCGGCGCTCGGGCCGCAGGGTGAGGGTCATGTGGCGCTGCTCGAGAACCCGGCCAGGCTCGCGCACGAGTATCTGGTTCGATCCGCCCTCCCACGAGGCGATCAGGTCGGTGTTCACGAAGGCCGCGAACCGCTGGACCGGAGGCAGGACGTTGCGGGACGTGAAGACCCGCGCGCCATCCGCGCCCGCGCGCCGCCGGAAGGCGCGGAACCAGAGCGGCGGCGCCTCCTGGAGCAGCGCCACGTCCCATTCGTAGTCGGCGACAAGGCCGGTGAACTCGCGGCACAGCGAGCGGTTCACCTGCACGTGCGTCGCGTCGCGCTCGGTCACGCGCAGCAGGCGCGAGCGCAGCGTGAAGAGCGCCTCGTTGGGCGGAAAGTCACGCCCGTGGTAGAGATTCCAGGAGAGGACTCGCATTGGCAATGAACTTCCTTACCGGTGAGGAGCTTACGACCGCAGAGCAGCGGCGGCTCCTCGAGCGAGCGATCGAGCTCAAGGCCGATCGCCTGTCCTCGCGCGCGCTCGACGGCAAGAGCGTGGCGCTCGTGTTCGACAAGCCGTCCACGCGCACGCGGGTCTCGTTCGAGACCGGTGTGTACGAGCTCCACGGGCACCCGCTGATCCTGCGACAGGGCGAGCTCCAGATGGCGCGCGGCGAGTCGCCGCGCGACGTGGCGCTCGTGCTCTCCCGCATGGTCCACGCGATCGGCATCCGCACGGGCCCGCACCAGACGGTCGTCGAGCTCGCCGAGCACTCCTCGGTCCCGGTGATCAACATGCTCACGGAGGAGCACCACCCGTGCCAGGCGCTCGCCGACCTGATGACCCTGCTCGAGCGCTTCGGCACGCTCGAGGGACTCAAGCTCGCCTACGTGGGCGATGGCAACAACATGGCGCGCTCGCTCCTTATCGCCGGGCGGATCGCCGGCGTGGAGGTTGCAGTGGCGTCACCCCCGGAGCTCTCGCTGCCGGAGGCGCCCGGCCTTGACCCCGCGGAGGCGGTGCGGGGCGCGCACGCCGTCTACACCGACGTGTGGGTGAGCATGGGCGACGAGGACGACGCCGAACGGCGGCGGGAACTGCTCGCGCCGTACCGGATCGACGCCGACCTGCTCGCGCAGGCCCGCGACGACGCAATCGTGCTCCACTGCCTCCCGGCCCATCCGGGCGAGGAGATCACCGAGGACGTGCTCTACGGCGAGCGCTCGGCGGTTTGGGATCAGGCGGAGAACCGCCTGCACGCCCAGAAGGCGCTTCTCGAACATCTACTGTTGCCGGCATGACAAAGCCCTTCGCGCTGATCCTTGCCTGTCTCGCCTTCGGCCTCGTCGCAGCAGGCTGCGGTGACGACGACGGAGGCGACTCCGGAGGCGGCAGCGCCAGCACGACCGAGGAGCCCGCCGGCGGCGGCAGCGGCGGCGCGCAGGTCGGGATGCAGAACATCCAGTTCGACCCCAGGGACATCACCGTGAAGGCCGGAGAGACGATCACCTTCACGAACGACGAGGCGGTGCCGCACGACGTGCACAAGACCTCCGGCCCCGGAGACGACTTCTCGTCAGGGGACACCGGCGGCATGCAGGAGGGCGACACCTTCGAGCTCAAGCTCGACCAGCCCGGCAAGTACGACTACGTCTGCAAGGTGCACGCGCCGGGCATGGCCGGCTCGATCACCGTTAAGTAGGCCGGCGCCGCAAACCGAAGCCGCGCAGCAGCAGGAGCGCGGTCTCTCCGAGCCCGCCGCGTGCGGGCAGGAGGCCCAGCTGCGTGGCCGCGTCGTAGAGGTCGAAGAAGCCGCGCGCGCGGCGGACGGCGCCGTCCGTGAGCTCCAGATAGTGGAGTCCGTGGACGGTCACGAAGCGGTCGGTGGCCGGGAGCGCCTGGCCGATGTCGGCGCGATGGGTGCCGAGCGCGCGCCAGGGAACACACGCGTGGGCGCCGCGGAACAGTGGCGGCGCCGTGGCCTCCATGCGCAGATCCGGAAACGCGTCGCGGAGCTGCCTGGCGTGCGCGTCGAGCTCGTCCACGCCGTGCAGCAGGTCCACCGCCACGGGGTCCTCGTAGGTCACGTCCGGCGTGCAGCAGGCAGCGAAGCCCGCGCCCTCCCACGCCGCCCGCCACTGTCCGGCAAGCGCGTCGACCGCGCCGCGCTCGAGCTCCGTGCTCATGGAGCGCTCGGCAGCTCGGCGATGCCCTCCTCTGGAGACGACGCCTGCGCGTAGCGCCTCCGAGGGATGCGCCCTGCCTGGCGGGCCTCGTAGCCGGCCTCGACCGCCTTGCGCATCGCACGCGCCATCGCGATCGGATCGGCCGCGCGGGATATCGCGCTGGCCAGCAGCACGGCGTCGCAGCCGGCCTCCATCGCGAGCGCGGCGTCGGATGCCGTGCCCACGCCGGCGTCGAGAATCACCGGCACGCGCGCCTGCTCCACGATCAGGCGCAGGTTGTACGGGTTGTTGATCCCCATGCCGCTCCCGATCGGCGACCCGAGCGGCATCACGGCCGCGCAGCCCGTGTCCTCCAGCCGCCGGGCGAGGATCGGATCGTCGTTCGTGTAGGGCAGCACGGTGAAGCCGCCGGCCACCAGCTCCTCGGCGGCCGCCAGCAGCTCGGTGGGATCGGGCAGCAGTGTGCGGTCGTCGCCGATCACCTCGAGCTTCACCCAGTCGGTCTCGAGCGCCTCCCGGGCCAGTTTCGCGGTGGTCACCGCCTCGCGTGCCGTGAAGCAGCCTGCCGTGTTCGGCAATACCTCGAGCCCGGCCTCCTCCAGCACCTCGACGATCGACCCACGCGCGCTCGGGTCCACGCGCCGCATGGCCACCGTGGCCAGCTCGGCGCCGGACTCGCGGGCGGCCTCGGCCATCACCTGAAGGTTGCGAAAGCCGCCTGTGCCGAGGATCAGGCGCGACTCGAGCGGGCGGCCGGCTATCTCGAACATGCTCACGCCCCTCCCTGCACCGCGCGCAGAACCTCGAGCTCCTGGCCATCGCGGACCTCGGTGGTGGCCCACTCGCCGCGCGGCACCACCTCGCCGTCGAGTGCCACCGCCACGCCGCGTCCGCCCTCCGGGGCGCCGGCCAGCTCCACCGCCGCGGCCACGGTTGCGCGACCGTTCAGCTCGCGACGCTCGCCGTTCAGCATCACCACCGTCATGCGCGCACCTCGTCGACCGCCCGCTCGCTGCGCGCGAAGCGTGCCGGGCTCAGTGCGGCGAAGTCGTCCGGCAGCGCGTCGCCAGCGAGCATTCCGGCCACGACCTCGCCCGTGAGCGGCGCGAGCAGCACGCCGTTGCGCCAGTGGCCGGTGGCCCATATAAGCCCGTCGAGCTCGCCCGGGCCCACCACCGGCGCGTTGTCCGGGGTGCCGGGACGCAGCCCGGCGCGCGCGTCCACCAGCTCCAGCTCGCCTACCTCGGGCAGCACCTCCCAGGCGGCCTCGAGAAGCCGGAATACGCCGTCGGCCGTGACGGCCGTGTCGAAGCCCTGCTCCTCCACCGTCGCGCCAAGGATCACGCGGCCGTCGCCGCGGGCCACGAGGTAGCAGCGCGGCGTGCGCAGCACGCGCTCGAACGGCTCGGCCATCGCGCCGCGCGTGCGCAGCTCGAGGATCTGCCCCTTCACCGGGCGCACTGGAGGGCCGTCGCCGGCCGGATCGAGTGCGGCGCTCCAGGGCCCCGCCGCCACCACCACGTGCTCACAGGCGATCGTGCCGGCGCTGGTGCGAACTCCGCTCACCGCGGAGCCCTCCTGCTCGATCGCCTCCACCTCGACGCCGAGCGCCACCTCCTCCGCGGCCGCGGCCAGCGCGCTCACCGTGGCCCGCGGATCGGCGTGGCCGTCCTGCGGGGCCAGGATGCCGCCGGCGATGCGCGGCGAGAGGCCAGGCTCGAGCTCCCGGCAGCGCGATGGCGCCAACCACTCCGCCGCCAGGCCGAGCGAGCGCTGGAAGTCATGCAGCCGGTGGAGCGCCTCGGCATCGTCGCGGTCGGCCGCCACCACGAGCGCGCCGCTGTCGCGATAGCCCGTCGGCAGGCCGGTGACCTCCTCGAGCTCCGCGGCGAACGCCGGCCAGCGCTCGCGGCCTGCGAGGTTCACGCGCAGCGGGCCCTCCTCGCCGAAGTCGGCCTCCGTGACCGGCGCCAGCATCCCCGCCGCCACGCCCGAGGTCCCGGCGCACAGCTCGTCCGTGCGGTCCACCACGAGCACGGACAGCCCGCGCCGGCGAGCGCGCCATGCGCATGAGAGGCCGATCAGGCCTGCGCCGATCACGACGGCGTCGTAGCGTGTGCTCCGCGGCAATCGATTCACCTTCCCTTCGCGGGCATTACCCCGGTCAGGTTCGACGGTCGGCGGCGCCGCAGCCGCCCTCTCAGCCCGGTCCGCCCGAGCTCCCGTTGTCCAGCGATGATAGCTCCGCGGGCATCCATGCCCGCGTCCTGATGGCAGCGGCGCCATCCGGGCGCTGTGACCGGACGCTTCGCGTCCTTACAGGCGTCGCGTTGGGTAGTCGTCCGAGCGGCGCGGAGGATCGCCGTTCGCCATGAACGTCACCGCCAGCGAGATCACGAGGCCGACGATCCCCACGATGATCAGAATCAGCCCGACCGTCTGCAGCTCGATGCCCTGGACGGTCACGGTCACGGCATAGCGCAAAATGGCGCCCACCGCGATCAGCAATATCGAAGTTCCGATTCCCATTCTGCTAGGGCTTTAGGGCCGCGCGCCGGACGCTATCAGGGGCAGCGACCGCAACCTCGCGCCTGTCCCGTGTTGGAACGCGGAACGACCATGAAGCGACTCACGCTCATCTTCGTAGTGCTTGCAGCCGTGGCGGCTCCCGCCGCGCATGCGTCGGACCGCCAGCTGCTGATCCTGCAGGACCACAACGCGATGCTCGGCCAGCCGGATGCCACGGCGCAGGCGTTCGCCGCGCTCGGCGCGGACGTGGTGAAAATCCAGGTCTACTGGGGTGACGTGGCGCCCGCGGGCGCCCGCAAGCCCGCCGGGTTCGACGCCGCTGACCCATCGAGCTACCACTGGAACACCTACCCCGGCGCGGTGAACGCGATCATCGCCGCGGGCATGAGGCCCTACATCAGCATCGGCGGCCACGCGCCACGGTGGGCCACCAATGGGCGAGGGCGGGCCGGCACCGGGCGCCCCAGCGCGAAGGAGTTCGGCCTGTTCGCGGAGGCCGTGGGGAAACAGTTCCCGAACGTGCACATCTGGTCGATGTGGAACGAGTCGAACCTCTACTCGTGGCTCAGCCCGCAGCGCAAGAACGGCGTCCCGCAGTCCCCATCGATCTACCGCAAGCTCTATCTCGCGGGTCACGGCGCGCTGCGCGCCACCGGCCACGGCGGCGACCGGATCCTGCTCGGCGAGCTGATGCCGCGCGGAGGAACCTCGCCCAAGAAGCTTCGCCCGCTCGACTTCCTGCGTGAGCTGGTTTGTCTCGACGGCAACTATCGCCAGTACCGCGGCAGGGCGGCGCGTGCGCGCGGCTGCGGCAAGGTCGGCCGCATCCCAACCTCGGGACTCGCCTACCACCCGTACACGCTGCGCGGCGGGCCGCGGATCCACGACGGTCCCGGCGACGCTGCGATCGGCGAGCTGGGCCGCGTGACGAAGGTGCTCGACGCGCTCGGACGGCGCGGCAAGCTCCCGCGCAAGCTGCCGCTCTGGATCACCGAGTTCGGCTACCAGACGAGCCCTCCCGACCCCTTCTTCGGCGTGCCGCTGAAGCGCGCCGCGGCCTTCATGGACACCAGCGAGTTCATCGCTTTCCGCAACCCGCGCATCGCGAGCTACTCCCAGTACACGCTCCAGGACGAGCCGCCCCGCAGTGACGGACGGCCCTTCTCACGCTGGTCGACCTGGCAGGCCGGCCTGCGCTTCGGGAACGGAAAGCCGAAGCCGTACGTGTACGGCGCGTTCCGCCTACCCTTCCTGGTCCGCTCGCTCGGTCCCGATGTGGTCGAGCTGTTCGGCGGCGGGCGCAGCGGCGCCGGGCCGGTCGCCACGATTGAGGCCAAGGCTCCGGGAGGCCGCTACCGTTCGATTGCGTCCGTCCCCGTCAACGAGAGTGGCTACTTCAGGCACATAGTCCGCCTGAAGAAGGCCTATCGCCACACTTTCCGACTCAAGCTCGGCGGTCTGACCCGCATCAAGCGGCCGATCGTCGTGCTCTGACAGTGCTCTGACAGCAATCCCCGTGCCATAAAAGGAGATTCACCCCAGTGCTTGCCGTACCCCGTCACCCCCGAGTTCTTCTCACCGCTCTTGTCGCGGCCGCGGCCGTTCTAACCGGCTGCCTGTTCGAGGCCGGTGACAGCAAAGCGGCGCGAGGAATGGAGCTGGCGCTCCAGGACGACGCCGTGTTCGTGAACGGCCAGTACAAGAACTGGCGCGGCGAGAAGCCGTTCAACTCTGCTCGCGCGCTCGGCATCACCCGGCAGCGCGTGAACGTACAGTGGGCCTACTCGATGCCCGAGGCGCAGTTCAACGCGCGGACCAAGCCGGCGGCCGTGAACTACAGCTTCGCTGGCTACGACGCGCTGATCGACAAGGCCGCCCAGCACGGCGTTCGGCTTCACCTCTCGCTCACCGGCCCGGCGCCGCGCTGGGCGAACGCGAGGAAGTACGTGCCGAAGCGCGGCTGGTACAAGCCGAACGCGACCGAGTTCGGCAAGTTCGCCGCGCTCGCAGCCGAGCACTTCAAGGGCCGCGTGGATCGCTACAGCATCTGGAACGAGCCGAACTACAAGACGTGGCTCGGCCCGCTCTCATCCGGGCCGGCTCTCTACCGCGCGCTCTACTCGAAGGGCTACGACGCCATCAAGGCTGCCGATCCGGCCGCAAAGGTCCTGATCGGCGAGACGGCGCCGTTCTCGAAGGCCGGTTTGTCCACCTCGCCGCTGGCCTTCCTGCGCGGCGTCACGTGCGTGAACAAGAAGTACAAGCGGGCGCGCTCATGCCCGAAGCTGAAGGCCGACGGCTATGCGCACCACCCGTACGACTTCGCTCACGCGCCCAACTACCAGTACCCCGGCGCCGACAACGTGACGATCGGAACGCTCTCGCGCCTGACGCGTGCGCTCGACAAGCTCTCGCGCACCGGCGTGCTGCGAAAGAACGGCGGCGGGAGGATGCCGCTGTACCTGACCGAGTACGGCTACTTCGCGTCGGGCCACCGCGCCCTGCCGAAGCAGGTGCGATCGCGCTACCTCAAGCAGGCTTACTCGATCGCGGTCAAGAACTCGCGTGTGAAGAGCCAGCTCCAGTACCTGCTGGTCTCGCCGCCGCGAGGCTCACGCGCCTCGTTCTTCGACCTCGGTCTGGCGTCGACGAGCGGGAAGCGCAACGTGGGCTACACCGCACTCCAGAGCTGGTACCGCGGGAACCGCGGCAAGGTGAAGCGGCCCGGGGCCGCGATCACGCTGCCGCCGGCACCGCCGCAGCCCGTCGGCTGACATGGGGCTCGCCGAAGCGCGCGAGCGCCTGAGGCGAGCCCGGCTCTACCTCGTCGTGGAGGCCGCCGCGGAGCACGTGCTCCCGGCGGCGCTCCGTGGCGGGGTGGACATGGTCCAGCTTCGCGACAAGGATCTGGACGACGACTCCCTGCTCGAGGTGGCGGCGCGCTTCCGCGCCGCCTGCCGTGAACACGACGCGCTCTTTTGGCTGAACGACCGGCCTGACCTCGCGCTCGGCGCGGGGGCGGACGGCGTCCACGTCGGCCAGGACGACATGCCGCCCGGCGAGGTCCGCGAGGAGGTGGGCGAGCAGCTCCTGATCGGCCTCTCGACTCACTTGCCGGAGCAGTTCGATGCCGCGCTCGCGTCCGAGGCCGACCAGCTCAGCGTGGGTCCCGTCTGGGAGACGCCCACGAAGCCGGGCCGGCCCGCGGCCGGGCTCGACTACGTGCGCCACGCGGCCGCACATGCCGGCGAGCAGGCCTGGTTCGCGATCGGCGGCATCGACGAGACGAACGTCGGCGAGGTGGTCGCCGCGGGAGCTCGCCGGGTGGTCGTTGTGCGCGCGATCAGGGACGCGGGGGATCCGGAGACCGCGGCCCAGCGCCTGCGCGCGGCGCTGCCCGACTAGTCCCGCGAGGCCCGGCGGTAGGCGCGAAGCGCCGGCTGCGAGGTGGAGGCTCCGTCATCGCCGACCTTCACGAGGCCCGAGTAGTCGAACAGATCGTCCTGGCCGTGGTAGCTCGACGCCCACGTGTACCAGTAGATCCGCCGCAGCCCCAGGCGCCGCGCGTTCACGCGGCCGAGCCTGTAGAGCTCGGTGAGCCGCTTCGCCATCCCGCTCCTTGTCGTGTACCAGCGGCGCTGCCACTCCTTCTCAGGCGGCGGGACGAGGCCCCTGGCCGCCGGGAAGGTGGTCTCGGTGACCCAGATGGGCTTGCGTGGCTCGTGCTCGCGCTTGAGCACGTGCCGGGTCAGGCGGGCGGCGGTCATCACGAATCCGGGTTTGCCGGTGAAGAGGTTGATCGTCGCGACGTCGAACGCGCCACGCGCGCCCGCCTTGTACGCGGCAGTGAGCATCTTCCAGCTCGCATCGGCGAACCCGGCGAGCACGACCCGCGCGCCGGGGTCGGCAGCCCTGATCGCCCTCCTCGCCGCCTTTAGAAGCTTTACGTACTCCGGCGCCCAGGAGCCCTCCGGCGTGTACCAGTAGAAGTCGAAGTGCGGCTCGTTCCAGATCTGCCAGTCGCGCAGCGGGCGCCGGGGCACGTCGGGCCGCTCCGTCCAGAAGGTGCCCCGCGGGCCGTAGCGCTGCACGAGACGAGTGACGAAGGCGGCGTAGTCGGACGGGAACTTCGGCGGAGTGCCGTGCCTCGTCGGATACGTGGCCGCCCAGTCGGGGGTGTAGAGCACCACCGGCAGCAGAGCGACCCCGGCGCGCGCCGCCACCTCCACCTTCGCGTCGATCTGCGAGAAGTCGGGCTCGACCCCAGCCTCGGGCTGTGCCTGCGCCCAGCTGAACACCACGCGCGCCGACTCCACGCCGGAGCGGCGCATGAGCGCCCACTGCGCGGTCTCGTCGACCGGGCGGCCGTCCATCGCGGCGCGGTCCCACATCACGCCGAAGAAGCCCTTTGGCGCGCGCGGCGTGGCCGCCTCGGCGGCGGACGCCGCCGCGAGCAGCGTCGCGGCGATGACTGCGAGGGCGATCAGACGCTGCATCCGGCTCATAGGAACCCGGCATCGTAGGGATCGATGCGCCGCTAACGTGCGGCGCGCATGGCGAAGCAGCGCAAGAAGACCCGCGGCGCGCAGCCGCCGCGCGCATCACGCAGCGAGGCGAGGAACGAGGCTGCTCGCGCTGCGCTGAAGCCACTCGCTCCTGGTGAGCGGCCCACCGCCGTGACGGTCGGTGCGATCGTGGCCGCTCTCTTCGCGGTCGCCAATGTCGTCGCCGTGATCTTCGGCTGGGACCAGGGCGTGGACGAGGACGACCGCGCCCGTGCACTGGCCTACACGATCCTTGCGACCGGCGTTCTCCTCGTCGTCGCGTGGGGCATGTGGAAGTCGAAGTACTGGGCCGTGCTCGGCATGCAGACCCTCCTCGCGCTCACCCTGATCGCCTCCTCGCTCGGCCTTGTTACGGCCGGCAACCTGGGCGCCACGGTAATCCTCGTGGTGATCCTCGCGGCAGCCGGCACCCTGTTCTGGTTCTTGGTGAAAGCTATGGCGCGCATCCAGATGCCTGAGCGGCCGACCCGCGCCAGATAAGTAACCTCAGCGCCCATGCCGGAGAGCAAGTACGACTGCATCGTGATCGGATCGGGCCCAGGCGGCTACGTCGCCGCCATCCGCGCCGCACAGCTGGGGCTGAAGACCGCCGTGGTGGAGAAGGGCAACGTCGGCGGTCGCTGCCTCAATGAGGCCTGCATCCCCGCGAAGGCGATGCTGCGCGTGGCCGAGGTCTTCATGGAGACCCAGCACGCGGGCGACTTCGGCATCAAGGTCGAGGGCTCGTCGGTGGACTACCCGGGCGCGACAAAGCACCGCGACAAGGTGATCAAGATCCTCACGAGCGGCGTCAGCATGTTGTTCGACAAGAACAAGATCGACTACATCGAGGGCTTCGGCTCGGTGACCGACGACGGCAACGTGAAGATCGGCGGCCAGTTCGACGGCACCGAGATCGAGACGGACCGCGTGATCCTTGCCGTCGGCTCTGTGCCGAAGCCGATCCTCGACATGCAGTTCGGAAAGCGCGTCCTCGACACCGCCGGCATGTGGCTCCTCAACGAGCAGCCGAAGAAGCTGTGCGTGATCGGCGCAGGCGCGTCGGGCACCGAGATCGCCTCGGCGCTCGGGCGACTCGGCACCGAGGTGACGCTGATCGAGGCGCTCGATCAGATCCTGCCGCTCGAGGACCCAGAGATCGCCAAGGTCGTCGCGCGCGAGCTCAAGAAGCAGAACGTGCGCATCGAGACCGGGGCGAAGGTGAAGAGCGCCGACGTGTCCGACCCGGGCGTGACGCTCGCCTTCAACGACGAGTCGGACGAGTTCGACTACGTCGCGATCTGCGCCGGCCGCGCGCCTGACGTCGAGGGGCTCGGCCTGGAAGAGGCCGGCATCGAGCGTGAGGAGAACGGGCTGATCAAGGTCGACGGCCACCTGCGCACGAGCCTCAAGGGCGTGTGGGCGATCGGCGACATGGTCCCTGGCCCCGCGCTCGCTCACAAGGCATCGGACGAGGGCATCATCGCCGTGGAGGACTCCACCGGCATGGACGTGCACCCGATCGACTACGCGTACGTGCCGGCCGTGACGTTCTGCCACCCGCAGGTCGCGTCGTTCGGGCTTTCCGAGAAGGCGGCGAAGGAGGCCGGCCACGACGTGGTGGTCGGCAAGGTCCCGATGGGCGCCGTCGGCGCCCCCACCGTCTACGGCGACCGCGGCGGCATGATCAAGATCGTCGGCGACAAGCAGTACGGCGAGCTGCTCGGAGCGAGCATCGTCTCGGTGAAGGCCGCCGACCTGATCCAGGAGCTCGTGAACGCGCGCGAGCTGGAGGGCGGGTATCCCGAGGTCGCCCGCATCATCCACGCGCACCCGTCATTCGCAGAGGCCGTCATGGAGGCGGCCCGGGCGACGGACGGCTGGCTCATCCACGGTTAGGTCCACCGCAAGCTCGTCGGCAGCTCAGCTCGCAGCCGGGTTCCTTCACCGGGCGGGCTGCTCAGCTGGAGGCGCCCCCCTACCGCCTGAACGCGGTCAACGAGACCGCGCAGGCCGGAGCCGAGCTCGGGCTCCGCGCCCCCGATGCCGTCGTCCGCGATCGTCGCTACGAGCGTGTCGTCGGTGACGGTCAGGTCCACGCTCACCGAGCTTGCCTCCGCGTACTTCACGACGTTCGTCAGCGCCTCCGAGACGACGAAGTAGCAGGCGGCCTCGATGGTGGCGTCGACCCGCTCGGGCACCGCGGCGTGAAAGTCCACCGCGATAGGCGCGCGGTGGGCGAGCGAGCGCACGGCCGCCTCGACTCCGTGGTCGGTGAGTTCAGCCGGATGAAGGCCCCGCGCCAGGTCACGGAGCTCGGATAGGCCGCGATCGAGCTCCTCGCGCGCGCTGGCGAGCAGGGAGCTCGCGTCGTCCGAGCCGCCCTCGAGCTTTCGATCCAAGAGTGTGAGAGTCAGTGCCGTGGCCACGAGCCGCTGTTGGGCCCCGTCGTGGAGGTCGCGCTCGATCCGCCGGCGGGCCTCGTCCGCGGCCGCGACCAGCCGCACTCGCGACGCCGCGAGCTCCTCGCGTGTCTCGGCGTTCTCGATTGCAAGCGAGATGAGCTGAGCGAAGGCGGCCACGCGGTCCTCGGTGCCGGGTGGTAGCGGCTCGCTGCCGGCTGAGCAAACCACGAGCGCCCCCCAGATCCGTCCGTCGACGATGACCGGGCCCGCGACTCCCGACCGGAGGCCGAGGCTCCGCATTGCCTTTGCAACGTCCCCTCCTACATCATCGAAGTCGTCGACGCGAGAGGGCCGTCCGGTCTCCAGGATCTTGCCCACCATCCCACGACCGTCGAGCTTGCCCGTGCTACCGACCGGCACGTGCGCGGCGCCTTCCGACCACCCGGCCACGATGACCGCCAGCTCCGGGTTCGCCACTCGCATCAGATTCGATGTCTGCGCGCCGAGCAGCCGCCCCGTCTCCTCCGTCACAGCAGCGAAGACCTCGGCCGTTGACGGTTGGCGCGCGACGAGGATGGCAAGGCGTCGCAGCGCTTCGTGCTCGCGAGCAATCTGCTCGGGCGAATCGGTGGCGACACGTGCCTCCACGAAGCGACTTTACCGCGGCAGCATGGGCAATCGTGGGCTGGCTGATCCGCGGCTGAGCGGCTAGAAAACCGCCACGATGCCCGCGGCCACGACACCGAGTAGTGCAACTGCGAAGCCGGCACAGATCTGGGTCACCTGCCGCTGAAGAGCCGAGATGTCGGAGCGGACCCCGGCAAAGCCCGCGCGCATCTCGGACCTGAGCGCTTCACCTTCAGCGCTCATGGGTCGTCAAGCCGTTCGTCGGTCGCACGCCCACTGTAGTCCGCTAAGTGTCCGGGGCTCGGCGTCGGCGGTTTTCCCGCAAATTGCAAAGAAAGTCACGCCGGATTAGTTCGGTTGCCTGATGGTGCTCACCGCATACGCGGGCTACGCTGACGCGCGTCCGAGACTCAGGATTGAGGCCAACCCCTGATTGTCGGGGGGCGATCTCGGCCGTCTGTCGACTTAGCTCAGAATGACCAATCCGACATCGAACTCACGGGCGCGGATGCAAGGGCTGCTGGTCGCCGCATGCGGCCTTCTAATTCTGTCCATGCCACACGCTGCCGCGGCGCGCCCTTACACCGTCGTCTCGTGCGACTCCGCTGGCGTGTTCGGATACAGCAGCGCGGCGTGGGAGCCCTTCGGGAATGCCGGGAACGCGTACAAGAGCTGCCCATCGGGAGGCGGCGCGACCGCGGGTATCAGCAATCGCCTAGTCGGCTCGACCTACTCGGGGTTCAGCCATTCCGGCCACGGAATCACTGCTCCACCGGGGGCCACGATCACCCACGTGCGCTGGGCCGGGCGGATGGCACGCAACAACTGCCGCTGGGCAACCTACCTCCGAGCACTCCCGAGCGGCGCAGTGGTCATGGGACTGCCGTCCGGTAGCTACTGCGACACGACCGGCTTCGACAACCGCGGCTGGCCGATGACATTCGCCGCACCAGGCGGCACCACCCGTCTCGAGCAGCTGATCCTCTGCGGCGCCGCCCAATGTCTCCCCGGGGCAACAATGCACGCCCAGATCCTGGAAGTCACGGTCGACGACCCGATCCCACCGTCGATTTCATTGGGCGGCCCGCTTGCGAGCGGGCAGTGGGTGAGCGGGCGCGATGGCGGCCGAACGTCGCTTGTCGCCGCGCAGGACAACGCCGGCGTCCGGGACGTCACAGCGTCAGTGGGTCCTCAGGCGCAATCGGAGTCTTATCCATGCAATTACGCGCAAGCGAGGCCATGCTCCGATCAGACAACCCAATTGACGGTCCCAATCGGCGACCTTCCTGATGGCCGCCATTCCCTGACCGTTTCAGCCACTGACGCGGCAGGAAATTCCTCCGCGGCCGTGCGGGACGTCTACGTCGATAACACGGCGCCCGATCCAGTCGCCCCACAAGTGATTGGTGGAGGCGCGTGGCGACGCACCAACCACTTTGGCATTGCGTGGACCAACCCAGTGGACCGCGCGCGCTCCAATCGTTCGAGCTCACTGGAAGATCTGCACGACCGATGGGAGCTGCCCTTCAAGAGGTCAGCGCGACGGCACAAATATTCAGGGGTTGCCATCGCTCAGAGTGCCGGCGCCCGGTGAATACCGACTACATGTGTGGCTACAAGACGCCGCAGGTAATGCCCGAGAGGAAAGCGCGGCGATCTCAGCGGCCCTGCGGTTCGATCCCGAGCCGCCGGCGCTGACTTTCGAACCCACAGACATCACGGACCCGTTGCGTGTCGTCGTCAACGCGGTCGACAGCCACTCAGGCGTGGCGAGCGGAGAGATTGAGATGCGCGCCACCGGGACCTCCACCTGGCATGGCCTGGCAACTGAGCGGCGCGGCTCGTTGTTGGTTGCGCATGTGGACGACGAGCGCTTCCGGAAGGGGCGCGTACGAATTCAGGGCGCACGCGGTGGACCAAGCCGGCAACGAGGCTTCCACCGGCCGTCGGGCCGACGGGTCTGCGGCGACGCTTCGACTCCCCGTGCGGACGGATACGAGGCTGGCGGTCGGTGTGCCGCGCCTTGTCGTTCGTCGCAAAGTTGAACGGCGCAAGGGGCATAGAAGGGTCATCCGGCGGCGAATTCGGCGCCTGGACAGCAGCGTCATTGCGCGAGCCGGGCGCCTCGTTCGCCTCGATGGCTTCCTCGCAACGGCCAGTGGGCAACCGATCGACGGCGCGACCATCGAGGCCCTTGAAAAGCGTTCCCGAGGAACGCTCGTGCCCGTTGGGTTCGCAACGACAGGCACCGACGGCAAGTTCCGCTTCAAGGTGAAGGCCGCCCGGAACCGCGAAATGCTGTTCCGCTATGGCGGTTCGGCACAAATTGGCGCAGCGACGACCGACTTCGCGATGCTCGTCCCTGCGGCCACGTCGATCCGCCCGGACCGACGTCGTCTGCTGAATGGGCAACAGGTGCTCTTCAGTGGGCAAGTGCATCACGCGACCGCTCCCAACCCAGGGCAAGCTCGTCGAGATGCAGGCCTACTTCCGGGGCCGCTGGCGTACCTTCTCCACCGTTCGAGCGGGCGCCAACGGCCGCTGGCGCTTCCCGTACCGCTTCGGCGGCACGGTGGGGCGAGTGACGTACCGGTTCCGCGCTCGACTGCCCGCCGAAGGCGGCTACCCGTTCATAAGCGGCAATTCAGGGATCGTGGAGGTCGTCGTACTTGGAAACTGACGCGCTCGTGAGTGCGCCGTCCAGCCTGCAAGGATCCTGCGGATCCGACCAAGGTACGCCACTGTGCTGAGTTCATTCCGAAAACGCTTGTCGTATTCGAACGTCACCGCGACGGCCGCCCTCTTCATCGCACTCGGGGGACCTCCTATGCGGTTATCCAAGTCGACAGCGGCGATGTCGTGGACAACAGCCTTCGCAGTGCTGACCTGCGAAACAACAGCGTGCGCGGCAGGGACGTTCGGAACGGGACGCTGCACGCACGTGACGTGAGACGGAACGGCCTCGGCGGTGGAGCTGTCAAGGAGAGCTCGCTGGGCCGAGTGCCCCTGGCTGCGGATGCGGAGCGCGTCGGAGGATCAACGGCTTCGGACCTCCGCGTTCGTTGTCCCGCCGACACGATCGCTCGAGCGGGGGTTTGCATTGAGGAGGGCGGCCGCCCGGGCGCTGGCTTCTTCGGCGCTACAAGCACTTGCGACAACGCCGGTCGCGGCTTGCCAACCATGGCTCAGCTGGATCGTTTCGCTGGGACGCGCCCGCTCAGTCCGGCAGGGGAATGGACCTCCAGCGTCTACCGAAATCCGGACAACGGGCCTGACCCGTTCGACCAACTCGAGGCCGTCGTGCTGATCCGGCGGAGGAGCGGCTCAGCTACGAAAAGGTGAACCTCGCAGTCCAACACGCCTTCCGCTGCGTCGCACTCCCTAGTAATTAGGACTCCGTGACTGAGCAGCCGGTCTTCTATTTCGACCTCGGGTCGCCCTACGCGTATCTCGCTGCCGAGCGGATCCACAAGGTGCTTCCAGTCGTCCCGGTCTGGCAGCCGATCCTCCTCGGCGGCATCTGGCAGGAGACTGGCGGGCAGTCATGGGCGGTCACCGATGAGCGCGACGCTGGAATGGCCGAGGTCGAGCGGCGCGCCGCCGAGTACGACCTCATGCCGATCCGCTGGCCCGACGACTGGCCCACCAACACGCTCAAGGCCATGCGCGCCGCCACCTTCGCCGCCTCTATCGGCCGCGCCGTCGCCTTCTCTCTCGCCGCCTTTCGCCAGGCCTTCGCCGGCGGCAAGGATCTCTCGGACGTGGACAACGTCCTCATCGCCGCCGCGGCCTGCGAGCTCCACCCGAACGCGGTGCTCAAAGCCATTGAGACTCAGTCAACAAAGGACAAGCTGAGACAGGCCACCAAGGACGCCTACGACCGCGGCGTGCGCGGCGTCCCCACCATCGCCGTCGGCAGCGAGCTCTTCTACGGCGACGACCGTCTCGAGGAGGCAGCTTCCGCCCTGGCTTAGGCGTAACGTCGCAGACGTGAGTCGGCGATTCTCAAGAAAGCATGGCGGCGGCGTCGCCCCTTTGATCGCCGCCGGGGTGGGGGCGGGCCTCGCCACGGTGCTGGGCGCGCGGGGCGCAGCCAGAGTCGCACGCGGACTGAGGGACCGCTCCCCCCAATCGGGGGTGAGCGATATTGAACGAGACTGGCAATGGGTACTCTCCGGACCGATGGCTACCAGCGACGCGACACAGGCCGGTGACGGTGCCCAGGGCAAGGACGAGGGCCAGGGCGACCTGGGCAACGGCGGCCAGAACCCGGGCGAGGTAGCCGAGGAGATCCGCTTCGGCGAGGTCAAGCACGACCTGCCGGATAAGGACACCTGCCTCACCGTCCTCCAGAAGATGCTCCTCATCCGCCGCTTCGAGGAGCGCGCTGGCGAGATGTACGCGAAGGCGAAGATCGGCGGCTTCCTCCACCTCTGCATCGGCGAGGAGGCCACGATCGTGGGTGCCACCCAGGCGCTGCGCGACAAGGACTACCTGATGTCGACCTACCGCGAGCACGGGCAGGCCATCGCGCGCGGCACGCCCCCGGAGACGGTGATGGCCGAGCTGTTCGGCCGCGTGGACGGCTGCTCGAAGGGTCGCGGCGGCTCGATGCATCTCTTCGACATGGAGCGTCGCTTCCTCGGCGGCTACGGAATCGTCGGCGGCAGCCTGCCGCTCTCGGCAGGCGTCGCGCTCGCGTGCGACTACATGGAGACCGACGACGCGATCCTCTCGATGATGGGCGACGGCGCCACGAATCAGGGCACCTTCGGCGAGACGATGAACCTCGCGGCGCTCTGGAAGCTGCCGGTGGTCTTCGTGATCATCAACAACCAGTTCGGCATGGGCACGGCGCTCCACCGCCACTCCGCGGTCACCGACCTGTCGCTCAAGTCCGAGGGCTACGGCGTGCCCGGCACGCGCTGCGACGGCATGGACGTGCTCGACGTTCACGACGTCGTGACCGAGGCGCTCCGCTGCGCGCGCGAGGAGCGCCGACCGCAGCTCGTGGAGGCCGTGACCTACCGCTTCCGCGGCCACTCGATGGCCGACCCCGAGGAGTACCGCTCGAAGGACGAGGTCGAGGAGTGGCGCGAGCGCGACCCGATCCAGGCCTTCGGCAAGCGCCTCGTGGACGAGGGCGTGATCACCCAGGACCAGTTCGAGGAGCTCGACGGGAAGGCGATCGAGACCGTGGACGAGGCCACGCGCTTCGCCGATCAGTCGCCCTTCCCGGACCTCGACTCGCTCTACGACGACGTGTACGTCTTCACCGGCGACGTGCCGGGCTGGTGGACGGTCGACGAGCGCTCGCCCGAGGTGCACCGCGGAGAGCACGAGCGCGAGGCCGGCGAGCTGCCGCACCAGCTTGCGGAGGCGGGCGCCGCCTACGCGAACGTGGGCGACGAGGAGGCGCGCAGCCGCCGCCAGCCGCAGAGCGGCGACGACGAGGCCGAGCCCAGCGAGGGCGACGACGCGGGCGGGGGCGAGGTCTCCGGAGACGAGCCCGAGGCCGAGGGAGGCGCCGACTAGTGCCGGTGATGCGCTACCGCGAGGCGCTCAACCAGGCGCTCCGCGAGGAGATGCAGGAGGACGAGAAGGTCTTCCTGATGGGCGAGGACATCGGCGTGTTCCAGGGGGCCTTCAAGGTGACCGCCGGCCTGCTCGAGGAGTTCGGCGAGAAGCGCGTGCGCGACACGCCGATCTCGGAGAACACGATCGTCGGCATGGGCGTTGGCTCCGCGATGCTCGGCCTGCGCCCGGTGGTCGAGCTGATGACGATCAACTTTTCGCTGCTCGCGATGGACCAGATCGTGAACCACGCCGCGTCGATCCACTACATGTTCGGCGGCCAGGCGAAGGTGCCGCTGGTGGTGCGCATGCCGCAGGGCGCGGGGCACCAGCTCGGCCCCACCCACTCGCACAGCTTTGAGGCCTACTACCTGCACGTGCCGGGTCTCTTGGTGGCCGCGCCGAGCACGCCGGCGGACGCCAAGGGCCTGCTGAAGGCCGCGATCCGCGACGACAACCCGGTGGTCTTCATCGAGCACGAGACCCTCTACGGCCAGCGCGGCGAGGTGCCCGAAAACGGCGGCCCGATGCGCTTCGGAGAGGCCGCCATCCGACGCGAGGGCGACGATGTGACCATCATCGGGATCTCGCGCATGGCGATAGCCGCTGAAAAGGCGGCGGAAGTGCTTGCGGACGAGCACGAAATCGACGCTGAGGTGATCGACCCGCGCACCCTGCGCCCGCTCGACCTGGACACCATCCTCGACTCGGTCAAGAAGACCAATCGAGCGGTGATCGTCGAGGAGGGCTGGCCGCACGGAGGCGTGGGCGCGAACCTCGCGGCGCTGATCCAGGAGCAGGCCTTCGACTGGCTTGACGCACCGGTGCAGCGCGTGACCGGCGCGGACGTCCCGATGCCCTATTCGAAGCCACTCGAGCAGGCGGCGTTCCCGCACCCGGAGCACGTGGTGCACGCCGCACTCGCCACCTTCCGGGACCTGTAAGGAGGAGCATGGCCAGCGACGTCACGATGCCCCGCCTATCGGACTCCATGGAGGAGGGCACCGTCCTGAAGTGGCTGGTTGACGAGGGCGGCGAGGTCAAGCGCGGCGAGCCGCTCGTGGAGATCGAGACGGACAAGGCCAACATGACCTACGACGCCGACTCCAACGGCGTGCTCGTCGAGATCCTGGCCCAAGAGGGCGACACGCTCCCGATCGGCGAGGTGATCGCCCGCATCGGCGAGGAGGGCGAGGCGAAGTCGAGCGGCGAGGCCGAGGAGTCGTCGGGCGAGGAGGAGGCCAGCGCCGAAGCGGACAAAGCCGCGAGCGACGAGGAAGCCGCGGAAGCCGAGCCCGCAAAGGCGGAGGGCGAAGACGAGGCCGCGGGCGAGGCGGATGACGAGGCCGCTGCCGAGGGCGAGCAGGAGGCCGACACCGGTGGCGACGAGGAAGAGGCCGCCGTGGCCGGCGCCGAGGCTGGCGGCGGTGAGACACAGGCTGCCGCCAGCACGGCCACGCGTGAGAAGTCTTCAGAGGGGAACGGCGATGGGCGCGTGAAGGCGTCCCCGGTTGCGCGGCGGATGGCGCGTGACCTCGGCGTGGAGCTCGCGCAGCTCGAGGGCACGGGGCCCGGCGGCCGGATCGTCAAGGCGGACGTGCAGGCGGCCGCTGAGAACGGCGGAGGCGCAACCACGGAGACCGCCGAGGAGCCCGAGGGCGTCACCGAGGAGAAGCCGAAGAAGAAGGACAAGGCGAAGAAGAAGGACAAGGACAAGGAAGACAAGAAGGAGCCCGCCAGGGAGGCGAAGCGCGGCGAGGCCGGCGCCAAGGGCGAGGCGGAGATCCAGGAGCTCACTCGGCTCCAGCAGACGGTGTCGCGTCGCATGGCCGAGTCGAAGGCCACCGCGCCCGACTTCTCGATCTCGCTCACCGTCGACATGACCGCTGCGGTGGAGCTGCGCGAGCGGCTCAAGCAGATCTCAGATCCGGTCCCCTCCTTCAACGACATGGTCGTGAAGGCCTCGGCCAGCGCGCTGCGCGAGTTCCCACGCGTGAACGGCGCCTACCGCGACGGCAAGTTCGAGCTGTACGAGAACGTGAACATCGGGATCGCCGTGGCCGCCCAGGACGCGCTCGTGGTGCCGACGGTGTTCGACGCAGACCAGAAGTCGCTCGGCCAGATCGCCCGTGACGCGCGCCAGGTGATCGAGAAGGTCAAGGAGAAGACCGTGACCCCGCCCGAGCTGTCTGGCGGCACGTTCACCGTCTCGAACCTCGGCATGTTCGGAATCGAGCAGTTCACGGCGATCATCAACCCGCCTCAGGCGGCGATCTTGACCGTCGGCAAGCTCGAGAAGAAGCCCGCCGTGGACGACAAGGGCAAGATCGTCGCCCGCGACCAGATGATGCTCACGCTCGTCTGCGACCACCGCATCCTGTACGGCGCCGACGGCGCCCAGTTCCTCGCCCGCGTGAAGGAACTGCTCGAGCAGCCGCTTTCGCTGGCGCTCTAGAACGCTGTCGGACCGCGTACGCCGCAACGTCCAACCCGCGGCGGAAATTTGTGCCATCCCGGCAGCATCGGTCTCAGGGACGATGGGTAGTGCCAATTTGTACTTTCCGGGGGGGAAGTGGGGAACCTGGATGGCCGGCGATCAGCGAGCGCCGGCCATCTAGTCTCCGGGGTCGTGCCGCGCGAGCCCCGTACCCTCGACGAGGAACTCATCGCCGCCCAGGAGACGGCGGTCCGCTCCACCCTCACGGACGAGGACCGGCTCGGGCGCATCACGGCCGAGCTGCGCATGGGCTTCGAAGCGCTCGCTGGCGTGGGCGCCGCGGCTTCCTTCTTCGGCTCGGCCCGCTCGCAGGAGGACGACCCGAACTACGCGCTCGCCCGCGAAACGGCGCGGCTGGTCGGCGAGAGAGGCCTCGCGGTCATCACGGGCGGCGGCCCAGGGATCATGGAGGCGTCGAACCGCGGCGCCAAGGACGCGGGCGCGCTCTCGATCGGGCTCAACATCGAGCTGCCCTTCGAGCAGGGTGGCAACGCGTATTGCGACATCTGCCTCGACTTCCACTACTTCTTCACCCGCAAGATCATGTTCGTGCGCTATGCGAGCGGCTTCGTGGTCTTCCCCGGCGGCTTCGGGACCATGGACGAGCTGTGGGAGGCACTCACGCTGATCCAGACCGGGAAGATCACCGAGTTCCCGGTGGTGCTCGTAGGCGTGGACTACTGGCGCGGGATGATCGACTGGGTGGGCGAGCGCATGCTGGACGAGGGCAACATCTCGCCCGGCGACCTCGACCTGTTCACGCTCACCGACGATCCGGCGGAGGTTCGTGACCTGCTGATGTCGGCCGCACATCGTCAGGCACGGGCATAGGCTCGTAGCGCTCACGCACCTCGTCGATGAAGGATGCGAGCTGGTCGGCCAGCTCGGCGTCGTGCACCTCGAGCACGTTCTCTGCGTTCATCTCGCCTGAGCGCGACAGGTTGAAGGACCCGGCGAAAACGGTGTCGTCCGCCACGGTCACCTTCGCGTGCATGAAGTCATGGGGCGTCTCCGGGGTCCACTGAGTTGACGACTTCCCCTTGAAGTCCCCGCTGGCGAGCACGGACGCGAGGATCGGGATCTTCCACGCCGAGTGCCCGTTGGTCCGCCACTGGTAGACCACCTGGTTCATCTGCGTCCTATCCACGATGCCGCGCAGGTCCACCCTGTGCTCCGCGGCCACCTCGGCGAGCGTGCCGAGGACCGGCCCGGCGGTGATCACTGGTGACGCGATCCGCACGCGCTCGCGCGCCTTCCCGATCGCCTTGGCGATCCGGTGCGAGAGCTCCTCACCGTGGCCCGGCGTGAACCAGGCGCGCACGTGGCGCCCGTCCACCTCGAGGGGCCGCGGATCCTCGTGCCCCGTCGCGTCCACGTTGCGCGTGGTCCACAGCTCGTCGAAGTTGCGAACGAACTCCGCGGCGAGCCGAGGCGCCTGCTCGGCCACGAGCACAACGTTTTCCTGGAGCGTCCACGAGTCGGTGGTCCAGTTCATCGATCCGGTCCACACCGACTCACCGTCGCGCACCACATACTTGTGGTGCATCAGGTCCGGGATGCCGGGGATGCCGCAGGTGGGGAACGGCATCGCCTCGAGCAGCTCCGGCTTCGTGCTCGGCGGCGGCGGGACGAGGATGCGCTCCGGGTGGTCGGCGTTGTAGGCGATGCGCACCTTCACGCCGCGCTCGTTCGCATCGCGGAGCGCAGCCGCCACGATGTCGCCGGCCTCGCCCGGCAGGCGCACGTCGTAGAGCGCGAGGTCCAGCGAGCGCGTGGCCTCGCCGAGGAACGAGCTGATCCGGCGTGCCATCTCGAGCGGGTCGCCGCCGGGATGGAGCGGGGTAGCCTCGATCACGGCAGCCAGCGGAAGCCGGCCGGCGCGATGCGGGGCTCGAGAGGGCTCGTCGGGAGCCCCTCGGGCAGTTCGGGATTGTTGTAGCCGGAGGGCGCCGTGTCGTTCGGGGTGCTCGGGTGGAAGAGCGAGGCCAGGTACTGGATGTGGCCGCGGCCCGCATCGAGCTCGGTCTGGCCGCCGCCGTACGCCTGTACCCCCTCCCGCTCGCACCAGTCATACATCTCGAACAGGTTGCTCAGCGGTCCGAAGCGAGACGGCTTGATGTTGACCATGCGCGGCCTCCAGGGCCGGTCGAGCACGTCCGCCACGGAGTGGATCGGCGCGTCCCAGGTGATGCGGTCGCTCACCGCGTCGAGGATCGGACGCGTCTCGTCGGTCACGTCCGGATCCTCGAGCCAGGCGTTCGGGAACGCCTCGATCACCATGCGATAGAGCGCGGGATCCGTGACGACGTCCACGGGCGTTCCCTTGTACTGGCCCTTCAGGTCCAGCGAGTCGACCGCGCCGGTGGCCACCAGCTGCTCCACCAGCTCGGGGGTCCAGTTGTTCGTGGGGTCGAGCTTCAGCTTCGTGCCCGGATAGCGCTCGATCAGGCGCAGCGCGCGGTCCGGCTTCTCCGGCTCGTCCTGCTCCCAGGTGCCGAGCCGCATGGACACCACGAAGTTGAGCGGGCTCGGCTCGCGCTCGAGCACGTCCGCGAGCGAGCGGCCCGCCTGCGTAAGCGCGAGATCGAGCGCCGCCGATTCGAACGCCCAGCGGCGATACAGCTCCGAGACCTCCTCGCGCACGGGCGGCGCCGGGAACAGTTCGGTCTCCTCCAGGCGCCGCGAGAAGGAGTCGAGCGTGTAGGAGCCGGCCAGGTCGATCGTGCCGGGACCGTCGGCCTGGAGGTTCACGTGGTCGATCTCGTCGTAGACCACGTCCTCGCCGACGCCGGTCTCGCCACCCGGACCGCGCAGCTCGATCAGCGTCGTCGCGCGCGTGAACTCGGGCGAGAACTCGAGCTCCCGGCCCTCGAAGCGAAGGGACTCCACCTCCAGCGGGAGGTCGGCGATCCGCTCGTAGGAGCTCACGCGGCCAGCTCGGCCACCGCTGCGCCGAAGACCTCGGTGTGGCGGTCCACCTGTTCCTCGGTCGTGGCAGGGCACATCAGCGCCATGTTGTGGAAGGGGGTGATGAGCACGCCGCGGTTCATGAGGTACAGGTGAAGGTACTCCTCGAGCTCCGGGTCGTCCGCCGCGGCGGACTCGGCGCCGTTGCGGGGCGGCTCCGGAGTGAAGCGGTACTCGCAGCGGGCGCCGAGCGAGACGATCGTCCACGGCACCCGGTGCTCGGCGATCACGGCCTCCACTCCGTCCACGAAGCGCTCGCGCAGCGCGATCATGCGCGCGAACGCGGAGTCGGTGAGCACCTCGCCGAGCGTGGCGCGCGTCGCCGCGAGCGAGAGGGCGTTGCCGGCAAGCGTGCCGCCCACGCCGCCGGTGTCCTCGTAGTCGGCGTCGCCCTGGGCCGCGATCCGCTCGGCCAGCTCGCTCGTGACCCCGTAGGTGCCGATCGGCACGCCGCCGCCGATCGACTTGCCGAGCGTGACCGCGTCCGGTTCGAGCCCCCAGGCGGCTGTGCAGCCGCCTGGTCCGGCGGAGAGCGTGTGCGTCTCGTCGATGATCAGGAGCGTGCCGTACTGGGTGCACAGCTCCCGCACGGAGTCCATGTAGCCGGGCTCCGGGAGCACGATCCCGATGTTCGTGAGCGCCGGCTCCATCAGGAGGCAGGCCACGTCCTCGTGCTCGAGCGCGCGCTCCAGCGAGCCGAGCTCGTTGAACTCCGCGACCCGCGTGGTCTCGGTGGGGTCGAGCGGCGGGCCCACGAGGCCCGCGCGAGCACGCGCGAGGCCCTGCTCGTCGAGAACCACGAACGACTCGTCCACCGAGCCGTGGTAGCACCAGTTGAAGACCGCGATCCGAGGTCGGCCCGTCACGTGGCGACACATCCGGATCATCCAGCGGTTGGCGTCCGTGGCCGTGAGCGCGAACTGCCAGTACGGCAGCCCGAAGCGGCGTGCCAGCTCTGCGCCGACCCACGCGGCGTCCTCGGTCGGGAGCATCGTGGTGATGCCCTCGATCTGGCCGATCGCGCGCATCGTCGGCGCCGGGGAGTGGCCCGCCATCGCACCGGTGTCCCCGAGGCAGAAGTCCGCGTACTCGTTGCCGTCCACGTCAACGATGGTCGATCCGTGGGCGCGCTGCTGGTAGAGCGGGAAGCCGCCCACCCACATCGCCATCCAGGACATCGGCACGCCGCCCAGCAGGCTCCCGCGCGCCTCGGAATGCAGCTCACGCGAGCGCGCGTGCTCACGCTCGTAGGTCTCGCGCTCGCGTGCGATCAGGCCAGCGAGCTGCTCGCGCTGCGCGGTCGTCACGCTGTGGCCGGCTCGGCCACTGCGGGCGTCGGCTCGTCGGGCGCCGTCGGCTCGTCGGGCCGCACCGCCGCCATCCTCTCCGCGCGCCGCTGCTGCCACACGGTGAGGATCATCATCGCCACCGTGAAGAGGAAGATCATCGACGCGATCACGTAGATCTGCGGCGGGATGGCCACCCGCGCGGCGCCCCAGACGAAGAGCGGGAAGGTGATCGTGGAGCCGGAGTTGAAGTTCGTGATCACGAAGTCGTCGATCGACAGCGCGAACGCGAGCAGCGCGGCCGACACCACCCCCGGCATGATCAGCGGCAGGGTCACGAGCCGGAACGTCTCCCATGGCGTGGCCCCGAGGTCCTGGGCCGCCTCCTCGAGGGATCTGTCGAACCCGATCAGCCGCGAGCGCACCGTGATCACCACGAACGACAGGTTGAACATGATGTGCGCGATCAGGATCGTGGCGAAGCCGAGCTGCGGCGTGCCCCAGTTGAGGAACTGCGAGAGCAGAGCCGCGCCGAGCACCACCTCTGGCGTGGCGAGTGGAATGAAGATGAAGAAGTTGACCGGCGAGCGGCCCTTGAACTCGTAGCGCACGAGCGCGAGGGCCGTGAGCGTGCCGAGGATCGTGGCGAAAATCGTGGAGAGCGCCGCGATCTGGAGTGACTTCTCGAGCGCGCTACCTATGCCCTCCACCGCGAACGGGTGCTTCCAGGCGTCGAGACTGAACTCGTTCCAGATGAAGTTGAAGCGGCCAACCGGGTTGTTGAACGAGAAGGCGAGGATGACGGAGATCGGGACGCAACAGGTAGATCAGGGCGAGCCCGGCGTACGCGTTCAGCAGCCAGTCGAGCCCGCGGCGTCGGAGGGTCACGCGCGCTCACCCTCGGTGCCGAGCAGCGCCTCGGTGCCGGCGATCCGCGCCCAGATCAGGACGATGATCAGCATGAACGCCATCAGGAGGAACGACAGCGCGGCGGCCGTCGGATAGTCCGCCACCACGAGGTAGCGGGACTGGATGACGTTCCCGATCATGAACTGCTTCGGGGTGCCGAGCAGCTGCGCGTTGATGAAGTCGCCCGCGGCCGGGATGAATGTGAGCAGCGTCCCAGCCACGACGCCCGGCATCGAGAGCGGCAATGTGACATGCCTGAAGACGTCCCGCCGGCGCCCGTACAGGTCATAGCCCGCCTCGAGCATCCGCGAGTCCATCCGCTCCAGGCTCGCGTACAGGGGCAGGATCATGAAGGGCAGGTAGTTGTAGGTGATGCCGGCCACCACCGAGACCGTGGTGTCGAGCAGTCGCCCGTCCTCCGAGACGATCCCGATCGACTTCAGCGTGCTCACCACGAGGCCCGAGTCCGACAGGATCGTCTCCCACGACAGAGTGCGGATCAGGTACGTGACGAAGAACGGCACGATCACCAGGAGCAGCAGGGCGTTCCGCCAACGGCCGGCCCGGAAGGCGATCACGTATGCGAGCGGATATCCGATCAGGAGCGCGATCAGCGTCGCGAGCCCCGCGTACTCGAACGAGCGGATGAACTGCTCGTCGTAGTTTTTGAGGGCCTCCGTGTAGTTCGAGAACTCCCAGGTGAGCTGGAAGCCCGTGTCGATGGTGCCCGTCTTGAGCGACTCGAGCGCCATGTAGACGAGCGGGAGGGCGAAAAAGAGCAGCAGGAAGCCCAGCCCCGGAAGGAGCAACAGGTACGGAAGTGAGGTCTTACGAAGCCGGGACGGCATGCGACTCCCTCCGCCCCGCTCCTAGGCGCCGATCACCTGCTGGAATGCATCGTCCAACTCGCGCTCCTCCTCCGGCTCCAGGCCCCGGAAGATGGCCGTGTTCTCGAGGAAGGACGGGTCCGGGAAGATCAGCTGGTTCTCGGCGATCGCCTTGTCCGTCTTCTCGAGGACCTCCTTGACCCCCTTCACCGGGCAGATGTAGTTCACGTACGCCGCGATCGGGGCCTGGATCTCAGGCAGGTAGATGTAGTCGATGAACTTCTCGGCCGTGTACGCCTCCGGCGCGCCGACCGGGATCTGCATGTTGTCCGTCCACAGCATGCCGCCGGTCTCCGGCAGCACGAAATCGATGTTCGGGTTGTCGGCCTTCAGCTGCACCGCGTCGCCCGACCAACCCAGAATCACCCACGAGTCGCCCTTGGTGATGTCCTTGATGTACTCGTTGCCGGTGAAGCCGCGGATCTGGCCGGAGTCCGACTCCTCCTGGAGCTTGTCGACGGCCTTCATGTACTCGTCGAGACTGGCCTTCTCCGGATCGGCGCCCTGCCATGCCGTCACGACGCCGACCGAGTCGCGCATCTCGGTGAGGAACGTGACCTTGCCCTTGTAGTCCGGGTCGAATAGATCGTCCACGGACTTGGGCTCGCGCTTCACCTTGTCCTTGCGGTAGATGATCCCCGTCATCCCCGACTGCCAGGGCATCGAGAACTCGCGCTTGGGGTCGAACGGCGGCGACTTCAGCCTGTCGATGATGTTCGCCGTGGCATTCGGCATCGCGGCCTTGTCGAACTTCTCCACGTACCCGAGCCGGATCATGCGAGCTGGCCATCCAGTCCGTCACGACGTGGATGTCGCGCCCGCCCGAGTCGCCCTGGGCGTACTGCTGGCGGACCTTCCCGAAGAACTGGTCGTTGTCGTTGATCTCCTCGACGTACTTGATCTTCGTTCCGTACTTGTCCTGGAACTTCTTGAGCGCCGAGCGATCTTCGTCGATGTAGAGCGGCCAGTTCGCGACGTACATCGAGCTCGCGATCTCGCCCTTCGGGATCGCCTTCTGCTCCTGCGCCTTGTCGCCACTGCCCGCCGGCTCGTCGGTCCCGCAGGCCGCTAGGTAGGCGAGTGCGGATGCGCTCAGCGCACCGGCGGCCCCGCGCTGGAGCATCCGCCGGCGTGTGAGCGGGTTGCGCAGCAGTCGCTCGAACTGGCGCTCGAGGTCGTCGTTCATGGGCGTCACTCGGATCTTCCTTCCCTCACGATGTGGATGTTCTCGTCCGACCAGCTCAGCTTCGCCGCATCGCCCGCCGCCGGGAGATCACGGCGCGCCCCTGCGTCGGCGTTTGGCACCAGCACGGTCATGCGGGTGCCGTCCCCGAGCTTCACGACCATCTGCGTGGCGGTGCCGAGGTACAGGGAGCTCTCCACCTGCCCCTCGACGCTGGGACGGCCCCCTTCGACCGTCTCGCCCGCCTGCTGGAGCACGAGCTTCTCGGGGCGCACGACGGCGTGCGCGCGCTCCCCGTTCTCGGCGCCACCCGAGTCCAATGTCTTCACCGTGGGGCCGGCGTCCAGGCGCAGCTCCGCGCCGGCGCCGTTGGCCGAAATCACCTCACCTGGCATCAGGTTCGAGACGCCGATGAAGCCGGCCACGAAGGTCGTACCGGGGCGCTCGTAGACGGTCTCCGGGTCGGCAACCTGCTCCACCACGCCCTTGTTCATGACCGCGATGCGGTCGGACATGGTGAGCGCCTCCTCCTGGTCGTGGGTCACGTAGACGAACGTGATGCCCACATCGCGCTGGATGCGCTTCAGCTCCACCTGGAGCTGCTTGCGGAGCTTCAGGTCGAGCGCGCCGAGCGGCTCGTCGAGGAGCAGTACCTCGGGACGGTTCACGAGCGCGCGCGCGAGAGCCACGCGCTGCTGCTGCCCGCCTGAGAGTTGCGCCGGCTTGCGCTTCGCCTCGCTGGCGAGGCCCACGCGCTCGAGCTCCTCGGCCACGCGGCGGCGGATCTCGGTCTTGTCGACCTTCTGGCGCTGGAGCCCGAACGCCACGTTCTGCTCGACGCTGCGGTGCGGGAACAGCGCATAGCTCTGGAAGACCGTGTTCGTGGGCCGCTTGAACGCGGGCAGGCTGGTCACGTCCTCGCCGCTGAGCAGGACGCGCCCCTCGGTGGGCTCCTCGAAGCCCGCGACCATGCGGAGTGTCGTCGTCTTGCCGCAGCCGGACGGGCCGAGCATCGTGAAGAACTGGCCGCGCGGGATGTCGAGCTCCATCTCGCGAACGGCTGTGAAGTCTCCAAAGCGCTTGGTGACGCCGTCGAGCCGGACGCTCGGCGTGTCGGCGCCCGTTTGGACCTCATGGCTCATGCTTGAGGGCAACCTATGGCCGAACCGTAGCTACTGCAAGTGGCGGAATGCCGAAAACACTCTTGCTTAATTGGACAGAATGGCGCATGCGGCACCGCGCCGTTTCACTCCTCGCGCCCTTGTGTCGCTCCAGAAACGCCGATACCGTTGTCCACTGCGTCTAGTCGCTGTCGATATTGAGGAGAAGTCGCAAGTGGCCACAACCCCCCAGACGGTCTACGAGCCCCATGCCGGTGCAGCGAGTCCTCTCCAGGAGAAGGCACGCCGCCATCTCTGGATGCACTTCACGCGCATGGGAGCGTACGACGACCAGCACGAGATCCCGATCATCGTGCGCGGTGAGGGCAGCTACGTCTACGACGAGCACGACAATCGTTACCTCGACGGCCTGTCCGCGCTGTTCTGCGTGAACGCCGGCCACGGACGCGCCGAGATCGGCGACGCCGCGGCGGCCCAGGCCAAGAAGCTCGGCTTCTACACGAACTGGAGCTACGCGCACCCGATGGCGATCGAGCTGGCCGAGCGCATCGCGGGCCTCGCTCCCGGCGACCTCAACCGCGTGTTCTTCACCTCGGGCGGCTCCGAGGCGGTCGAGTCGGCCTGGAAGTTGTCGCGCCAGTACCACAAGCTCACCGGCAACCCGACCAAGACCAAGATCATCTCCCGCGAGACCGCGTACCACGGCACCACCTTCGGCGCGCTCTCGATCACCGGGATCACGCCGCTGCGCACGCCGTTCGAGCCGCTCGTGCCGGGCGCGCACCACGTGCCGAACACCAACGAGTACCGCTGGCCCGAGGACCGCGACCCGCTCTGGGCCGCGGACCAGATCGAGCACATGATCGAGTTCCAGGGCCCGGAGACCGTGGCCGCGGTGATCCTCGAGCCCGTGCAGAACTCCGGCGGCTGCTTCGTGCCGCAGGACGGCTACTGGCAGCGCGTGCGCGAGATCTGCGACAAGCACAACGTGCTCCTGGTCGCCGACGAGGTGATCTGCTCCTGGGGTCGGCTAGGGCACTACTTCGGCGTCGACCGCTTCAACGTCGTGCCGGACCTCATCACGACGGCAAAGGGACTCACGTCCTCGTACGCCCCGATGGGCGCTGTGATCGTCTCCGATCGCGTGGCGGACCCGTTCATGTCCGACCCGAAGTCGTTCACGCACGGCATCACGTTCGGCGGCCATCCCGTCTCGGCGGCCGTGGCGATGGCGAACCTCGACATCTTCGAGCGCGAGGACCTCTGCGGACACGTGCTCGCCAAGGAGGGCGAGTTCCGCGGGATGCTCGACAAGCTGCACGAGGATCTGCCGATCGTGGGCGACGTGCGCGGCGCGGGCTACTTCCAGGCGCTCGAGCTGGTCAAGGACAAGGACACGAAGGAGAGCTTCAGCGACGAGGAAGGCGAGGAGCTGCTTCGCGGCTTCATGTCCGGCGAGCTCTTCAAGCACGGGCTCATCTGCCGCGCGGACGACCGCGGTGACCCCGTTATCCAGCTCTCACCTCCGCTGATTGCGGACAGCGAGGAATTCGAGATCATCGACCGGGTCCTGCGCCAGGTGCTCACGGAGGCCTGGGACCGGATCGTCCGCCACTGAGCCCATGCTCACCGTACGCGGGCTCGTGTCCGAAATGGGGCTCGAGCTCACGACGGGCGACGCGGGCGCTGACGCGCCCGTGCGCTGGGTGCACATCTCCGAGCTTCCCGACCCGACGCCCTGGCTGTCGGGCGGTGAGCTCCTGCTGACCACCGGCATCCAGCTCGACAGCGAGGAACGCCAGCGCGAGTTCGTGAGGCTGCTGGCCGGTCACCACCTGTCGGGGCTCGGATTCGGCACGGGCTTCGACCACCACACCGTGCCGGCGGGTGTCGCGGATGAGGCCGAGGTACTCGGCTTCCCGGTGTTCGAGGTGCCCTACGAGCTTCCGTTCATCGCGCTGACGGAGAAGGCGTTCACGCGCCTCGTGAACGAGCAGTACGAGGTGCTTCAGCGGGGCATCGCGATCCACAAGCGTCTCGAGCGCCTGGTGCTCGAGGAGAGCGGGCTCGACGAGGTGGTGAGGGCGCTCGCCGCCGCCACCGGTGGCGCGGTGTGCGTGTTCTCCGGTCGCGGCGAGACGATCTCGTGCAAGGCGTTTCGGCGCGCGCTGCCGGAGGACGCGCTGGAGCACGTCCGCCAGGAGGTGATCCGCCGCGGCGAGGAGCTGAGCGCCGGCGCCGCCCGGGCGTCGGACCACGTCGAGTTCGCACCCGACCACCCGGAGCTCGCGGGCCGCTCGCTGGTTCTCCCGGTCTCGCTGCGCGGTCGCGGCGCGCCGCAGGCATGGCTGGTGGCGGCGCGGGACACCGGCGGGCTCGGTGACTTCGAGCGGCTGATCCTCCAGCAGGCCGTGACCGTCGTTGCACTGGAGCTGATGCGCCAGCGCGCGATGCGCGACACCGAGCGCCGGCTCGCCGGCGACGTGCTCGCGGAGGCGCTCACCGGCCGGCTCTCCGAGGAGGAGCTGGCCATGCGCCTGCGCCCGTTCGGGATCGGCCACAGCGCCGCGGTGCTCGTGTTCAGCGGGACCGACGGCGCGCCCGAGCCACACACCGAGGCCGAGCTCGACCGCTTTCTGGCCGACGCCGGCATCGGCGCGCTCGTGGCGACGCGCGAGCGCCTGCTGTGCGCCGTGGTCGACGCCCCGGACGGAATGGACCCCGTGGCGCTGGCGGGTCGCGCGCGGGACGCCATCGCAGGCGCCGGAGCTGGGCTGCGGGCGGCGGCGTCGCGCGCAGCGCCGGTCGGCTCGCTGAGGCGCACCTTCCACGAGGGGCGCTGCGCGCTCGAGGCCGCCGCCCTCGCCAACGGCTCGTCGCCCGCCGTGGCGTCGTACCGGGACCTCGGCGCATTCCAACTGCTCCTGTCGCTTCAGGACGACGACGCCCTGCGTCTCTACTGCGACAGCGTGCTCGGTCCGCTCGAGGACGCGAGCGGCGAATACGGCGACGAGCTGATCCGGTCGCTCGAGGCGTACATCGAGCAGAACGGTCAGTGGGAGAAGGCGGCACGCGAACTGTTCTGCCATCGCCATACGCTTCGCTATCGCATCAGGCGCGTGGAGCAGCTCACCGGCCGTGACCTGTCGAGCGCCCGTGACCGAATTGAGTTCTGGCTTGCGCTGCGGGCGCGTGAGTTGGTGACGTAGTGCATGAGGTCGCGGGCTAGCCCGCGACGGAGTGATGATTTAAGAGGGAGGATTCACAGCGAATGAAGGTCGGGGTTCCGACGGAGATCAAGACGGACGAGTACCGCGTGTCGCTCACGCCTGCCGGCGTGAGGGAGCTCGTTGAGAGCGGCCACGAGGTGCTCATCCAGTCCGAGGCCGGAGTGGGGAGCACGATCCCGGACGAGGAGTACACCGCGCAGGGCGCGCGCATCCTGCCGGACGCCGCCTCGGTTTTCGAGGAGGCCGAGATGATCCTCGGCGTGAAGGAGCCGCAGCCGGAGGAGGTCGAGCTGCTGCGGCCGCACCACCTGCTGTTCACCTATCTGCACCTCGCGCCGAACCCCGACCTGACCAAGGGCCTCGTGGAGTCCGGCGCCACCTGCGTGGCCTATGAGACGGTCGTCGACGACCGCAACCGGCTGCCGCTGCTCGCGCCGATGAGCGAGGTGGCCGGCAAGATCGCGACCCAGGCGGGCGCGTTCTTCCTCGAGCGCCCGCTCGGGGGCCGCGGCGTGCTGCTCGGCGGCGTACCTGGCGTGGCCGCGGCGACCGTGATGATCATCGGCGGCGGCGTGGTCGGCCAGAACGCGGCCTTCATCGCGATCGGCATGGAGGCGGACGTGTTCGTCTTCGACCGCAGTATCGACCGCCTGCGCGAGCTCGACGTGACCTTCGGCGGGCGCGCGTCAACCGTCTACTCGTCCACGCTCGCCGTGGAGGAGATGCTGCCGCGCGCCGACCTCGTGATCGGCGCTGTGCTCGTCCATGGCGCCCGCGCACCGTACGTGGTGAAGCGCGACCAGCTCGGCCTAATGAAGAATCGCGCCGTGCTCGTGGATGTCTCCATCGACCAGGGCGGCTGCTTCGAGACCTCGCACCCCACCACGCACTCGGACCCGGTCTACGAGGTGGACGGGGTCACCCACTACTGCGTCGCGAACATGCCCGGGGCCGTGCCGGTGACCTCGACGTTCGCGCTCACGAATGCGACCCTCCCGTACGTGCTGGCGCTTGCCGACCACGGGCTCGAGGGCGCGGTCCAGAAGCTGCCCGGCCTGAAGCCAGGCGTGAACGTGGCCGGCGGCAAGGTCACGCACCCGGCCGTGGCGGAGGGAACCGGCATGCCGTATACACCCGTTGAGGACGTTCTAGGCGCGATCGCCTAGAACGTGGAGAGAGGACCCGCACATGGCTACAGCCACCAAGACGAAGCTCCAGAACTTCATCGACGGCGAGTTCGTGGACGCCGCCGACGGCGCCTCGGAGGAGGTGACCAATCCGGCCAACGGCGAGGTGATCGCCGAGATGCAGCTCTCGAACGAGGAGGACGTGGACCGCGCTGTCAAGGCAGCCCGCCGCGCGTTCGACGGATGGGCCACCACGACTCCGGCCGAGCGCGCGAGCGCCATGTTGAAGCTGGCGGACCTGCTCGACGAGCACGCCGATGAGATCTCCGACCTCGAGGCCGCGGATGCCGGCAAGCCGCGCAACGCGTTCTTCGAGGACGAGATGCCGGCGGTGAGCGACACGCTGCGCTTCTTCGCGGGCGCGGGCCGCGTCCCCGAGGGCCAGGCATCGGCCGAGTACGTGTCGGGCCGCACCTCGATCATCCGGCGCGAGCCGGCCGGCGTGGTCGGGCAGATCGCTCCGTGGAACTACCCGCTGATGATGGCCGCCTGGAAGATCGGCCCCGCCCTCGCGAGCGGCTGCACGATCGTCCTGAAGCCGGCCGAGACCACGCCCATCTCGACCGTGAAGCTCGCGGAGCTCGCCGGCGAGGTCCTGCCCAAGGGCGTGCTCAACGTGATCACAGGCCACGGGCAGCCGGCCGGCTCGTCGCTCGTGACGCATCCCGAGGTCGACATGGTGTCGCTGACGGGCTCTCCCGAGACCGGGAAGTGGATCGCCAAGGCGGCGGCGGACTCACTCAAGCGCGTGCACCTGGAGCTGGGCGGCAAGGCACCGGTGATCGTGTTCGACGACGTCGACATGGGGACGGCGCTCGAGACCATCGCCGGCACCGGTCTCTACAACGCGGGACAGGACTGCACCGCGGCCACGCGCGTCCTGGCCTCGTCGAAGGTCTACGACGAGGTCGTGAGCGGCCTCGCGGACGAGGCCAAGGGCTACAAGGTCGGCGACACGTTCGACCCCGAGACCACCCTCGGCCCGGTCAACTCGATGCGCCAGCGCGAGCGCGTGGAGGGATTTCTCGAGCGCAAGCCCGAGTACGCCGAGGTCGTGACGGGCGGGCACGAGCCCGACCTGCCCGGCTCGTTCTTCGAGCCCACGGTGGTCGCCGGCCTCAAGCAGGACGACGAGATGATCCAGAACGAGATCTTCGGTCCGGTCATCACGGTCCAGCAGTTCGACGACGAGGCCAAGGCCATCGAGTGGGCCAACGCGACCCGGTACGGGCTCGCGGCCTCGGTCTGGACCCGCGACGTCGGCCGGGCACATCGCGTGGCGAACGCGATCCGCTTCGGCACGGTGTGGATCAACGACCACATCACGATGGCCACGGAGATGCCGCACGGCGGCTTCAAGCAGTCCGGCTACGGCAAGGACATGTCGAAGTACGCGCTCGAGGACTACACGATCGTCAAGCACGTGATGGTGAACCTCGAAGGCTAGGCCGTATTCGTTCCTGACCACCTGGCTCCTGGACGCCTCCCGCGAAGCCGTGTGGGAGGTGCTCCAGGACGTCGAACGGTGGCCGAGCTGGTGGCGTGGAGTGGAGCGCATCAGCGTCCTCGGCGAGGATCGCTACCGCGTGGCGTGGCGGAGCCGCATTCCCTACGAGCTGGAGTTCGACTTCGTGGTCGAGCGGACGGACGCGCCGCTGGAGATGGAGGGCAGCGCCACCGGTGAGCTCCGCGGCGCGGGGCACTGGCGCCTGTTCGAGCAGGGTGGCGTGACCGCGGTGATCTACGAGTGGAACGTCGAAACCACGACGCCGTGGATGAACGCGCTCGGGCGGGTGGCCCGCCCGGTGTTCGAGTACAACCACGACGTGGTGATGCGCTGGGGCGGCGAGGGACTCGCCGAGCGGCTCGGTTCTCGCCTGCTCGCAGCGGGGTAGTTGTTACCCCGCGGTGAATCGTCCGACGCATGCCTAGAGTGCCGGGCATGCGCCCCCTCGCGACGATCGCCCTGGTGCTGCTTTTGGCGCTGTGCGGCTGCTCTTGCGGCGGCAGCAGCGATGCGGCGGCCAAGAGGCCGAAGCACCCCGATGCCGTGCTGATCGTGTTCGACGAGTTCCCCGGCGACACGCTGGTCGGGCGCGACGGACGTATCGATGCGGGGCGCTTCCCGAACTTCGCCGCGCTGGCAGGCGACGCGACCTGGTTCCACAACGCGCACACGGCCTACGACTCCACGACGAAGGCCGTGCCACTGATCCTGGACGGCGTCCGCCCGCATCCCGGCACAGCGCCGACCGTGCGCGACCATCCCCATTCGATCTTCACGGCCCTCGGCAGCCGCGGCTACCGGATCGTGACGTCGGAGGAGGCCACGGCGATGTGCCCGGCGCGCTACTGCCCGAGCGAGCGCAGGAGGCGGCCCGCGATCCTCCCCAACCTGAAGGGCGGCCGTGCCGAGCGCTTCGGCAAGTTCGTTCGCTCGATCCACGCGAGCCGCCGGCCCACCTTGTACATGAAGCACGTGCTCCTGCCGCACGGGCCGTGGATCTATCTGCCCTCGGGCGATCGCATGCGGCCCGACGGGCCCGAGCTCCTGCCTGGGATGCAGACGGTGCCGGGCTTCTACGACGACTACCTCACGAATCACAACGAGCAGCGCTACCTGCTCCAGCTCGGATTCGTGGATCGTCTGCTCGGCAGGCTGGTGGCGCGGCTGAAGCGCCAGGGGATGTACGACGACACCCTGCTCGTCGTGACCGCCGACCACGGCTTCGCCTGGCAGGTGGGCGTGCCCACTCGCCGCAGCGTCAGCGAATCGAACGTGAACGAGCTGGGGCCAGTGCCGCTGTTCGTGAAGGCACCGAGGCAGACGCGCGGTCACGTGAGCAACGCGCTCGCGCAGACTCTCGACGTGACCCCCACGATCGCCGACGTGCTGAACGTGCCGCTTGGCTACCGCGCGGACGGAAGGTCGGCGTTCTCCCACGCGGTCCGCGCGCGCCGCGACGTGAGCCTCACAACGCGGGACTTCAGCGCCGTCGTGCGGATGACGGCGGCGCGCTGGAAGGCGCAGCGGCGGGCGGTGGTCCGCCGGCGCGTGCGCAATCTGGGCTCGGGCGACTGGGCCAGCCTCTACACGAGCCTCGGCCCGAACCGCGAGCTGATCGGACAGGACGTGACGAACGCGCGCAACCCGCCGGGCACGCGCGCCACGATCTCCCTCTCGCGCTCATTCGCGCGCGTGCGGCGCTCGCGAGGCCTGGTTCCGTGCGAGATCGCCGGCCGCATCCATGAGTCCGGGCCCACCCAGGAGCGCAACCTCGCGGTGGCGGTGAATGGCCGAATCGAGGCCGTTGGGCGAAGCTTCCACCTGAAGGGCGAAACGACGGAGAGCTACGCGGTCATGGTTCCGGAGGATGCTTTGCGGGACGGCCGCAACACGGTGGAGGTGTTCGAGGTAACCGATGAGGGGGCGATGGTTCTGCTGGCTCGCAGCTGAGCTTGCCGTGGCCCTGATGCTCGCCGGCTGCGCGGGCATAGGGGACGACGCGCCGGCCAAGCCGGCGAAAAAGCACCCGCCGGTGGTGGTTCTCGTGTTCGACGAGTTCCCCGCCGACGACCTGCTCGGACCCGACGGGCAGATCGACGCCGAGCGCTTTCCGAACTTCGCGGAGCTGGCGTCGATGTCCACGTGGTTCCCGAACGGGCACACGGTGTACGACTCGACCTTCAAGGCCGTGCCCTCGGTCCTCGACGGCAGGCTGCCCAAGCGAGGAACCGCGCCGGACGTTCGCAGCCACAAGCCAAGCGTCTTCCACGTGATGAACCGGCTCGGCTACGAGGTCTTCAAGGTCGAGTCGGCGTCCGCCGTGTGCCCTCCGGACATCTGCCCCGGCGCGCGGACCCGGCGGCCGGGCGTGCTCGCACGCCTCGCCGGGGGCGGCCGCCCGGCACGCTTCCACCACTGGGTGGGATCGATCCGAGCGCGGCCGCAGCCGTCCTTCTACTTCCAGCACGCGCTGATGCCTCACGAGCCGTGGCTGTACCTCCCGTCGGGGCACCAGAGCCGCCCGGCCGGCAACGATCCGGTGGAGGGCATCAACAAGTTGCCGGGATTCGACGACCCGGACCTGTCGGTCCACAACCACCTGCGCCACCTGCTCCAGGTGGGCTACACCGACCACCTGGTGGGCGAGCTGCTCACCAGGCTGCGGCGAACCGGGCAGCTGCGGCGCGCCCTGATCGTGGTGACGGCCGACCACGGTTACTCATTCCAGGTGGGAGTGCGGAGCCGGCGCCTCCTGAGCGAGAGCAACGTGGAGGAGATCGCGCCGGTGCCGTTCTTCGTGAAGGCCCCGGGTCAGACCGAGGGCCGGGTCGACGAGAGCCTGGTCCGCAACATCGACGTGGTGGCCACCATCGCCGACCTGCTGGGCGGCTCGGTCTTCTACGGGCAGGACGGGCACTCTGCGTTCTCGAGCGCCACGCGGGAGCGCAAGGAGTTCAGGATCCGCACGCGCGACTTCGCGCAGGAGGTGCGCATCAGCCTTTCGGAGATGGAGCGCCGCCGCGCGCTCTGGAGGAACCGCTGGGCCGGGCTCTTCGGAACCGGGACCCAGAGCCGCGTCCTGTACGGCGACCCGTGGGCGATGGCCTACAGGATCGGGCCGCATCCCGAGCTGCTCGGCCGGCTGGTGTCCTCGCTTCCGGTCGGGCGCGAGGATGGGATCAGCGCGCGGGTTGCCAATGCGTCGGCCATGCAGCAGGTCACGCCGGGCGACACCATGCTGCCCACGCGTGTGACCGGCCCGCTGCGCGGGGTGCCGTTTGGCGAGCACCGCGACGTGGCGGTGGCAGTGAACGGGCGGATCCGCGCGGTCGGGCGCAGCTTCGACCTGTGGTGGAAGGGCCGCGAGTACTTCTCGGTGGTGGTGCCGGAGACATCGCTGCGCGCCGGCCGCAACCAGGTCAAGGTGTTCGAGGTGCTGCCGGCCGGAGCGCTCCGGCTCCTCTCGCGCGGCTAGCGGATCGGGTTCGGGATCGCGCTCGGGTCCTCGATCACCTGCGTCCGGGGCTTGCGCGTGTCCACGAAGAAGCAGGTCCACGACTCGCGGTCGTCGTGCGGGATGCACGTGCGGAAATACCCATCGGCGAGCCGCCTGGTGTCTGACGCCTCGACGTTCCGCCGCAGCTCCGCGGGCCCGTGGGTGGTGACGTGGCGGAGAAGTCCCTCGGCCGCTCGCTCACGGGCCTCGGTCTCAACGACCACGAGCGGCTTGGCCGCCAGGCCGGCCGCGATCACTCCCACCACCGTGGCGAGCAGCAGGCCCGTGCCGATCCTGTCGGTGAGCACCTCCAGCTGAGCCCTCGGCGGGGCGCCAGGCTCAGCCGCGGGGCGACGCTTCCAGATCCGGTGTGCAAGCCAGGGCGCCACCGCTCCGATCAGCACGAGGTTCCCGAACGTGGCAATCAGGATCGCGGGCACGGGGTCGACGCCCGTGCCGATCGGCGGCAGCCGCCACATGATCAGGCCGTCGAGCAGCGTGATGGCGATGAAGGTCGGCCACATCCACGCCCCGCGCAGCCGCCAGCGGACGCGGGCGGGCCAGAAGCGCTCGTCTCGATCCACTGCACCGCAGAGTAGCCTTCAGCCCGTGGCTGAACTCTGGGTGGCGCAGCTCGGCACGGTCCCCTACCGGGACGGAGTCGAGCTGCAGGAGAGGCTTCGCGAGCGCCGCCAGGCGGGCGAGCTGCCGGACCTCCTGCTCGTGCTCGAGCACCCGCCGGTGTACACGAAGGGCAGGCGCACCGAGCCGGGCGACCTGCCGATGGGCGAGGACTGGTACCGCGACCGCGGCATCGAAGTATGTGACACCGACCGCGGTGGCCGCGTGACCTACCACGGGCCGGGGCAGCTGGTGGCGTACCCGATCATGGCCGTGGAGCGAGTGGCCGACTTCGTCCACACGATGGAGGACGCGATCGTGGCCGCGCTAGCCGACGAGGGCATCGCGGCCGAGGTGCGCGAGACACCGTTCACGGGTGTGTGGGCAACCGGCTCGGCGGGCCAGGACGCGAAGATCGCCTCGATCGGCGTGCGCGTGTCGGGCGGCGTGACCACGCACGGGCTGGCAGTGAACGTGGACAACGACCTTCAGCCGTTCGATTGGATCGTCCCGTGCGGCATCGATCACGTGCGGATGACCTCGGTGGCCCGTGAAACCGGCCGCGAGCGTTCGCTCCGGTGCTTCCGCAAGCGCATGGCGTGGCGGTTCGCCGAGGCGTTCGGTATGCGCCAGCGGCTGGTGTCACCGCAGCGGCTCGTCGAGCGCGAGGTGGTGGCGGCATGAGCACGCGCTCCCGCTCGAACCCCGGCGGCGCGCGCGTGCTCGACATGGGCGACGTGCGCCCGTTCCGCGAGCGCAAGCCGGCGTGGTTCAAGCGCCCGGCGCCGGGCGGGCCTGCCTATCGCGAGCTGCGCGGGATGATCGAGGGCCAGGACCTCCACACCGTCTGCCAGGAGGCCGCCTGCCCGAACATCGGCGAGTGCTGGGAGCGCGGCACGGCCACGTTCATGATCCTCGGCGACACATGCACGCGCCGCTGCGGCTTCTGCAACGTCAAGACAGGCAAGCCAACGCACAACGACCCACTCGAGCCGCTTCGCGTGGCGCAGTCGGTGCGCAAGATGGGGCTTCGGCATGCGGTGATCACGAGCGTCGACCGCGACGACCTGCCGGATCTCGGGGCGAGCGCGTTCGTGGGCGTGATCCGCTCGATCCGGCGCATGGCGCCCGGGTGCAAGGTCGAGGTGCTCACGCCGGACTTCCGCGGCGAGGAGATGCCACTCGCCCGGGTGATCGCGGAGCGGCCCGACGTCTTCAACCACAACGTCGAGACGGTGCCGCGGCTGTACCCGCTGGCGCGCCGCGGCTCCCGCTTCCTGCGCTCCTGCCGCGTGCTCCGCAACGCCAAGGAGATGGGCGGTGACGAGGTGGTCACGAAATCCGGCCTGATGACGGGGCTGGGCGAGTCGAAGGACGAGCTGCTCGAGACGTTCGGCGTGCTGCGCGAGCACGGCGTCCAGGTGCTCACCGTGGGCCAGTACCTGCGCCCGACGCGCGACCACCTCCCGGTGGTGCGCTACTGGCACCCCGACGAGTTCGCCGAGCTCGAGCGCGAGGCTTACGCGATGGGGTTCGAGTCCGTCGCGGCAGGTCCGCTCGTGCGCTCGAGCTACCACGCTGAACAGACCCTGGCCCAGGCGTCCTCCGGCTGATGCTGGCCGCGGCGGGCCTCGCCGCCGCCCTCGCCTGGGCGCCGCTTCCGGGGGCGACCCTCGAGCGAACCGAGGTCGCGGGCGCTCGGATCGGCGGCTCCATCTACGTGGTCGGCGGGTTCGTGCCGGGAGGCGCGAGCACCAACGCCGTCGAGCGCTACGACATACGGCGGCGGCGCTGGTCACAGATGCGGCCGATGCCGCTCGCGCTCAACCACACGACGGCGAACGCCCACCGCGACAGGCTGTACGTGCAGGGCGGTTACGAGGGGCCGCTCAGCCAGCCCACCGGCGTGCTCCTCCGCTACAACCCGATGACGAACCGCTGGCGGCGCCTGCCGACGGCGCCCACCCCGCGCGCGGCGCAGGCGGCGGCGTTCGTGGGTGACCGGCTGCACGTGGCGGGTGGGGCGAACGACTCGGGCTCGCTGCGATCGCTCGAGATCTATGACGTGTCCCGGCGGCGCTGGACGAGCGGGAAGAGCTTCCCCGGGCCGGCGCGCAACCACACGACCGGCGTGGCCTCCGGCGGGCGCTTCTACGTGCTTGCGGGGCGCGATTCCACCAACCTGGCGGCGGCCGAGCGCTACGACCCGCGTCGGCGGCGCTGGGAGCGGCTGCCCGACATGCGGACTCCGCGCGGCGGGATCGCGTCGGTGCGGCTACGCGACGGCCGAATCGTGGTGTTCGGTGGTGAGGAGCTCCAGCTGGGCGGCACGACGATCGGCGAGGTGGAGCTGTTCAACCCTCGAACGCGACGCTGGCGGGAGTTGCCCGACATGCGAACCCCACGCCACGGCCTCGCAGGTGCGGCGCTCGGCAATCGCGTGTTCGCGCTCGAGGGCGGCCCTCAGCCGGGACTCGCCTTCTCGAACGCGATCGAGTTCCTGGACATACCGCAACGTTGAGGTCGTCCCGTTGGGCATCATGCCTGTGAGCCTGCGTGATCCCGCTCAAGGACGACATCCCCACCCGCCGCTTCCCGATCGTGACCGTGATTTTGATCGCGATCAACGTGATCGTCTACTTCGTCTTCGAGCGTGGTCTCTGGGACCTGGGCGAGCTTGGGAACGAGCGCGTGATCGAGTACGGCGCGATCCCGATCGAGATCACTGAGCCAGGGACAGAGTGCGTGAGCGTGTCGGGGGGCACGGCAATCCAGTGCGGATCCGGTGGGTTCGGGTCTGACCAAGCGCCCTTCTACGTCACGATCTTCACCTCGATGTTCCTCCACGGCAGCCTGCTGCACCTCGGCGGCAACATGCTGTTCCTATGGATCTTCGGCAACAACATCGAGGACTCCATGAACCGCCTGGTCTTCGTGGTCTTCTATCTGCTCGGCGGCCTCGCGGCACTCGGTCTCCAGGTGGCGATACATCCGGACTCGCTCATCCCGACCGTCGGGGCGTCGGGGGCGATCGCCGGTGTGCTCGGCGCCTACGCCCGGCTGTATCCACACGCCCGCGTGGTCACGGTGATCATCATCATCATCTTCTTCACCATCGTCACTTTGCCGGCGCTGCTCGTACTGGGGTTGTGGTTCCTGCTGCAGCTTCTCCCCGCATTCAGCGAGCCGCTGGGGAGCACCGGGGGCGGGGTGGCGTACTTCGCGCACATCGGTGGCTTCCTGTTCGGAGTGCTCGCGATCAAGCTGTTCGCGAACAACGTGCACGAGGACTACGACAAGCCGCAACGTATCCCTGTCTACTGATGGGTCGAACGCTCGCCCTCGTGGGCAGTCTTGCGATCATCTGCCTCCTGGCGTTCCTGACGATCTCGGTCGCGATCGAGAGGGGCATCGACGTACTTGTGGTGCTCTCGGTGATCATTCTGGCGTTGCTCGGCTTCGGCATCCTGGGCGCGCTCACCTCCCCGCCGCCGGATGGCTAGAGGCGCGCCGCCACCCCTTGCTCCTCGACCGGTCCTCCAGCGTGGGCGCCGGCGCTCGCGCGTGCCGCGCCTGATCGCGATCGTCGCGATCCTCGCAGCGCCCATGGCCGTGGCCGCGGCAGCTTGGGTCTCGTTCGACGGGTTAGGCGGCGGTGGGGGTGGGTCCAGCCCACCGCTCGGCGTCGGCTCGCCGCCGGTCGCCTTTGCGCCGACGGAGCCGCGCGAACCTGCCCCGCTGACCGAGGCGGAGCCGGTGCCCGACATCCCGCTCGGCGGAGTCGACGCGTTCCACGTGCACCTGCGCAAGCCGCCGCGCGCCGGGCTCGTGTTCGACGTGGACACGGGCGAGGTGCTGTGGCGGCGCAGCCCGATGCTCACGCTCCCGATGGCGAGCCTGACCAAGATCATGACCGCGCTGCTCGCGGTCGAGCACAGCCGGCCGGGCGACCCCGTCCGGATCACGCCCGCCGCCCTGCACTACTCCGGCTCGGGGGTCGGCCTGCTGCCGCGCGGCCGGCGCGTGCGCTTCGAGACGCTGCTAAACGGGATGCTGATCGTGTCCGGCAACGACGCCGCGATAGCGCTCGCCGTGCACCTAGCCGGAAGCGAGCGCCGCTTCGTGGCGCGGTTGAACGAGCGCGCCGCACGCTGGGGGCTCGAGTGCACGCACTTCGCCTCGTCGCACGGGCTCGAGAACGGCAACCGCTCCTGCGCCCGCGACCTCGCCGTGATGACCCGTCTCGCCATGGCCAAACCTCGCATCCGCCGCATAGTCCGACGCCGCCAGGTCGACCTTCGCTTCCCCATCAAGGGCGGGCGCCTCTACCTCTACGGCCACAACCCGCTGATCCGCCTGGGCTATCCGGGGGCGATCGGACTCAAGACCGGCTACACAAACGCGGCGGGCCGCTGCTTTGTGGGAGTGGTGCGCCGCGGCGGCCGCCGGCTCGCCGTGGTGCTGCTCAACTCACGCGACCCGGCAAAGCACGCGCCGAAGCTGCTGGACGCGGCCTTCGCCCACTTGTAGCCGACTTGTCACACAAGTCGCACCCGCGTCGCACGCACCGGCATAACGTGCGGCCATCGCACCGCTCAAGGCCAAGGGCGACCTAGCTGAACTCATGATCGCGGCGGACCTGGTCCGGCGCGGCTACCGGATCGCGATCCCCTACGGCGAGGACTCGGACTTCGACCTGATCGTCTGCCGCGACGAGAAGCTAGAGCGCGTGCAGTGCAAGTACACCAAGTCGAATGGCGTCTTCATCCACGTTCAATGCCGTTCCCATTCGCTGACAAAGGGCAAGATCAAGACGACGAAGCACTACACCGACGCGACGATCGACTGGCTCGCCGTCTACGACGCCACCACCGAGCGGTGCTATTACATTCCTGCTGCGGAACTCGGCATCAGGCGAAGTGGTGACTTGCGCCTGCGGCTCGCACCGACGCTGAACAATCAGCGGCGGCGCATCCGACTTGCCCGCAGCTACGTCGCGATCTGATGGAGCCAGCCGGATTCGAACCGGCGGCCTCGGCGTTGCAAACGCCGCGCTCTACCAACTGAGCTATGGCCCCTCGGTCGAAATGGTAGGGCGCTTCTCGGTGATTCGGCGGTTGCCGCTGAGGTGGCCGATCGGGCCAAGGAAAACGACACCCCGATGCGGCCCGCCGCGTACGAGCTGGGCATCGGGCGAGTTGTCGAGGCGGCGTCCACGCGCGGATACATCTAGTACCTCCGTCCAGTTCTACTGACACCTGTCGAGCGGCCCAAAATCGCTATCCAGGTCGGCTCTCGGATTGCCGAGAAACTGAGTACGACGGCATGGAGGGTTCCGTCGAACTAGCGGCACGGGACGCCGCTGAGTTGCAACAAGCGGGGGGTCGCCGGGGCGGGCGGCTCCCCGCCGCAACTTCTGCTCGCGGTTAGTCGAAGTCGAAGTCGCGCGGCGGCTTCTGTTCGAACCAGAGCCGGTCGTGCTCGGGCGTCTCCTGGAGGAAGTCGGGCGTGTCCTCGAGCACATCCAGCTCGTCGTCCTCGGCATCCGATCCTGGAAGGGGATCGTCGTGGGCGTCGCCCTCGGGCGGGTCGCCCTCGAGGGGGTCGTCCTCGTGGAGATCGTCGTCCTCGAGCGCAGGGAAGCCGTGCGGCTCGGTGTCGCCGAGCGCATCGTGGGGGTCGAGCTCGGGCGGCGCCTCAACCGCAGGCGGCTCGCCAGGCGGCTCGGCCTCGGCCGGCTCAGGCTCGGCCGGCGGCGCCTCCATGCCCGTGTGATCTGCGACGGAAGGCTCCGCTTCGGGCGCCTCCTCCGAGACGGGCTCCACGGGCGGAGCTTCGGCGGGCGGGTCAGCGAATGGCGCCTCCACAGGCGCCTCGGCGAATGGCGCGCCCGCGGGCGCCTCGGCAGGCGCCTCCGCGATCGCGGTCTCGTGGCCCGCCACGGCGGGCTCTTCCGTTACCGGAGCATCGCCGTGCTCGCCGTCGAAGAGCGAGGAATCGTCGCCGGCGTCTGCCGCGATTTCGGCGTCCTCGGGCTGCTGCGCCACATCGCGCCGGGCGGGACCGAGCGCCTCTTCCTCCTGGCGCTCGACCTCATCCTCGGGCACTCCGTGCTTGCGCTTCAGCTCGAGATGCTCCCGGATGGCATCGTCGAGTATGCCCATCGCGCGGAACCTTATCGAGGCGGGGAGGCTGGCTCAGGCACGAGCTCCAGAGCGCGTTCCACCCGGTTCTTGCCGCTCCGCTTCGCCTGGTAGAGCGCGGCGTCGGCAGCCGCTATCAGGCTGTCGCGGTCGGCTGCAGTACCGGGTACCGCGGCCACGCCGAAGCTGGCCGTGACGCCAAGCGACCTGCCACCCCCCACCCGCCGCACCTGAAGGGCCTCCACGGCCCCTCTCATGCGCTCCGCAAGCAGCGCGGCTCCGTCGGCGTCTGTCTGCGGCAACACGACGGCCAGCTCCTCCCCGCCGTACCGCGCCGGAACATCGAGGTCGCGGGAGAGGTCCCGCAGCACGCTCGCCACCTGAGCGAGGACCTCGTCACCCTGCTGGTGGCCGTAGGTGTCGTTCACCTGCTTGAAGTCGTCGATGTCCAGCATCACGAGTCCGAGCGGGGTGTCGAAGCGGCGGCTGCGCTCGAGCTCGTGGTCGAGGATCGTGGTGAACGCCCGAATGTTCGCGAGGCCGGTGAGGTCGTCGGTGACCGCCTGGCGCTCCACCGTCTCGTGGAGACTCGCGTTCTCGATCGAGACCAGGGCCTGGCCGGCCAGGTACTCGAGCAGCTCCTCCTCCTCGCGCGTGAACGGCGCATGGCGCCGCGCTATCGAGATGGCGCCGAGGTACTCCGGACCGTCGACCAGCGAGCGCAGCCCGATAGACAGCGCATGGACACCGCCCGCATGCGCCGAGAGAGCACGGCGTGTGCGCTCCGCGCCCTCGTCGCCCTCGAGGGCGCCAAGCAGCTCGGGCCCAATGTCCGCCCGGACCATGAAGACGTGCCGCTCCGCCCCCTCGATCACCCGCTCGAGCTCGCCCGCGACCGAACCCACCTCGTAGCGAGCGAACGCGCCCCGAGCGAGTGGCAGCGCCCGTCCGACGTCCGCGTCGCAGGCGTCCACCGCCTGGCGCACCGCGAGCGCCACGACGCCGTCGCGATCGAGACCGGTGGCGAGGGCGTCGCCCACCCGCCTGATCGTCTGCTCGAGCTCCTGCCGCTTGCGCTCGACCTCCTCGATCTTGGCCTCGAGCTGCTCCGACATGTCGTTGAACTCACGGCCCAGCTGTGCAAACTCGTCGTGGCCCTCGACTGGAACGGGATGCCGGAAGTCCCCGCGCGAGAGCCGCCGGGCCGCGGCGAGGAAGGTCGCGATCTGCCCGGTGAGCGCCCGGCTCACAACGGTGGCGGAGGCCAGCGCCAGGAGCACGAACAGGAGCAGGAAGCCGGCTATCAGCAGGCGGTTGTCAGCGATGTGCTCCGAGAGCGGGGCGGCAGGCCGCAGGATCGCGAGCTCCAGAGACGGACCCCTCGCCTCGCCGAGCATCACCACGCGCCCGCGGTACTCATCCCCGCGCACGTTGATGTCGGCCGCCTCCTCCGGCGTCGGCAGCTCGATACCGGCTGCGCCGTTCACCGTGGCGGCGAGCGGGCGGTCGCCCCTGAACACCGCCGCGTCGAGCTCGGTGAGCCGCTCGACCCGGCGCGCGAACGTGGTCGCCTCGGTTACCGAGACCGTCAGCACAGCCGACGCGCTCCCGTTACGGGCCAGGAGGTCCGATCCGCTCCAGGCCACGGCCGTTTCGCGCCCTGCCATTGCCAGGCGCCGTCCCGACGGCAACCACAGCTCGATCGCAACCACCGGATCCCGAACGAGCTCCCGCATCCGGCCCTCAGCCGCACCTGGAAGGCCCGCCACGACCGCTTGCTGCAGGCGCGCATCCGCCGCCACTCTCCTCAGGGCGACCCGCGCAGCCGCCGCGGCGTCGCGATGAACGGCGGCGGCGGTCCGTGCTGCGGTGCCGATGCCGGCATCGGCCTTGCCCGTCTCGGTGCGCTCGGCGAGGACGAAGAGGACGATGCCGAGCGCGATCATCGGCACGATCACGATGAGCGCGAAGAACAGCCTAAGACGACTCCGAAAGCTCATGGCGCACGTACCCCAAGACGAACCCTACCGCTCCAATTCGGCTACTTGGGCGGCTGCAGCGCCGCTACCATGAATCGGCCACGGGGCTATAGCTCAGTTGGGAGAGCGCCTGGATCGCACCCAGGAGGCCGCCGGTTCGAGTCCGGCTAGCTCCACTTTCCGGACTTCCCAGTCGCTCCTGTCAATCCCTAGCGGGACCGGCGACGCGGGCGTCGGGTGACATCTCGGGCCCTAGTGCCGCGACCAGCTCGGCCGTCGACTCGACGCCGAGCTTTGCCATCGCCGACGCCTGCAGGAGTCGGACACTGCGCGGACCGAGGAAGAGTCCGTGGGCGATGTCATCGAGTGATGCGCCGGCGCCGGCAGCGAGCGCAACGTCGAGCTCGAGGGGCGTAAGTCGCTCCAGTCGGGTCACCCGGCGATCCGGCGGAGTGCCCCCCTCGGCGATGATCTCATCGCGAGCGCGATCGGCCCACGTCTCGGCGCCGAGCTGCTCAAATGCCCGTAGGGCTCCCGTAACGTGATCCGTCGCCTCGACGGAGTGCCCAGCTCGGGCCAGTCGCGAGCCATACAGCAGCTCGGTGCGGGCACGCTCGAACGGTCCGGTGGCCTCAACGCTCGCCTCTAGGGCCCCGGCGAAGCGGGCGTCCAGTTCTGAATCGGGCGCGAGGAGCGCGCGACAACGGGCGGCCGATGCGAGCGCAGACGGGCGCCGCGTCCGCTCGGCGTCCGCTGAGAAGACTTCGAGCGCGGCATGAGCCTCGCGCGCGCTGCCGACCAGCGCGTACGCCTCGATCAGGTCCGGGAGCCGGTGTGGCGTTAGCGCGGCGTCCGACCACCCGGCCTCCTGCTCATTCAGAACTTCCTCAAGCGAAGCTATGGCGCGTTCCGGTCGACCACATCCGAGCTCTAAGAGGCCCAGCGCGGCCGCGGCCCGGTCGAGCCTCGAGCCGCTGCCTAACCGTCTGGCGAGCTCCAGTGCCTCCTCGGCGTGCGCGCGGCACGCCTCGACCTGCCCTCGCGCGGCTTCCAGCCAGGCGAGCGCGCCCAGCGCTAGCCCGCGGTCGGCGCTGTTGCCCGTCTCCTGCGCCAATTGCTCCGCCTCGGCGAGTGCTGCGGCCGCGACGCGCCAGCGGCCGGTATCGAGCTCCACGCCGGCGAGCCGAACGAGCGCGTAGGGAAGCATGTCGGCAGCGCCAACGTTGCGCGCCTCAGCGATTACCCGCCTAAGCACCTCGCGGGCGCGTGGGTGCCGTCCCACCCTGGCGAGCGCGGCCCCGAGGTACAGATACGGCCGATCTCCGCTCGCGGCCGCACCGTGGTGAGCCGTCATCGCGTCCGCGCGATCTATCAGGGCCACTCCCTCGGTGTAGTCGCCGGTGAACAGCAGTGCCGTGCCGAGCAGCAGCGTGGCGAGCAGCTCGACGCGGTCGCCCGCACCTTGAGCGAGACGCATAGACCGGCGTGCCAGCTGCACAGCGTCGGCAGGTGAGCCGGCCCTCAGCGACGGCAGGATGGCATCGGCGAGGATCTCGGCCGCCTTCGCGGGGTCGTCGTGCTCGCAGCGCTCAGCGCTCGCGGTCAGCCAATCCCGCGCACGCGCGGCCTCGCCGCTGCGGGCCGCGATTCGGCCCCGCGCGTGCTCCAGCTCGGTGCGCAGCGGCGGCGCGGACACGCACTCAAGGGCCGAGCCGAGATGGTCGAGCGCCGCGTGTACGTGACCCGCCAGGTACGCGCTCTGCGCGGCGCGAAGCAGCCGCTCCGCGCGTCGGTCGGGATCCCACGTCATGCGCGCGGCGTGCTCCAGACCACGGGCCGCGGCCGCGAAGGCGCCCTGGTCGCCGGCGCGCGTGGCCACCAGGTCGAGTCCCTCGGCGACCGCTTCGTCAGGACCGGTGGCGGCGTGGGCCTGGTGCCACCAGCGCTGCTCCCCCTCTACCGCACGGGCCAGCGCGCCATGCGCGACGCGGCGCTCGGCGGCCAGCGCCGAGTATGACACTCCTGTGCGGGCGAGCTCATGGCAGAACGTGATCCGCGCGCCGGCGTGAATGACGAGTCCTGCCCGCTCCGCGGGGTCGAGCGCGGTCGCATTCAGGCCGACGGATTTGCACGCCCGTGCCACGGTCTCGCGCTCGTTATCCCTGGTTAACGCCGCAATCAGCAGCGCGCGCCGCGTGTCTGCCGGCAGCGCTTCGATGCGGCGCAGATACGCCCACTCCGCCGAAGGCGGCAGCGACCCGTCGAGCGGCGCGCGTGCGTGGCGCTGCTCGGGCGTGAGGTCGCGCGCGATCTCCAGCAGCGCGAGCGGGTTGCCCTGCCCGCTCTCGATGACTTGCTCGACCACGGATGAGGCAAGCTCGTCGCCGAACCCAGCCATAAGAACGGCTCTGGCGGCCGTGGCGTCGAGCCCGGCGAGTCGGAGCTCCTCGGCGTCGGACAGGCCGTCGTCGGATTCCGTGGCAATCACGAGTGCGATTCCGTCCATCCAGAGGCGCCTCGCAATGAATGGAAGCGCCTCCGCAGAGGCCTCGTCCAGCAAGTGTGCGTCGTCGACGATCACCAGGATCGGGGTCTCCTCCGCCGCGGCCGTGAGCAGGTCGAGCATGCCGGCGTAGACCGCGTAGCGATCCACGGCTCGATGCGACGACTGGAGAGCGAGCGCGGACGCGAGCGCCCCCGCCCGGGCGGCAGGCAGGCGCGGGAGCTGATCCAGCAGTGGCTCGCACAGCTCGGCCAGGGCGGCAAACCCCTGCTCGCCCTCTGGATCCGCGCCACGCGTGCGGACGACCCTGAGCCCGCGGGCTCTCGCCAGGGCGTCCTCCAGCAGCGCGGTCTTTCCCATCCCCGCCTCACCGCGGAGCACGATCACCGCGCTGCCTCCGTGGCGCGCCACACCCAGCGCCCTCTCGATCCGGGCACGTTCGCTGCCGCGTCCGAACAGGGTGCGCACCGACTCGCCCCCGTGCGGCACAACCGTCGGGAGCGCGCGCACGGTGCCCTCGAGATTGCCTAGGGCGAGGGCGTTCTCGAGCCAACGCCCGAATACCTGTCGCGCGGTCCCGCGCAGCCGCGGCACGAACGCGCCGTAGTCGTCGAGGAAGGCCGGCAGCGATCCGGCGCCGTGGCGAGACTCGAACAGACCCACGGTCTCGGGGAACAGCTCGAGCCAGGCCTCGAGCTCCTCGCGCGACGTCTCGAGGTGACATTGGATGCCGTACGCGACCCGGCCGATCCGGATGGCCTGGTTTTCGTAGCGCGGCGACCGTGCAAGCCGGATCGCGCCCGTCGGCAGAGCGAAGTGGTTGGAATGCCACTCGCAGACGTCGAGATCGGGCGGGAAGCCGCGGAACACAGGGTCGCGACGGGCCGCCGCGGTCAGGAATATTTGGTTGAGGCCGAGCTCGGCCTCGAGCCCCCGGTAGCTGTGCGCGCCGAAGGCCGAAGCGAGCAGCTGAGCGCCGAAGCAGACGCCGAAGTATGGGAGGCCCGCGAGCACGGCCTCGCGGACCGTCTCCTTCTCCGACGCGATCCAGGGATGCCTGTCGTGGTCCCAGACGTCCGCCGCGGCGCCCATGACGACGAGGAAGTCGTACGGGCGCCAGTCCGGGATCGCGTCACCCTCGGCGAGCATGACACGGTCGACGTGGATCCCGCGGCCATCCAACACATCGCCGTAGACGCCGATCGGATTGGGGCGCAGATGCTCGAACGCGAGTGCTCGCAACAGGCAGCTCAGCCTGACGCCGGCGTGGTCCGAACCTGCGTGGACCGTTTCGCCGGCGGGCGTGCGCGACCGAGCGCCTCTGCCAGCTCGTCGGGGCGGATCGGCTTGGCTACGTAATCGTCCATACCGGCCGCGAGGCAGGCTTCGCGGTCCTCGGCCATCGCGTTCGCGGTCATGGCGATGATGTGTGGCCGCTCTCCGTCAGGCCAGCGCCCGCAGAGCCGGCGTGTCGCGTCGAGGCCGTCGAGCTCGGGCATCTGGACGTCCATCAGGACGACGTCATAGGGCTGCCGCTCGAGCGCCTCCAGGACCTCGACGCCGTTCCAGGCGACGTCGGCGTGGTATCCGAGCCGCTCGAGGAGCCGAAGCGCGAGCTTCTGGTTCACGGCGTTGTCCTCGGCGAGCAGTATCCGAAGCGGCGACGCCACGGGCTTGCCGTCGCCGCCGCTCCCGGCGGCCTGCGGCGCCGCATCCTCGCCCAGGACGCTCATCAGCGCGTCGAACAGCTGCGATGCCCTGAGCGGCTTCGTGAGCTGCGCCGCGAACTCGGTCGCCGAGCGCGCCTCCGGCAGACCGCCGAGCGACGTGACCAGCACCAGCGGCAGCTCTCGCCGATGCCGCCGGATCTCGCGTGCGAGCGCAAGCCCGTCCATCTCCGGCATCTGCATGTCCAGCACGGCGACGTCGAATCGCTCGCCGGCCTCGATCAGGGCAAGCGCCTCGGAGGGATGCTCCACCGCCAGCGGCCGCATCGCCCACGATCGCGCCTGCCGACTGACGATCTCACGGTTCGTCGCGTTGTCGTCCACGACGAGAAGCCGCTTGCCCCTCAGCGCCTCGAGTCCTTCCGGCGAGCGGGTTAGTGCCGGCATCTCCGCCTCATCGGCGGTGACCGCGATGTGGAACGTCGACCCCGTTCCCTCCTCGCTCTCCACCCACATCGTCCCGCCCATCAGCTCGATCAACCGCTTCGATATGGCGAGGCCGAGCCCGGTTCCTCCATAGCGGCGCGTCGTCGAGGCGTCGACCTGGCTGAAGGAAGCGAACAGGCGGTCCATGCGGTCCTGCGGAATCCCGACCCCCGTGTCCCTGACGGCGAGATGGAGGCGGTGCGACCCCAGGCCGGCCGGCTCGGTGCCGACATACACGACGACTTCACCCTCCTCGGTGAACTTGACCGCGTTCGAGAGCAGGTTCAGCAGCACCTGGCGCAACCGGGCGGCATCGCCCTCGATCCCGGCGGGCACGCCCTCGTCGATCAGGCAGCCGAGCTCGATCTGCTTGTCCGAGGCCACGGGGGCGACCATCTCGAGCGCCGCCTCGACGCATTCGCGCAGATCCAGGGGCGCCCGCTCGAGCTCGAGCCCGCCGGCCTCGATCTTCGAGTAGTCGAGGATGTCGTCGATCACGTGGAGCAGGGCGTCCCCGCTCGAGCGAACCACGCCGGCGAACTCGCGCTGCTCCGGCGTCAGCTCGGTATCGAGGAGCAGGCCGGTCATCCCGATCACCGCGTTCATGGGCGTCCGGATCTCGTGGCTCATGGTCGCCAGGAATGCGCTCTTCGCCTGCGTGGCAGCCTCCGCCTCGGCGCGGGCCTGCCGCAGCTCTTCCTCGACCCGCTTGCGCTCCGTGATGTCGATCCAGAACCCCTGCGTATAGACCGGAACGCCGCTCTCGTCGCGCACGATCACCGACTCGTCATGCACCCAGACGACGCGACCGTTGCGGTGGAGCATCCGGTACTCGATGCTCAGCGGCTCGCCGGTCTCCTGGAAATGTCGCTGCTCGCCGATCACCCGTTCGTGGTCGTCCGGGTGGATGGCCTTCTCCCAGATCGTGTTGTCGCCCCAATCGGTGTATCCGAGCATTTCCTCGGACTGCGGGCTGGTGTACAGGTTCTCTCCGACGAACCCGGGGCCACCCGTGCCGGCAATGGCGAACGGCGCATCGATGTAGGTGACGAGCGGCAGCTCCTCGGCGAGCCGGCGGAACCGCGTCTCGGCCTCCTTGGCGGCCGTGATGTCGTGGTAGACGAGCAGGTAGCCGGTGCTGTCGCCGTCGACGACCAGCGGAACCAAGAGCAGCTCGACGTCGACCAGCCTGCCGTCCTTGCGGGTTCGGCGCGTCGTCCGCTTCACAAGGCCTTCCGCGAGTGCCTGGCGGGTCACCGCCTCGCCCTCCTCGTGCAGCACGGCCGAGCCCAGGACGAGCTGGTCGATGTTGCGGCCTACTGCCTCGGCCTGGCTCCAGCCGAACAGCTGCTCCGCAGCCGGGTTCCACGACGTCACCCGCTCGTCGAGATCCATGGTGACGATCGCGGTGGGGCTCAGAGCCACGAGCGCCTGGTAGTGCTGCTTTTCGTGCGAGACCTCCGCCTCGCGCGCCCGCAGCGCCTCTTCGAGCTCCTTGCGCTCCGTGACGTCGACCCAGAAACCCTGCACCCAGAGCGCGACGCCGCTCTCGTCGCGCACGGTCACCGACTCGTCACGCACCCAGACGACGCGGCCGCTGCGGTGGAGCATTCGGTACTCGCTGCTCAACGGCTCACCGGTCTGCTCGAAATGCCGCATCTCGGCCAGCACCCGTTCGCGGTCGTCCGGGTGGATGATCGTCTCCCAGAGTGTGCTGTCGCCCCAGTCGGCCGGCGGGTATCCGAGCATCGCCTCGCACTGCGGGCTGATGTACTTGTTCCGCCCGCCGAGCGGGGAGTCGGTCGTATCGCTAGTCGCGAACGGCGCATCGATGTAGGTGACGAGCGGCAGCTCCTCCGCTAGCCGGCGGAACCGCATCTCGGCCTCGCGCTGCGCCTCGAGCAGCCGCGCACCCTCGATCGCGGCCGCCGCCTGCTGCGACAGACCGACCAGGAAGTCCAGCTCCGCCTGGGTAAAGGGGGGTTTGGCGCCGAAACGCCAGACGGCCATCATTCCGACCACCTGGTCGCGAGCGAGCAGCGGCGCGACCATGAGCCGCTCCTCCGCCTCCTCCTGCGTGCCGGGAATTGTGAGCGCACGTGGATCCCGGAGGGCGTCATTGACGACCTCGGCCTGGCCGCGCGCGGCGATGTCGCTGATGATTCCCTCTCCCTCGAGGATCAGATCGGCCTTGATCTCCTCGGCGTTCTCACCCAGCGCGACAGCTGCGCGGAACGCTCCGGACTCCGGCTCCACCAGGTAGACCGCGCTGGTCTCCGCCTCGAGCAGGTCCATGGCCCGCTTGGCGACGTAGTCGAGCACGGCGGCGAGGTCGGCGGCCGTCGAGAGCTCGCGCCCGACCTCTGCCAGCGCGGCCATCTCGTCGCCGCGACGCCGGGTCTCCTCGTACAGTTGCGCGTTCCGGATCGCGACGCCTACGTTGGCGGCGATCGTGGAGAGGAGATGCGCGTCGGCCTCGCCGAACCGGCCCTCCTGCTTCGTGCTCTGGACGCTGATCACCCCGATCGCCTTGTCGCCGACGGCGATCGGCACGCCGAGGTAGGAACGCGACGGCGTTCCGATGTAAGCGATCTCCTGGTCGTCCAGCGACTGGTTGATGACAAGCGGCTCCCGCGACTGCAGGATGCGCGAGGTGATCCCCTCGCCGTACGTGAATGACGGCTGGGTCTGCCGCTCGCCGCTCTCGTAGTAGTACGGGAAGTCGATCCGCCCGAAGGACTCGTCGTGCAGCGCGACATAAGCGATGTCGGCGCCGAACGTCTCGCGCACCCGCTCGCCCACGAGCTCGATCAGGGCGTCGAGCTCGAGGTGTGCCGCGAGGGCCTGCCCCACGCTGTTCACAGTCGCGAGCTCGGCCACCCGTCGCTGCGTCTCGTCCATGAGCCGCGCGTTTTCGAGCGCGACGCTCAGGCTCCCGGCCAGCGTCGCGAGCAGGCGCTTGTCGGACTCCGTGAACGCATTCTCGTGATCGACGTTCTGGAGCGAGATGACGCCTCGAGCCTTGCCCGCGGCTATGAACGGAACGCCGAGCCACGACTTGGCAGGCTCGCCAATCAGCACCGGTGGATTGCCATACCTCCGCGCCTCGCGATCCACCTCCGCGTTGATGAGCAGCGGCTCTCGGGTCTCCATCACATGCCGCCTGAAGCCGACCACCAGCATCGGCTCGCCGTGAAGACGTGCGCCGCGCTCGATCGTGTAGGGGAAGCGCAGCACGTCGGCCGCCTCGTCGTAGACCGCGATGTCGACGACTTGGGCGTCGAAGATGTCGCGCAGCCGGTCGCCGACGCTGTCATACAGGGCCTGGACCTCGAGCTTGCCCGCGACCGCCTTCTGGACGCTGTTGATGATCGCCAGCTCGGCGTTGCGCTGCCGGGTCTCCTCGATGGCCCGCGCCCGGGAGAGGGCTGCGCCGACGTGCTGCCCGACAAACGCGAGCAGGCCCTTGTCGCGCTCGGTGTAGCGGACGTCCTTCGTATACGACTGGACGACCAAGACGCCCAACGTCCGCCCCTCGGCTTTGAGCGGAACGCCGAGCCAGGTCGAGTCCGCCGACTGGGCACCGACCGCCTCGATTTCGCCCTGTTCGGTGAGCGCCTTCATCGCCTGGTCCGACAGCAGCTGAGGTTCCTCCGTGCGGAGGACGTACGCGGTCGTTCCACGCGCGTTGCCCGTGCCGAACTCATCCCACTGGTTGGGGTCCGGAACATCGAGATCGACCTCGTCGACGTAGTACGGCCAGCTGATCAGCTGCCGCTCCTCGTCATAGAGGGCGATGAAGAAATTGTTCGCGTCCATCAGCTCGCCGATGACCGCGTGCACGGCGCGGTAGAACTCCTGCATGTCCTGCGCCCCGCTCGCCAGCTCGGCGATTCGGTAGAGCCCGGCCTGAACCTTGTCAGCGCCCCGGCGGTCGGCCTCGGCGGCCTCTAGCTCGGCGAGCCTGCGGCGCAGCGTGGACAGCTCGGACGAGACCTCACCGTCGTGCTTCATTTAAGCCGTCGCAACGAGTTGGACGGCAACCCCGCTGGGGCCAGGTGGATTGCCACGACCGCAAGTATCCCGGCGGCGCAGTGGGCCGTCCAGTCGGGCGGCAGGTTGACTAGTGCTCTCGTGATCCGCGAAGCTCGCTCGGTGAAGCCTCGGAGCCGGGCATCTTCAGGGCCGCTCCGGGCGTAGCCGCCGTACTGCGAAACCGCGATCTCCGCCGGGTCGCAGTGTCGTACGCCTGTTTTATCTCGACGTATTCCGTCTGGATCGCGATGCTGGTGTACGCATTCGATCAGGGGGGCGCGACCACCACCGGGCTCGTCGCGCTCGCGCAGCTGATCCCCGCGGCACTGTTCGCCCCCTATGGAGGGGTGCTGGCCGATCGCCGGTCGCCGGCGGCCGTCCTGGTCGCCGGCTACCTGCTGCAGGCCGCGGCGATGGCCGCCGTGGCGATCTCGCTGCTGAGCGGGGCCGCGCCGCTCGTTTCCTACGGGCTCGCCGCCGTGGCGTCAACGGCGGTGACGATCACGCGGCCCGCTCAGGCTGTGCTTGTACCCGAGCTCGCACGCCGGCCGGAAGAGCTCACCGCCTTCAACGTCATCGCGGGCTGGATCGAGAGCGTCTGCCTCCTCGTGCCGCCCGCGCTCACCGGCGTCGTTCTGGGGTTGTCCACGCCCGGGGTCGTGTTTGCGATCGGCTCAGGAGTGTCACTCGCCGCTGGGATCGCGGTCGTCGGGCTCGTGAACCGCACAACTCGCGCTGCGCGCGGGCGCGGGTCCACGATGCGTGACACGGTCGCCGAGCTGGGCGCGGGACTGCGCGCCGTCCGCGAGGCGCGAGCCGTGCGTGTGCTCATGCTGCTCTTGGGAGCGCAGTGGGTGGTCGTCGGGGCGTTCGATGTGCTGGCCGTCGTGCTCGCCATCGACGTGCTCGGTCTCGGCGCCTCCGGCGCCGGCTACCTGAACGCCGCATTCGGCGCGGGTGCCGTGTTCGGAGCCGTAGCCACGGTGGCGCTGATCGGCGCCCGGCGGCTGGCGCCTCCTCTCTTGGCCGGCGCGGCGCTCCTCGGCGCGCCGCTCATCGCGCTCGGCGCATTCCCCACCGTGCTCGGAGCGTTCGTGCTGGTCGCCATGGCGGGAGCAGGCCGAATCGTCCTCGACGTGTCGGGCCGGACGCTGTTGCAGCGCGCGGCCCCGTCGGACTTCCTCTCACGCACCTTCGCCCTGCTCGAGGCACTGTCCATGGCCGGCTTGGCGTTGGGTTCGATCCTCGTGCCGGCGCTGATCGCAGTCGGTGGGGCGAGCGCCGCGCTGGTCGGGTGCGGTGCGCTTCTGCCGGTTGTGGCGCTGCTCCGCCTCCGGACGCTCATCTCAATCGACTCGGCCGCGACCGTTCCGATCGTCGAGCTCAGCCTGCTCCGCTCGTTGAACATCTTCGCGCCGCTGCCTGCCCCGGTGCTGGAGGGCCTCGCGCGGAGCCTCGTCCCGGAGCGCGTTCCGGCTGCGCAGATCGTGATGCGCGAGGGGGAGCCCGGTCATCACTTCTACGCAGTTGCGGACGGCGAGGTCGAGATCACCGCGCGTGGACGTACGCTCGGAATTCGTCGCCGCTGCGAGGGCTTCGGTGAGGTCGCCCTTCTGAGAGACAGCCTGCGTATCGCCACAGCGGTCGCGCGGACGGACACGCTGTTGTATCGGCTCGACAAGGAGCCTTTTCTCCGGGCGGTGACGGGTCACGCAGCGGCCACGGATGCGGCCGAGCGGCTCGTGCGAGATCGACTCGCGACCATACCGGTCGCGGCCAGCGAGGCCGAGAAATGAGGTCCGCGCGTGGAAGCGCGCGTGGCCAGCGATTAGGGTCTCCTGGTGACCGACGGGCCGATCGACGGTGCGACGCTGGAACGGCTGGCTTCGTCGGTCGGCGGGGGCGCGGAGGGCTGGGCGTTCGTCCGGGAGTTGATCGACACGTTTCTGGACGAAGCGCCGACCCAGTTGGCAACGCTCCGAAACGCGGTCGCTCACGGCGACGCTGAAGAGGCGCGGCGGGTTGCGCACACGCTCAAGTCGAACGGTGCGACCTTCGGCGCAAGCTCGTTCGCGGAGGTCTGTCGCGAGCTGGAGGCAGCCGCCAAGCTCGGTGAGCTCGACGGCGCGGCGGCCGCGCTGGTCGAGCGAGCAGAGCGGGAGTGGGAGGGAGTTCGCGACGCGCTCGACCGGGTCGGCCCCGGAGGACCCCAATGACTCGGGTACCTGCCGGCGAGGATTCTGCTGGTCGGGTCCTCATCGTCGACGATGACCGGATCAACCGAACGCTGCTGACGCGCGGCGTGGAGCAGGCCGGGCACTTCGTGCGTACGGCCGAAAACGGTCGGGACGCACTCGCTCTCTTAGGCGAAGAGCCGTACGACGTCGTGCTGCTCGACATCGTCATGCCTGAGCTCGACGGCGTATCGGTGCTCCAGCAGATCAAGTCCGATCCGCGCCTTCAACACGTCCCCGTGATCATGATTTCCGCGGTCGACGAGATCGACAGCGTTGTCCGATGTATCGAGATGGGAGCGGAGGACTACCTGCCGAAGCCCTTCGATCCCGTCCTCTTGAGAGCGCGCATCAACGCCGGCCTGGCGAGGAAACGCCTGCACGACTTTGAGCAGGAGCGCGTGCGCAGCGTCTTCTCCCGCTTCGTACCCGAGCACGTCGTGGAGGACGTGCTGGAGCGGACCGACGACGACCTGCGGCTCGGGGGTAGTCGCGACGTCGGCACGGTGATGTTCACCGACATCAGGGGGTTCACGGCGTTCAGTGAGCAAGCCCAGCCGCAACAGGTGATCCAGCTGCTGAATGAGTACTTCGGCGAGATGATCGATGCGATCTTCGAGCAGCACGGCACGTTGGTCGGTTATCGCGGCGACGGTCTGTTGGCCGTCTTCGGCGCGCCGATCGCGCTGGACGATCACGCCGATCGCGCTCTCGCGGCGGCCCGGGAGATGCTCGAAGTGCGCCTGCCTCGCTTCAACAGCTGGCTGGAGGACGAGGGCCTCGGCGAGCCATTCGAGATGGGAATCGGCCTGAACAGCGGGGCGTTCATGTCCGGCAACGTCGGCTCGGCGCGCGCGCTGGAGTACACCGTCCACGGAGACACGGTGAACACCGCCGCTCGCCTGGAGGGGATGACGAAGACCACTCGGCGTTCGCTTCTCATGGCCGAATCGACCTACCGGGCACTCTCACACCCGCCCGAGGACACCGATTTCGTGGGCGAGTTCGAGGTCCGGGGACGGCGGTCGACCATCAGCCTCTGGACACTGGGTTAAGGTACCCGCGTGCGGCTCTTCAGCCAGGACACGAAGGTGGAGGCGCTCAAGCGTGCGCCGCTGTTCGAGGGCCTCTCGAAGAAAGAGCTCGCGCAACTCGCGCGCGTGTCCGAGGATCTCGAGGTCCCGGCGGGCGACGTGCTCTGCAAGGAGGGCGACACCGGCCGGGAGTTCTTCGTGATCGTCGAGGGCGAGACCGAGATCACGGCGAAAGGCAAGAAGCTCGCCGATCGCGGCGGAGGCGACTTCGTCGGCGAGATCGCACTGCTCGAAGACACAAGCCGAACGGCCACCGTGACCGCCAAGACGCCCCTGCGTGTTTTCGTGCTCACGCGCGAGGACTTCCGCTGGCTCGTGCGCCAGAACCCCAAGGTCGAGCAAAAAGTCATGCAGGCGCTCGCCCGCCGGGTCGTTCAGCTCTCGCGCGACCCCACCGTCGCCTAGCTCGCGCATCAGCACGATCGCTGCGTCCAGGCGTTTCTCGGCCGCCGCGACGTAGGATCGCGCTCGGATGAAGGCGTGGGGTTCGGGTCATCGGGAGGTGCTGCGCGTACGCGACCTGCGGCTCCTGTTCGGCGGGCTCGTCGTCTCGGCCACCGGCTCGTGGGCCTACAACGTGGCCCTACTGGCGTTCACCTTCGAGCAGACAAATTCGTTGACGTGGGTCGGCGCGGCAGGGCTCGCCCGATTCGTGCCTGCGCTGCTGTTCAGTTCCTACGGCGGGGTCGTGGCCGAGCGCTTCGACCGGATCCGGGTGATGGTCGGGTCCGACCTTCTCTGCTGCGCTTGGCAGAGCGGCCTCGCGGTCACGGCCGCGCTCGCCGGCCCGATCGAGCTGGCGCTCGTCTTCTCGGCGCTGACCGCGATCTGCAACACGCCCTACAACCCCGCGGTCGCCGCGACGATCCCGGAGCTCGCTAACGAGGACCAGCTCGTGGCGGCGAACGCGCTCAACGGCACAATCGAGAACCTGGTTGTCGTCGTCGGCCCCGCCATCGGCGCCATCGTGCTGGCGCTCGGGTCGCCCGCGGTGACATTCGGCATCGACGCAGCAAGCTTCGCAATCTCAGCCCTGATCGTGTCGCGGATCCGGATGCGCAGCCGGACCGTCGACGTGACCCAGGGCGGCGAGGCCGGCGCGTTCCGGCAGATGGCGGTGGGGCTCCGAACAATCACGGAGTCGACCGCGGCGCGGACTCTGGTCGCCTACAGCGTGCTGGTGTCGTTCGTCTACGGGACGGACACCGTCTTGTTCGTGGCCGTCTCGGACGAAAAGCTCGGGACCGGCGCCGAGGGCTTCGGGTATCTGCTCGCCGGCCTGGGCATCGGCGGCGTGCTGGTCGCCGGTGTGCTCGATCGGCTGGCCGCGTCGGGACGGCTCGCCCGGCTCATCGTGATCGGGACCGCGCTCTACTGCCTGCCCACCGCGCTGCTCACGGTCGTGCACGCGCCGGCGCTGGCCTTCGCCATCCAGGTGGTGCGCGGGGGGGCGACGCTCGTGGTCGACGTCCTCGCGATCACCGCGCTCCAGCGAGCCGTGAGCTCGGAGCTAATGGCGCGCGTCTTCGGCGTGTTCTTCGCCCTGGTGCTGGCGGCGATCTCGATCGGCGCGGTGATCACCCCACCGATAGTCGACGGCCTCGGGCTCGACGCCGCGCTCGTCGTGCTCGCCGTCGCCCCCACGCTGCTCGGCCTTGCCTGCTATCCGGTGCTGGCCGCGCTCGACCGTCAGGCCGCCGGTCTGCTGGCGGAGCTCGCGCCTCGGATCGCGGTGCTCGAGCGACTCTCGATCTTCGCCGGGGCCGGCCGACCCGCCCTCGAGCGCCTGGCGGCAGCCGCCGAGGAGGTCGACGTGCCGGCCGGCGAGGAGATCGTCCGCGAGGGCGACCCCGCAGAGGCCCTCTTCGTGCTCGTCGAAGGCCGGGTCGAGGTGACCTCCCGCGGCGAGGCCGGAGGCGAGCCGGCGCTCCTGCGCGAGATGGAGCCGGGGACCTACTTCGGCGAGATCGGGGTGCTTGAGGGCATCCCGCGAACGGCGACCGTGACCGCCATCGAGCCCTGCCACTGCCTGCGGATCGAGGGCGACGCCTTCCTGGCGGCGATCACCGCGGGGCCGACGGCCACCACGTTGCTCGAAGACGCCCGCTCGCGCCTGGCTCGAACTCACCCGTCACGGCGCGTCACCTTCGAGGCGCCGGAGGGCGCCGCGAGATCCTAAAGACGGGGTGCTGTGGCGCGATCCGGCGCAGGTCGTCGTCCGGCGCATCGGCACCGACACCCTGAAAGAAGGCACCGACCTCCCAAGCCCATTTCTTCAGGTACGCGCGGAGAAGCGACAGCTTCTCGTCGTCGGGAACTTCGGTGGCGGTGAAGTCCTCGATCCTGCGGCCCTTCCGCAGGCGGCCCTCACCGCTCGCTCGGAGATTGCGCACCCAGTGCGTCTCGCCGCGCGCCGCCACGATGTACCGCTCGCCCTCGTACTTGAGCGGATTCACCGGCGTGCGCCGCCACTCGCCGCTCTTCCGGCCACGCACCTCGAGCACTCGAGAGCCCACGAGGCTCACGCCGAGCCGCGTCAGTCCTGCAACGATCGGGTTGAAGACGTGCTTGGTGAACCATCCGGGACGCTGGTAGTCGGTCGCCATCGACTCGTATTGTGAGCGATCGGACTCCGCAAGCGCGGTCGGCCGCGTGAGGCGTTCAAATACGCGGCCCGCGAACGGCATGTCCGGAGTGCGCCATACGTGTCGCTCTTCGAACGGCCAAGCGTAGATCGGGTTGCCGTCGCGAACGAGCCCGAGCAGGAGCGGTTCGGCGAGCTCCTCGGCGGACCACTCGTACAGGCGTTGCAGCCGAGGCACGATCACCGCGTAGTCGAGCATCCGGCCGAGCCGCTGCTCCTCGGAGATATAGCGCTCGACGTCGCGCGCGAGGGGATAGCGGTCCGGGAGAACGCGGCGGAGTGAGAGGAAGACGCCGGCCATGCCCAGACGGGGGTCCCCGAGCAGGCGGCCGAGTGGAGCGAACCGTCCGAGCGCCAGTCGTGGCGCCGCGGCGAGTGCGTGCGCGTACATCACGCGAAGCAGCGCGACGTTCATGAAGAAGCGCTCGGGTGCGCTCTCCGCTTCGGCGAGCTTTCGGTGCTCCAGGTATCCGGCCACGATGCTCGCGTTGTGCGCTCGATACCAGTTACGTGCCGTAGGCCTCGCGGCGAACGCAAGCCACAGCCGCAGGGCCTGCGACGACGGTTCGCCGGCCAGCCCACCGAGGAGCGCCACGGTTTCGCATCCGTCCCGTAGCAGTCGCTCGTTGATGGCCCGCCACCACACGCTGCCGGGCGGCGTCGAGTCGAGCGGATTGAGCACACCGCGGCGCGCCTGCCAGCGCATGAACGACAACGCCGCCCGTCGGAACGGCAGATGCTGCGGTGCGTGGCCAGTCGGGCCGTGGAATACCTGCGCCATCAACGCAAGACGCGCCTCTGGATCATCACGCACGGCCGCGACCTGCTCCTCAGCCACTGCCAGCGCGCCCGCGTGGTCGCTCATCGCCGAGTAGTGATACCGGTCCGGCGATTCTTCAGCCAGCTCCATTCGACAGGTCGCCGGTCGGCGTTTAGTCCATCGCGCGTCCAGCCCCGGCATCCGCGCGGAACAGTTGTCGAGTGGAGTCGATTGGGCTACCCCGAAGCGGTAGGGTCGCCGGGGCAGTCCAACGACAGGGGGTCACACACGACCCCCGCCCTGGGGCAACAGACGACGTTCGGTCCCTACGACTGTGACAAGAACGGGACCACGGTCATCCCGTTCCAGACGGACGGGTCGGCCCTTGGCCCCTACCTCGGCACCTTCACCGAGACCGGAACCGTCACCATCGGCGCGCAGACCGATTTCACCTTCGACTCGCGCGGCACCGGTCCGGTCACCGGTTTCCAGGCGAGCTTCACGATCACGAGCCAGGTCCCGTCCGCGACCGTAACCGGCACCAAGCAGCTCGCGCCCACCCAGCCGCCCGCCGACACCCATCAGGCGGTCGGCCTCTGCGATCCCGATGGGACCTCGACGCCCGACACCGACGTCTTCGTGGTCGTGAGCGACCCGTTCGTGCTCTACACCGCTCAGATCAACGCGCTCACTGGAACGCGAGCCGACAGCGGCACGAGCAGCTTCGCGATCGAGACGGATCCCTCTGGAACTGCCACCTTCCAGGAGTCCTTCACCTCGACCGAGTCCGAGTGTGAGGACGGCAACAACGGGAACGGAAACGGGAACGGCCACCCGAAGAAGGCCAACGACAACGACGACGACGAGGTCTGCGAGTAGGCGGGGGGTTAGGTAGGGCCAGCGCCGACGGCCCGGGGGCGAGCGCAGCC
>CAWDLE010000030.1:0-66834 GCA_963803085.1 uncultured Thermoleophilaceae bacterium | reverse complement strand
ACGCGGGCACGGCTTCACGGTCCGATACGACGTGACCGGCGAAGGCGGCGGCACCTGGTACGTGGCCGTACGAGACGGCGAGCCGCTCGAGGTGACCTCGGAGCTGCTCGACGGTCGTGAGGCGGTGGGCACTGCCACCGTCTCGTTCGACTCGTATCAGCGCATGGCCTCGGGCCAGGTGAGTCCCGCGCAGGCCATGCAGAACCAGCTCACCAAGATCGAGGGCAAGATCCATCCGATCACGCTGCTCGGACGCTGGATAGCGCGCGCCCAGGGCGGCGATGACGCCGAGCTCAAGCGCGAGAAGAAGCAGCGCAAGGTGCAGGAGCAGCGGGCGAACCTGTACGTGAACGGCGGCGCGGGTGGCCCAGGTCAGGGCGACCCGGGCCACGACGCCGAGGGCGGTGTGCGCGACGGCGGCGGCCTCCTCGACTACCGCCAGCTCTACGCGCTCTGGGAGCGCCAGAACTGGAGGGCCACCGAGCTCGACTTCACGGTCGACAAGGAGCAGTGGGTCACGACGCCGCGCGAGGCGCAGGAGTCCACGATCTGGAGCCTGGGCTCGTTCTACGTGGGAGAGGAGCGGGTAACCGCCGACCTCGCGCCGTTCCTGCAGGCGGCGCCGAGCGGCGAGATTGAGTTGTTCCTCGCCACACAGCTCGTGGACGAGGCGCGCCACGCCGCCTTCTTCGACCGCTTCGGCGCCGAGGTGATGTGTCTCTCGGCGGACGACTTCAGGGGCCGCATGCGCGAGGTCGAGAAGATCCTCCTCTCGCCCTGGCGGGAGGTCTTCGACGCCGGGCTGCGCGACGTGTCCAAGCGGATCCAGGCGAAGCCAGACGACATCGACCTGTTCGTCGAGGGCGTGACCACCTACCACATGGTCGTGGAGGGCTTCCTGGCGGTCACGGGCCAGACACTGATCCGCGACTACATGCTCGAGCACTCGATGTACCCCGGCTTCTGCGAGGGCTTCGGGCTCGTGGAGCGCGACGAGCACCGGCACGTGGCGTTCGGAGTCCGCTTCCTGCGCGATGCCATCGAGGAGGACGCCCGGCACCGCAAGACCGTGGAGCGAGTGGTGCTCGACCTGGCGCCGAAGGCGGCCTACGTGTTCGTACCGCCGTACGTGAAGGACCCGTCAGATTTCGTGTCCTACGGCTACACCTCGCGCCAGATCTATGGCTTCGCATACCGCACGCTGAAGCGACGCATGAAGGTGCTCGGGATCGAGATCCCGCCACCGGAGGAGCTGCTCCCCGGTCCGATCGAGGGGGCGGCGTCGCCGCCGGCCGAATCCGCCGCGAAGGCAGCCGCGAAGCCGTCTAACGACGCGGGGTCGAACGGCTCAGGCGATCTCGAGGCGGCGGCCACGAACTAGTCGGGCGCAGCGCCAGGCCGGCCATCAGCAGGCCGAGGCCGATCATCGCGAGGCCCGCGATCTCGATACCCGTCCGCGGCAGCCCGCCGCCGGACTCGCCGCCGGCGCCGCCCTGCGGTGTGTCATCGACGGGACCGCCACCGCCGCCGCCGCCCGTAGTGGTCTCCGTCTCGGTCTGCTGATCGCCCGGCTGCTCCTCGCCGCCCGGTGTCGTCGGCGTGGTTTCTGTCTGGGCTGCTTCCGCCGTAGGAGCGGAGGGGGCTTGCGCCTCCGGCACGGGGGCCACCACGCCGCCGCCGGAACCGGGGTCGGTGGCGGCGGCGGGTGCGGCCACGAGCAGCAGCAGCGCGAGGGCGGAGAGAACCAGGAGCGGGCGCTTTGAAGTCATGCTGGCGGCCTGTTCGATGCCCGCCCATGCGCTCCTCCCCTCGCACGGAACCCTGCGAGGGCTATGCTGGCCCCGCTTTGCGAAGTACTCGCGCCCTGCGATCGCTCGCGTGGGGCGCGGTGGCGGTCGGCATCGTCACACCTCTGGTCCGGCACCGGCTGCGGCTCCGGCCTCCGGTGGTGTCGGCGCTGTCATGGCCGGCCCCCGCCGCGCTCGCGCTCGCTGCCCCGCGCACTCCGGTGCGCGACGCGGCCATATACGCCCTCCAGATGTGGGTGTACTTCGCGCATTTCGACATGCCGGATGACGATCCGGATGCGCTGCTCCGAAGGCTGAAGGTCACCTATCCGATCCGCTGCGACCGCGTGCTCGGCGGCGGGACGCTCCCAACCATCCGGCTTCAGCGCGCACTGGGGCGCGAGGGCGAGGTGAGGGGGCTCGACTACGCGCTATCGGCTGTGCACTGGAGCTGGTTCCTCGTCCCGCACGGAACCCTCGGGTACATCATGCTGCGCCACCGCGAGAAGTTTCCGCGCTCCGCCGTGCTGATGGCGGCGTGCTTCGATCTTGGCTGTGTGGTCTACTGGCTGGTGCCTACCGCCCCGCCCTGGTACGCCGGTGCGAACGGTCAGATGCCGCCGGTGCGCCGCATCATGGCCGAGGCGGGCGAGCGCTTCTGGAAGCGTCTCTGGCACCCGCTTTACCATTCGTTGCAAGGCAATCCTTTCGCAGCCATGCCCTCACTTCATTTCGGAACATCAGTGATGGCCGCCCGGATCCTGTCGCAGGCCGGGAGGGGTCCCGCAGCACTTGGCTGGGGATACGCGCTGACGCTCGGGTTCGGGCTCGTGTACCTCGGTGAGCATTACCTGGTCGACCTGCTTGCCGGGCTCGCGCTCGCGGAGGGAATCTGGCGCGTGGCACCGCGCGCCGAGCCGGCGATCCGGATGATCGCCGCGGCCGTGCATCGACTGGAGCCGCGGGCCGGCTGATGGCGGCGGAGGAGCGCCGCCGCGTCCGCGAAGAGGGCGGCCGACCCGACGACTGGGATCGGCCCTCCACCGAGGAGCTGGCGCTCGAGGCCGCCGACGAGGAGGCCGCGGACGAGGCGGCCGACGAGCTCGAGGTAAGCCGCTTCCAGGCTCTCCTCCACGACCGGCGCAAGATCGCGTCCGGCGTCCTGGTGGTCCTGCTGCTCGTGGTGGCGATCTACGTGCTGTTCCCGAAGATCGTCGGCGCGGACGAGGCGGTGAGCAATCTCGACGAGGGGAAGTGGTACTGGATCCTGGTCGCGATCGGCTTCAACGTGCTCGCCTTCGGTGCCTACGTGGCGCTGTTTCGCGGGATTCTCGGCGGCACGCGCGACGACGAGGTCCACCGGCGCCTGGACCTGCGCGCCTCCTACCAGATCACCATGGCCGGCCTGGCGGCCACGCGCATCTTCTCAGCCGCCGGAGCCGGCGGGATCGTGCTCACGTACTGGGCGCTGCGCAAGGCTGGCATGCCGCGGCGGCGCGCCGCCTGCCGGATGGTGGCGTTCCTGGTCCTGACCTACTTCGTCTACCTCGCCGCGCTCGTGAGCTTCGGCGTGCTGCTGAGGACGGCCGTGCTGCCCGGGCGCGCGCCACTCGCGGGGACCGTCGTGCCCGCCGCCATCGCGGCCGGGGCTCTCATCCTGTTAGGGCTCATCGCGCTGATCCCGCAGGACTTCGAGCGGCGCATTCAGCACTACGCCGGCGGGTACCGGCACACGCGCTACCTCCAGCGCATCGCCAAGGGCCCGGCGACCCTCGCAACCGGTGTGCGCACCGCGATCGCCTACCTCCGGCACCCGCAGCGCGGCCTGCTCGCGGTCGGCGGGGCGGTGGGGTTCTGGGCCGCGAACATCGGCGTGCTGTGGGCGGCCTTCGAGGCGTTCGGAGGGCAGGTGCCGTTCGCCGTACTCGTTCAGGGCTTCTTCGTCGGCATGGCCGCGAACCTGATCCCATCCCCGGCCGGGGGCGTGGGCGCCGTCGATGCGGGCATGATTGGGGCATTCTCGATCTTCGGCATCGACGACTCGGTGGTGTTCCCGGCCGTGCTCACGTATCGCGTGATCGCGTTCTGGCTGCCCATCCCGCCGGGGATCGTGGCGTTCATCCAGCTGCGGAAGACGGTCGCGGAGTGGGAGCGCGAGACTGGGGAGGCAAAGGCCGGCAAGAGGGCTACACTTCATAAAGTGAAGTATTGAGCGTGGAGAACGTATGAGCGTGGAGATCAAGGACATCGAGGACGTCGTCATCGTCGGCAGTGGCCCAGCCGGGTACACCGCCGCCCTTTACACATCGCGCGCGGACCTCGAGCCGCTCGTGGTCGAGGGCTTCGCCTGGGGCGGCCTGCTCCAGCAGACGACCGATGTCGAGAACTACCCGGGCTATCCAAAGGGTGTGATGGGCCCGGAGATGATGCAGGACCTCCGCGACCAGGCGGAACGCTTCGGCACGCGCTTCATCACCGACGACGCCACGAAGATCGAGCTCAGCTCGGACGAGGGTGGCACCCATGTGGTGCACGTCGGCGACCAGGAGATCAGGGCGCGCGCCGTGATCCTCGCCATGGGCGCCGAGCCGAAGAAGCTCGGTGTGCCGGGCGAGGACGAGCTGGCAGCGCGCGGCGTTTCGTACTGCGCCACCTGCGACGCCGCCTTCCATCGCGACGCCCAGACCCTCGTGGTCGGCGGCGGCGACACCGCGATGGAGGAAGCCACGTTCCTGTCGAAGTTCGCCGGGAAGGTGAGCGTCGTGCACCGACGTCCGGAGTTCCGGGCCTCGGCGATCATGATCGACCGCGCCCGCGAGGCGGACAACATCGATCTCGTCACGCCGTATGTGGTGCAGAGCTTCGAGCCGGGCGAGAACGGCTCGCTCGGCAGCGCAGTGCTCGAGAACACCGAGGACGGCTCCACGAAGGACATTCCGGTCACGGGCGCGTTTGTGGCCATCGGCCACAAGCCGAACTCGCACCTGGTCGAGGGTCAGGTCGACCTCGACGAGGAGGGCTACGTGCTGGTCGAGGGGCGTTCCACGAAGACGAAGCGGCCGGGCGTGTTCGCCGCGGGCGATCTCACGGACCGCATCTACCGGCAGGCGGTCACCGCTGCCGGCACCGGCTGTATGGCCGCGCTCGACGCCGAGGCGTACCTGCGCGACACTCCGATCGACGCTGAGGCCCACTGGGCCCCGGACCCGGATCGGATCGACGAGGTGGCCGACGAGATCAAGGCCGCGGCGAAGTCGGCCGCCGGCTAGTTGCCCACCTGGACCAACTGGGCGCGCCAGCAGCGGTGTGCCCCGGAGTGCGTAGCGACGCCGCGCTCTGAGGAGGAGTTGGTGCGCGCCGTGACGGGCGCGAGGTGCGCGAAGGTGGCGGGCTCGGGACACTCGTTCACCGACATCGCGTGCACCGACGGCGTGATGATCGACATGTCCGCGATGCGCCGCGTGCTCGGGGTCGAGGGCCGCGAGGTGACGGTGGAGGCCGGCATCACGCTGCACGACCTCGGCGAGGACCTGCGCGCCCGCGGCCTCGCGATGGAGAACCAGGGCGACGTGGATCCGCAGACGCTCGCTGGAGCGATCTCGACCGCCACCCACGGCACCGGCGGCCGCTTCGGGAACCTCTCCTCGCAGGTCACGGGAGTGCGCCTTGTGACCGGCACCGGCGAGCTGGTGGACCTGCGCGGGGGCGACGAGCTGCGTGCCGCGCGCGTGAGCCTCGGGGCGCTCGGTGCGATCTCGGCACTCACACTCCGCTGCGTGCCTGCCTTCACGATCCACCGCATCGACGAGCCGCGCCCGCTCGACGAGGTGCTTCCGCGCCTGGACGAGCTGGTGGACTCGCATGACCACTGGGAGGCGTTCGTGATGCCCCACACGCGTCACGCGCTCACGCTCACCTCGGAGCGGACCGACGAGGCGCCGCGGCCGCCCGGACCTGCCTCTGCCTTCATCCACGACGTGGTGCTCGAGAACGCGGTGCTTGGCCTGTTCTGCAGGCTCGGGCGTGGCTTCCCCGGCCTCATCCCCGTGCTCAACCGCCGGCTCGCGGGGCTGATGGGGCGCTCCGAGCACCTGGACGCGAGCAACCGCGTGTACGCGAACACGCGGCTGGTGCGCTTCACCGAGATGGAGTACGCGATCCCGCGCGAGTGCGCGGCCGAGGCGCTCGAGCGGGTGCTCGCGCTGATCGAGCGCCGGCGGCTGCCGATCGGCTTCCCGATCGAGCTGCGCGTGACGGCCCCGGACGACGCGATGCTGTCGACCGCACATGAGCGCCCCACCGCGTACATCGCGGTGCACCAGTACGTTGGCATGGAGTTCGAGACCTACTTCCGCGCCGTGGAGGCGATCATGGACGAGTACGTCGGCCGCCCGCACTGGGGAAAGCGCCACTACCAGTCGAAGGCCACGCTCAGCGGCCGCTACCCCGAGTGGGACCGCTTCGCGGAGATCCGGGACCGCTTCGATCCGGAGCGCAGGTTCGAGAACGACTACCTGCGTCGCGTGCTGGGATGACCACCACGTTGTATGCGATTCCTGGCTCGCACGCCGTGCGCACTGGCGAGCTGATGCTCGAGCACAAGGGGATCGAGTACCGGCGGGTCAACTTCCCGCCGGGTGCTCATCGCGTGCTCGTGCGGCTGGTCGGCTTCCCGGGCGACCGCGTCCCGGCGGTCAAGTTCGAGAACGGGCGGCGCGCGCAGGGCACCCGCGAGCTGCCGCGCGTGCTTGATGAGTTGGTCCCCGAGCCGCGCCTCGTGTCCGACGATCCGCGTGCGGGCGAGGCCGAGCGCTGGGCCGACGACGTCCTCCAGCAGTGGGCTCGCCGCATGGTGTCATCCGCCGGCTCGCGCAATCCCGACGCCCTCGACGGTCGCGGCGCCGGTGGCAGGCTCGGGCCTCTGCTCACGCCATACGAGCGCCCCCGGCGGGTGATCGCCCGCATGGTGCTCGTGGCCTTCTGGGTCACGAAGGAGCAGCTGCGCGACGACCGCGAGCGAACCGGCGAGATCCTCGACCAGGTGGATGCCTGGATCGCCGACGGCGTGCTGAACGGCGAGCGCCTTCACTCCGCCGACTTCGCGGTGGCGTCGAGCCTCGCGCTCGTGGAGTACATCCTCGCGCTCCAGCCGGAGCTGCAGCGCCGCCCGCTGTGGGGGCTGCTCGAGCGGGTCTTTACGGACAGCGGCGCAGCACGCGGTCCAGCGTGAGCTTGCGGCCGTCCTCCGTCTCCGCGAGCACGCGAAGGCGGAAGCGGCCGCGCCGGTGGATCCGCTCGCGCGGAACGACGCCGCTGATGATCGTCGGGCCCGCGCCCTGACCGCGGGCGGTCGGGAATTTCAGCAGCCGCTCGACCCGCCGCTGGCCGACGATCACGTCGGCGAGCATCAGGCGCGCACGCTTCGACCCGCGCACCTTCACACGCAGGTCACGGCTGAAGCAGCCGCGCACCGGCTTTCCGTCTGAGCGGATCGTGAGCGTGAGGTGCGGGCGGGCCAGGCAGTCAGCCCCGGCGCAGGATGTGAGCTCCCGGAGCCGCAACGCAAGGTCGCGCTGCACCTTCCTGTAGCGGTCGTGACCGTCGAGGCTCTGGAGCTGGTACGGGTCCTCCTGGAGGTCGTACAGCTCGTACTCGCCCGTGGTGCGGTGCTCGATATAGAGGAAGCGGTACGTGCGGATCCCGCGGTAGCTCGGCACGCCATTGGCGCCGTTGCCGTTCTCGATCAGGATGTCGCGGCCCCATTCCGCGCCCGGGTCGGCGAGCAGCTCGAGCAGCGAACGGCCGTCCTGCACCCGCCCCGGGAGGACGTCGGTGGCATCGAGGATCGTCGACGTCACGTCCATGTTGCCCACGAGCCGGCGGTCCACCCGCGTACGCGGCACACCCGGCCCGCGCATCACCATCGGCACCCGGATCGACTCCTCGTAGGGCAGCACCTTCTCGGCCAGCGCGCGGTGCTCGCCGTGCATGAACCCGTTGTCGGACATGAAGACGATCAGGGTGTTCTCGAGCTCGCCGTTGCGCCGAAGCGCCTCGACGATCTGGGCGACGCCCTCGTCGACGGCCATGAGCGACTCGATCTCCTGGCGCCAGTTCTCCTCGATTCCGGCCACGAACTCGGGCGACAGCCGCGGGCGGTCGGCCACCACCTGCGGCTTGTCGTACATGCTCTTCTCGTTGAAGTTCGGGTGCCGCGGCATCCGCACGCCGGCGTATGCGTCCCTGTGCCGGAGCGCGGGTGAGGGCGTGCCCGGCCGGCGCGGGTCGTCCGGGTCCGTCGGACCCCCGCGGTGCGGAGCCGTGTACCAGAGCGACAGGTAGAAGGGCCGGTCGCCCGGGGACGCATCGTCGATCAGCTCCACGCCCCGGCGCGTCTCGAAGTCGGTCAGGTACTCGCCGGGATGCGCGGCGTCCGGATAGTTCTTGACCACGCCATGTTCAAACGCCTTCCAGGCCCCGTAGTTGAACGCGGCCGAGTGCGGGAGCCCGACCCAGTCGGTCCAGCCCGGCGGCACGCCGTACTTGGCCTCGTAGCCGTTCAGGTAGCGGCCGACGTGCATGGTGCGATAGCCGGCGTTCGCAAGCCAGACCGGCAGCGTATTCGTGCTGTCGAGCTGGATGAAGCCGCCGAACGGCGGGTTGTTGTGAAGCACGCCGTGGTTGTGGGCGTACTGGCCCGTCAGGTTCGTCGCGCGCGAGGGGCAGCAGAGCGGGAAGCTGTCGATCGCCTGGTCGAACTTGGTGCCCTCGCCGGCCAGCAGCGTGTTCACGTTCGGCATGGTCGGGAGCGAGGCCGCGGTCTGGTCGTCGGTCATGATCACGACCACGTTCTCGCGGGCGAGCGCCGGTGCGGCGAGCGCCAGCGAGGCCAGCGTGGCGGCGAGGATGCCTAGAGCTCGCAGCGTCCTTCGCCGCGGTACGTGGGCACCTCGTCGGCTATCTCGCCGCCGCGCACCAGATAAAGGGTGTTGAAACGCTCGCACAGCTCCCCGGCCTTCGCATGGCGCAAATAGACGTTCGCACCGATTTGCAGGCTAGCGGCGGCAGATCCCAGAACGGGAGTTTGCACCTCGCCTGCCCCTTCCAGGGGGTCAACACGGAGCCCCCGTGGGAGGTGCGGTGTGGGCAGGCGATCGCGGCCCGCCGCGCCCGAAGCGTGATAGCCGCCGCCCAGGAGCGTGGCCGTGGAGCCGCTCGGCTTGCGTACCACGGGCATCGCGAACATCGCGGCGGGGGTCAGGCTGAACGAGGAGTAGCGGTCGAACAGCGTCGGCGCGTAGAACCCGGAGCCCGCGGTGATCTCCGTGATCACGTCCTCCCGGCGGGTGGTGTGGATGCTGCCGGTGCCACCGCCATTCACGAGCGGAAGCGGCGCTACGTCGCGCACGGCCTCCACCACGGCGGCGCGGCGCTCCGCGATCTCGCCAGCCGACCGGCGCTTGATCTGCCGAATCAGCGGTGCCTGCACGCGCTTCCCGAGCGGGCTGTCACCGAGCCCCGCAATGTGGGCCTCGTAGCCCATCAGCCCTGCCAGCTCCAGCCCGGGCCGCCTCACGATCTCGCGTGCGAGATCGCGCGCCTGCTGGGGTGTGCGGATCGGCGAGCGCTTCACCCCGATCTTCAAGCGGCCGCCGAGCGGCCACCAGCTCACGTCGAGGTCGATGCAGACCCTGACCGGCCGGGCGGCGCGCCCGACCGCGCGCTCGATCAGGTCGAGGTGTGCGACAGAGTCCACCATGAGGATCGGCGGGCGCTCGCTCTCCAGCCGGCCGAGCTCGGCGAGTGCGCCGCGGTGCGCGGTGGGATAGGCCAGCAGGAGGTCGTCGAAGCCGTGCTCGTGCAGCCACAGCGACTCCGGCAGCGTGAACGTCATCAGTCCCCTGAAGCCGGGCTCGTCGAGGATCGACGCGAGCAGCGGCCGGCAGCGCACCGACTTGCTCGCCACCCGGATCGGCGTGCCCGCCGCCCGCCCCAGCATCTCGCCTGCGTTCGACCACATCGCGTCGAGATCCACGAGCGCGAAGGGGGCATCCACGTCGGCGAAGATGCGCTCGAGCTCCTCGTAGCTGCGCTCGCGCGCCTGTGTACGGTCCCGCGCCATGCTGCGGCCCGACCGTATACATCCCACGCTCCTTGTGTTGGCCGGGATCGCGTCGGTGCAGTTCGGCGCGGCGCTCGCGAAGTCGTTGTTCGACGAGCTGGGCCCGGGCGGCACGGTCTTCCTGAGGGTGCTGTTCGCGGCCCTCGTGTTGGCAGCGGTCTGGCGCCCCGCCGTTAGCGGGCACTCCCGCTCGGACTGGCGGCTGATCGCCATGTTCGGCCTGACGCTCGCGGCGATGAACCTCGCCTTCTACGAGTCCCTCGAGCGCATCCCTCTCGGCGTGGCGGTGACCTTCGAGATGGTGGGACCTCTCGGCGTGGCCATCGCCGGTTCGCGACGCGCGCTCGACCTCGCCTGGGTCGTACTCGCGGCGGCCGGCATCGTCCTGCTGTCGGGCTTCGGGGGTGCCGACCTCGATGGGCTCGGCGTGGCGCTCGCCCTGGTGGCCGGTGGCTTCTGGGCCGCCTACATCCTGCTGAGCGTGCGCGTCGGGCGCCGTTTCCCCGGTGGGAACGGGCTGGCGCTCGCGATGGGCGTGGGCGCGGTGCTGCTTGTGCCGGTGGGCGTGACCGACGCGGGCGGCGACCTGCTGGTGCCCTGGATACTCGCGGCGGGGCTCGCGGTGGCGATCCTCTCCTCGGCGATCCCCTACACGCTCGAGATGGAGGCGCTGCGCCGGCTACCGACGCGCGTCTTCGGCGTGATGATGAGCATCGAGCCGGCTATGGCGGCCCTCGCCGGATTCATCGTGCTCGACGAGGGCCTTGCCACGCGTGAGCTGGTCGCGATCCTGCTCGTTGTGGCAGCCAGTGCCGGAGCGGCGCGCAATGCGCAAGTGCCGCCGCGGGACGCCTGAGGCGTCTACGCCAACGCCGGGGGCTTGTCCTCCTGGCTCTCAGTCGGCTCCGGCGTGATGGCCGGCCGGACGGGGAGGAGGTCGAACATGCTGAGGGGCTGACCGCAGGCGTTGCACCAGGTAACGCGAGCGGATCCCTCGACGTCGACCACGTCGTCGCAATTGGGACATAGGTAGTGGGCCATGTCCAGAATTGCACTACGCATCGGTCAATCGTCCAATGGGGTGGAGACCCCATAGACGAAAGATGGGGTCTCGACCCTAGTCCGTAATCGCGTTACGACCACGGAGGAGGTACAGCATGGGCAAGGTCATTGTGATCGAGCACCTGACGCTTGACGGCGTGATGCAGGCCCCGGGACACCCCGAGGAGGACCCGCGCGACGGCTTCCAGCACGGCGGCTGGGCGAACCGAAGGCAGGACCCGGCCATGCAGGAGGTGATGGGCGCACGCATGTCGAGCGCATGGTCCCTCCTGGCCGGCCGAACGACGTACGAGCGCTTCGCGGACTATTGGCCCAAGCAGGAGCGGAACCCGTTCACCGAGGCGCTCAACAGCGTCCAGAAGTACGTGGCGTCGACCACGCTAACCGAGCCGCTGCCCTGGCAGAACTCCACCCTCCTCAAAGGCGACGCCACGCATGCCGTAGCCAGGCTCAAAGAGGAACTCGATGAGAACCTGGTGGTGTTCGGCAGCGGCGTGCTGGTCAGGTCGCTGATGCCAAGCGACCTCGTCGACGAACTCCTCCTGATGACCCACCCGCTCGTGCTGGGTTCGGGCCGCCGACTGTTTTCGAACTCCGGCTCGAAACCCTCCGCGTTCCAGCTGGTCGACTCCGCGACGACCGCCGCCGGCGTGATCATTGCCACCTACGCCACTACTCGTGAGCGTGAATCTGGCGCTTGACCAGATTCGCCAGCTGCCCGAGCGCGATGTTGGCATCGGTCAGGTGCAGGCCCCACGTCACGTCGGGCGTGGGTGTGAACGGGAAGGCGCCACGCAGTGGCTTCACCTGGAGCACGCTTGCCCCATCGGCCTTGGAGCACTTCCCGCTGTAGGCGTCCGGGAAGCCGGCCCACGTCGTCCTGGGGCGCGGAAGGCCCTGGAGCGCGAAGTTCGCCCCGGCGCCGATCACGCTCTCCGCGAACGGGGCACTCGGATAGATCGGGGTGAGCTTCGCCGAGCCGCCTCCCAGCGCGGCCGGGTTCGTGCAGAGAATCTCGAGCCCGGGCTGGCTGGTCTGGCCGAAGAGCCCGGGCTGGCTGGTCCGGCCGAAGAGCGCGCCGTCCGGAACGGGTGCGTTGAAGGTCGAGAACGCGATCACGCAGCCCGTCTGGCCATCGCGACGGCAGGCGCGGACGCGCTTGAAATCGCCGCCCCGGTCGCTGCCCTTTTTCACCGTGACGTTGCCGCCGAGCAGCACCGCGGACACGATCCGCCGGCGTGCGGAGGCCTTCGGGTCGATCTCCTCACGGACCAGCCGCCGCAGCACGAATGTGCCCTGCGAGTGACCGATCAGCACCACGCCGCGGCCGTGGTTGAAGCGCTTCAGGTACGCGCGCCAGGCCTCCACCACGTCGTCGTAGCCCTGCTCGAGCATCTCGGGCGTGACGGTGCCGGGCTGGAACAGGCCCTGAATGGTCACCTGCCGGTAGACGGGCGCGAAGACGCGGCAGTCGCGCGAGTAGCGCGCGGTCTGGTAGAGCGCGACCGAGCGCAGGACGTCGTCGACCACCTGGGACGCCTGCGGCTGCTTCTGGTCGCTCACCGTCGGGTACACGTAGAAGCAGTCCGCCCGGCGCCGCTTCGCGCGCTGCACGTGCTCCACGCCGAGCCGCTTGCCCTTGGGCGAGAAGTTCGTGGTGGTGAGGCTGGGCTCGCACGGGTTCGCCTTCTGGCCTGGCTTGCACAGCCAGACCACCTTGGCGTCGGCGCTCGCCGGCAGCAGGACGAAGGCGATCAGGGCGAGGGTGACCGCTGCCAGCGGCCTGCGTGGGTCCATCAGGCGATCCTATGCCACGGGGGTTTGCCTGAGGACGTCGCGAGTGGTCATCGCAGATAGACCGGGTTCGAGAGGATCCAGGTGCGCTCGCGGCCCTTCGCGGGTCACGCCGCGCCTCCGCGCGGTAGACGCCGGGCTGCTCGACCTCCGCGTCCAGCGACGTGCCCTCGGTCGTGGCGATCTCGGTCCCGTTGCGCAGCAGCCGCAGGCGGGCGGCCAGCGGCGTACGTACGCGCAGCGTGCGCCGGCCCGCGGGCGCCTCGCCTCCCATCGGCACGTCGTCGGCCTCGAAGCGAAAGCCGCTAGCCGGTGCCACGGAATCCACGGCGATGTAGCAGCGGCCCGCTCGCAGGGCGTCGAAGACGAGCTCGCGATCCCGCTCGAGCTCGTGCACCGGAGGCCCGCTGCAGAGGACGTGGGTGCGGATGTAGCGGAAGCTGCGGTGGTAGGCCATCACCCGCACCGGCACCACCGGGCCGATCCGCTTGCCGAACTGGTGCGCATCGAGGCCGCCGATCGCCACCACACGCCGCTCCTGGCAGAGCTCGTCCCAGCGTCGCATGTTGCGCTCGGGAGGGTGGTCGAGCATGCGTCCGGGCGCGGCGAGGAAGCGGATCATCTGGGGGATGCTGGAGAGGCTCTCCCCGGTGTCGTTGGCGAAGCTCCACAGCTCGATCCCGTGAAGCGCGTCGCAGTCGAGCCCGCCGAACGGCATGCCGGGTCTCTTGAAGCGCGCGAAGCCCTCCGAGAACGGATGCGCCGCGAAGCCGAAGCCGCCTGCGTCGCGGACCGCTCGCGCGATGCCGCAGGCGTCGAGACCGCGGTGGCGGATCTCCTTGTCGATGCCGAAGGCCAGGTAGTGGTCGCGGCCTAGCGGCGAGACCTCCTCGCCGGCGAGCAGGAGCACCTCGCCATACCAGCCCTCCTCGCCGCGCCGCTTCGCCTCCAGCGTGTCGTGGTCGGTGAGCAGCACCACGTCGGCGCTTGCGCGCGCCGCCGCCCGCGCGATCTCGGGCACCGTGCCGGTCCCGTCCGAGTACGTCGAGTGCAGGTGAACCACGCAGGCGAGGTCGTGCATATTCCGTAACTTCCCCGCTCGCGGAGGGTTTGCGCAACATGAGGGCAATCGGGCTCGCGATCGTGGCGCTGGCCCTACCCGCGAGTGCGTGTGGGTAACGTTGCGGAAGTGAGCGATTCAGACACGTTCGGAGCCCGTTCGACCCTCGAGGTCGGCGGCGAGTCCTACGAGATCTTCCGGCTCGACGCGCTTCAGGAGAAGTACGACGTCGCCCGCCTGCCCTACGCGCTGAAGGTGCTGCTCGAGAACCTCCTGCGCAACGGCGAGGCCGAGGGCGCCGAGGCCGTCGCGAAGTGGGCGGCGAAGGACGAGCCATCCCAGGAGATCGCCTACCGGCCGGCGCGCGTGCTGATGCAGGACTTCACCGGAGTGCCCGCGATCGTGGACCTGGCGGCGATGCGCGACGCCATGGAGGACCTCGGCGGCGACGCCACCAAGATCAACCCGCTGGTGCCGGTGGAGCTCGTGATCGACCACTCGATTCAGGTGGACGTGTTCGCCGAGCGGCTCGCCTTCCAGCGCAACGCCGAGTTCGAGTTCGAGCGCAACAAGGAGCGCTACGCCTTCCTGCGCTGGGGCCAAACGGCGTTCGACAACTTCAAGGTGGTGCCGCCGAACACCGGCATCTGCCACCAGGTGAACCTGGAATATCTCGCGCGAGTTGTGGAGTCGCGCGACGGCCAGGCGTTCCCGGACACGCTCGTCGGGACCGACTCGCACACCACGATGGTGAACGGGCTGGGCGTCCTCGGCTGGGGCGTGGGCGGTATCGAGGCCGAGGCCGCGATGCTCGGCCAGCCGGTCTCGATGCTGGTTCCGCAGGTGGTCGGCTTCAGGCTCACCGGCGAGCTGCCCGAGGGCGCGACAGCCACGGACCTCGTCCTCACCGTCACCCAGATGCTGCGCGAGCGCGGCGTGGTCAGCAAGTTCGTGGAGTTCTACGGCAGCGGCCTTCCGAATTTGCCGCTCGCAGATCGCGCCACGATCGGGAACATGTCGCCCGAGATGGGCGCCACCTGCGCGATCTTCCCGGTCGACGCGGAGACGCTCCGGTACCTCGAGTTCTCCGGCCGTCCGCCGGAGCGCATCGAGCTGGTGGAGGCCTACTGCCGCGAGCAGGGCCTCTTCCACGACGAGGACTCAGAAGAGGCCGTCTACTCCGACACGCTGGAGCTCGACCTCGGCGACGTGGAGCCCTCGCTCGCCGGCCCGAAGCGCCCGCAGGACCGAGTTGCGCTCGCGGACGCGGCGTCGGACTTCCGCGCAGAGCTCGAGGAGTACACGGGCCACGAGACGCCGACCGGCTACGACGAGGCCGTCGACGAGTCGTTCCCCTCGAGCGACTCGCCCACCAACAACGGCGGCGGCGAGTCGCCGAAGGTCGGTCACAGCCACCCGCACCAAGGCACCGCCGTGGCGGAGCGCGAGGAGGGCTTCGGGCACGGCTCGGTCGTGATCGCGGCGATCACGAGCTGCACTAACACGTCGAACCCGTCAGTGATGATCGGCGCGGGCCTGCTGGCGAAGAAGGCCGTCGAGGCCGGGCTCGAGCGCATGCCGTGGGTCAAGACCTCGCTGGCGCCGGGCTCGAAGGTCGTGACCGAGTACCTCGACCGCGCGGGGCTGACGGAGCCGCTCGCAAAGCTGGGATTCGACCTGGTCGGTTACGGCTGCACGACCTGCATCGGGAACTCCGGGCCGCTGCCCGAGGACGTCTCCAAGGAGATCGAGGAACGCGACCTCGTGGTGGCGAGCGTGCTGTCCGGCAACCGCAACTTCGAGGGCCGCATCCACCCCGAGGTGAAGATGAACTACCTCGCCTCGCCGCCGCTCTGCGTGGCCTACGCGCTGGCCGGCCGCATGGACCTCGACATCGTGAACGAGCCGCTCCAGAACGACGTCTACCTGCGCGACATCTGGCCGACGCAGCAGGAGGTGAACGAGACGATCGAGAGCGCGATCGAGTCGGACATGTTCCGGCGCTCGTACGGCGACGCCCTGTTCGAGGGGGACGACAACTGGAAGAGCCTCGAGATCCCGGAGGGCGACCGCTACGCCTGGGACGACGAATCGACCTACGTGAAGCAGCCGCCCTATTTCGAGGACATGCCCGCGGAGGCGCCAGACGGCTTCGAGTCGATCGAGGGCGCCCGCGTGATCGCGCTTCTCGGCGACAGCGTCACCACGGACCACATCTCGCCGGCAGGCGCGATCAAGAAGGACTCACCTGCTGGCCAGTACCTGATCGAGCACGGGGTAGAGCCGCGCGAGTTCAACTCCTACGGCTCCCGCCGCGGCAACCACGAGGTGATGATGCGCGGGACGTTCGCGAACATCCGCCTGCGCAACCTGCTTGCGCCCGGCACCGAGGGCGGCTTCACGAAGAAGGACGGCGAGGTCAGGACGATCTATGAGGCCGCGGTGGAGTACCACGAGCAGGGCACGCCGCTGTGCGTGATCGCCGGGAAGGAGTACGGCTCCGGCTCCTCGCGTGACTGGGCGGCGAAGGGCCCGCGCCTGCTCGGAGTGAGCTTCGTGCTCGCCGAGTCGTACGAGCGCATCCACCGCTCGAACCTGGTCGGCATGGGCATCCTGCCGCTGCAGTTCCCGGACGGCGAGAACGCGGAGTCGCTCGGCCTCACCGGGGAGGAGACATTCGACCTCGCGCCGCTCGACGAGGGCGCGAAGACGCTGAAGGTCACCACCTCGGAGGGCATGGAGTTCGACGCCCGCGTGCGCATCGACACGCCGAACGAGTGGCTCTACTACCGCCACGACGGCATCCTTCACTTCGTGCTGCGAGACCTGCTCTCGGACTGACCTAGGCGGGCTCGAGCACCACGATCGGGATCTCGCGCTTGCCCGCGCGGACCTTGTACGTGGCGTAGCCGGCGTAGTAGTCAACGGCCTCGTCCCAGAGGCGGGCGCGCTCGTCGCCGTCGGCCTCTCTCGCGACGTAGTCACCGGTCGTCCCGCCGGGGCCCACGAACTTGACGCGAGGATTGGCGCGGATGTTGTGCAGCCAGGACGGATGCCGTGGAGCACCGCCCATCGAGGCGATCAGGACCACGTGATTCGCGTCGCGGATGAACAGCAGCGGCGTCTTCCGCAGCTCGCCGCTCTTCGCGCCGACGGTCTCGAGCATGCCCACCTGCTGGCCCACGCTGATGCTGAAGCGACCACGGGACAGCGGCAGCAACACGCGGTCCACTCGCATCGCGACGTTGATGTAGAACCAGGAGCCGGGCTTCGACTGGGCGAACCTCTCACCGAGGCGCTCGATTCCGCTCAGCTTCCGTCGGCGTGCCGCTTCGGTGGCCATTTGCGCAACCTATAGGGTCGCGCGATGCTCGACGTGTCCGCGCTGCGCTCCCTGTTTCCCGCCCTGGCCTCCGACGCCGCTTTCTTCGACGGCCCCGGTGGCTCGCAGGTGCCGCAGTCGGTGATCGATGCCGTTGGTGGATACCTGCGGGACTCCAACGCCAACCTCGGCGGCGCCTTCCCCACCTCGCAGGCCTCGGACGAGGTGATGGAGACAGCCCGCGCGGCGGCCGCGGACTTCACCGGCGGCGAGCCGGAGGGCATCGCCTTCGGCGCCAACATGACGACGCTGAACTTCCAGCTCGCGCATGCCGTGGCCCGCACGATGTCGCCGGGGGACGAGATCGTTGTGACAGCGCTCGACCACGACGCGAACGTCTCGCCCTGGCTCGTGGTGGCCGGCGATCACGATCTCGTCGTGCGCACCGCACCGCTGCGGGCCGAGGACATGACCCTCGACGTCGACGCCCTGGAGGAACTGATCGGAGAGCGCACCCGAGTGGTCGCCTTCACGCTTGCCTCGAACGCGGTCGGCTCGATTCCGGATGCCGGCCGCATCGCGGCGGCCGCTCACGGTGTTGGCGCGATTGCGTGGGCGGACGCCGTCCACATGGCGCCGCACCGGCGGCTGCGCGCACGGGAGATCGGACTCGACGTCCTGCTCTGCTCGCCCTACAAGTTCTTCGGTCCTCACCTCGGGATCGCGTCGATCCGGTCCGACCTGGCGGCGTCACTCCCGGCGGACAGGGTGCGGCCGGCCGCCGAGGATCCGCCAGGGCACCGCTTCGAGACCGGCACGCAGTCGCACGAGGCCATCGCGGGAGCGCTCGCCGCGATCGAGTACCTGCGCGGCCTGGGCGCGGGCGATCTCGACGCGGCCTTCGAGCTGATCGAAGAGCACGAGACGACCCTCACGGCCCGCTTCCTCAGCGGCGTTCCGGACGGGGTCGAGCTCTACGGGATACGGACGCCGGAGGGCCGCACGCCGACGTTCTGCTTCAACATCGAGGGCCACCACCCCCGACAGGTGGCCGAGCTGCTGGCCGAGCGCGACATCTACGTCTGGGACGGCGACTACTACGCCCTCGAGCCGATCCGAGCCCTGGGTCTAGCCGACAGCGGCGGCGCCGTCCGAGCCGGCTTCCTCCACTACACGACCGACGAAGAGGTCGACCGCCTCCTCGAAGCACTGAACGACCTGGCGCCGTAGGCCCGGGCCGCGGCGCCCGCTTCGACGAAAGGCCGCAAGGAGGGGGAAGAAGCGCCGAGGGCTCGCCCGAGGCGGCCGGACGGCGTGCTTCACTGGACCCTCCGATGCAGAACGACCCCTTCGACGCCGACGAGCAGCCCTCGGACCCCGCCCCGCGGGGTGCGCCGCATCTGCGCCAGCGGGGCATGCGCACCGAGCCGTGCCGCTACGGGCAGTGCGACGGCAGCGGCTGGATCGAGGTGGAGGAGACCAATGGCGCCCGGGAGTGCGGCTGTCGCCGCGAGCGCGTGGCCGCCGCCAGGGCGGCTCGGCTCGCGACCTCGATCCCGAGGCGCTACCTCGACGTCGACTTCGACCGCTGGCCGATCACCAACCTGGACCAGAAGATCGTCTCCTTCGTGAGGAAGTACTGCCGGCGCCTGGAGAAGAACATCGACGACGGGGCCGGCCTGTACTTCTACGGCGAGGTGGGCAGCGGGAAGACGAGTCTCGCGATGGTCGTCGCGAAGGAGGTGCTCCGGGAGCGTCGTTCGCTGGCGATCTTCTCCGGGCCGGACCTGCTCGCGAAGATCGTCTCCACCTACGAGGACCGCTCACCGGACACCTACCTCGGGCTGATGGAGCTGCTCGGCAGCGTCGACTTCCTGATCCTGGAGGATCTGGCCGTGGCGAAGCAGAGCGACTGGCGCTTGGAGCAGCTCTACGCCGTGATCAACAGGCGCTACCAGGACCGGCGCCCACTCCTGGTCACGGCGGACGTGGGTGCGCCGGAGCTGCTCGGTGACCACATCGGGCACCGCACCGGCTCACGCATCCTCGAGATGTGCGAGGCGATTCCATTCCTGGACGGCGATCACCGTGTCAAGGCGACCACACCTGAGGACGTTCGGCTCGCGAGTTAGCGCGGTGCTCGTGCTCGCGGGGCTGGTGGTGCCAGCGAGCGCGGCGGCGCAGGAGCGGACCGTCGAGACCGCCACGGCGGGCGACGTGACCGCCGAGCTCTCGTACGTGAAGCGCCAGCGGGGGAGGGGGCAGTTCCGCTTCGAGGAGTTCCGGGACTTCCGAGTGCGGGTGGTCCGTGGCGGCCAGGAGCTCTACGACAAGCCGATCGGGAAGCCCTGTCAGCAGTTCTGCACGCCGGCCGACTCGGCCCTGACCCGGAAGCACGTGGGCCTGCGTGACCTGAACGGCGACGGCGAGCCGGAGGCGATCGTGGACCTGTTCACCGGGGGCAGCAGCTGCTGCGTCTTGGTCTACGCCTACGGCTTCGACCCCGCCGCGAACGTGTACCGGCGCGCCCGGCTCGACACGGGTGGCGGGTTCGTGGTGCGGGACTACGGCGGCGACGGCGTACTCGAGCTCGTGGGCGACGACTTCCGCTTCCGTGGACTGTTCACGTGCGGCGCCTGCGGCTCCCGCCCGATCCGCATCTGGCACTACGGGCCCCGGCGCTTCGAGGTGGTCACACCCTCGTTCCCGGCGCAGATCCGCACGCACGCGCGGCGGATGAAGCGCATCTACGAGCGGGTGCGCCACAGGAAGGACGCGCCCGTGTTCGTGAAGGGCGCGCTCACTCCCTACGCGGCCGACCTCTGCATGCTCAATCGCTGCGGCGCGGCCTTCCGGCTGGTGCGTCTAGCGACCCGGCGCGGCGAGCTCGAACGCCGCTCGGACTTCGACGTCTCGCCACACGGAGCCGCCTTCCTGCCCGCGCTGAAGCGCTTCCTGCGCCGCGCCGGCTACCTGAACTGACGCCCTAGAGGTCGTCGCCGAGGCGGTCCTCGACGCTGCGCACCTTGTCCTCGAGCGTCTGGCTTGGGCGGTCGCGGCGCTCGTCGAGCTTGAGCACGGTGTAGACGCGCTGCACGCCCTGCTCGAACGGGACGAGTGGAGCTCGCCGACCACGGCCAGGATGTCCTCGGTGGTGCCCTCGAGCGAGGTGCCCATCGCGTGCATCTGGAAGCGCACGCGCTCCTGCTTTCGCAGCCGGCGCTGGATCTCCGCGATGTACTCGCTAGCGCTGAGCTCCTGGCGGCCCAGCGCAAGAACGGTGAGATCTGCTGTGGACATCAGTCTCGAAGGCTACGCCCGAGCAGCGCGGCGCGGCGGAGCAGCGGTGCGGCGCGGTAGCGCTCCTCGCGCCGCTCCTCCCAGAGCCCGTCGAGCACCGCGAGCACATGGTCGACGCCGATCGCCTCGCTCCACGCCACGGGGCCGCGTGGATGGGAAAGTCCGAGCGTGAGACCGGTGTCCACGTCGTCCGCGGAGCCCACGCCCTCGCCTGATCGCGAAGGCCGCCTCGTTCACGAGCTGGCAGACGATCCGCCCCAGCACGAGGCCGGGCGCGTCGCCGACCCACTCGGAGCGGAAGCCGAGCTTCGAGAAGAAGTCCTCGGCCGCGTCGGCGGCGAAGCGCTGCGTCACCGGCAGCCGGGTCAGCTCGACGAGGCGGGCGTCCTCGAGCGGCGGCAGCAGGTGGAAGCCGACCGCTCCCTGCTCGCCCCGGCCGACGAGGCTCGTGGACGCACAGAGCACGAGCAGAGGGGCGCCGCCGGGCGGCGAGGGGTGGGGACGCGGGCCGGCGTCGACCACCAGCTCGGTGGGACCGCCCTCGCGCAGCTCGAAGCCCGCGGACCGGGCGCGCTCGCGCAGGCCGTCGGCCAGCGGCCCGTCGCCGAGGATGGACACGGCGGTGCCCTCACCGCCACCGGGCTCGGGCGGCCTCCGGATCGTCCGGCCGGTACGGGGTGCCCTCGACGTAGTCGTAGTAGCCGCGCCCGCTCTTGCGCCCAAGCCGGCCCGCAGCGACCATCCGAGCCTGGATCGGACTGGGGCGCCACCGCGGCTCTCCGAACGAGAGCTCGGTGAACGACTTGGCGACCTCGAACCCCACGTCGATCCCGACCAGGTCCATCAGCTCGAACGGACCCATGCGGAAGCCGCCGCCGAGGCGGCAGATGCGGTCGATCTGCTCGTGCGTGGCCGCGCGTTCCTGAAGCAGCCGCAGCCCCTCCGCCGAGAACGGGCGGCCGCAGCGGTTCACGAGGAAGCCCGGACCGTCGGCGGCGATGATCACGTCCTTGCCCATCGCCCTGCCGACCTCCTCGGCGAGCTCCACCACCCGGTCAGAGCTCTGCTCGGCGCGAATCACCTCGAGCAGCGGCATCAGCGGAGGCGGGTTGAAGAAGTGCATGCCGACCACGTTCTCGGGTCGCGCCGCCGCGCCCGCTAGCGATGTGACCGGTATCGACGACGTGTTCGTGGCCAGCACCACGTCGTCCCCGCACACCACGGACAGCGCCCCGAACAGGTCGCGCTTCAGGTCCGCGCGCTCAGGCGCCGCCTCGATCACGAGGTCGCAGGGAGCCAGCTCGTCGAGCGACGACACCGGCTCGAGCAGATCGACCGCGTCCTCGCCGACCTTCCCCTTCTCGGCCCACTTCGCAAGGCCGCGGCGACCTCCCTCCGCGCCGCGCTCGAGCGCCTCCGGCACCGGGTCGTGGAGCAGCGTGCGCATCCCGGCGGCCGCGCCGAGCTGCGCGATGCCGGCGCCCATCGTGCCGGCGCCCACCACCCCGAGCACGGTCACTTCCCGCGGAACTCCGGCTTGCGCTTCTCGAGGAAGGCGTTCATTCCCTCCACGCGATCCTCGGTGGCCATGGCCAGCTCGTACAGGCGTCGCTCGTGGTCGAGGCCCGCGGACATCGCGGTCTCCTCGGCGGCGAGCACGGCCTGCTTCGCGAGCCGGACGGCCAGGGGCGGCCGCTCCGCCACGGTCGCGGCCAGCTCCAGCGCCGCGTCGAGCCAGCCGTCGGCTGGCGCCACGCTGGTGACGATGCCGAGCTCGTGCGCCTCCGCTGCCTCGATGCGCCGGCCGGTGAGCACCAGCTCCATCGCGCGCTGCTTGCCCATCACGCGCGCGAGCCGCTGCGTTCCTCCGCCGCCGGGAATGATCCCGAGCAGGATCTCCGGCTGGCCGAACTGCGCGCTCTCCGACGCCACGATCATGTCGCACGCCAACGCGAGCTCGCAGCCGCCGCCGAGCGCGTATCCGGAGACAGCCGCCACGAGCGGCGTCCGGATCGCCGCCAGCCGCGGCCAGAAGCGCGCGGCCGGGGAGGTGAGCACCTCCGCGAAAGTCCGCCTGGCCATGACCTTGATGTCCGCGCCCGCGGCGAACCACTCGTCGCCTCCCGCGATCACGATGCAGCGCACGTCCGGGTCCTCGTCCCAGCGCTCGCACAGCGTGGCCAGCTCCTCCATCAACTCGGGCGAGAGAGCGTTGCGCGCCTCCGGGCGGTCGAGTCGCGCCAGGCCGACCGCGCCACGGGTCTCCGCGGAGACGGTGGCCATCGCTACGGCACCAGGGCGTTGATGCCCGTCACGGACCTGGCGATGATCAGCTTCTGGATCTGGGACGTGCCCTCGTACAGCGTCGTCACGCGGGCGTCGCGCAGGTAGCGCTCCACCGGGTAGTCGTCCACGTAGCCAGAGCCGCCGTGCACCTGGATCGCGTTGTTCGCGCAGTTCACGGCCGCCTCGGTGGCGTAGAGCTTCGCGATCGACGTCTCGGTGGTGTTCGGCTTGCCGTTGTCCTTCAGCCAGCCGGCGCGCCAGACGAGCGCGCGCGCCGCCTCGGTCTGCACCACCATGTCCGCGATCATCTCCTGCACGAGCTGGAAGGAGGCGATCAGGCGGTCGAACTGCGTGCGCTCCTTGGAGTAGGCCACCGAGGCGTCCAGCGATCCCTGGCAGATCCCCACGCAACCGGCGGCGACGCTGTAGCGGCCCGAGTCAAGCGCGGACATGGCGATCTTGAAGCCGTCGCCGATCTCGCCCATGAGCGCGCCGTCCGGCACCTCCACCCCGTCGAGCGACAGCTCGGCGGTGTCGGACCCCTTGAGGCCGAGCTTCCCGTGGATCTCCTGCGAGGAGAAGCCCGCGCTGTCCGTGGGCACGAGGAAGCAGGCCAGGCCCTTGTGCTTCTTCTCGGGATCGGTCTGGGCGAAGATCATCGCGAGCTTCGCGTAGTTGCCGAGCGAGATCCACATCTTGCTGCCGTTGATGCGCCAGCCGCCGTCGATCTTCTCGGCGCGCGTCTTGAGGTTCGCGGCGTCCGAGCCGGTGTCGGGCTCGGTGAGCCCGAAGCAGCCGAGCGCCTCGCCGGAGCAGAGCTTCGGCAGCCACTCCTGCTTCTGCTCCTCTGTGCCCCAGCGGACGATCGAGGAGCAGACGAGCGAGGTCACAACCGAGATCACGGTCCGCATCGCGGAGTCGTGGCGCCCGATCTCCTCGACTATCAGCCCGTAGGTGAGGTAGTCCGCACCGCGGCCGCCGTACTCCTCGGGAACGATGGCGCCGAGGAAGCCCATGTCGGCCAGCTTCTGCACCAGCTCTGTGTCGAAATGCTCGTTGCGATCGTTCTCGCGGGCGCGCGGCGCGACCTCGCGATCGCTGAAATCTCGCGCCGTTTCGCGGATCAGCTTCTGTTCGTCAGTGAGTTCAAAGTCGATCATGTGTTCCTGATTCTGCAAGATGCCGAAGATCGCGGCGGACAAGCAGACATGGAAGTTCCCCGAGGGACACGAGATCGCCCCGGGCCGGACGATCCTGAAACTACTGGGCGGAGGGAACCGGTACGAGGTCTACCTCGTCTGGGACGACCGTCTCTTCAGCGTGATGGTGGCGAAGGTCCTGCGGCCCGATCTGGTGGAGGAGGAGTACGCGCTGCGCGGCCTGCGGCGGGAGATGGAGGCGCTCGAGGCGCTGGCGCACCCGGTGCTCCTGCGGGCGTTCGCCTCCCACATCGAGGGCGAGTACCCGCATGTGCTCGTGGAGCACCTGGAGGGGCCGACGCTCCGCAGGCTGATCAAGCAGAACGGCGCCCTGCCGATCGAGCAGACGCTGCCGCTCGGGCTGCACGTGGCCTCGGTGATCCATTACATGGCCGAGGAGGGTTGGGTCCACCTCGACCTGAAGCCGGACAACCTGGTGATGGGAATCCCGCCGCGGGTGATCGACCTGAGCCTCGCGCGCACCATCGAGCGGGCGCAGCGGCTCACCGACTACATCGGCACCAACGCCTACATGCCGCCCGAGCAGTGCAACCCGCGCGGCGACGTGGGTCCGCCGGCGGACGTGTGGGGGCTGGGGGCCACGCTCTACCACGCGGTGGCGGGCAGGCTTCCCTTCCGGCGCCCGCGCACGCGTGACGACGACGGCCCGCTCGAGGACCGCTTCCCGCAGCTCGAGGACGAGCCACGTGCCTGGAGGCGGCCGGTGCCGCAGGCGCTGTCGGACGCGATCCTGTCCTGCCTCGAGAAGGACCCGGCCGAGCGGCCGACCGCCGGTGAGCTGGCAATGATGCTGCAGCCTCTGGTGGCGGAGCTTCCCGCAAAGCTGGTGCTCGGCCGCCGCGGCCCTGCGCGGCTATGAGAGCTGCGTGAGTTCTTGGTGCGCGCGGTGTTTCAGTGATATGCAACCACACCCTTCCACCGCATATCTCAGACTCTCAGAGGGCCCCGAGGATCTGCTCGGCGCCGAGCTGTCGCTCACGCGGCGGTTGGCGACGCTGTTCGTGGCGTTCGTGCTGTTCTCGGGCACGTCGCTGTTCGCGACGGCCGCCTTCGACCTCGATCAGGGCTTGATCGGCAAGGCGCTGGCGGCGAACTCGAAGGCGAGCCACGACGGCGACGGAGACAACTCCGGCCCGGGTGGTGGTGGCGACGACGATGACGACGACGACGAGGCCGACGACAACCGCGGCCCCGGCGGCGACACGAACAACGCAATGACCGGCGGCGGCGCGTCCCACTCGGACGACAACGACGACGGCGACAGCGATTCGAGCACCCACCAGGGTGACCAGCGCGTGAAGGCCGACGACTCGAACTCGGACCAGAACCACGACGGCGCGACCGACTCGAGCCACGGCCAGCAGGCCAGCGACTCGAACTCGGACGACAACGGCAACGGCGCCAGCGACTCGAGCAAGGCCCAGCAGTCCGACGACTCCAACTCGGACGACAACCATGACGGCGACTCGGACTCGAGCAAGGGCGCCTCGGTGAGCATGCGGTCCCACGCGACGAGCGACGGCCGCGGCGACCACACCCGCGGGTAGTAGCTCGGCAGTAAGAGGGGGATCGGCGAACGGCCGCGCCAGGGATGGCGCGGCCGTCGTCGTTCTAGGGAAGCGGATCTAGGCCCGCGGCCCTCCTCGCGCGCTCGGGGGTGGCGTAGCCGACCGCACTGAGGATCTTGCCGTCACGGACCGTGAGGATTGCGCCCCACGCGGCGTCGATTTCGATGCCGGTGTGGCGGAAGCGGCCTGCGATCCGCTGCACGGTGAGGCAGCGGTCCTCGTCGATGGGCTCCACGCTCGTGAGCGCCCACTGGAACTCCTCGAACACCTCCGCGATGTCGTCCCACCAGCGCTGCAGCCCATCGTGGCCGTGGTAGGGCCCTGGGATCGGAAACTCCGCCCAATTGCGGATCTCGATCTCGGGGTCGCACAGCTCGGGAGCCGGATCGCCGCGCTGGAGAGCGTCGAACCAGCGCTGCACGATCTCTACGTTGTCGCCGCTCACGCGGCCGGGTTCTCGATCACCGCGGCGAGGCCCTGGCCAACGCCGATGCACATCGTGGCGAGTCCGTAGCGGGCGCCTCGGCGGCGTAGCTCCCAGGCGAGCGTGCCGAGCAGGCGGGCTCCCGAGGCGCCGAGTGGGTGGCCGAGAGCGATGGCGCCACCGTTGACGTTCAGTCGGTCGTGATCGAAGCCCAGCTCGCGCATCGAGGCAAGCACCTGTGACGCGAACGCCTCGTTCAGCTCGACGAGGTCGATGTCTTTCGGCTCGAGGCCGGCACGCTCGAGCGCTTTGCGCGACGCCGGCACCGGTCCGATCCCCATGTAGGCGGGATCCACGCCGGCCGAGCCGCTGCTCACCAGTCGTGCAAGCGGCTCGCGGCCGAGTTCGCGGGCGCGCTCCTCGCTCGCCACCACCACGCACGCGGCGCCGTCGTTGATCTGGGAGGCATTGCCGGCGGTCACGCTGCCGCCGTCGCGGAAGATCGGCCGCAGCTTGGCCAGGCGCTCGAGCGAGGTGTCGGGGCGCGGGCCCTCGTCAGCGTGGATCGTGACCGGGTCGCCCTTCGGCTGGGCCACGTCCACGGTCACTATCTCGTCGTCGAAGCGGCCGGCCTCGGCGGCCGCCACCGCGCGCTTGTGCGACTCGAGCGCAAAGGCATCCTGGTCCTCGCGCGAGACCTCATACCGCTCGGCCACGTTCTCGGCCGTCTCGCCCATCGACTCGGTCGAGTGGCGCTCGGCAAGGCTGGGGTTGATGAAGCGCCAGCCGATGGTGGTATCGACGAGCTCCGCGTTTCCGCGCGGGAATCCGCGCTCGGGCTTCAGCATCACAAGCGGCGCGCGGGACATCGACTCGACGCCGCCGGCGAGGACGAGCTCCGCCTCCCCAACCCGGACCTGGCGCGCGGCCTGGACGATCGCCTCCAGACCCGATGCGCAGAGGCGATTGACGGTCGCACCGGGCACCTCCACCGGCAGCCCGGCGATCAGGGAGGCCATCCTCGCGATGTTGCGGTTGTCCTCACCGGCCTGGTTGGTGCAGCCCACGTAGACCTCGTCGATGGTGGCGGGATCCAGGTCGTTGCGCTCCACGGCCGCGGAAATCGTGCGGGCGGCGAGGTCGTCGGGACGCACGGGGGAGAGCACCCCGGCATAGCGCCCCACGGGCGTGCGAAGGGCGTCGAGGATCACGGCGTCTCGCATGGGGCGGGAGCGTACACTCGCCTCGCGTGGACGAGTTCTCCATGTTCGTCTTCTTCGGAGGGCTGGTGGTGATCGGCATCTTCCTGGCGATCGGGAAGTGGTATCCCGGTTCAGGGGCCGAGCAGGTGGACTGGCGCCCCACGCGCTCGCCGGAGGTAGAGGCCGAGCTCGAGATCGACGACGTGGACCAGATGATCGAGGCCCAGAACGCGCGTCGCCGGGCCAGCGGCCGCCGCGAGATCAGCGAGGACGACGTCCGCGCCCAGCTGGCCGCCGACGAGCGCTGGCGCCAGGAGCTGCGCCGCCGCGCCCGGGCGGCGAGCCCGGGGTCACCGGGGTCGCCGCCGGGTGCGAGTCCGCCGCCCGCTGAGGCTCCGCCGCCCGCGGACGACTGAGGTGGCTCGGGTCCTGATCGTGGGCTGCGGCTGCCGCGGCCGCTCGCTCGGCGCGGCGCTCCTTGCCTCCGATCACGCGGTGCGTGGCACCACTCGCTCTCCGGCGCGGTTGCTTGATCTCGAAAGGACGAGCATTGAGGGAGAGGTTGCTGATCCCGATCGGCTCGGCACTCTCGTTCCCGCCTTGGCCGGCGTGACTGTGGTGTGCTGGCTGATGGGGAGCGCCGCGACTCACCCGACGTGCACGGCCCGCGGCTCCGCTCGCTGATGGAGCACCTGGTGGACACGCCGGTGCGCGGCCTCGTGTACGAAGCGGCCGGCAGCGCCGACCCGGCCCTGCTGGCCGAGGGCGCCTCGATCGTGCGCGAGGCGTCACACACCTGGCACATGCCCGTGGAGATCGTCGACACGGATCCCTCAGCCCACGAGGCGTGGCTCGAGTCAATGACAGCGGCGGTGGAGCGCCTGCTCAGCGCCTGAGCCTCACTCCATCCAGGTTTGCCGCGATATGCGCGGCTAACTTGGATCGAGTGGCGTCGGCGCTAGAGGTTGGCGCCAAGCGCGCCGGCGATGATCAGGATGATCGAGGCGATCGTGAGGATCATGGCGATGGCGATCATCGCGTTCCAGGTGATGGCCGCAGCGAGCTGGCGCCGGGTCCGGACGGTCACGAGGACCTCCGCGGCCGCCGCGATCTGATCCGAGGTCGGAGCCGCGGCCTCGGCGCCGGGAACGAGCTCGGCGTCGGCAGCGAGCCCGGCGGCGGGAACGAGCCCGGGGGCGGCAGCGTCCTCGTTCAGTGCCTCGTCGTCCAGATCCGCGGGCGGCGCTTCCCCGCCAAAGGGCACGGCCGTGAGCGGCGCCTCGCCGGTCGGCGGGGCCGGCCTCGGGCGCGCCGGCGCGATGCCCGCGAGCAGCGCATCGGTGGCCTGCACCAGGCGGCGCTCGTGCTCCACACAGCGGGGGCAGTTGCGCAGGTGGACGTCGAGGCGGCGGCCGTCGGTCTCGCCGACCGCGCCGTCGAGGCGGTCGGAGATCAGGCCCTCCGCCCGCTCGCACCAGCCGCTGCCCGAGAGCGGGGTGATGGTCTGGCGGAGTTCCTTGCGGGCGGCCGCCAACAGCGCTCCGAGCTCCTCCTCTTCGATGCCCAGCAGTTGGGCAACCTCTGGCCGCGGCCGGTCGGCCAGCGCCACGAGGGCGAGAGCGCGCACCTCGAGCGGCTCCAGCGCCGGCAGCGCGGCCGTGACCTCGCGAACGGCCGCCGCGGGGTCGACGCGACCGGCGGGTCGGGCGGGCACTGGTCGCAGCGGCGCGCGCTCCATAAGCTCGACCACAATAGCCCGAAGCCGGGCATCGAGCTTCGGTACGGTAAACCCGACCAGCTTTCAGGAGAATTGGAGGGACCGTGGCGGACTACGCCAAGGACGTGCTCGTGGACACGCAGTGGGTGGAGAACCACCTGAACGACGATTCGATCCGGGTCGTCGAAGTCGACGAGAACCCGGGGCTCTACGCAGAGGCGCACATTCCGGGAGCCATCGGCTTCGACTGGAAGAAGGACCTGCAGGACCAGGTCAAGCGCGACTTCCTGGGCCCGGGCGAGTTCGGCGAGCTCTTCGGACGCCACGGCATCTCGAACGACCACACCATCGTTCTCTACGGCGACCGCAACAACTGGTTCGCCGCCTACACCTACTGGTACCTCAAGTACTACGGCCACGACAACGTGAAGCTGATGAACGGACCCCGCGAGAAGTGGATCTCCGAGGGGCGGCCCACGTCGAGGGACGTGCCGAGCTACGACTCACAGCAGTTCAACGCCCAGGCGGGCGACCCCGCGATCCGCGCCATGCGCGACGAGGTCAGCGACGCGCTCGGCACCGACACGCGCCTCGTGGACGTCCGCTCGCCGCAGGAGTACTCGGGCGAGCTGATCGCCATGGCTGGCTACGAGCAGGAGGGCGCGCAGCGCGCCGGCCACATCCCCGGAGCCGCCTCGGTGCCGTGGGCGCAGGCCGTGCAGGAGGACGGGACCTTCAAGTCGGCCGACGACCTGAGTGAGCTCTACGGCAACAAGGGCGTGACCGACGGCAACCCGATCATCGCGTACTGCCGCATCGGCGAGCGCTCGGCGCACACCTGGTTCGTGCTCCACGAGCTGCTCGGCCACGACGACGTGAAGAACTACGACGGCTCGTGGACCGAGTGGGGCAACATGGTCGCAGTGCCGATCGAAAAGGACGTCTAGAGCACGGGGCGCAGGGCCTCGAGGAGCGACTGCACAATCCGCGCGGTCGCTCCCCATACGAGGTGGTCGTCCACCGTGTAGGTGGGCGTCTTGATCGGGACGCCCTTTCGGATCAGGCGCTGCATCTCGTGGCCCCGAACGAGGTCTGCGAGCGTGAACTCGAGCACCTGCTCGACCTCGGTGGCCTGGGGGCGCCAGGTCTGACCCGGCTCGATCAGGCCGACGAACGGGAAGATCCGGTACCCGGTCACGAACGTGCCGACCGGCGGCAGCGCGCCCACCAGGTCCACCCCTGCGGGGTCGAGGCCGATCTCCTCGTGTGCCTCGCGCAGCGCGGTCTGGCGCAGGTCCTCCTCCGGGTGGTCCTGGCGCCCGCCGGGGAACGAGATCTCACCGGCGTGGCGGCTCAGGTCGGCGCGCCGCTCGGTGAAGACGGCGGTTAGCGGCTCGCGGTAGAGCGGCACCAGCACGGCCGCGTCCTTGTGGCCGGGTGCATCCATCGCCGCGGCCTCTTCAGGGGTGAGGAGGTACTCCTGCACGCCCTTATTATCGAAGCGTGGCTCGTGCGCTCCTGATCATCGACTTCCAGAACGACTTCACGGCGGGCGGCGCGCTGGCGGTGCCGGACGGCGACGCGATCGCCGGCAGGGTCAACGAGCTGATCGACTCTGGCGATTTCGACCTCGTCGTCGCGACGCGCGACTGGCATCCAGCGAACCACGGCTCGTTCAAGGAGCAGGGCGGACCGTGGCCCCCTCACTGCGTGCAGGGCAGCCACGGCGCGGAGCTTCACGACTCGCTCGACCGGGACAAGGTCGACGTCGTGGTGGATGCCGGTTATGAGCCCGGACTCGAGGGCTACTCCGGATTCGAGGAGACAGACCTGGCCGAGGTGCTCCGAAGCAACGACGTCGATGAGGTGACCGTCGTCGGGCTCGCCACCGACTACTGCGTTCGGCACACGGCGCTGGACGCCCTCAGCGAGGGCTTCCGGGTGACGGTCGACCGCGGCGGGATCCGCGGGATCGACGTGCAGGAGGGCGACTCCGAGCGCGCGCTCGACGAGCTGCGCGAGGCCGGGGCCGCGGTCACATGATCGAGCGGGTCCTGACTCGATGTTCCAGTGGCTACCGCCTCATGGGCGCGCCTCCGAGGGTGCCCGGACCTCGAACGCGACGGCGTGGTCGCCGCCGTCGTGCCCGCGGCGCCCGAGCGCGCGGTGGTGAATCGCCGTGGTTACCGCGATGCCGACGCGCTCGCGGCCGCCTACGACGAGCTCGCCGACGGCCTACGGCGAGATCGGCGCGAAGTGGACCGTCTGGGTGCCGCCCGAGCGACGACGCGGCCGCCGCGCGTCCTCAAGGCGCGCGGCCATCATCTCGACGCTCAGCCGATGGCGATGTCGCGCGAGCTCGACGGCGTGACGCGCCCCGGCCGCCGACGCGCTCGCCAACTGGACCGCCGACGGCGACTTCGCCGAGGTTGGCCCGATCAACGACCGCCCGTACCCGTTCGGAACGGATTCCTTCACGCGCGCGCTCCAGACGCCGCCCGCGGACAGCATTCACGTCTACCTCGCCCGCGACGAGCAGCGAGCCCCGGTCGGCTGTCTCGCCATCATCGACCACGAGGGCAACAGCGAGGTGAGATGGTCGCCGTGGTCGCCCGAGGCGCGCGGGCGCGGCATCTACGGGCAAGCTGCTTCGGCCACGCGCTCGCCGACGCCGCCGAGCGTGGCAACGAGACCTCGACGCTAATCGCGACGCCGATGGGACTATCCGGTCTACGAGCGGGTCGGCTTCCGACCCGCTCGAGCCGCGTCGTCCATGTGGGAGTTCAGCGCCGCCCGCCTATCAGACGAGCTCGACGCTCTCCTCGAACATCACCTCGCCCTCGAGTACGCGGTGCACGGGGCACTTCGCGCCGATCTGCATGAGGCGCTCGCGCTGGTCTTCGGGCAGTTCCTTCGGGAAGTTCACGACCATGCGGAAGCGCGTGGGCGAGCCGCGCTGAGCCGGCTCGTAGTCCACGTCGACGGTCACATCGCCGGCGTCCCAGCGCTTGCGCTTGGCGTACATCTCCATGGTGATCGCGGTGCAGCGTGGCGAGGCTCGCCGCGAGCAGCTCCTGTGGGCTCGGCGCCGGAGTCGTCGCCGCCCTCGTCCTTCGGCTCGTCCGCCGCGACGTGTGCTTGCGCATCTCGATCGTCTGGCTGAAGCTTTCCGTTCTCGCGGCGTGCGGTTGCTTTCATCCTCTCCCCTCGAACAACTCAGGCTCCGGCTCGTCGGCGAATCGCGCCATCGCGTAGACCGCGTCGGACAACCGGTTCAGGTAGGTCAGAACGATGTCGTCGGCAAGGTCTCCATCGTGCTTCAGCGCTGCTACCCGGCGCTCGGCCCTGCGGACCGCGGCGCGGGCCACGTCGAGGCGCGCTGAAAGCTCGGTTCCACCGGGGATCACGAACTTCGGCGGCAGCTCCACCCGGTCCATGTAGCGGTCGATGTCCGACTCGAGGCGCTCGACCATGTCCGGCGTGACCTTCGAGACGCCCGCCTGAAGCCGTCCGGCGGCCTCGGGGGCGGTGGCCAGCTCGGCGCCCGCCACGAACAGCTCGTTCTGGAAGCGCAGAATGTCGCTGTAGAGCTCGCCGCCGCGGTCGGCCGCGGCGCGCGCGAGCCCGAGTGCCGAGGCGGCCTCGTCAACCGAGCCGTACGCCTCGGGGCGGCCCGCGAACTTGGCAACGCGGCCTCCGTACCAGAGCCCTGTCGTGCCGTCGTCGCCCTTTCGCGTGTAGATCTTCATGCGAGCGGATTGAACACGAGGCCCGTGGGGACCTTCGGATAGAAGTAGGTGGACTTGGGCGGCATCGACTCGCCCGCCTCGGCCACCTCGCGCACCTGCTCGACTGGCGTGGCGCGCATGAAGAACCCCGCGTCCGCGGCCCCGGACTCCACGCGCTCGATGGCGTCCTCCAGGTTCTTCGAGTAATCGAGGCCGCGCAGGTGGGAGATGTCGTCCTCGCTCATGCCGAGGGCGCCGCGCAGGACGAGCGCCTCGAGAACGGCCGTGTCGAGCCTGCGGTACGGCTCGGGCATGCCGGCGAGGGCGTCGTCGGCGATCCTCTGGTCCTTCAGCGTCAGGCGGAAGGGCCGCTTGAGGAAGCTGTCCATGTATCCGAACGCGACACGGTCGCCGTCGGCGGGCGGTTCCAGCTCCCGTGCGTCCTCGAGCGTCTCGATGTCGAAGTCGCGACGGGCCACGTCGCGGATCGCCTCCTGCTTCTCGCTGTCGTCCTTCAGGCCGGAGAGCATGCGATGTGTCGGGAAGATGAGCAGGCCCGGGTCGTCGAGCGCCACCAGGAACATCAGCACGTAGCGATGGTCGCCGTCGCCGCCCAGCTCGTCCGCATACACGCGCGCGGTCTCGTAGCGGTGGTGCCCGTCCGCGATCAGCAGCTCGGCATCCGCGAGCGCGGCCTGGAGCGCCGCGATCTGCTCGGGATCGGACACGCGCCACAGGGTGTTCCGCGTGCCCTCGCCGTCTGTGACCTCGGCGAACGGCTCGCCGCCGGTCGCTTGGGCAAGCGTCTCCGTGGCCGAGCCGCCGGCATCTGGATAGAGGCTGAAGATGGGGGAGAGGTTCGCGCGCGTCGCGCGCGTGAGTCTCAGGCGGTCCTCCTTCGGGCCCGGATGGGTGCGCTCGTGCGGCCGGATACGGCCCGCGCCGTAGTCCTCCACGCGCACGCGCGCGAAGAACCCGATGCGCGAGCGGGTACTGCCGTCGGGCGCGCGGTAGTCCTGGCGCAGTGCCCAGATGGCGGGCTCGTCCTCCTGCACGAGAACCCCGTTCCGGCGCCACTCGTCGAGGGTCTCGGCGGCGGCCTCGTAGCTCGGCGGCAGATCGAGCTCCACGACGTTGTGCGGGTTCCTCGCCGCCAGCTCGGCTCTGCCCTCGTCGTCGATCACGTCGTACGGAGGCGCGATCAGATCCTCGAGCGGGCCCGCGACATCGGGGTCGTAGCGAAGCGTCTTGAGCGGCTGGACATCTGCCATCGGCGGGCCACCCTAGCGCGCTCTTGCACCCGGTCGGCCAGGCGGCGATGATCGGCACACGCCCCGAACGAAGGAGTGGTAATGGCCACCACTGAGACGAGCCCGGCCGCGACCAGCGAGGGCTACCAGCTCGAGGGCAGCCTGCTCGAGGTCTGCAACTGCGACACGCTGTGCCCCTGCTGGATCGGAGACGACCCGGACAACGGCTACTGCCAGTCCGTCGTCGCGTACAACCTTACGAGCGGCAAGATCCGGGGCGTCGACGTGAGCGGGCTGACGCTCATCGGCGTGGTCCACATCCCCGGGAACATCCTGGAGGGCAACTGGAAGCAGGCGGTCCTCGTGGACGACCGCGCCAGCAACGAGCAGGCGGATGCGCTGCTCGACTGCTTCAGCGGGAAGCTCGGCGGTCCCCTCGCCGACCTCGCGAGCCTGGTGGGCGAGCGGGTGTCGGTGGAGCGCGCCAAGATCGACCACTCGATCGTGGACGGCGCCGGCACGCTGAAGGTCGAGGGGAAGATCGACTGCACGATGCAGCCCTACCGCGGCCCGGACGGGAGCATCACGACCCTCAACAACTCGATCTTCTCGACGGTGCCGGGCTCGCCGGCGTACGTGGCGAGGGCCGACCACCAGAAGGTCGATATGCCAGGGATCGGCCAGTGGGAGCTGGAGGGCAAGAACGCGATCCAGTCCGACTGGAAGATCGACTACCGGGGCGAATGACCCGAGGTCTGCCCCGGCCGATCCTGGTCGGGATCGCCGCCGCCTGGGCCGCTGCGATCGCGGCCCAGCTCGCGGGCGCTGCCGCGCTGCTGCACCACGACTCGCTGCTCGCGGACGGCGGCCCGCCGCTGGCGGTGGCCGCGCTCCTCTCCCTGCTCGCGTGGCAGGTGATGATCGCGGCGATGATGCTGCCGTCGAGCCTGCCGCTCGTGAGGCTGTACGCGCGCGCATCGGCGCAGGCGCCGCAGCGGCGGCGCGCGATGGCGGCGTTCCTCGGCGGCTACGCGCTCGTATGGAGCGGGTTCGGGCTAGCCGCGTTCGGCGCGGACTCCGCTCTGCACGCCGCCATCAATTCGAGCTCGTGGCTGGAACAACACGACTGGTGGATCGGCGGCTCCGTTCTGGCCCTGGCGGGCGCGTTCCAGTTCACATCGCTCAAGGACGCGTGCCTCGACAAGTGCCGACACCCCGGCCAGTTCCTGATGCGCTACTACGAGCGCGGAGCGGGCGGCGGCCTGCGCCTGGGTATGCGACACGGCGCGTTCTGCGTCGGCTGCTGCTGGGCCCTGATGCTCGTGATGTTCGCCGCCGGCGTGGCGAGCCTGATCTGGATGGCCCTCCTCACCGCAGTGATGATCCACGAGAAGACGCGCCCAGCCGGCGCCCGCGCCGTACCGGTCACGGGCGTGGCGCTGCTGGCGGCCGCATCGGTGGTGCTCGCCTACTCCGCAGCCGCAGCAGCCTCCTGATCTGTCCGCCTCCTACGCGAACATACGTTCGATGGCTTATCCGGCCTACGTTCGAGAGAAGGCTCGCCAGCTGAGAATCGAGAAGCACCTCTCGATCGACCAGATAGCGGAACGCCTAGCGCTACCGAAGACGACGATCTACTACTGGGTCCGGGATCTTCCGCTCAGCCGCAAGGGCCGCGCGAATACGGGCCAGGCGAAGGGCAACCGCAGTCTGAGAGCCAAGTGCCGGCTGCGCCGGGCGGCGTCGTATGCGCTCGGGCGGCTCGAGTTTGAACGCCTAAGCCGTGATCCAACGTTCCGCGACTTCGTATGCCTCTATATCGCCGAGGGCTACAAGCGCAACCGAAACAAGGTCTCCGTGGCCAACTCCGACCCCACGGTGGTGGTCCTGTGCACGCGCTGGATCAGGCGCTTCGCGCGAAACCCGGTCACGTTCAGCGTCCAGTACCACGCGGACCAAGATCTGGAAGAGCTCAAGGAGTTCTGGGGCGGGCGCGTCGGAGTTGCGCCTGAGCGGATCCGCCTCCAACGGAAGTCGAACAGCGGTCAACTCGCCGGCCGAAGCTGGAGGTCGAGACACGGAGTGCTGACCGTCCACGCGGGTGACACCGCTCTGCGTGCGCGCCTTCAAGGCTGGATCGATTGCCTTCAGGAGCAGTGGTTAGACTCGCCACTCACCGGGGCGTAGCGCAGCCTGGTAGCGCACCTGGCCTGGGACCAGGAGGTCGCTGGTTCGAATCCAGTCGCCCCGATAGATAATGGCCGACACCGCACAGGACCCACCGCGGGGCGGTCGGCTCAAGCCGATCCTGCTTGCCGCGGCCATGGCGTTCCTCGCGCTGAACGTGTGGACGGGCAGCCCGCTGCTCGCCGTGTGGCTCGGGTCGAAGGTGCAGGGCGAGGAGAGCCAGCCGTCGATGGGCGCGTACGCGGTCGTGATCCTGGCCTTGATCGCGTTCAGTTGGGGCCTCTACCAGCTGCTGAAGCTCGTCATGGGCGCCTACCAGGAGGCCACCGGCACGACTCCGACGGTGCGCTCGCACGCCCCCTGGCTGCGCAGCATGCGCGGCGAGCGGGCCGACTACGGCGGCAACACCGCCCGCATATCGGGCGCGGAGAAGATCGTGGTGGTGACGGTGCTGATCGCGGCCGCCGCCTTCGAGATCTGGTTCTTCTTCTTCAGCGGGTCGTCGATCGGCGGCGGCGGCGGCCGCTGAGATCGTCACACGCCGCTCACACGCCTACGCTTTCACGAGCACTCGCCCCGGTAGCTCAGCTGGAAAGAGCAGCGGCCTTCTAAGCCGCGGGTCGCAGGTTCGAGTCCTGCCCGGGGCGCTCGGCGAGACATAGACGGGATGCGACGCGAAGGCTACGCTCGCCGCCATGAGGACTTCCAGGCTCGTGGCTTCTGTCGTTCTCGGGCTCGCGCTCGGCGCGCCTGCGGCTCAGGCGAGCTCGCCCGCGTCGATCTGCGACCCCGTAGGCACCGGCTCCGTCTTCTCCGACTCGGTGACGGCGGCCGGCGGCGCGGCGGGGCGCGGCGTGGTGCGGGAGCCCGACCTCGGGCAGGTGCACGAGAATCTCCCCGCGTCGGCTAAGGGCCGCGCCGGCAAGAGGTTCAGCGGGACCGTCCCGGTCTACTTCCACGTGGTGACCGATGGGAACACCGGCGCGCTCACCCAGACCCAGATTGACGCGCAGATGACCGTCCTCAACCGGACCTTCGCCGGGGCGGAGGGCGGTGCGACCAGCGGCTTCAGGTTCCAGCTCGCAGGGGTGACGCGGACCGACAACGCGGACTGGTTCTACGGCGTCGGCGGCCTCGGCGGTGGCGAGGAGCACGACATGAAGCGAGCGCTCCACCGGGGCGGGCCGAACGCGCTCAACCTCTATTCCACGACGGCGGGCGAGCTGTACCTGGGGTGGGCCTACTTCCCCGACATCACGACGAAGCCGGGCCAGGCGTATCTCGACGGCGTCGTTTTCGACTGGGAGACGATCCCGGGCACGACGACGAGGTACGCCGGGACGTTCGACCAGGGCGAGACCGCGACGCACGAGGTGGGCCACTGGCTCGCGCTCGAGCACACCTTCAACAAGGGCTGCAGCGCGAACGGCGACTACGTCGCGGACACGCCTCCAGAGAAGACGCCCACGTCCGGGTGCCCGGCCGGGAAGGACACCTGCTCCGCCCCGGGCCTCGACCCGATCCACAACTACATGGATTACTCGTACGACAGCTGCTACACGGAGTTCACGCCCGGGCAGGTGCAGCGCATGCGCGACGCCTGGCTGTTCTACCGGGCGCCCGCATAACCCGCGAGTCGCAGGTTCGAGTCCTGCGGGTAAAGGCCACTCATGCGCGCCATGACCGTCATTCCGGGAAAGCCCGGCAGCGCTGAGCTCACCGAGCTTCCCGACCCGGAGCCCAGCGAGGGCGAGCTGCTCGTGGAGCCGCTCTACCTCGGTGTCTGCGGCACGGACCGCGAGATCCTGGAGGGGGTCCACGGCGAGCCGCCGCCGGGGCACGACCGGCTGGTGCTCGGCCACGAGCTGCTTGGCCGCGTCCGCGACACGGGCGAACTTGTGGTCGGCATCGTCCGCCGACCGGACCCGGTGCCGTGCGTCTGCTGCGCCAAGGGCGAGTGGGACATGTGCCGCAACGGGCAGTACACCGAGCGTGGCATCAAGGCCCTCGACGGCTACGGCGCCGAGCTCGTAACACTCGAGGCGAACTTCGCGATTCCGATCCCCGCCGAGCTCGGCACGCTCGGAGTCCTCACCGAACCCGCCAGCATCCTCGCCAAGGCCTGGGAGCAGATCGACCGCATAAGCACGCGCGCCTGCTCGGCGCACGAGCGGGCGCTCATCATCGGCGCAGGCCCGATCGGCCTGCTCGGCGCCCTAATGGGCGCGCAACGCGGGCTCGAGCTCCACGTGCTCGACCGTGCCACCGACGGAGCGAAACCCGAGGCGGTCCTCGCCCTCGGCGGTCGCTACCACACCGGTGACGTGACCGACGTGGCCGAGGAGATCCAGCCGGACATCGTGGTGGAGTGCACCGGCGTGGCCGAGCTGGTGGCCGGCGCCATGCAGCACACGGCGCCCGGAGCGATCGTCTGCCTCGCCGGCGTGGCTTCGTCGCGCACCCTCAGCGTGGACGTAGGAGCGCTCAACAACGAGCTCGTGCTGGAGAACGACGTGGTGTTCGGATCCGTCAACGCCAACCGGCGCCACTTCGACCAGGCCGTCAAATCGCTGACGGACGCCGACCAGGACTGGCTCCGGCGACTCATCACCCGGACGGTTCCGCTCGACCGCTGGACCCAGGCGCTCGAGAAGGGCGACGACGACATCAAAGTCTTGGTCGAGTTCCCCCAGCGCTAGTGACTGGCGCTACCCTCCTGGCGATGCCGACATCCCTCGTGACTGGCGGCGCCGGCTTTCTCGGCTCCCATCTGTGTGATTACCTGATCTCCCGCGGGCAGCGTGTGGTCTGTGTGGACAATCTCGAGACGGGTTCGCTCGAGAACATCCGTCACCTCAAGAACGGGGCGGATTTCCGTTTCGAGATGTTCGATATCACGGAGCATTATGAGATTGAGGAGCCGGTCGATTTCGTCTACCACATGGCGTCGCCGGCGTCCCCGATCGATTACGCGCGGCTGCCGCTGCACACGCTCAAGGTCGGGGCCTACGGGACGCACAACACGCTCGGCCTCGCGAAGAAGCACCGCGCGCGTTTCCTGCTCGCGTCGACGTCCGAGGTGTACGGCGACCCGCTCGTGCACCCGCAGCCGGAGAGCTACTGGGGCAATGTGAACCCGATCGGCCCGCGTGGGGTGTATGACGAGGCCAAGCGGTATGCCGAGGCCTTGACGATGGCGTATCTGCGCCAGCAGGGCGTGAACACGACGATCGTGCGGATTTTCAACACGTTCGGCCCGCGGATGCGGGCGAACGACGGTCGCGCGATCCCGGCGTTCATGGGCCAGGCGTTGGCGGACCGGCCGGTGACGGTGTTCGGTGACGGCAGCCAGACGCGCAGCTTCTGTTATGTCGATGACCTGGTCCGCGGGCTGGTGCTGCTGGCCGAGTCGGATGTGCACGAGCCGGTGAACATCGGCAACCCGAACGAGATGTCGCTGCTCGAGATGGCGAGGCTGGTCATTGAGCTGACCGACTCGCGCTCCGAGGTCGTGTTCGAGGCGCTGCCGATCGACGACCCGCAGGTGCGCCAGCCCGACATCGCACGTGCCCGCGACCTACTCGGCTGGGAGCCCGAGATCGATGTGCGCGACGGAATCGCGCGCACGATCGAGCACTACACGAAGATCCTCGAGCAGCCCGCTTCGCGATGAGCTCGCCCGAGGCCAAGAATCTCGAAGCGATCTCGAGGGCCATCGACCAGCACGACCAGTCCTGCGAGTGGCCCTCGGTCGCAATCGAGATGAATCCCTTCGAGGTGGAGCGGCTCGGGTGGGATTCCATCCGCGGCCTTCCGATCCGCTCGAACCCCGACCTGGGCACCGGAGAGTTCCGCGTGGTGTGCGCGCGGGAGGACGGTTTGCCGGCCGAAGAGGAGACTGTGGAAGCCGTCTCGGACCAGACCGTCCCGGCCGAGTTGACACCAACGCGCTGATCCTGGACGTCTGTCCTAGTTTTTTTTGCGCCTGGACTGTTGTTTTTTCGCGTTTTGCCGATAGATCCTTAGTCCCGCGCGAAGTGTTGGAAAGCGGGAAGGGCTCCGTATCGACCTCACCCGAATTCGTCACCTGGCCCTAGCGGCGGCCGCCCTGGGCGGTCTGGTTACCGGCGCGTCCCTGGCGGGCGCCGAATCGCCGCGCCCTGACACGTCCGCACATCTGCTCGTGGTGCCGGATTCGGCCCGCGGTCAGCTCGCTCTCGAGCGATCTAACGCGCGCGTGGTCGCGCGCTATGGCGACTTCGTCGTGGTGGAGGCAACGGGCGCGGACGACGCGCGCCTGCGCGGCGCCGGCGCCACCCGGCGCGACGACATGCGCGACGTGCTGCTGGCCGGGGGCGAGGTCGACCCCGCGGCGCGGCCGTCGCTGGCGGGCAAGGAGGCACCTGACCGCGGCGAGGCACTCGTGCTCGTCCAGTTCGTCGGTCCGATCAAGGGCGAGTGGCTCGCGAAGCTGCGCAGCACCGGCGCGACCGTGCTCGGGTACGCCGCCCAGAACTCCTACATCGTGCACGCCTCGGGGGATGCGCTCGACCGCGTGACCGAGCTGGTGGGCGCCTATCCCGCGGTGCGCGCTGCGACCGCGCTGCGCCCCAGCGACAAGGTCGAGCGCGGCGCTGCGAGCGGGCGCGTGGCCGTGCAGACGGTGGCGGGCGCCCCGGGCGCGGACGCTCGCAGCCAGGCGGATGACGCGGGAGAGCAGATCGCCGCCGACCTCGCCGTGGCCAAGGTGCACACCCAGTTCCTCAATCTGAGCGCCGCCGAGGTGAGCGCCCTGGCAGCCTACCCGGCGGTGGTGGCCATCGAGCCGGCCGGAGTGCCGGAGCTTCATGACGAGCGGAGCGCCCAAATCGTTGCCGGCAATCTCAATCTCGCCGGGAACGCACCGAGCGGTCCGGGGTACGACGCGTGGCTCGTGACGAACGGATTCGGAGCCCCGTTCGGCTTCGCCATCGACGTGACGGATTCTGGCCTCGACAGAGGCAGCACGGCGGTCGTTCACCCGGACCTGCTCGGTCGCGTCAGCTACGCCAACGACTACACCGCTCGACCCCGACGCCACCGACTGCGGCGGTCACGGCACGAATGTCGCCTCGATCGCCGCCGGCATGAGCACCGCCGCGGGCCAGGACGCCGCCGGCTACAAGCACGGCCTCGGGGTGGCGCCCTTCGCCCAGGTCGGCGCCTCCAAGATCTTCCGCTGCAACGGCGCCGCCGCTGTCGGCAACTACCTCTACGCCACGCTCACCGCGGCCGCCTACGACGGCGGCGCGCGGATCTCGAACAACTCCTGGGGGATCTCGAACTCTCGGCGGCTACGACGCGGCGTCGCAGGTCTACGACGCCCTGGTGCGCGACGCCTCGGCCGATCACGGCCGGCAACCAGGAGATGGTCGAGGTCTTCTCCGCCGGCAACGACGGCGACGGAAAGGGCAACCCGCTCGACCCGAAGGGCGACGAGGGCTACGGCAGCATCACCGCGCCGGGCACGGCCAAGAACGTGATCACGGTCGGCGCGGCGGAGAGCGTGCGCGGATCGGGCACGGACGGCTGCGGCGTCTCGAACGGCGGCGCGGACAGCGCCAGCGACATCATCAACTTCTCGGGCCGCGGACCCACGCAGGACGGGCGCATGAAGCCGGACCTCGTGGCCCCGGGCACGCACATCACGGGCGCCTCGCCCCAGCACGCCGGCTACACCGGCACCGGCGTGTGCGACAAGACCTTCGGCGGCAGCACCTTCTACTCGCTCGTCTCGGGCACCTCGCAGGCCGCCCCGCACGTGGCCGGCGCGGCCGCGCTGCTGCGCGACTGGTACGTGCGCCAGGTGGACCCGACGCCGCCGTCGCCTGCCCTCACCAAGGCGATCCTCGTGAACACCGCCGTGGACGTGGCTGGGGGCAACAGCGGCAAGAACAGCTCGATCCCCGCCGCGCCGAACAGCGACGAGGGCTGGGGCCGCGTGAGCATCGGAGCCGCTCTCGACGCGACCCAGCGCGAGTACCTCGACCAGAGCGCCACGAACACCCTCGAGGCGAACGGCCAGAGCGTGCTGCGCTCCTACCAGGTGGACGACACGGCGAAGCCGGTGCGCGTGACGCTCGCGTGGACCGACCCGCCGCCCGCCACGGTCACCGGCAACGCCTTCGTGAATGACCTCGACCTCGAGGTCAGCGTGGGCGGCCGCACCTACCGCGGCAACTGGCTCGCCGGTGGCCTGTCGCTGCCCGGCGGCCAGGCCGACTTCCGCAACAACGTGGAGAACGTGGTGCTCCCGGCCAGCACGAGCGGGCGCATGTCGGTGAAGGTCGTGGCGAAGTCGCTCGGCGGCGACGGCGTGCCCGGCAACGGTTCCCGCCCAAGCCGCTCGACCAGGACTTCGCGCTGGTGGTCTCGAACGCGCAGGAGCAGCTCTCGTCGCCGGTGCTCGTGCAGGGCGCGGCCACGGTCGACGACACGGTGGACGACCAGAACGGCGACGGCTACCTCGAGCCCAGCGAGTCCTTCACGCTGCGCCAGCGGGTGCGGAACACGGGCACCGACGTGGCCACCGGCGTTTCGGCCACGCTCGCCGGCAGCGGCGCGCTGAGCCTCACCCAGGCGAGCTCGACCTATCCGGACATCACGGCCGACTCGGACGAGGAGAACGACACCGCCTTCGAGGGCACGCTGGGCGGCGCGGCGGCCTGCGGCGTGGACGCCACGGGCCTGCTCGACGTGACGAGCGTCGAGGGCGGGACGCAGTCCGTGCCGGTCACGATTCCCACCGGGCGCGCGGGCCCCGCCACCACGCACTCGCGCACGCAGACGCTCGCCATCCCTGACGACGATGCCGGCGGCGTGGTGTCCACGCTGTTCGTGCCGATCAGCGGACGGATCAAGGACCTCGACGTTCGCATCAACAGCATCGACCACAGCTTCGTGGGCGACCTCAAGGTCGAGCTCGTGAGCCCGGACAACGCCACCACGGTGCGCCTGATCGAGCATGTGGGCGGCCCGAACAACGGCGGCGACGACCTCGTCGACACCGTCTTCGACGACGACGCGCCCACCACCATCGGCAGCGGCGGGAGCGCCGCGCCGTACACGGGCAGCTTCCGCCCGCAGGGTGACCAGCTCGGGCGCTTCAACGGCAAGGAGCAGCAGGGCACCTGGAAGCTCCGCGTCAGTGACCGCTACGAGAACGACACCGGCTCGCTGCTCTCGTGGGGCCTCACGATCCGCACCGCCCAGTGCGATCCGGACGTGAACGCGCCGGACACGGCGATCCAGGTGGCGCCCCCGTCGCGTGCCGGCTCCCGCACCGCCAGCTTCGAGTTCACCGCCTCCAAGGCCGGCACACAGTTCCAGTGCCGCCTCGACGGCGGGGACTTCAGCCCGTGCTCCTCCCCGCAGGAGTTCGGCAACCTGCCCGAGGGCAGCCACACCTTCGAGGTCAGGGCGTTCGACTCGAAGGGCAACGTGGACGGCAGCCCCGCCGTCTACACCTGGACGGTCGACGTGACGGCGCCGGCGCCTCACATCGCGAACGTGGCGGGCGCGGCGCCACACGTCCAGGGGAACGCCGGCACGGCGTCCGGTGACGACGCCAGCGTCACCGTCGACCTCTATTCCGGCTCGGCAGCGAGCGGCGCACCCGTGCAGTCGGTGGTGGCCTCGCGCGCCGAGTCGGGCTCGTTCAGCGCGGACTTCACCCGGGTGGCCGCCGGCACCTACACCGTGCGCGCACATCAGAAGGACGCCGCCGGCAACGATGGCTCGAGCGCGCCGCTGACCTTCGCCGTCGCGGGTGACCCGCCGCCCGACTTCGCGGTCGTCTCCACCGAGGACTCGCTCGCCGACGCCTCCGCCGGCCGGCTCGCCGCGCTCAGCAGCTGCGAGGGCGACTGCCGCAGAAGCACAACTCTCGTGGTCTCCTCGAAGACCGCTGCGCGGCTAGGCCTGCCGCGCCGCAGCGTGCGGCTCGGCTCAGGCACGAAGCGCTCGGGCGCCGGTGGAGTGGGAGTGAAGCTCACGCGCGCGGCGCGCGCGGCGCTCCGTCGCAGCCGCGGTGCCACCGCAACGGTCCACGCCGTGGCCGGCAGCGTCTCGCTCTCCAAGGCGGTCAGCCTGCGCCGGTCGCTCGCACCGTCGCGCATCGCTCGCCGCGGACTGAAGCTCGCGGGCAGGTGCTCCGCGGCCTGCACCATCAACGCACGGCTGCTCGTGAGCGCCGCAACCGCACGGCGGCTCAGGCTCGGCAGCCGCAGCGTTGCGATCGGAGCCGGCACCACCGCCGCCGCAGCGGGCCAGACGAAGACGATCAGCGTCCGCCTGTCGCGCTCGACCCGCGCGAAGGTCTCACGCGCACGCGGCGCCCTCGTGACGCTCGAGATCACCGTGCACGGCACGGGCACCACGACCCGCCGCGCCACTCGCCGCATCACCCTCGGCTAGGCCCCGTCAGGTCTACGGCTGGCGGCACGGCCGAGGCGTTGCGCCATCGCCTCCAACTCCGCGATCAGCTCCGGCGGCTCGTGCACCTCGACCTCGACCCCGAGCATTGCGACGCGGAGCGCAAGCCATTGCAGGTCGACGTCGGAGGTTCGGTATTCGCAGCTGTGCGCATCAATCGGCTCGAGCGCTCCCGCGACGTACGGGAGGCGCTTCGCGAGCTCGTCCGCCGGCGCATGCACGGTGACCCGCGCTTCGTAGCGGCTCCAGGCCCCGGCGATGCTCTCCTCGACGTAGGCGGCAGCGTCCCTCCCGGGAAGGGTCCGCTGGGTGAACCTGACTCCTGTCGCGGCGGGTCGGCGGAGCCGGTCGACCCGGAATGTCCGCCAGTCGTCGCGGCGCCGGTCCCAGGCGACGAGGTACCAGCGGCGCCCGAGGTTGACGAGCGAGTGCGGCTCCACCTCACGACGTGTTGCGGTTCCCTCGCGGCTGCGGTACTCGAACCGAACGCACTCGGAGTCGCGGCAGCCCGACGCAAGGGTGGTCAGATGCTGTGGATCGACGGTCGGTCCTGCGACCGGCGGCGCGATCATCGCCGACCCGAGTGCTGCGACGCGGCGACGCAGGTGGGCCGGGAGCACCTGCTCGAGCTTGACCAGTGCTCGAACCGACGTGTCCTCGATACCCGCCACCGATGCCCTGGCGGCCGTGCGCAGGCCCACCACGATTGCGATCGCCTCGTCCTCGTCGAGTAGCAGCGGCGGCATCGCCGTCCCTGCGCGGAGCCGGTATCCGCCCGCTGGCCCGGTCAAGGACTCCACGGGGTAACCCAGCGCTCGCAGGCGGCCGACGTCGCGTCGGACCGTGCGTCCCGAGACCTCCAGCCGCTCGGCGAGCTCCGCGCCGGGCCAGTCGCGACGCGCCTGGAGCAACGAGAGCAGGTCGAGCAGCCGGCTTGAGGTCTCGCTCATTTGTAAATCCCATCATCGGCCAGATTGAGGACAGATACTGACCTAAATAGGTCCTACCGTACGCCCGAGTCCAAACGATGAAGGGAGAACCATGAGCGAGCAGGACCGCTACATCCCGGGCGTCCCGTGCTGGATCGACACGACGCAGCCCGACCCCGCCGCAGCCGCCGCGTTCTACGGCGACTTGTTCGGGTGGGAGATGGAGGACGTGATGCCCGCGGACTCGCCCATGCGGTACTTCATGGGCCGGCTCCCAGGCGGAGATGTGGGCGCCGTGGGTTCGCAGCCGGAGGGCGTCCCGGAGCAGGCGGTATGGAACACGTACATCTGGGTGGAGGATGCGAACGAGACGGCGGACAGGGTTCGCGCCGCCGGCGGCACCGTGCTGATGGAGCCGGGCGATGTCGGCGACTCGGGCCGGATGGCCGTGTTCGCCGACCCGGAGGGCGCTGCGTTCTCCGTCTGGCAGCCGAAGACGCATCGCGGCGCCACCGTCGTCAACGAGCACGGCTCGCTGAACTTCAACAACCTGGCCACCCGGGACCTCGAGCGCGCACGCTCGTTCTACGGTGCGGTCTTCGGCTGGGAGATGATCGATGTCGGCGGGGCTTCCATGTGGGCGCTCCCGGCCTACGGTGACTTCCTCGAGAAGCGCACCCCAGGGATGCGCGAGAACATGGCGAGCGTGGGTGCCCCTGCGCGATTCGAGGAGGTTGTCGCGAGCGCGAGCTCCATCCCGGACGACCAGCCCGACGTGCCGGCGCACTGGGACGTGACGTTCGCCGTCGACGATGCCGACGCCATCGCGGCTCGCGCCGTCGAGCTGGGCGGCGAGGTGCTCGTTCCGCCCTTCGACGCACCGTGGGTGCGGATGACGATCATCCGCGACCCGCAGGGCGCTACCTTCACCGCGAGCAAGTTCGTCCCCGAGAACAAGGACCTCGAGGAGAGCAGCGACGCCGCCGTGCGATGAGTTCGGGCCGGTCGGCCGGTCTGAATGCGCACCACCCCTATTTCACGAAGCGGGAGAACGGATGTACGAGAACGGACGACCGGCCGTGCTGGCCGAAGGACTCGTCAAGCGATTCACGGGCCGGGAGGGCGACGTCGACGCCGTGCGCGGCGTCGACCTCAAGGTCCGCGCGGGTGAGATCTTCGGCTTCCTCGGTCCGAACGGAGCCGGCAAGTCGACGACGGTGCGCATGCTCACGACGCTGCTCACGATCACCGACGGTCGCGCCGAGGTGATGGGCGTCGACGTCGCCTCGGACCCGGACGAGGCCCGTCGCCGCATCGGCGTCGCGCTTCAGGAGGCAGGACTCGACCCGCGCCAGACCGGGCGCGAGCTGCTGGTCCTGCACGGAGAGCTGTTCGGCCTCAGCGCGGCGCGCGCGAAGGAGCGTGCAGAGGAGCTGCTCTCGCTCGTCGAGCTCGGTGATGCGGCCGACCGCGTGATCAAGGGGTATTCCGGCGGCATGGAGCGCCGGCTCGACCTCGCCGCGTCGCTCGTCCACGAGCCGGAGGTGCTCTTCCTGGACGAGCCCACGACGGGACTCGACCCGGCGAGCCGGCTGACGATCTGGGAGGAGCTGCGCCGCATCAACGGGCACGGAACGACGGTCTTCCTCACTACTCAGTATCTCGAGGAGGCCGACCAGCTCTGCGACCGCATCGCAATCATCGACAGCGGCCGCATCGTGCGCGAGGGAACCCCTCAGCAGCTCAAGGACGACCTCCGGGAGCGCTGGGGCGGGGACGGCGAGCCGACACTTGACGACGTGTTCCTCGACGCGACCGGTCGCACGCGCGCCCGCGCCGCCGGCGAGGTTCAGGAGGTGACGGCATGAGTGCCACGATCGCACTCGGGAGGCGCTCGCTGCGCGAGGCGCTGCGCCAGCCCGACGCGCTGTTCATGACCATGTTCATCCCGATCTTCTTCCTCGTGGTGAACACCGGCCAGGCGGCGGAGCTGTTCCCCTCGGAGTCGACCGACTTCCTCAAGGGGCAGGGATACGGCGCATTTCAGCTTCCGATCACGCTCCTGCTGGCCGCGTCGTTCGGCATGGCCGCGCTCTTCCTCGTCGAGGAGATCGAGGGCGGTTACTTCGACAAGCTGCGTGCGATCCCGGTTCCCCGTTACTCGATCGTGCTCGGCCGGCTGGTCGCCGAGGGCGGCAAGTGCATCGTCCTCTCGACGGTGATCGTGCTGCTCGCGCTTCCGTTCGGCATCTCGATCGCGAGCGGGGTCGCGGGATTCGTGCTGCTGGTGCTGCTCAGCGCGCTGTGGGGGGTCGTCTACGCCGGCTTCATGCAGCTGATCGCGCTGAAGACCCGCAGCGCGGCGGCGACCAACTCCGGCGGGCTCATCTTCTTCCCGCTGCTGTTCCTCACGCCGAACTTCGTGCCGCGCGACCTCCTGACCGAGCCGATGGAGATCGCCGCCACGGTGAACCCGGTCACCTACCTGATGGAGGCGCTCCGGTCGCTGATCCTCGATGACCTGGACTGGGGGGCGATCCTGCCGGGGTTCGGGGTGGTCCTCGCACTCGGCGTTGTGATGCTCGTACTCAACGTCCGCACGATCGAGCGCTACGACTGAACCTATCGGGCTACGAACCCACTGCTAGATTCCGAACGTCGCCCGACAGGGCGGCAGCGTGGTGGGCGTAGCTCAGTAGGTAGAGCTCCTGGTTGTGGTCCAGGCGGTCGCGGGTTCGAGTCCCGTCGCTCACCCTCACGAAGTCGCTGCACAGGACCTGTTTCTGCGTGAGCGCTACTTTCGCTCAGCTCGCGCCGAGCTACCAATGAGCTACCAATTCCTTGGCGGGGCGGGTTGAGTTCGAGCTCGTGGTGAGCCTGGGTCTCAGCGTCTCAGAGCGGCGCGCCGCAAGACAGGCTCTCACCGAAACGCGTGGCGCGACCGGCTGCCGTTGCAGAAGCGTTCGAGTCAGTCTCCTAGCGTCGCGTGGGGACGTGGGGAGGAGGTGGCAGCATGAAACGGGACTGACCAGCGCTGGGAACCGAGGAGACCAGCTCCGTTGCGCGCAGAGGGAAGCCCGGCTGCGCCGACCGACGGATCTGCCGCGCGGCCGCCCTCGGGTGGTTTGTCCGCCGTCGCGCGCGCCGCGTAGGTTTCGGGTATGAACGAACGCACCCAGCGGGTGAGCGCCCTGCTCCACGAGGCCGGTGAGGTTCACCATGTCGTGTATCGCATCACCGACGGTGCGGACGACGACTGGGCCTCGTTCTATGCCGACTGGCTCATCGATCACTCCGAGCTTCCCCAGGCGCTTGGGCGCGCGCCGACCCGTAGTCACCTCGTACACGAGCTTGTGGAGTCCGAACGAGCCTCGGCCGACGCCGCGCCGGCGACACCCTGGCACGACTTCTACTCCGACCGGATAATCGGCCGCTTCGGCTGACAGCTAGGAGAAGTCGCGCGTGCTTCGCGTCAGTCCGTCAGGCGTGGACCGCGTCGCCGACGTGGACGAGGCCGGATGTGAGGATGTCGGCGCGGAGGCCGCCTCGGTGGACCATAGGTCGTAGCAGGGCGGTGCCGGTGAGGCGTTGGAGGTGCGAGCACGGTTCGCATAGCCGTCGGCCGATGCAGCGGACCGTTCCGATCTGGAACTCCTTGCCGACGAGTGCGTTGAGATCGATCCCGCGGGTGACGATGTTGCGGCGTGCGTCGACCGGCGTGAGGCAGAGGCCGTCGTCGCGGAGGGCATCGAGGACTTCGGCTTCGATGAGCGTGAGTTGCTGGCCCTGCTTCTCGCTCGCGGAAAAGGTGCCGGTGCCGTCGAAGTAGCGGTCGCCGACGATGCCGCGGCTGGCGTGCAGCTCTACGGTCCTGTGACTTTGCATGGTGTCCTCGGCGTGAGCTGCCGTGAGCAGGGCTTCGATGACGCCGGTGGCGCCGGCCGGTTGCTGCGGCAGGCTGCCGGACGGGCGGCTTGGGTCCAGTGGTGCGAGCACGAGGGCGCGGCGCAACTTGTTGGGTGGGATGTCGACGGGTGCGCTCGCGGCGTATGGGCTTTCGTCGAACATGACGACACAGTGGCCGTCGTGGTGCTCCGCGATCCAGAAGCCGGGGGAGATCTCTGCCCCGCGCGGGTCGGCGGCGATCAGGCGGAGGTTGCGGGCGCTGAGCCAGCCTTGGAGGTTGAGCTCGTCGGTGATGCCGGCATTCCGGAGCTCATCCGGGTGTTCGCGTAGGAGGTCGGCGATGCGGTCGATGAGGTCGTGATGGGTCATGTCAGGTGGCGCTCAATGCGGTCGAGGTGGAGCGATGACGCAGATCGGCGAGAGGGCTGCGGCGGTCACGCGGGTTCGAAGACGACAAGGGTGAAGGTCGCGGTGGTCGTTCCTGGGTTGGCGTACGTGTGGGGCAGCGTCGCATCGAACCAGGCGCTGTCCCCGGCCGGCACTTCGACGTGGTGGTGGCCGACGTCGAGAGCGACGGTGCCCCTGTCGACGGTGATCAGCTCGACCGATCCGGGGCGGTGCGCTTCGCTGTCGCGTTGGTCGCCGGGCGCGAGCGTCCACGACCACAGCTCGATCGCTCCGCGACTGACGAGCAGACGCGCCGAACTCCCGGCGGGCGTGGACCACAGGGTCATCGCGTCCTGTCCCGCTACGACGGCGACTGGCTCGGCGTCCGGTTCCTCTGACAGGAGCTCGGTGAGCGTGATGCCGAGCGCGGCGGCGAGTTTGAGCAGGGTGGCCAGGCTCGGGTTGGCGTCGCCGTGCTCGATCTGGACGAGCAAACGGCGGCTAACGGTGCTGCGCGCCGCGAGCTCGTCGAGCGTCCATCGGCGTTGGGCCCGCGCGGCGCGCACGCGAGTGGCGATCTCGGCCGCGACGCTCTCCTGGCTGACGCCCATCGTTAGTGCACTATAGTGCCTTAGATGGTGCATTGCTCGGAAGTAGAGCTGGAGACGTGGGCCGTGATGGCCGGTCGGCCGGCGCCGGGTGCCGGGGCGCCGCTGAACGTTCCTCCGGTGCTGGCGTCGAATTTCGAGCTCGGCTCGGGGCGGGCCTACAGCCGGGACGACGCGACCCCGACCTGGGAGGCGTTCGAGGCGCTGCTGGGCGGCGTGGAGGGCGGCCATGCCGTCGCGTTCGCCTCGGGCATGGGCGCCGCCGCGGCGATCTTCGATCTGCTGCCCGTCGGCGCCACCGTGGTGCTTGGCGACGACTGCTACCAGGGCGTCGCGGGTCTGGCCGCCGCCGGTGCCGCGCAGGGCCGATGGCACCTGGTCCGCGTCGGCGTCGAGGACACATCGCGCTGGCTTGAGCTCGCCGCCGACGCCGACCTGCTGTGGCTGGAATCGCCTTCGAACCCGCTGCTGGCGGTCGCCGACCTGCGCGCCATCTGCGCCGCGCGGCGCAAGGCGGACGCCCTAGTGGTGATCGACAGTACGTTGGCCACGCCGCTGGTCCAACGGCCGCTTGAGCTGGGCGCCGACCTGGTCATGCACTCGGCAACGAAGTACCTCGGCGGCCACTCCGATCTGCTGCTCGGAGCCGTCGTCGCGGCGTCCGGCGAGCGCGCCCCCCAACTGCGCGAGCGACGTGAGCTGGCCGGAGCCACGCCCGGCGCGCTCGAGGCCTACCTCGCCGTCCGCGGCATGCGCACGCTCGCGTTGCGGCTACAGCGCGCGAGCGCATCGGCCGCCGAGCTCGCCGAGTACCTCGCAAAGCACGCCGAGGTGGCGGTCGTGCGCTATCCCGGTCGGCCCGGCCATCCGACCCACGCGACGGCGCGCAGCTTCATGTCCGGCTTCGGCGCCGTCGTCTCTTTCGATGTGCAGGGCGGCGCCGAGCGCGCCGACGCCGTCTGCCGATCGGTGCGGATCATCCGCCATGCCACGAGCCTGGGCGGCGTCGAGTCGACCATCGAACGCCGAGCCGCCATTCCCGGCCAGACCCACCTACCGCCCGGACTGCTACGGCTCAGCGTCGGATGCGAACATCCCGAGGACCTCTGGCGCGACCTCCAACGGGCCCTCACGCCATGACCCCGCCGTCCGGTTCCGACCACACCGAGCGCTCCACGCTCGCCGCCTGCATCGCGCACGTCGCCGGCGCTCCTGCGAGCGACGTCGCGCTCGACCCGGAGCAGCAGCGCGCGTGGCTCGGCGAGCGTGGGCGCGGGCTCGTGCTCGTGCTCGTGCAGAAGGTCAGTGGTTCGAGTCGTCAGCCAATGCCTGCAAAGAAGCGTCTTTCGAGGCGTCTCCCATGATGGACTGACCGTCAAGTCCGCATTCAGTCCCCGGCGACGCAGACGCACTATCCGACTGCCGAGACCAAAGAGACCTGCAAACGCAGGCCTTCTTGGAGCGGCTGAGGCCGCTTCTCCCGCCGAGCCCCCCGCCCGGGGGGTAGCGCCCTGATGCCAGTCGGCGACGCGGCGGCCGAGACGTGGCTTTCTGTGCGACGCGCTGTAGGTGTGGCGCCCACGCTGGATCGGTCTTTTCCGAACGCGTGCTCGACTCTTCCGCCGCGCGGCCGGAGAGTCGTTGGGTCCTGCAAGCGGTCATGCGCGGTCGTCGAGCAACTTCAGGGCCGTCTCCACGCCCCGGGCGAGGAGCTGATCGGACAGGTCGCGGTCTGTCAGCGCTCTGGCGAGCTGCAGGGTGCCGACCATCAGTCCGAACAGCGTGAGCGCGTCGGTTCGTGCAGCCTCGACGTCTGTCGGGTCGAGGCGCGATGCGACGTCGTCCATGGTGCCCGTCAGTTCGTCGGTGAAGACCCGCTTGGTCGCGGCGGGGCGGCGGACGATCTCGTCAAGCAGGGCTGCCGATGGGCAGCCGTCGGCGCGCTGGTCGCGGTGCCGCGGAGACAGATAGGAGCGGATGAACGCCTCGAGGCCCGCGCGATCCGAGGGCTGGGCGTCAAGGCTCTGGCGCTGGGCGCGCAGCTGGTCGGCGAGGACGTTCGCGACGAGGTCCTCCTTCGACCTGAAGTGGCCGTAGAAGGCGCCGTTGGTCAGGCCGGCCTCCGACATGACGGTCGCCACGCCGGCGCCGTCGATTCCGTCCTGCTTAAAACGTCGCCCGGCCGCTTCGACGATTCGCTGCCGCGTCGCCTGCTTGTGGTCCTTGCTGTAGCGCATAGCGCACCTCTCCTGGGAACCCCCTGAATCGTTGCCGTCAGCGTGTGTCTCAGATCACAGTATTACGATCGTACTACCATATTATGCTCGTAATGCAAAGGCGAGGCGAAGGAGTAATCATGGCGGTCGAGACAGGACGGGTGGCGCTGGTGACGGGAGCATCGTCCGGAATCGGTGAGGCGGCCGCGCATGAGCTGCTCGCCGCGGGCTTCAGCGTGTACGGGACGAGCCGCAAGGCGAGCGCAGGGGAACAGCGAGGCGGAGTGACGTTCCTGCCGCTCGACGTCACCGACGATCAGTCGGTGGCCGGCGCGGTGCGCGAGGTGCTCGACCGTTCCGGCCGCATCGATGTGCTGGTGAACAACGCGGGCTTCGGCGTCGCCGGCGCGGCGGAGGAGAGCTCAATCGAGCAGGCTCGCGCGCTGTTCGAGACCAATCTCTTCGGTGCGATGCGCATGATCCGCGCGGTACTGCCCCACATGCGGGAGCGCGGCAGCGGCCGGATCATCAACGTCAGCTCGTTCGTGGGTCTCATCCCAGTTCCGTTCATGGCCCTGTACGCGGCGAGCAAGCACGCCCTCGAGGGGTACTCCGAGTCGCTGGACCACGAAGTGCGCGAGCACGGAGTCCGAGTCCTGCTGGTCGAACCCGGCATGACCAAGACCACGTTCGACGCGAATCTCGCCGAGGGCGATGAACCCCTTCCCCTCTACGCGCAACGCCGCGAAGCCCTCGGCGCATGGCTCGCCGATGCGGTCAAGACCGGCGACGAGCCCACTGTCGTGGCAAAGGCAATCGTCGCCGGGGCGACGGACGCACGGCCGAAGCTGCGGCACCCGGCCGGGCCCCTCGCGCGCCGTGTCAGCATGGCGCGCCGCTACGCGCCCTCGGCCTTGTTCGACCGGCAGATCCGCAAGGGCAACCAACTGCCCGCGTAGAAACGCTTCAGCCCAGGACAGGCCGATGCCGTCCTCAGCCAGATCGACGCGGGCGAACGCGCGGCGTTCACCGAGCGCCTGGAGCGCGTGAAGGCTGCGGCGCCCATCAGGGCTTCCAAATCAGTCCACTCCAAAGGGAGAGAAAGAGATGACGAACGTCCAAGCGCCCATCAGCGACGGCCCGCCGCAGACAACCGGTGCGGCCGTGAGCGCCATGCACAAGGAGGCGCCGACCCAGACCATCCACGCCGGCGGCGTGCAGTTCGCCTACCGTCAGCTCGGCCCGAGCACGGGGGTGCCGGTGGTCTTCCTCACCCACCTGGCCGCAGTCCTGGACAACTGGGACCCCCGAGTCGTGGACGGCATCGCCGCCAAGCATCGGGTCATCACCTTCGACAACCGCGGTGTCGGCGCCTCCAGTGGGTCCACGCCGACGACCATCGAGCAGATGGCGAGCGACGCCGTGACCTTCATCCGTGCGCTCGGCTTCGATCAGGTCGACCTGTTCGGGTTCTCGATGGGCGGCATGATCGCCCAGGTGATCGCGCAGCAGCAGCCGCGGCTCGTGCGCAAGATGATCCTCGCCGGAACCGGCCCCGCGGGGGGCGAAGGCATCGACAAGGTGACCCGCATCTCCTACCTCGACACCGCGCGAGGATTGCTCACCCGCCGGGACCCCAAGGAGTTCCTCTTCTTCACCAGGACGCCGAACGGGCGGGGAGCCGCGAAGGAGTTCCTGGCACGGCTCGGGGAGCGTACGAACGACCGCGACAAGGCGATCTCCGTAGGCTCGTTCCGCGCCCAGCTCAAGGCCATCCACCGATGGGGTAAGCAGAAGCCCGCGGAGCTCGTCGAGCATCCACCAGCCGGTGCTCGTCATGAACGGTGAGAGCGACAAGATGGTGCCCACCAAGAACACCGTCGACCTCGACCGGCGACTCCCGAACAGCGAGCTCGTCGTGTATCCCGACGCCGGGCACGGCGGTGTGTTCCAGTTCCACGAGGACTTCGTCAAGCGGGCCCTCGAGTTCCTATGAGAGCTCACGCGCCGCCGCACACCCTCGCGGGGACCGACCTCCGCATGCCGTCCGCGCCGCACGTCGTCGGGTACCTCGCGGCGGGCACGATCTCCGACGTCAGTGCCGGCGTCGAGTCCCGCGCGGTCGGCGACCGCGTCGTGACCCTGAACGCGGCCGGGTCGCACGCGTCGAAGCGCGCCGTGCCCGCTCTGTCCACCTGGCCGATCCCGGACGGCGTGGACGCGGCGCGCGCCGCGTGCATTCCCGTCGCGTACGGGACCGCACAGGAGTGCCTGTTCACCGCGCGCAACCTCCAGGCCGGCCAGGCCGTCCTGATGCACGCCGGCGCGGGTGGCGTCGGGATGGCCGCGATCCAGCTGGCGAAGCAGGCCGGCGCGACCGTGATCTCGACCGCGTCCAGCGACGAGAAGCTCGAACGCTTGAAGGAGTTCGGGCTCGACCACGGGATCAACTACGCCAGCGAGAGCTTCGTCGACAGGACACGCGAACTGACCGACGGGCGCGGCGCCGACGTGATCCTCGATTCGGTCGGCGGCCAGAACCTGGTTGACAGCATCGGCGCGCTCGCCTATCGCGGGATGCTCGTCAGCGTCGGGGTGGCGGGTCGCGCCGGCTCGAACATCGAGGCGAGGGATCTGTGGGCGCAGAACAATGCGCTGCGCGGCGTCTTCCTCGGCGGGGCGCTGATGACCGAGTACCCGCGCGTCCACGCGATGATCGCGGACCTGTTCGGGCGGGTTGCCGATGGCGGGCTGCGCGTCGAGATCGATCGAACCTTCCCGCTCGCCGAGGCCCCCGCCGCGCACGCGTACATCGAGAGCCGCCAGGCCTTCGGTCGCGTCGTGATGACGCCGTAGACCGTCGCCGACTCGGGGCGAGCTTCGCACCTCCGTTGCGCGATCAGGATCCTCGCTCCTGCTTAACACTGGGCGAGCGCGACCTCGATCCGCGGCGGGGATCGCTACTCGTGTCTGGAATTAGGGCCCAGCGTGATGCTCGCTTACACACACGCACAAAGCGGAACTAACGGATGCGTTCGGGACTCCTGGGCGATCAGCGCGGGTGGCCTGGCCACACATGGAGTCATTAGCTAGGCTCGTCCAAGCGTCGGGCGTTCACGCCCCGCTCCAGCGCGCCCGGCACCGTCTCGGTACCCAAGACCGTCGCTCCGACGGTAACCCTCGAGGGAGGTTGACAATGGCTGCAACGGACCAGCTGACGAAGTTGGCGGCCAGGGCGAAGGAGGCTCAGGATCGGGCCGCGGCCGCACAGGGGAAGGCCAAGGCGGACCTCGAGCAGGACGTTGCGACGGCGCGCGCATCAGCTCAGGCCCAGGCTGAGAAGCTGCGCCAGTCCGCGGACGCAAGCAAGGGAAAGCTCTCCGTCTGGTGGAATGACATGCAGCGCTCGTGGAACGAACACGTCGCAAAGATTCGCGAGGACGTCGATGCCAAGCGGGCGGAGCACGACGTGGACAGGGCGCAGCGGCACGCCGAGAATGCCGAAAACGACGCCACGTTTGCGGTTGAGTACGCGTATGCAGCGATCGAGGAGGCCGAGTACGCGGTGCTCGACGCTGCCCTCGCCAGGAAGAAGGCCGACGAGCTGGCGGCGGCCTGAAGCAGGGGGCCGCGTGCCGCACAAACGAAGGTCTGTGCGGCGACAGGCTCAAGAGCAGGAGCGAGGGCCGGCCGGGCCCGCCGTGACGCCGCGTCGGCCAGCCGCTCGAAGACTGCTCTTCGACGAAAGCAGCACTCCGCGCAGGCGCGGTCGCCGCCTTGCTCGCTTTCCGCATGGACGAGCGGCGACAGTCTCCCCCGCCCGAGACCTTGCTTTCGCCTCCATGGGAGGCTGTCGCACAAACCCCCAGCGAGGCCGCTGGATCGTTTCTAAGGGTGGGATCCGAATTCCGCCAGCTCGTTCGTCACGAGCGGCCGGTCCGTCGCAAGGCGGTCCCGCACGACAGCTCTCGCATGCATCTCCGCGAGCGCGCTGTGCCGTTTCTCAGACGGGCTTATGCGACAGCCTCATGGGAAGCGACACTCTGACTCGGTGGTGGTCAGGCTGGCCGGCCGCTTTCTCAGATCACGCGAAGGGAGCAGTCGCGTGTTCGGCCAGCATCGCCTCCGGATCTGCAAGCGTGCATCGGCAGCGCATAGGCGGCCGTGAAGCGCGTAGCGGTTCTGTCTCTAGTCCACCTCGAGAGCCAGGTGAGCGACCGGGCCCGCTACCGCTGACCCTGGAAAAGCAGCCGCCGCGTCCTGCGTTTGGCGATTAGGAGGTGCCGGAGCGGGCCCGGCGCGAGTCCTGCTTCGAGTGCGGTTGGGGGCGGCGCCTCAGCGGCGGGTGGCGGCGTCGGTGGGCGGCGGGTCGTCGGGATGGGCCGAAGCGCCAGCCTGGAAGTCAGCCATGGCTCGCGCGTTCTCCTCGGGCGTGGTCATGAGGAAGGGTCGCCGAAGACGACGGGCTCGCCGCCTGGGCGTCCCGAGTAGACGATGACGAACGCTGGCGTCGGGGCCTCGATGGCGATGGATCTCGTGCCCTCCTGCTCGGGATCGAACCAGGCCGTCTGGCGCGCGGCGACCGCCGTGCCCTCGGCGCCGACGCGCACGGCGCCGTCGATGACGTGGATGGCGACGGCGTCGTCGCCGGGGACTTCGTGGGCGATGGACGCCGACGGCTCGAGCTCGGCGTCGAGCAGCGTGATCGGAACCTTGAACTGCTGGACGTCGGCGCCGGCATGTCCGGCGACGGAGCCGACATGGAGACGGGCGTTGACGCCGGGCTTCTCGATCCGGGTCGCGGCGGCGCGTGGTATATCGACGTAGCTGGTGGTCCTAGCTTGTCGGCCGCAGGAAGGTTGATCCAGGCCTGCAGCGTCCGCACGGGCTGCAGTTCGTGCGCCAGCTCGTAGTGCATCGCGTAGCGGCCGGCGACCATGTACTGCGCGTCGCCGCGAGACAGCACGCCCGCGCCGCCCGCGTTGTCGCGGTGCTCCAGACGGCCGCGAAGACGTACGTCAGGGTCTGAAAGCCGCGGTGCGGGTGCCACGGGAAGCCGCGCGGGCTGAACTCGTCCTCAACGAGAAGGATGAACGGATCCCACCGGGCCACGTCCGGCGGATCGCCATGTTGCGTTCTTCGGCTCGCGTTGGGCACTCGGTTACTCATCCGAGAACGCTGCCGACACGGCCGGGACCCCGAAGGCCACAGGCAACGCGCCGATTCCTCCAGCGGACTCCGCTGTCGCCTGGGTGGGCCACGCCGTGCCGACGCGAGCGGAGACGAGCCCTTGACCGGCCTGCCCTGGAGGCCTAAACAAGTGGAGCGGATGAGGCTCCGGTATCCGTGCCGGGCGACGTGTCAGTGTGCGAGGGCGACCCCCGCTGCGCGATGGATCAGCGGACGGATCAGGTCGTCTCGTTAGACATCCTCCAGGAATGAAAGGAGCAGACCCATGAACCTCACCGTCCTGGGCGCCGCGGGCGCCACGGGCGTTCCGTTGGTCGAGCAGGCAATCGCCGCTGGCCACCAGGTCACGGCACTTGCTCGGTCCGCGGAGACCCTCACCCTGACCGACCCCAACCTCCACGTTGTCCAAGGCGACGCCACCGACCGCGCAGTGGTCTCCCAGGCCATGAAGGGAGCCGACGCCGTCATCAGCGTCCTTGGCGCCAGAGGACCGGTGCTCGCCGAGGCGACTCGCGCCGTGGTGGCCGCGGCTGAGCAGGCGGGTCCGGATCGTATTTTGATGTTGTCCTCCTTCGCCGTCGCGCGTGACCGGCTCAAGCCCGTCAGCAAGCTTGTGACCCGCATGGCCATGGGTAGCCAGATCAAAGACAAGGCCGCCGGTGAGGAAGTCCTCCGCGCCAGCGGCCTTGATTGGACCATCGTTTACGCCACCTATCTGACCAATGGCCCCAAGACCGAACCTAGGGTCGTTCCCGAGACCGAGAAGGTCGGCATGTCGCAGAGAATCTCACGCGCGGACGTGGCCTCGTTCCTTCTGCAAGCGGCGACCGACGGCCTCTACAGCCGTCGCGACGTCATCATTACCGGATGACCAGGATGGACAGTCAGGGCAAATCGGGATCAGCAAGTACGCGGGATCCAGGTCTTGCCGCGACGCCGGGCATGCAGAGGCAACGCGCCCCAACCCGCTGACCCAGGGCTAACTGGGCCCGGACCGGACTCTCCCCACCGTCCAATCTTTGCGCCCCGTTGCTGACATTCTCACGATCGCTCTCGCCCTCCCGAGCTGTCGAGCTCGTGCAGGATTTTCTCCCCCTCGATGTCGAGGTTCGGCATCCGCCGGTCGAGCCAGCGTGGAAGCCACCACGCACGCCGGTCGAGCAGGGCCAGCACAGCGGGCACGAGCGTCATCCTGACGAGGAAGGCGTCGACGAGCACGCCGAACGCCAGCGCGAAGCCGATCGACTTGACGGTGAGCGCGTCGTCGATGATGAAGCTGGAGAACACGGCGATCATGATGAGCGCTGCCGCGGTGACCACCCGAGCGCTCGCCGCGAAGCCGTTGATCGTCGCTTCGCGTGCCCTCCCCGTGTGGACATAGCCCTCTCGCATGCGCGAGACGAGGAAGACCTCGTAGTCCATGGCGAGGCCGAACAGGATGGCGATCATCAGCACCGGCAGGAAGCTGACGATCGGTCCGGTCGAGGCCACTCCGAACAGGTCGGCCAAGTTCCCCTCTTGGAAGATCCAGACGACCGCGCCGAGCGAGGCGGCGATCGTGAGCAGGAACCCCGCGGCGGCCGTGACCGGGACCGCGATCGAGCGGAACACCGCGGCCAGGAGGAGCAGCGCCAATCCGACGACGAGAACGAGGAACACCGGCAGCGCGGCGGTGAGCTTGTCGGACGTGTCGATGTTGATCGCCGTCGTGCCGGTGACCATCGCGTTGATGCCCGACCGCTGGCGGATCTCGGCGGCCTCGTCGCGCATCCGATCGACGAGGTCCTTGGTGGTCTGTGCGGCTGGGCTGCCGCTCGGGGTGACGATGATGATCGCGACCTCGCCGTTCTCGTTGAAGAGCGGCTCGGCGGCGGCCGCGACGCCGGGGAACTCGGCCAGCGCCCTCGCCGCGTCCTCGGCGATCGCCCTCGGGCTCTCCTCGCCCCGGAAGTTCTCGAAGTCGATTACGGTCGTCAGCGGCCCGGTGAAGCCCGGGCCGAAGCCCTTGGTCAGGAGATCGTAGGACTTGCGCTCGGTCGTGTCCGTCGGCTGCGTGCCGTCGTCCGGCAGGCCCAGGCGGATGTCGAGTGCCGGCAACGCCACCACGACGATTACGGCAATCACCGCTCCTATCGCGACCCACGGCCTCCGCGTCACGAGCTGCGCCCAGCGCCGCCCCGCGGTGGGACCCTCCTTCTGCCGCCGACCGCGACCGGCGCGCTGGCCGGCGAAGCCGAGCAGCGCCGGCAGCAGCGTTACGGCAATCAGCACGGCGATCGCCACCGTCCCGGCCGCCGCCAGCCCCATCACCGACAGGAACGGGATGCCGACCACGACCAAGCCGACGAGCGCGATCAGCACGGTCACTCCGGCGAACACGACCGCGCTGCCGGCCGTGGCGGTCGCGCGCGCGACCGACTCGGCGGGATCCAGCCCGTCGGCAAGCTGCTGGCGGTGGCGCGACACGATGAACAGCGCGTAGTCGATCCCCACCGCCAGGCCGAGCATGGTCGCCAGTGTGGGAGCCACCGAGTTGATCTCAGTGACTGCGGTCAGCGCGGAGATCGCCGACAGCCCGATCGCCACGCCGAGAATCGCGGTCACCAGCGGCAGCCCCGCAAGGAGCAGCGTGCCGAAGGAGATGAAAAGCACGACGAAGGAGGCGACCACGCCGATCACCTCAGCGCTCGACTGCTCGCCCTCGCTCGTGCTGACAACGCCGCCCGAGAACTCGACCTGCAGACCCGCCTCGCGCGCCGGCCCCGCGACCCGCTCGAGCGCCTCCTTCGTCGGATCCCTCAGATCCTCGACTGGGACAGCGAAGTGGAGATCGGCGAAGCCGATCGTCCGGTCGCGCGACAGCGTGAAGCCCTCGACGAACTGCTCGCCCGTGGTGACGGCCTGCGGCACCGCCCGGGCGCGCTCGACCGTCGGATCGACGACCTTCTCGTACCGCGGCTCGTCGAGCGTGTGTCCCTTCGGGGCTGCGAACACGAGCCTCGCCGTCGCGCCGCCGCTCCCGGGGAACTTCTCGTCCAACAGGTCGAGCGCACGCTGCGACTCAGTGCCCGGGACGTTGAACGCGTCGTTTGTGTCCTTCTTGACCGCCTGCGCCGTCACCACCACCGCGACGAGCAGCGAAAGCCAGAAAGTCAGGACGATCCACCGGCGCCGAGACGCCCAGCGCCCGAGGCGATACAGGTAAGTAGACATCTGGCCTCTCGGCCGAGAGACGAGTCACAGCAACCTAGCCCATGGTGGGATCGGGGTCCAGCCCGGCCCTGGCCTACTCCGTCGGCGGTCTACCGCGGTGTCGCGGCAGCCTGATCCTCGGCAGTTCCGGCGCCGCGGCCAACCCTCTGCCGGCTGGTGCAGCGCGACTCATGCGCGGCCGTGAAGCTTGAGGGAGCGGTCCGGGGGACGTCACCTCCACCGACATCGTCCTGATGGGCGCGCTGCTGGCTCAGCCGCTGTCGAGCGCTCCCGACTGGATGCGATCGCGCGCCGCCAGGCCGCGATCTACGTCGCGGGCTGCGACCAGCCGACGGGCCGCCGCTCCCCGGGCGTGCCCTCACCCGCGCCGGCTCGAGCTCGAGCAGTCCTTCACGCAGCCACCGCGGAATCGACCGCGCTGAGCCAGCGGTCGACGAACGCGCCCAGCGCATCGAGCGCATCGACGCCCTCGTCGAGCATGCTCGCGAAGCTCTGAAAGACATGCGGCACATCGGGCCAGACGTCGAGCCCGACGCGACCGTCGCACTCCGCCACGCGTCGAGCCAGACCTACGGCATCGCCCAGAAGGATGTCGTGCGAGCCGGCCTGGACGAGCAGCGGGGCGAGCCCGGAGAGGTCGGCGAACAGCGGGCTCGCCGCCCGGGCATCCGCCGGCGTCACGTAATCGTCAGCACGAAGTCGCAGCGCCTGCACCGACAGGAGCGGATCGACGTCGGCCTTGCTGTCCAACGTCGTACTCGTGAGCGTCAAGTCCACCCACGGGGACATCAGGCCCACGCACGCCGGCTGGGGTAGCCCACCCGCCTTTGCCCTCACGAGCGCCGCGGCTACCAGCCCCGCTCCGGCCGATTCGCCAACGATCGCGATCTGCCGGGCGTCGACGCCGCTGTCGAGCAGGCCGCGATACGCCGCAACGGTATCGTCGACGCCGGCAGGGTAGGGATGCTCGGGCGCCAAGCGGTAGTCGATCGAGTAGGCACGCGCCCTCGCACGCCGAGCGACCTCGGAGGCCAGCCCAACGCCGACCCCCGCCGATCCGAGCGCGTACGCGCCCCCATGCAGGTACAGGACCACACGATCAGAGCGCGTCTCGGACGTCTCGACGAGGATTGCTTCGATCTCGCCGAGTGTCGCGTCGCTCGTCGTGACGTCGTCGGCCAGCGGGGTCGAGGCCATCATCTCCTCGATGATCACTCGCTGCTCGGCCACCTCCCCGCCGAGGTCCAGGGGCGCCTCGCGCAGTTGCGCGTCGAGCGCCTCGCGCTGCTCGCGACTCATGAGTCCCCCTCACGATTCAACGTCAGTGCTCCGGCACGCTCGGCGGCCTCGTTGGCACGCGTCGCGACCCTCGTGAACCCGTCTGATATCGCCATCTCGGCTCCTTTGTAGTGGTCCGTTAGAGGGTGATGGCGAGATGAGTGACCGGTCGTCACCTATTCCGGATGATTCATCTCGTCATGATGCGGCCGGCCAGGCGGAGCTCGCGGCGTACGGCCACCAGCGCGGCCGGTAGGTGCTCGAGCAGCTCGGCGATGGTGACCCGGGGGGTGTGACTGGTGGGCCACGAACGAGGCGACGAACTCTTCTGGGGCGACGACCGGCCTCGACGAAGCCGCGACCGCCGCGACGCGCTAGGGGCCGCTATGCCGCGGCGCTCGCCGAGGTCGCCGGGGCGATCGGGGAGTTCTGGTCGAAGACGTTCTCAGGGTCGTAGACGGCCTTGAGTGCCCGCAGCCGTTCGAGCGTCGGCCCGGGGAACGCATCCTGAAGGCGCTCGGGTCGCGTGTCGGTGTCACCGGAGAGGTAGCGCCCCTGCATGAGCGGCTGGACGTCGGCGTCCCACCGGCGGTTCAGGCCGGGCAGGCTGATCCCGACGGCGCCCAGGCAGAAGTTCTGCGTCCGGTGCGCGTAGGCGGTCGCCATGGCGTCGACGTCGTTGATCGCCCCGCCGACCTGGCGGATCTGGATCAACGGCGCCTCGCCCGACGCCGCCAGCGCCGCCGTGCCGGCCGCGACCTCCGGGGTCAGGTGGTCGACGAGGCCGGAGCGGAACGCGGGGTCGGCGCTGCCGCCGTGGGGCACGCCGCCGTGCGGCGGGACGACGGCCGCGTACGGGACGAGCTGCGCCTGCTGGTCGAGCAGCGGGGCGGCGTCGAGCAGCGGCGTCAGCGCGCTCGTCGCCAGCCGCACGTCGGCGGTCGCCACCACGGTCTGGAGCTGGGCGACTCCCTGCTGCGGCATGAGGCTGAGGAAGCTCGTCAGCTCGCGTGGCGCAGCCTCGACGATCGCGCCCCACCGCTCGAGGAACGCGGCGGTCTCGCGCGCGTCGAAGGTCATGAGGCTCAGGACGACGTCGCCGACCGGGTAGGCGTCGAGCTCGAAGCCCGTGACGATCCCGAGGTTCCCGCCCGCCCCGCGGACGGCCCAGAGCAGATCCGGGTTCGTCTCGGCGTCGGCGCGCACCTGGCAACCGTCGGCGAGGACGAGCTCGGCGGCGGCGACGTGGTCGATCGTCAGGCCGTGTCCGCGGCCCAGCAAGCCGATGCCGCCGGCGGTGGCTAGGCCCCCGACGCCGACGTCGCCGTGATCGCCCGAACTCATCCCGAGCCCGTGCGGCTGCAATATCCGGGCGACCTCGCCCCAGCGGGCCCCGGGCCCGACGCGGACCTTCCCGCTCTGTGGGTCGACGACCTCGATGCTGTTGAGCTTGCCGACGTCGAGCACGATCCCGCCGTCGTTGGTCGACCGCCCGCTGATGCCGTGGCCGCCGCTGCGGACGGCGAGCGGCACGTCCTGCTCGCGTGCGTAGGCAAGCGCCTCGGCGACCTGCTCCGCTCTCGCCGGACGCAAGACGAGCCCCGGCGCGCCGCGGCGGATGTACGTCGAACGCACGCGCGAGTAGGCGCGGTCGCCGGGCTCGATCGCCTCGACGCCCGCGGGAACGGCGTCGTAGTCGATGCCGGGGAGGCGCTGCGCGAGCGCCCGCTGGCCGCGGACGGGGCCGGTCGGTGTGCCAGCGCTGCGGCGCTCGCGCTCGACCGCAGCGCGCAGCGCGGGGCCGACCTCCTCACCGAACTTCCGGATCGTGCGCGGGTCGTCGGAACCGAGGATGAGCGTGCCGAAGCCGTGCTCGACCACGAAGGGCAGAAGCTGCTCCACCCAGTCGTCCACCGAGAGCGCAACCTCGTGACGTTCAGCAGCCGCCGGATCTCGCGCGGGTCGCGGCCGGCCGCCACCGCCGCTTCATCGATCGTCTCGTTCGACCGCGTGATGCCGATCCCGCGGGCGTCGATGTAAGGGAGGCTCGGGAGCCACCCGTCGGCCTTGCGGGCGAGGAGGCGCAGCGCTCGCGGCTTATATGCGCCGACCCAGATCGGGATCTCGTGGGCCGGCTCGGGCCCGCGTTTGGCTCCGATGACGCTGTAGTGCTTTCCTTTGACGCGGACGTCGCCGGGCTCGCCGACACCCCACATCTGGCGCAGGACGTCGATCGCCTCTTCGAGGGCTTCGATGCTCTCGCCGGGGGTGCGCTGAGGACCGCCCATCGCGACGATGCCGTCCCAGAACCCGCCTGCGCCGATGCCGAGGCTGACGCGCCCGCCGGCGAGCAGGTCGAGACTGGCGGCGGCGCGCGCGGTGACGGCCGGGTGCCGCAGCGGAAGGTTCAAGACGTCCGGCGCGAGGTGGATGCGGTCGGTCGCAGCGGCGACGTACGAGAGCAGCGTCCAGATGTCCAGGAGCGCGGGCTGGTAGGGGTGGTCCTGGAAGGTCACCAGGTCTAGCCCTGACTGCTCGCTGAGCTGCGCGAGTGCTACGACGTCCTGAGGACGCCGGCTCTCCGGGGTGACGAACGCTCCGAGGCGAAGGTCATGGCCGTAGTCGGGCATCGGTCCTTTCGGTGGCGGAGGGACTTGCTCGCTTCAGGGACGGAGGAAAGGCTCCCGCGCAGCCGTGTGACCGCGCCTCACGCAATCTGCATGATCGGCAGGGAAGCAGCACGCCGCCGACCTAGACGTCGCGCCGGGTGATGGCCCAAGCCGCGGCGCCCAACGAGATCGCGACCCATGCAGCGAGAACAAGTGCTCCTGCGCCGCCGGAGAGGACGCTGTCGCCCGCGGCCATCACCGTGGTAAACGCCGCCGCGGCGGAGCTCGGCAGGTACTGCAGGATGGAGTCCCAGCTGTCGGGCAGTAGGCCACCGGCAAGGGCCGGGAGGATGAGGACGCCTGCGACGAGGGCGCCGATGCTGCCGGCCACGCTGCGCAGCAGAACGCCGAGGCCGAGTCCGATCAGGGCGATCGAGGTGATGTAGCCGGCCATCCCGAGCAGTTCGCGCAAGACGCCGCTGTCGGTGAGCGCGACGGTCGCGCCATCGCCGGAGGAGAGAATGGCCATGCCGATGCCGAAGGTGGCCAGGACCCCGAGCAGTGCCGTAGGCAGGACGACGGCAGTGAGCGCGACGGCCTTGGAGACGACGACCTGCCAGCGCCGTGGCGCGGCGGCAACCGTGGCGGTGATCATCCGCGAGCTGTACTCCCGGGCTCCGGCCAAGGCGCCCAGAACGCCGACCATGAGCACCGCGAAGTCGGCGCCGGTGAGAACGGTTGCCAGCGGGCCGTCGCCTCCGAAGCCGTCGCCGTCGTCGGGAAGGGGCCCGTCGACAGGAGCGCCCCGATCGCGCCGATGCCGATCAGGATCAACAGGACGGTGCCGAGCCCGATCCACGTGCTGCGCAGGGTGCGGATCTTGATCCACTCGGAGTGGATGGCTCGCCCGAGGGTCTGGCGTTGCGTCGTGATCGGTGCCCTCGTGGAGCGGATGGTCGGTTCGATTACGGTGGCGGTGGTCATCAGGGTGCCCTTTTGTATTCGTGGCTAGGGGAGAAGCAGGGCGGGTCACTGGACGGTTCCGGCGTACTCGACGCTGTCACGGGTGAGCTCGAGGTAGGCGGACTCGAGCGAAGCTGGGACCGGCGCCAGCTCGTGGAGCGTGAGCCCGTGCCTGCTGGCGATGTCGCCGATTGCTCCGGCGTGAGACCGCGGACCTCGAAGCGGCCGCTCTCGTGCGAGGTCAGGGTCACGCCGTCCCCGGCCAGCAGCGATGCGAGCGCGCCGGCATCCGGGGAGGCGACGATGATGGCGTCGCCCGAGGACGCGCGATGAAGTCGGCCATCGAGGTGTCGGCGAGGATCCGGCCTTGGCCGATGATCAACAGGTGGTCGGCGACCAGCTGCATCTCGCTCATCAGGTGCGAGGAGAGCAGGACGGTGCGCCCTTCCTCGGCGAGTTCGGTGAGCAAAGCGCGGATCCATTGAATGCCGTCGAGGTCGAGACCGTTGACGGGCTCGTCGAGGATCAGCACCTTCGGGTCGGCCAGCAATGCAACGGCGATGCCCAACCGCTGGCCCATCCCGAGCGAGAACGAACCCGCCGGCTTGTTCGCCACTTCGGTCAGCCCGACCGATGCGAGCACCTCGTCCACGCGCGCCGACCGACCCCGACCGTCGCGCCCAGCGCGAGGAGGTGGTTCCGGGCGCTGCGCTTGAGGTCGACGCCCTTGGCGTCGAGCAGCGCGCCGACCTCCGCAAGGGGAGCTGGGGAGTCGACGTACGGCCGGCCGTTCACCAGCGCGGCTCCGGCGGTCGGGCGGTCGAGCCCCAGGATCATCCGCATTGTCGTGGACTTGCCGGCGCCGTTGGGGCCGAGGAACCCGGTGACGACCCCGGGCTGGATAGTGGCGCTGATCGCATCCACGGCGAGCTTTTCGCCGTAACGCTTCGTGAGTTGCTGCAGCTCGATCATGGTCTTCCTCGGGGAGGCTAGCAGAATATATAGGCGTCTGTCAAATTCTTTTCTGTCGGACG
>CAWDLE010000029.1:0-87693 GCA_963803085.1 uncultured Thermoleophilaceae bacterium | reverse complement strand
GATGAGGTTGCGCAGCCAGCGTCCGCGATCCGGCAGGCACGTGAGCGTGGCAACGCAGGCCAGGTCAATGGAGGGTGGGTCGGTAGATGAGCTCTTGGATGTGGCCGTCGAGCGTCCGGTTCTCGACCAGCTCCAGGTCGAAGTCGGCCGCACCCTTGAAGATCGGGTCCAGACCGGTCTGACCGGTGATGACTGGGAAGAGCGTCACCTGCAGGCGGTCGACTAGGCCGGCGGCCATCAGCGCCCGGTTCAATGACAGGCTGCCGTGCGAGCGCAACGGCACCTCGGACTCCTCCTTGAGCCGGGCGATGACGTCGACGGCGTCACCGCTCACGACGGTCGCGTTCGGCCAGTCGAGGGGGCCTTCCAGCGTCGTCGACACCACCGTTGCCGGCAGGCTCCTCATCCGAGTGACCCATGGGTCACGCACTTCGGACTCCTCGGAGCTCGAGGCCAGCATCCGCGCGAATGCCCGATACGTGTTGGCCCCGAAGACCATCCGCTGCTCCGCGCCGTACAAGGCAAGGCGGTGGTCGAGCAACTCGGGGCCTTGCTTTCCCCAGTAGCCGGTCCATGTGCCGCTGGCGGCGCCGTAGCCGTCGAGGCTGGAAAAGACGTCGAACGTGTAGGTAGCGGTCATGTCGTTCTCCTCGAGTGCGGTTGATCCGTGTGGGTACAGACCGGGACACACGGCGAGACTCATCGCCGTCGGACTTCGAAGCGCTCGCGCAGGGCCAGAGCTAGGCGATCCGCGCCGTATAAGGGTTGTCCTTATACCGTCTTAGAATCACTTAGACAGTGGATCCCCGCGCGAATCCGTACGCCCCAGGGGCGGGCACGAAGCCGCCGGCGCTCACCGGGCGCGACGACGAAATCGAGGCCTTCGTCGTACTGCTGGAGAGGCTTCGTCAGGGTGCCGCCGGGCAGAGCATGATCGTTAAGGGTCTCCGCGGCGTCGGCAAGACCGTGCTGCTCAACACCTTCGAGGACTTCGCGGTCGAGCGTGACTGGATCCCAATCTTCAAGGAGTGCGAGGCATCCACGTCGCTTCCCGGACTGGTCGCCCGCCACTGCCGACGGATCATCGAGGACCTCAAGCCGACGGCGCGTGCGACGAAGCGGCTCCGGAGCATGGTGGCCCGCCTCAGCACCTTCACGGTCGTCGATCCGAACGGATTCGAGCTCAGGTTCGATCTCGGGCGCGGCGAGGCTGCCCCTGACCCTCTGAGCGATGACTTCGTCGACCTGCTGCTCGAGGTTGGGGCGCTCGCGGGGGAACGCGGCCGGGGTCTCGTGTTCCTGCTCGACGAAGTGCAGTTCATCCATCCAAACGAATTCGGGCCCTTCGTTGTCGGACTCCATCGAATCAACCAGAAGGGCCTACCGGTGACGTGTGTGGCGGCGGGCCTGCCGTCCCTGCCCGCGCTCGCAGGAGAGGCGAAGTCATACGCCGAGCGCCTCTTCAGTTATCCGACCATCGGCCGACTTCCGCGGGAGGCGGCGGACGAGGCACTGGCTCGGCCGGCCTGGGTGCGGGAGGTGCGCTTCGCCAAGGGCGCGCTCGACCTGGCGTACGAGCGAACGCTCGGGTACCCGTACTTCATTCAGGAGTACGGCAAGTATGCGTGGAACGTCGCCGATGGGACGCGCATCGAGCGTCGCGAAATGGAGCGAGCAGCCGAGCTGGCTCAGCACGCGCTCGACGACGGGTTCTTCCTCGTGCGCGCGGAGCGAGCTACCGACGCCGAGCGGCGCGTCATGCACGCGATGGCTTCCCTTGGCGAGCCGCCGTACGCCACGCGTGACGTGGTCCACGCACTGGGTAGACGCTCCGCGAGCCAGCTCTCGGTCCAGCGGGAATCTCTGATCCGCAAGGGGCTCGTCTACAGCCCACGGACCGGCTTCCTCGACTTCACAGTGCCGATGTTCGCCGACTACCTGCTTCGCCGCTTTGGGAGCTCTCAAGAGATATAAAGCTGTATAAGTGCTGTCGTTATAGCTTGCTATACGCCTGCATACGAAAGGGCCTGACCAGCCTCGCATGCCACCATAGGCGCCCATGGCGGCCCCTGACCGTTCGCTTCCAGTCGCCGTCTTCGACTCCGGAGTCGGCGGGCTCACCGTCCTGCATGAGTGCCTCGTGTCGCTTCCGCATGAGGACTTTCTCTATCTGGGCGACACCGCTCGCTTCCCGTATGGCGACCGCGGCGCCGACCAGCTGCTCCGCTTCGCTCGCGAGCTCGCGGGCATCCTGCTCGAGCGTGGCGCGAAGCTGCTCGTGGTGGCCTGCAACTCGGCCACGGCGGCGGCGCTGCCCGCACTTCGCGAGGAGCTCGACGGCCGCGTGCCGGTGGTGGGCGTGGTCACGCCCGAGTCGCGGCTGGCTGCGGCGGCCACGCGCAACGGGCGCGTGGGCCTGATCGCCACGCCGGCCACCGTCGCGAGCGGCGCCTACGCCCGCGCGCTCGCCGAGGCGGCGTCGCGCACGGAGCTCCATGCGGTCGCGTCCGCGGAGCTGGCGCCCCTCATTCAGGAGGGTGGCGAGGTCGACGCCCGCGTGGTGAGCTGCGTCGAGGGACTCTGCGGCCCGCTGCGGCAGGCGGGCGCCGACACCGTGATCCTCGGCTGCACGCACTACCCGCTCGTCCGGCCCGTGCTCCAGAGGACGCTCGGCCGAGGGGTTTCGATTGTCAGCTCAGGTGAGGCGATTGCGGCCGAGGTCGAGTCGATATTGCGGCAGGCCGACGTGGCACAGGTTGACGAGCGGCGCGGCCATTACCGCTTCCTTGCGACCGGCGACCCCGACGAGTTCCGACGACTTGGCACGCGTTTTCTTCAGTTGCCCATCGCCGACGTGGAACTCGTGGAAGTGCGCCGAGAGAGGAGCGCCGCGTGACCGAGCCACGCAACGACGGCCGCTCGCCGGCCGACCTGCGCGAGATCGTGATCACCCCAGGCTTCGTTCGCAGCGCCACCGGCTCCGCGCTGATCGAGGCTGGCGGCACGCGCGTGATCTGCACGGCGAGCGTGGACGAGTCCGTGCCGCGCTGGATGGCGGGCAAGGGCCGCGGCTGGGTGACCGCCGAGTACTCGATGCTGCCGGCGTCGACAGGCGACCGCAAGCAGCGCGACATCTCGAAGGGGCGTCTCGACGGTCGCACTGTCGAGATCCAGCGCCTGATCGGCCGCTCGCTGCGCGGGATCGTCGATTTCGAGGCGCTCGGCGAGCGCACCGTCTGGGTGGACTGCGACGTACTCGAGGCCGACGGCGGCACGCGCTGCCTGTCGATCACCGGCGGGTACGTGGCACTCGAGCTGGCGCTGCGCCGCGTGATGGCCGAGGGCAAGCTCACCACGATGCCGCTCTCGCAGTCGGTGGCGGCGGTGTCGGCCGGGATGGTCGACGGCCGGGCGCTGCTCGACCTCGACTACTCGGAGGACTCCACGGCAGAGGTGGACGCCAACGTGGTGATGACCGGCGACGGTGGCCTCGTCGAGGTGCAGGCCACCGCGGAGCGCACTCCGCTCTCGCGCGCTTCGCTGGACGACCTGCTCGCCCTGGCGGCCGACGGCATCGCGGACCTCCGGGCCGCGCAGGAGCAGGCCGTGGCGGCGGCAGCGGCCGGCTGAGCCGTGCGGCTCGTCCTCGCCACCCGCAACGACCACAAGCTGCGCGAGCTCTCCGAGCTCATGCGCCCGTACGAGCTCGATCCCCTGCCCGACGACGTGACGCTCCCGCCCGAGACCGGCACCACGTTCGCCGACAACGCGCTCGTCAAGGCCCGCGCGGCGGCAGCCGCCACGGGACGCCCGGCAGTGGCCGACGACTCGGGCATCGAGGCGGCCGCGCTTCGCGGCGCGCCGGGGGTATGGTCCGCCCGTTACGCGGGGGAGGACGCCACCGATGAGGAGAACTTGGCGAAGCTGCTCAGCGACGTCCCCGCTGACGGCGATCGGCGAGTGGCCTACGTGTGCGCGCTGGCCTACGTGGAGCCGGGCGGTCGCGAGGAGATCGTGCATGGGCGCTGCGAGGGAACGCTGGCGCTCGAGCCTCGCGGCGAGGGTGGCTTCGGCTACGACCCCGCCTTCGTGCCGGACGACTACCCCGGCGACGAGCGGACCATGGCCGAGCTGACTCCCCTGGAGAAGGACGCGATCAGCCACCGCGGCCGCGCGGCGCGCGGGCTGGTGTTGCGGCTGCTCAACGCCGAGGAGGCCGAGCGGCCCGCCAATTCGTTGCGCTCACTCCTCGGCGGATTGGGAGAGCGCCGCCGCCGGGGCGGCGAGCGGTGAACGCCGTGACGGACAGGGAGGCCGGCGAGCTGGCCGAAGCCCACGCGCGCCGTCGCACCGCGCTGGTGAGCGTGGGCGCGGCGATCTTCCTGGTCGCGGTGAAGCTCGTGACGGGCCTCGCGACCGGGTCGCTTGCGTTCATCGCCGAGGCGGTCCACTCGGGGACTGACCTTGTGGCGGCGCTGCTCACGCTGTTTGCGGTTCAGGTCGCGGTGCGCCCGCCCGACCGCGACCACCAGTACGGGCACGGCAAGGCCGAGCACCTCGCCGCGCTCGGAGAGAGCGCGTTCCTGATGCTGGTGTCGCTCGTAATCGTGTACGCGTCGCTGCGACGGCTGATCGATGGCGGCGGCCCTGAGATCGAAGTGGCGTGGTGGGCGTTCGCGGTTCTCGCCGTCGTGATCGCCGTGGACGCCTCGCGGACGACCATCAGCTACCGGGCGTCGCGGCGCTACCACTCGCCGGCCCTCGCAGCGAACGCGCTGCACTTCGCCTCCGACCTGGCCGGCTCATTCGCCGTGCTTATCGGCCTCGTGTTCGTCTCGGCCGGCGAGGAGTGGGCGGACTCGGTCGCTGCGCTGTTCGTCGCCGTCCTCGTCGTGCTCGCTGCGCTCCGGCTCGCCAGGCAGTCGGTGGACGTGCTCATGGACCGCAGCGGCGATGACGCCGACGAGCGCATCAGGGAGGCTCTCTCGGAGCTCGACGAACATGTCGAGCTGCGGCGGATCCGCGTGCGTCACGCCGCCGGCCGCCACTTCGTCGACATCGTGGTGGGCGTGCCGCTCGACGCCGGGGTGAGCCAGGCCCACGCGATCGCCGACGACATCGAGGAGCGGGTGGAGCGCGCGCTCGGCGGTGCCGACGTGGTCGTGCACGTAGAGCCCTCGGACGCGGAGGGCGACGTGCGCGAGCGCGCCACCGCGGCCGCGAGCGCGATCCCGGAGGTGCGCGAGGTCCACAACGTGCGCGTGATGCGGCTTCCGGATGGCTACGAGCTGTCGCTGCACGTGAAGCTACCGCGCGACCTGTCGCTCGAGCAGGCCCACGACGCGGTCGAGCGGCTGGAGAACCGAGTTTGCGAGGAGGTGCCGGAGGTGCGCTACGTGCACACCCATATCGAGCCGCTCGCGCGCACCGACTGGGCCCGCTCCCCGGACACCGACGAGACCGCCGTGGAGCGTGAGGCGATCGAGTCCGCTGTGCGGCGCTTCACCGGCTCGTCGCCGATTGCCGTGAGCTTCCGTGACGGCGAGCAGGGCCGCGTGGCGCTCGTGACGGTGAGTCTCCCGGGCGACCAGCCGCTGCCCTCGGCCCATCAGCACGCGGGGGCGATCGAGGAGGCGGTGCGCGAGCGCTGCCCCGGACTGGCGGACGTCATTGTGCATACGGAGCCCTTGGGGGCCGGCGCCGAGGCGACCTAGCGTTTACGGCAGCGGTGAAGGGGCGGCAGCGCAACTGGCGCAGCCACTCTCTCTGGGTTTTGCATACATATTGTGCAAAAGGCAGAGATAGTCGGCCCAGGGCGGCCTGGCGCCCGCCTAGAGCAGGTTCACCGCGGCCGCCGCGCCCACGGCCAGCAGCACGCCCGCGTAGCCGAAGTAGCCGTTCAGCAGGAGCAGGAGGGCGGCGATCAGGCAGATGCCGACCGTGGCCAGCCAGGAGATTCGGGCGAGGGGCACGGGTCTATTCTGACGACGATGGCCGACACGCTCACCCCGGAGGGCGCCGCGGACAGTCTCTGCGAGCTGTCGGGCGACGTTCGCGCGGCCGTTCTGCTCGATGCGGCGGGGTCGCTCGCGGGCGCCGGCGGGGATGGAAGCGAGGACGCGCGTGCGCTGGGTGAGCTCGCTCGCCAGCTCTTCGAGGAGGTCGATCGCGCCACGCGCGACTGGGACACCGAGCCGCCCGAGCAGGTGGAGGTGCAGGTGGCCGGCGGCGCGGTGTTCGCCTCGCGCACGCCGCGCTGGACGCTCGCCGCGGTGGCGAAGCGGGGTGCGCTCTCGTCGCTGATGCTCTACGACCTCAAGGCGCTGCTCGGCGAGCTCGAGGGCGGCCCCCCGATCCGGCGCTCGCGCTCGGTGGACGAGGGGACACCCGGTCCGGCAACCGAGGAGTTCGCCGCGGAGGAGCTTCCGATGCCGGAGCTGGGCGAGTGAAGGAGAAGCGCAAGGGGCCGATTTCGCGCGCGGCGGGGCTCGCCGAGGGCGTGGCGGCGACGGTGCGCCGCATGCAGCGAGAGCGCGAGCCGCGCGTGCTCGTGTACGACCCCGCCGGCTACGCGCGGCTGGTTCAGCCGGAGGCGCGCGGGCACGAGCGGATCATGGAGATCGCCGACCAGATGGTCGGCCACGTGGGGGAACGCGAGAGTTGACCCTCGTCGATCCCGAGCTGGCGGCGCGCGTCCTCGATCGCGCTCTCGGGCGCGGCGGTGACATGGCCGAGCTCTACGCCGAGGCGCGGCGCGGCTTCGCGCTCTCCCTCGACGACGGACGCGTGGAGCGTCCGCAGGGCGGCCGCGAGCGCGGCGCATGCGTGCGGGTCGTGCAGGGTGACTCGACCTACTACGGCCACGTGGACGGCCTGGCCGAGGAGGACCTGCTGCGCGTGGCCGGGTCCGTCTCCGAGGCCGTGCGCGGCGACGCCCGCCACCCCGCAGCGCTCAGTGCGGCCGCACCCGGGACGCAGCACCCGGTACGGGTCCATCCCGACGACGTGGAGGCCGCCCGCAAGGCGGACCTCCTGCGCGCCTGCGACGAGCGGGCGCGTGCCGCCGGGGCCGAGGTGACGCAGGCGCGGATCGGGTACGCCGAGTCGCGCCGCCAGGTGGAGGTCTTCGGATCGGACGGCCGCGCCGCCCTGGACGACCGCACCCGCGTGCGGCTCAGCGCCCAGGTCGTGGCTCGTCGCAACGGGCGCGTGGAGACCGGCAGCGACACGCGCGGCGGCCACGCCGGCTGGGAGCTGCTCGAGGAGGACCCCGGCGCGGTGGCCGACAAGGCCGCGCGCCGCGCGCTGACCCTGCTCGACGCCGTGGACGCGCCCACCGGCCGCCTGCCGGTGGTGGTGGGCAACGGCTTCGGGGGCGTGCTGCTCCACGAGGCGGTCGGACACGGGCTCGAGGCCGACGCCGTCCAGAAGGACGCGAGCGTGTACGCCGGCCGGCTCGGCGACCAGCTCGCGGAGGATTTCGTGACGGCCTACGACGACGGCAGCCGCCAGAACGCGTGGGGCAGCGAGGGCATCGACGACGAGGGCACCCCCACGCGCCGGACGACGGTGATCGAGGACGGTCGGCTCACCTCGTACCTCTACGACCTCCTGCGTGCCCGCAAGGACGGCGTGGAGTCCACCGGCAACGGGCGCCGCGAGTCCTTCCGCCACCTGCCGATCCCGCGCATGACGAACACCTTCTTCGCTCCCGGCGACGCCAGCCCGGACGACCTGATCGCGGGCGTGGAGCGCGGCCTGTACGCGGTCTCGTTCGGCGGCGGCCAGGTGGAGCCCGCCACCGGCGACTTCGTGTTCGGCGTGTCCGAGGGCTACCTGATCGAGGGCGGGAAGGTCACGGCGCCGGTGCGTGGCGCGACGCTCGTGGGCAACGGCATCGAGGCCCTGCGCGCGATCGACGGCATCGCCGACGACCTCGAAATCGCCACCGGCTACTGCGGGAAGGGCGGCCAGACCGTCCCCGCGGGTGTCGGCCAGCCGCACGTGCGCATCCGCGAGCTGACCGTGGGCGGGACGGCGTCGTGAACCTGGAGGACGCGGCCGGGCGTGCGGTCGAGGCGGCGCTGTCCGCCGGCGCGACCGACGCCGAGGCCTGGGCCGAGGAGTCCACCAGCCGGCGCGTGCGCGTGTACGCGGGCGAGGTGGAGAGCCTCAGCGACGCCGGCGGCCGCGGGGTGGGCGTGCGCGCCTTCTCGGGCACCCGCTCGGGCTACGCATACGGCACCGATCTCTCCGAGGACGGCGTGGCGGAGGTGGCCCGTGCCGCCCGCGAGGCCGCCGAGGTGGCCGACGAGGACGAGTTCGAGGGGCTCCCGGACGAGCTCGGCAGCTCGGACGTGGACGGCCTTGCCTCGCCCGAGCTGGCCGACTGGTCCACCGAGCGAATCGTGGAGCTCGCTCTCGAGGTGGAGCGCGCGGCCCGGGCGCGTGAGGGCGTGACCCAGGTCGAGAACGCCGTGTACTCGGACGCGGACGGCTCCGTGGCGCTCGCCAACTCGCGCGGCTTCGCGGCCTCCTACAGGGCCACGCAGGCATGGTCCTACGCCTCCGCCTTCGCGGGCGAGGGCGCGGACCTGATGACGGGACTCGGCGTGGGCATGGGGCGCTCGCCAGGTGCGCTCGACCCCGAGGCCATCGGCGCCGAGGCCGCCGACCGGGCGCTCGCGCTCGTGGGGGCGCGCCAGCCGGAGAGCCGTCGCTGCCCGGTCGTGCTGGACGCGTTCGTGGCCGCCTCGTTCATCGGCTTCATCGGCTCGATGCTCTCCGCCGACGCGGTCCAGCGTGGCCGCTCGCTGTTCGCCGACCACGAGGGCGAGGAGGTGGCCGACCCCGCGCTGCGCCTCGCCGACGACGGCACCGCCGCCGACGGACCGGCCACCGCTCCCTTCGACGGCGAGGGCGTGAGCACGCGGCGGACCGGCCTGATCGAGGACGGCCGCCTGCTCGGGTTCCTCTACGACTCGCGCACCGCGCGCAAGGCCGGACGCTCGAGCACCGGCAACGCCAGCCGCGGCTCGTACCGCTCGCCGCCGTCGGTTGGGACCACCAACCTGGTGATCGAGCCGGGCGACGAGGACCTCGCCGGCCTGGCGCGGCTCGCGGGTGAGGGGCTCTACGTGACGGACGTGGCGGGCCTTCACTCGGGCGTGAACCCGGTGTCCGGAACCTTCTCCGTCGGCGCGTCCGGAAGGCTGATCGAGGGGGGCGAGCTGGGCACCCCAGTGCGGGAGCTGACCATCGCCAGCGACCTTGTTTCGATGCTCAAAGCGGTGCGCTCCGTGGGCTCCGAAGTGCGCTGGGTGCCGTTCGGGGGCAGCGTCAAGGCCCCCCCGATACTTGTGGGAGAAATGGCGGTTTCGGGCTCCTGAGCACTGGAAAGGCTCGGAAGAAGCGGCCATTTCCGCTCCAGGAGCGGAATTCAGGCTGCTTTCGTCCGAGTGCGTTGTTACGTTGCGCCCGGTCAGTTGCCCCCGGCAAGGAGGAAAAGTCGTGACGAAGAACGAGTTCGTCGATCGCGTCGCGGAGAACAGCGGACTTGGGAAGGGCGAGGCGGCCAAGGCCGTGGACGCCGTTCTGGAGTCCATTCAGGAAGTGCTCTCCCGTGGCGGAGACATCAGCTTCACCGGTTTCGGGAAGTTCTCCGTCGCAGATCGCAGCGCCCGGCAGGGCGTGAACCCGCAGACCGGCGAGAAGATCCAGATCGCCGCGAGCAGGGTACCCCGCTTCAGTGCGGGCTCCTCGCTCAAGAGCGCAGTCAAGGGTGGCGCCTAGAGAAACGCGTCGCCGGCGGGTGAGTCCTTGACTGCCGGGGGCTCGACGCCGCACTTCGCCGACCGGCTTGCGGCGCTCGTCGAAGAGCGCCGCAGTCGCGTTGTGCTCGGGCTCGACCCCGACCCGTCAGCTCTGTGGCCAGAGGCCGTGGAGCGGGTCGGGGGAGACCCGGGCTCCGCGCGCCTCGCGCGGGCGCACACGGCAGAGGCCGTCACCGAGCACTGCCGCGCGGCGATCGTCGCGGCCGGCCCGGCGTGTGTGGCCGTCAAGCCGCAGCTCGCCTGCTTCGAGCGGCTGGGTGCTCCCGGGTGGGAGGCGCTCGAGCAGGTGGCCGCGATCGCTCGTGACCACGGACTGCTCGTGCTGGCCGACGGGAAGCGGGGTGACGTCCCCGTGACCGCGCGCGCCTATGCGCAGGCGCTCGTGGGCCAGACGCCCGGCCCGTTCGGCCCCGTTCAGGGCCTGGGCGCCGATGCCTTCACCGCGAACCCGCTCCTGGGCCGCGACGCGCTCGAGCCGCTCGTGGACGCCGCGGTGGATGCCGGCGCCGGCTGCTTCGTGCTCGTCCGCACCTCGAACCCCGGCGCGGCCGAGATCCAGGACGAGGGCGACCCGCCGTTGCACGAGCGCCTGGCGCGGCTCGTGGACGAGCTCGGTCGCGAACGGCTCGGCGACTGCGGGCTCTCGGCGGTAGGTGCGGTCACGGGCGCCACGCGGCCGGAGCACCTCGTGCGCCTGCGCGAGCTGATGCCGCAAGCCGTGTTCCTGCTGCCGGGAGTCGGGGCCCAGGGCGGCAGGGTCGAGGACCTGGGAGCAGCGTTCGCCCCGCATCCCGCCGCCGGTCTCGTCACGGCCTCGCGCTCGATCGTGAACGCTCACGCGGAGCGCGGTGGGGACCCCGCGGCGGCGGCGGCCGACGCGGCGGAGGAGCTGCGCGCGGCCGCCTGGGACCTCTAAGGGCGCCCGCCGCCGCTACCGTCACGCGCGGGCGGATCCGCCCAATGTCTCCCGGGAAGCCGCTTTCCCTCCTATTCTCACCTGTGCCGCGTGAGGGGTACGGCACCAGATGCACGATCACGGAAGACCACGCTTCGCTCGCCTGCTGGCGCCTCTGGCACTGATTGCCTTCGCGGTCGTGGTCGCCGCCATCGTGCTCGGATCGGGTGTCATGGGTGACGATGACGGCGGCGACACGAGCGCCAGCACCAGCGACCTGCCCACCGCCACGGAGCGCACCACCACCGCCGGGCGCCAGCAACGCCGCCGCGCCACCTACACGATCAAGGCAGGCGACACGCTCAGCGGCATCGCCGCCGAGACCGGGACCACGGTCGAGCTACTCCAGGAGCTGAATCCGGAGCTCGACGCGGAGGCATTGGTCGCGGGCCAGAAGATCAAGCTGCGCGAGTGAAGCTCGGGCGTCGCACACTCGCCGTTGCCGCTGCGATCGCGGCAGTGGCCGCGGCCCCCGCCGGCGCGGCGGAGGCCCCACCCGCCGTTCCTGGAGCGCGGGCGGCCATCGTGATCGACGCCCGCGACGGCACGGTGATGTTCGCCAAGCACCCCGACGCCGAGCGCGCGATCGCGAGCACCACGAAGCTCATGACCGCTCTGCTCGCACTGGAGCAGGCCAGGCCGAGCGACGTGTTCACCGCCCCGGCCTACGACGCGATGCCCGCGGAGTCGCGGATCAACCTGCGTGAGGGCGAGCAGATGACGGTGCACGACCTGCTCGAGGCACTGCTGCTCGAGAGCGCGAACGACGCCGCGGAGACGCTCGCCGAGGGAGTCTCCGGCTCGCGCGAGGCCTTCGTGGAGGAGATGAACGCCCGCGCGGCGGACCTGGGGCTCGAGCACACGAGCTACGCCAACCCGATCGGCCTGGACGAAGCCGGCAACTACTCGTCGGCACGGGACCTCGCCAACCTGGCCCGCGTGCTGCTGCGGCGCCCGCGCTTCGCCAGGATCGTCGACATGCCGGAGGCGGAGCTCGAATCCGGTGCGCGCCCGCGCGTGGTCGAGAACCGGAACGACCTGATCTCCGCCTATCCGTGGGTGAGCGGCGTGAAGACCGGCTACACGGCGAACGCCGGCAACGTGCTCGTGGGTTCCGCCGACGGTCCCGGCGGCGCGCGTGTGATCAGCGTGGTGCTCGGCGAGCCGACTGAGGGGGCACGCAACTCGGAGACGCTGGCGCTGCTGCGCTGGGGGCTCAGCCGCTTCCAGCGCGTGCGCGTGCTCGACCCCCGCCGGATGGTCGCCCAGGCGGACATCGAGTACTACGACGACAGCGCCCGCCTGGTTCCACGCCGGGGCGCGGTCATCACAATTCGCCAGGGCCAGCGCATCCGGAGGCGCACGAACGCTCCCGACGAAGTGAAGGGACCACTTACTGCTGGAGCCCGAGTCGGTACGGTGACAGTGCTACTCGATGGGAGTCCGGTACGGCGCGTGGCACTTGTCACGGCCGACGAGGTCCCCGGAGCGGGGACATTACGGGTGCTCCTATCGTGGCTGGGGATCCCCTTGACCTTGCTTCTTCTCGTCGCCATCGTCGTCGCCGCCGTGCTCCTCCTTCTGAGGCTCCCCTTCCGGATACGGATCGTCCGATGATCATCACCGTCACCCTCAACGCCGCCATCGACAAGACCCTCGCGGTGCCGAACTTCCGGCTCGGCCACCGTCACCGCGCCGTCGAGCAGACTGCGATGGCGGGCGGCAAGGGAGTGAACGTGGCCCGCGCGCTGCGCGCGCTCGGCCAGCCGGTGATCGCCACAGGCGTGGCGGGCGGGCCGACCGGCACGCGCATCGTCGAGCACCTCACCGAGGAGGGCATCCTCAACGACTTCGTGCGCATCCGTGAGGAGTCGCGCACCTCGACAGCGGTCGTGGATCCCACGAACGGCGAGCAGACCGAGATCAACGAGCACGGGCCGCACGTGACCGAGGGCGAGCTGGAGCTGTTCATGGACAAGCTGCTCTACCTGGCGAAGGGTGCCGCGGTGTGCGTCGTCTCCGGCAGCCTGCCGCGCGGAGTCGACTCCGACCTCTACGGCCGGCTGATCGAGGAGATGAAGCGCCTCGGCGTGGTCACGGTGCTCGACTCCGAGGGCGAGCCGATGAGCGTCGCCACACGCAAGGGCCCCGACATCGTGAGCCCGAACGAGCTCGAGGCCGAGGGCCTCGTGGGGCACGAGTTCTCCGACGAGGAGGACCGCCGGACCGCCGTCGGCGAGATGGTCGAGCTGGGCGCGCGCGAGGCGATCATGACCATGCCCGACGGCTGCATGGCGATGCTGAACGACGGCGGCGAGCGCTCCCTCTACCGAGCGACGCTCGAGCCGCTGGAGCCGGTCTCGTCGGTGGGCTCCGGAGACGCGTTCCTCGCCGGCTTCGTGGCGGCGCGCTACGCCGGCCGCGACGTGGAGGAGTGCCTGCGCTTTGCCGTGGCCTGCGGGGCCGAGTCGACCCAGCATTTCGGCGCCGGCGTGGTGGAGCAACGCGAGGTCGAGCGCCTCGCTCCGGACGTGCGCGTTGAGCAGCTGGAGACGCCCGCATTGACGGTCGGCTGACGTTGGTAGGCTCGTTGTTCGTCCGCCGTCGAACCTAGGATCCGCGAATGGAAGTTGAGATTGGGCGCGGCAAGAAAGGCCGCCGCGCATATGGCTTCGATGACATCGCCATCGTGCCCTCACGGCGCACGCGCGATCCGGACGACATCGACATCACTTCGATGATCGGCCCGTACAGGCTCGAGCTGCCCCTGCTCGCCTCGGCCATGGATGGAGTCGTGTCGCCCGAGACGGCCGGGATCCTCGGCAAGCTCGGCGGCCTCGGCGTCCTCAACCTCGAGGGCATCTGGACCCGCTACGAGGACCCTGATGCGGAGCTCGAGCGGATCTCCGAGATGCCGAAGGAGCTCGCCACCACGGAGATGCAGCGCATCTACGCGGAGCCGATCAAGGAGCACCTGATCGCGCAGCGGATCCGTGAGATCAAGGAGCACGGCGTGGTCGCCGCCGCCTCGCTCACGCCGCAGCGCGTCCGCGAGTACTACGAGAGCGCGCTCGAGGCCGGCCTCGACGTCCTCGTGATCCAGGGCACCGTGGTCTCCGCCGAGCACGTCTCGACGAGGTCGGAGCCGCTCAACCTGAAGGAGTTCATCCGCGAGGTGCCGGTTCCGGTGATCGTCGGTGGCTGCGCCTCGTACGCCACCGGGCTGCACCTGATGCGGACCGGGGCAGAGGCAGTGCTCGTGGGCGTCGGCCCCGGCGCGGCCTGCACCACGCGCGGCGTGCTCGGGATCGGCGTGCCGCAGGCCACCGCGATCGCCGACGTCGCGGCGGCCCGCTCGCAGCACATGCTCGAGACCGGTGAGTACGTGAAGGTGATCGCCGACGGCGGCATGCGCAACGGCGGCGACGTCTCGAAGGCGTTCGCGTGCGGCGCGGACGCCGTGATGATCGGCTCCCCGCTCGCCCGCGCCTACGAGGCGCCGGGCCGCGGGTACCACTGGGGCATGGCCACCTTCCACCCGACGCTCCCGCGCGGCGCGCGCGTGAAGACCACGCAGAACGGCACGCTCGAGCAGATCCTGCTCGGTCCCGCCCACGAGAACGACGGCACGTTCAACCTGATGGGCAGCCTCCGCACCTCGATGGCCACCTGTGGCTACGAGGACATCCCGGCCTTCCACAAGGCCGAGGTGATGGTGGCGCCGGCACTCCAGTCGGAGGGCAAGCAGCTCCAGCAGGAGCAGGGGATCGGCATGGGGGCCACTGCGGCTGCGGTGCCGCACCCCGAGTCCAACGGCGTCTCCACGGGCGACCCAGCTCTCGTCGAGTGAGCACCGAGGCCGCCACCAGCACGGCGGCCCCGGAGTCGCGGCCGGTTGCGACCGATGAAGTGCTCGTCCTTGACTTCGGAGGCCAGTACTCGCAGCTGATCGCCCGGCGTGTGCGCGAGTGCGGCGTGTTCGCCGAGCTGCTGCCCCACCACGTGCCGCTGGAGGAGGTCGAGCGGCGGCGGCCAAAGGCGCTGATCCTCTCCGGCGGCCCGGCGTCGGTGTACGCGGACGGCGCGCCCAAGCTGCGGAGTGAGCTGCTCGAGCTGGGGATCCCGGTGCTCGGCATCTGTTACGGCATGCAGGCCATGGTGCTCGAGCTCGGCGGCCGTGTTGAGGGGGCCGAGGTGGGCGAGTTCGGACGCTCGCAGCTCACGGTGGCCGAGCACGGGCGCCTGCTGGCCGAGACGCCCGCGGAGCAGTCCTGCTGGATGAGCCACCGCGACACGGTGTACGAGGCCCCGGCCGGCTTCGCCGCGCTGGCGTCCTCCACGGAGTCACCGGTGGCGGCGATCGAGCACACAGGTCGCGGGCTCTACGGGATCCAGTTCCACCCCGAGGTCGTCCACACGCCGTACGGGACCACGATCCTCGAGACCTTCCTGCGCGACATCGCCGGCTGCGACATGAGCTGGAGTGCCGCCTCGGTGATCGACGAGCAGGTGGCGCGCATCCGCGAGCAGGTGGGCGACGGCAAGGTGATCTGCGGGCTATCCGGAGGCGTGGACTCCTCGGTGGCCGCTCTTCTGACCTACAAGGCTGTTGGCGACCAGCTCACGTGCGTCTTCGTCGACCACGGGCTGATGCGCAAGAACGAGGGCAACCAGGTGGTGGCCGCGTTCCGCGACCAGTTCAAGGTCCCGCTGATCGCCGTCGATGCTGAGGCGCGCTTCCTCGACCGCCTGGCGGGCGTCTCGGATCCCGAGACCAAGCGCAAGATCATCGGCGAGGAGTTCATCCGCGTGTTCGAGGAGCAGGCGGAGAAGCTCGGCGACCCCGGCTACCTCGTGCAGGGCACCCTGTATTCCGACGTGATCGAGTCGGGCGGCGGCACGGGAGCGGCCACGATCAAGTCGCACCACAACGTGGGCGGGCTCCCCGAGGACCTCGAGTTCGAGCTGGTCGAGCCGCTGCGGATGCTGTTCAAGGACGAGGTGCGCCAGGTGGGGGCCGAGCTCGGAATGCCGGACAAGCTCGTCTGGCGCCAGCCCTTCCCTGGCCCGGGCCTCGCGATCCGTGTGGTGAGCGGCGAGGTCACGAAGGAGCGGCTCGAGATCCTCCGCGACGCCGACTCGATCCTCCAGGAGGAGATCCGGACCGCGGGGCTGTACCGCGAGCTGTGGCAGTCGTTCTGCGTGCTGCCGGCCGATCTGCGGAGTGTCGGCGTGCAGGGCGACGAGCGCACCTACGGCTACGTCGTCGTGATCCGGGCGGTCACGAGCGACGATGCGATGACCGCCGACTGGGCCCGCCTCCCGTACGACCTGCTCGAGAAGGTCGCCTCGCGAATGATCAACGAGATCGCGCAGGTGAACCGGGTGACGCTGGACATCACGTCCAAGCCACCCGGAACGATCGAGTGGGAGTAGCGCCCAGCGCCTCTACGGCAGCCTGAGGGCTTGGATCGCCGTCCACGCCGGGCGAAAGCCGAGGCGGCCGTACAGCTGCTTGGGCCGCCCCTCATCGTCGGCGACGATCCAGAGGTCTTCGACGTCGCCGGCATTGCTGATTGCGGCTCCGGTGAGGGCCGTGCCGAGCCCTTTACCGCGGTGATCGCGCCCGACGTAGACCTGCTCGATCTCGGTGGATCGACCATCGGACGAGCTCTGGGCGAACGCCACCGGCGCGCCGTTCTCGATGACCGCGAGAACCTCGGCTCCACGAAGGCGCGCCACCTCGTGTGCGTGCACGAGATGGTCCCCCATGTCGTGGCCCGGGAAATCCTCACCGTGCCAAGCAAGCCGCAGGTGATCGACGGCCTCGTGGGGCACCTGCTCGACGGTGATCGCCGCTCCCGGTGGCGCCGGACCTTCGTGGCGCATCCACACCAGACGTTCGGTCATCCAGCCAAGGGTCCTGAAGCCCTCCCGAAGCGGCTCGGCCCCCGGCAACTCCAGGTCCACGCGACGGTGCGCCAGGCCTGCCAGGGCCTCGTCCGCGAACGCCATCAATGCCTCCGCGCTCAGTTTCGGATCCTCCTCGACCCTGACGACGTTGAAGTCCCAAAAGGTCGGATAGCGAGTCGCTCTAAGGACCGTGCCGTGGGCCCAGGGCTCGATCACGTCACATACGGAGTCCTGCGCGGCGTGGTGCCACGCCCGCGCGCGGGCAGCCACGTCACGCCCACTCACGAGTACCCGGCCCCCTCGGCGGGACGGCCCGTCGGCCTGCCCTGCCGGTCGCGACCCGCCGGCTCCGCGGGGCGGTCGTCGTCGCGGAGGTCACCCTCCAACGAGATCCTCGGGAGCACGCGGTCAAGCCACGCGGGCAGCGTCCAGGCACGGTCGCCGAGCAGCGTCATCACCGCCGGCGCGACCACCATGCGCACTACGAGCACGTCGATCAGGATCGCGGAGGCGAGGCCGAGGCCGATCGTCTTGACGACCACGTCGGGGTCGGAGACGAAGCCCAGGAATACGCTCGTCATGATCACGCCGGCAGCAAGGATGATCTTGCCGACGCGCGACATCGCCCGCACGACGCTGTCCTGCGGCCCCGCGCCTCGCATGTATTCCTCGCGGATGCGCGACTGCAGAAAGACGTTGTAGTCCATCGACAGTCCGAACAGGATCGCGAACATGAACAGCGGGACGAAGGACACGATCGGTACCGAGCCGTCCACCCCCAGCAGGCTCGAGCCGACCCCGTTCTGGAACACGAGCACCACCACGCCGTAGGCGGCCGCGATCGAGAGAAGGTTGAACGCGGCGGAGACAAGCGGCACCCACAGCGAGCGGAACACCGCCATCAGGAGCAGCACGCTCAGCCCGACGACCATCGCGATGAAGATCGGGAGGCGGCTGGAGATCTTGTCGGCCAGGTCCTGGAGGGTCGCCGTGGCGCCCCCGACGTAGACGTTCACCTGCGAGTCGCTCGTGGCTGCGGGCAGCACGGTGTCCCGCAGCCGCTTGACCAGATCGGTGGTGCCCGGGTCCTGTGGCGAGGTCCTCGGGATCACGTTAAGGACGGCGGCGTCTCCGCCCGGTGAGAGCCGGGGCGGGGACACGTCGGCCACGTCCGGGTCGTTCGCCACGGCCTGCTGGACGCGGCTCAGGGCGGACTTGCCCGAGCCGTCGGCCGGCGTGGTGGCCGCCAGCACCAGCGGTCCGTTGAAGCCGGGGCCGAAGCCCTCGGCGAGCCGGTCGTAGGCGATGCGGGTGGTCGAGCCGGCGGCGTCGTTGCCGTCGTCGGGCTGGCCGAGGCGCAGCGAGGCGAATGGCACGGCGAGTAGGACGAGCACGAGCCCGCCGGCGATGGCGGCCACGAGCGGCCGGCGCGTGATCATCCGCCCCCAGCGCGCGAAGCGGCGGGAGGGTTCCACGTCCTCCGGGCGCTTCGGGCGCAGCCGCCGGGCGAAGGCTCCCATCAGGGTGGGCAGCACCGTGACGGCGCCCACGGCGACCATGGCGATGATGATCGCCGAGCCCACTCCCATCTGGCCGACGAAGGGAATTCCGGTGGCCAGCAGGCCGGTGATGGCCACGACGACGATCGCTCCCGCCGCCACGACGGAGGTGCCCGCGGTGGCGTTCGCCACGCGCGCCGCGTGGGCGACGCTGTCACCGCTGTCCAGCTGCTCTCGATAGCGCCCGACTATCAGCAGCGCGTAGTCGATGCCCGCGCCGAGCCCGAGCATGATGCCGAGCGTCGGGGCGAAGCTGGGGAAGGTGGCGAAGGCGCTTGCGAACTGCAGCAGCAGCAGGCCGCCCGCAAGCGCGATGAGCGCCGAGATCAACGTCAGGGCCATCGCGGCAACCGAGCGGAACACGAGCGTGAGCAGGATGATCGCCACGGCCACGCCGATCAGCTCGCCGACCGGGGCGGTGCTCTGCTCGGCCTGGTCCACTATGACGCCGTTCCGAGAGACCTGCAGACCGGCGCGCTCGCCGACCTTGGACACCTCCGCCAGCCGCTCACCTGGCGCCTTGCCGAGCGCGGCCGCGGTGTCGTCGTACTGGACCGGCACGTAGGCGATGCGCGCGTCCTTGGAAAGCTGGCCACTGCCCGTGGCGAACGGGTTCGGCGCTGCGGTCACGTGCGGCTGGGCGCTGATCTCCTTGATGGTCCGCTCGATCGCGGCCTTACGCTCGGCGTTGCGGAGGGTGCCCGAGTCCACGGCGAAGACGACGTTCGCGGTATCGCCGGCCGCTGCCGGAAAGCGGTTGTTCAGCACGTCGATCGCGGTTTGCGACTCGGTGCCGGGCGTTTTGAAGTCGTCGACGAACGAGCCGCCGGCGACGCTCGAGCCGATGCCGAGCGCGACGAGGACGACCGCCACGATCGCAAGTGAACGCTTCCAATGCCGCGCCGCCCAGGCGGCGAATGCTCCGAGGTAATGGGCCATGCGAGACAGGAAAGCACATCAAGTGCAAATTTGCCATAAAGATCTCTTTGCGATGATTGCTTGTTTACATCACGTGAAAGATCGCTACTATTGACACGTGCCAGAGGGACTGCGGGAACGCAAGAAGCAGCGCACGCGCGAGCAGATAATCGACGCGGCCATGGCCCTCTTCGCCGAGCGCGGCTACCACGCGACCACGATTGCGGACATCGCGACCGCGGCCGACGTCGCGCCGCGCACGTTCTTCTCGTACTTCCCGTCGAAGGAGGCGGTCGTCTTTCACCACGTCGATCGCGACCTCGACGGCCTGGCGAGCGCGCTACGCGACCGCCTGCCTGACGAGACCGCCTTCGACGGGCTCCGGCGCTGGATCGACGGGATGTACGACGCGTGGATGGCCGAGGAGGACGATGCGGCCCTGCGCAAGCGGCTGTGCCGCGAGGACGAGGGGTTGACCAACTTCCAGGGCGGCGTGATGGCTCGTATCCACGAGCTGCTGCTCGAGGCGATCGCGAAGGATCTCGACGAGCCGCCGGACTCGCTACGCCCGCGGCTCGTGGCCGCCGCGGCGGTGGCGGCCCTGACCTCGCTGGAGAGCACCTTCGACGAGAACCCCAGGCAGAACGAGCCGGGGGCCAAGGAGGAAGCACTCGCCGTTCTCGATGACGCCATGCTCTTCCTGCAAGGCGGAATCGGCGCGCTGCAGGACCAGTAGCCCTAGGCAGATACGGCCGTGCCGAGGGAGTCGGCGCCCAGGAACTTCGGCGTGCCGTCCTCGTAGAAGACGTCGAGGTCGGTGATCGTGAAGCCGGCGCCGGTGAGCAGGTCCACGATCGGCCGCGTGAGGTGACATCCGCCGAACACCCGTTTCTCAACAGGGTCGAGCCGATGCTGCCAGCGCCTCACCGCCTCGTCGGGAGCCAGGCCATGCTCGAGGAAGTGCAGGGTTCCTCCGGGCTTGAGCACCCGGCGCACCTCCGAGAGGGCGGCGGCGACATCCGGGATCGTGCACAGCGTCCAGGTGGAGAGGGCGCTGTCGAAGCTGTCGTCCGTGAAAGGAAGCGACTGGCCATCCAGGCCCGATCTCTGCACGGGGACGGTGGCCGCCCTGAGACGTTTCTCCGCGAGCCTCCAGCCGAGATCGGCGGGCTCTATCGCGGCAACCCGGGAAACGGTCTGGGGGTAGAACGGGACGTTGTGGCCCGAGCCAAAACCGATCTCCACCACGTTCCCCTCGAGTCCCTCGCATACGCGGCGTCGCAGCGGCGCCACGGCCTTCATTCCGCAGGCGGCGTTGACCATCCGCGGAAGGACGTGCTCGCGATAAATGCCCATCCGGCATTAGAACACAGGTAGCGTGGCCGCTCGATGACCATCCGCCCGTGCCGTGAGGACGAGACCGAAGCCATCCTCGCGATCGTGAATGCGGCCGCCGAGGCGTATCGCGGCGTCATCCCCGCCGATCGCTGGCACGAGCCGTACATGTCCTCGGAGGAGCTGGATGGCGAGATCGCCGCGGGCGTCGAGTTCTGGGGCGGGGAGGAGGACGGCGAGCTCCTCGGGGTGATCGGGATCCAGCCGCTCAGCGACGTCGACCTGATCCGCCATGCCTACGTCTCACCGGAGAGCCAGCGCAAGGGAGTCGGCGGCGCGTTGCTCGAGCATGTCTCCAGCGCGGCCACGCAGCCCATCCTCGTCGGCACCTGGGCGGCCGCCGACTGGGCGATCGGCTTCTACCGCCGCCACGGCTTCGAGCTGCTCTCACGCGAGCGCGCAACCGAGCTGCTGAGGACGTACTGGACGATCCCGGATCGCCAGATCGAGACCTCCGTCGTGCTGGCCAAGCCCTAGGCCTGCGCGACGATCACCTCGCCGCCGCGCTGCGGCGTCACCACGAGGGCACTGCGGCGCGCACGCTCGGGCTCTGGCCGGGCGGGGCGGATGGTCAGCGCTCCGGCCGCCCGCAGCACCTCGCGCATCTCCATCTCGGCGAACGGCGCTCCGGCGCAGCGGCGCACGCCGCCTCCGAACGGGATCCACGACATCGGGTTCGGCGCCGGCTCGCCCTCGAGCCAGCGCTCGGGCCGGAACGCGCCCGCCTGCGGCCAGAGGTCCTCGCGGCGCAGCGCGAGCCAGATGCACGCGGCCACGTGCACGCCTGCGGGCAGTCTCCGCCCCGCGATCTCCACCGGCTCCAGTAGCAGCCGAGGGGCGATCGTGAGCGCCGGCCGCGCGCGCAGGACCTCCTTCACCACGGCGTCGAGGTAGTCCGGATCGCCCGCGCGCAGGCGCGCCTGCACCGCCGGGTGGCGGGCGAGCCGCTCGAACGCCCAGGCGAGCGACGCCGCCGAGGTGTCGTGCCCAGCGGCGAGCAGGGCCACGAGCTGATCGCGCAGGTGGCGATCACTCGGCGGGTTCCCGTCCGCGTCGCGCTGCTCGAGCAGCAGCGCAAGCACCGAGTCGCCCGCAGGCTCCGCGCGGCGGCGGGCCACCAGTTCGAGCAGCAGCTCGTCGAAGTGCTCGACCGCCAGCCGGAACTGGCCCCAGGGGCTGCGCGGGCCGAGGTCGCGCTGGACGAGCGACATGGCGATCATGCGCGGCATCGAGCGGACGATGTCGAGCGTGCCGTGCACGGCATCGCGGAGGCCGGCAGCCTCGTCGTCGCGAGCTCCGAACACCACCCGCAGAATGGTTTCGAGCGTGAGCTCCTTCATCCGGTCGAGCGTGGTCACCCGCCCGCTCCATGAGCCGAGCTCCCGCTCGGCGAGCTCGGCCACCAGAGGCCTCAAGCCGCGCATGCGCTCGCCGTGGAACGGCCCCTGCAGCAGCCGCCGCTCGCGCAGGTGCTCCTCACCGTCGAGGACCAGGATGGAGTGCTCCCCGGCGAAGGGCCGCACGAACTCCCAGCTCTGCCCGGCGGGTGCGATCGCCGGGTCGAGCCGGAAGATCTCCCGGACCGCCTCCGGGCCCGAGAACAGCACCATCGGCTCGTCGGTCCAGAGCGTGCGGATCGTGACGGGGTCGCCGAAGCGCTGGTGCACGCGCCGCAGGAAGGCGGCCGGCCGTACGGTCCAGCCGACCGTCTGCCAGGCGGCTGGTGCGCGTGGGCCGGGCGGAAGCTCAGCGGTCAGGCCTGGAAGGTCTCCATGCCGCCGCCGCTCGCCCTCACGGCCTCGCCGGGGTCGGCGTTGATCTGATCCGAGTCCAGCAGCTGCTTGGGGAACGTGATCTCCGGGATCAGATTGTCGAGGTCCTTGACGGCGATCATCCGCTCGCGCCACGGCTCGTCCACGGCGAATTCGAGGCCCTCCAGTTCCGTGCCGGACAGATCCTGGTCGAGGACGAAGGCGAACGTCTGGAGCTTCCTGGCGCTCTTCGCCACCACGACCTTCCAGAACTGGCGCGGAATGGCGACACGCACCGAGCCGGCGTCGTCCACGCCGAGGAAGAAGCGGTCGTCGCTGCCGAACACGGGCCCGGCGAACACCGAGTAGCGCTCGGTCTCGGCCTGCTCGAGGACCAGGTTCTCGAGCTGCCCCCACAGGCCCTTCAGGTTCGAGCGGTTGAACTTCGCCACCTGCGGCGAGCAGTTCGTCACGTGAAAGGTGTCGCCGTTAGCCCGCCGCACCTCGTCGAAGCTGTTGCCCCACGCCACGTCCTCGCGCCTGACGATGTGCCCCTTGTCGAACGACGCGCGATCCTTGGTGAAGAAGCGGTCGGGCAGTTGGTGGATGGCCGGGATCCGTGGATCGGTGAACCACTTCTCCTGGTCGTTGTCGCCAAGCCCGGTCAGGCCCTTGCGGGTGTAGTCGCGGCCAGGCTCCGGCTGTTTTCGGCCGGGCTCGGCGTCCACGTTCGACGCCGTGTAGAGCGCCAACCGCCGCGTCTTGTGCATCACAACGGAGAAATGCTCGTACCGCAGGATGTAGGCGCCGTCGTCCTGTTTCGACACGATCTTCCTGTCGAGCACCCTCGGCAGGGGCACGCGGACTCCGAGGAATCGCTCGTCGTATCCGTCCCGGTCCGAGAACTCCTCGTCGTGGAAGGGCTCGACCAGTGCTTCCACTGCCGCCACGCCGACCTTCGAGGCGCCGCTCTCGATACGGATCGTTATTTCGATCGGAAGCGTCTCCGTGCGGATCGAGGCAGCGGGCGCCTCGGCGTCGGCTTCGTTCCAGAACGGGTCCCACGGCGTGGCGGCGTCGCCCGCGATCTCGCCGTCGAAGTTCACGCCCGCCTCCACCACGCGGCGGTCGAGCGCCAGCTCATGCGTCGGCACCGCGTAGTTCGCCTCGAGGTACACGCCCGCGAAGTGGAGCCCCACCACCTCGCCGGTCTTCACGTCCACCACGGCCGAGCCAGAGTTGCCGCCGAGCGTCGAGCTGTCGTGCGTCACGGCTGCCACGGGATGCCCGAAGCTGCGGATGCTCTCCACGTCCCTGAGCCTTCCGGGCTGCAGGCGCTTCACGTTGAAGACGCCGGCGAAGATCCGGTTCTGCACCTCGACGGCGTTGCGCGGGTCGAGCGCCGGATAGCCCACCACCACCACATCGCGCTCGCGCAGGTCTCCCGGCGGGGCGGTGGAGAGGCTCAGGGGAGTGACCGACGTCAGGCCGTCGACCACCAGCAGCGCCATGTCCCAGTACGGATGCACCATTGCAACCCGGCCGATCTGGAACAGGAGCGAGTCGGGCCGGTCGCGCTCGCGCAGGAAGTCGACCGCGGCGCTCTGCCCGGGGATGAACGACAGCGTCTCTCGCCCGAGCCCCGTCGCGAACAGCTCGGCCACATGCCTGTTCGTCATCAGCAGGTCGTCGCCCACCACGAAGCCGGTGCCGCCGTAGGGCAGAGAGGGGTGGTCGGGGAGTTCCACCCGGCCGATCGCCGGCAGCGCCGCCTGGATCCTGGCGCGCGCGGACTTTTTCCCAAGGTGCTTGAACGGCGGCGGAGGCGTGTCGTAGGTCCCGTTCACCACGTCCACCACCGGACGCTCGTTCGGCAGGATGATCGCCTCGGCGATGAAGGAGTCCTCCGGGGAGAGTGGCTCGCCCCGCTCGAGCCGGCTCACGGTCTCGCGGGCTCGCTCCACGTCCTCATCGGTCGTCCAGTGCGCCTCCGCGACGCCCTCGAGCAGCTCCGGCTTCTTCCCTGCCGCCAGCGCCTCGACTCCCTCGGGCGGCGCGATCCACTCGAGAAAGCTCTTTGCCTTTGAATCCCTAGCCGACGTCGTCGCCCTCCGGCCAGAAGTCCTCGACGCTCTCGGTGTCCTTGCGCGGATCCTCGGACTTGGTGGAGACCACGATCACGACCGCGTCATCCGGCCCCTTGTTCCAGACCGAGCGCGCCACCTCGGGCGACACGCGGACGACCGTGCCCTCGGACACGTCGATCACCTCGTCCTCCAGCTTGAACTGGAGGGTGCCGGACGCCACGAAGTAGACCTCCTCCTGCGTCTTGTGGCGGTGCCCGTAGCTGCCCTTGCCCCCTGTCAGCGGCGGCATCCGGCGCCAAGTGAAGCCCACCTGCTCGGTGCCGAGGTCGCTTACGGCGCTCATCCGCATCTCGCCCGGGTAGTCACCGAGGACGTCCGGAATGTCTTCAAGGCTTCTGATCGTGTAGCCGGCCATGTCGGCCAGCCTATTGCTTCGGGGAGCGCCTAAGACCAGCTATCCCAAGCTTGCAAGGAGGGGAACGGATCGAAGGGCTTGCCGCCGTCGTACCAGCCGGGGGCGCCCCATAACTCGAAGTGGAGGTGGCAGCCCCTGGCGTTGCCACTGTCGCCTACTGCTCCGATCGTCTGCCCCGTGTACACGCGGTCGCCCTCGCCGAACGGGGAGGGCTGGTCGAGGTGCATGTAGACGTAGTCGAGGTCGGTGCCGTCGCCGTCGATCACGATGTAGTGGCCCGCCGCCGCGTGGTACTGCTTGAACTTGATGCGGCCGCCGCGCGCGGCGACCATGCGCGTGCCGCACTTGGCCATCACGTCCTGCCCCTGATGGCTGTGTCCCGCACGGCCCGCGCCGAAGTGGGCGCCGGTGCCGCCGTAGTCGTGGCGGCCGCGCACGGGGAAGAGGTTGTCGTAGAGGTCGAACGAGTCACGGCCCACGTCGCCCGACTGCGAGCTGTGAGCCTCGGCGCCGTCGGCGCTCGCGGCGGTGAGGCGGAACGAGTAGCGGCCGGGCGCTGCCGCCGCGCGGCCGAGGCGGCCGCTCCAGGAGATGCTCTGGACCTGGTCCGGTGGCACCTCCTGTGGGGTCCACGTCTTCACCACCACGCCGTCGCCCGCGCTCACCAGCTCCACCTTGAGCGCGGAGGCGGAGGCGCCCGAGAGCCGGAACGAGAACGTCACGCCGGGACGCGCGCCCACGAAGGCCTTGGTGCGGCTCGTGCCTGTCTCGAGCCGGGGTGCTCCGTTCGCGCTCGGACCGGGCACGGGCGAGAGCTCGGCGTTCGGCTCGGGCGGCAGCGGCGGGAGGATGAGCACCGGCTTGGTGGGCGCCGAGCGCCCGCCGGCCGGCGTGGACAACGAGATCGGGCCGGTCACGGCCCCGATCGGCACGCGCGCGCTGATGCGCTGATCGCTGCCCGGGCGCACCTTCACGGACACGTCGTCGCTGCGGCCGTAGCTGCCGAGGTAGGTCACCTGGTCGACGCTCGCGAGTGCCGTGCCGGTGATCTTCAGCACCGAGCCGCCGCGCGCGCGCTGCTTGGAGGCGCAGCTGCGCAGGCAGGTGACCTTGCTGACCTTGGGCGTGGCGACGTAGGTCGTACCTCCGCCCGAGGACTGCGCCGCTGCCGCGGGTGCCGCCACCAGCGCGCACAGAACAAGTGCACAGGCGCCACGCTTCGCGGGAAGACGAGTGTCTCGCAAACTCCTACGGCCTCTCTTCGTTTTTCGGCCTACGGGGTTAGCTGACGGGCTCGCGCCTGAAGAGCAGCGCTACGCCGGGATAGTCCCGGTGATTCGCCCCTCGAGAGACTGCTTCGACGCCTCTCGAACGGTTCCCCCGTTCCCGGGCTACGGCAGCCCGGAGATTCGGCAGGCACTTACTTGGCGGGCAGTATACCCACGGGCCAGACGCTCTCTACATGGCTACACTACGAGCCCGGCCGCCGCTTTGGCGGCTCCTTTGTGATGAAGACTTATGTGGCGACACCGGCTACCCGCGAGCGCAACTGGCTCGTGGTCGACGCCTCCGGCAAAACGCTGGGCAGGCTCGCGACGCAGATCGCGGATGCCCTCCGCGGTAAGCGCAAGCCCGAGTACACGCCGCACATCGACGTGGGCGACTTCGTGGTCGTCGTGAACGCCGAGAAGATCTCGGTGACCGGCAACAAGCGTGCAGAGAAGCTCTATTACCGGCATTCCGGCTATCCGGGCGGACTCCGCAGCCGTACGCTCGACGAGATGCTCGCGCGCAGGCCCGAGGAGGTCGTGCGCCTCGCCGTGAAGGGCATGCTGCCGCGCACCAAGCTTGGCCGCGCGCAGCTGCGCAAGCTCAAGATCTACGCCGGGCCGGACCATCCCCACGCCGCGCAGAAGCCCGAGCAGATGGAGGTAAGCGCCTGATGACCGAAGAGCCCCAGCAGCCCGAGGGCGACGAGGAGGAGGGCCCTTCGGCGGACGAGACCACCGCGGGCGTTCCGGGCGAGCCGGGCGAGGCCACGCCGTCCGAGACCGACCCACCGGCCGACACTCCCGGCGAGGAGCCCGCCGATTCGGAGGCCCCCGGCCCCGAGATCGAGGGCCTCGACGAGCTCGACCAGGCCACCACCAGCGAGGGCGAGGAGCCCGCGGCTGAGGAGCCGGCCGCCGAGGAGCCGGCCGCCGACGCTGCGCCCGACGAGGCTGCGCCAGACGAGGCTGCGCCCGACGAGGCTGTGCCAGAGCGCCCCCGCGCGGGCAAGCAGAAGGATGCCCGCGGCGACGAGGTCATCCCCGGCGCTCACCTCGAGCCCGACCTCGTGCTCGAAGAGCAGCGCTCCGAGGGTGGCGAGTACGACGAGTACGGCGAATACGCCGATCCCGACGCCGCAGGAACCGAGGACGGCGAGCCGGGCGAGGAGGGCGCCGAGCCCGCGCCGGTGGCTCACACGCCGCTCGAGCTCGCGGCCGATGCCCGCTACAACGCCACCGGCAAGCGCAAGACCGCGATCGCGCGCGTGATCCTGAAGCCGGGCGAGGGCACCTACACGATCAACGGTCGCCACCTCGACGAGTACTTCCCGCGCGTCCGCCTGCAGCGCATGGCGAGCCAGCCGCTCGAGGCGGCCGGCTACCAAACGCGCATGGACGTGGTGGCCCGTATTCACGGAGGCGGCGTGTCGGCGCAGGCGAACGCGCTGCGCCACGGCATTGCACGCGCTCTCGTGGAGGCCGACCCGGCGCTGCGCACCGAGCTGAAACGCCGCGGCTACCTCACTCGCGACCCGCGCGAGAAGGAACGCAAGAAGGCCGGGCTCAAGAAGGCCCGCAAGCGGCCGCAGTTCTCGAAGCGCTAGTTCGCGCCATGCGGTTATTCGGGACGGACGGGGTCCGCGGGGTCGCGGGAGAGTTTCTGACTGCCGACCTCGCCCTGAAGCTGGGCCGGGCGGCGGCCCTGACCTCGCCTGTGGACCATCCCCAGATCCTGATCGTGCGCGACACGCGCGAATCGGGGGAGATGCTCGAGGCGGCCCTTGCCGCCGGCATCGCCGCCGGCGGGGGACACGCTCTGCTCGCAGGCGTGCTGCCCACGCCGGGCGCCTCCGTGCTCGTCAGGCGCTACGGCTTCGAGATGGCGGCCGTGGTGTCGGCGTCACACAACCCGTACCCCGACAACGGCATCAAGTTCTTCGGGCCAGAGGGCATGAAGATCGGCGACGACCAGGAGGCCGAGATCGAGCGTCGGCTGGAGGAGCCGAGCGCGCTCATCGGCCGCCTGCGCGAGCTACACGGCGCGGGCGGGGACTACCTGCGCGAGCTCCAGCTGCGCTTCTCGTCGCTCGACCTCAGCGGACTGCGCGTGCTGCTCGACTGCGCGAACGGGGCCACTCACCGCGTGGCACCCGAGATCTTCCGGCGCATGGGCGCCGAGGTGGACGCGATCGCAGTGGAGCCGGACGGCCGCAACATCAACCAGGAGGTCGGCTCGACGAACATCGAGGCGCTGGCCCAGCACATGGACAACCACGACGTGGCGTTCGCCTTCGACGGCGACGGCGACCGGGTGTTGGCGTTGGACCGCCATGGGACCGTGGTCGACGGCGACGAGCTGATGGCGCTGGCAGCGCTCCACCTGCGCGGCAGCGGCAGGCTCGCGGGCGACGGCGTGGCCGTGACCGTGATGACCAACTACGGCTTCCACCGCGCGATGGCCGACGCCGGGATCGAGGTGGCCACGACCGACGTGGGCGACCGAAACGTGCTGGCCGAGCTGGTGCGCCGCGGCTGGGCGCTCGGCGGCGAGCAGTCCGGCCACATCATCGACACGGCCTTCGTCCCCTCCGGTGACGGCACCGCGGCCGCGCTGCTCGCGCTCGAGGCGCTCCAGGGGGCCGATCTCGCCGATCGCCACGCGATGCAGAAGCTGCCCCAGCGGCTCGTGAACGTGCGCGTGCGAGACCGGACGGCCCTCGAGGGCGCCACCACGGTGTGGGCCGCTGTCGAGACTGAGTCCGAGGCGCTCGAGGGGCGCGGCAGGGTTCTGGTGCGCGCTTCCGGTACGGAGCCGCTGGTGCGGGTAATGGTGGAGGCGCCGCGTGAGGATGAGTGCCAGGGAATCGTTGATCGGTTGGCGAAACTCGTCGAAACAGAGCTAGGGTGAAATCTCTTCATGTGCGGGATAATTGGATATGTCGGGTCGCGCGAATGCCGCGATCTTCTGCTTCAGGGCCTGCAGCGCCTCGAGTACCGCGGCTATGACTCGGCCGGGCTGTCGCTCGTCACGAACGGGTCCATTGGCAGCGTCCACGCGGTCGGCAACCTCCAGCACCTGCGCGACGCGGTCGCCGAGTCGAACGGGCACCTGAAGGGCTCGACAGGGATCGGCCACACGCGCTGGGCCACCCACGGCCGCGTGACCCAGGCGAACGCGCACCCGCACTGGGACACCTCGGAGCGCTTCCACATCGTCCTGAACGGCATCGTCGAGAACTGGACCGAGCTGCGGAAGCGCCTGATCGAAGAGGGCGCCGAGTTCACGTCCGAGACGGACGCCGAGGTGGTGGCGCACCTCGTCGCCTCGCACTGGGAACCGAGCGCGCGGCGCGCGCGAGCACAGGTGCTCCCGGCGATCTGATCGAGGCCGTCCGGCTCGCCTACAACGAGCTGCGCGGCCACTACGCGTTCGTCGCGATGGCGGCCGATCAGCCCGACGTGCTCGTCGGTGCCCGCAAGGAGTGCCCGCTGGTGGTCGGCATCGGCGAGGGCGAGAGCTTCATCGCATCGGCGATCCCCGCGTTCATGTCCGAGACCCGCGACGTCCAGCTCGTGCACGACGGCGAGATCGTGGCCGTGACGCCCCAGGGCTCGCGCTTCATCTCCCCGGACGGCACGGAGATCGAGCGCGACACCGACCGGGTCGACTGGAACGAGGAGGAGGCCGAGAAGGGCGGCTACGAGACCTTCATGCTCAAGGAGATCCACGAGCAGGCCGACGCCGTGGCCGAGACCGTGGCCGGCCGCGTTGGCGAGGCGGGCGTCGAGCTGCCTGACATCGGCATCTCCGACGAGTTCCTGAAGAACATGCGTCGCGTCGTGATCGTGGCGTGCGGCACCTCGTACCACGCGGGGTTGGTGGGCCGCTACGCGATCGAGTGGTGGTCGCGGCTGCCCGTGGAGATGGACATCGCCTCGGAGTTCCGGTACCGCAACCCGGTGCTCGACGAGCACGATCTCGTGATCGGCATCTCGCAATCGGGCGAGACCGCGGACACTCTCGCGGCCATGCGGCTCGCGCGCGAGCGGGGCGCAACGGTGCTCGCCATCACGAACATCCAGGGCAGCCAGGCCACGCGCGACTCGGACGGCGTGCTCTTCACGCGCGCGGGCCTCGAGATCGGCGTGGCCGCCACCAAGACCTTCGTGGCGCAGGTGGCGGCGATGTACCTGTTCGCCCTGAAGCTTGCGCAGCTCCGGGGGGCGCTCGAGCAGGACGTGATCAACAACCTGAGCTCCGAGCTGCGCGCCATGCCGCATGCGATCGCAACGACGGTGGAGAGCGTCGACGAGCGCATCAAGGCGATCGCCGAGCACTGGAAGGACGCGGGCTTCTTCCTCTACCTCGGCCGCCACGTGGGCCTGCCGATCTGCCTGGAGGGCGCGCTGAAGCTGAAGGAGGTCTCGTACATCCCCACGGACGCCTATGCGGCCGGCGAGATGAAGCACGGGCCGATCGCGCTGCTCGACGAGCGCACGCCGGTGGTGTGCGTGGCCACCGACTCACCCGTGCTCGACAAGGTCCTGTCGAACATGGCCGAGGTGCGGGCACGCGGTGCTCACGTGATCGCGGTGGCCACCGAGGGCAGCACACAGGTCGAGGAGTACGCCGAGGAGGTCGTGGAGGTGCCGCGCACAGACTGGCTCCTCCAGCCGATCCTGGCCGTGATCCCACTTCAGCTGCTGGCGTACTACATCGCCCGCGCGCGCGACCTGAACGTGGACCAGCCGCGCAACCTCGCCAAGACCGTAACCGTCGAGTAGTTCGCCAAGCAGCCGGCTTGGCCGGCTGCGCCAGCCTGGCGTTGTTAGCCAAGCAGCCGGCTCGGCCGGCTGCGCCAGGTATGGCGTTGTTGGCCAAGCAGCCGGCTCGGCCGGCTGCGCAGGTATGGCGTATGTTCAGCCGCGGTGAGCGGCGTGGGCATCGACCTTCTCGACGTGGCGCGCTTCGAGCGCGCGCTCGAACGGCGGCCGCGGCTGGCCGAGCGGCTGTTCACCGACGCGGAGCGCGAGTACGCCGCGGGTCGGGCGCGGCCGGCAATGCACCTGGCGGCGCGCTTCTGCGCCAAGGAGGCCGTGGCGAAGGCGCTCGGCCTCACCGGCTGGAGCTTTCGCGACGTGGAGGTGGTGGCCACCGATGCCGCCCCGGAGCTGCGGCTGAGCGGGACCGTCGCCGCCCGGGCGGCGGAGCTGGGCGGCGAGCTGGCGATCTCGCTCACGCACACCGACGAGCTGGCGGGCGCCGTCGCGGTCCTGCGATGAGTGCCCTCCCGGACTGGACGGACCCGCTCTACGAGGCGGCCGAAATGCGCGCCGCCGACGCATGGGCCATCGAGGAGCAGGGCGTGCCCGAGGCTGACCTGATGGAACGGGCGGGGCTCGGGCTCGCGCGGGTCACCGCCTCGGTGGCTGCCGCCGGCCCCGTGCGGATCGTGGTCGGCAAGGGGAACAACGGCGGCGATGGCCTGGTGGCCGCGCGCCTCCTGCGCGAGGACGGTTACGAGGTCGACGTGCTCGATGGCACCGAGCCGTTCGAGCGCGAGCGGCTCGCGGGCTCCGGCGTGGTCGTGGACGCCCTGCTCGGCACCGGGTTCGAGGGGTCGCCCCGCGAGCCGGTTGCATCCGCGATCTGGGCGATCAACCAGGAGGACGCCGCGGTGGTGGCCTGCGACGTGCCGTCCGGCGTGAACGCATCGAACGGCGAGGTGGAGGGCGAGGCGGTGTCGGCGCTCGTGACCGCCACGTTCCATGGCTCGAAGGTCGGCCTCCACGTGAACCCCGGCAAGGGGCACGCGGGACGCGTGGAGCTGGTCGAGATCGGCATACCCCGCGGCGCGCCCGGAGCGAGCAGGGCCGGCCTGATCTGCGAGCGCGTGCTCGACCTGTATCCGCGCCGGACGCCGAGCGGCTCCAAGTTCGAATCGGGCGTCGTGGTGGTCGTCGGCGGCTCGGTGGGGCTGACGGGAGCACCGACCATGGCCGCGCGATCGGCGTCGCGCGCAGGCGCGGGCTATGTCCAGGTGGCCGTGCCCGGTCCGGTGCAGCAGACCGTGGCCCTGCGCCTGCTCGAGCAGATGAGCCGCGGGCTGCCGGACGACGACGGCTTCCACACCCCCGCAGGTGTGGCCGACGTGGAGGAGATGGCCGAACGCGCGGGCGCGGTGGTGCTCGGCCCCGGAATCGGCCGTGCCGAAAGCGCCCAGGAGTTCGCGCGCGGCGTGGCGCCGGCCGTGAAGGCGCCGCTGCTCGTGGATGCCGACGGCCTGAACGCACATGCGGGACAGCTCGAGCTGTTCCGTTCGCGGGACGCTGCCACCGTTCTGACCCCGCACGAGGCGGAGATGGGGCGCCTCCTCGAGATCAGCACTGAGGAGGTGGCGGCCCATCGCCTGGAGCACGCCCGCGAGGCGGCCGAGCGGAGCGGAGCGGTCGTGCTCCTGAAGGGGGACGACACGATCGTTGCGCGGCCCGACGGTGTGGTCGCCATCAGCCCCGGTGGGACGCCGGCTCTCGCCACGGCCGGCACCGGCGACGTGCTCTCCGGCCTGATCGGCGCCCTGCTCGCCAAGGGCCTGGACGCCTTCGAGGCGGCAGCCCTTGGCGCCCTCGCCCACGTGCTGGCGGCCCGCGCGGCGGCCGAGCGCGTCGGGACCGACCACGTGATGGCCGGCGACGTGATCGAGGCGTTGCCCCACGGCCTGACGCTCCGCTGAACGAGCGAACGACAGCACTAAGGAGGCGACCGTCCTGCCTAAAGCATGCATACGCAAGCCTAAGCAGGACGGTCGAAGGAAACCAGCCCCTTCACCGCTGTCGTAAACGCCCGAAGCTCCGATAACCTCGCGCCCGTGCCCGACACGATCAGCGAAATCATGGACCCCAACCCCGTGACCGTGTCGCCGGACACGTCGGTCGAGGATGTCGTGGCCGCACTGCGCGAGCACGAGCTGCCCGGTCTGCCGGTGGTGGACGCCGACGGTCAGCTCGTCGGGATCGTGACCGAGGCCGACATGGTGCTCCCGGACGACCAGGGCGACCTCCACATCCCGCACTACATCAACCTGTTCGGCGGCACGGTGTTCCTCGAGTCGCTTCACCGCTACGAGGGTCGCCTGCGCAAGGCATTCGCCTCCAGCGCCGCGGACATGATGACCCGCAAGCCCGACACGGTCGGTCCGGACACGAGCGTGAAGGAGGCGGCCCGGCTGATCCACGAGAGTGGCCACAACCGCCTTCCGGTGGTCGTGGACGGTCGCCTCGTGGGAGTGGTCACGCGCCTGGACGTGCTCGGCGCGCTGGCGGCGTGACCGAGCGTGCGCTCGCTCGCATCGACGTAGGCGCAGTCGAGCGCAACTGCGCGAGACTTCCGAAGCCGCTCTGCGCGGTGGTGAAGGCGAACGCGTACGGGCACGAGGTCGGTCTCGTGGTGGACGCCGCCCTGGCCGGCGGCGCAACCTGGCTCGCCGTGGCCACCGCCGCCGAGGCCGCCGAGCTGCGCGGGCTCGCCGCGGACCTGCCCATCCTGGTGATGGGGGCGCTCACGCGGGACGAGCTCCGAGTGGCGGTGGATGCCGGCGCGGATGTGGTGGCGTGGTCGGAGGAGGTGGCCGAGATTGCCCCGCGCGTGCACGTGAAGCTCGACACCGGCATGGGCCGGCTCGGCACGAGAGACCGCGACCTGGCGCTGCGGCTGGCCGCAGCGCCCAACACCGTTGGCCTGATGACGCACTTCGCGACCGCCGACGAGCCGGAAGATGACCTCTTCAATGCGCAGCTGGTGGAGTTCCGGCGCTTCGTGGACGACGTCGGCCGCGACGACCTCCTCGTGCACGCCGCGAACAGCGCGGCGGCGCTGCGCGAGCCGGCCTCGCATTTCGACATGGTGCGCTGCGGCGTCGCGATCTACGGGCTCGATCCGTTCCAGGCGGATCCGGACGCGCACGGCCTCGAGCCGGCGCTGTCTCTGCACTCCTGGGTGGCGTCGTTGCGGCGCATCGAGCCGGGGGAGAGCGTGGGCTACGGGCGGCGCTGGCGAGCCAAGGAGGCCACCTGGGTGGCGACCGTGCCGGTGGGCTACGGCGATGGCTGGCGGCGGGCGCTCACGAACGACTGCGACGTCCTCATCGGCGGCCGCCGCCACCCGCTCGTGGGCACGGTGAGCATGGACAATGTGACCGTGGCGCTGGGCGCGGAGCCGGTGGCGGAGGTCGGCGACGAGGTGGTCCTGATCGGCGCGCAGGGCGGTGAGCGGATACTTGCCGAGGAGGTGGCGCGGCGAATGGGCACGATCAACTACGAGGTCACGACCGGCCTCCTGCCGAGGGTCCGCCGCGAGCCGGTCCGGTGAGCGCGTCCTGGATAGTCGGCGGAGCGCTGCGCGACGAGCTCCTGGGTCGCGAGGTCACGGACATCGACATCGCCGTCGAGGGAGACCCGGAGGGGGCGGCGCGCGAGCTCGCGGCCGAGCTGCGCGGGCCGGTGTTCCAGCTCTCGGAGGCCTTCGGGGCGTGGCGGGTGATCGATAGGCGCGGCGGCCGCGTGTACGACTTCGCCCGCCTCCAGGGCGAGACGATCGAGGAGGACCTGGCCAAGCGCGACTTCACCGTGAATGCGATGGCGCGGCCACTGGTCGGCTCCGCCGCCGCCACGCCGCAGACCGGCGAGCTCATCGACCCACTCGGCGGGCAGGCCGACCTCGATGACCGCACGCTTCGGGTGCTCGGCCGCGCCGCTTACGAGAACGACGCCCTGCGCCCTCTGCGCCTGGTGCGCTTCGCCGCCGAGCTCGGCTTCACACCCGACCCCGAGACGGAGCGCCTCACCGCCGAGGCGGCGCCGCGCGTGGGGGAGGCCTCCGGCGAGCGCGTGTTCGCGGAGCTGCGCCGTCTCCTTGTGGCTCCACGCACGCTGGACGCGCTAGCCCTCGCGGACCGGCTCGGCCTCGTGCGCGCGGTCCTTCCCGAGCTCGCGGCCCTCCATGACGTCGAGCAGAGCCACTACCACCACCTGGACGTCTACGGGCACACGCTCGAGGTGCTGGAGCGGCTGATCGAGCTCGAGGACGAGGCGAGCGGCGAGCTGCGCGAGGTGCTGGACGACCCGCTGGCGGACGAGCTCACCCGCGGTCAGGCGCTTCGCCTCGGCGCGCTGCTGCACGACATCGGCAAGCCCGCCACCCACCACGTGCGCGAGGACGGCCGCGTGACGTTCATGGGGCACGACCGGCTTGGCCAGGAGATGGTGCGCGAGATCTGCCGCCGGCTCCGGATGAGCGAGCGCCTCTGCCGCTTCCTCGAGGCCGTGACCCGTCACCACCTCGTGCTCGGATTCCTGGTCCACGAGCGCCCGCTCGACCGGCGCGCCGTCTACCGCTACCTCGAGCGGACGTCGCCGGTGGAGGTGGAGGTGACGCTGCTGTCGGTGGCCGACCGCCTCGCCACCCGCGGCAAGAACGCCGAGCGGGCGATCGACGCTCACCTCCAGCTCGCCGAGGAGCTGATGCCCGCGGCGCTCGAGTGGCGGCGCAAGGGACCACCCCCGGTGCCGGTGCGAGGGGACGAGCTGGCCGAGGAGCTCGGCATCGAGCCGGGCCCCGAGTTGGGCCGCCTGCTCGCCGAGCTGGCGGAAGCCGCCTACGCCGGAGAGGCGAGCGACAGGCAGCAGGCGATCGATCTCGCCCGGAGCCCTCCGCCACAATCCCAAGCGATGATCGTCGACTGCGCCATTTACGAGGACGGCAAGCGGCGCGACGGCCACGTCGACCTGACGCACGCCTACGACGAGCGGCATCAGCCTGGGAAGTTCGTCTGGATCGGGCTGTACGAGCCGACCGAGGAGGAGTTCGCCTCGCTCCAGCGCGAGTTCAACCTTCATCCCCTCGCCGTTGAGGACGCGATCGACGCTCACCAGAGACCGAAGCTGGAGGTCTACGAGGAGATGATCTTCCTCGTGCTCAAGACGGCGCGCTACGTCGATCCGACTGAGGTCATCGAGCTGGGCGAGGTATTGGTTTTCCTAGGCGATGACTACATCATCACCGTCCGCCATGGCGAGGCGAGCGCGCTGACGTCGGTGAGGGAGGACTTGGAGAAGAATCCGCGCCGCCTCAAGCACGGTCCCGGCGCGGTGCTGCATGCGATCCTCGACCGGGTTGTGGACGACTACGTGCCCGCTATCGAGGGGCTCGAGACGGATATCGACGAGGTGGAGGAGCAGTTGTTCTCGGGTGAGCGCACGAATCCGGCCGAGCGCATCTATCGGCTCCAACGCGAGGTGTTGGGCTTCCGCAAGGCCACCGCCCCCCTGGTGGATCCCATCGAGCGGCTTTCGGAGGGCCACTACGGACAGATACATCCGGAGATCCGCACCTACTTCCGCGATGTCAACGACCACCTGATCCGCACGCGCGACCAACTGGACGCGATGCGGGACCTGCTGAGCGGCTCGCTCCAGGCGAACCTTGCGCAGGTGGCAGTGCGCCAGAACGATGATGTTCGGCGCATCTCAGCCTGGGTGGCGATCGCCGCTGTGCCGACGGCAATCGCGGCCATCTACGGCATGAACTTCGATCACATGCCGGAGCTCAGGTGGGAGCTGGGATATCCGGGGGTGCTGCTTCTCATGCTCGCGATCTGCTCGATGCTCTACTACCGCCTCAAGCGCTCGGGCTGGCTGTAGGCTGACCGGCCATGCCAGACGACTGCATTTTCTGCAAGATCGTGGCGGGCGAGCTGCCGGCCGAGGTGGTCCAGGAGGACGAGCACACGATCGCCTTCATGGACCTCAACCCGTGGACCCGCGGGCACGCGCTCGTGATCCCGCGCAACCACTCCAGGAATCTCTACGAGGCGCCGGAGGAGGACCTCGCGCACACGATCGCCGCGTCCAAGCGGCTGGCCCTTCGCATGCGAGACGCGCTCGACTGCGACGGCATCAACCTGCTCAACTCGTGCGAGCCGGCGGCGTGGCAGACCGTTTTCCACTTTCACGTGCACGTGATCCCGCGCTACGACGACGATCCGCTCCGGCTGCCGGGCCAGCCGCTCCAGCCCGAGGAGGGCGAGCTGGCCGAGGTCGCGGCGCAGCTCCGCGGTGGCTGAGCGCGCCAGGCTGGAACGAGACGGGGACCTCGGCGTCCTCGTGATCGACAACCAGCCGCTGAACCTGTTCGACGGCGAGATGGTGGACGACATCCTCGCCGGGCTCGACCAGACCGATGGCTGCAGGGCCCTGCTGGTGCGCGCGGAGGGGAAGTACTTCACCGGCGGCGTGGACGTGAAGGTCTTCAAGGGCCTGTCCGAGTCCGACGCCACGCAGCTCACCGCGGACCTGCTCGCGATCACACATCGCATGGAGGAGCTGCCGTTCCCGACGCTCGCGTCCGTGCAGGGCCTCTGCCTCACGGCCGGCCTGGAGCTGTCGCTGGCCTGCGACATGATCTGGGCGGGTGAGTCGGCGCAGTTCGGGCTCGTGGAGGCTGTGATCGGGCTCACGCCGCTGATGGGCGGCACCCAGCGGATCGCTGAGCGCGCGGGTCCCGCCCGGGCGCGCGAGCTCGTGATGAGCGGCGGCCTCTACGACGCCGCCGACACTCGAGCGCTGGAATGTGGTCAACCGCGTGCTGCCGGACGCGGAGCTGGCGGATTCCTCGCTGCGCTTCGCGCAGCGGCTCGCCGCGGGCCCCACACGCGCCCACCACGCGACCAAGCGGGTGGTGCGGGCGTTCCTCGAGCACGGCGTGCGAGGGGCGGACGACGTGACGGCCGCGATCGGCGCTCCGCTGTTCGAGACCAGCGACCTGCGGCAGGCGGTGGAGACGTTCCTCGCCGAGGGTCCCGGGAAGGCGACCTTCGAGGGCGCGTAGCCCATTCTCATGGCCTTCCGGCGGTCACGGCTGGTAGCGTGGTGCCGTCAGGGTCGGCGCAAGCCGACGTAGTAGAAACATGCAGGTGCCGTGGTACCGAGTCGCGAGCGCAAGACCGGCCGGGCACACGCAGGAAGGGGCAATCCACGTGCCTACCGGAACCGTCAAATGGTTCAACGACGAGAAGGGCTACGGCTTCATTACGCCTGATGACGGCGATCGCGACCTCTTCGTTCACTACACGGGGATCGACGGACAGGGCTTCAAGTCGCTGGCCGAGAACTCGAAGGTCGAATACGAGGAAGAAGACGGCGACAAGGGTCCCAAGGCGGTGAACGTCCGCGCCATCTAGGCGCCCGACACGCCTGTGCCCAAGGAAGAGAAGATTGAGATGGAGGGCGAGATTCTCGAGGCCCTCCCGAACACGATGTTCAAGGTCCAGCTCGACAACGGGCATGAGGTCCTAGGCCATATTTCAGGCAAGATGCGCCGTCACTACATCCGCATCCTGCCCGGCGACAGGGTCAAGATCGAACTGTCGCCGTACGACCTGGACCGTGGGCGAATCACCTACCGGTACAAGTGAGGCCCGCCCGACCGCCGCAACTTAGGCGAAATCCGGTGTTGGTACCCCGGTAATGAAGCGCATGCTCATGCTCATCTGCGTGCTCGCGGCCGCCGTGGCGCTGCCGTCGAGCGCATCCGCCCGCATCGTCGAGCTGGGCGGCACGGCCGATGCCGCGGCGCTCAACTGTCCCGGCACGACCGAGGCGCCGTGCGTGGCGGCCGTGAGGATGACGGGCTACCAGGGCCGCTCCTCGGGCGGACCCGAGAACCCGTTCTACATCCGCCGGGACGGCGTTCTGGTGGCCTTCACGGTCCAGCTCGCGAAGCCGACGGCCGAGGAGATCAGCTTCTTCGAGGACAACTTCGGCACACCGTCCACCGCGCGCATCTCGGTCTTGCGGCGCGGCAGCACTCGCAAGAAGCGCTTGGACCACCGGCTGATCAACCAGTCGGACCGCTTCGTGCTCGACTCCTACTTCGGGTCCAAGCCGACCTTCGCCTTCGACCGGCCGATCCCGGTCAAGAAGGGCAACTGGATCGCGCTCACGGTGCCCACCTGGGCGCCGCTGCTCGCCACGAACCTGGCGCGGTCGAACTGGTGGCGCTCCTCGAGGCCGAAGGGCAGCTGCGAGCCGCCGAAGAGCCTGGAGCAGTTCGCGCTCGAGGATCTGCGCGAGGTGGCCAAGTTCGGCTGCACGTATCACGGCGCACGGCTTCTGTACAGCGTCACGTACATTCCAAGCAACCACGTGACGAACCAGCCCGCCAACTAGAAAATTCCCCTTCAACCGGGCTCGCCAGCGCGGTAGCATCGACCGATGACCACCGAGGGGTGGATCTTCATGGTCGGCTTCCGCGTCTTCGACGTGGGGCTGCTGGTCGTGTGGCTGATCTGGTTCTTCCGGCTGCGGGACGACGACGACGATTCGCGCGGTGACGACGGTGGTGGCGGCGAGGGCCCGGGTCCCCGTCCGGGCCGCGACGGGCCCGGCGGTGGCGGCATCAAGCTGCCGCTCGGCTCCTGGAACCTCGGGCGCGGCAGGGTGCGTGACCACTCGCGCGTGCCGGGCGTCGAGCGCCGCCGCGACCACGAGCCGCTGGTGCCTGCGCCCTCCCGGGTCAGACGGCCGAGCTCGCCGGTGCCGGCTCACCGGAACTGACGCGGCTGTCGGGCGCTCCTGATAGCTTGCGGGCCGTGATCGACTTCGGGTTGGTCGACGAGGCCGTCGACGACACAACCCACGTCGTGTCGCTCCGGGGGGAGATCGATGCGATGACGGCGCCGAAGCTGGGGAGCCGTCTCTTCGGGCTGGCCGACGAGGGCAAGCGAGGGGTCGTTGTGGACCTCTCCGAGGTGACCTTCATGGATTCCACCGGAATCGGTGTTCTGCTGCACGCCCTGCGGCATTTCGCGACTCGCCACACGCAGATGGTGCTCGTGTGCCCGACGGCGCGCGTGTTGCGGCCGTTCGAGATCACCGGCCTGGTCGGCCACCTCACCATCTTCGACTCACGCGAGAAGGCGCTCGGCGGGCTCGCCTGAGTCAGCCGCAGGCGCCCGGATTCTCGTTGCAGTACTCCTCGAAGCGTTCGGCTGGGCTGTCCGAGGGCGGCGCGGTATCGCTCTCGGGCGTGTCCGCGGGAGCGGTGTCCGACGGCGGCGGGCCCTCCGGCGGAAGTGTTTCCGTGGCCGGATCGACGGTGGTGGACTGGGTGTCGGTCTGCGGGGCCGGGGGAGCGGTCTCCGTGCTCGGGATCGACAGCTCCGGAAGCTCCCGGGTGGTCTGCGTCGGCTCGTCGTCCGCGCCGCAGCCGGCCAGCGCCGCCACGACCAGCAGCGGCAGGACGAAAGCCCTGAGGCTCAGCGCTCGACGGCCGGAAGGCGCCGGCCGCAGTGTGGGCAGTCGTTCAGGTCGTTCTGCACAAGCTGTTCGAGGGAGCACCCGCATAGCCTCAGGTTCTCGACCGAGTAGGGAAGGTCGCTGGGCGAGGGGGCCAGCGGGAGCAGTGCTCCCACCACCTGGAACTCCTCACCGCTCTCGTGATCCACGTAGGTCACGCCCGGCTCGACCTCGCGCACGATCTCGCGGTCTGAGCGGGCTCGGAGGCGATACTTCTGGCGGGCGGGCATCGGCGCGGAAGAATAGCGGCGGCACATGCGGATACTGATCTTCCACGGCTACCTGCTGCGCGGCACCGGCAGCAACATCTACAACGCCAACCTCGTGCGGACGCTCGCCGCGCTCGGGCATGAGGTGCATCTGCTTTGCCAGGATCGCGACTACGAGCCGCCTGAGGGCGTCACGGTCCACATCCCGGACATCGGGCGCGTGCTGCCCGTCTACGTGGCCGACGAGTACGAGGGCTTCGACGCCAAGCCCTTCGAGCAGCTCACCGACGCCGAGCTCGAGCACTACATCGCGGCGAACGTCGAGGCAGTGCGGGCGGTGCCCACTCCGGACCTGGCGCTCGCCAACCATCTGGTGATGGGGCCGGTGATCCTCGCCCGCGCGCTCGGCGGGCGGGTCCCGTACGCAGTGAAGATCCACGGCAGCGCGCTCGAGTACACGGTGCGCCCGCATCCCGAGCGCTTCCTGCCGTACGCGCTCGAGGGGATCCGGGGCGCGAACGGGGTGCTCGTGGGCTCGCACCACACCGGCGAATCGTTGTTCGAGGTGCTCGCGGACGAGCCGTCGCTCCGTGAGCGCACGCGGCTCGGGCCGCCGGGGGTGGACGTGCACACGTTCCGCCGCCGAGAGCCCAACCTGGAACGGATTGCCGCTCGTCCGGCCGCCGGCTGGGGCGGCGAGCAGGGCACCGCGGACGTGCTTCGTACGCTCGACCTCTCCCGCGACCGAATCGTGAGCTTCGTGGGCAAGCTGATCGTGTCGAAGGGGGTGGACCTGCTCTTCGCGGCGTGGCCGCTGGTGGTCGACCGGGTGCCCGACGCGCGGCTGCTCGTGATTGGCTTCGGCACCTATCGCGAGGCGCTCGAGAGTTTCGTGGACGCGCTGCGCCGCGCCGATGTCGAGGCGCTGCGGGAGATCGCTGCGCGCGGGCGTGAGCTCGAAGGCGGCCCGCCCGGCGAGCTCAGGTACCTCCGGGCCTTTCTCGACACGGTGGACGAAGCCTGGCTGCGCGCGGCGCCTGCCGCGGCCGAGCGCATCCACTTCACGGGCCGCCTCGAGCACGACGACCTTCCCGACATCCTGCCCGCCGTCGAGGCGCAGGTGATGCCCTCGACGTTCCCGGAGTCGTTCGGGATGGTCGCTGCGGAGGCGGCCGCCTGCGGTGCCCTTCCGCTCTCGGCGAACCACTCCGGGATGGCGGAGGTCACGGCCACGCTGGCACCCGCGCTGTCTCCGGAGCTGCGACCGCTGATGTCGTTCGAGGTCGGTCCGGGCGCGGTCCGGGAGATCGCCGAGAAGCTCATCACGTGGCTCACGCTCGACCCCGACGAGCGCGAGCGGGCACGCGACGCGCTGGCCGCAGATGCCGCTCGCCACTACTCCTGGGAGAGCGTTGCGGAGGGCGTGATCGAAGCCGCGTCCAGCCCCTCCAGTGGGTAGTGTTCCCGCCCCGTGAGCCTCACCCGGAACACCCTCGCGGCGGTGCTGTGCGCCGTCGTTGTCACGCTGCCCCTTGCGGCGTGCGGGCGCAGCGAGCCCGACCTTGAGAAGGGCAAGGCGGAGTTCGTGGAGAAGTGCGGCTCCTGCCACACCCTCGCCCGCGCCGGCACGGCCGGTACGCAGGGACCCAGCCTCGACAAGGCCTTCCAGACGGCCCTGTCCGACGGCATCGACCGCGAGACGGTCGAGGGGATCGTCCACAAGCAGATCCTGCACCCGCGCCGGAACAGCATCATGCCGGCGGGTCTCGTCAAGGGTGAGGACGCGGTGGACGTGGCGGCCTACGTCGCCTCCGCGGCTGCGAAGCCCGGTAACGACCAGGGCGCGCTCGCGTCAGCTGGCCTCGCGCAGGCCACGACGGGCGAACAGATCTTCACGGCGGCCGGCTGCGCCGGGTGCCACACGTTCTCGCCGGCAGGCTCGAACGGCACCATCGGGCCAAACCTGAACGATCTGAAGGCCGCGGCCACGAAGTACGCGAAGGGCCAGACGCCCGAGGAATACGTCCAGGAGTCGATCGTCAAGCCGGACGCCTTCCTCGTCCCGGGCTTCGGCAACGCGATGCCCTCCTTCGAGGGCCGCCTCACGGACAAGCAGATTCAGACGCTGGTCGAGTATCTGCTGAACAGCGGCGGCTAGCTCGTCGCCGCGGCAGCGGCACCGCTGCGGTGAGTGCCAGGCGCTACCCCACGAACGGCATGAGCTCCTCGAGGAGCTCGGGGGTGGCTGCGGCCACCACCCCGTGCGGCTCGGCTTCCAGGTCCGCGGTCACGCCGCCGGCCTCGCGCACCAGGAGCAGGCCGGCTGCCTCGTCCCAGCGCTTCAGCCCGCGCTCGTAGTAGGCGTCCACGCGCCCAGTGGCCACGTAGGCCAGGTCCAGCGCCGCGGCACCCGCTCGGCGCAGATCACGGATGCGCGGCAGCAGCTGCACCAGCAGCTTCGCCTGCTCGGCTCGGTGCTCGGATTCATACGAGAAGCCCGTGGCCACCATCGCACGGTCCAGCGAGCGGCAGTCCGTCACGTGGATCGGCCGGCCACTCATCGTCGTCCCCTTGCCGCGCTCGGCGGCGAAGCACTCCCCGCTCACGGGGTTGAAGACCACGCCCACGGCGAGACCATCCGAGTCCTCCAGAGCAATGCTCACCCCCCACGCCCGCAGGCCATAGAGAAAGTTCACGGTCCCGTCTAGCGGATCGACGATCCAGCGGCGATCATGGTTCCCGTCGACGCGAGAGCCCTCCTCACCCACGAGACCGTCATCGGGCCGCTCAGTGGTCAGTAGCTCGCGGATCACCCTCTCCGCCTCGCGGTCCGCGTCCGAGACCGGGTCAGTGGCGGACGTCTTCGAAGCCAGTCCCTCGGGCGCCCGGCCGTAGTACGTCATCAGAACCTCTCCGGCCGCCCGGGCCGCCCGCTCGGCCAGCTCGAGGTCTGAGCTCACGTGAGGCTGCGCACGGCGAACACGATGCCGACCAACACCGCCGCGACGACCACGACGTAGAGCAGGAAGCGGAATGCCTCCTGCTCGGACCTGAGCGGGTTCAGCATCGATCTAGAGGAGGTAGACCGACGAGTACACGACGATCCACATCACGTCCACGAAGTGCCAGTAGATCCCGGGCACCTCCACACCGCGGTGCTCCTTGGCGGTGAAGTGGCCGCGGAACGCGCGGACCGTCGCGAACGTGAGGAGCGTGAGCCCCACGAACACGTGGGCTCCGTGCAGGCCGGTCAGGCCGTAGAAGATGGTGCTCTGCGCGTTGTCGGACGGCGCGAACCCGATGTGCACGTACTCGTTCACCTGGATCGTGAGGAACGAGAGGCCAAGCAGCGCCGTGGTGAGGAGGCCGACCCTCAGCGCATTGCGGTTCTCGTTGCGCGCACCCTCGAGCGCCCAGTGCATCGTGAAGCTCGACGAGACCAGGATGGCCGTGTTCACACCCGCGATCGCCTTCGGGAGGTCCACGCCATCGATCGGGAACCAGCCGGAGTCGGCCACCACCCGGATGAAGAAGTAGGCCGTGAAGAACGCTCCGAAGAGCATCACCTCCGAGATGATGAAAAGCAGCATCCCGAGGAACTGCGCCTCCACGCGCGAGGAGACGTTCGCGGCGGGTGGCCCGTGGTGGTCGGCGTGGGCGGTGGCCGCTTCCATCAGCTCTCCTCGCTCACAATGTGCTCGACGGGCTTGCCGGTGCTGGCCTGAACCCGCCCAATCAGGTCCGCGCGCAGCCAGCCCGAGCGGGTCTCCGGAAACGTCGAGATCACGATGTCATCCGGCGCGTAGAACTGGAGCGCGTTCTGAATGGCGGTGTAGGGGTCGTGGTGCTCCACCTGTCCCACCGCCGGGAGGCCCGCGTCCGAGAGCTCGGTGAGCGTGCGTGCCAGCCGCTCGTGGGCTTCGTCGCCCTCGCCGTTCTCGCTGGACTCCGGCGCGATAACGATGAAGCTCCGTGGCTCCTCGGACGCCTTGCGCTTGAGGGCGTCGAGCAACGGTCGTGAGTCCATCGTCTCGTTGGCGACCACGAGCGTGCGCTTCACGTCGTCGCGCTCGGTGTCGAGATCCACCACCACGTGCTCCACCGGTCGGCGCGTGGCTCGCTTGAGCCGGTCGACGAGACCCTGGCGCAGCCAGCCGGAGCGCGTCTCGGGGTGCGTCGAGAGGATGATCTCGTCGTAGTCCTGCTCGCCGAGCGCGTCCATCACCGCGGAGTACGGATCCGGGTCCATGACCTCTCCGTCGGCCTCGATGCCCTCCTCACGGAGCAGGGCAAGGGTTATCTCGAGGCGGTTCTGGGCCGCGTCGCGCGTGTGCTCGTCATAGACGACGTAGCCGTGCTTCGGCTGGTTCTGCGGGCTGATCACGTGCACCTGGACCTCGTCACCGGCTGCGTGGCGCTTGACCGCGTCGATCAGCGGCTTGCCGGCAACGGTCTCGTTCGCCACTACGAGGAGGCGCTTCATGGGTCAGTGGGCGGGGGCGACCCGCCTCCGCCGGCCGGGGCGGGCACCGCCGCCGGCTGCTTCTCCTTGAATACCGCATGCACCGCGCCCGGCACGCCGTACTCGTAGGGACCGCCGACCACGGTGGGGATCTCGTCGAAGTTGAAGACCGGCGGCGGAGAGGACACCTGCCACTCGATCGAGTGCGCGCGCCACGGGTTGCCCTCCGCGGCCGGGCCATACCGCCACGAGGTGATCATGTTGTAGAGGAAGATCAGGAACGAGGCGCCGAAGATGAACGCCGAGACGGAGATGATGAGGTTCCAGGTGGCGTACTGCTCGGCGTAGTCGGCCACCCGCCTCGGCATGCCGTCGATGCCCACCAGGTGCATCGGGCCGAAGGTGAGGTTGAAGAAGACGAACGAGAGCCAGAAGTGGAGCCGCCCGAGCGACTCGTCGTACATCTTGCCGGTGATCTTCGGGAACCAGTGGTAGATACCCGCGAAGATCGTGAAGACCGAGCCGCCGAACAGCACGTAGTGGATGTGGGCGACGATGAAGTACGTGTCCGACACGTAGATGTCGAACGGCACGACGGCGAGCATGATGCCGCTGATCCCGCCCAGCGTGAACATCGTGATGAAGCCGAGCGCGAACAGCATCGGCGTTCGCAGGTGGATCACGCCTCTCCAGAGCGTGGCCAGCCAGGAGAAGATCTTGATGCCGGTGGGCACCGCGATCAGCATCGTCGTGATCATCATCGGGACGCGGATCCAGCTCTGCATCCCGGACACGAACATGTGGTGCGCCCAGACCGTGAACCCGAGGATCACGATCGCCACCAGCGAGAACGCCATCATCCGGTAGCCGAACACCGATTTCCGCGAGTGCGTCGAGATGACCTCGCTGATGATCCCGAACCCCGGCAGCATCATGATGTAGACCGCAGGGTGCGAGTAGAACCAGAAGACGTGCTGGTACATCAGCACGTCGCCGCCCGCTGCCGGGTCGAAGAACTTCGTGCCGATCGTGCGGTCGAGCAGCACGAAGAACTGGGAGCCGGCGATGAACGGGGTGGCGATCACGACGAGCAGCGAGGTCGTGAAGTTGGCCCACACGAGCAGCGGCATGCGCCAGAACGTCATGCCCGGCGCGCGCATCGTGATGATCGTGACCAGGAAGTTGAGCGCGGTGGCGATCGACGACGCGCCCGCGAACTGCACGCCGATTGTGAAGAACTGCTGGCCCAGCGGCGTCTCGGTGGAGAGCGGGGCGTAGGCGGTCCAGCCCGTGGCGAATGCGCCGCCCTCGACGAAGTAGGACGACAGCATCATCACGCCGGCCACCGGCAGCATCCAGAATGAGAGCGCGTTCAGGCGCGGGAAGGCCATGTCCGGCGCCCCGATCATCAGCGGAATCACGAAGTTCGCGATCCCGGCGAAGACCGGGATGATGAACAGGAAGATCATCAGCGAGGCGTGGACCGAGAAGAGGCCGTTGAACGTGTTCGGGTCCACGAACTGCGTGCCCGGCTGGGCCAGCTCGGCGCGCATCAGCATCGCCATCAGGCCGCCGGCCACGAAGAAGAAGAACGTGGTGCAGATGTACTGGATGCCGATCACCTTGTGATCGGTGTTCACGCGGAAGTAGTCGCGCCAGCCGGTGGCGCCGTGGCCCGAGTGGTCCTCGGGGATAGTGGGGGCACCCGAGGCCCAGCGGAACCAGTAGTCGAAGCAGCCGATCCCGATCAGGTAGCCGAACGGCGCTCCCACCAGGGCGCCGACCGTGATGATCGCGTCCCAGTCCACGACCGGGTCCCAGCCGTAGAGAGCACGCACGCCAACGACGATGCCCATGCCAAGGCTGAACCCCAGGGCGGTCCCCAGGGCTGCGCGGTACCAGCCGGGTGCGACAAGCCTCTGCGTGAGCGTCATTCCTGAGACTCCAGAAGGTACTTCACAAGTGCGTCGAGCTCCTCCTTAGAGAGCTGCTCGCCGAAGTTCTGTGGCATCACGCCGTCCTGGTAGCCCTTCTCCACTACGGCGCTCGGATCGACGATCGACTGGCGGATGAAGGCCGCGCTTGCGTTCTTCAGCTTGCCGAGGTTAGGACCGACCGTTGCGGTCGCGCCCGCGGCCTTGAGCGTGTGGCACCCGGCGCAGCCCGCAGAGGTGAAGATCTCCTCGCCGTTCGCCCCGGCGGTCTGCCCGCCGCCGCCACCACCACCGCCGCCGCCACCACCACCGCCGCCCGCGGCCTTGCGCCGCCTGCTCACCCAGCTGTCGAACTGGGACGCCGGCAGCACGCGCACGAACTGGCGCATCGTCGAGTGGCCGAGCCCGCAGAGCTCCGCGCAGACCACCTCGTAGCGGCCGACCTTGTTGGGCGTGAGCCTGATCGCCGTGGTGAGCCCGGGCACGGCGTCCGACTTCAGCCGGAACTGCGGCACCCAGAACGAATGGATCACGTCCTTCGTCTGGATCCTGAAGTCGATCGGCCTGTCCACCGGGAGCACGAGCTCGGGGCTGTTCACCTTCTCCGAGGGGTACTCGAAGGTCCAGGTGAACTGCTGGCCGGTGACCTTCACGACCATCTCGTTCTTCTGCTTGGCCTCGAGATCGTCGAGCGTGATCCAGCCGTAGATCGCGAGTGCCGTGACCATGATGAACGGGATCGTCACCCAGATGATCTCGAGGCGCGTGTTGCCGTGGATCGGGGCCCCATCGCTCATGTCCCCGGGCTTGGCTCGGAAACGGACCACCGAGTAGATCGCGATCGTCATGACGAGCACGAACACGGGGACCGAGCAGATGAGGAGGACGTCGTAGAGATCGTCGATCTTGGTCGCGGCGGGGGCGGCGTTCTCGGGGAACCAGTCGATCTGGAGCGTGATCGCGATGCCGATCAGCGAAGCGAAGATGCCGATGCCGATCATCCGGGCAACCGGGTGCTTCTCCCCCCTGATCCTCGGATCGGTCTCGGGCGGGCCCTTGGCCGCGTCCGTCTCAAGAGGCTCCCTATCCGCCACGGCGCGCGAGTTTATTGGCTAGTCAAGACAAGGGCATAGCTGCGCGCCGGGCAACGCCCGGCGCTTGCCCAACGGCGGGCATAGCTGCGCGCCGGGCAACGCCCGGCGCTTGCCCAACGGCGGGCATAGCTGCGCGCCGGGCAACGCCCGGCGCTAGGCGGCGAGCCGCGCGGCCGAGCGGCGGAAGCTCGAGGGCGGGTCGCCGTGATAGCGCCGGAACACCTTGGCGAACTGCGCCGCCTGCCGGTAGCCCACCGCGGCGGCCACGTCCTGGACCGCGAGCGAGTTGTCGAGCAGGAGCTGGGCGGCGCGCGCCATCCGGATGCGCTGCAGCTCGCGGCTGAAGCTGGTGCCGCCGGCCTCGGCGAACGCCCGCTGGAGCTGTCGGCGTGAGGTCGCGATCTCATGCGCCACGCTCGCCAGGGAGAGGTCCTCGTCGCCATAACGGCGTGCAATTACCGCCCGCGCGTCCCTGTACAGCTCACCGCGTCGTTGCTCCGTTGACGGCCGCACCTGGAATGGAATACGGCGGATGTGCCAATTCGGATCATCGGGTACGCTGACTTGAGCTGATTGTCACGAGCGCAGGAGGAAGCTGCATGCAGGTTTCGACAGGGATGAGCAGCATGGTCGTGACCGTGAGCCCCGGTCTCACGCTGCACGACGCCGCTCGAGCCATGTCGGAGCGCAAGGTGGGCGCGGCGGTCGTAATCGACCCCGAGCAACCCGGCCCCGGAATCATCACCGAGCGCGACGTCCTCCAATCCGTCGGCCAGGGCCAGGACCCGAACAGCGAGCGGGTCTGCGACCACCTGTCGCCGCAGATCACATTTGCCGCGCCCGACTGGTCGCTCGAGCGAGCAGCCGAGGCGATGGTCCGCGGCGGCTTCCGCCACCTGGTGGTGGTGGACGGCGGCGAGATGGTCGGCGTGCTCTCGATGCGCGACATCGTGCGCTGCTGGGTGGCCGACGGCGCCACCTCGTCGCTACCCCGAGACGCCGCGGGCACCGAGGCGTAGAACTACAGCATTGAGGAAGTCGACTGTCCTGCCTGGGGTACCTATACGGTCCATTAGGCAGTACGGTCGTTGAAGCGGCCACCCCCTTCGCCGCTGCTGTAAACGCCCGAGAACTAGTGCTCGAGCGGTAGCTCCGCCGTCTCCCGCCGCGTCTCGCCGATCCAGCGCCAGATCGCGATCACCGCGATCACGAGGCCGATCCCGACGATGACCCAGGAGAGCACCACGCCGACCACCGCGATCGACACGCCGAACGCGGTTGCCACCGGGAGGTACGACGGACCGGGGAGGTGGATCGCTTCGCCGGCCTCCTCGGCGGACGGGTCCGAGACCCGGACCTCCTCCGCCATCAATACACCAGCCCCACGACCCAGCTGAGCGCGAAGACGATGATCGCGATCGCGCCGGCGATCAGGCCGGTGCGCAGGTTCTTGTAGGCGAGCCGGCGATCCACGGTTGGTGGTTTTAGCAGAAGCACCAGAGCTCAGAGAAGCCGAGCCCCCGCGCCAGGCCGAACGCTGATCGCTCCGTCCGGCAGCGCGGCTCCGGGCGGGAACAATGCGAGCACCGAGCCGCCGAAACCGCCGCCCATGATGCGCGCCCCGAGCGCTCCTGCGTCGATGCAGGCCGCCACGGTGCGCTCGACCTCGGGGACCGACACCTCGTAGTCGTCGCGGAGGCTCGCGTGCGACGCGTTCAGCAGCGCGCCGAGCTCCGCGAGGTCGCCGCTCTCGAGCGCCGCCACCGCCGCGTCCACGCGCTCGTTCTCGCTGATCACATGGCGCACGCGCGCGTCGAGTGGGGCGGGGAGCCCCGAGTCGTCGTCGGCGTCACGGAGCGACTCGAGCCCGAGCAGCTCGAGCGCGCGGCGGCACTCCTCGCGACGCTCGTTGTAGCCCGAGGCCGCGAGGCTTCGCGAGGCGCCCGAGTCGAGCGTGGCGAGCACGTGACCGTGGAGGTGAAGGTCGATCGGGCGCGCCTCGAGCGTGCGCATGTCGAGCCGCAGGGCGCGTCCCTTCTCGCCGAGCAGCGACGCGAGCTGATCGAGCAGGCCCGTGTCCTGGCCGGCCCATTTGCTCTCCACCCGGGAGCACAGCCGCGCGAGCCTCACCGGCCGTGGCGGCGCCGTCTCGGCCGCGCCGTAGAGCGCGAGGGCGAGGGCGATGCAGAGAGCCGCCGAGGAGGAGAGGCCCACCCGCTGTGGCAGGTCGCCCTCGATGTCGAGCGTGGCGCCTGGCAGCTCCACGCCGGCGCTGCGCAGCTCCGCGAGCGTGCCCTCGAGGAAACGGGCGCCGTCGTCGAGGCCTGGCGCGGTCACGTCGTCGCCGTCGTGCAACTCGGCTATCGCGATCACGCCGAGCTCGATGGCGAACGGCAAGCAGAGTCCGTCGTTGTAATCGGTGTGCTCGCCGATCAGGTTCACGCGTCCAGGCGCGAAAGCCCTGATCCGATGCGGGGTCATGGACGCCACCCTATGTCCCACAGGCGACGTCCATGGACACATTGCGGACTGGCGGCGGCGCCCGATCGCACCTACCTTCGAATGGCCTGACCGCACACGGAAGGTCGGCACGGAGGCCACGAGAACGGGAGTGGAGAGAGCTTGATCGGCGAACGTCGGGCGGTGCAGGCATTCCTGCAGGCAAGGCCCCTGAGCCGTGGCTCGCTCGAGGTGGAGCTGCGCCCGGCTCCCCAGACGAGCGACCCGCGCTCCGGTGAGCCCGTGCTCGTCCCGCCACTCGTGGTGCTCTGGATCGAGGAGCGCCCCGTGGCGGTGCGCGTGCGGATGGTCGTCGCCATGAGCCGCTTCCCGCCGGAGCCGCGGCTCGTCTCGATGCTCGAGGGGGACTGCCTGGCTGCCGGCCTCGCCATCGAGCGAATCCCCGAAGCCGGGCTCTGGCGTCTGTTCTCGCAGCCGCCTCGCCCGCGCCTCGCCCGCGGCTGAGCCCGGGTGCGACCCGCAACTACCCTGCTTCCCGTGAAGCGCGCGACGAGGTGCCCCGGCTGCGGTGAGCCGGTCAGCGTGTTCGCTGCCGGATGCGCCATCTGCGGCACGGATCTCGAACAGCACCGGCGCGAGCTTGCGGAGCGGCGGATCGAGCTGCCGCACGTGCCCCGAGCGCCACGCCGGGCCCGCTTTCGCTTCGACCCTCATGTCGCGCTCGTGGCCCTGGTGCTGCTCGCAACGCTCCTCAGCCCCTTCCTCGCGCTGATCATGGCGGCGATCGGCGCCCAGGACCGGCACCGCAACGGGCAGATCGGCCAGCGCAACCTGTTCATCGGTCTCGCGATCCTGAACCTCGCGCTGACCTTTCTGCCTGCGCTACGCCTCGGGCTCTACTCACTCCTGTTCTAGGCGCACGTGCAGGTGGTTGTCGTGGTGCGCGAGCGGCTGCACGCGCCCGGACGGCCCGCTGAGGCCGGTGTTCGGCCCAACGAAGATCACCTGCGCTCCCGCCGCGAGGAAGCGGTCCACGAGCTCCTGCGAACGGCGCCGGTCGATCTCGCTGGCGTCGCGCGGCGCCAGCTCGCGGCCGTCCGCGCGCGGGTAGTAGACGTCCACGTCGAGGCCGTTCTGGTGGCTCGCGTGACCGATGTAGCCGTACTGCGGGCCGAAGTCGCCGCCGTGCGGCCGGCTCAGGTCGCCGATCGCCATCCGGGCCGCGCGCGGGTGGGCGGCGTGATCCTGCTGCGCCACGCGCAGCACGACGCGCACGAGGTGATCGGTGCCCCATCGCCGCCACGCGCGGTTCGGGGTGCGGCGCAGGACCGGGTCCCAGGTGAAGAAGGTCTGCCCCTCGGCGGGAAGGCGCACGCCCTGCTCGAGCCGGCCGGCGGTCTGCGTCCCGATGGCGGTTGACTCGTGCCAGTGCACCTGAAGCCCGGAGGCGGCCATGGCAAGGCCGAGCGCGATGTGGGTGGCGAGCTCCATCCTCACCGACTACGGCGGCGCCGTGAGGGCAGGTCCGAGCACGAGGGAACCGGAGCTGCGCAGGGCGTGTAGAGAGGGCATGAACCGAATCACGCTCTTCACCGCCACGGCGCTCGCGGTTGCCCTCATGGCGCCGGCCACCAGCCTCGCGGGTGGGTGGGCCACAGTCGGCCTCAGCTCCCTGCCCGAGGGAACGCAACCGCGTGAGGTGTGGATGGTCGACCTCACCGTGCTGCAGCACGGTCGCACGCCACTCGAGGGCGTCCAGCCCAGGGTCCTCATACGCCAAGCTCAGGGCGGCGACGAAAAGGCATTTCCGGCGAAGCCGACCGAGCGGGCCGGCGTCTACCGAGCGCACGTGGCGTTCCCGTCGGCAGGGCGCTGGACGTATGCGGTGGACGACGACTTCTCGCAGGTTCACCAGTTGGGCAGCGTCCGGATCGGCGCAGGCCGAGAGTCGGCCACGGCGGCCGCGCGTCCGACATCGGCCGCGCCCACTGACCCGGGTGCCGGTGTGACGCTCGCGGGTGCGCTCGGGATCGCCCTCGGCGCCGGGCTGCTCGCGGCGCTCTTCACCGCTGCGCTGCGGCGTCGGGGCGCACCGAAGCCCGCGGAGGGATGAGGGACGCCCTCGTCGCAGGGCTCGTGGCGGCCGCGCTGGCGTTCGGCGCGGTCGCGCTCGGCGTGGGGATCGACGGCGGGAGCGACAATCCGCGAGCCAGCGCCGCTCCGGAGGACGGTTCCGGCCGCGCCGTCTTCGCGCGCATGGGCTGCGGCAGCTGCCACGCGCTTGCCGCCGCGGGCTCGACCGGCCAGATGGGCCCGGACCTGGACAGCGCGCTCGAGCACCACACCCGCGCGACGTTGATCGCCCAGATCACCGCCCCCGCCGGCGACGGAGGCTTCAGCGCGATGCCGGACGACTTCGCGAGCCGGATGAGCTCAGCCGAGCTCGACAGCCTCGTGGACTTCCTGCTCGCGCAGCGCTAGCGCGGCTACGAGTCGCGGGCGGTGAGCAGCACGCGGTTGCCGGACGGGTCCGTGGCGAGTACGCCCTCGTCGCTGCGCTGCGGGTCGGCGCCGGCCTGCGCCAGGCGGTCCGCGGCGCTGTCGCGCTCCGCCGCGGTCGGCAGCACGAGCTCGTAATGGTCCAGCCCAAGCGCGCCCTCCGGCGGCGCCGGGGCGCCCTGGCTCTGCCAGGTGTTGAGCCCGAGGTGATGGTGGTAGCCGCCGGCCGCCAGGAACAGCGCGCCGGGGTAGGAGCGCACCATCACGTCGAGGCCGAGGGCGCCGCTGTAGAAGGCCTCGGCGGGCGGGATCTCCGCAGCCTGAAGGTGAACGTGGCCCATGGTGGTTCCCGCGGGCATTCCGTCGACCGGGCCATCGCCGTTCTCGAGCTCGCCGAGCACGCTCTCGAGGTCGAGCGGCAGCGTGGCCATGGCCAGCTCGTCGCCTTCTCGGCGCCACTCCTCGCGGGGCCGGTCGCGGTAGATCTCGATCCCGTTGCCCTCGGGGTCCCGGAGGTAGAGCGCCTCGCTCACGAGGTGGTCGGAGGCACCGGTGAGGCGCCAGCCGGCGCCGGCCAGCCGCTTGAGCGAGCGCGCCAGCTCGGCGCGGTCGGGCACCAGGATCGCGAGGTGGAAGAGACCCGTGCTGAAGGTCGGCGCCCGCGGGGCGTCGGGGGCGCTCACCAGCTCGATCACAGGCTCGCCCCCAGCGGGGCCGAGGCGCGCGAGCCCACCCTCGCGCTCAACCGCATCGAGGCCGACCACGCGCTCGTAGAACGTGGCGAGGTCGTCGAGGTCCGCCACGCGCAGGCGCACCTTTCCGATCGATGTGTCCGGGGGAATCATGTGAGCGCGTCCATGGCGTCCGACTCGGTTCGAAAGAAACCGAAGAAGATGATCTTGTCAGCTTGTACGCGCGCCCCCAGCCAATAGGTCTGGTCGATCGGAGCGCCGCTTCCGACGCCCGTGGCCGTGACGTCGAGGGGGATCACGACGGCACCGTCCTCGTCGTAGGACGCGGCCCGCGGCTGCGGGCGCCAATCGGGAAACACGCCGAAAACCGCGTCGAACCACTCCCTCACGCCGTCGTGGCCGTGGTAGAGCGGCCGCTCCGCCTCGGTGAGGAGCGAGCGCAGCTCGATCTCGGGTGCCGCACGGGTGAGGATCCCGTCGAGATCCCGGGCCATGAACGCCTCCACGGCACCGCGTACCAGCCGCTCGGCCATCAGCGGAAGAGGCCCGCGTAGGCGCTCAGCGCCGGCTGCCCGCCCAAGTGTGCGTACAGGACGTTCGAGCCGCGCTCGATCTCGCCACGACTCACAAGGTCGATCATCCCCGCCATCGACTTCCCCTCGTACACGGGGTCGGTGATCATGCCCTCGAGCCGCCCCGCGGTCCGGATCGCCTCGAGCGTCTGCTCGTCGGGGATGCCGTAGGTGCCCGCGTGGTAGCGGTCGTCCAGGACGATCTCGTCCTCGCGCAGGTCCCGGCCCAGCTCGATCAGCTCTGCCGTACGCCGCGCGATCCGCGCCACCTGGTCGCGCGTCTCCGCCGCGCGCGCTGAGCCGTCGATCCCGATCACTCGCCGCTCGGCCTCCTGCGCCGCGAAGCCGGCGATCATCCCGGCCTGGGTGCTGCCGGTGACCGAGCAGACCACCACCGTGTCGAAGAACACGTCGAGCTCGCGCTCCTGCTCGGCGACCTCCTGGGCCCAGCGCGCGAAGCCGAGGCCGCCGAGCTCGTGGTCCGAGGCGCCGGCGGGGATGGCGTATGGAGTGCCGCCCGCCGCCTCCACGTCCGCGAGCGCCTGCTCCCAGCTCTCCTTGAAGCCGATCCCGAAGCCAGCCTCCACGAGCCGGACGTCGGCGCCCATGATGCGCGAGAGCTGGATGTTGCCCACGCGGTCGTAGATCACGTCCGGCCAGTCGACCCAGCTCTCCTGCACGAGCACGCAGCCGAGGCCGAGGTGCGCAGCCACCGCGGCCACCTGCCGCGTGTGGTTCGACTGAACGCCGCCGATCGAGACGAGCGTGTCGCAGCCCTTGGCGAGCGCGTCGGCCACCAGGTACTCGAGCTTGCGCGTCTTGTTGCCTCCGTAGGCGAGGCCGCTGTTGCAGTCGTCGCGCTTCGCCCACAGCCGCGCGCCGCCCAGATGGGCGGTCAAACGGTCCAGCGGATGCACCGGCGACGGGCCGAAAAGCAGGGGCTCGCGGGGGAAGGCATCGAGGTTCATGCGCCGATTCTCGACAATGTCCGAGATGACTGAGCCCACGGTCGACGATCTGCCCGCCGAAGCCGATGCCCTGGAGGTGCGTTCGCTCGAGCTCGATCGCATCGAGGGCGACGAAGTTCGCGAGCCGCACCGGCACGCCTACCACGAGCTGGTCTGGGTGCGCGAGGGGTCAGGGCGACACCTGATCGACGGGGCGCCGGTCGAGTTCGGACCGCACACGCTCACGGTGATCGCGAAGGGACAGGTGCACCAGTTCGAGCGCGCAGAGGGCGTGCGCGGCTACGTCGTGCGCTTCGACGACGAGTGGCTGTCGGGCGCGCGGCGCTGGCTGTTCTCGGGCCAGTCCTGCACGCCGCTGACGGTGCCCGAGGAGGACGCCGCCCGCTTCGACTCCCTGCTCGACCTCCTGCGCGTGGAGATGGCGCGGCCGCCCGCTCCGGAGTCCGCGGAGCTGCGTCGCAACCTGCTGTCCGCTGCGCTTCTCTGGGCGCAGCGCTGGCGGGAGGCCCAGCTCGAGGGCGGCGGCGCCACGAGCGCGGACGTCCAGCTCCACAGAGAGTTCGTCGACACGCTCGAGCGCGACTTCACGTCGAACCACGAGGCGCGCCACTACGCCGCCGAGCTGGGGGTCACGACCGGCACGCTGTCGCGCACGCTCACGCGACTCACCGGCCGCACCACCAAGCAGCTGATCCTGGAGCGCGTGCTGCTCGAGGCCGCCCGCCTGCTGCGGTTCAGCGACCTGTCCGTGAAGGAGATCGCCGACCGCCTCGGCTTCAACGACCAGTTCGCGTTCAGCCGCGCCTTCAAGCGCCAGCGCGGAGAGGCGCCGCTCGACTTGAGGAACCGCGCGGCGTAGGGCGGCCGGGGCGGGTGCCCCCGGCCGCCGCTTCGTCCTGCCTGCGACTCCTAGATCTCGTGGTTGGCGAGGAACAGGCCCTTCGGGTCCCAGTGGGTCCGCAGGGCGCGCAGGACCCGCCAGCTGTCGGCGTCGAAGAACACCTGCGCGTCGACGTCCTCGCCCTCCTCGAAGTTGAGGTAGCGGGTGCCGGCGTCCCAGGGGGCCATGGCCTCCGAGACGGACTCGGCCTGGCGCTGCACCTCGCCGTACCCGTCCGGTGTGAACACGCCGCCGACGGCGAACATCAGGTAGTCGCCGTCGAGCGTCGCCCGCGCGCCGTGCCCCGGGGTGTGGCGAGCGAGGGCGCCGCCGAGGGAGCGCAGCTCCACGTTCGCGAGCTCGGAGCCGGACCCGGGGCCCGAGGCGGCGATGAACGCGTCGATCCCGGCGCTGCTCACGTCGGACACGAGCCGCGACGAGCCCACGTAGGGCATCGGCTGGTCCGGGTCCATTGCCAGGTAGCCGAGCGTGTTCGGCTCGACCATCGCGAACGTGCTCATCTCGGGGCCGAGGTCCGTGAGCGGGCGCAGCAGCTCGGCGCCGTCCGCCTCGCTGCCGAGGTACACGGCCTGGAGGATCGCGAACGACTTGCCGCGGACCATCTCCGGGACCTCCTCGAGCGGCGGGAACTGCATGAGCCGGCCGACGGTGGTGATCTCGTCCGGTAGCCCCGCCGCCACGAAGTCGTGCCACGCGTGCATGACCTCGGACGCGCGCTCGAACGGGAAGAACAGCGAGCCCGCGTACAGCTCCGGCGTGGGGAAGAGCTCGAACTCGAGCGCCGTCACGACGCCGTAGTTCCCGCCGCCTCCGCGCACTGCCCAGAACAGGTCGGTCTCGTTGTCGTGATCGATGCGGCGCAGCTCGCCGTCCGCGGTCACGAGCTCGACGGCCGTCAGGGCGTTCGCCTGGAGGCCGTGCTTGCGCCCGAGCCAGCCCATGCCGCCGCCGAGCGAGTAGCCGGTCACGCCCACGTCACGCGAGGATCCCGAGAGCGGTGCGAGCCCGGCCGCGGAGGCCTGGTCGGCCACGGCGCCCCAACGCACGCCGGAGCCCACGCGGGCGCGGCGCGCGCCGACGTCGATGCTGACCTCCTTGAGGTCGTCGGTACGGACGAGCAGCGCGTCCTCGAGGCCGTCGATCGGCCCTGCATTGTGGCCGGTGGACTGGGGGGCGATGCGCAGGCCGTGCTTGGCCGCGTAGCGCACCGCCTCGGCTACGTCCCCGGCGCTGGCGACGCGGACGAGGGCTGCAGGCTGCTGATCGTGGGTGAGGTTGAAGGTCTGGCGCGACGCGTCCCACGCATCGTCGCCGGCCATCAGGACCTGGCCCTCGATGCGGGACTGGAGCTCGGCGAAGCGGCTGCTCTGGGAAATCAGCATTGTGTTCCTCTTTCCGTCGTCGGATACGAGCGAGTCAATGGCCCCGATGAGGCCGAGCCAGCCGGAAAAGCGGTGATCGCCACCGTTTCCGTCGTGGCAACGGCCATGGAGCTCCCCGTCGAGGAGCTCGAGGTCGAGGCTCAGGTTCAGTTGCCGGCGCTGCATTGAGAGCAGCATCGGGCCTCAGGGGCCCGCTCGCATCGAGGCGACCCCTACACCTACCCCCTAACTTTTCGCAGCGGACCCCTACGCGGGGGTGAGCGCTGCGGGCAGCTCGCGCCTGGAGGCGATGTTCAGCTTCCGGTACGCATTTGTGAGGTGAACCTCGACCGTTTTGGGCGTCACGTAGAGCGCCTGGGCGATGTCGCGGTTGGTCTGGCCGTCCGCGGCCAGTGTCGCGACGGCAGCGAGTGCGACTGGGGATACGTGCGCGAGGTCGATCGGCCCGACCGGATCCTGCTCGCCTGGCACCTCACCCCTGAGTGGAAGTTCGACCCCGATCCGGCGAAGGCAACGGAGGTCGAGGTTCGCTTCGATGCCGAGGAGGACCAGACCCGCGTGACGCTCCAGCACCGCGGATTCGAGGTACATGGCGAGGCCGGACCGGGGATGCGCGAGTCCGTCGGATCCGACGGCGGCTGGCGGTCGCTGCTCCAGAGATACCGCGCCGCAGCCTGATCCGCGAAGCTTGCAGGACCGCGTTCCCGGAGATAGGAATCCCGCGTGGTCTTGGGAGTGGACGTAGGAGGTACGAAGATCGCCGTCGCGGCAGTCGACGGTGTGACCGCGACGCACGCGGTGGAGCATCCGACGGTCCTCCTCAGCACCGACGCCCTGCTGGACGGAATGGAGCACGCCGTGCGCGACGTGATCAAGGCCGCCGGCCAGCCGGAGGCGATCGGTGTGGGTGTGCCGTCGCAGATCGACTACGAGACTGGGACCGTCGAGAGCAGCGTGAACATCCCGCTCACGGGAGTGCCGCTGCGCGAGGAGCTGGGACGCCGGTTCGGCGTCCCGGTGTTCGTGGACAACGACGCGAACTGCGCCGCGCTCGCCGAGGCGCACATCGTCGGCGCGCGCCACCTGCTGATGCTCACGCTGGGCACTGGCGTGGGCGGCGGGATCGTGATCGACGGCCTGACCTTCCGCGGGGCGAACGGCCTCGGGGCGGAGCTCGGGCACATGACCATCAACCCCGACGGCCCGCCATGCCCTGGGAACTGCCCGAATCACGGCTGCCTCGAGGCCTACTGCTCCGGCCAGGCACTCGAGCGCGACGCCACCGAGCTGGCCACCGACAAGGCGAACAGCGCGCTGGCCGCCCGCCTCGGCCCTGACGGCAAGGTGTCCGGGCGCGAGCTCGTGGCAGCCGCCGACGCGGGCGATCCTGACGCGCTGCTCCTGATGGAGAACTTCGCGCGCATGCTGGGCGTGGGCATCGCCACGTACGTGAACGTCTTCGAGCCCGAGCGGCTCGCGATCGGCGGCGGGCTCTCGCGCGCGTCCCACCTGTTTCTCGGGCGCGCGGTTCGAGAGGCCGGGTCCCGGGCACTCCCTGCGCTCTGGCAGCGCGTGACCATCGCGCTGGCAGAGGGCGGCGCGGACGCGGGCGTGATCGGCGCAGGTGTCCTCGCGGCCTTTGAGATCGCGGCGGATCGGGATACTGAGAAGTCGCACGCCACCACAACCGAGGGAATCGAATGACCACCAGCATCAACGGGCTCGCCGAGCTCTCCATCAACACGATCCGGACGCTGTCGATGGACGCGGTGGAGAAGGCGAAGTCGGGTCATCCGGGCACGCCGATGGCGCTGGCGCCGCTGGCCTACACCCTCTACACCAAGGTGATGAAGCACAGCCCCAAGCACCCCGAGTGGTTCGACCGCGATCGCTTCGTGCTCTCGGCCGGGCACGCTTCGATGCTGCTCTACTCGACGCTCTACCTCTCGGGCTACGGGCTCACGCTCGACGATCTGAAGAACTTCCGCCAGCTCGGCAGCCCCACCGCCGGCCATCCGGAGTACCGCGACACGCCCGGCATCGAGGCCACCACCGGCCCGCTCGGGCAGGGGCTGGGGATGTCCGTCGGGATGGCGCTGGCGGAGGAGATGCTGGCGGCGCGCTTCAACCGCGCGGGGCACGAGCTGATCGACCACCACACCTACGTGATCGCGAGCGACGGCGACATCCAGGAGGGGGTGGGCTCTGAGGTCTCCTCGCTCGCCGGTCACCTCGGCCTCGGCAAGCTGATCGTCTTCTACGACAACAACCACATCCAGCTCGCCGGCGAGACCTCGATGTCGTTCAGCGAGGACGTCGGCAAGCGCTTCGAGGCCTACGGCTGGCACGTGCAGGACGTGGGGGAGGACCTGTCCGTCGAGACGCTCGAGCGGGCGGCCCAGGAGGCGAAGCAGGTGGCCGACCGTCCCTCGCTGGTGATCGTGCGCTCGCACATCGGCTACGGCTCGCCGCACAAGCAGGACACCTACCAGGCGCACGGCTCGCCGCTGGGCGAGGAGGAGGTGAAGCTCACCAAGGAGGTCTACGGCTGGCCCGCGGACAAGTTCTTCTACGTGCCGGACGAGGCTCGCCAGCCCTTCCAGGAGGCGGGCGAGCGCGGCGAGGAGCTCGCGGTCGAGTGGGCGGAGCGGCTGGCCGCGTTCCGCGACGCCGAGCCCGAGGCGGCGGCCGAGCTCGAGTTGATCATCGAGCGTCGCCTACCGGACCACTGGGATGACGGCGTCCCGAAGTTCAGCCCGGACGACGGCAACGTGGCCACGCGCAAGGCATCGCAGCAGGTGATCCAGTGGGTTGCCGGCAACGTCCCTCAGCTGGTGAGCGGCTCGGCGGACCTCGAGCCCTCGACGCTCACCGTGATCGACGACGGCGGGTCCGTGGCGCCCGGTGACTTCAGCGGCCGCAACGTGCACTACGGGGTGCGCGAGCACGGGATGGGCGCGATCGTGAACGGGCTCGTGCTGCACGGGTGGCGCGCCTTCGGCTCGACCTTCTTCAACTTCCTCGACTACCAGAAGCCCGCGGTCCGGCTTGCGTCGCTGATGGAGATCCCCTCGATCTTCGTCTATACGCACGACTCGATCGGCCTCGGCGAGGACGGGCCGACGCACCAGCCCGTGGAGCAGCTGGCGATCCTGCGCGCACAGCCGAACATGTACTGCGTGCGCCCCGCGGACGCGAACGAGACGGCACTCGCGTGGCAGTTCGCGATCGGGCAGACGGAGACGCCGACGGCGCTCGTGCTCAGCCGCCAGGGCCTGCCGATCTGGAATCCGGACGAGATCCCGGCAGACGCCATCGACCGCGGTGCGTACGTGCTGCGCGAGTCCTCGAAGGACGAGCCCGAGCTGATCCTGATTGGCACCGGCTCCGAGGTGCACATCTGTGCCGAGGCCGCGGACCTGCTCGAGCAGGACGGAATCGGAACGCGCGTGGTGTCCGCGCCCTGCCTGGACCGCTTCGCCGAGCAGGACGACGACTACCGCGAGAGCGTGCTGCCGCGCTCCGTGCGCGCGCGTGTGTCGGTGGAGGCGGCGACCCCACTTGGCTGGAGCACCTGGATCGGCGAGGATGGCGAGGCGATTGGGATGACAACCTTTGGCTCGTCCGCCCCGCAACCCGACCTGTACGAGCACTTCGGCTTCACGCCCGAGAAGGTCGCCGAGCGAGCGCGCGGCGTGCTGGAACGGACTTCGGCCCGCACCTGAAAGGAGCAGCGATGAGCGTCGGCGCAGGAGTGAATGAAAGGCTCGCGGCGCTCACGGCCGCCGGCACCAGCGTCTGGCTAGACCAGATCCGCCGCAGCCTGATCACCTCCGGCGAGCTCGCGCGCCTCGAGCGCGAGCTGTCCCTGCGTGGCATGACCTCGAACCCCGCCATCTTCGAGAAGGCGATCCTGGGCTCGACGGACTACGACGAGCAGATCGCCGAGCTGGCGCCCAAGGGGCTGTCCGCGCGCGAGATCTACGACGAGATCGCCGTGCTGGACGTGCAGCTCGCGTGCGACGTCCTGCGGCCGGTGTGGGACGAGGCGAACCACGCGGACGGCTTCGTCTCACTCGAGGTCGAGCCGGGTTTCGCGCACGACACCGAGGCCACGTTGAAGCAGGCGCACGAGTACTGGGAGCGCGTCGACCGCCCGAATCTGATGATCAAGATCCCCGGCACCGAGGCTGGCGTGCCCGCCATCGAGGAGGCGACCGCCGCCGGGATCAACGTGAACGTGACGCTGCTGTTCTCGGTGGAGTCCTACACGGCGATCGCCGAGGCCTTCATCCGCGGCATGGGGCGCCGCCTCGAGGCCGGCGAGTCCCTCGACCTGCACTCGGTGGCCAGCTTCTTCGTCTCGCGCGTGGACACCGAGGTGGACAAGCGCCTTGCCGAGGTGGGCCATGAGGAACTGCGCGGAATCGCGGCCGTGGCGAACGCCCGAGCGGCATACCAGCGCTTCAAGGAGCTGTTCCGCGGTGAGCGCTTCGCCGCGCTCCGCGACGCCGGCGCCATGGTGCAGCGACCGCTGTGGGCCTCGACTGGCGTGAAGGACCCGCACTATCCCGAGACCAAGTACGTGGACTCGCTCGTGGCGCCGGACACGGTGAACACGATGCCGATGCCGACCATGCTCTCCTGCGCCGAGGAGCTCGAGGTGACCGGCCCCACGGCGGATCAGGACCCAACCGAGGACCTGGAGCGCCTTGCGGCGGCGGGCATCGACATGGGCGACGTGACGAAGAAGTTGCTGCGCGACGGCATCGAGAAGTTCGTGGATCCCTTCGACGCGCTGATCGGCGGGATCGAGCTGTCGCGCGAGGCGATCGTCACGGGCAGGCCCAAGACGATCAAGGCAACGCTGCCCGGCGAGCTCGAGCCGCCGGTGATCGAGCGTGTGCAGACGGCGCAACGCGAGGATGTCGCTCAGCGAATCTGGGCGCACGACGAGTCGCTCTGGGGCGGCCCCGGAGTGCCGGAGATCGGCAATCGGCTCGGCTGGCTCACGATCAGCGAGAAGATGCTCGAGCACGCCGGGGAGCTGCGCGAGTTCGCCGACGCGGCCAGGGCGGACGGACTGGAGCACGCCGTGCTCCTCGGGATGGGCGGGTCGAGCCTCGGCCCCGAGGTGATCCGGCGCTCCTATGGCGACGTGCCCGACGGCATGCGGCTGCACGTGCTCGACTCGACGGACCCCGGGGCGATCCGTGACATCGAGCAGGCGGTGGACCTCGACAAGACGCTCTTCATCGTCTCCTCGAAGTCCGGCGGCACCGTCGAGACGCTCTCGCACATGCGCTACTTCTACGAGCGCACCGGGGGCGACGGCTCGCGCTTCTGCGCCGTGACCGACCCGGGCAGCCCACTGGTTGAGCTGGCGCGCGAGCGCGGCTTCCGGCACGTCTTCGAAAACGACCCGGACATCGGTGGCCGCTACTCCGTGCTCTCGCACTTCGGCCTCGTGCCGGCGGTATGCGCCGGGGTCAACATCGAGGCGATGCTCCACCAGGCGCAGGTGGCCGAGCAGAACTGCGCTCAGTTCGACTCGCCCCGGTCGAACTCGGGCCTGTGGCTCGGATGCGTGATGGGTGAGTTGGCCCAGCACGGCCGCGACAAGCTCACCTATGTGGTCTCGGATCCGATCTCGAGCTTTGGGCTCTGGGTCGAGCAGCTGATCGCCGAGTCGACCGGGAAGCACGGCAAGGGCATCCTGCCCGTGGCTAACGAGCCGCTGGGGCCGCCGGAGGTCTACGGCGACGACCGCGTCTTCGCCTACCTGCGCAACGAGGACGAGCCCGACGAGGAGCTGGACGCCGCTATCGAGGCGCTCGGCCGGGCGGGCCACCCGACCACCACAGGCCGGATAATCGGCGGCGCGGCGGACCTCGGGCGGATCTTCTTCTTCGCCGAGTTCGCCACGGCGGTGGCCGGCTGGGCGCTCGGGATCAATCCGTTCGACCAGCCGAACGTGCAGGAGGCGAAGGACAACACGGCGCGCATCCTCAAGGAGGGGCTGCCGGAGGTGGAGCCCGGGTCGCTGGACGAGCTCCTCGCGGGCGCGGCGCCACCCCACTACATCGCGATAACGGCGTTCGCTCCGCCTTCCGACGAGCTGGACGCCGCCGTTGCCGAGCTGCGCGTGGCGCTGCGCGAGCGCACGAAATGCTCGACGACCTTCGGCTACGGGCCGAGGTATCTGCACTCCACCGGCCAGTTCCACAAGGGAGGTCCGCCGAACGGCCTCTTCATTCAGCTGTACCAGCCCGCTGCCGAGGACATCGAGATCCCCGAGGCGGGCTATTCGTTCGAGCACCTGAAGAACGCGCAGGCGCTCGGTGACATGCAGACGCTCCGCGCGCACGGGGTGGGGGTGGCCAGGATCGAAATCGACGGGCCAGAGGCCGTGAGGAGGCTGATCTGATGCAGCTCGGGTTCGTGGGCCTCGGAAAGATGGGCGCCAACATGGTGCATCGGATCCAGCGCGACTCGGACCACGAGTGTGTCGTGTACGACCACCATCCGGAGTCCATCGCCACGGCGGAGGGCCAGGGTGCGAGCGGCGCGTCGTCGCTCGAGGAGCTGGTCTCGAAGCTCGAGCCGCCGCGCACGGTCTGGATCATGGTTCCGTCCGGCGATCCGACCCAGAGCACCGTGGACGAGCTCGGCGAGCTGCTCGACGAGGGCGACACGATCGTCGACGGCGGCAACTCGCGCTGGACCGACGACAAGCTCCGCCAGGAGCAGCTCCGGCCGCACGGGATCCACTACGTGGACGTCGGCACGAGCGGCGGCGTCTGGGGGATCAGCGTGGGCTACTGCATGATGGTCGGCGGCGACGACGAGGCCGTGGAGCGGCTCAGCCCGATCCTCGACGTGCTCGCCCCGCCCTCAACCGAGGAGCACGGGCCGGGCTGGGGCCACTTCGGGCCGACCGGCGCCGGCCACTACGTGAAGATGGTCCACAACGGCGTCGAGTACGGGATGATGCAGGCCTACGCCGAGGGCTTCTCGCTCTTCGACGGGTCCGAGTACGACCTAGACAAGGCGAAGATCGCCCACCTGTGGATGCAGGGCTCGGTGGTGCGCTCGTGGCTGTGCGAGCTGGCGGCACGCGCCTTCGAGCAGGAGGGCAACGAGCTCGCCGACATCGCTCCCTACGTCGAGGACTCGGGCGAGGGCCGCTGGACGATCGAGGACGCGATCCATCGGCGCATCCCAACCCCGGTGATCACGGCCTCGCTCTATGAGCGCTTCTCCTCGCGCGGCCAGAACGCATTCGCGGCGAAGGTGAACGCCGCGCTGCGCAACCAGTTCGGCGGCCACGCGGTGGTCGCCGCCGACCCGGCGGCACAGCAGCAGCCGCACGCGGAGTAGGCGGGTGGCGGTCACCGAGGAGAACCCGCTCGTCCAGGGACTCGAGCGGCTGCCGGTCCACCCGACCACGCTCGTGATCTTCGGAGCGACGGGAGACCTTGCGCACCGCAAGCTGCTGCCGGCGATCTACAACCTCGCACACGAGGGCGCGCTCCCGGAGAGCTTCAATCTGATCGGAGTCTCGCGTTCGGAGATGTCGGACGACGAGTACCGCAAGGTGGCCCGCGAGGCGATCCAGGAGCACTCGCGACGCAAGCCTGACGAGCAGGTGCTCTCGAAGCTGCTCGAGCACGTGCGCTACGTCTCCGGGACGTTCGACGTCGACCCCGTGTTCGAGCGGCTGAAGGACGAGCTCGGCAAGTTCGACGAGGACGCGGGGATCGGGTTCAACCGCATCTTCTACCTCGCCACCGCCCCGCACTTCTTCGCCCTGATCGTCAAGAAGCTCGGTGACCACGGGCTGGAAAAGCACGAAGAAGCCGATGTGCGGGTGGTGATCGAGAAGCCATTCGGCACGCGCCTGAAGGAGGCCCACGAGCTCAACAACGAGCTGCTGTCCGTCCTCCACGAGTCCCAGATCTTCCGGATCGACCACTACCTCGGCAAGGAGACCGTCCAGAACATGCTGGCCTTTCGCTTTGCGAACGGCATGTTCGAGCCGATCTGGAACCGCAACTTCATCGACTACGTTCAGATCACCGCCGCGGAGGACCTCGGCATCGGCCGTCGCGCCGAGTACTACGACGGGGCCGGTGCGCTGCGCGACCTCGTCCAGAACCACATGCTTCAGCTGTTGACCCTGCTGTGCATGGAGCCGCCGGTGACATTCGACGCCGACGAGGTCCGCGACGAGAAGGTGAAGGTGCTGCACGCGGTCGAGCCGCCGAGGCCAGACGCCGTGGTGCGGGCCCAGTACACGTCGGGCATGGCGGAGGGGAAGGATGCCGTCGGGTACCTCGAGGAGGACGAGGTTCCGCCGGACTCCACGACGGAGACGTACGTGACCCTGCGTCTCGAGGTGGACAACTGGCGCTGGGCCGGCGTGCCGATCTATCTCCGCACCGGCAAGCGGCTCGCCCGCAAGGTCACGGAGATCGCGGTGACCCTGAAGCCCGTGCCGCACCTCGCGTTCCAGGCCGACGGATCCGTCGGTGTCCAGCCGAACCAGATCATCCTGGCGATGCAGCCGAACGAGGGTGTGTCGATCTCGCTCGGCGCCAAGATTCCCGGCAGTCGCATGCGCATCCGGCCGGTGAACATGGAGTTCCTCTACGGCACGTCGTTCCTGTCGCAGTCCCCCGAGGCGTACGAGCGGCTGATCCTGGACACGATGCGTGGGGACGCGACGCTCTTCACCCGCAACGACGAGGTTGAGGCGCAGTGGCGGATCATCGATCCGATCCTCGAGTCGTGGGACAACGGCGACGAGCCGCTCGCCACCTACCCGGCCGGCTCGTCCGGGCCGAAGGAGGCCGACGAGATCCTCGCGCCGGGCCATCGCTGGCGGGCCATCTAGCGATGGCGCCGAAGGTGATGCCAGAGGTCCCCGACGCGGGCGCCTTCTGGTCGGCGCAGGACACAACGCCGAGCGACATCGACGAGGCGCTGCGGGAGCTGTTGATCCAGCAGTTCGCGCGCAACCGGGGGCACTCGCCCGCGCGCGTGCTCAACCTCGTCGTGGTCGTGGACCGCGAGTGGCGCGGGGAGATCATGAACCGCCTCGAGCAGGTGGGCCGCTACCACGCCTCGCGCACCATCCTCTGCGACGTCGAGCCGAACCGGACCACCATCGATGCCTCGGTGGTGCTGACCGTCGACGGCGAGCGCCAGCCCCAGTCGCCGGTGCTCACGCGCGAGCGCGTGATCATCGAGGTGGGCCCGAAGCACCTGCCGAAGCTCGACACGATCGTGGATCCGCTCGTGGTCACCGACCTGCCCACCGTGGTCTGGGCGCCACATGGGCACCCGGAGGCCCTCGACGCGCTGCTTCACCTCTCGCAGGTCGTGCTGATCGACTCCGTGAACGAGCCAGACCCGGCGAGCGCCCTGAAGCGCGCGGAGGAACTGAGCTCCGATGCGTACGTGGTCGACCTCGCCTGGCTGCGGACCACGCCGTGGCGCGAACGAGTGGCCTCCACCTTCGACCCACCGAAATGGCGCCCTGAGCTTCGGCGGATCGACTCGGTCAAGATCCGCCACCGTCCGGACTCCGGGGCGGCGGGCATCCTCTTCTTCGGCTGGCTTGCCTCGCGGCTTGGGTGGGGCACCGGCTCGCTCACGGCGGCCACCAACGGCTCGGTTCGGGGCCACGCGAGCGCCCGCCGCCACGACGTGGCGCTCACGCTCGAGCCGGACAGTGGCCAGAACGCGCCGGGCCTCGCGGGGGTCGAGATCGGAACGTCGTCGGGCATGTCGATCTCACTTGATCGAGGCCCCGGTGGCCTGCTCGCGCGGCGGCGGGACCCGAAGGGCCGCGAGCGCGAATGGACCATCCTGGGCGCGTCGCGCGGCGAGGGCGGAATCCTCGGGGAGGGCATCCGGCAGGCCCTGCTGCGCGACCAGGCTTACCGCGGTGCACTGGACTCCGCGGAGGAAATGCTGCATTGAACGCCGACTTCCGCGTTTCGGACGACCCAGCCGGGGCGGCCGCCGAGATCCTGGAGTCGGCGAGCGGTCATGTGGCGCTCACGGGCGGCTCCACGCCGCGCGCGGCCTATGAGCGCGTGGCAACGATGCGACAGGACTGGTCGGGCGTGGACTTCTGGTTCACCGACGAGCGCTGCGTGGCTCCGACCCACGAGCACTCGAACTTCGGGATGGCGAACGAGGCGCTGCTCTCGAAGGTGGAGGGGGCGACCGTGCACCGCATGCGCGGCGAGCTCGGACCGGAGGACGGAGCCGCGGCGTACGAGAACGAGCTCGGCGAGTTCGGCCCGGACGCGCTCGACCTGATCCTGCTCGGTCTCGGCCCGGACGCGCACATCTGCTCGCTGTTCCCCGGCGACGATGCCCTCGGCGAGCGCGAGCGGCGCGTGGTGGGCGTCGAGACGCCGGGCATGGCGCCCCTGGTGTCGCGGATCACACTTACCCTGCCTGTGGTGAACTCGAGCGCGCAGATCGTCTTCCTCGTGACGGGCGAGGACAAGGCCGAGGCCGTCGAGCGCGTGTTCAGCGGCCCGCCCGATCCGCGCGCCCCCGGATCGCTCGTCGACGGACCGGTTGTTGCGCTGCTCGACCCACCGGCGGCCGCGCGGCTATGACCGAGTGGGCGCCGGATCGCGGCGTCACCGCAAGCACCTTCCCGCCGATAGCGGAGTACGGCTTCCTGTCCGACTGCGAGACCTGCGCGCTGGTGGCTCCGAACGGGAATGTGGAGTGGCTCTGCCTGCCGCGCTTCGACTCGCCGAGCGTGTTCGGCGCGATCCTGGACCGTGACGCCGGCGGCTTCCGCCTCGGGCCGGCCGACGTCGACGTGCCCGCCGCGCGTCGTTACCTCCCCGGCACGAACGTCCTCGAGACGAGCTGGGGCACGAGCGGTGGCTGGATCATCGTGCGCGACGTCCTCCTGATCGGGCCCTGGCACCACGAGCACGAGCGCTCGAGGACGCACACGCGCGCGCCCACCGACTACGACGCCGACCATGTGCTCCTGCGGCTGATCCGCTGTGTGAACGGCGAGCTCCAGGTGACGATGGACTGCGACCCCCGCTTCGACTACGCCCGCAAGATGGGCGCGTGGGAGTTCAGTGGGTCGGGCTACCACGAGGCGGTCTGCCGCGCCGAGGGTTCCGACGTGGAGCTCCAGCTGACCTCGGACATGAACATGGGCTTCGAAGGATCGCGGGCCACCGCCCGCACGCTTATGAAGGAGGGCGACACGCTGTTCGTGGCGCTGTCCTGGTCCGAGCACCCCGCTCCGACCACCTACGAGGACGCCTACGACAGGCTCGTCTGGACCGCGCACCACTGGCAGCACTGGCTCGATCACGGCAGGTTCCCGGACCACCCGTGGCGCACGCACCTCCAGCGTGCTGCGCTCACCCTCAAGGGGCTCTCATACGCGCCCACCGGAGCACTCGTGGCCGCCGCCACCACGTCGCTGCCGGAGACCCCGGGCGGCGAGCGCAACTGGGACTACCGCTTCAGCTGGATCCGCGACTCGACGTTCATGCTCTGGGGACTCTTCACGCTCGGCTTCGACTGGGAGGCGAACGACTTCTTCTACTTCATCGCGGACATCGCGGAGAAGGAGGAGGACGAGCTCCAGATCATGTACCGGATCGACGGCGAGGACGAGATCCCCGAGTTCACGCTCGACGACCTGTCGGGCTACGAGGGTGCGAGGCCGGTGCGCGTGGGCAACGGCGCCTACAAGCAGGAGCAGCACGACGTCTGGGGCGCCCTGCTCGACTCGATCTACCTTCATACGAAGTCGCGCAACTACCTGCCGGACCGGATCTGGCCGATCGTGAAGGAGCAGGTGGAGCGGGCGCTCGAGAAGTGGCGCGGGCCTGACCGAGGGATCTGGGAGACCCGCGGCGAGCCGAAACATTTCACCTCGTCGAAGTTGATGTGCTGGGTCGCGGCGGACCGCGGCGCGCGCCTTGCCGAGATCCGTGACGAGCTCGAATTCGCAGCGCGCTGGCAGTCGGCCGCAGACGAGATCAAGGCCGACATCCTCGAGAACGGCGTCGACGACCGCGGAGTGTTCACCCAGCACTACGACACGGAGGCGCTCGACGCGTCGGTGCTGCTCGTGGTGCTCAACCGCTTCCTGCCGGCCGACGACGAACGCGTTGTGCGCACCGTCCTGGCGATCGCCGACGAGCTGACAGTGGACGGCATGGTTCTCCGCTACCGCACGGACGAAACCGACGACGGGCTCGAGGGAGAGGAGGGCAGCTTCGCGATCTGCTCCTTCTGGCTCGTCTCCGCGCTGGTCGAGATCGGCGAGACCGGCCGCGCCCGCGACCTGTGCGACAAGCTGCTCTCGTACGCCAGCCCGCTCGGCCTCTACGCGGAGGAGATCGACGCACGCTCGGGCCGCCACCTGGGCAACTTCCCGCAGGCCTTCACGCACCTGGCGCTTATCAACGCCGTGATGCACGTGATCCAGGCCGACCAGGGCCTCGAGATCGGCAGCCTCCCGCTCGGCCGCGAGCTCACGCCCGAGCGCTCCTCGCAGGCCTAGCGCTGCTGCTTCGGCTCGTTCCGGGTCACCACGAGCAGGCCCACGAGGCGCGACACGACCATCGCGATGTAGGCAACGCCGGCGAGCTGCTCGATCATCACGAGGCTGCGGGCGAAGGGCTTGATCGGTAGGACGTCGCTGAGGCCCGTGCTCGACAGGGTCGTGAAGCTGAGGAACAGCAGCTCGACCCAGGTGCGGTCCGCACCCGGGCTGACCGCGGCCGTGAAGCTGTTCGGCTCGATCGCCTGGTAGACGGTGAACGTGTAGGCGAACGCCCACGCCACGAGCGTGAATGTCGCGCCGACCGCGAACAGCTCGTCACGCGTGACCACGTGGTCTTCGAGCACGTAAACAATCAGAGCGCCGGCCGCGTAGAAGTAGAGGACCGCCTCGAATGCGGAGGAGTACGGGAGGAGCGCGTCGTCGCGGGTGATCGCCTGGATCAGCAGGAGGATCGTGGCGGGCGTGCCGAGCACGATTGCGACCCAGGTGAAGCCGGGCGAACTGCGCACGGACAGCACCACGAGCGCGAGGATCGCGATACCGAACAGGCTGAAGAGGGCGGTCCCCGCTTCGCTGTCCTCCATCGCCGGATACACGAGCACGCCGGCGAGCTGAGCGGCGAGCAGGATTGCCGAGGGCTGGCGGCGGACCACCGAGAGCACGGCCGCAAGCTAGTGGCCGGGCCGGTCGGTCCTCACACCAATGGGTGATCTTTCCCCCTTGGAGGGGCGTTCTCTGGCCCCTGTAGGGCCCGCGCGCGCCTAGATTCGAGCCCATGAGAGCTCGAACTCGAAGGGCCATGACGGGATCAGTTGGAATCGCGGCCGTGTGCGTGCTCGCCGTCCTTCCGGCGCCTGCGCTCGGCGCAACCGCGAGCATCTCGATCAAGCGCGTCTTCTATGTCGCTGTGCCGGGCGAGGTGAACAACCTCGCCGTGTCACTGTCGGGAACGGACCACGTATTGACGGACTCGGGCGCCACGGTCGACGCCGGCCCCGGCTGCAGCGCGTCGGGCAATACGGCTACGTGTGCAGCCACCGGGATCATCGGACTCACCGTGAGCGGCGACGACGGGGCGGACAGCCTCACGAACAACACCTCCACGCCCTCGACGCTCTCCGGTGGCGACGGAAACGACTCGCTCGAGGGCGGCTTCGCGAACGACACGCTTCGGGGCAATCAGGGAGTCGACAGCCTCAGCGGCCGCGCCGGCGATGACTTCATCGACGTCCGGGGTGACAGAAGCGACATCGTGACCTGCGGAACGGGAAACGACACCGTCCGAGCAGACGGCGCCGACCTGGTGGCCTCTGATTGCGAAATGGTCGATCGTGGCGGCGCGCCGCCTCCTCCGCCCGAGCCCACGTCCGGTGCATCGCCAACGGCCGGTGCTCTGCTCGGACCCGTCGAGACGGGCACGCTTGATAAGGGCGCCTGTGCGATGGACAGGCTCGGCACCCCGGACGACGACCGCATCGACGGCACGGCGCTTGGCGACAACCTCTTCGGCCTGCAGGGGGACGATGTCCTCAACGGCAAGGCGAACGACGACTGCCTTTTCGGAGGCGTGGGATCCGACCGCCTGTCCGGCGCCGCGGGCGACGACCGCCTGCTCGGCGACGACGCGGACGGCGCGGTTCCGGGCAACGATCGGCTCTTCGGGAACGCCGGAAATGACCTGCTGGTCGGAGGGCCGGGCAGGGATCGGCTGCGCGGCGGTGCCGGACGCAACAGGCTGCGTGGTGGCTTGGGCAACGACCGTCTCAACGCCGTCAACGGCAGGCGCGACCGGGTCAACTGCGGTCGCGGGCGTGACAGGGCCCGCGTGGACAGCATGGACCGCGTACGGGGCTGCGAGCACGTTCGCCGCCAGCGCTGATGGCTCAGAGACGAACGTCGGCCACCATCGCCGCGAACAGCGCCGCGAGGTAGCCCAGCGAATACAGGTAGAGGCGCAGGGCGCTGCGGCGGTCCGGGTGGCGCATCAGGCGCCACGAGCCGTAGATGAATACGGCGCCGAGCAGCACGGACGCGACGAGGTAGGTCACGCCGAACGCGCCGGCGCAGAACGGCAGCTGGCTCACCGCGTAGAGCAGCACTGTGTAGAGCAGGATCTGGCGGCGCGTCTCGCGCTCGCCGCGGACCACGGGCAGCATCGGGACGCCGGCCCGGGCGTACTCGTCCTTCATAAGAAGCGAGAGCGCCCAGAAGTGCGGCGGTGTCCAGAAGAAGATGATCGCGAACAGGTACAGCGGCGTTCCGGTCAGCCCGCCGGTCACGGCGGCCCAGGCCACCAGTGGCGGCACGGCTCCCGCGGCGCCTCCGATCACGATGTTCTGCGGCGTGGAGCGCTTCAGCCAGAGCGTGTACACGAACACGTAGCCGAGGAGGCCAGAGAGCGACAGCGCTGCCGCGAGCAGGTTGACGGTCGTCGTGAGCAGCACGAACGCGGCCACCCCGAGGATCACGCCAAAGGCCATCCCTGCCGCCGGCGACACCCGTCCGCTGGCAACCGGGCGGTTCGCGGTGCGCTTCATCTTGCGGTCGATGTCGCGGTCGATCACGTGGTTGATCGCCCCGGCGCCGCCGGCCGAGAGCGCGCCGCCAAGGCAGGTGAGCGCCACGAGCCCGAGCGAGGGGTTGCCCGCCACGTACATCGTCGTGACCGTGGTGAAGAGCAGCAGCGACTGCACCTTCGGCTTGGTCATCTCGAAGTAGTCCGAGACCGCGGTGCGCCAGGCGGCGCGTGTGACTACCGCCTCCATCAGGCCGCCACCGGCTCCGCACGTCGCGGCGAGCGCTCGCGCGCGGGTGCCAGCGCGAGCGTCATTCCGAGCGTGGTGGCCCAGAGGAGAGTGCCGAGGGCGAGGTGCAGCAGGATCAGGAGCTCATACTCGTCGAGCCACACGTTGAGCGCGCCGACGAGCACCTGCACGAAGAGCAGGCCGGCCAGAGCCCAGGCGTAGCGCGTGAGCACACCCCGCCGGATCGCCGTGGCCACCAGCGCGATCACGAGCAGGGAAGCGAGATACATGAAGGCCCGGTGGGTGAGGTGGATGTCCACGAGCTCGGCCTTGCCGAACGGCATGAACTCACCATTGCAGGTGGGGAACTCCTTGCCGCAGGCGTGATGGGCGCCGTCGCCGAGCTGGTAGTCCGCCCGGCCGTAGTTCTGCGTGCCCGCCATGTATCCGCCGGCCACGATCGTGCAAAGCACCGCCACGCTCGCGGCGACCGAGAGCACGCGCAGTCCGCGCCCGCCCGACACCTGAGGCGCTCCGTTCACCGCCCTCCAGAGGTAGAGGAGCATGCCCAGCAGCAGCATCGCCAGGCCGAGGTGGGCCGCGACGTAGACCTCCTCGAGGTTCTCCTCGACCGTCGCGCCGCCGAGCGCGCCCTGCGCGATCACGAGCACCAGCAGCGCCACGGCGGGCGCCATGAACTCGCGGTGCCGCCGCCACGCCTGGATGAAGATCGCGACGATCATGAAGCCGACCACGATCGCCAGGGCCCGGTGCGTGTACTCGACGATCGTGTTGAGATCCATCCCCGGCACCACGTCGCCGTTGCAGAACGGCCAGCCGTGGAAGCCCGAGCCGGCCGGCCCGCAGCCGAGGCCGGAGTCGGACACCCTGACCACGCCGCCCACGATGATGAGGACGAAGGTGGCGATCGCGGTGGCGAGTACGAGCCGGCGCATTACAGGCTGCGCGGTGCCACGGGCTGCGCAACCGTCTCCGCCGGTACGGCCGCGGCCGCCACCTCCCGGCGGATGTCCTTCATCGGCTCAACGCTGCGCACGCGCGGGACCACGTCGAAGTTGTTGGGCGGCGGGGGAGAGGTCGTGAACCACTCGAGCGTGTTGCCCTGCCACGGGTCATTGCCGGCCCGCCTGCCGCCCTTGATGCTGATCAGGGCGTTCACCACGGTCACGAGCACCCCGACGCCGAGGATGAAGGCGCCGATCGTCGAGATCAGGTTGTAGGTCCCGACCCCGAGCGACTCGTCGTAGTCGTAGATGCGGCGCGGCATACCGTCGAGGCCCATTGAGTGCTGTATGAGGAACGTCGTGAGAAACCCCACGAACATGAGCCAGAAAGAGGTCTTCCCGAGCGACTCAGACATCAGCCGCCCGGTGATCTTCGGGAACCAGTAGTAGAGCCCGCCGAAGAGGCCGAAGACCGAGCCGCCGAAGAGCACGAAGTGGAAGTGGGCGACCACGAAGTAGGTGTCGTGCAGGTACCAGTCCACCGGGAAGATCGCGAGTATCACGCCGGTGATGCCGCCGATCGGAAACAGCGCGAGAAAGCCGGCCGCGAAGTAGAGCGGCGTCTTCATCACGATCTGGCCCCGCCACAGCGTGGCTAACCAGTTGAAGATCTTGATTCCGGTTGGAACCGCGATCGTGAATGACGACAGCATGAAGAATGCGAGCACCACGGTCGGCGTGGGCGTCGTGAACATGTGGTGCGCCCACACGAGCAGGCCGAGAAACGCGATCGCCACCGTGGACGCCGCGATCGCCTTGTAGCCGAAGATTGGCTTGCGGGCGAACACCGGCAGGATCTCCGAGAGCATCCCGAAGACCGGCAGGATCATGATGTAGACCTCTGGGTGGCCGAAGAACCAGAACAGGTGCTGCCACAGCAGCGGGTCGCCTCCCGCCGACGGGTCGAAGAAGCCGGTTCCGAAGTTGCGGTCGGTGAGCAGCATCGTCACGCCCGCCGCGATCGAGGGCAACGCCACCACCAGCAGGTAGCTGTAGACCAGGATGCTCCAGATGAAGAGCGGCATGCGTCCCCAGCCCATCCCGCGGGCGCGCATGTTGTGGATCGTGGCGATGAAGTTGATTGCGCCGAGGATCGACGAGAGACCGGTTAGGTGGATCAGGAAGATCCAGGCATCCACGCCGCCACCCGACGAGAAGGCGTCGTCCGAGAGTGGCGGGTACATCGTCCAGCCGGCCTGCGGCGGCTCGAAGAAGACGCTCGTGTAGAACGCGATTCCGCCGAAGAGGAGGAGCCAGAACGAGAGCGCGTTCAGCTTCGGGAACGCCATGTCGCGCGCGCCGATCATCAGCGGGACCATGTAGTTGCCGAAGCCAGCCAGTACCGGGACGAGGAACAGGAAGACCATCGTCGTGCCGTGCATCGTCACGAGCCCGTTGTAGGTCTCGGGGCTCACGAGCGTGTTGTCCGGCTGCGCCAGCTGGAGGCGCATGATGAGCGCCTCCACGCCTCCCAGGATGAAGAAGAGGAAGGTGGCGCAGAGGTAGAGGATCCCGATCCGCTTGTGATCGGTGGTCGTGAGCCAGCGCAGCCAGCCGCGCTGCTGCGGGCGCAGCCCGTTGAGGAGGACCTCCGGGCGCGCGATGCGGCCTTCGCGTGCTGCGGTTCCCGCTTCCACTAGTTCCCCTGGCCCTCTCGCTGCTTGCGTTGCTCAGCCAACGCCTCGCCGGCCTGCTCGATCTGGTCCCGCTTGTTCTCCGCCCACGTCTTGAAGGCCTCAGGCGACACGGCCGTCACCTGCGCACGCATGTCCGCATGGCCTGAGCCGCAGAGCTCCGCGCACTGGCCGCGGTACACGCCCTCGTTCGGGACCTTGAACCAGCTCTCGTTCACGTAGCCCGGCACGGCGTCGGCCTTGGGACCGAACTTCGGGATCCACCACGAGTGGATCACGTCGGAGGCCTCGATCTTGAGCACGACGGTCGTGTTCGTGGGCACGACCATCTCCTCGAAGGAATACAGCTGGCGTGCGCCGGGATAGTCGTAGCGCCAGATGTATTGCTGCCCGTTCACGTGGATGCGCAGGATCGGCCCGCCGTCCGTGGGCGGGTCCGGCTGGTCGACCGAGGCGAACTGAGCCTGTGCCGCTTGCAGCCCGTTCGGGCCCGAGGCGGGCGGGCTCTCGATGTCGTCGAGATAGAGGAAGGTCACGACGGTGAGGACCACGAGGATCGATGCGGCCCCGATCGTCCAGCCGACCTCGAGCGGCGTGTTGCCGCGGATCTGGTCGGCCTTGCCGCCCCGCTTGGCGCGGTACTTCACGAGCGACCAGATCAGCGTGCCCCAGACGAGCAGGAAGATCACGATCCCTATGTAGAGCGTGATCTTGTAGAGCGTGTCGATGTCGTCCGCGTTCTGCGAGCCGCCCGACTCGGGCGTGAACGCGTCCGCGAATGCCGCCGGCGCCGCGATCAGGATCGCGATGGCGGCCGCAGAAAAGGCGGCTAGCAGCAGGCGTCTGGGCATGCCGGTCGGCAAGGCCGCGGCATCATATCTCCGCTCCCGACAAGGGCTCCACTTCGTGCCACTTGCCCCGAGCGGCTCAGTCGGGTGGGCCGAGCGGGGCCCCGCCCGCGGGCGAGGCGCCCGGCTCCAGCTCGAGCTCGCGCACCCTCAGGCGGCCCACGTCGAGCTCCTCGATGCGGAGCTGCTTGATCACGGCACGCCGGATCGCGAGCCGGCCGATCGCGACGGCGCCGAACGCCGCGGCGCCAACGGCGAGGGCACCGAGCGCCCGGGCCACCCCAGCGTGGGCTCCGGTGGCCTGCGCCCCGGTGGCCCGAGCTCCGACCGCGCTTGCGCCGCGCGCCACGGCTACGCGCCCTCGAACGCTGGCTCGCGCTTCTCCACGAACGCCGTCACGCCCTCCTGGAAGTCGCGCGTGCGCGCGAGGGCGTGCTGGAGCTCGGCCTCGAGGTCGAGCTGCCCGTCGAGGTCCGGGTAGAGCATGCGGTTGAGCGCCTGCTTCGAGCCCGCGTACGAGCGGGTCGGGCCGCCGGCCAGCTTGGTCACGAGGTCATTCGCCTCGTCCATCAGGCGATCGTCGGGATGCACGTAGTTCACGAGCCCCCACTCGAGCGCCCGCTCCGCGGGCACGCGCTCGCCCAGCAGCGCCATCTGGAAGGCGCGCGCCTTGCCCACGGCCGTCGGCACGAACAGGGTCGAGCCGCCGTCCGGCATCAGGCCGATGTTCACGAACGCGAGGCCGAAGTACGCGGATTCCGCCGCCAGAACCAGGTCGCACGCGAACGCGAGCGACGCCCCGATGCCCACGGCCGGACCGTTCACGGCCGCCACCACCGGCTTGTCGAGGCGGCGCACCCCGGCGATGATCGGGTGGTAGACCTCGTGGAGCTCCTTGCGGATGTCGGGCATGCCGTCGTCCGGATCGGGGTGGAAGCCGGCCTTGAGGTCGGCGCCCGACGAGAAGCCGCGGCCGGCGCCCGTGATCAGCACGGCGCGCACGCTCTCGTCTGCGGCGTCGCCGGTGATCACCTGCTTCAGCTCGATACCGAAGTCCTCGGTCCAGGCATTGAGGGAATCGGGCCGGTTGAGCGTGACGCGCCCCACGCCTCCGTCCTGCTCCCAGGTCACATGCTCGTAAGTCATGGCGCGGAGCCTAAACGGCAGCGGTGAAGGGGGGTGCTTCGTCACTACCCGCGATATACGCGGAAAACTGACGGAAGCCCCCGCTATTGCCCGTCGTTCATCCGTTTGCATTGCTTGCGCTCAGGGAGTCGCGGTGGTTCACTTGCAACGCCGAAAATCCTGGTCTGGACTGGCCCCCGGACCTTCTCGCTGAACGACTGGTCCCAGGAGGAACGTTGGCCGCTACCCAAACCGCTAAGGCGCCCAAGAGGAGGGCGAAGCAGTCCAAGGCGAATGGGGCGGGGCGAACGGCCACCGGACAGCCCTCTGCCGCAAACGGCGCCGGCGTCGAGCCGGCCGTGCTCGAGGAAATCCTCGACGCGCTGGTGGCGGCCCGTGACGGCGACTTCTCGAAGCGCCTCTCGCGACGGCGGCGCGGCCTGCTGGGCGAGATCGGCGCCGCCTACAACGAGCTCGTGACGATGAACGCCCGCATGGAGAAGGAGATGTCTCGCATGCGGCGCGTGATCGGACGCGAGGGCCGCATGGACCAGCGGGCGTCGCTCGGCTCGGCCGGCGGCGGCTGGGAGTCGAGCGTCGAGTCGCTCAACGCCCTGATCGACGACCTCGTGCGCCCGACCACCGAGGTGGCGAGCGTGCTCGACGCCGTGGCCGACGGCGACCTCGACCGCAAGATGGCCCTCACGATCGAGGGCCAGCCCGTGAAGGGCGAGTTCCTGCGCATCGGTACGACCGTGAACACGATGGTCGACCAGCTCTCGTCGTTCGCGGACGAGGTCACGCGCGTAGCGCGCGAGGTGGGTACCGAGGGCAAGCTGGGTGGCCAGGCGGAGGTGAAGGGCGTGTCCGGAACGTGGCGCGACCTGACCGAGTCCGTGAACGGCATGGCCTCGAACCTCACCGGTCAGGTCCGCAACATCTCGCAGGTGGCCCAGGCCGTGGCCCGCGGCGACCTCACGCAGAAGATCACCGTCGAGGCCAAGGGCGAGGTGGCCGAGCTGGCGGACACGATGAACGAGATGACCGACACGCTCGCGATCTTCGCCGAGCAGGTCACGAGCGTCGCGCGCGAGGTGGGTACCGACGGCAAGCTCGGCGGTCAGGCCGAGGTGCCGAACGTGTCGGGCACCTGGAAGGACCTCACAGAGTCCGTGAACGGCATGGCGTCCAACCTCACGAGCCAGGTGCGCAACATCGCCCAGGTCATGACCGCGGTGGCCGGCGGAGACCTCACGCAGCGCATCACCGTGGACGTGAAGGGCGAGATCCTCGAGCTGAAGATCACCACGAACACCATGGTCGACCAGCTCTCGTCGTTCGCCGACGAGGTCACGCGAGTGGCCCGAGAGGTGGGCACGGACGGCAAGCTGGGAGGTCAGGCAGCCGTGCCGAACGTGGCCGGAACCTGGAAGGACCTCACCGACTCGGTGAACCTGATGGCGTCGAACCTGACGAGCCAGGTCCGCAACATCGCGCAGGTCACGACGGCGGTGGCCGAGGGCGACCTCTCGCAGAAGGTCACGGTGGACGTGAAGGGCGAGATCGCGGAGCTGAAGGGCACCGTGAACACCATGGTCGACCAGCTCTCGTCGTTCGCCGACGAGGTCACGCGAGTGGCCCGCGAGGTCGGCACCGAGGGCATGCTGGGCGGACAGGCCGAGGTGAAGGGCGTCTCGGGAACCTGGCGCGACCTGACGGAGTCCGTGAACTTCATGGCCTCGAACCTCACCGACCAGGTGCGCTCGATCGCGCAGGTGTCGACCGCGGTGGCCGACGGCGACCTGTCGCAGAAGATCTCGGTCGAGGCCAAGGGCGAGGTGGCCGCGCTCGCGGACACCATCAACAAGATGGTCGACCGGCTGCGCTCGTTCGCGGCTGAGGTCACGCGCGTCGCGCGCGAGGTGGGTACGGAGGGCAAGCTCGGGGGCCAGGCCGAGGTGGAGGACGTGTCCGGCACGTGGCGCGGCCTCACCGAGAACGTGAACTCGATGGCGTCGAACCTGACGGATCAGGTCCGCAACATCGCCGAGGTGACGACGGCAGTCGCAAACGGCGACCTGTCCAAGAAGATCACCGTCGACGCCAAGGGCGAGATCCTCGAGCTGAAGGAGACCGTGAACACCATGGTCGACCAGCTCAACTCGTTCGCGGCCGAGGTCACGCGTGTGTCGAAGGAGGTCGGCACCGACGGGAAGCTCGGCGGCCAGGCCGAGGTCGAGGACGTGTCTGGCACCTGGCGCAGCCTCACCGAGTCGGTGAACTTCATGGCGTCGAACCTCACCGACCAGGTGCGCTCGATCGCTCAGGTCACCACCGCGGTCGCAAACGGCGACCTGTCGAAGAAGATCATCGTCGACGCCAAGGGCGAGATCCTCGAGCTGAAGAACACCATCAACACGATGGTCGACCAGCTCAACTCGTTCGCCGCGGAGGTCACGCGAGTGGCCAAGGAGGTCGGCACCGAGGGAGCGCTCGGCGGCCAGGCGGAGGTGGCCGGCGTGTCGGGCACCTGGCGCGGCCTCACCGAGTCGGTGAACTCGATGGCCACGAACCTCACCGACCAGGTCCGCAACATCTCCCAGGTCGCGCAGGCGGTTGCCCGCGGTGACCTGACCCAGAAGATCACGGTGGACGCCAAGGGCGAGATCCTCGAGCTGAAGGAGACGCTCAACACGATGGTCGACCAGCTCTCGTCGTTCGCCGACGAGGTCACGCGAGTGGCCAAGGAGGTCGGCACCGAGGGCAAGCTCGGCGGTCAGGCGCAGGTCGAGGGCGTGTCCGGCACGTGGCGCGGGCTCACCGAGAACGTGAACCAGCTGGCGTCGAACCTCACGACCCAGGTGCGAGCGATCGCGGACGTGTCCACCGCCGTGACCCAGGGCGATCTGACCCGATCGATCGCCGTTGAGGCCAGCGGAGAGGTGGCGGACCTCTCGGACAACATCAACCAGATGATCGCCAACCTGCGCGAGACCACTCGCCAGAACGAGGAGCAGGACTGGCTGAAGACGAACCTCGCCCGCATCTCCAGCCTGATGCAGGGCCAGCGCGACCTCGAGACGGTCACGCAGCTGATCATGTCGGAGCTCGCCCCGGCGGTGAGCGCGCAGCACGGGGCGTTCTTCCTCTCGGACCACGAGGAGGAGGGCGCGGACTACGAGCTGCGGCTGCTCGCGAGCTTCGGCTACACGCGCCGCAAGCAGGTGGCGAACCGCTTCCGCCCGGGCGACGGGCTCGTGGGCCAGGCGGCGCTCGAGAAGAAGCCGATCCTGATCACAGACCCGCCCGAGGACTACGTGCAGATCGCGTCCGGCCTCGGCAAGTCCGCGCCCACGAACATCATCGTGATCCCGGTCCTGTTCGAGGAGCAGGTGCTCGCCGTGATCGAGCTGGCCTCGTTCACGCCGTTCACCGAGGTGATCCTCCAGTTCCTGGACCAGCTCACCGAGACGATCGGCGTGGTGCTCTCCACGATCATCGCCAACGTCCGCACCGAGCAGCTGCTCCAGCAGTCCCAGTCCCAGTCGCAGGAGCTACAGGAGCAGTCGCAGGCACTCCAGTCCCAGCAGGAGGAGCTCCAGGCGACGAACGAGGAGCTCCAGGAGAAGGCGGAGCAGCTCGAGCGCCAGAACCGCGACATCGAGATCAAGAACCGCGAGATCGAGATGGCACGCAGCTCGCTCGAGGAGAAGGCCGAGCAGCTTGCGCTCAGCTCGAAGTACAAGTCCGAGTTCCTGGCGAACATGTCGCACGAGCTGCGCACACCGCTCAACTCGCTCCTGATCCTGTCGAAGGTGCTCGCCTCCAACGAGGTCGGCAACCTGACCGCGAAGCAGGTGGATGCGGCGTCCACGATCCACAACGCGGGCTCGGATCTGCTCGCGCTGATCAACGACATCCTCGACCTGTCCAAGGTCGAGGCCGGCAAGATGGACGTGCACGCCGGCCGCACCGAGCTGGACTCCGTGCGCGACTTCGTGGAGCGCTCGTTCAGGCCGATCGCCGAGGAGAAGGGGCTCCAGTTCGGCATCGAGCTGGCGCCCGGCGCCCCTGAGCAGCTCAGCACCGACGAGCAGCGCCTCCAGCAGGTGCTGAAGAACCTGCTCTCGAACGCGTTCAAGTTCACCGAGAAGGGCTCGGTCAAGCTGACAATTGCGACGGCGCCGGCCGACATGCAGTTCGCGGGCGAGCTCCTCACCCGCGCGGAGAGCGTGATCGCGTTCTCGGTCGCGGACACCGGGATCGGCATCCCGCCGGACAAGCTGCGCCTGATCTTCGAGGCGTTCCAGCAGGCGGAGGGCTCGATCTCGAGGCGCTTCGGCGGCACGGGCCTCGGTCTATCGATCAGTCGCGAGATCGCCCGCCTGCTCGGCGGCGAGATCCGGGTGGAGAGCGTGGAGGGCGAAGGTGCCTCGTTCACGCTCTACCTCCCGAGCACGGCCCCGCCGAGCGTTACGGTCGAGCCGGCCGACGCGCCCACCGCGCTCCAGGTCGCGGCCACGCAGTCGCGGCGGCGCGCGGGCGCGGCTGCCCTGCCCGACCAGCTCACCGATGATCGCTCGGACCTCCCGGCCGGCGAGCGCGTGGCGCTCGTGATGACGGAGGACCGCGAGCTGGCCAGAAGCGCCGTGGATGTGGCGCATGAGCACGGCTTCCGCTGCCTGCTGGCGGTGCGTGGCGACGCGGGGCTGGCGCTGGTCCACGAGTTCATGCCCGAGGCGGTGATCGTGAGCCGCGACCTCCCGCAGCTGAACGGCGAGGCGGTGCTCGACCACCTGAAGCGCCACCCCGAGACGCGGCACCTCCCGGTGTACGTGCTCGCGGAGGAGGGCTCCGAGCGCGACCTGCGCCAGGCGGGCGCGCTCGGTTGCCTGACCGCGCCGGTCACCCCAGAGCTGCTCGGCGGAGTGTTTGACCAGCTCGCCGAGTTCCTCGACCGCCGCACCCGCTCGGTGCTCGTGGTGGAGGACGACGAACGCGAGCGCGATGCCCTGATGGACCTGATCGGCGGTGCGGACGTGGAGGTGGTGGGCTCCGCCACACGGGAGCAGGCGCTCGTCGAGCTCGACGGTCGTCACTTCGACTGCATGGTGCTCGACCTCGGGCTCGAGGACGGCAGCGGCTTCCAGCTGCTCGAGCGCATCAAGCGGGCGAAGCGCTTCCGCAACCTGCCCGTGATCGTGCACACCGGGAAGGAGCTCACGCCACGCGAGGAGACGCGCCTCAAGCGCTACGCCCAGACGATCGTCGTGAAGGACGCCCGCTCACCGGAGCGCCTGCTCGACGAGACCTCGCTCTACCTGCACAGGGTGGAGGCGCGGCTGCCCGCCGAGAAGCGCCAGATGCTTGAGCGCCTGCACATGGCGGACGCCGTGTTCGAGGGCAAGAAGGTGTTGATCGTGGACGACGACGTGCGCAACGTGTTCGCGCTCACCAGCGTCTTCGAGCGCCGCGGCATGGAAGTGGTGTTCGCGGAGAACGGGCGTGAGGGACTCGAGGCGCTCAAGTCGAACCCGGACGTCTCGCTCGTCCTGATGGACATCATGATGCCGGAGATGGATGGGTACGAGGCCACCCGCGCGGTGCGCGAGATGCCCGAGTTCCAGCGCCTCCCGATCGTCGCCCTGACCGCCAAGGCGATGAAGGGCGACCGCGAGAAGAGCATCGCCTCGGGCGCATCCGACTACATCACCAAGCCCGTCGACGTCGACCAGCTGCTCTCGCTGATGAGGGTCTGGCTATACAGGTGACAGGCGCGACGGCCGAGCTCGACGAAATCGAGACCGGCCTCCTGCTGGAGGCGATCCACAAGCGCTACGGGTACGACTTCCGCGGCTATGCCCGGTCGTCGCTCGACCGCAGGCTGCGGCATCGCGCGCACAACGAGAGCGTGGTGACTCTGTCGCAGCTCCAGGGCCGCATCCTGCGCGACCCGCACGTGATGGCGCGGCTGCTCGACGACCTGACGATCAGCGTCAGCTCGATGTTCCGCGACCCGGAGTTCTTCGCCGCCCTCCGCAACGTGGTGCTGCCACGACTACGGACCTATCCGTACGTGCGCATATGGAACCCCGGCTGTGCGCGCGGCGAGGAGCCCTGGTCGCTCGCGATCCTGCTGCAAGAGGCGGGCCTACTCGAGCGGGCGCGCATCTACGCGACGGATCTGAGCGAGGAGTCGCTCGAGCGGGCGAGCCACGGAGTCTTCCCGCTCGCGAAGATGCAGGAGTACACCGCCGCCTACATCGAGTCCGGGGGCGAGCGCGAGTTCTCGACCTACTACCGCGTTGACGGCGACCTCGCGCGCTTCGATCCTGGACTCGGCGCACGATTTGTCTTCGCACGGCACAATCTTGCTACGGACGGGCCGTTTAACGAGTTCGATCTGATCGTATGCCGTAACGTGCTGATCTACTTCGGCAAAGAGCTTCAGAAGCGCGCTCTCGACCTCTTCGACGACAGCCTCCACGGGCTTGGGATGCTCGGGCTGGGTCGCCAGGAGTCGCTCGCGGGCACGAGGCAGGCTGCCCGCTTCGGAACGGTTGTGGAAGGCCAGAACCTCTTCCGGAAGCGGCCGGAATGAGCGACCCGGGCGCGATCCTCGTCGTCGACGACCAGGCGGAGAGCCTCGTCGCGCTCCGGACCGTGCTGGAGCCGCTCGGCCGCGAGGTGATCACCGCCACCTCGGGCGAGGACGCGCTAAAGCGCCTGTTGAACGACGACTTCGCCGTGATCGTGATGGACGTGCGCATGCCCGGCCTGGACGGCTTCGAGACCGTCGAGCTGATCAAGCGCCGCGACCGCCACGAGGACACCGCCGTGATCTTCCTGACTGCGGGCGACGCCGACGCCGAGCAGATCACCCGCGGGTACTCGGCCGGCGCCGTGGACTACATCCTCAAGCCCGTGGACGCGGACGTGCTGCGCTCGAAGGTCGCGATGCTGCTCGAGTTACAGCAGAAGAACGCCGAGCTGCGCGCCTCCGAGGAGCGCTTCCGCGCGGCGTTCGAGGGTGCGCCGATCGGGATGGGGCTCAGCACGATCGATGGCAACTGGCTCGAGGTGAACGACGCGCTCTGCGAGCTGCTCGGGCGCACGCAGACGCAGCTCCTGGATCAACCGCTCTGGGAGCTCGCGCACCCCGCGGACCGCGAGCAGGAGCGCGACGCTGTGCGGCGCCTGCTCCGAGACCGCCCGCTCTTCGCCCAGTCCGAGAAGCGCTTCATGCGCCAGAACGGCGACGTGGTGCACGCGCTCGTGAGTGTCTCGCTCACCGCCGACGGCCACGACCGCCCGCAGGGCTACATCTGGCAGCTCGTGGACGTGACCGAGCAGCGCCGGGCGGAGGCGGAGCACGCCGCACGGGCTGAGGCCGAGGCCGTCGCGATGACGATCGGGAAGCTCCAGCAGGTGACGGAGGCGGCGCTCGAGCACCTCGAGCTGCGCGACCTGCTCGACGTGCTCGTGGAGCGGCTCTCGGAGGTGTTCGCCGCCGACATCGTGCGCATCCTGCTTCAGGACCACGAGGACGATCAGGTCTACGCCGTGGGTGCGGCGGCTGGACTCGATGACGTGGAGCCCGGCACGCCTGTGGAAATCGGCGACGCGCTCGCGCAGGTGGTGCTGGCGAGCCGGCCCGTGACGCTCCAGGAGCTTCCGGAGGGCGGTGGACTCGACCCGATGATGGCCGCCGCGGGAGTGGGCTCGCTGATGGCCTCGCCGCTTGTGGTGAAGGGCAGGCTTGCAGGCGTGGTCGAGGTGGCCATGCGCTCGCCGCGGCCATTCACGCTCGAGGAGGAGAGCCTGCTGATCCTGATGGCGGACCGCGCCGGGCTCGCCATCGAGCACGCGCGTGCATACGAGCGCGAGGTGTCGAACGTCGAGCTGCTCCAGCGCAGCCTGCTCCCCGACCGGCTGCCGGAGGTCGACGGCATCCAGATTGCCGCCCGCTACATGCCCGGTGGTGCCGACGTGGGCGGAGACTGGTACGACGCCATCCTGCTCGATGGCGGCAGGGTGGGCGTGGCGATGGGCGACGTGGTCGGCCATGGCATTGGGGCGGCTTCGCTGATGGGCCAGCTGCGCCACGCCACGCGCGCCTACGCGCTCGAGGGGCATTCGCCCGCCGGCGTGCTCGACCGCCTCGACCGCCTGGTGCGCAGCCTCGACGGCGGTCAGATGGCGACGCTGCTGTACCTGGTCGTGGAGCCCGACAACGGCAGCATCCACTTCGCCAGCGCCGGGCACGTGCCCCCGCTCGCAATCGGCCCCGACGGCGAGGCGAAGTACCTCGCGAGCGCGCCGAACCCGCCACTCGGCGTGTTCGACAACGACGGCCACGTGGAGCTGTCGGCCGAGCTCGCCCCGGGCTCCACGATCGTCCTCTACACCGACGGGCTGGTGGAGGAGCGTGGTGTCTCGATCGACCAGGGCCTGGACGCCCTGCGGCTTGCCGCCTCGCAGGACACCTGCCATCCGGAGGAGCTCTGCGATCGGCTCCGCGACGCAATGCTCGCGATCCATCCGGCGAACGACGACATCGCGATCCTGGCGCTCCGCGCGCTCCCGACCGCGCCGGCCCCACTTCATCTCGAGCTCCCCTCGGACCCGAACCAGCTCGGGATGATGCGTCGCGAGCTGGGCCGTTGGCTGCGCACTGCCGGCGCCAGCACCGACGTGGTCGAGGTGGTGCAGATGGCCTGCCATGAAGCCTGCTCCAACTCGATCGAGCACGGCTACTCCTTCGGCGACGGCAAGCTCAGCGTGGACGCCAAGCTCGACCAGCGAGTGGTGGTCCTGACGATCCGCGACAAGGGCGGCTGGGTGGACCGCCCCAACGGCAACCTGCCCTACCGCGGCAACGGCCTGCCCCTGATGGAGGCGCTGATGGACTCCGTGGAGCTGACGTACGGGAACGGGGACGGGACGGCGGTGAAGATGGCGCGCAGCCTCGCGGCGGATCGCATGCCGGAGGTCTAGGCCCGTTCTACTCTCTGCCACGTGCTCCTCGACAGCATCGACTGGCTCGGCCACTCCGGCTTTCGCATCGCCGTCGGGCGCTCGGTGGTGTACATCGACCCCTACCGCGTGCCGGAAACGGCTCCGCAGGCCGATCTGATCCTGATCACGCACGGGCACTACGACCATTTCTCGCCGCAGGACGTCGAGCGGCTGTCCAATCGGGATACCTGGCTGGTGGGGCCCGCCGCGGTGGCGGAGCGCGTGAGCGGCCAGGTGCACCGGATCGCGCCGGGAGAGATGCTCGACGACGAGCTCGTGCGCGGCGTGCACGTGAGCGCGGTCGCGGCCTACAACACCTCGAAGCGCAACGCCGAGGGGAAGCCGTTTCATCCGCGCGATGCGGGATGGGTGGGATACGACATCAATGTCCGCGGCGAGCGGCTTTACCATTCGGGCGACACAGATGTGATTCCTGAGATGGACAGCGTCACGGGAGTCGACGTGGCCCTGCTGCCGGTGAGTGGCGTGTACGTCATGACCGCCCAGGAGGCTGCCGAGGCGGCCCGGCGCATTCAGCCGCGCGTGGCCGTCCCGATGCACTGGGGCGAGCACCTGGGGACACAAGAGGACGCACGAACGTTCGCCGACGAGGCTTCCGTGGAGGTACGGATCATGGAGAAGGTGCAGTGAGCATCGAGGCCGATCGCCAGCGCGCCGCGCTCCACCGGATCGCGGCCGACGATCCAAAGCTCGCCGCGCGGCTGGTCCTGATGACGCTTCCGGCCGCGGCTGCGCAGATCTCCGGGACCCTTGTCTACCAGCTCGAGATCGACGAGCTGGGGAGCTACCGGGTGTCGGTTTCGGGCGGCCGCGCCCGTGTGGACGAGGCGCGGGCGCCGGACGACTGCGACTTCCGCCTCCAGACCGACGCCCGCACGCTGATCGACCTCGTGACCGGCACAGCCGGCCCGCTCGGCCTGATGATGCGCGGCAAGCTGCGCGTACGCGGCAAGCGCCGGCGGGCCCTGAAGCTCAGGCAGATGTCCTCCGGCGACCTGTCGATGTCCCAGGTGGTCGACTCGGGCGGGACGCTCGAACCCGATGTCCTTTACCGCAGCCTTCCGTACCTCATAGACCCGGAG
>CAWDLE010000028.1:0-36994 GCA_963803085.1 uncultured Thermoleophilaceae bacterium | reverse complement strand
TCATGTACGACGATGTACGACGGGCCGCTCGACGGGCGGATGTTTGGGCGCTGCACGGAGCCCGCAAATGCTTATGGCTGCAGGGCTCGGGCGGGAAGCCGACGAGGGGACTCGAACCCCTGACCCCCTCCTTACCATGGAGGTGCTCTACCAGCTGAGCTACGTCGGCGTTATAGGCCAGCTTACGGCCTAGTGGGGGGAGCAGGATTCGAACCTGCGTAGGCTGAGCCAACGGCTTTACAGGCCGTCTCCTTTAGCCACTCGGACATCCCCCCGAGCTATCAGGACGCGGATTGTAGAGGCGGGCCTGGAGACTCGTCCTTCCGGGATCGGATCGCCTCGCTCGACCTCGAACTCGGCTGTACTTCGGCCCGCCCAAATGGATCGCGCTACCACCCTCCACCCGATCCGCCGGAATGAACCACTGACGTCCGTCGGCCACGAGGACGAACAGGTAGTCGAATCGATCCAAGTCGAGCCTCTTGACCAGGCCGCTCCAGCTTCGGTTGCCTCCGCGTGTGCAAACCGTTACCGACCAGCGCTGCTTGTAGCGACACGTAGACGTCTTGACCTGCACGCGCGCGAGTCGACCATCGAAGTCAGCAATCAAGTCGTAGTGGGCGCTGTGGCCGAAGGGGATCGAGACGTGTGCGCCTTGTGCCACCAGCCAGCACAGAGCGGCGCGTTCTCCCACGTCCCCCTGCTGTCGCGGCGCAAGCATGCTGTTAGGAGAAGATCCCTCCCGTGGAAATTCGCCCCCTTGACCGAAGCGAGTACGACGCCGCCGCGGATATCTATGCCGACGCCTTCCTCGACGACCCCGGCTGGGTCGCTGTCGGGCCGGACCGCAGAAACCATCGGCACTCGATTCTCCGGCGCTATCACCGCACCGCGCTCAACGTGATCCACCGCTACGGCCGGCCCATCTACGGCGCGTTCACCGAGGACGGCCTCGCCGGCGCGGCGGCCACGTTCGCGGCCGGCCTCTATCCCCCACCCGCCTGGACCACCGCGTACTTTGTCCCCGGCTTCCTGCTCGCCGGTCCCGGACCGATCGTCAGGGGCCTGAGGTTCTCGGCAATCCAGGAGCACGGGCACCCCGAGGACGAGCACGTCTACCTGTGGTTCCTCGCGGTCGATCCGGCCCAGCAGCGCGGCGGCATCGGCCGCGCTCTCCTCGCGCGCGTATATGAGGATGCCGAGGCGCCCGTCTTCCTCGACACAGCCAACCCGGCAAACGTCCCGTACTACGCCAGTAACGGCTACGAGGAGATCGGCAGGGCGGACGGTCCCCGCGGCGCTCAGATGTGGTTCATGAGGCGTCCCTGAAGCGATCATCGCTAGCTCGCCGCAGTTAGTTAGCCGCCGCTCAGCATCGAAGTCAACTCCGGCTTCTTCCGCCTGTAGCCGGTAGCCGACTGCAAGCTGGACGGACGCCACTTCGCTCCGCCGCGCACGGTTGGGACGCCCTCGGCGTTGAGCGCGTCGGCTATCGCCTGAAGGCTCATGTGCTGCTCGCGCATGCGCTGTATCCGCTCCCGGAGGCACGGGTCGTCGATGACCGCGGGCCGCCCTGCGGGCCGCCCGTTGCTGCGCGCGACCTCGAGGCCGCGACGCGTACGCGCGGTGATCCGCTCGCGCTCGCGGTTCGAGAAGCCGATCAGCGTGCGTACGGTGACCCGCCCGCTGTGCTCAGCCGTGTCGATCTCCTCGGCGATCGCTACAAGGCGCCGGTCGTGGGTTACGAACCATTGGAGGATGGCCCCGAGCTGCGCGGACGAACGGGTGAGCCGGGAGAGATCGCAGACCATCAGACCGTGGGCCTCGCCGTCAAGGATCCGCCGGAGCGCGTATTCCAGACCCGGCCGGGTGAGGCCGTGGCCCTTCTGCGGCTCCCGTTCGCTGACTACCTGCAGTAGCCCGAGTCCCAGGCGCTCGCATTCAGCCGCGATCGCCTCCGCCTGCTCACGCAGCTCTCGGTTGATAATGAGGCCGTGGCTCTCAGAGACGCTCGCGTAGCCAAAAACGCGAGTTTCTGGGAAGAGTGGGCCGGGTCCTGCCTCGTGCATGGGCGTTCCTTTCAGGGGAGAGGCACCACCAAGCGGCAAAGCGCTTGGTGGTGGGGCGGGGACCTCTCGCGCCGCTAGCCGGGGCGTTCGCGGAGGCTCAGGAAGCGCGTCGACCGCCAGAGCTCCGGCGCCTCGGCGAGGCGCTGGAACAGCGACGCGCAGAGGCAGACGATCCCCATGAACAGCGGGAGCATCACGAGGAAGGCAGCCCCGCACGAACTCGCTCCGCCGCACATCGAGCTACTCGGTGCACGCGGTACGGGTGGAGGCTGCTCGGGTGGGGTCTGCCTGACCACGTTCTTCGTCGTGGGATCCACGGGACTCTTCGCGCGAGGGGCCGGGAGCGAGACGGGTGGCGGGCCCCACTCGACGACCGCTCCCCATGCGCGCACAGTCACGCGCGAGACGAGTGAACCGGGTCGCCCCCATCCGATGGTGGCGACACCCATGCCTGCCCGAGCTCGCATAGCCGCGGCGCCGCGAGGGCGCGCAGGCGATTCCGGCGCAACGGGAAGCAGGCTAGGCGTGACAGGTGGGCCCGTCCCCGCTGCCGGTGGCGGCGCGAGGGGTTCCGGCACGGCTGGGGTGGTGCTCTCGATCTGACGGGTCGTCGTCGCCGGGGATGATTGAGGCGGACCCGTGGGATTGCCTGCGTGCGGGACGTCGGGGCTGCTCAACTCGGCCAACGGCGGCCGGGTCGGGGCGCCGGCGTCGGGTTTAGAGGACTCGACGGGGGCCGGCGGACCGGAGGGCGCGGCAGGCTCCGGCGAGGTCACCTCGGGGTTGGGCACGGGGTTTGCCGCGGGGCTCTCCGAGGTCGTCCCATCGTCCCCGGCAAGAGGCGCGGCCACGGCCTCGTCCTGAGTCGCCTCGACCAGCGTCAGGTCCTCGGCGGACGCACTTGCGGTCAGCACCGACAGCTGAACCGCGAGCGCGGTGAGGACGGCCAAGACCAGCGGCCAGCCGATGCTGGATCCCGCGCTCCGGACCCCTGACTGTTCCGTAGCTCGCACCCCGTCATCCTCCGGCAGTCGGGCGCTGCGGCCTTTGTTGATAACCCACATACCGTGTAGCCCATACGCGGTGCGCTTACCAGTCGGGAGGAAGACTCAGATCGGTGGATTGCCGCAAATTGCGGCATTCTTATGTCAACTTCATGTCAACTTTCGCGCCAAAGTCACTCATACGCGTATGCACGGACCCAATGGATCTGCATGTTCACGTTCGCGGGCGTGGTCGCGTCAGGACACGGCGCGTAGCGGTGTCCACAGGTTCCGGCCTGCGCCTGCATGGCCAACTCCATCCGCTCGCGCGGGACATGGCGGCTCCTCACCGTCCCCCACGCCTCTCCGTCGAGCGTGTAGACCAGCTTGCCGGGCGTCCACTCCACGCCGGCTGTGTGCCAGCGCGTGAGGTCCACCCTGACGCCTCGCTGGATCTGATTGTCCGAGGCCCCGTAGTGCAGCGTCGCGGACATGGAGCGACGTCGGCTCGTCATCCCGCCATCCTCGGCGAAGTCGATCTCAGGTGGCCAGTGGTCGCGCACGGGCCAGAGCAACAGGATCGCCGCGACGCCCTTCCCGTTGTCCACGCGGAACCGGACCTCGTACTTCCCGTATGTCTGCTTGAGCGCCCTCGCGCTCGATAAACCGCCCGACACCCAACGACCGCCGAAGCGCGGATCGCGGTAGGTCTCGAGGTTCAAGACTCCTCTCCTCACGACGACGTGGGAGGGCGCCCACCACCCGCCGGGGTCGCCACCGGGCTGCCCGGAATAGAGGCCCCACTTCGACCTGTCGAGGCCGTGCCTAAAGCTGTCCGAGAAGACCAGCTTCCATTTGGCGCGTGCATCCTCGGGGGAGCCATTCGACGCGCCGTCACGCGAAAAGAACACGACAGTCCCGATCACCAGTGCGGTGATGAGGGCAACCGCGCCCGCTGGGTAACCTGCCCTGAGCGCTCTGGATCGTGTCCAGCTCAGGGAGGAGATATTAGGGCTTGGATGCCCACCCGCTCCTGCGCCGTTTGTTCGCCGCGCTCGAGGCGCGGGGGGTCCTGTGGGTGCTGCTCAGGCTGCCGTCCGACTTCGCCAAGCCCGCCGGCGACGTGGACCTGCTCGTTGCGCCGGAGGACGTCGACGCGCTACTGGAGGTTGCGGAGGAGCTGGGCTTCGTGGCGCTGCCCGGCTGGGAGTCGCCGCCCGGCCTGATCCTGGTCTCCTACGACAGGCCATCCGATCACTGGGTGGTACTCGACATCGCCACCGCCGTGTCGTTTCGGTCTCCGGGTTCGTGGGAGCTTCCCCGCGGGGCTCGAGAGGTTCTGTCCCGCCGGCACCTTCACGACAGCGTGGCCCTGCCCTCGGAGGACGACGCGTTCTGGCTACTCCTCGCACACTGCCTGCTGGACGACGGCGGAGTGCCAGCGCACTACCGCGGCGCACTTCAGGCGCTCGCACCCCGAAGCTCCGGCTCGTTCGTCGGCCTAGCCACCCTTTCCGCCGCTGGCAGTCGCGTCGAGCCGGTCGCCTTCCAGGAAGCGGTGTTGGCCGGCGACTGGCACAGCGTGATGGAACTGGGCGCTCGCCTCGTAGCCGATCTGAAGCGCGAGCGGTCGGTCATGGAGAGCTCCCGCGCCACGGCGAAACGCGCCATCCGCGTGGCTCGGAAGCCGCTCCTGCTGCGTAGGCGCCGGGGGGTGAGCGTGGCCCTCCTCGGACCGAACGGCGTGGGCAAGTCGACGGTGGCCGCGGGCCTTCAGCAGGGCTTCCCCCTCGGGGCGAGGGTCCTGTACATGGGGTTATGGAAGACGGCCGCAACGAGGCCCGGAGCTCGGGTTGTCGAGATCCTGACGCGCCCGCTGCGTCTGTGGGGACGCTCCGCGGTCGCCCAGTACCACCAGGCGCGTGGCCGGCTCGTGATCTACGACCGCTACGTCTACGAGGCGCGCCTGCCGGCCAAGCCGCCGCTCCTCGCGGCCAAGAGGCTCTACTTCTGGATGCTGGGCCATGCCGTTCCGGCCCCCGACACCGCGGTCGTCCTCGACGTCGCTGGGGACGTGGCCTATGGGCGCAAGCAGGAGAACCCGCCCGAGGAGCTCGAATCCGAGCGCAGGGTGTACGCGAACCTTGCGGCAAACGAGCCTTCGATCGAACTCGTGGATGCCTCGAAGCCAGCGGACGCCGTGCGCGCCGACGTGACGGCGATCGTGTGGGACAAAGTCGCGGCGCGCTGGGCGGGAGGACGCGCAGGATGCAAACCCGCAGCCGACTGACGGAAGCGTGCGCCCTTGCTCCGGCGATCCTCGCCGACGAGACCGACCTCGTCGTCTCGAACGCGCAGGCCACCTCCACCGGAATGGCCATCGTGTCGATGGGGCCAACCGGGGGTTTCCCGCGGTTTGTTCTCAAGATGCCGATGACCCCTCAAGCCGAGGAGGGGTTGCGCCGGGAGAGCCGGGTGCTCGCAAACCTCCACGCCGACGAGCGCCTCGGCGACTGGCGCCAGCTCATTCCTCGTCCAATCACGCAGGGCACGGCGGGGCGGTGGGTCTACCGCGTGGACGCGGCGTTGGCCGGCGTACCGGGAGCGAATGGCGTGGCCCGCGAAGGGGGGCGCGGGCCCCTGCAGGAGACAGCCGCGGAGACAATCCACTTCCTGCATCGAGCCACCACGAGGACCGTGCACGGCGACCGCGCGCTTGCGGAGCGCTGGGTCGACGCCCGGCTGCACGACCTCTGGCCGCGCGGCCTGCGACCCGGGTCGCTGCGATCCCGGTGCACACGCCTTCGCGACGAGCTCCACGGCGCGGTGCTCGGACGCGCGCTGCGTACGAGCTGGGTGCACGGGGATTTCTGGCTGGGCAATCTGCTGCTCTCCCAGGACGGAAGCATCCGCGGAATCGTCGACTGGGACGCGGCCTCGCCGGACGAGCTGGCCCTGCATGACGTGATGCACCTTCTGCTCTACACGCGGCGGATGGCCACGGGTCAGGAGCTTGGGCTGATCGTGCGCAACCAACTGCGGGACGCGGCCTGGCCGAACCACGAGCTCGCGCTGCTGGAGCGCTACGGGGCCTGGTGCCACGAGGGGGTGCTGTCGGATCGGCATGCCCTGCTTCTGTACTGGCTGCGCCAGGTGGCCGCGCACGCGCGCCAGCAGCCCCGCCGCGGCGGGGCTCGGTACCGGCTGTGGGAGCGTCGGAACGTGCAGCGCGTACTGGCAGAGCTGTGAAGCTCACGGCCGAGGGACCTGCCGCGCGCGCCGTCTGGAATCGAGTGTTGACCGACGACTGGAACGCGACCATCTCGCAGACCCCGACTTGGATGGACTGCCTGTGCGCATCCGGCCGCTGGAGGGATGTCACGCGCGCGTACCTGGCCGACGATGGACGCGAACTCGTCCTCCCGCTCGCTGGGTGGCGTCGTTCTGGAGGTGCCGCTTCCGTCGCTGCCTCCATGCCGTTTGGGTGGGGCACGGGCGGGCTGCTCTGCGCGGAAGGGCGACTGTCCGCGATGGACGTGGCCGCGGTCCTCGCGGACCTGTCGCGAGAGCGGCCGGTTCGGACGACGCTGCGACCCGGCCCGCTGACGGAGCAGGCGTGGGAGGCGGGCGTCCCCGAGTCGACCATTCGAACGCGTCACATGTCGCAGTCGCTCGACCTGTCCGACGGCTTCGCCGAAGTGTCCGGCCGGTTCAGCAGCAGCGTCCGGCGGAACGCCCGCAAGGCCGAGCGCGGGCCCATCACGGTTGAGTGGGACGAGGGCCGGCGGCTGGTCCCAGTCTTCGATGTGCTGTACCGCAGCTCGGTCGCCCGCTGGGCCGAGCAGCAGCACGAGCCCCGTACCCTCGCTCAGTGGCGGGCGGGTCGCCGGGATCCGCCGAGCAAGTTCCGGCAGGTCGCGGAGAGGCTCGGGACCGCCTGCCGGATCGGGGTCGCGTGGCGTTCCGGAGTGCCGGCCGCGGCCATCATCGTGCTCGCTCACGGCGAGCACAGCACGTACTGGCGCGGGGCGATGGACCAGGCGCTGGCCGCGCGTACCGGGGCCAACGAGCTGCTGCACTGCACGGCCATCGAGGACGCGTGCCGGGCGGGCCGCCGCTGGTACCACATGGGCGACTCCGCGCCTGGATCGTCGCTCGCCGAGTTCAAGCGCCGCCTCGGCGCGGAGCAGGAGCACTACACCGGCTACCGCCTGGAACGCTGGCCGCTCACCGCCGCCGAGGAGCTGCTGCGCACAGCCGTCAAGCGGCTGCTCAGATTCCGCGACTGATCAGGCCCGGGCGAGGGCGCAGGCGGAACACGAGGACGCCCGCGGCCACGAGGCATTGGCTCGAGAGCCACGCCACGCCCGCTCCGGTCACGCCGAGAGCGTTCAACAGGGGAACGGCCAGCCCGAGCGCGAGGATCGCCTGGATCCCCCAGGCGAGCACGGCAGGACGCAGTCGCCGCTCGATACGGGCGACGCTCAGCGCGAGCGTCAGCACGAAGTAGGGCAACGCCCCGAGCGCGAGCAGGCGAAGGAGCGTTGTGCCCTCCTCGGGATAGTTCCCTCCAAACAGCGACAGCACCTCGGGCGCGAGCACCACAGCGATGAGCACCGTGGGGAGCAGGACCCGTGCGCCCTGAAGGGCCGCCTTGCGTTCCAGCGCCGGCAGCGAGGCGCGGTCGCGCGACCCGTGAAGCACGAGGGACATCCCGATGCTCGCGGCGAACGCATACAGAGGCAGAGAGACGGCCCACGACAGCGCGTAGAAGGCGTTCTCCGTGGCCCCGGCGACGGCCGTCACGACCAGGGGCATCAGGTTGGTCGCCGACATCCACGCGACGGAACACATGTAGTCCGCGGCGAAGTAGCGCGCGAAGGCGGGCCCTCGCAGCGTGCTCGTCTCAGCGACTGAGTGGGACGCGTGACGCCGCATCAACCTCCCGAAGATCACGACGTTCACGCCCGCCACCGCGACGAGCATCCCGAGCGTCCAAGAAACGAAGATCCCGTAGACGGGCAGGAGCGCGGCGAATGCCACCAGGAGGCCGAGCTTCAAGAGCGAGAAGACGGCATTCTCAACAGGGACCCACACCGCCTTGCCGAGCGCCGTCAGCACGCTGTCCTGGATGGCGAACAGGCACCACCCGAGCGTGGACAGGACGAACCACGCACCCAGAGCTTGGTCGTCGCTCAGGAAATCCAGGGACGGCGCCCACGCTCCGGCGCCCAGCACGAATACGAGCGCAACGCAGGCGGCGGCGGACCCAGCGACGGCGTAGGAGATCGCCGTCAGCCGTGCCGTCCGGCTTCCGGCCTCGGGCAGGAACCGTACGACGACGTTGGTGAGGTTGAGGCCGGCGATGCCCGCCAGGAACATCATGCTCGAGATCAGGGCGGCGTTCACACCGACGTCGTGCGCGCTGTACTGGTGCGCCGCGACGATCCAGTAGGCGAGCCCAGCAACGGCGGTGAACGCGGAGTTGGCGGCAAGCGCGTACCCATCGCGATGCAGTGGGATTCGAACGTGCTCGACCAGCCGAGCCCGAGTCGACACGCTCATCGATCGCCCTCCCGCGCCATCACCGCACCCGCCACGAACGCGGTTCCTGTGAGCAGCAGCGACGCGACCAGCGCGCCGGCGCCCAGCAGCGCCCTCGCATCGCGAGCTTTGAGCCCGCGTGCTACCAGCGTGGGCAGAGCCCGCGTGAGGATGTGGGCCACGTAGGGCCCCTCGGCCCCAAGTGCAGGGCGGCTGTACATGCGGCGCAGACGGCCCTTGGACAACCCCTCGCTCACCGAGCGTCGCACCAGCAGGCGCCACGAGATCCGTGCAGGCGGCACGTAGTGCCGCACGCGCGCACCTGGGACGTAGTGGATACGGCCGCCTCCCTCTGTGAGCTCGAGCCTGAGCGACAGCTCGGTCTCCTCGCAGGTGCCGAGAGTGTTGCCCCGCTTTCCGAACCGGGCGGCGAAGCCTCCGAGAGCCAGCAGCTGACTGCGCCGGAACGCCATGTTCGCGCCGATCGGGTTCCGAATCGGCCCCGCATCCTGGCGGTGGCCGCCGTAGGTGCATCCCACGACCCAGAGCAGCTCGTCGCACAGCCAGCGCCGCTCCGCCCCCCAGCGAGGTTCGATTGGACCGCCCGCGCCGAGGATGTTCCCATCCGTCTCAAAGGCCCCCATCAGGGAGGACAGCCACTCACCCTTCACGGTCACGTCGTCGTCAACGAAGGCAACGACGTCCGAACGGGCCTCCCGCAGTCCGGCGTTCCGCGCGTGTGAGAGCCCGCCGAGCTCCGTCTCGAGCAGCCGCACCGCCGGGGGGAGCCGGCCCGCGAGCTCCTCCGCGAGCGATGGATTTCGATCCACCACCACGAACAGCTCGTCGGGACCACGGGAGCCACGCCGGATTGAGTCGACGCAGGCGAGCAGTAGTCCGGTGCGCTCATGGCTGGCGGTGCAGACGACGACAGCTGCCGACAGCTTGCTCATCGGACCCACACACTCACCAGCACTCCGCTCGCGGCTGCGGCAATCGCGTCGTTGAAGAGGTCGCTCGTCGTGTCGCCGTAACCCTGCGAGAAGTCCGTGCCGAGGGCGGTGTCGGCCAACCACTCCACGAGCTCCCAGGCAGCACCGAGAACCAGGACGCCCACGAAGGTCGTGACGCCAGGTCGCCGCGGCACGACCCCCAGCCGCACGAGGGCGAGGTAGAGCACGGGCCCGCTGAGCAGTGGAAGGACGAGGTGGGGAAGCGTGTCACCGCCTTCGAACGGCCTCCCCACCGCCTGCGCGCCGAGTGCAAGCGCGAACACGAGGTCGAGAATGGGGTTGACCGGAACCCAGCGCGCCACCACGGAGGGGACGAGGACGAGCAGAGCCATGAGGGCGGAGGCGCCGTCCCCGGTCGCGAGGAAGACTACGGCGGACCCGAGGATCGCCACCCGCACGAGGTCGGCGCAGAACCTCATCCTCAGCCTGTCCGTCCGAGGCGGCGTCTCGAGCGTCGAGCGACTCGGAACGCCCGTGTACGAAGTCGCTCATGGCTCCACGCGCGCGGGAGCCCCTCCCCTTCGATGACACGGCCGACCTGCGACGCGGAGGTCCTGTCGGTGACGGTCCAGCGCGCGATGGCAAATGTATCGTCGCGGTCGTGGGACAGGGCGTTCTTGACCGCGACGGCCGATTGGTAGCCCGCCGCAATCACAGCCCGGCGCACGCGCCAGTCGTAGGCCCCGTGCGGGTAGGAGAATGATCGAATCGGCTTTCCGGTCAGCTCCTCCAGCTGGACTTTGCTGACACTGACCTCGTCCGCGAGCTCGTGCTCTTCCAGCTCGTCCAGCCGCCGGTGGCGCACAGCGTGCGCGCCGATCTCGACACCGGGAATGCTTGCCAGCCGGGCGAGCTGCGAAGGCGTGAGCCGATTTCGAGCACCCACCTCGCCTGAGGTGACATACACCGTTGAGGGCAGCCCGCGATCGACCAGCGCCTCGACCGCGTCGAGGTTGTCGTCGTAGCCATCGTCGAACGTGATCGCGAGAGCGCGGGCGCCGAGCGGGAGCCCGTTCCGTAATGCAGCGGCGAGCGAGCTGATCGTGACGGCGCGGCGGCCCGATGCCCTCACCGCGTCGGCGTGCGCCGCGAAGCTCGAGCGGGAGACCGCGTAGGGGCGTTCCGCGGGACCCGGGCGGTCGTTCACCGAGTGGTAGAGGAGCACTGGCACGTTGACGCTCATTGGCGGGCCTCGCTGAGCCGGAAGATCCGAGCTCCCGGGTGCCGGTACACGGGCCGGAAGTCCGCGGATGCCTCCAGCGCCCGCTCCAGTCGCGCCATCGACCCCTCGGGCAGGAGTCCGTTGAGGCGTGCGAAGTCGTTCTGGTGGCGGGTCAACACGAGGTAGGTCCGGCGCCCACCGGCCGCTCGCATGATGCGCTCGATGCGCGGCAGATCTCGCGACCCCAGTTGACGGCCCCTGAACTCGGGATGGTCCAGCAGCGGGTTCAGATCGGCGAGAGTGACCTTCGGATAGCGGGCGGTGAGGCGGGCAGGAACGCTCGGCGCGAGCTGGAGACGGGCCGAGCCCGGCGGCGCGTTGCGCTCGTACCACTCGGCGGCGCGCACCTCGCCCGGAGCGATGTGGTTCGCGAGCTCCTGCCCGAAGTAGGCGAAGAGCAGGAAGACGGTGAGGACGCCTGTGGCTAAGCCCAGCCGCAGGTCGCTCATGCGCACACGGTCTCGCCGAGTCGGCAGCCGCATGCATGCCCATGCCGCGAAGAACGCGAGCCACGGGAGTGCGAACAGGTAGGCCCGGTACATGCCCTCACCGCCGTATCTCTGCAGTCCGGCCACGAGCACCGGCGCAACGACGAAGCAGGCGGCGACCGCGAATGGTTTTCCGTCTCGACGCATCCGGAGGCCGCCGACCACCGCCAGCAGACCGATCGTCAGGATGACGGCGGCGGGTGCGTAGAACCCCAATGCCGCACCGGGCAACGCCGCTCCAAGATCCCGCGCATCGGCGGCCGCGCCCCCGGAGCCGGGGTCGATCAGGCTGAAGTGACTCTCGACGAACGGCCAGGCCAGCGCGACCCACCACACCTCGATAGCCACCATCGCGGCCGGAACCCAGACCGGAACACGCCGAGTGACGAGCCACAGAAGCGCAACGCTCGCAATCAGCAACACGGGCGAGAGCTGGTGGCTCGTCACGACGGCCAGGAAGCAGATTCCGCCAACCACGCACGCCACGCGCGGGTTCGGGACGGGACGCAGGCAGAGACCGAGGATCACGAGCGAAAGCACGAAGCCGAGGGCCTGCGGGGCGAGGTAATCCTGACCGACCCAGTTCCCCAGCACGAAGAACGCGGCGGCGGTCCAGAGAAGGGTCTCGTTCTTGGTCAGCCCGCGAAGGGCAAACCGCAGCGCCGCAACATTCGCCACGTTGAAGAACACCTGCGCCCACGCGGCGTAGGAGATCGGCTTGAGATCCAGGACGCTGCTGAACCAGGCGCCCGCCGCGAAGAACCCCGGCCAGTTGTTGTAGATGTCGATCTCCCTATCCACCCCACCGGTCGACGCGATCAGCTCGATCACGCCCAGGTGCTTGTAGGTCCACGCGTAGCGGGGCTCGTCGTAGAGGAGCGGAGTGGTTCCGTGGAGCAGGAGGATCAGGGCGAGCACATAGGCGCCGAGCAGCTTTGACGAGGGCTCGGGGCGCGTTGCCGCGTCCAGGAAGCCCACGAGCAGCAGCGTGAGCGCGAGGAAGTAGGTGGGCGGCAGCGCATCGAGGAGCCCGAAGCCCGCGATGCGGCTCACGTGGGCCCCGACGAGCGACAACCCCCAGAGCAAGAGCACCCCTGCCAGCAGAGCTGCGTGTCCGAGCTCGGGAAAGGTGCGATGTGCGCCCCCGAGCGTGGCGCTCGGGAGTGTTGGCCGCGGTAGCGAAAGCTCCAGTCGCGCCACCAAGGGTGGAAGACAGGCGAGCGCGAGCACGAAGAGCCAGGCCGTCGGCGACCAGGCGTGCAGCCAGATCATGCACTCGGCGACGACGACTGTGACCGCGAGGCTCACGCCGAGCACAAGGCCCAGCTCGGCGCGCCGTCGCACGGCGGCGAGCAACGCCGTGCCCGGCGCCAGGCACATCAGCGCAAGCACGGCTGGGAGGCGCACGATTGCGGGAGCGCCGAGGACCACGAGCAGCGGTGCCGCCACGCAGGCCGCGGCTGCGGTCATCACGAGCCAGCGCTGGGTCCGAGTCTCCCCGGCCTCACGCGGCGGCGCCCGATCCGCGAAGACGCGCAGCTCGATCGGCTTCCTCCCCCAAGGAGCCAGCCAAGCGGTATAAGCGGGCGTCGACTCACCGCTCACCAGACTCAGCGGCCGGCGAAGCAGAGCCCAGAGCGCGCTCACGAGATAGGCGAGCGGCCCGATCAACATTCCCAGCCGCTCGAACCAGTCCAGCCTGCGTGGGAAGTCCGCGGGCTTAGCCGTGTTCTTGCGGGACCCGGGATCCAGGGCGTAGCGCATCCCCGCCGGCACCGCGCGGACCAGACGCGAGCGCTCCGGTCCCCTCACGAGCTGCTTCCCAACCAGCGCGCCCATTCCCACTCCGTACCGGTACGCCTGGTGCCCGAGCCGCTTGATACCTCTCGGGTGCTCGTGCTGGACGAGGGCGCCCGGCTCGTAGAGCACGGAGTGGCCGGCCTGCAGCAGCCGGACGTACAGGTCCAGGTCCTCGGCGCCGGCGGTGGGCGTCCCCGGCCCAAGGCTGACGTCGAACCCACCCAGCTCGCGCGCCGCCTCCCTCAGCACCGCGGTGTTCGCACCGGATCCGATCGAGCCCGCGGTGTAGGGGAACAGTGGGTCCTGCGAAGCCGCGTCAGGCAGCCGGTACACCTTGCGGCGAAAGCCCTTGCCGAAGGTTGCGAACTGCTCGAGCAGGAGCTGGCTCTGGCTGTCGAGCGTGAGCGGCAGGATCAACCCGGTCACGCATGCGATGTCATCCGCCGCCTCGAAGGCCTCGACGCAGTGGTCGAGCCAGGCTGCGTCAACCACCACGTCATCGTCGAGGAAGGCCACGATGTCGCCCTCGGCCACCGCGAGACCTGCGTTGCGCGCCCGAGACGCACCGCGGCGCCGCTCCTCCACGTAGCGCAGGCGCGGCTCGCCCGCGAATTTGGAGAGGAGCATCTCCCGCGTGGCTTCGGACCCGGGCCGGTTCTCGACCACGACGATCTCCGCGTTCGCGTATTCGCAGGCGAGGACCGAGCGCACGCAGCGCTCGACGGCGTCCGGTCGGCCGCAGGTCGCAACGACCACGCTCACCGGGCGGCGGTGACGCGCGGCGGCGCCGCGCGGCCGATGAGAGCGACGGCGCGGAATCCCCATCCGTGGGAGTGAACGCGGGAGTGGCAGCCCAAGCTCCGAGAAGGCTTCGCGGAGCTCTGGCTCGAGCTGGCCCCGAAGGCCGCGCGCCAGCCGGTCGCGAGTCACGTTCCCGCTCAAATCCACCGGCAGGGTCGCGGTGCCAACCACCTCTCCGTCCAGCCGCGCGACCGCGAGCAGTGACCGGTACGGCTCCCCGAAGCGTCCCGGGGTGAGGCTCAGGTCCGGGAGCGGCGCCGCCAGGTCGAGCGTGCAGATGGCCGCAGGCGCGAGCAGCGAGGCTGTCTTGTCTGGCCCGGATTCCTGCATCACGCGCGAGCCGCGAGGTCGGGAGTGATTCGGGCGGGAGCCCCGTAGAGCGCCAGCAATGAGTCCGCGACCCCGTCCCACGACGGGAGAGTCGCCGGCGCCGCGACGAGGCCGCGAGGACGGAGGGCAAGCGCGAGCGCGTCCGCGACCTCGAGTGGGGATCCCTCGGGTGACACGAAGATCGCGCCCCCAACTCCCACCCGTGCCGCCGCTTCGCGGTGAACAGGGATGTCCGAGGCCACCACCGGGATGCCGGCGCTGAGGGCCTCGGTCACCTCGATCCCGGAGGTTCCCTGGTCGGCGAGTGCGACCAGCACGCGCGCCGTGCGCAACCAGCGGTACAGCTCCTCATCCCCCACCGGGCCCACGAAATCCACCCGCGAGGAGACGCGGAGGTCATCCGCGTGTGCCGCGAGCCGCGGCGCAGCGGGTCCGCCACCTGTCACAACCAGACGGACCGGGTCGCCGAGGCTCGCCATGGCCCCGATCGCTCGGTCGACACGCTTGTGACGCTCGAGCGGTCCGAGCGCGAGCACGACCGCCCCCCGGTGCGAGAACGGTCTGGCCGCGGCGATCGCGTCGGCATCCACGCCGCTCGTGAGCTGAGTGATCCGGTTCGCCGCAGATGGGATTCGCTCTGCGAGCAGTTCGCTCTCAACGGCAGATGTGCAGAGCGTGAGGGCCGCGTGCTCCACGACCGCGCGCGTGACGCGCGTGTAGGGCCACCGCACGAGGAGCTTCACCGGCGCGTGCGGAGTGAAGAGCTTCCGCCGCGGGCCGACCCGCATCACGCCGGCGGCAAAGGACGGGTGCGGAGTGTGAACGTGCGCAAGGTCGAAGCTGTGCGTGCCTCGGCGAAGGGCGTCCCATAGCCCCGGCGCCACCGCTCCATGCGCCGCCCCAACGGGCGGGCGAAAGCGCCGGACGTTCACACCATCGAGGTTGACAACGGGCGGGAGCCGGCGGCCGGCGTCCTGGGTCAGCAGCTCCACCTGTGCGCCGCAACGCACGAGTGCGATGGCGAGCTGACGGACATGGCGTTCAAGGCCGTCTGGGCGCGGGAGGTAACTCGACGCGACCAGAGCGATGTTCATCAGGCCAGGACGTGCCGGGCGATCCGGGCCGCGACGGATCGCCGTGACGCAACCGATGCGCGCTCGAGCGCGATCGTACGGAGAACCCTGGATCCGTCGCGCACCGCGTGGAGGTTGCTCCTCCCATGGATCCGGTCTCGCTCGTAGCTCGGGACCTCGTGGATGACGAGTCCTCCCTTGGCGATACGGACGTTGATGAGGGTCTCGACCTCGAAGCCATCGCAGTCGACCCGCATGTACGGCAGGCAGCGCGCCCAGAAGGCGTTGTAGCCGTAACAGAGGTCGGTGTAGCTCGTGCCGTAGAGGGCGTTCACGAGGGCGTTGAGCCCCCGGTTGCCGAGCCGTCGCGTGAACGTGATGTCCGAGCTAGCCCCGCCCTGGGCGAAGCGCGAGCCCTTCACGAAGTCGGCGCCGTTGCACAGGGCCGACACGAAGCGCGGGATCTCGGCGGCATCTGTCGACCCGTCCGCATCGAGCATCACGACGATGTCCCCAGTGGCCGCAGCGAACCCGGCCGCCAGGGCGTTCCCCTTGCCCTTCCCGTCCTGCTTCACGATGCGGACATCCGGGCGCAGGCGCCGGGCGACCTCAATCGTGCCGTCGGTGGAACGCCCGTCGACGATGATCACCTCGTGCAGCCCGTCGGGGAGGCGAGGAAAGACGTGCGGCAGGTTCTCGGCCTCGTTCAGCGCGGGGATGACGACGCTCACCCTGACTGACCGGATCGCAACCGCGGCTTCCATGCCGAGGCTGATGCTAGGTCGCGTTGCGCGGCAACAAAAGAGGTCGCCGCGCTTACGTTCGGTGACGGCCGCGTATGTGGCCGAACGTTTGCTGACGGCTGCGTATGCGGCTAGGAGGCGTCCCTGAGGCGCTGCGCCTCGGGAAGCCCCTCGAGCTTCTTCAGCGTGTTGTTCTCGATCTGGCGGATCCGCTCGCGCGTGACACCGAACGCGCGGCCGACCTCCTCGAGCGTCCGCGCCTTCTGGCCCTTCAGCCCGTAGCGCATCTCGATCACCTCGCGCTCACGCGGCGGCAGGGCATCCAGCGCCCGCCTCACGTTCTCGCGCCGCAGGTTCTCGCTCGCCTGCTCGAAGGGCGACTCGGCTGAGTCGTCCTCGACGAAGTCGCCCAGCTCGGAGTCCTCCTCCTCGCCGATCGGCTTCTCCAAGGACACCGGCAGCTGCGCGATGCGCAGGATGTCCTTCACCTCGCGCGCCGTCCACTGAAGCTCGTGGGCGATCTCGTCCGGCGTCGGCTCGCGACCGAACTCCTGCACGAGCTGGCGCTCCACGTGCACCACCTTGTTGAGCTTCTCGACCATGTGCACCGGGATGCGGATGGTGCGGGCCTTGTCGGCGATCGCGCGCGTCACGGCCTGGCGGATCCACCAGGTCGCGTACGTGGAGAACTTGTACCCGCGCCGGTAGTCGAACTTCTCGACCGCGCGGATCAGTCCGAGCGAGCCCTCCTGGATCAGGTCCAGGAACGACAGGCCGCGCCCGAGGTAGCCCTTGGCGATCGACACCACCAGGCGCAGGTTCGCCTCGATCATCTGCTGCTTCGCGGACATGTCGCCGCGCTCGATGCGGCGCGCGAGCGTGACCTCCTGGTCGGCGGTCAGAAGATCCACCCGCCCGATCGAGCGCAGGTAGAGCCGCAGCGAGTCGAGGCTCGGCTCGACCGTGAGGTCTATCTCCGGCTTCTTGGGGGGAGTCGAGCCCTCCGCTCCGGCCGGTGAGTCGTTCAGGCCGCCGTTCTGGGGACGACCGTCGGCTGTCGAGACGATGTCCACTCCGGCTTCGACGAGGTGAGCCCTGAAGTCGCTGATCTGCTCCTTCGTGACCTCGACCTCATCGAGACAGCTGGCGATCTCCTCGAAGGTCAGGTAGCCGCGTTCGCGTCCCTCGGTGGCGAGCCCGCGCAACTCCTCGACGTCCATGAATCGCGCCTCGGCGGGTTCCTCCAAAAGTCCGACTGCGGCCTCATGCTTCTCCGTCAACCCTCGCTCCTTCAAAAACGGCGGGACCCGTTAGGGCGGTCTGGACTACTGGTTTTTGGGACCGCGGTGAGCACCGCGAGGGGCTGGCCGTTGGGGGCAGAGTCCAAGGCATACAGCCGACTTCGGGCCATAGTACAACGACTTGTGCGATTTGCCCCGATCTGCACCGTAGGTATCGTCCAAGTGTCCATATGCGCAACCCAGTGACACTTCTCGGCAGCGACGTGCAGGCGCGGCGTCCCTCGACGCACGTGAGCCTGTCCCGAGTCGGGGTCACCGGTGTGGAGAAGATCATCCGCATCCGCTCGAACGGCCAGGAGCAGCTCTTCTACGCCGAGCTCGAGTGCTTCGTCGACCTCGGGCCCGAGCAGAAGGGCGCGCACATGTCGCGCTTCGAGGAGATCGTGAACGAGGCGATCGACGAGGTGGTGCTGCGCGAGGCCTTCAAGGCCGAGACGCTCGCGGCCCACATCGCGGGGCTCGTGCGCGACCGCCAGGACGGCGCCCGCGCGGAGGTCACGATCGCGGCGCGCTACCCGGAGACGAAGCCGGCGCCCGCGTCCGGCACGCTCACGCAGGAGATCTACACGCTGTTCGGCTCGGCGGTGGCGAGCGCCGCCGGCACGCGCCGGCTCGTCGGCGTCGAGGCCCAGGGCATGACCGCCTGCCCGTGCGCGCAGGAGATGGTGATGGAGCGCTCGCAGGAGCGCCTGCGCGACGGCGGCTTCACCGACGACGAGATCACCCGCGTGTTCGAGGCCGTCCCCGTGGCCACGCACAACCAGCGCGGCATCGGCACGCTCCACATCGGCTGCCCAGAGGACTGCGACGAGCCGATCGAGGCCGCGGCGCTGCTCGACATCGTCGAGAGCTCGATGAGCTCGGAGATCTACGAGCTGATGAAGCGCTCCGACGAGGTCGAGGTGGTCGAGAAGGCCCACATGCACCCGCGCTTCGTGGAGGATTGCGTGCGCGAGATGGTGCGCATGGCCAGCGAGCGCTTCTCCAACCTCGGCGACGCCTCGTTCATCTCGGCTCGCCAGGAGAACCTCGAGACGATCCACAAGCACAACGTGGTGGCCGAGCGGCACGGTCTGATGGGAGAGCTGACGCGCGAGATCCGCGACGGCGAGATCGCCGCGCGGCACGTGACTATGCGCGAATGGCTCGAGTCAGACTGAACCGAGTCTGTGCAGCACCTGTCGGGAGTCAAGGATTTTGATATCCCCGCCGATGGAATTCGCGTACTCGGAAAACCGGAGGAAGTTTTGACTGACGGCCGGCAGATCCCTCTCTCACAGGACGCAGCCCTGGTGGTTGCACTTGTGGGCACTGCCATCCCATTCGCCCATTCCGCTGAGGACGAGGCGGAGCGCTGGCTCCGCGCGATGCGTCTCCACGGCCAGGTCGGCTCGACACTGCAGGCTCTGGGCGTGGGCGAGGCCCCGCTCATGACCGGCGGCGAGCAGGACCATCCCGAGGGCCACGGCACCCCGCCGCTCGGCCCGGAGGTTCTCGAGAAGGTCACCGACCGCGCGGCGGAGTTCGCCACGGGGCGGAAGGCGGAGAACGTCGGGACCACGGACATCCTGTTCGCGGTGTTCGAGGTCTACGGGAAGCTCTTCGACCGCGTGCTCTACCTGCGTGGCACGAGCCGCAACGAGCTGGTCGAGCGCCTCACGGCTGCTGCCGCGCGGCACTAGAGCGCTTCTGGGCCGCCTCTTCGATGGTGCGCCGGAAGTTGAGGAAGTAGTCGGCGCCCGAGGCGACCGTTATGGCCACCATCGCGTAGACGAGCGCCTGCACCCAGGCCGCGTCCGGGTCGTTCGCGGCGATCAGCGCTAGCACGGCCGCCACCTGCACGATCGTCTTCAGCTTGCCGAGCCCGCTCGCCGGGATCACTACGCCCTGCTGGCCGGCCGCGATCCGCAGACCGCTCACCGCGAACTCGCGCGCGATGATCACCATCGCCACCCAGGCGGCCAGACGCTCGAGGCTCACCAGGCTGATCAGCGCCGCGGCGATCATCAGCTTGTCCGCAACCGGGTCCATCACCTTGCCGAAGTTCGTGACCGACTGGCGCGAGCGCGCGATGTAGCCGTCGAGCCCGTCGGTGAGCGCGGCGATCGCGAACACCACCGCGGCGATCGTGGAGCCGCCGGGCGTCTCGACGGTCAGCGCCACCACAACGACCGGGACGAGCAGGATCCGGACGAGGGTGAGCGCGTTTGGAAGGTTGAGCGGGAACAAGCCGAAGTCAGGCTACCCGGCGCCGCCGCGCCAAATACTCAATTCCCGCGGTGCAGCCGATCGGGCCTAGCGGCGAGACGGTGGCCGCGAGCAGCGGCCAGGGGAAGGTGCCGCGCTTGCAGCCGTAGGCCACGAGCAGGCAGAGGATGATCCAGCCAATCCCGTGCGTCCAGCCCAGGATCATCTCCGCGTCCTCGCCGAGGCCGCCGATCGCGGTCACGAGCAGGGCGGTGAAGATGCAGACCTCGATGAGGCTGTAGACCCGGACGGCCTGGAAATACGACACGCGCCAGAGACTAGGTAGAGGGCGCGTACGAGAGGAGCCAGCGCAGCATGTCGCGGGCCGGCATCGGCCTGGCGATCGCAAATCCCTGCACGTAGTCGCAGCCGAGGCCGATCAGCCGCTGGGAGACGCGTTCGTCCTCCACGCCCTCGGCCACGGTCTCGAGGCCGAGGTTGCGGGCCAGGTCGATGATCGACCGGACGATCGCCTCCGAATCCGGTTCGTCCAGCAGGTCGGTGATGAAGGAGCGGTCGATCTTGAGCGCGTGGACCGGCAGCTCGCGCAGGTAGGAGAGCGACGAGTAGCCCGTCCCGAAGTCGTCGATCGAGGTGCGCACGCCGATGTGGCTGAGCCGCTTGATCGCATCGCGCGCCAGCACGTGGTCGCCCATCAGCGTGCTCTCGGTGATCTCGATCTCGATCGCCTCGTCGACGAGGCCGAACGCGCGCCGCTGCTCATCGATGAGCTCCGGCAGCCTCGGATTGACGAGATCCCGTGCCGACACGTTCACCGCCACGGGCACGTAGCAGCCCTGGTCATGCCAGCGCCGGCAGTCGCCCGCAGCGGTCTCGAGCGCGAGCGTGGTGAGCGGCTCGGCCAGCCCGGTGCGCTCGGCGAGCGGGACGAAGGTGCTCGGGCCGATCTGCCCCAGCACCGGATCCGTCCAGCGCGCGAGCACCTCCACCCCGACCACGCGGCCACGTGCCAGCTCGATCTTCGGCTGGTAGTGGAACGTGATCGCGCGGAAGTCGATTGCGCGCTTCAGCGCTGTCACGAGCACGAGCCTGCGCGGCGCCTCCTCCTCCAGCTCGGCTGAGAAGAACCCGAGCCGCGACTGCGCGCGCTTCGCGCGGTACATCGCCGCCTCGGCGCGCTGGAGCAGCTGCTCGGCGCTGTTGCCGTGAGCGGGACCGCAGGCGATCCCGACGGTGGCGTCCACGCTCAGCGTGGCGCTCTCCACGACGATCTGGCGGCTGAGGTCGTCCACGAGCTTCTCCGCTGCGGCACCCGCGGCCTCGGTGCCGCGTTCGAGGCCCGACAGGAGCACGCCGAAGCGGTCGCCCTCCACGCGCGCGACCATGTCCGTCGAGCGCACCGAGCGCTTCAGCCTCTCCCCGATCTCGATCAGGACCCCGTCGCCCTGCACTCGGCCGAGCGTGTCGTTCACGTCCTGGAAGCGGTCGAGGCCGATGCTGAGCAGAGCCGTCTCCTGCTCGCCGTGCTGGAGGGCGTCGTCGGTCCGCTGGAGGAGCAGGGCGCGGTTCGGAAGCGAGGTCATCGGATCGTGCAGCGCGAGGTGCTCCATCTCCGACGCCTGCTTCGACGCGCGGTGCACCGCCGCCATCGGCAGCGCGAGCGTGGGCACGAGGTAGAGCCAGTTGTCGGCGATCACGGCGACCGGCGGGCCGAGCGCGAACAGCGTGCCGGCCGACCAGCTCCGGAAGAGGAGGTCGCCGAGCAGGTGGGCGCCGATCGGGATGCGCTGGAGCAGCGCCTCAGCCGTGCGGACCAGCGTGGAGTTCGCCACGAAGAAGACGACCGCGCACACCGCGATCGCCGGCAGGTCGCTGGCCTGGAGCCCGCCGGGGTCGCCGAACCCCGCTCCGCCCATGGCCTCGAACACCGCGCCCGCCACGATCCAGGAGAGCGCGAGCTGGGCGAGGTTGAAGACGATGCGGTCGATCGGGCGGCGCCGGATCAGGTCGGCGACCAGCGACGCCAGCACCTGCACGGCCACGACCTCGGGCACGCCGTAGACGAGCAGCAGCGCGAAGGCGAAAGGGGTCGAGAAGGTCTCCTCCCCGACCTGGCCGTGCACCTGGATGGGGAACAGCTCGCCGAGCAGGACGAGGGACGCAAGGACCCAGAACTCGGCGTCGAGCGGGCCGATGTCGCTCCCGCCGACAAGGGCGAGACCGACGAGCGCGACAGCACCCGCGGCCGTTACGAGTCGCAGGTAGAGGGTGAAGGGGGAAGGTTGGCCAGGCACTGGAGCGCGTCGCGGCTGGGAAAGCGCTCCAGGCCTGGGCCAAAACGGACGCCGCTCTTCCGAGCGGCCCAAACTACGGCACGGAACGTTTAGAGCTTACGGGGAGCGCCGAGCGCCTCCAGAAGGACGAGCAGCCCTGCCAGGGCCACGGCGGAGCGGTAGGCCTTCGCCTGGAGGGTTACGGAAGTACGACGGAGCTTCGAGGGCATCAATGCCTCCTCGAGAGTCGGGGCTAGCCGGCGGGTCACCGGCCTGGGCGGTCCATCGGTTGCGGTCTACACGGGGTTCAGTCCGCGCGTCCACCCTGGACGCATGTTCGTCATACATACGTCCAGTTACGCTCTCAGACTAGTCAGACGGATCACGCAAATAGCGACGATGGACCCACCCGCCCCGGCATGACCCTCGCCCTCGCATTCCTCCTGCTGCTCCTCACCGTCCCGCTTTTCGGGGGCAAGTTGAGCCGCGTCGGGGAGGTGCGGATCCGCTGGATCGGGCTCGCCGCGGTGGCGTTCGCGGTCCAGGTTGTTCTCGTCACGGTCGTCCCCGACGGCGACAGCACCGTGCACCGAATCTTGCACCTTGCGACCTACGCGTTGGCCGCCGCGTGCCTTATTCGGAACCTGGATCTGCGCTTCGTCTGGCTGGTCGGTGTGGGCGGGTTGTTGAACCTGATCGCCATCGCCGCCAACGGCGGGGTGATGCCGGCGTCGCGAGGCGCTTTGGAGACCGCGGGCCTCGACGTGAAGTCAGGCGAGTTCGCGAACTCGGATTACGTGGAGGACGCGCACGTGGGGTTCCTGGGCGACGTCTTCGCCATTCCGGACGGGTGGCCCGGCGCCAACGTGTTCAGCGTCGGCGACGTGCTCATGCTGCTGGGCGTGATCCTGGCGATTCACGCGGTGGCCGGCTCGCGGTTAACCGGTGGCGGACGAACAGAGCTCCAGCGATCCCGAGAATCACCAGCAGCGCGATAGCGGTGATGGCCTCGGGAGAGGTGAGGTCGTCGAGGCTGCCGCCGAGGGCGGTGTAGGCGAAGACCTTGGGCGCGGCGCCGATCACCGTGCCGAGCGCCATGTCCCTGTAGCGCAGGTGGGTGAGGCCGGCGCTGTAGTTGACGAGCCCGTACGGGAGGACGGGGACGATGCGCGACTCCATCACCGCCACGGCGCCGTTCTCGGTGAGGAAGTTCTCGATTCGCTTGGTGCGGGGTGGCAGGAGTTTGCCGCGGTGCTCCCCGGCGAGCCCGCGTGACACCGCCATCTGGGCGAGCGCGGCCAGGGTCACTCCCGCGAGGGCGAGCGGCGTGCCGGCTGCCGTGCCGAAGAGGAGCCCCGCCGCGCCGGCCAGGATGACCCAGGCGATGATGAAGTTGGCCAGGACGAAGAGCGGGACGTAGAGGAAGGGAGCCGCCGGACCGAGGCTGTCGCCGAAGTCGCGGACCTCTTGCGCGCTCGGGATGTTCCCGGTGACCGCGAGGACGCCGAAGACGATTGCCACCGCCGCCGCATAGAGCGCGATCCGCCTGATCGCCGGCCGGCGGGAGTCCATTCAGTCGAGAGTAGGTGGTGGCGCGGTTACGATCGATCGCGGTGACGGCGCGTGGGCTTCGAAAGCTGTGCCTGGGATTTCCAGGAGCGTTTGAGGATTTCCCCTTCGGACCGGAGCACTCGGTGTTCAAGGTGGAGGGGAAGCTGTTCGCGATAAGCGCGTTGGAGCGTTCGCCGCTGAGCGTGTCGCTGAAGTGCGAGCCGGAGCTGGCGGAGCAGCTGCGAGCGCGCTCATGCCGCGATCGAGCCGGGGTACCACCTGAACAAGCGCCACTGGAACACGGTGACGCTGGACGGGTCCGTGCCCGATGCGATGGTGCGCGACATGGTGGAGGACTCGTACGACCTGATCGTGGCGGCGATGCCGCGGGCGGTGCGGGAGCGACTGGGCTGGACGGTGTCGGCCTGATGCCGGAGTCGGAGAACGTGGGGTTCGTCCGGGCGACGATCGAGGCGTTCAACCGCGGAGACCTGGACTGGCTGCTCGAGCACATCGACGACGACTTCGAGTTCGACTGGTCGCGAAGCCGCGGCCCGTTGGCGGGCGTCTACCGAGGGCGCGCCGGGCTCACGGAGTTCCTGCGCGAGCAGTGGGAGACGTTCGAGACGTTCCACATGGAGGCCTTGGAGTACATCGACTGCGGCCGGCACGTGGTGGTGCCGAACAAGGTGACCGCCCAAGGCCGAAACGGAATCGAGGTCTCAGCGGAGGCGAACCAGGTGTTCACGCTGGAGCCCGACGGGCGGGTTTCGCGGGTGGCGATGTATCCCCGGTCACGCTGCGCGCGCGAGGGCGAGAGGGGATCGCGGTGAGCGCCGACAACACGCACGTGTACACCGTCGAGGACGGGCGCGTGGCGCGCGTGGCGCTGTACCAGGAGACGGACGAGGCGCTGGAGGCGACCGTCGAGTGATGCTCGGCATGGAGACACCGCGCGGACGGTCTCGGCCTGATGTCCTCGGAGACGGTGGACCTGGCGCGAGCATCGGTCGACGCGTTCAACCGCGGAGACCTGGACTGGCTGCTCGAGCACATCGACGAGGACTTCGAGTTCGACTGGTCGCGAAGCCGCGGGCCGTTGGCGGGCGTCTACCGCGGGCGCGCCGGGCTCACGGAGTTCTGCCGCGAGCAGTGGGAGACGTTCGAGACGTTCCACATGGAGGCGCTGGAGTACATCGACTGCGGGCGTTTCGTGGTGGTGCCGAACAAGGTGAGCGCCCGGGGCCGAAACGGAATCGAGGTCTCAGCGGAGGCGAACCAGGTGTTCACGCTGGAGCCCGACGGGCGGGTGTCGCGGGTGGCGATGTATCAGGAGCTGGAGGAGGCGCTGGCGGCGGCGATTCAGTGATCCGGCGGCGAGCCGGCGGAGCACCAGGCCGAGCTCATGGTTCCGCGCGTCCTGAGCGCTCGCCGGGCAGCGGGACGTAGCGGGGGCGGGATTCGAACCCGCGACCTTCGGGTTATGAGCCCGAAGCCGACGGTGGGATTCGAACCCACGACCCCCGCTTTACGAGAGCGGTGCTCTGGCCATCTGAGCTACGTCGGCGTTTGCGGGGACGAGTGTAGCCCGCTCCCTGCTTCGTTCTGTGTGCGGGTTGTGGTTGCGGATTCGGCCTGGGCGCAGGCTTCGGGGGCTTGCTTTTCGGCGGCGTCCGCCGGAGGGGTGGGCGCTTCTCATTCCGCGGTGCCGGTCGGTTCATACGTTCGGCATGCGGTTCCCGATTGATCTCGTGTGGCTGGATGAGGACGGCGCGGTTCGGGAGGTCGACAGGGCCGTTCCGCCGCGGCGGGTCGTCAGCTGCCGCGGCGCGAAAGCCGTCATCGAGACCAAGGCCGGCGACGCCGAACAGGCGGCTGCCTGGGCCACATCCCGCCGCTCTGGAATTATTCCGGCCATGGCGCAGACGCAGCAGCCACCCAATCGCTGGCTCGAGGCTTTCAACCCGCGGGTTCCGCTCTATCGCGATAGCTACAACGAGTACCTCCTCTTCATCGTCTCGGCGATCGGGTCGGTGGCCGGCACTCAGGTGCCGCTCTACCTCGTCATGGCGCTCACGGACCTGTGGTCGGTCTGGGTCTTCGTCCCGGCCTGCGTCGTCTTCGAGCTCTTCGTGATCTTCTTCATCGCCCGGCCGCAGATGAAGCCGAATGAGCGGGTCATGTGGGCGGCTCTCTGGGCCGGCGCCACGGCTCTGATGGCCCTCGCCTTCTACTACCTCGTCGCCGAGCCGACGCTCTGATCCGCGCCGGCTACCTAAAGCGCTAGGGCACCGCGGGACCGGGCCCGCGCTCCGAGGCCGCGGCGCGTGCTTCCTCCACCGCCTGGTCGACAGCCCGCACGACCTGCTCCGGGTCGTTCACCCACTCGAAGCGAAACTCCGAGTCGTCCGTGCCGGCGGTGTCGAAGTCGACGGTTCCGACGCCCAGCAGACGGTCGAGCACGCCCTGCTCATAGTTCACGTTCTGAACCCGCTCGAGCCGCGTCTCCTGCACCTTCTTGCTGATGATGCCGCGGCTGATGCGCAGGCGCTGGGTCGTGATCAGGTACTTGGTCGACGATCCTGCGCAGCCAGCCGATCACCAGCGTCAGCGCCGCGATGGCGGCAGCGATGCCGACCGCCGTGCCCCCACGAATCCGCCAGCAGCCCGAGGATCACGACGCACAAGCACGGCCACGCCGATGCCGAGCACGTAGAACGACATCAGCGCGCGCCAAGACGGGCGCCCCTCGTACAGCTCACGCTCACTGGCCCTCAGCTCCATGGCCGCCTCAGGCTATCGCGGTCTAACGCGCGCCCGCCAGCGCGCCGAGCCTGAACCCCAGCGCCGACAGCGCCAGGTCCTCGGTCACGTTCAGCTCCAGCGACTGGCGCACCTCTTCGCAGCGCTCGGCCGCCTCGCGCAGCCGGCGCGGGTCGCGGCTTCGGGCCTGCTCGGCCAGCGCCGGCGCTCGGTCGGCGGCCAGCACCGCGTCGGATGCATCCTCGGCCAGGCAGATCAGGTCGCGGAAGGTCAGCGCGGTCAGCGTCAGCGACAGCTCCAGTGATTCGCGGCGAGCTCGCCGCGCGTCCCGCTTCGCCGACTCCTCGAACTCCTTCTCGATCGCCTTGCGCTCGCGGCCCTTTGGCTCGAGCTCCAGTCGGCGCTTCGCCTCGACCGCCACCGCCTCCTCGGCGGCCAGGCCCTGCGCCTCGGCGCGCGCCAGCAGCGGTCGCCATGGCTCGGGGTCGTCGGGAGAACCGCCGGACAACGCTGCGAGCACAAGCGCTTCGACATCCGAGCGCAGCTGCTCGCCGTCCGGCGACGCCAGATACCGAGCTCGCGCCGCGTTCCCCAAGGACAGCCGCGCGCACGCAACGGCGCGCTCGGCCGGCACGCCCTCGGCCTCCAAGTGCTCCGCGATCGTCGCCGCCGGCAGCGGCTCGAAGCGCACCAGCTGACAGCGAGAAACAACCGTCTCGAGCACCCGCCCCAGCTGGTCCGTCATCAGAATCAGATGCACGTACGACGCCGGCTCCTCCAGCGTCTTCAGCAGCCGGTTCGCCACCTCGTCGTTCATCGTGTCCACGCGCTCCAGCACGAACACGCGCCGCCGCGCCTCGAACGGGGTCCGGTAGGCCGCGTTCACCACCGGGCCCTCCACGTCATCCACCCTCATCACGTGCGCGCCGCTCGGGCGCACCCAGGTCAGATCGGGATGCGCCCCGTGCATCACGCGCGTGCGCACGCGCATCCGGGATCATCCGACCCCTCCGCCAGCAGCTCCGCCGCGAACGCCCGCGCCACCGTCCGCTTCCCGGTCCCCGCGGGCCCGTGGAACAGATACGCGTGCGAGGGCTGACCCGAGGCCAACGAAGCCGACAGCACCATCCGCGCCTGCGGGTGGTCCTCCGTCCCTGCGAGCGTGACCGTCATCCCCGTGCAGCCTCCACCGCGGCCAGGACGTCTGCGTGGACCTCGTCGGGGGAGCGGGTCGCGTCGATGCGCCGCCAGCGACCCGGATCGGCCTCGATCAGCTGCTCGTACGCCCAGCCGACGGCCTCCTGAAGCTCGCTCCCTTCATCCTCGAACCGGTCGCTCTCCCCCGCGCGTGCAGCCGCGTCATCGGGTGACAGATCCAAGAGGAACGTCAGATCAGGCTTGAGCCCGCGGGTGGCGAATGAATTCACGCGCTCCACATCGTCGATGCCGAGCCCGCGCGCGCCGCCCTGGTAGGCCAGGGACGAGTCGAGAAAGCGGTCTGACACCACGACCTTCCCGGCCTCCAAAGCGGGCAACACCACATCCGCCACGAGCTCAGACCGGGCGGCCGCGAACAGGAGCGCCTCGGTCTCCGGTGCAAGCCCCACCTCGGGGTCCTTCAAGATCTCGCGAAGCCGCTCGCCGGCCGGCGTCCCGCCCGGCTCGCGCACCCCCAGCGCGTCCTCCCCAAGGGCGTCCACCAGCAGCCCCGCCTGCGTTGTCTTGCCGGAGCGATCGATGCCCTCGAAGGTGACGAACAGGCCGCGCATCTCGCCCGGGCGAACCTAGCAGCGCTCCCCGCTTTACCGACTCCTAACCCAACCCTGTCCCTGCCCTCACACCAGCTTGGGCGGCTGCTGGCCGCCCGCGGGCAATGCTGGTCGAGAAGTTCAAACCCGACAGGAAGAAGCACCATGCGCAGGACACTCACACTCATCCTCGGGGTCGCCCTCTTCGGAATCCTGGCCGCCGTCGTGGTGGCTTCTCAGGGCGCCGACGACCCGGCCGGCACGACGACCGGCGCGACGACGACCGAGCGCACGACCACCACAGAGGACAACCCCGCCCGCCAGGGCGCTGACGACGACAGCCCCGCACAGGGCGGCGTCGACATCTCCGGCCCCTGCGACGAGGCCGAGCACGCCAACGACCCCCGCTGCGCGGGGCAGGCGCCCTCGAACCAGGCGCCGGCCAACCAGGCTCCGGCCCAGAACGGCGTGGACATCTCCGGCCCGTGTGACGAGGCCGAGCACGCCAACGACCCGCGCTGCACCGGCGCGCCGACCGGCGACGACCGCGGCGACGACGACCGCGGCCACGACGACCGCGGCGACGACAACCGCGTCGACGACAACTCCGGCCCCGGCAGCGACAACTCCGGCCCCGGCAGCTCCCACTCGGGCGGCGGGGACGACGACAGCAGCGGTCACGGCGGCGGTGGCAACAGCGGCCACGGCGGCGGTGGCGACGACGACTGACCAACCTGGCGCGCCGGCCCGCCTACCCTTCAACCCATGGCGGGTCGGCGCACCATCCTGATGGTGGAGGACGAGGAGTCCATCACCGTTCCCCTGTCCGAAGCCCTCGATCGCGAGGGCTTCGACACGCAGGTGGCCGGCACGGTCGCCGAGGCGCTCGAAAAGGCCGACGAGCAGATGCCCGACCTCGTCCTCCTCGACGTGATGCTCCCGGACGGCTCCGGCTACGACGTGGCCCGCACGCTCCGCGAGAGCTCCAAGGTCCCGATCATCATGCTCACCGCGCGCGGGGAGGAGACGGACCGCATCGTCGGCCTCGAGCTCGGCGCCGACGACTACATCGTCAAGCCCTTCAGCGCGCGTGAGGTGGCCGCGCGGATCCGGGCGGTGCTGCGCCGCACCGGCGATGCCCAGCAGGCAACACCCGCGCCAACAGAGAAAGCCGGCCCGCTCGAGGTCGGCCCGGTGCGAGTGGACCGCGACCGCCGCGAGGCGCGCGTGAACAACGAGGACATCGACCTCACCCGCAAGGAGTTCGAGCTGCTCGAGCTGCTGATCCGCGAGGCCGGCAGCGTGATCTCGCGCGAGCGGCTCATCGACGAGGTCTGGGACACCAACTGGTTCGGCTCCACGAAGACGCTCGACGTGCACGTGTCGAGCCTGCGTCGCAAGCTCGGCGACGACTCTCAGAACCCCCGCTTCATCCACACCGTCCGCGGCGTGGGCTTCCGCTTCGCGGCCGCCGACGAGCTATGAGCCTCCGCACGCGGCTCGTCCTCGCGTTCACGTACGTGCTCGTGCTCGTGATCGTGGCGCTCTGCGTCCCGCTCGCGCTCAACCTCTCGCGGAGCGTGGACACGGAGGTCAAGAACGATGCCCGGAGCCAGGCGCAGCTGGTCGCCGCCGGCACCTCCGGGCGGCTGAGCAACCCAGACCAGCTCGAGCGGCTCGTGAAGCGCTCCGCCGAGAGCCTCGGCGGCCGCGTGATCGTGGTGGACTCGCGCGGCCGCCTGCTCGCCGACTCGTCGGGGCAGGCCTCGCGGGGCGACGACTACGGAACCCGTCCGGAGATCCGCAGCGCGCTCCAGGGGCGACCGACCCAGGGCGAGCGACACAGCGAGCTGCTGAACGAGGACCTCCTCTTCACCGCCGTGCCCGTGGCGGTGAACGGCCGCGCCGCGGGGGCGGTGCGGATCACGGAGAGCGTCGACGCCGTGAAGGCCGAGCAGCGCAACGACGTGATCGCGCTGGTGGGCGTGGGCGCCGTGGCGCTCCTTCTCGGCCTGGTGGTGGCGTGGCTGCTCGCCGGCTCGCTCGCGAAGCCCATGCGCGGCCTCGCCGCCACGGCGGGTCGCGTCGCACACGGCGACCTCGACGCGCGCGCGAGCGTGGAGGGCTCCGCGGAACAGCGGGAGGTGGCCACCGCGTTCAACGACATGACCGGCCGGATGGCGAGCACGCTGCGCGGGCAGCGCGAGTTCGTGGCGAACGCGTCGCACCAGCTGCGCACCCCGCTCACGGGCCTTCGGCTGCGCCTCGAGGCCGCGGCGCTCAAGAGCCGCGACCCCGAGGTCGAGCGCGAGCTCACGGCTGCGGAGCACGAGACCGAGCGGCTTGCCCGCCTGCTCTCCGAGCTGCTCACCCTTGCGGGCGGCGGCGAGCGGCCGACCGCCCAGCCGCTCGACGTGGCTGGCGTGATCGACGCCGCCCGTGGCCGCTGGGAGGGCCCGGCGGAGCGGTCGGATCACGAGCTTCGAGTGGAGCCCGGGCCGCCGGTCGTGGTGGCCGCCTCCGCCGAGGACCTCGCCGCGATCCTCGACAACCTCACCGAGAACGCCCTCAACTACTCGCCCCCGGGCAGCACGGTCACGCTCACCTGGGCGAGCGACGGCGAGACCGTCCGGCTCGCGGTGCTCGACGAGGGCCCCGGCCTCGATTCCGGCGAGAGCGAGCGCGTGTTCCAGCGCTTCTACCGCGGGTCGGCGAGTCGGGGCGGCGCGAGCGGCACCGGTCTCGGCCTCGCCGTGGCGGAGGCGCTCGCCGCTCGCTGGGGCGGCGAGGTGGCGCTCACGAACCGGCCCGAGGGCGGCGCGCGCGCCGAGGTGTCGCTGGCGGCGGTGCGCGCTTTACCCAGAGCTGACCCTCAGCTTGACGAGTCCTTGCCGAGGCGGGGCTAGCCTCGGGGACGATGACCTTCAGACGCTTCGCAACCGGCGCAGCCCTCGCCATCGCCGGCCTCCTGGCCGCGGTGGGCATCGGCCTGCTCGCGAACTCGATCTCGGGCGACAACGTGGGCCTCTCCGCCAAGCCGCTGAGCGCCGGAGAGACGCTCGCGCCGAGCACCCAGGATCGAGCACAGGCCCGGGCGGAGCAGCGCGCGGCTGCTCGGCAGCTGGCCCGCAAGCGCCGCGCCGCCGCCCGCCGGCGCGCGCAGCGCGAGGCCGCGGCACGAACGAACACGACCGAGGCGCCCACGCCCGTGGCGCCGCCGCCCACCACCACGTTCGACGACCACGGCGGAGACGACAACAGCGGTTCCGGAAGCGACAACTCCGGCAAGGGATCGAGCGGCTCGGACGACTCGGGCAAGATCGACGACGACTGACCGCACGCCCCGGCGGCGGCCTCTAGCATGCGCCGCCCCATGAAGGCACTCGTGACAGGCGGCGCCGGCTTCATCGGCTCGAACATCGTGGACGGCCTGCTCGCGCGCGGCGACGAGGTGACCGTGCTCGACGACCTCTCGACGGGCAAGCGCGAGAACCTCGAGCAGGCGCTCGCGAACGGCGCGCAGCTCGAGGAGGTCGACGTGCGCGACGCGGAGGCCGTGAGCGACCTCGTCGGCCGCGTGAAGCCGGACGTGATCTTCCACCTGGCCGCGCAGATCGACGTGCGCAAGTCGGTGGCCGATCCCGCCCACGACGCGGACATCAACGTCGAGGGCACGATCAACGTGCTGAGCGCGGCGCAGAAGCACGGCGTCCCGCGCGTGGTGAACACCTCCACCGGCGGCGCGATCTACGGGGAGGGCAAGACCATCCCCGCGCCGGAGGACCACCCGGTCGCGCCCGAGGCGCCCTACGGCCTCTCCAAGTTCTGCGCCGAGCAGTACTGCGAGATCTTCACTCGCATGCACGGGCTCTCCACGGTCTCCCTGCGCTACGGCAACGTCTACGGGCCGCGCCAGGACCCGCTCGGCGAGGCCGGTGTGATCGCGATCTTCTGCGGCAAGCTGCTCGAGGGCGGCAAGGCCACGATCTTCGGCAGCGGCGAGCAGACGCGCGACTACGTGTTCGTCGACGACGTGGTGGACGCCAACCTGCGCGCCGCCGAGTCGGACGTCACGGGGCCGATCAACATCGGCCTCGGCCAGGAGAAGAGCGTGCTCGACATCGTCGAGGTCATGCACGCCCAGGCCGACGCCGGCTTCGAGCCCGAGCACGCCCCCGAGCGCCCCGGCGAGGTGCAGCGCATCGCGCTCGACCCCTCGCGCGCGCGTGAAGCAGCTCGGCTGGGAGGCCAAGGTCGAGCTCGACGAGGGGCTGAAGCGCACGCTCGACAGCCTGCGCTGAGCGCGACCACCGGGGACACCGGCTAGTCCCGCTCCCCCAGTCCGACGGCTGCGAGCGCTTCCTTTCGGTCCATATACGACCTGTACGCCACGATCAGCCCGTCGCGCAGCTGAAACAGGATGGCGCCGTGCTGCGCGCCCGTCGCGCCGCTCTGGACCCCACGCGCACGAATGCGGCTCAGCACGAGCACCGAATCGCCGGCGTCAACCAGGTCATCGACCTCGTAGCGAAACTGGTCAAAGACCTCGGCCGTGAGCCTTAGGAGGTCCCCGATCCCTTCGTGCCCCCGATAGGTGCCCGCCACAAAAGAACCCGGATCGATCACGAACACCGCCTCGGGGTCGATCTCAGCCCAGAGGGGTTCCCCGGTCTCGTTCCAGTGGTCGAGGTACCGCTGAACGATCTCCACGTTCTCCTGCGACACGGTCCGCCGAGTATCACTCGCGTGGGTGGCCAGTAGGCTCGCGGTCATGTCACGCGAAGGCCAGAACCTCGTCGATGTCCGAGAGGCGACCGTCCGGATCCTGGTCGACAGGACCGAGCTTGTAATGACCCACGCGCGGCTCCAGCCGGAGGGCGGGCCGCCGCTCCACGTCCACCGCGGGCACGCGGACACGTTCGCGATCCTGGGCGGCGAGCTCCACGTCGGGCTCGACGGCGAGGAGCACGTGCTCGGCGAGGGGTCGGCGTGGTCGGCGCCCGTCGGCGTGGTCCACGGCTACCAGCACAAAGGCGACGGCGAGGTGAGCTTCCTCAACCTCCACACGCCAGGGATGGGCTTCGCCGAGTACCTGTTCGGCCAGCGGACGCCCGAGGAGGTGGACCAGTACGCGCCGCCGGAGGACGGCGGGGCGCCGCCCAGCGAGGCGACCCTGCTGAGCTTCGCCGAGGAGGGCGAGACGGTCACCGACAGGCCCGAGCGGACCATCCGCATCCTCACCGACCTGCCCGAGCTCTGCATGACCTGGACGCGCTACGTCCCGGGCGAGGAGGGTCCCGGCCCGCACATCCACAAGGAGCACCTGGACGCGTTCTTCATCCTCACCGGCGAGCTCAACTTCGGCCTCGGCCCGGAGGTCGAGCGGGTGAAGGCGGGACCGGGCACCTTTGTCATGGCGCCCCCGCACGTGATCCACACGTTCCGCAACGACGGACCGGCCGACGCGACCTGGCTCAATTTCCACGCACCTTCCATGGGTTTTGCGAGCTTCCTTCGCGATCCCGACTTCGTCTGGGATAGCTTCGACGCGCCGGCCGACGGTGGCCGCCCGCTGAGCGAGGCGATCGTCGATCACGTTCACTCCGCATAGAGCACACAATATGTAGTGCTTTCGGGAGGAATGAGGCACTAGGGGTAGTAGAATTACCCGTGTGCGTTGCCCATTCTGCTCATCCGAGTCGACCCGCGTGGTCGACTCCCGGCTGTCTGAGCCGGGTGACGCCGTCCGCCGCCGTCGCGAGTGCGAGGGCTGCGGCAACCGCTTCACCACGTACGAGCGGACGGAATCCAACGTGACCGTCCTCAAGCGTGATGGCCGCCGCGAGCGATTCGACGACCAGAAGCTCCTGGGAGGGCTCGAGCGGGCCGCCAACAAGCGACCCGTGAGCTCGGAGCAGCTGGAACACCTGTCGGAGTCGATCGCGGCGGCGGTGAGGCGGTCCGGTCCCGAGGTCGAGGCGAGCCAGATCGGCGATCTGGCCGAGCGCGGGCTCGCTCAGCTCGACCCGGTGTCGGGGATTCTGTTCGCCTCCGTCTACCGCAATCTCGCCGACCTCGACGAGGTGGCCGAGACCGTTCAGCGCTACCGGGACGACCCCCTCCCCGGCGCCGATCAGCTGCCCCTGGAGGGCGCGCAGGGTCCGTCCGAGCCGAGGAGCAATATCGATCTTTCCCCCCTGAGGGGGTCCCAACAAGCCGCCCAACCGAGGAGAAGTCATGCCAGACAGCCGTAACGCCACCGCCCCAGCCATCACCGCGGCCGGTGATGGAGTGAGTGTGGGGAGGCGCTTTACGGCGGCCGGCGTGAACCCGTTCGACTCCGTCGGGTGGGAGATCCGCGATGCCGTGATCGGTGACCCGGAGAGCCCGGCGTTCGAGCAGCGCGGGGTCGAGTTCCCGAAGACCTGGTCGCAGAACGCCACGAACATCGTCTCCCAGAAGTACTTCCGCGGGCGCATGGACTCGCCCGAGCGCGAGAACTCGGTCAAGCAGATGATCGGCCGCGTCGCAGGCACGATCGCCGAGTGGGGTCGCGAGGGCGGCTACTTCGCGAGCGAGGACGACGCCGAGGCGTTCAACGACGAGCTCACCCACATCCTTCTTCACCAGATGGCTGCGTTCAACTCGCCGGTCTGGTTCAACGTGGGCTTCGAAGAGCACCCGCAGTGCTCCGCCTGCTTCATCCTCTCGGTCGAGGACACGATCGAGTCGATCCTCGGCTGGAACACCAAGGAGGGCATGATCTTCCGCGGCGGCTCCGGCTCCGGGATCAACCTCTCGCGCATCCGCGGCTCGAAGGAGCACCTCTCGAAGGGCGGGCTCGCCTCCGGCCCCGTCAGCTTCATGCGCGGCGCCGACGCGTGGGCCGGCACGATCAAGTCGGGCGGGAAGACGCGTCGCGCGGCCAAGATGGTCGTGCTCGACGTGGACCACCCGGACGTCCTCGACTTCATCTGGTGCAAGGCGCGCGAGGAGGAGAAGGCGATGGCCCTGCGCGACGCGGGCTTCGACATGCGCCTCGACTCGGAGGCGTTCGCCTCGATCCAGTACCAGAACGCGAACAACTCGGTGCGCGTCACGGACGAGTTCATGGAGCGCGCCGAGCGCGGCGACTCCTGGGAGCTGAAGGCGCGCGTGGACGACGCCGCGAATCGAGATCGTCGACGCGAAGGACGTGCTGAACCAGCTCGCCGACGCCGCCTGGCGCTGCGCCGATCCGGGCGTGCAGTACGACACGACCATCAACGAGTGGCACACCTGCCCGAACTCGGGCCGGATCAACGCGTCGAACCCGTGCTCGGAGTACATGCACGTGGACGACTCGGCGTGCAACCTCGCGTCGCTCAACCTCATGAAGTTCCGGCGCGCCGACGGCACGTTCGACGTCGAGGCGTTCGAGCACGCGGTGGACGTCGTGATCCTCGCGCAGGAGATCGTGGTGGGCCCGTCGAGCTACCCGACCGAGGAGATCGGCGCGAACGCGCGTGCGTTCCGCCAGCTCGGCATGGGCTACGCGAACCTGGGCGCGCTGCTGATGGCGAACGGCCTCGCGTACGACTCCGACGAGGGCCGCGCGATCTGCGCCGCGATCACCGCGCTGATGACCGGCCGCGCCTACCGCACCTCGGCCGAGGTGGCCGGGGCGCTCGGCCCGTACGAGCGCTACGAGGAGAACCGCGACCCGCACAACCACGTGATGCGCAAGCACCGTCACGCGGCGTACGAGATCGACGACTCGCAGGTCACCGACTCGGAGCTGCTCGCGGCCGCGCGGCGCGCGTGGGACGAGGCCGTGGACGTGGGCACCCGCAACGGCTACCGCAACGCCCAGGCGACGGTGCTCGCCCCCACCGGGACGATCTCGTTCCTGATGGACTGCGACACCACCGGCATCGAGCCCGACTTCTCGCTCGTCAAGTTCAAGGAGCTGGTGGGCGGCGGGCAGATGACGATCGTGAACCAGACCGTGCCGCTGGCGCTCGAGACGCTCGGCTACTCGCCCGAGGAGATCGAGCAGATCGAGGCGCACCTGGCGGAGACCGCCACGATCGTCGGAGCGCCCGGACTGCGTGACGAGCACCTCTCGGTGTTCGACGTGGCCGTGGGCGAGCGCGCGATCGACGCGATGGGCCACGTGAAGATGATGGCCGCGGCACAGCCGTTCCTCTCGGGAGCGATCTCGAAGACGGTGAACCTGCCGGAGTCGGTCACGGTCGAGGACATCGCCGACGTGTACACCGAGGGCTGGAAGCTCGGCCTGAAGGCGCTCGCGATCTACCGCGACGGCTCTAAGACGGCGCAGGCGCTGAAGACCGACGGCGGCACGAAGACGGCCGAGGAGGCCGAGGCGGCGGCGGCGATCGAGCCGGCACGGCCGGTGCGTCGCCGGATGCCCACCGAGCGCCATTCGCTCACGCACAAGTTCTCGATCGGCGGCCACGAGGGCTACATCACGGCCGGCGAGTACGAGGACGGCACGGTCGGCGAGATGTTCCTGACAGACGTCGGGAAGGAGGGCTCGACGATCAAGGGCATGATGAACGCGTTCGCCACGGCGATCTCGATCGGGCTCCAGTACGGCGTGCCGCTCGAGACCTTCGTGCGCAAGTTCGCGTACGTGCGCTTCGAGCCGGAGGGGATCACCCGCAACCCGGAGATCCCGTTCGCGAAGTCGATGCCCGACTACATCATGCGCTGGCTGGGCTCCCGCTACGGCGATGCCGACCTGCACGAGGAGCTCGGCATCCTCACCGCCGAGATCCGCGCGCGCAAGGCGGCCGAGAACGCCGTCATGCGCGGCGACACGGCAGGCCCGCCCGAGCCGGCGGAGGAGTCAGCGGAGCCGACCAACGGCGGGAACGGCGGAACGGTGGCAACGGCCACTCGACGCCGACCGCGAGCGCACAGCCCGCAGCGGCGGCGCTCACGGACGAGCCGCCGGCGATCCCGGCGAAGCTGCAGGGCCTGGAGCTAGGCCCGGCCTGCTCGATGTGCGGAGGCATGATGCAGCGGACCGGCTCGTGCTACACGTGCTCGAGCTGCGGGAACAACACCGGCTGCGGC
>CAWDLE010000027.1:0-43006 GCA_963803085.1 uncultured Thermoleophilaceae bacterium | reverse complement strand
CCCGCTGATGCTCCGCAACAGCCTGCTCGCCACGGGCGTGCCCGTCTCAGAGCTGGTGCGGCGCGCGTTCGCTCCGGCCTACGCCGTCGGGGCCGTGTTGGGGGCGATCCTCGTGGGGGTGCGCCTGCTCGCGGAGCCCTCTGGTCTGGCCGTGGTAGGGCTCCTCGCGGTGGCCGGTGTGCTGGCCAGCTGGGCGGGCTTCTACCTGCTCGTGTTCGACGAGGGCGAGCGCGGCCTAGTCAAGTCCCTGCTCCGCCCGGTCCGCGATGAGGCGGGCGAGAGCGAGCGATGAGGTGGCTGCGGGCGACGGGGCGTTTCGGACGTGGAGGGCTCGTTCGGTCTCCGAGAGCACGAAGTCGTCGACGAGCGCGCCGTCGCGGGCCACTGCCTGCGCCCTGACGCCGGAGTACCAGCGGCTGAAGTCTCCGGGCTCGAGCTCCGGTACGTAATCGGCGGCCTCACGGGCGAAGCTGCGGCTGCTGGCGGCGTGCGTGAGCTCGCGGACGCCGGTGCGCCACCAGCGGCGCACCATCCGCCACGTGCCCGGCCACGAGACCGAATGGGCCAGGCGCGTGGGCGCGAGCAGGGCGCTCGGTCCCAGCGAGACGTTGCCGTCGATGTGCCGGCTGAGGTGAACGCCCAAGAACGGCAGTTCGGGGTTCGGCACCGGATAGATGAGCCCGCGCACGAGCTCGGCTTTCTCGGGCCGCAGGCGCAGGTACGCGCCGCGAAAGGGCACGATGCGCGGATCCGGGTCGGCGCCAGCCTTCACGGCCAGCTCGTCGGCCCAGACGCCCGCGCAGAAGACAGCGAAGCGAGCGCGTGTCTCGCCGTGCGAGTGGACCAGCCGGACGCGGCCATTGCGCCGCTCGATGTCCGTGACCTCGCAGCCGGGCTGCACCTGACCGCCGTCATGTTCGAGGTCTGCTGCCAGCGCGCGCGCCACCTCCGCGAAGTCCACGACGCCGGTCTCGGGCGAGTGCAGCGCCGCCACGCCGCGGGCATGCGGCTCGATCTCTCCGAGCTCATCGGCGTCGAGCCGGCGCAGCCCCGGCACGCGGTTCTCGCGGCCGCGGCGCTCGAGCTCATCCAGGCGGGCCAGCTCGCCGTCGTCGCGCGCAACGATCAGCTTGCCGCGGCGCTCGAACCGAATGCTGTGCTCCTCGCAGTACAGGTACAGCTCCCGCGCGCCCTCCACGCAGAGCCGTGCCTTGAGTGACCCCGGCGCGTAGTAGATGCCCGCGTGGACGACGCCGCTGTTGTGCCCGGTCTGGTGCTGAGCGAGCTCGCGCTCTCGCTCGAGCACGACCACGCTCGCGTCCGGGCGGCGACGCATGAGTTCGCGCGCCGTGGCGACCCCCAGGATGCCGCCGCCGACGACGGCGAGATCCGTCTCAGCCGCGACTGGCGGAGCGGAGATCCTCTACCTCATCGCGCTCCTGCTCGGTACTCGGACCCTCTTGGCGGCGTTGGCGCTCGTCGAGCAGCGCGAGCCGCTGGGCCAGGAGCTTCGACTGGTCGGTCAGCCGCGATACGGCGAGCGAAAAGTGCAGCAGGAGAACAAGAACGAAGCCGAACGCGATCGCGAATAGCGCGTTCGGTGCGTAGTCCACGTGAACCAGGTTTGCTATGCCCTCGAGTGCCCCGGTCCAGATCGACAGGCCGAGCAATACTGCGGCGCTGAACAGCCAGAGGAGCGCGTACCGCTCCAGCAGCCGCCGGCGCCGCACCAGTTCCAGTAGCACCAGCAACAGCACGCCGCTGGCGGCCACTGCAAGTAGCTGGAGGCGGGTGTCCATCAGATACCGGGAGCCGCTGCAACGGCCGCGTCTTCACCGGGCTCGACGGTGTGGCGGCGCCGGAAGAGGCCCACGAAAATCGCGAGCAGGACCTTGATCATGTAGTACGCCGACTTGCCGGACCCACCAATGGACGACATGCCCCCGTGGCGGGTGAACATGCGTACGGGGACCTCGCACATCCGCAGCCGATGCCAATGCACCATTAGGACGGCCTCGACCTCGGGGTAGTCGTGCGGGTAGTCACGGGCGAATACGGAGATGCCGCGGCGATTGATCAGCCTGAACCCCGAGGTTGGGTCGCTCACTCGCTGTCCCACGATTCGCGATAGCAGGAACGCGAAGACATGAATGCCCGTGCGCCGGCTGATCGGCGCGGGATACTCGTGGTCCTCGGTGAGGAAGCGCGAGCCGCAGACCATGTCAACGCCGCGGTCGCGCATGGTCACCTCTAGCTTGTCGATCTCCTGGGGGTCGTGCTGGCCGTCGCCGTCCACCTGCACCGCGTAGTCGTAGCCGTTGTCCATGGCGAACTTGAACCCCGCCTGCACGGCACCGCCGATTCCAAGGTTGAAAGGCAGGCGCAGAACGCACGCGCCGGCATTCTGGGCGATGTGCGCGGTTCCATCCGTGGACCCGTCATCCACGACGACGATGTCGTAGTCGGGTGTAACGGTGCGTAGCCTGCGTACAACGTCGCCGATCGACACGGCTTCGTTGTACGCCGGCACGACGGCGAGCTTTGTAGCGGTCGAAATCATGAGCGACTACTGCCCAGCAACAGTGCAAAGGCTCCAAGGTTGCGCATCAGGCACCTTCCGGCGTGAGCGCGGCGAGGATAGCGCGCGAAGCTGGTCATGTGGTACGGCGCCTGCGGAACAGGTGCTCGTGGACAAACGCCTCGAGCGGTGCGGGTACCGGCCGCCTGCCCCAGAACCAGCGGTGAACTCCCCGCTCGACGCGGTTCAAACTGCTCTCCCGCGCCAGTTCAGGGGCGCGGGCGTAAAGGGCGGCGTGCTTACGTTGCAGGGCCCGGTAGGTGCGCTGGTAATGGCGCCGGTCCTCGCGCAGCTTCGAAACGTCTTTATGGCGCCGGTACTCGAGCGTAACCCTGTCAACGCAGTGCCCGCGCAGGCCGTGAGCCAGCGCGTTCACCCATAGCTCCCAGTCCTCGTAATGCTCGAATGCAGGGTCAAAGCCGCCCGTCTCATCGACCAGTTCGCGCCGCATCAGCGCAGAAAGCCCGATCGTATGACGGTAAAGCAGGCGGTACGGATCGTAGTCAGGGAAGCGCAGCGTCCCGTCCCAGGCGCCGAAAAAGCGCATCCAGCCATAGCTGAATCCAAGCCGGGGGTCGCTTTCGAGCGGAGCCCGCATTGCGGCGAGGGCACCGGGGGCGAGCCGGTCGTCGGCGTCCACGACGATCGCGTAGGGCGTCTCGACGAGCGCCAGCCCGGCATTGCGGGCGGCACAAACTCCACGGTTCTCCTGATGCAGCACCTGCACGGGACCGCCGTCCAGCTCGGCGAACGCGAGTTGCGTATCTGCGTCTGTCGAACCGTCATCCACGACGATCACGCGGGCGGCCTGAGCGAGAGCGCTCTCCACCGACTCCGGCAGGTAGCGCCCGTAGTTGAAGCATGGAATGACGGCGGTCACGTCGTCGGCCATTGGCCCGACAATTGCACAGCGAGGCTAGAGTGTCCGGCCGTGGCGCAGCAAACGCTCAAGCAGCAGGTGCGGGATTTCTGGGAAGCGACGCCATGCGGATCCGAGCACGCCGTGGATGTGGAAGGCACGCCGGAGTTCTTCGCCGAGGTCGAGCGAAGCCGCTACGAGCTCGAGCCGTTCATTGCCCACTTCGCCGACTTCGAAGGGGCGAGAGGCCGTCGACTGCTGGAGATTGGCGTGGGACTCGGGACCGACTTCATCCGCTTCGCCAGGGCTGGCGCGGAGGTCACCGGCGTGGACCTAACCCAGCACAGCGCGGAGTTGGTCCGCCGCCGTCTTGCGCTGGAGGGCCTTGAGGCTGACATTCAGGTAGCTGACGCGGAGCGACTGCCGTTCCCGGACGCGAGCTTCGACCGCGTGTACTCCTGGGGAGTCCTTCACCACACCCCCGACACCGAGGGGGCGGTGCGCGAGGCAATCCGGCTGACGCGGCCAGGCGGCGAGCTCTGCATCATGCTCTACGCGCGGCGCTCGTGGGTCGCGTGGGGCATGTGGCTCCGGCACGCGCCGCTGGCAGGCCGGCCGTTCCGGAGCGTGCGTGACGTGATCGCCCACCACATGGAGAGCGAGGGGACGAAGGCGTACACGGTGCGTGAGCTGCGCCGGATGTTCGCCGGGCTCCGAGAGCTACGAATCGAGCACGTGGGTACCGCCTACGATCGTCGCTTCGGGGGCCCGCTTGCGGCCGTGACCGGGCGCTCGCTCGGCTGGTTCCTGGTAGTCCGTGGCCGCTGCCCGGTCTAGCGGACGGTCAGGACGAGATTCTGTACGTCGGCTCCGGTGGCTGAGGGCCGCCGGGCGCGAACGAACGGCGCCCTTACCCGGACCCCGTAGCGTGGCGAAAACCACCCCTCCTCGACGCTGAAGTCGAGGTTCTCGCCCTCGATCTCAAGTCCCAGGTCGTCGGCCCAGACCAGTACGCGTGAGGACCCTACGTCGACCCGTGCCGCCGGGTTCAGCGGAAAGGTCCACTGGAGTCCCCGTTGCGCCCCGACGCTGATGGTGTCGCGGACGGTGACGGCGCGCTGCGCCCCGTGAAGCTCGAGCCGCCGCTCATGCACCGCGGGCGGGTCAAGTGCCTCGAACCCGCGGTGGCGGCCCACGAACACGGCGCCCTGGTCACCAGGCTCCCACGCGAGCGGCTCCGCGTAAGTCCTGTCCGCGAGACTGAAGAGGTAGTCCGAACGCAACTCGTTCTGTTCGGCCCCGTCCACGCTCAAAGTCGCGTGGTACCCGGTGGAGCGGAACACGTTTCTCGCGGCCGGATCCGCGGTATACACGTACGCCCCAGGATCGACGATGAGTGGCGTCGCGCCCGCACAGAGCTCAAACGAGAGCTGGTCGTTGTGGGCGTGTGCGCCGATTCCGTGAAGGCCGATGTCGCCGCACCGGATGCACACATACAGGCCCCCCGAACGCATTACGTAGTAGCCGCCGGCGCCGTAGGCCGCATGTCCGCTGACCGGCTCGTAGGGCCGGTTGGCCTGCGCGAAGAGGTGCAGGTGGCGGCGCGGGTCGGCGCGCCCGTAGTCGCCGAGCGGGAGAAACCGCCCGTCGTCGGCATCACCCACCTGTGGGGCCAGGCCGTCTGGGCGCGTGTAATTGCGCGCGAATTGGAGCATGCAGTTCGAGTCGCTGCCGGTATGGGACCGGAAGCCGTCCGGGCGAGCAAAGCGTCCACGGCGTGGGTTCCGCACACGAACAACTCCGTCACGAGCCGGTGGTACGGGATCGACGCCTCGTGGTCGCAGCCGTCCTCGCGAACCTGATGCTCCATCTCGGCAACGAGCTCGCCCGCCGCCCACTCTGCCCACGAGCGGCCCTCGGACCCTGCCGGAGAACAGTGCCGCCACAGGGAGCAGGCCGACGATGTCGGACAGGTAGTGGTTCCCCCGCACCTCGCCCCACTCAAGATGCGAGCGGACGAAGCGGCCGTGTAGCAGCAGGCTGCCGAGTGCGCGTGTCGAGCCATGGCGCGTCGACAGCGCTTTCGGCGCACATCGCCAGCGCCGCAACCCAGTTCGCCGCCCGGATCGCGACGTCCATGGTGCACGCCCAGTTCGCCCCGTCTCCACGGGGTTCTGCGGCGATCCAATGGTCCACCTGGGCTCCGAGCTCGTCGAGGTAGCTCGGATCGCCGGTCAGGCGGTGAGCGGCCGCGAGCAGCGGCAGGTGCTGACAGCGCGAGAGCTCCCAGGGGACCTTGATGTCCGAGCCGTCGCGGATACGTGATCGGCACCTTCGAGATGTGGACACGCGGCCAGCGCCGGCCGCTCTTGAAGTCCGACTGCCAGTCGATCTCCGGACCGAGCTCGACCGGACCGGACCCGAGCAGGTCGAAGCGGTGCTCGAGAGCATCGTCCGCTCGGCGCAGCACGTCCGCCCGGTCAGCCTCACCGAAGGCCTGGAGCTCGGCTTCCCAGCGCGCCACCGTGGGCAGGGCACGCCAGCGCGGGCCCGCGCAGAGCGGCGACCGTGTCGAGGTCGCCCAGTGCGCGTGCGCACCTCCGCAGGGGTTACGCGCGGGGGACGAACCCGTATCCGGGCGCGGCGGAGCGGCTGCCGGGCGCGCTCGGCGCCGAGGCGCATGGCCGCGCGTGTGCCCTCGATCGGCCCCAGTCGCCGCCAGGCGGCGAAGCCCGCGCGCAGGCCAACACCCATTCGGGCTAGGCGAGCGAGCGCCCGGCGACCCAGTAGTCGTGCCAGGCGCTGACGTTGTAGAGGTTCCAGAGCTGGAAGCCCCACTCCGGCCCGCCCGAGCGGTGGGCTCGCCCAGAGCTCGTCGACCCGGTCGTAGTCGAGCAGCCCGCGCTCGGCGAGCGATGAGCCGCGGATCTGCTCCTGCGCGCGCTCGCCGAGCTCGCCGCGGAACCACTCGCTGACCGGCGCGCCGAAGCCCTGCTTCTTCCGGTACACGATCTCGCGCGGGATCACGCGACCGGCGACCGCCTCGCTTGAGCAGCCACTTGCCGACCCCGCCGCGGACCTTCATCTGCGGCGGGAGCGCCATCGCGAACTCGACGAGCTCGTGGTCGAGGAACGGCACGCGGGCCTCCACCGAGGTCGCCATCGTCATCTTGTCGACGCGCATCAGCAGCAGCTCGGCGAGCCGCTGCTTGAGCTCGAGGTAGGTCATCTTCTGAAGCAGGTCGGCGCCGGGCGATCGCGCTCGGCCTGGCGCCAGAGCCGCTCGACGACCTCGTAGGAGTCCGGACCGCGATCGCCGTTCGCGAGCACCTGGTCCTTGAGGTCGCCCTGCTAGGCGATCGCGCCGCCCCAGAACGGCAGCCGGCCTGCGGCTGCCTCGGCGAAGTCTGCTGCGTGCATGACGCCCGCTGTCCAGCGCGGCGCGAGAGTCCTGTCGACCGCGCGGCTGGCGCCGAGCCGCAGCGGGCGCGGAACGCGCTGGAACGGCTCCCAGAAGCGCCGCCGCCGCCGCGCCGCGTCGATGTAGCGGTCGTAGCCGTGGAACAGCTCGTCCGAGCCCTCGCCGACCTGGACGACGATCGTGCCGTTGTCGCGCGCGAGCTTGGAGACGTAGTAGAGCGGCACGCACACCCAGTCGGCGATCGGCTCGTCCTGGTGGTGGATCAGCTCCGGCAGGAATCGACTGGAGGTCGTCCCAGTCGATGAGGACCTCGTGGTGGTCGGTGCCGTAGACGCTCGGCGATCTGCGCGCGCGTACTCGAGCTCGTTGTACCGCTCGTGGTCCTGGAAGCCGACCGAGAACGTGCGCACCGGGTCGTCCATCAGCTCGGACATCAGCGCGACGTTCGTCGAGGAGTCGACGCCGCCGGAGAGGAAGACGCCGAACGGGACGTCGGACATCATCCGCTTGCTCGATCGAGCCGCGCAGCAGCTCGAGCAGCCGCTCCTGCATGCCCAGCTCGCTGAGCTCCGGCGACCTCCGCCTCGGCCGCCTGCGACATCGGCGTCCAGTATGTCTCGCTGCACGCGTCGAGCCGTCGGCGCGGACCACCATCCGCTCGGCCGGCGCGAGCTTGCGGACGCCCTCGAACATCGTCAGCGGGGCGGGCGTGCAGACGAACGTCAGGTAGTGGTAGAACGCCTCCTCGTCGAGGTCCGGGCGTGATCGCGGGTGCGCGAGCAGCGCCTTGATCTCCGAGCCGAAGACGAACCCGCCGGGCAGCTGCGGCGTAGTAGAGCGGCTTGATCGCCGAGCCGGTCGCGGGCCAGGAACAGCTCGCGCCGGCGGGAGTCCCAGATCGCGAACGCGAACATCCCCTCGAGGCGCTCGACGCAGCGCTGGCCCCTCCTCCTCGTAGAGGTGGAGGATCGTCTCGGTGTCGCGTCTGCGAGCGGTAGACGTGGCCCTTCGCCTCGAGCTCCGTCGCGCAGCGGCGCGTGGTTGTAGACCTCGCCGTTGTAGGTGATCCAGACCGTGCCGTCCTCGTTCGGCATCGGGTTGTGGCCGGCGGGCGAGAGGTCGACGATCGACAGCCGCCGATGCCCGAGCGCGACGCGGTGCCTCGGGTCCGCCCACGAGCCGGCGTCGTCAGGCCCGCGGTGAGGCATCGTGTCCCGCATCGCGGTCACCGTCGCCTCGTCGCAGGTGAAGTTGTCGCTGGTCGCCAGGATGCCGCAGATGCCGCACATGGAGGCTCAGTGTGGCAAGGCCGGCGCGCTCGCAGGCGCAGCGGGGGCCGCACAGGCAAGGAGCACCTCGCGCAACGCGGGGACGCGACGCATCGGCCACTCGTAGAGGAGCTTCGACCTAAGGCGCACCCACGGCGGTCCCTGGATGTCCCAGGAGTAGTTGAAGTGGACCAGGCGCTCGACCCGGAACCCGGTCGCCTCCAAGAGCTGCCGGAGCTCCGCCTCCGTACCTCGGCCATCACCGCGAGTACACCGCGGCTCGGACTCGAGAAGGTCTGCGAGCGGCGGATGGACGCTGTCGCCCCGCAGTGCCTGCAGCCGCTTTGGCAGGTACGCGATATTGGGACCTCCACGATCAGCCTCCCGTTCGCTGCTGACGGTCGGGCAGATCAGCGGCACCTCATGGCGTCTTGGTCGCTGGCACCCGGCGCGTAGTCCCGAGTCATTGAGGCTGCGACGAGCTCTAACACTGGGAGCGATGGCTACTTCTTCACGGAGAACGTCGTTCTGACCAATGTGAGCACGCCGGCGGCCCTCGCCCGGGTGAGATGTTGAAATACGCAGCCTCGACACCGGCTACTGCGGGAAATTGGATCGCGCCCGCGCCCTGCTCACCGCCGTCACGTAGAAACCCGCGGCGAGCACGGGAAAGCGCCTCCCCAACCGCGCATTGGCGTGCATCGCCCGGCGGCAACCAGTAAAGAAGAGATTGCTGAACGGGCCAGCGAGGAGAACCGAGCCGCGGGCCCGCTTCACATCAAAGCCGGCGCTTTCGAGTTTCCGGCGAATGGAACGGAAGGTAAAGCGCTGAACGTGGGGCGAGGAGTCGAGTGTCGACAGATACGCGGCATCGACGTAGTCCCCGCAGAGTCTGCGCTTGATCCAGCGGATGAGCCGGATCACCTGCACGAGCTCGAGCAGCGGGCCCAGTCGCAAGCGAAACCAGACGAAGCTGTCGAGCTCGAAGAGCCCGTAGCCATTCGGAACGGTCACGAAGAGGCGACCACCCGGGACCAGCTTCGAGCCGATAGCGCTGAGCACCTCGTCCACGCCGCTGTCCGGCAGGTGCTCAAGCACTTCAGAGACGATCACGGCATCGAGCTCACCCGGGAGATCTCGAAGATGATCGGTCGATAGCCGGTTGTCGGGCAGGCCGGCTTGGCGAAGCAGGTCGCGGCCGTATTCGATGCTCGCTGCGTCGAGGTCGACCCCGCGCACGTCGTACCCCTCCAACAGGAGCGGAATGGTGAGCATGTAGCCGGTGCCGCAGCCCAGCTCGACGATGCGGTCGCCTCGGGAGAGATCGGCCTTGAACCAGTCCAGCCTCTGGAGATGGCCGTACGCGTTCTCTTTTGGCAACGGGAAGGCCTTCCCGAGTTCCTCGCTGCTGACAGCCATTTGAAGCGACAAGGCTAGCTCCCGCGGTTCCGCGCTCCGGCGGCGAGACCCTGGACGAATCGGATCGCTTCGGGCAGGTCGGGCACGGCTCCACCGTAATAGCTGAACGTCTCGGACAGCGTTGCGTCGAACCCGAGCCGCGAGAGCGCCAGCGGGAAGGCCGCGAGAAACCTCCGGCATCGAGCGCACGCGGCGTGCCCCCGAGCCGGGCCTCCTTTCCCGGTAGGCCTCCAGCGCTGTCTCGTAGCGCTTCACCGAGGCCTCGAGGTATGCGCGCAGGTCCGTCCGGCCCAGGGCGAGCGCCGGGCTGTGGCGTCCGACGACTCGCTGGCCGTCTGGCGTGAGGTGGCGGGTCACATCCCGGACCGACTGGCGATAGACGTCGCCGAAGCGGCTGATGTCGATGCGTGATGGCACGGGCGCGGCAGTCTGCCAGCATCCCCAGAATGTCGTCGGAGGCCACGCTGACTCCGCCGGGCTCCGAGCCGCGGCGCCTGCGCAGTGACGTGTTCCTGATGTTCGGGAGCAAAGTGGTCGTGACGCTGATGAGCATCGCGGCCAGCGTGGTCGTCGCCCGTGCGCTGGGTCCTTCCGGGAGGGGCGTACTGGCAGTCGCGCTGGCGCTCACCGCGACGCTCGTCCAGTTCGGCACCTTCGGCTTCGCCACCGCCAACCCGTACTTCGCGGCCAAGGACCCGCACCGTCGAGCACACGTCGTCGCCAACACGATTTGGCTCTCCGCGGCGCTCGGCACCGCCCTCGTGCTGATAGGTATCGCGCTGAAGCTGTTCGCGCCGAGCGCAGTTGCTGGCCTGAACTGGCCCGAGCTCCTGATCGCGCTCTCCGGGATACCTGCTGCGCTCGCGACTCCGCTGTTGCAGAGCATCCTGCTGGGCGAGGCACGAACCGTGCCCTACAACGTCGCAGAGGCGGCGATGTCGGTGGTCCCGGTGATAGTCCTAATCGTCGGATTCACCGTGCTCGACTTCGACGTCACGGGAGCGTTGCTCGTGGTGGTAGCCGGCTACTACGCCGGCGCCGGCATCTACCTGGCGCTGTTGATGCGCCACCGTCCTCCGCTGCGGGACCCCGACTTCCGCTTGTTCGCCGAGATGGCGAAGTACGGGTTTCGCATCTACATAGCGACGCTGCTCTCGTTCCTCGTGATCCGGCTCGACCTACTCCTCGTCAACGGTTATCTCGGCGCTCGCGAGGCAGGCCTCTACTCGGTGACTGCGGCGATGGTGGAGGCGATGTACCTGCTGCCGGTCGTCGTTGGCCTCAACCTCTTCACCCGCATCGCGCGGGGTGCGCCACACGTCATGAGCGCCGAGGTGTTCCGGTCGATGGCGGTGATCTACGGAGCCCTGTGCCTGGTCTCGGTGCCGCTTGCCGAGCCGGCGGTCCGCGTGCTCTTCGGGGCGCAGTTTCTCCCGGCGGCCGAGCTGTACTACTGGATCGTGCCAGGGGCATTTAGCCTCGGCATGCTCACGATACTCTCGCACCACTTCGCCGGCACCGGGTTCCCCCTCGAGGCGATGCTGATCTGGTTCATCGGGCTCGCCGTGAACATAGCCATCAACCTGGCGTTCCTCGAGGAGCACGGGACCTATATCGCGGCGCTCGCGTCGAGCGTGGCGTACGTCATCCTGCTTGTTCTGCACATGCGCCTGTTCGCCAAGCAATCCGGCGGCTACCGGGCGCTGGTGCCCCGCCCGCGAGAGGTGCTTCGCTTCGTCCGCGTGGCGTTCGGTCGTGGAGCGGGCTAGGGACCAGGGTCCGGCAGCCGCACATCCACACCGGAGCCGGAGGCGATCGATTCGAGCGCCGCCAACGCGACGCTCTGGGCCGCGTAGGCGGCGGCGAGGCCAGGCTCGAACGGCCGCTCGCCCCGGCACGCCGCGAGCACGCCGCTCGAGCAGCTCGGCGTGGCCCTTGTCCTGGCCGTGCCGTCTCGACGCTCTCGCCGTCGGCGCCGTAGGAGGTGAGCGAGCGGAAGTCGTCGAGCACCCACGAGCGCCCGCCGCGCAGCACCTCGACCCGCTCCTTCGGCATCGACGCGGCGCCGACGCCGGAGTAGTGCACGGTCGCGACCGAGCCGTCCGCGTACTCGATCGTGACGCTGGCGCTCTCCACCGAGCCCGACGTCGGGCGGCGCCGGCAGCGCGGCGGCGACGACGCGCACCGGCGTGCCGCACAGCCAGTTCGCGAAGTCGAACATGTGGCATGCCTCGCCGAGCATCCGCCCGCCGCCCTCGGCGGGGTCGTTGAGCCAGTGGTCGGGCGGCAGCGGCGCGCTGACGCGGTAGACGAGGTGGATCGGGCCCGCGCTGCGCGCGCACCTCGCTCGCCAAGGCGCTGCGCGAGCGGGGCGAACGGCCGGTTGAAGCCGATCGCGAGCCGGTCGTTCTCGCGCCCGGCCGCCCAGACCTCGTCGATCTCCTCGCGGGTGAGCCCGAGCGGCTTCTCGACGAACACCGCCTTGCCGGCGCGCAGCGCGGCCGCCGCGATCTCGGCGTGGGTGTCGTGGCGCGTGCCGATCACGACCAGGTCGATCTCCGGGTCCTCGACCGCCGACCGCCAGTCGGTCGCGGCGCGTCGCGTCCGCCGAGCGAACGGGCGACGTCGCGTGGCAGTCGTCACTGCGCCGGGTGACGACGACTTCGACGCGCGCGCCCGCGTCGCGGCCTTGAGGTTCGGCAGGTGCATCGCCGCGCACGAAGCCGCCGGCGCCGATCACGCCGACGCGCGACCGTCCCCGTCGGCGGCCGCTCCGCTCGCTCGCCCGATACGCGACCACCTCCGGGCGCCGCTGGAGCGCGCTCGGGACGCTCTGTAGGTGAGCACGGCGGCCAGCGGCGGCGTGTCGCCGTTGACGCGCGCGTAAGCCTCGCCGGCGCGCTCGGCCGGCAGCTCGAGATCCACGAGCGGCTCGACCCGCACCTGGCCCGTCGCGAGCAGCCGCAGGAACTCCTCCATGTTGCGGTTCTCGGTCCAGCGGACGTACGCGAACGGGTAGTCGATGCCGCCCTCCTCGTAGGACGGGTCGTAGCGGCCGGGGCCGTACGACGTGGAGATCAGGACGTCGGCCTCGCGCGCTAGAGCGGCGCGCGATCGAGCTCCGAGTCCGATGTCGCCGACCGGGACCACGCGGCCCTTGCGGCGGACCAGCTCGACCGCTTGGTTGAGGATCGCGTCGCTCGCGCTGGAGGCGCAGATCGACCACGGCGTCGGCGCCGTGGCCGCCGGTCCACTCGCCGCACGGCCTCGGCCGCCTCGTCGGGCGCGAGCGCCCGCTCGGCGCCGAGCTGCTCGGCCAGCCTGCGCCGGCGCTCCACCGGCTCGACGCCGAGCACCCGGCAGCCGGCCGCGCGCAGGATCTGCACGCGTGAGCAGGCCGAGCAGCCCGAGGCCGACCACGACGACGCGCTCGCCCAGCTCCGGCTCGGCGCGGCGCACGCCCTGCAGCGCGATCGCGCCGAGCGTCGTGAACGCGGCGTCGCGCAACGGAACGCCATCCGGGACGACGGCCGCGAGGTTGCCGGGGACCGAGACGACCTCGGCGTGGTTCGCGTCGCCCGCGCCCGCGCACGCGACGCGCTGCGCCCGACGCTGAAGTCGGCGATGCCCCCCGGTGTCGACCACGACGCCCGCCGCTCGAGTAGCCCAGCGCGAGTGTCGTCCGACGACCGCGCCGCGCACGAGCTCGACGGTCTCGCGCACGCCGTGCTCGCGTGCGTGCTGGAGCGTCTTCAGCACGAGGTCCGGGTTGCGGATGGCGCGCATCGGCAGCGAGCCGCCGCCACCGCTGACGAGACGGCGGACCGCTCGGTGCCGCTCGAGATCACCGACGCGTCGTTGGCCACCAGCACGCGTCCGGGCTGCGGGCGACGGCGCGGGGATCTCGGCCACGGTGCGGCTGCCCGTTGCGCAGGACGACCTGCTTCATCGGTCTGGCGTCCCGATCAACACGGGGCAGCGGCGTCGGCTACGCGCCGCGCAAGCCGCGGCCGATCACGTACCAGCCGCCGATCCGGCCGATGCGGTCGAGCACGCGTCGGGTCGCGCAGCGCGCGGTACGCGTGTCCCAGCAGCTGCCGTCACGAACGTGTCGTCAGGCCGGAAGTGGCGCACGCTGCTCTGGATGCGCTCGAAGCCGGCGTCCTTCAGCATTCGGCGCATCTGAGCGCGGGCGAGTAGACGCGCACGAGCGGGCGGGCGCCGATCGAGCGAGTACTCGACGCCGCGCGAGAGGACACCCTCCATCGAGCGCTCGCGCGAGCAGGCCGCGCATCAGCAGGCCCCTGGTAGAAGCACCTGATGGAGCCAGTAGTGCAACGACCAGCGGTTGTAGACGATGACCGCGCCTCGCCGCCCGGGCGCGAGCACTCGCCGGATCTCGCGCAGGGCCGCCGGCATGTCCGGGCGTGTGGTGCAGCACGCCGTTGCTCGAGACGCGGTCGAACGTCGCGTCCGCGAAGGGCAGGCTTTCGGCGTCGCCCTTCACTATCTCCGCGACGAGCCCGAGGGCCGCCGACGTGCGCGCGGGCAAGCTCGACGTGCCGGGGCGTGAGATCGACTCCCGTCGCGCTGCGCGCCGGCGATCGCGTAGTTCGCCACATCGATCCCCTGACCGCACCCGACGTCGAGCACGCGCATGCCGCTGGTCTCCGCGTAGCCGAGCGAGTCGCCATCCACGGCCGTACTCGGCCCGCATCGCAAGAGGCCCTCGAAGTAGGTCCGGCCACCGGGCTCGTCGTCTACCTCGCTCGATCCGCAGGGATCGGCGGTCCATTGCTCGATCGCGGCGAGCTTGGCTTCGTCGGTGCTCGTCTGCGGAGTTCCCATGGCGAGAGCGTGCGCAGCCTAGCAGCGGTCAGGCGACGTGCCATCATGCCCCGCCGCATGCCCGGAAAGCCGCACGATCCTCTCGGTCGTCGGGACACGGCCGAACTTCATGAAGACGGCTCCGATCGTCGCCGAGCTCGCGCGGCATGCCGAGTGCTTTCGAGCACGTGCTCGTGCACACCGGCCAGCACTACGACGACGCCATGTCGCGGGTCTTCTTCGAGGAGCTCGGCGTCGGCGAGCCCGACCACATGCTCGATGTCGGGTCCGGCTCCCATGCTGCAGCAGACGGCGCGGGTGATGGAGCGGCTCGAGCCGCTGCTCCTCGAGCTCGACGCCCGACGTCGTCCTCGTGCCGGGCGACGTGAACTCGACGATGGCCGCCGCGCTCGTCGCCGCCAAGCTGCACGTGCCGGTCGGACACGTCGAGGCCGGCCTGCGCAGCTTCGACCGCACCATGCCCGAGGAGATCAACCGGGTCGTCGCCGACTCGGTCTCCGACGCTGCTGTTCACCCACTCGCCTGAGGCGCGCGACAACCTGCCCGCGAGGGCGCCCGCGCGGTCGGGATCCATTACGTCGGCAACACGATGATCGACACGCTCGTGGCGATGCGCCGCGAATCGAGGCGGAGGGTGCTCCGGCGCGTCACGGCTTGGAGCCGGCGAAGCTATCTGCTCGTCACGCTGCATCGCCCGGCGCTCGTGGACGGCCCGCTGCTCGCCGAGGCGCTTGCGCAGCTCGCAGGTGGTCGCGCGAGAACTTGCCCGTCGTGTTTCCCGTGCCACCCGCGCACGCGCGCCGCGCTGGAGGCGCTCGGGATCGAGCCCGGCGCGCACGGGCTGCGTGCTGATGGATCCGCTCGGCTACCTCGAGTTCATGTCCCTCGTGGCGTCGGCCGCCGGCGTGCTCACCGACTCCGGCGGCATCCAGGAGGAGACGACCTTCCTCGGCATCCCGTGCTTCACGCTGCGCGACAACACCGAGCGCCCGGTCACGGTCGAGCTGGGCACCAACATGCTGCTCGGGCTTGCGCCCGAGCGGATCGGCGAGGTCCCGGACCTGATCGCGGCGCGCGTGAGCGGAGCGGCCGACCATCCCCGGCTGTGGGACGGCCACGCGGCCCAGCGGATCGTCGACGTGCTGGCCGAGCCGGAGCTGCTCGATGCCGCCGGGACGCGTCCTCGGCGGCGGTCGCGACAGCCTGTCGAGCAGTCCGGCCAGGCGCTCCGCGGTGCGCCGCGCGCTCGTACGGCGCGAGCCGCTCGGGCGGGACCGGTCGGCGGCACCCGCCGCGCCCGCAGGCGGTCGAGCGCGGCGGCGATCGAGCCCGGCGTCGTCGAGCCGCGCGCACAGCCCGCCGGCGCCGAGCCGGCGCAGCAGCGCCTCGGTGGCGCCGCCGTCGGTCACGCACAGCACGGGCCGCCCGAGCGCGAGGTACTCGTAGACCTTGCTCGCCACGGCGGTCGCGTCGCCGGCGCCGCGGGCCTGCGTGACGAGCGCGACGTCGGCCGCGGCGATCCGGTCGACGGCGTCGTCCCAGCTCGACGGCGGCAGCAGCTCGACGTGCACGCCGCCCGCCTGCTCGCGAGCTCTGCGCGCGATCGCCGGCGCCACGTAGCCGTGCAGCACGAGCCGGAACGCGCCCCGCCGCGGGTCGCGCGAGCACGCGCAGCAGCGGCGCCAGCGGCCGGTCGGCGGTGAGCGTGCCGGAGTGCAGGATCGTCAGCGGCCGCCCGCGCGGGCGGCGTCCGGCCGCGCGGCGCTCGAGCAGCTCGGGCTCGAAGCCGTTCGGGACCTCGTGGACCCGCTCGGCGCACCCAGGGTGGCGGGCCCGGAGGTCCTCCGACCGCCTCCGGCGTGCAGGCGACGATCGCGGCCGCGCGGCGCGAACGCCACGCGCTCGAGCGCCGGCAGCAGCCGGCCGCCGCCGGTCGAACGCCGGGTTGCCCGCCCACAGGTCGCGCAGCTCGACCACGAGCGGCGGGTCGCCGTGCGCGCAGCCGGCGCGCGCCGCGAGCAGCGCCAGCCATCGGCGGCCCGGTCGCGAGGACCGCGTCGTAGTGCGCCGCCGTCGAGCCGCCGGCGCACGCGCCCGCGCCCCGCGCGGCAGCCATGCCATCGACAGCGGCAGCGCGTCGGGCCGGACGCCCGCAAGCGCGAACGCCGGGTCGGCGCTCGGCCGACCGCGCCCATCACCGCGCGCGCGCCGCGCGGCCAGCCGGCGCCCGCGCTCGTCCTCCGCGAACTCGACCGCGCCGGCGTGCTCCGGCGCGCACACGACGTCGACCTCCCAGCCCGAGCGTCGGGAGGTGGCGGGCGAACGAGCGCCAGCGCGCCGCCGGACCTCCCTGCCTGGTCGATCGCGCGGTGCGTCACGAGCAGCAGCCGCTTCACGGCGCCTATATTCACACGCCTTCATGCGGCTGATCTTCGATCTTCGGTTCGCTGCGCGGCGCGGGGATGCCGCGGCGTCCGGGGACGCGCTCGTGACGCCTCGAGGATCTCGCGGCCGCGGTGCGCCGCCCACGCGAGCTCGCCGACCCTGCTCTGGGGCGGCGCTAGGACCTCGTGACGGTTCGGCGCTGACGCTGTCGCCCGCAGCGGCGCTCGCGGTGGGCGCGCTGCTCGCCGCGCTTCGCGAGGGCTGCGGGCTTCGCTGTGGCGCACGCGGACCGTGAAGCACGTGGCCTCGGGCGTGCCGCGTTGCTGCGGCTTGCGGCTGGCCGCGCGGTCGTCGCGACCCCGCGCGAGCTGTGGCACACGCTCGCCTGGCGCGCGCGGTCGACCGCGCGATCGCGGCTCGACCCGCTCCGGCGCGCGGTCGAGTCTGCGCCCGCGCTCCCTCACGTACCTGCGCCCGCAGCCCGCGCTCGCGTTACATGGGCGCTTACGTCGGTGGCGCGGCCACGCACACGACCGGCGTGATCAACGGCTTGCGTCGACGAGCGGCGTCGACGTACGCGTCTTCGCGCCCCAGCGGCCGGACGCGGATCGACGCGCGCGCTTCACGACGGTCGTCGCGCCGCGAGCGGCTCCACAGCTTCGTCCATTGGCTGACGCTCTCGAGTACTCGCGGGAGCTCGTGCGCGCGGCCGAGCGACGCCGCGTCGGACGCCGTCTACCAGCGCTACGCGCTCGGCTCGTACGCCGGGCTCGAGCTCGCCCAGCGGCTTGCGCGTGCCGTTCGTGCTCGAGTTCAACGGCTCCGAGATCTGGGCGACGCGGCACTGGGGCACGGGCCGCGTCCCGCTGGCGGAGACGCTGCTGCGCGCTCGAGGAGCGCAACCTCCGCGACGCGTCGCTCGTCGTCGTCGTGTCCGACGTGCTCAAGGAGCAGCTCGTCGAGGAGCGCGGATCCCGACGCCGAGCGCATTCTCGTCAACCCGAACGGCGTCGATGCCGAGCGCGCTCGCCGCGCTGCGCGCGCGGACGGCCCGCGGCAGTGGCGCGCGGCGACCGGGCGCGCCGAGGCCCCGACCGTCGGCTTCGTCGGCACGTTCGGCTTCTGGCACGGCGTGAAGGTGCTGCCGGCGATGATCGAGGCGCGTCGCGCGCGAGCGTCCCGACGCGCGCTGGGTGCTGATCGGCGACGGGCTGCTGCACGACGAGGTCCGCGGAGGACATCCAGGCGCCGCGGGCTGGCCGACTCGGTGGAGCTGACCGGCGTGCTCCGCACGAGCGCGCCGTCGAGGCGCTGGCGGCCTGCGACGTCTGCGTGTCGCCGCACGTGCCGAACCCGGACGGCTCGCGCTTCTTCGGCTCCCCCACGAAGCTCTTCGAGTACATGGGGCTAGGCGAAGCCGATCGTCGCGAGCGACCTCGAGCAGATCGGCGACGTGATCGAGCACGAGCGCACCGGGCTGCTCTGCGCGCCGGGGGATGCCGAGGCGGCGGCGAGGGCCGTTGCGCGCCTGTTGGAGGATGAGCACTTGCGCCTCCGCCTCGGTGACGCCGCGCTCGAGCAAGCGCTGTCGCAGTACTCCTGGAGCGCGCACGTGCGCCGGATCCTCGACGCGCTGCCGGCCCGCTAAGCAAGATCCGTCGTCGCTACCTCGGTGCTGGGCTGCTCCTCCCGCATCGCCCCGCGCGCGAGAACAACGGCGAACGCGGCCAACGACAGCACGATCAGCGACAGCAGGATCCAAAGCGTGGTGGGCGTGATGAACGCAGGCCGATCGAAGCTGATCCTGCGCAGGAGCTCGCCAAGGCCCTCTTTGCCGAAGTACCGGTGGAGGTATTGATCGCGGAAGACCTGGTAGCCGAACCCCACCGCAAGGAGGGCGATTGCGGAAAACACAAGCGGTCGCGCCGCTCGGCGCACGAGATGCCAGATCCCGATCAGGAAAAGCACGGCCGCCGCGGAGTACGCCGGCAGCAGGTAGCGCCCGCCGTTCACGTAGAAGGACTCGCCGTTCGCCCGGCGCTGAAGGTCGACGACGAGGAACGATAGGTAGAGGATGAGCACAGCGAGCACCAGCAGCACGATTTGGCGAAGCAGCGGGTCTTCGCGCGAGAAGAGCCGCCGCCGCTCAGACCACGCGGCTCCGGCCAGACCGAGCATGCCGACGACCCCCGCGAAGGCTGGCACGTAGTACTCGACGGAATGTGCGGGCGCCTCCCAGAAGACGTAGTGCCACCAGTAGGTGCGGTAGGTCAGACCGGTCCACTCCTTGGTCCAGTTGATGAGCTGGCCGAGGCCGACGTCCGTCGTCTCCGCGACCGAGCCCGCGCCCGTCCCAACCGCACCGGTGGACGAGCCGTACACGATGCGGGAGCGCACGTACCACCAGCCCACCAGCACGAGCACGACCCCGAACGCGACCAGGGCCGCCTTCAGCGCCTCGCGCCAACGCTCGCGGAACGTGAGGGCCTGGCCGACGTAGGTGATGCCCGCAAGCGGCAGCAGGGCGAGCGCGGACCCCTTCGTGGCCAGGGCCACTGCCATTGTCCCGCCGAGCCACGCGCCCTGCGCGGGACGCGGCGCGGTTCTCAGTGCGAAGGCCATGAGCGCTAGCGCGCCGCCGAACGAGGCGATCAGCATCGAGTCGTGGTTCGCTATGCCGGCAAGGAAGGCCACCATCGGCTGCACGGCCATAAGCAGGCCGACGAGCAGCGCCAGCGCCGGTCGCCGGAAGACCTGTGCGGCAAGCAGCCAGGCCGCGTAAACCGCCATGACGCCAAAGAACGCCGTCACGATACGCACCCATGTCAGCCGGGTTTGCATAGGAGCGTCCCCCGCGATCCAGTCCGCCACGGCGGCTACCGAGTGATAGCCCGGCGGGTGCACCACGCCGACGCCCCGCCCGATCATCGTCGGCTCACGATCCGACGCCGGTAGCGCTGCCACGACCTTGAGACTCTTCTTGGGATCGCCCTCGAACACCGTCCGCGGCCCGCCGCCGTAGGAGTCATAGAAAATCGATTCGGCGGTAACGGAGTACTCCACCGGGTAGAGGGGCTCGTCCGGAGACGGCAGTGCGTGCTGCGTCACGAGATGGTCCGCGTACAGGAAGTGGTAGTCCTCGTCAGGCCCCCAGAAGGCGGGCACCAGACTTGCGAACAGCAGGCCTCGGAAGAGGGTGAAGCAGAGCAACAGCGCCAGCGCCAGCTTTGCCCAGCGCGCGCTCGGCACGAGTCCGGGCCGAGCCGGTGGCAGCGGCCGCTTCTGGCGGTGCCGCCAACGTGCCACCAATCGGTCAAGCTGGGCGGGAATCCGGGATCGCGTCGAAACCGTCCGGTCGGTCATCCCGCTGCCTTGTAATTGGTGGGCGCACCCTGGTGCTCACGCTCGCGGAGTGCCTCACGTAACCCGGATTCCAGCTGCTTCGCCGCGACGTCCCAGGAAGCGGTTTCGCTCACCGCGAGCCCGGCCGCCGATTGCTGTGCCCAATGATCCTCGTCCTCGAGCACCAGCTCCAGCGCGTCAGCAATCACGATCGGGTCCGCCTCGGCCAGTTCCACGCCGGCGTCGCGTCCTAGTTCCGCCTCGATGCTCCCTCCTGCAAGATCCACGCACGGCAGGCCGCAGGCCATCATCTCCTGGGGGATGAGCGAGTAGTTCGTGAGCGACAGGCAGAGCCCGACGGTGGCCTCTGAGTAGTGCCACGCGAGCGTCTCCGGATTCACCACGCCCAGTAGCTCGTACGGGAACGGCATCCCCATTTCCTCGCCCTGCCCGAAGAGCACGAAGCGCGTGTCCGGCCGGCGGCGATACAGCTCGCCCAGCGCGAGTGCGCCCAATGCAACGCCACGTCGAGGCGTGAACTGCCTGGCGTAGAAGATCACCGTGTCTCTTCGTCGCTCAACCGGGCGCGGCCGGTACACACCCCGGTCCACGCCCAAGCGGAACCACGAGCCGCGCTGGCCGTAGCGGGCCGCCAGCAGGTCGCGCAGCCAGCGGCTCGCCGCGATCCCGTAAAGGCCGAGCTCGTAGGTCCGCGCAGCCCACAACGACTCCGCCGAAGTCGCGAAGAACTCGGGCTCGTGGTCCTGCACCAGGTAGGCACGCGCTCGGCAGTCGGGCAGCAGAGTGATGGCGTACGCCGTGTCCCAGCCCGTCGCGAGTGCCACGTCGCACCCGTTCCAGTCGTCGAAACCGCGGTGCACCGGTGCGCGGAGCGGCGTGAACTCCTCCTGGATCCGTCTACGGATCACCGCGCCCGACCCGTACATGTATCCATGTGGGTCATAGAGCCAGATCGAGACCGTGTGTCCGAGCTCCTCGAGCCGCGCCATGAGCGTGAAGATCGTGCTGTGGCCGCCGCTACCGCGCACGAAATGAGGGATCGCGACCGCGATGTGCATTGGACGCTCCGACATCCCGGGAACGGGGGCGGCAAGCGGGGCGACACCCTCGCGACTGAGACGGAGGATGTCCTCGAATCCGCTGGAGCGCGCCTGCACACGCCGGCCGCCCGGCAGCGACGGACTCTGCTGTGCCGCGCCGCGCCTCTCAAGCGAGAGCACCCGCTGAAGAGGGCCGGGCAGTGCCTCGGCCCGTGATCCGAGCGCTGAGGCGACGCGCCGTCCCCCGTGGTGAACCATCGAGCGCGCTGTCCAACGCACCCGGGCGCTTATCGAGAGACCCTGGCGGCGCATCCAGCGGACGTCGCCCGCTACCTCGCGAGCTGCGGCTCTCGGTTGCAGCGGCTCGATATGGCCGCTCACCTCGCGGAGGCCGCGGTACTCGTCGAAGTAGCGGCGCATGAAGTCGAGCGGGCCGTAGTCGTGGGCGTGGCGGACTGCCGCATGCGGCTGGTACACCTTGATCCAGCCCGCCTCGAGCATCGCACGGCCGAACGCCTGGTCCTCGCTGTAGTCGACTTCCGGAAAACGCAGCTCCTCCCAACACCGCCGGAGGTAGCACGCGTTCACGTTCGAGAGGAACGTGAGATCGCCAGCGCGATGAAGCGCGGGGGTGCCGTTCGGCGAAAAGCCCGCGAAGAACTCGGTCAGCTCACGCGCGACCATCGGGGTCGTGTTGGCGAACGGGAGATGTGGCCCGAACGCTGCGCCCACCTGCGGGTCGAGCTCGAAGCTCTCACGGTACGCGTCGAGCCAGCCAGGCTCCGGCACGGCATCCTGGGTCAGGAAGCAGATGAGCTCGCCCGACGAGTGCTCGGCGGCGATGTTTCGTGTGCGGCCGTGGCCGAACTGGTCCGGCGGGATCTCGATCACGTCCGCGCCGGCCGCCCTTGCGACGTCGAGGGACCCATCGCGCGAGCCCGAGTCGACCACGATCAGTTCCAGCTCGCCCTGCTGCCGCACGGCGCCCAGCACCTCACCGAGCAGCGGGCCGCCGTCCTTCACGGGAATGATTACCGACACGGATCTCACGCCGGGTCCTAGCTCCGCTCGAGCACGTACAGGTCCTGGTTCGCCTCGACGCGACCAGGTCGGAAGAAGGACACCCGCCACTCGGGCGTGAGCTTCGTAAGCAGCCACTCGGGGGTCAGGAAGGCCGTGCCCCAATCCGCGTTGGCGACGCCGTGATCGCCGGTCTCGCCGAATTCGGCGGCGTACCAGATGCCGCGCTCGTAGAGTGCCGCGCGCACCTCTTCGAGCTGCTGCCACAGAGCGCACGCCCTCCCTGTGCGTATGCGCGACGGTCTGTTCCCCGTGCGTGGTGAGCACCAGGCGTCCGCCGGGCTTGATCACACGACGCATCTCGCGCAGCCAGTCCAGCGCCGCGCCCTCGGCGAAGTGGCTCCAGATGGAGATGGCGAAGACGAAGTCGAACTTTCCCTCCTCGTAGGGGAGGGGCGGGTACTCGGGGCTGAGCTCGAAGGCGATCCCCTGCAGGTGCTCTCGCGCCCAGTCGATCGCGTCAGGGATGGGATCGCAGCCATGCCACTCGAGCTCCGGGTAGGCGGCGGCCAGAACCCGCACCACACGCCCTGATGAACACCCGAAGTCGAGTCCTGTCTGTCCCGGGCCGGGGTCGAAGCCGCTCTGCCGGAGCGAGTCGGCGACGAGGTCTGCGTAGTAGGTGGAACCGCCGGCCGCCTGGGCGCCCTGCGCCATCGCGTGAACCCCCGGAGGGGGCATATCGGATGACAGGCCGCTGCGTTCGAGCACCGGTTGCACGTCGTGGTGAGCCGCGAATGCGAGCGCCAGCCGCTTGCGGTCGAGAGAGTCCGCAGTCTCCCAGAGCGCGGACTCAGCCGGAGTCAGTCGAGCCTCGACGGTCGCGACGTCGCCGTCCGTCAGGCGCGAGTAGAGGCGCTCCGTCACCGGTGCCGAGCGCAGCAGGTCGGGCGACAGCGTTCGTGCGAGGCGCTCGGTGGGAAGCTCCTCGGCGTGCGCTCGCTCCGCCTCCAACTCGCGCTGGGCCGAGCGCAGTCGCAGGGGGACGGTGCGTGCCTGGTTCCTGCCGCGGTGGAGCGCTCGGTAGACACTCCGCGCGGCACGCATCGCGGCGCGCAGCTCGCCGGCCCCCCGGCGCCGCATCAGACCGTTCAGGTCGACGTTCCATCGGTCGAGCCAGTAGCTCTTTTCCTGCGCAGCGGCGAGGTCGGCGTTCGCCCGGGCCGTGCGGTCATGCTGCTCTCGCTCGAGGACGTCGATCCGCTTGCGGAGCGTCTCGAGCTCGCTGCTGTGGGTGTCCGGCTCGACGGCCATGTCAGAGGTTCTCCGCAATTCGGGGGTCTCGCGGGCGAACACCCACAGCCCCAGGGCAAAGATCGCCGCCACGATAGCCGCCGGGATCAGCAGGAACTCGATGCCGCCAATGGCCGTGCCGGCGGTGGGCGCTGTCTGGTCGATCACGGCGTGGCGCCACTGGGTGAGTACGGTTGCGATCGGATTGCACATCGCCAGCTCGCGCACGCTCGGGGGCATCGTGTCGATCACGTAGATCACCGGTGAGCCGTAGAACAGCAGCTGAAGCCCCACCTCCCAGATCGGCTGAACGTCACGGAAGCGGACGAAGAGGGCGGAGAGCAGCATCGTCACCCCCGTGGTGAAGACGACCAGCATCACGATCAGAAGCGGGATCTGGAGCCAGTCGAGCGTCGGCGTGATGCCGGATGCGAATACGAGGATGAACACGACGATCAGGTTCAGCCCGAGGTTGAACAGGGAGTGGAGGGTCACGGCGAGCGGGATCACGAGGCGCGGGAAGCGGACCTTTCGCAGCAGGTTCTCACGCTCGACCAGCGAGTTCACACCGCGGCTGGTCGTCTCCGAGAAGAACGTGAAGAGGACAATCGAGCTGAGCAGGTAGACCGGGTAGTCCTTCACTCCCTCGCCGAACTTCACGATCTTTGTGAAGACGAGGTAGAGCGTCCCGAACAGAAGCAGCGGCCGGGCGAGCGACCAGAAATAGCCGAGCGCCGAGCCGAAGAAGCGCAGCTTGAAGTCGGTGGCCGCGAGCGTGTAGGTGAGGCTCCAGAAGCGCTGCAGGTCATCGCCCAGCGCGGAGGGCCCTCGATAGCGGCCGGCGGTGCCCGAGACGCTCACGCCCGCTCGACTGTTAGCTCGGTCGGCATGTCCACGACGCTCCCGGTGGCATACCGGGCTTCGACGATCAGGGCGGCCGCGTCGTCCGCACGCACGAGCTCCACAAGCGGATTGCCCTCGGATACCGAGGGCGTGAGCGTGTAGCGCGTCGGGGCGAGCCAGTTCGCGAACTCGAATCGCACGGTCACGCGGCTGCCCGCCTCGAAGGTCCCAGTTCGCCCGTGCTTGGTACTGGTGGCGACGAAGATGGTGTGCCGCACGTCATTGCGAAAGGTGATCGCGAAGATCGGATTCTCGACCGTACGTTCGAACTCCACCTCGAAACACGCCCGGCACGCGCTTCCCTGGTCGATTGACAGGACGCGTTCACCGCTTTCGTTCTCGGACCAAGCGCTGCTCACGCGTGCACCCCGTGCGCTCGAATCGGCGGGTTGCTCGGCGTCGGCGCCGGCGCGCCCGAAGTTGAGTTCGCTGTACAGCTTTGACACGTCGTCTGGGGGTCCGATGCGGACGATGCCACCGCGCTCGATGAGCATGGCGCGATCGCAGAAGCGCTCGACGGCGCTCATGTCGTGGGTGACGAACAGGACCGTCCGGCCCTCCCGCTTCAGACGCTCGAACTCGGCGAAGCACTTCGCCTGGAACGAAGCGTCGCCCACAGCAAGCACCTCGTCGACGACGAGCACGTCTGCGTCGACCTGTATCGCGGTCGAGAAACCGAGACGGACGCTCATCCCTGACGAGTAGTTCTTCAGCTTCAGATCCACGAACTCCTCGAGTTCCGCGAAGGCGATGATCTCGTCAAACCGCGCGCGGGCCTGCTTGCGCGTGAGGCCGAGCATGATGGCGTTGATCACCACGTTGTCGCGCGCCGTTAGGTCTGGGTTGAAGCCAACCCCCAACTCGATGAAGGGCGAGAGACGCCCGCGCACCTCAATGTCGCCGGAATCGATTGCGTAGATCCCGGCCAGGCACTTGAGCAGCGTGGACTTTCCGCTGCCGTTGCGGCCGACGATGCCGAAGAACTCGCCGTCCTTGACCTCGAAGCTCACGTCGTCGAGCGCCCTCAGTGTGTCGTGGCTTGTCGACGCGAAGGGGTGTAGGGCACGCTCTTTGAGCGTCGAGTACTGCTGATGCGGGAGGTGGAAGCCCTTGCTCACGCGCTCGACGGAGACCGCCGCGGGCGCCTGCTCCAAAAGCCTTGCCCGGCCCTCCACCGTATGCGAGGCGGTGGCAGTCAAGCGGCCCGGAACGCTAGCAACGCCGGAGCCGTCCCGGTTAGGGTGCGCCGCCGTGCGGATCTTCGGAATCACCACCGTTCGCAACGCGGCCAGCACCATCCGCGTGTGCCTTCTGCATCACATGGCACTCGGCATAGAGCGAATCATCGTGCTGGACAACGGCTCAACCGACGCAACGCCAACGATTCTGCACCGCATGCAGCGGCGGCATCCCGTGTCGGTCACGCGCGACGAAGGGCCGTTTCGCCAGGACGAGTTCATGACCGGGCTCCTGCAGGAGGCCGCCCGCGCTGGTGCCGATTGGGTGGTGCCCTTCGACGACGACGAGTTTCTGGTGTCGGACGAACCGCTGCCAGAGCGGCTTGGCTACGTGCAGCGGGACGGGATCCTCGTACGGGTCGTCAACTTCATTCAGCGCAGGGACGGTCGCCGCGAGTCCCCTCGAGCCCTCCTCACGATGACCGCGCGCGCGGACCGACCTGTGGAGGCGACCCAGGCCCGAGCCCTCGTGCTCGGCGGCGGAGCGGCGATTGTCGAGGCTCAGTGGCCGAGGAACCTCATCCTGAGGCCCTCCCCCGGGGCGAGGCTGGAAGTGGGCAGCCACGGTGCGGATGGCGTCGAGGCGCTCGAGTTGGCCGACTGGTGCCGCTTTCTGCACGCTCCAATCCGGTCAGAAGCCGGGCTGCGGGACTTCGCAGAGCACGGCCGCCGGCTTCGCGGTCTACGGGCCCCGGGCGCCGGTTGGCAGCACTTTTTGATGGCCGATGCCGCCGACGACGGACGCCTGGATGAGCAGTGGCGGCTGAACTCGTGGGACGGCGATCTCGCGGTCGGCCCCGGACGATCCCCTGTGGTTGCCGACACTCGGCTGGCGGACGCGGTGCGCCCGTGCGTTCGGTCGCCGGCGCGGCAGATCGCGGCTCGGATCGCCCGGCGGCCGTACTGAGTGAACGCCGTGGGTGGGGAACCCCGCGGTCGCCCCGGGTGTAGGAAGTGCACGGTGGAGGACCGGCCACCACAGGAAGCGGAGCTGATCGCGCGCGCCAAGGGCGGTGAGCTGCATGCCTATGAGGAGATCGTGAGACGGCACCAGACGATTGCGTTCAGGACCGCGTGGGTGATCACTCGCTCGGCCGCGGATGCGGAGGAGGCAGCTCAGGACGGCTTCGTGAAGGCGCACGCCGCGCTGCCCCGCTTCCGCGAGGGCTCGCCGTTTCGGCCCTGGCTGCTCGCGATCGTGGCGAACGAGGCCCGCAACCGCGTGCGCGGAGCCGGGCGGCACGTGCGCATCGCGCAGCGCGTGGTCGAGGAGCGCCGCCCGGACGACGCGGTCCCGTCGCCCGAGGCGGCGCTCCTCGACTCCGAGCAGCGCGACCGGCTGCTTGCCGCGATCGAGCGCCTCCCGCAGCCGGCCCGCGAGGCGATCACCTGCCGCTACCTGCTCGACCTGAGCGAGGAGGAGACGGCCGCCGCGCTCGACTGCCCGCGCGGCACCGTCAAGTCGCGCATCTCGCGCGCCCTCGAGCGGCTGCGGCTGGAGCTGGGGGAGGTGGAGGCATGAGCGAGCTCGAGCAGCACCTTACGCAGCTCGGACGCGAGCTGGACTGGCCGGAGACGCCCGACCTCGCGCCAGCGGTCCGGCAGCGCCTCGCTGCGCCCGCGCCCGCACGCCGTCGGCGCCCGATCGTCTTCCGCAGGTCCCTGGCCATCGCGCTCGCCGCGCTGCTGGTGCTCGCCGGCGGCGTCTTCGCCGCTGTCCCCAGCGTGCGCGACGCGGTGCTCGAGTTCTTCGGGCTTCAGGGGGCGACGGTGGAGCAACGCCCCAGCATCCCGTCTGCGCCGGAGCTGCGCCTGCTCCAGCTCGGCGCAGCGCACCACCCTCGAGCGTGCCCGCGGCGAGCTCGGCTTCACGCCGCTCGTCCCGCGCGAGGCCGGTCGGCCCGACGGCGTGTTCGTGAGCACCCGCGCGCCGGGCGGCGAGCTCTCGTTGACCTACGCCGCCGGGACCGGGGATGCCGGCCACGGGCCGCGCGGGACTCGGCCTGCTGGTGGGCGAGTTCCGAGGCGACCTCGCTCCCGAGTACATGGGAAAGATCGCCGGGCAGACCACTCGCATCGAGCGGCTGCGGGTGGATGGCGACCGCGCGATCTGGATCGAGGGCGCGCCGCACCTCTTCTTCTACCGCCCTCCGGACTCGGAGTTCGCAGACAGCGAGCTGCGCCTCGCGCACAACGTGCTGCTCCTCGAGCGCGGCAACCTGCTGGTCCGCCTGGAGGGCTCGTTCAACCGCGAGCGGGCGATCGAGCTGGCGCGCTCGCTCCGCCCGGTGGGCTAGTCGCCGCTAACGGTTCTGGGCGAGCCGCCGCAGCGGGATCCCGTACCAGAGCGTGGCGAAGAGCAACGCCACCAGCGCGGCCGCGATCGTCGTCGTGGTCGAGCTGTAGAGGAAGTCCGTGACGAGCGTGATCGCGCCGGTCATCGCCGTGGCGAGCAGCCCTAGCCCGATGATCGCGAGCCGGTTGCCTCCGAACACGATCCGCTCCTTGTCCTGCTCGCGGAACTCGATGCGGTGGTGGGCTGTCGGCGCGATCAGGCACGCGCACGCTGCGGTCGCGCACAGCAGGGTCACGAAGTAGACGGTCTGCTGGAAGCTCGTGATGTCCGCGAAGCGCTGGTTGAACGGGACGACGAGCAGGAACGCGAACAGCACCTGGACCCCGGGCAGCGCCACGCGCAACTCACCGAGCAGCTGCTCGAGGTTGCGATCGAGCCGCTCCTGCTCGGTCTCGTCACGTCCCGTGTCTTGTCTGTTCGATGTGCCCATGCCGAAGGAACGTAGCCCGCCCGCCGGACGACGGCGGGCGGGCTCTCGCTGCTACTTGGAGCTGGACCTCGACGAGCCCGACTTGGAGCGCGAGGAGCTCGCGCGCGAGGACCGGCTCGACGAGCCGGACTTGGCGCGGCTCGACGAACCCGAGCGCGACGCGGACGAGCGGCTCGCGGAGCCGCGGCTCGACGAGCCGGAGCGCGACCCGCCGGAGCCGGACTTGGCGCGGCTCGTCGAGCTCGACCGCGAGCGGCTCGATGCAGAGCCGGACCGCGCGCTGCTTGCGCGCGAGCCTGAGCTCGCGCGACTCCGACCTCGACGAGCGGCTGGAGCCGTTCGACGAGCTGCGTGAGCTGCTCGACCGCGACGTGCCGTTGCGACGCTCGGCGGCCGGGATCTCCTCCTTGGCCACCGCCTTCGCCAGCTTCGGGATCTGCTTCTCGAGGAACTTCGCCATGCGCTCCTCCTCGCGACGAATGCCGCGGGCGAGCTTGGCGGTCTCCTTGTCGTTCACGGCCTCGGCGAGCGCCTCGATGCCCGTGTAGGTCGCGATCTCCTCGAACTCGTTGTGGAACTCGCTCTTCGCGTTCTTGAGCATCTTCTCGGCCTCGCCGGTGCCGCGGATCGCGTGCAGCGGACCCTGCGCGGCGGCCACGGCCTTGCCGGCCACCGACGTGAGCGTGGAGGCCGCCTCGACGACCGGAGTCGGGCCCGAGCTCACTGGCCCCGCCTCGGCCTTGCCGCCGAGCTCGCGGATGCGCGTCTTCAGCTGACGCGAATGTCCCTTCGTCTCCTTCAGATGCTCACGGAGACGCTTCTTGTACGGCGGCCGCGTCGTCATGGCGACGTGAGCCTCGAGCGCGGTCTCGAGCTCCTTCTCTTTGCCGTACGCCTCGTTGAGGTACTGGATCAACTTCGTGTCCCTGGCGTTCGGATTCGCCATTTGTCTGGATTCCTCCCCTGTCGATTACGAACTTTTTGCCTACCCGGTCGAACGCGTGCGCAACCACGCCGGGGGGTACTGTCACGGCATGACGAGTTGGGACGACGACGACGATTGGACCGGCACGCCGCCGGAGGGTCATCACTCGGCCTCCCGCGCGAATCCGGGCTTCTGGTCAGAGCAGCGGGTTCCGCTGAGCATCACGGGAGCCGGCCTTGGGATCGCGCTGATAATCCTGCTTATCGTTTGGGTGCTGTGACCGCCGACCGCGTGGCAGTGATCCTCGGCGCACGCAACCTCGGCGGCGCGATCATCGACCACCTTCAGCAGAACGGCTGGCGCGGCGCCGCCGTCGCGCAGAGCGAGGAGACCGTCGCGGCCGTGAGCGAGCGCGGCGCGCTCGGGATCGCGGCCGACGCGAGCGACGCAGATGCGCTCTCCGGAGCACTCGCACGCGTGCGCGACGAGCTCGGCCCTCCCAGCCTGATCGTGAACGCTGTGAGCGCGAGCCGGCCTCCCGACGACGGCAAGGGCTTCGGCGGTGGCGCAATCGCGGACGCCACGCTCGAGGGCTTCCGCGGCTGGGCGGCGGCCGTGGCCGAGCAGTCGTTCGTGTTCCTGTCGACCGGCATCCGGGCGCTGCGCGAGTCCGGCGAGGGCGGCACGCTGATCCAGGTGACCGGCGGCTCCGCGCGCCGGGCGATGCCCGGCCGCGGCCCCTGGTCCGCTGGGGCGCAGGCCGCACGCGCGATGACGCACGCCGCGGCGCAGGAGGTGCGCGAGGAGGGCATCCACGTGGCCCTGCTGATCGTGGACGCGACGATCGAGTCGCCGAAGACCGAAGGGTTCACGCGCGACGTCCCGAAGAACGCCCTCGCCGACATGGCCCTGATCGCCGAGGCCGTCGAGTACCTGGCGTCGCAGCAGCCGCGCGCGTACACGCACGAGCTGATGCTCACGCCGGCCGGCGACCGCTGGGTGCCCTGACGCCTGCCCTAGCGCTTGTCGCTGCGCCGTCGGCGGAGCGCGTCCAGGGGCTGGGCGAGTGCCGAGGCGATGCGGAACCGCCGTGTCGCCTTCAGCTCGGCCAAAACTGACCTGAGGTTGTCAACGTCCGCGTAGTGGCTAGCCGCAAGGCGGCGCTCATCATTCAGCTTGTTGCGGAGGCCCTCGTTCTCAAGCATCAGGGCTGCGACGCGGCCCTCCGTTTCGGACTGCCGGCGTGCGAGCCGCGCAAGCTCGCCGAACGGAAGGTCGGGCCGCGATGTGCTTGGCGGAGGCCCTTCGAGGACGTTCACGAGATCAGCCGCATGCGCATGAGCCGCGTGGCGCGCGACCGCGAGGTCGCGGTTCGCGATGCCCATCTCCGGGTGGTAGGAGCTCAGCTCCTGGCGCAAGCGCTGGGAGGTGATGACCCTGGAGCTGGCTCGCCCACCAAAGCCGTCGGCCTCCAGGGTTCCGTAACTGTCCGGTGTCACCCATCCATCTCCACCCTTGTGGTCGAAGACGTACGCCGCTCGCCCACAGGCCATGGCCTCGAGAACCGACCGGCCATACCCCAGCACTATGTCCGCGTCGAGGATGGCGCTACGCGGGTCGTCGAGGGCTTCGCCATGAGTGCCGATGAGGCGGGACGCTAGGCCGAGATCCGCGCACGCCTGTTCCACGATTTCGAGCCGGGGCCCGCGCAGGTAGTTGCTGACTACCAGGAGGCGCTCCGCACGCGCTCCAATCGGAGCGCTCGGCGTGAACCAATCGATGTCCACGGGCTGCCGGAGGCGCACGATCTCGGCACGCTCAGCCAGCGCGGCTATGCGCCGCTGAACTCGATCGTTGAACACCACCAGCTTCGAAACCACTCCGGGCAGTTGTGGCGGCGTCTGGAGGTCGATCGCGTCTGCGTGGCATACGAACACCTGGCGTACGCCTGGATAGCGGTCGGCGAGCTTGAGGGATGAAACGCCGTCCTGGACCAGCAGTGCAGTCGGATTGGCCGGCAGACTCGTCCTCATCTTCCGCGATGACCGCGCCGCGCCGCGCCGCGATCTCGGCCATCTCGCCGAGAACCTCCGCGTGGATGGTCACGCTGTGCCCCAGCCGCTCCAGCTCCTTTGCCACCGTCAGGACGTAGGTCTCGCTTCCCCCCAGGGATGCAAACCTGCGAGTGCTAACGACGAGCTCCATCCCTAGGCAGCGGGTTCGGGCACGCGCTTGCGCGCCCGAGCGGCCTTCTGGCGCTCGACCGGATCCAGAACCAGCTTGCGTAGGCGGATCACGTCGGGCGTGACCTCCACGCACTCGTCCTCGCGGATGAACTCGAGCGCCTGGTCGAGCGAGAGCTTGTGGTGGGGCACGAGCTTCACGGTCTCGTCGGATCCCGAGGCGCGCATGTTCGTCTGCTTCTTCTCGCGCACGGCGTTCACGTCGAGGTCGTCGGAGCGGGCGTTCTCGCCCACGACCATCCCCTCGTAGACCTCCTCGCCCGGCCCAACGAAGAGCTGCCCGCGCTCCTGCATCCTCAGCAGCGCGAACGTGGCGGTGGGCCCGCGGCGGTCGGCCACGAGCGAGCCGGTGGGCCGCGTGCGGATCTCGCCCTGCCAGGGCTCGTAGCGCTCGAAGACCGAATGCAGGATCCCCGAGCCGCGCGTCTCGGTGAGGAACTCCGTGCGGAAGCCGATCAGCCCGCGCGTGGGCACGAGGAACTCGAGCCGCACCCAGCCGGTCCCGTGATTGACCATGTTCTCCATGCGGCCCTTGCGCAGGGCGAGCATCTGCGTGACCACGCCGAGGAAGTCCTCCGGCACGTCGATCGCAAGCCGCTCGATCGGCTCGTGCAGCTTGCCGTCCAGCTCGCGCGTCACGACCTGTGGCTTGCCGACGGTGAGCTCGAAGCCCTCGCGCCGCATCGTCTCGACGAGCACAGCGAGCTGCAGCTCGCCGCGGCCCTGCACCTCCCAGGTATCGCGGCGGTCGCTGTCCACCACGCGGATCGCGACGTTGCCCACCAGCTCGCGCTCGAGGCGGTCTTGCACCATGCGCGCGGTGAGCTTGGAGCCCGACTGGCCCGCGAGCGGCGACGTGTTGATCCCGATGGTCACGCCCAGCGCGGGCTCGTCGATCGCGATCAACGGAAGCGGCCGTGGATCCTCTGGGTCGGCGATTGTCTCGCCGATGGTGATCTCCGGGATGCCGGCGATGGCGATGATCTCGCCGGGACCGGCGTCGTCGGCCGGCACGCGCGCAAGTCCCTCGTTCACGTACAGCTCGGTCAGCCGCACGTCCTCGACCGTGCCGTCGCGCCGGATCCAGGCCACCTGCTGGCCCTTGCGGATCGTTCCGTGGTGCACGCGGCAGAGCGCGAGCCGGCCGACGTATGGATCGGCGTCCAGGTTCGTGACCCGTGCCTGAAGCGGGTGCGACTCGTCGTAGGAGGGCGCGGGGATGCGTTCCACGAGCAGGTCGAGCAGCGGACGAAGGTCGGTGCCCTCAACGCCCTCCTCGGTCGAGGCGCGACCCGCCTTCGCATTCGTGTAGACGATCGGGAACTCGATCTGCTCCTCGTTTGCGTCGAGATCGAGAAACAGCTCGTAGACCTCGTTGACCACCTCGCCGATGCGCGCGTCGGGCCGGTCGACCTTGTTCACCACGAGCACCACCGGCAGGCCGGCCTCGAGCGCCTTGCGCAGCACGAAGCGGGTCTGGGGGAGGGGTCCCTCGGAGGCGTCCACGAGGAGCATCACGCCGTCCACCATCGTCAGGCCGCGCTCCACCTCGCCGCCGAAGTCGGCGTGGCCCGGGGTGTCCACGAGGTTCAGCTTCGTGGCTCCGTAGCGCACCGCCGCGTTCTTGGCGAGGATCGTGATGCCGCGCTCGCGCTCCTGGTCCATCGAGTCCATCACGAGGTCGGTGAGCCCCTCGGCCTCGTGGGCGGAGAAGACCCCGGACTGGCGCAGCATCGCGTCGACCAGCGTGGTCTTGCCGTGGTCGACGTGCGCGATGATCGCGACGTTGCGGATGTCCGAGCGTTGGGGCATCGCGGTTCTCAAGAGTGGCAGGTGCTGCCGCTCCCATCGCTTCGCCACGCTCGGCAGGCGACAGTCGCTCGCGGGCCGGCGTGAGGAACCGCCGCGTGCTCGACTCGGTCGAGGTTTCCGTTGAAATACAACGGAAAGCGCAACCCAGTCGCGTGCCGGTCCCGAAAACCGACCCGGTGTGCGGGGACGACGCGGTTACAACGCCGCCCCCGCCTTGAGGAGTTCGACTAGGTGTGGTTGGGGCCGTCGTCGTCGCCGCCACGGCCGCCGCCGCCGTGCTCGCCGCCGCCGGAGCGCTCGACCTCGATGGCCACCCAGCGCCCGTTGGAGCGCTTCACGGTTGCCTCGACGCGGTTCATGCCGACGCGCAGCGCGCCGAAGCTGTTGATCCGCTCGAACCTCGTGTTGCCGGTGACCTTGATGCGGATCGTGCCGCGCTCTGAGTCGTTGAGGCGGAAGGTCCGCTTGGCCTTGTTGATGGATGTAACGGTGCCCTCGTACTGAGTGGCGGCCGAGGCCGTAGTCACGGCGACCGACAGGGAGAGAACCAGGGCTGTGAGTAGTGCGATCAGCTTCATGGGTCCAATATCGCGCCGGCCTCCCCATGGCCAATCCAAGTCGCAGACAAGACTTGGTAAAGACTTCATTCATGCGCCTAAGCGTCCTGGACCAATCACCCATACCTGAGGGTTCGACCCCTGCACAGGCGCTCCACAACACGGTCGATCTCGGCCGCCATGCCGAGGCGCTCGGCTACGAGCGCTACTGGCTCGCCGAGCACCACGCCACGCCCGCGCTCGCGTGCGCCTCGCCAGAGGTCCTGATCGCGGCGGTGGCGCACGCCACCGAGCAGATCCGCGTCGGCAGCGGCGGCGTGATGCTTCCGCACTACAGCCCGCTGAAGGTGGCGGAGGTGTTCAGCACCCTGGCCGGCCTGCACCCGGAGCGGATCGACCTCGGCATCGGACGCGCGCCCGGCACCGACCCGATGACGATGCTCGCGCTCCAGCGCGACCGCCGCCAGGGCTCGCGGGACGACTTCCCCGACCAGCTCACCGAGCTGCTCGCACTGCTGGAGGACCGGGTGCCGCCCAGTCACCCGTTCGCGCGGCATGCGCGGACTCTTCCCGGGCTCCCCCAGCGCCCCGAGCCGTGGCTGCTCGGCTCATCGCCTCAGAGCGCGATCTGGGCGGGCGAGCTCGGGCTGCCCTATGCGATCGCGGACTTCATCAACCCGGGCGGCGCCGCGCTAGCCGCCGACTACCGCGCGCGCTTCCTCGACTCGGAGCGCCTCCCGGCGCCGCGCGTGATCGCCTGCACGATCGCGATCTGCGCCGACACCGACGAGGACGCCGAGCGGATCGCGTCGAGCGGGCGCATGATGTTCTCGCTGCTGCGTATGGGGCAGCTGATCCCGATCCCGCCGCCCGAGAAGGCGCTCGCCTACCTCGCAACGCGCGAGCGCCCCGACGCCGCCACGGGTGGCCGCCGGGCGATCGTGGGATCGCCGGCGACCGTGCGCGCCGGGCTCGAGGAGGTCGCGCGCGAGTACGGGACCGAGGAGCTGATGCTCCTGACGATCACCTACGAGCACGAGGCCCGCAGGCGCTCCTACGAGCTGATCGCCGAGGTCATGCAGCAGCCACTGGCAAACCCTCAAGGGGTCAGACCCCTTGAGGGTTAGGGTTCGCCGCGTGAGCCTGTTCAGCCGCCGAGCGCCGAGTCCGCAGGTGCACATCGGGGATCCGCGCTTCGACGACTGGGAGGTCGTGGCGGATTACGAGGAGCTCGAGACCGGCCTCGCCTTCCGCGATGGCCTGCGCGAGCTCGGGCTCACGGCCGAGCTGACCGCGGACCACCCGCTCGACCGCTTCTCGCGCGGGGACATCGCCCTGCGCGTTCCGGCGGACCAGTATGGGGACGCCACCGTGGCCCTGGACGGGCTGGACCCCTACTAGCCCGACGGCTTCACGAGTCGAGCTCCTCCACCAGTTCCCTCACACGACGGTCGATCTCGTCCCGCGTGGCGCGCACCTCGTCCACCGGCCTCCCTGTCGGATCCTCCAGGTCCCAGTCGAGGTAGCGCTTGCCGGGGAGGTACGGGCACTCGTCGCCGCAGCCCATGGTCACCACCACGTCGGCCTGCTCGGCGAGCTCCGTTGTGAGCGCCTTCGGGATCCGATCGGCCAGGTCGATGCCGAGCTCACGCATCACCTCGACCACCTCGGGGTGGACCCGTTCGCCGGGCGTCGTGCCGGCGGACAGCGCACCGTGCCGGCCGTCCGCGGCGCGCTCGAAGAGCGCCTGGCTCATCTGCGAGCGCCCCGCGTTGTGGAGGCACACGAAGAGAGCGGTGGCCATCAGGGCTTGCGGGCGCGGATGATCGCCGAGCCGGCGTGCTCGTGCACCCTGTGCGTCTCGTTGATCTCAATGTCCTCGAGGCCGGCCTCGGCGAGCGCCTGCTCGAAGTCGTCGCGCGTGAGGGCGCCGGCGATGCAGCCGGTCCACTCGCGCATGTCCGCGCGCGTGGCCTCGTCCATGTCCGGATCCGCGATCACGTCGGAGACCGCGAAGCGGCCGCCGCTCTTCAGCACCCGCGCCGTCTCGCGCAGCACACTGCGCTTGTCCGCCGCGAGGTTGATCACGCAGTTCGAAATCACCACGTCCACCGACTCGTCGGCGAGCGGGATTTCCTCGATGTATCCCTTCACGAACTCCACGTTGGTTACGCCCGCCTCGCGCGCGTTCGCGCGCGCCAGTTCGAGCATCTCGTCGGTCATGTCGAGGCCGATCGCACGGCCGCTCGGCGCCACCCGGCGAGCTGAGATCAGCACGTCGGCGCCCGCACCTGAGCCGAGGTCGAGCACGGTCTCGCCGTCGTGGAGGTCCGCTACCGCTGTCGGTACGCCGCAGCCGAGCGAGGCGTCGACTGCTGCCTTGGTCGCGGCGTCAGCCTCGGTGTCGTAGAGCGCGCGCCCGAACACTTCGGTGCCGCTCTTGTCGGTCGGCGACATGTCCGGCTCGGTAAAGGCGCTCGCTGGGTCGCAGCCGCACGAGATGCTGTGGCCGGCCGCCTTCGCGGCCGCGGCGTAGCGCTCGCGAACCTGCTCGCGGATATCGGTGTCGGTCAGCTGAGCCATGCGGACAGGTCCTCCAGGGCGTCGGGAATCACGTAGTAGTAGGCCCACAGCCCGCGCCGCTCTGAGTCGACTATGCCCGCCTCGCGCAGCACCTTCAGGTGGTGCGAGACGGTGGGCTGGGAGAGGTCGAACAGCGGAACGAGCTCACAGACGCAGACCTCGCCGGCCGCCTTGCGCAGCACGTCGACGAGCTGCACGCGGGCCGGGTCTCCGAGCGCCTTGGCCACAGCGGCCATGCGCTCGGCACGCTCACGGTCGACATCGGGATGCACGACCGGCGCGCAGCACGGCTCGCCGGCCGGGCGCTTCTGCTTGGGAGCGAGCTCCAGGTCGATCGCCACGCATACATAGATATCAATTCAATTGAGATACGTCAATTCAGATCTTGGAATACTCCCCCGCATGTCCCAGGAGATCGTGGCTGTCTTCCGGCGTGGCACAGATGCGATCAACCGCAGACAGCTGGACATCGCGGAGCTTGTCCACCCGGAGGTCGTGTTCGAGCCGCTCAGGTCGCGAACCGAGGGGGCGTTCGTGGGCCATGAGGGCCTGCGGCGCTTCGTCGCCGACACCGCGGAGATGTTCGAGGTCTTCAATGTCTCCTACGCCGACATACGGGACCTCGGCGACCGCTTGCTCGCGATCGGATCGATCCGAATACGCGCCAGGGTGAGCGGCGTGGAGACCGACGTCCCCACCGCGGTGATCGCGGAGTTCCGCGACGGCCTACTCTGGCGCTTCAAGGACTACGGGGACCTACGCTCGGCGCTGCACGCCGCCGGCGTCCGGGAGGAGGGCGGCTAGTTCGGAGCCTGCGGGCCCTGGCCCGGCGCCTCCGGCCCCTGCTCCACCGGCGCGGGTGGCGGGGGCGGGGCGGGCTCTACGCTCGCCTCGCTCGCCGGCAGGCTGGCGGCCCCGCCGCTTGCCTGCGCGGTCCAGCCCTTGTTGAGCTCGTGCTGCGCGTACCAAATGCCCACCGGGCCGATCAGCAGCAGCAGGATGAAGAAGATGGGACCGCTGGCGGGTCGATCGACGCCGGCGGTCTCCTGGGTCCGCTGGATCCTGTCGGAGGTCGTCCACAGCGTCACGATCGCCGGGACGATGATGAGCGCGCCCAGAGTGATGGCGAGCACCGAGTTCCCAGGGTTCTGACCCAGATCGGTTCCGCGGGCACGACCAAAGTCGCGCATCTCCCGGTTGATGAAGTACCACCAGAAGATGTAGTAGATGCCAAGGGTGATGATGCTGAGGCCCACCACCCCAAGCGGGTTGCGGAGCTTTGCCCTTGCCTCGGTCCCTGCGAGTGCGACTTCTTCGGCCATCGGGCGATCCTAACCTCCGCCGAGGACGCTGGCTAGGCAGGCGAGGTGGCGGGCACGGGCATCGGCCTCAGCCAGCGCACCGCGAGCAGGTCGAGCGCGGCCCACGTCGCGAAGGCGAGTCCGCCGACCGTGCCCGTGGCGGTGAGCAGCACACCGGCCGCCGTGGCGGCGGCCACGCCCTGCGGGCCGAGGATCAGAACGGACGCCGCGGCGCCGACGCTGAGTCCGAACGGGAGCTGGCCGAGTGAGACCACGGCGATCAGCACGGCGATTGCGTCGAAGAGCGACGCGTCCACGCCGACCGCGTGCAGCATCAGCCAGTTCCGGGCGATCTGCGCGAACACCGCGATCAGCACGAAGCCGACGAGCCGTACGCTGCCCTTCTGTGAGCGCAGGACGGACAGTCCCTTGCGAAGCCAGCGCGCGTGCGCGGCCGCGATGCTCCTGAAGGCGAGCCCCACGCCGCCCACGACCGACCACGCACACGATCGGAGTCCACCAGGGCAGTCCGAGCGGGCCCACGAGCGTGAACGAGGTGAGCGCCGCCAGGGCGGCCTCGACGAACAGGATCGGCAGCTCGGCCGCGATCAGGGACGGGACATGCGGGGTCTGCTCGGGCGCCGTGCGCCTCAGCGCCGTGATGCGTGCGGCCGTGCCGAGCTGGCTGTTCAGGAGCTGGCCGACGCAGCCGAAGCTCGACGCCCGGTAGAGCTTGCGGCGGCTCACCGTCCCGCCGGACGCGTGCACGCACACGCGCCAGGCCTCGCTGCGCGAGACCAGCGCCACCACCTGGAGCGCGACTGCCAGGGCGATCACGCCGGCGGCGGCGCCCGTGATGCCCGCCTCGAGCTCGTCCCATTTGCTGATGAGCACGACGACCAGCGCTGCGCTCGCGACGATCGATGCGGCCACCGTGAGGCCGCTGCGGCGCATGGCTACAGCCCGCGCTCGCGTGCGTCGTCGCTAAGGGCCCGCGCAAGCTCGCCCGGCTCGATCCTGCGCTCGAATCGCGCAGCCTGCTCGTCGCGGCGCACGGCGTCGCGATGCACCGCGTCCTGAAGGCCCTGAACCATCACCTCGAGGTCTGCAACCCGCCCTTCGAGGGCGTCGATCGTGCGGCGCGAGAGATCCTCAGGGGGCGGCGGCGACCGGCGACGCAAGCGCTCGAGCATGCCATTCCTCAACCTCTCTCGGGGGTACCGACGCGACAGGTAGAGGCGAGCACCTGAGGTGCGGTCTGTAGCCAGTCTACCCCCGCTTGGCGTCAGCCAGGGCTTTTCGCAGGCGGGCGGCGGCCTCGTCCGATGCTCGCTGGAATTCGTCGAGTCGGGCCATGTTCACCGCGCGGCCGCCGTAGAGCTTCGCGCGGTAGAGGTCGAGGCGCTGCTGGTGGTAGGCCGCCTCGGTGCGGAGCTGGTCGAGGCGTGCGCTCTCGCGGTCCGCCATGCGTGTCACGATAACGCCCGCCGGGCTCGGCATTCGAATGGACACGAGCGCCTCCAACGACGCCAGAGAAGCCGCCGAGGAGGCGCGTTTCACCGACGAGGAGCACGCGTTCCTGCTCTCGCGGGTGCAGCCGGCGCTGATCGGGCTGATCGACGGCTCGCTCTCCACTCTCGCCCCGATCTTCGCCGTGGCGCTCTCCACCGAGGACCCCCATATCGCCTTCTTCGCGGGTCTGGCCACCGCGATCGGCGCCGCCGTGAGCATGGCGTTCTCGGAGGCGCTGTCCGACACCGGCGAGTTCACCGGCCGCGGCAGCCCCTTCCAGCGCGGCGCGATCACGGGGGCGGGCACGTTCGTGGGCGGCGTCTTCCACACGCTGCCGTTCCTGATCAACAGCTACCACGTCGCCATCTTGGCGGCGATCATCACGGTGGCGATCGAGCTCGTGGTGCTCGCGATCATCCGCGCTAAGTTCTTCCGCACCGGCTTCGTGCGCTCCTTCGCGACCGTCACGCTCGGCGGTGTGATCATCGTGGCCGTGAGCGCGGCGCTCGGCAGCTTGGCCTAGCGCGCCTCAGCGGCCGCCACCGCCTCCTCGACCGTCATGAACATGTTCCAGTCCGTGAGGCGCCGGTCGCGCCAACGCATCAGGAACACCATCTCAGCCTCCACCTCGATGTCCATGCTCGCCGGGCGGCCGCGGTGGATGCTGTCGATCACGAGGTGGTCGTTGCCCACGGCGAACAGGCTCAGAGGCTCTACCTGGAAGTCCTGCCACTGGAGCGGCCAGTCGAGCAGGGCGTCGATGAACCCCTCGCACCCCCGGTAGGTCCGAGCGCCGGGCAACTCGGCGATCTGGGTGATCACGATGGTTGGATCGGTGTGCTCGAGGAGCCAGTCGATGTCGGCGTGGCGGTACGCGTCCAGCATCTCGCCCAGGATGCTGGCGAGGTCGGGAGGGATGCCGTCCTCGATGGCCGCGTCCCACTCGTCGCCCATGTGGAAGTCCCGCAGGACCTGGCAGACGGCTTCCCTCCGGTCCTCCATCAGTCCGCCGTCAATACCGAGGCTTCCACCACCCGATGATGGTGGCATAGGGATGCCGCTGCAAACCCCCCGGTCGGGGGCGCTCAGCTCGTGGGCCCGAAGCGCTCAGTGCGAATCGCGCCCGGCTGGATCCCGAGGTCGACCAGTAGGCCGCTCGCCGTCTCCACGAATCCGTTTGATCCGCACACGAAGGCGAGCTGCGCGCCCTCCGCCGGCGCGCGCAGCATCTCGGCATCCACGTGGCCCGTGTGGCCGCTCCAGCCCTCGGGCGCCTCGCGCGTGTAGGTGAGCACGGCGTCGTCGCCCAGCTCATCGGCGTAGATCACGTCGTCGGGGTAGCGCACCGAGTAGACGAGGCGCATGTCGAGCTCAGGCATCGTGCGCCGCTTGTGCCGCAGCATCGCCATCAACGGCGCCACTCCCGAGCCGCCGCCCACCAGCAGCGCGGGCGACTCGCCGCGCCACACGAAGTAGGACGTGAAGGGTCCGCGCAGCTCCACCTGGTCGCCCACCTGGACGACCTCGTGGAAGTACGGCGACACCTCGCCGTCGTCGAGGAGGTCGATCGTCAGCTCGATCTGACCCACGTCGAGCGGCGAGGACGAGATCGAGTAGGAGCGCTGCGCGTGGTAGCCGTCGGGGTCCGTGAGCCGGACGTCGTAGTGCTGCCCGGGCCGATGGGGCATCCACATCGGCACGTCGAACCAGAACGACTTGACTCTCGGCGTCTCCTGCTTGATTTCGGTGACCGTCGCGACCTGCCATCGGCCGGGCGCGCGCAGCTCGACGGGTGTCAGTCGTTCCAATAGCGCTCCTCCTTCCAGGGGTCGCCACGGATGTGGTAGCCGTTCTGCTCCCAGAAGCCCGGCTCGTCGTGGTCCATCAGGCGCAGGCCCGCCACCCACTTCGCGCTCTTCCAGAAGTACAGGTGCGGCACCAGCAGCCGTGCCGGCCCGCCGTGCTCGCGCGGCAGCGGGTCGCCCTCGTGCTCGGTCACGACCCACGCCTTGCCGCCGGTGAGGTCGTCCAGCGGGACGTTGGTGGTGTACCCGCCGTAGGAGTAGGCCATGGTGTAGCCGCCCTGGGGCTCCGCTCCGTCGAGCAGCGTGTCCACCGATACGCCGCCGAAGCTGGTGCCGAGCTTCGACCACTTGGTCACGCAGTGGATGTCGCACGGGATCGTCTCCCACGGCAGCTCGTGGAACTCGTCCCAGGTCCACTCGCGCTCGTTCCCGACCATCCCGTCCACCCGGAAGCCCCACGCGTCGGTGTCTATGCGGGGAGTCGGGCCGGCGGTGAGCACAGGGAAGCCGCGTTCCACGTACTGCCCGGGAGGGACGCGGTCGGCGAGCTCGTCGGGGATGCTGCGACGCCGTCTGAAGCCTCGTGACACGAAGTCGCTCATATGCGTACGGTAAGACCTTCCATGGCCGCCTGCACACACGTTGACACCATCGAGCTAACCGAGTTGCCGGCGTCGGTCGACGGCTGCGAGGAGTGCCTCGCCAGCGGTGGCAAGTGGTGTCACCTGCGCATATGCCTGAGCTGTGGGCACGTGGGCTGCTGCGACTCGTCGCCCGGCCGCCATGCGACCGCACATGGGGAGAGCTCGGGACACCCCATCATCCGCTCGCTCCAGCCGGGCGAGGACTGGTCCTGGTGCTTCGTGGACGAGGTGGCGATGGTGATCCCGCAGATCGAAGGCGAGACCCGCATTCCGCCCTCGCCGCTCTGTCCGTAACTGCAGACGCCTGCGTGACCGGCATCCAGATCACCCACATCGGCGGACCCACCGTCCTGATCGAGGTGGGTGGCTGGCGCCTGCTCACCGACCCGACGTTCGACTCCCCCGGCCGGAGGTACCACTTCGGCTGGGGCACCGGCTCGCGCAAGACCGTGGGACCCGCAATCGATGCGTCCGAGCTCGGGCACATCGATGCGGTCCTGCTGAGCCACGACCACCACGGCGACAACCTCGACCCGGCCGGACGCGCGCTGCTGCCCACGGCCGGCGTCGTCGTGACGACGGTGTCAGGCGCTCGGCGCCTCGGCGGGGCGGCCCGCGGGCTCGAGCCCTGGGCGACCACGCGGCTCGAGGAGGCGGGACGGCCCACGATCGAGATCACCGCCACTCCGTGCCGCCACGGGCCGCCGCTCTCGCACCCGCTGGTGGGCGACGTGATCGGCTTCGCGCTGCGCTGGGAGGGCCAGGAGCACGGCGTCCTCTGGATCTCGGGAGACACGGTCCTCTACGACGGCGTGCGCGAGGTGGCCGACCGTCTCGAGGTGGACACTGCGCTGCTGCATCTCGGCGGCGTGCGCTTCCCCGTGACCGGGCCGCTGCGCTACACGATGACCGCGGCCGAGGCGGTGGAGCTGTGCGGCCTGGTTCGGCCGCGCACCGCGATACCGATCCACTACGAGGGCTGGAAGCACTTCAAGCAGGGCCGCGACGCGATCGAGCAGGAGTTCGCGGGCGCCCCGGATGACATTCCAGCGGAGCATCCGCTGGCTCCCCATCGGCGAGCCGGTCGAGCTGTCTGATCATGGACCTCGAGCTTTCGGAGAAGGTCGCCGTTGTGACCGGCGCGAGCAAGGGCATCGGCCTCGCCGTTGTGCAGGCGCTTCGCGATGAAGGCGCCCACGTGGT
>CAWDLE010000026.1:0-26621 GCA_963803085.1 uncultured Thermoleophilaceae bacterium | reverse complement strand
GTGCGGTCGCATGGCGGCCGGGCGACGAGTCGCAGCAGCCCACGTGCCCACAGCTCAGGCATATGCGCAGGTGACACCACTTGCCACCGCTGGCAAGGCACTCCTCGCAGCCGTCGACCGACGCCGGCAACTCGGTTAGCTCGATGGTGTCCACGTGTGTGCAAGCGGCCATGGAAGGTCTTACCGTACGCATATGAGCGACTTCGTGTCACGAGGCTTCAGACGGCGTCGCAGCATCCCCGACGAGCTCGCCGACCGCGTCCCTCCCGGGCAGTACGTGGAACGCGGCTTCCCTGTGCTCACCGCCGGCCCGACTCCCCGCATAGACACCGACGCGTGGGGCTTCCGGGTGGACGGGATGGTCGGGAACGAGCGCGAGTGGACCTGGGACGAGTTCCACGAGCTGCCGTGGGAGACGATCCCGTGCGACATCCACTGCGTGACCAAGTGGTCGAAGCTCGGCACCAGCTTCGGCGGCGTATCGGTGGACACGCTGCTCGACGGAGCGGAGCCCCAGGGCGGCTACACCATGGCCTACTCCTACGGCGGGTACACCACCAACGTCCCGCTGGACGACCTCACCGGCGGCAAGGCGTGGGTCGTGACCGAGCACGAGGGCGACCCGCTGCCGCGCGAGCACGGCGGGCCGGCACGGCTGCTGGTGCCGCACCTGTACTTCTGGAAGAGCGCGAAGTGGGTGGCGGGCCTGCGCCTGATGGACCACGACGAGCCGGGCTTCTGGGAGCAGAACGGCTACCACATCCGTGGCGACCCCTGGAAGGAGGAGCGCTATTGGAACGACTGACACCCGTCGAGCTGCGCGCGCCCGGCCGATGGCAGGTCGCGACGGTCACCGAAATCAAGCAGGAGACGCCGAGAGTCAAGTCGTTCTGGTTCGACGTGCCGATGTGGATGCCCCATCGGCCGGGGCAGCACTACGACGTCCGGCTCACGGACCCTGACGGATACCACGCGCAGCGCTCCTACTCGATCTCGTCCTCGCCGCTCGACGTGGGCCAGATCGAGCTGACGATCGACCTCCTCGACGACGGCGAGGTGTCGCCGTACTTCCACGAGGTCGTCCAGGTGGGCGACCAGGTGGAGCTGCGCGGACCCTTCACGTCCTACTTCGTGTGGCGCGGCGAGTCGCCCGCGCTGCTGGTGGGCGGCGGCTCGGGAGTGGCGCCGTTGATGGCGATGCTGCGGCACAAGCGGCGCACGATGCCTGAGCTCGACATGCGCCTCGTGTATTCGGTGCGCTACCCCGACGACGTGATCTACGCGGATGAGCTGGGCGACGACGCCGTGCTCACCTACACGCGCGAGGCGCCCGAGGGCTGGAGCGGCCACACGGGCCACGTGGATGCCGACATGCTGCGCGCGCCGGCGGAGGGCGCGCAGCTCGCCTTCGTGTGCGGATCGAACGGATTCGTGGAGACGGCGAGCGGCCTACTGGTCGACCTCGGGATCCAGCCGGGCGCGATTCGCACTGAGCGCTTCGGGCCCACGAGCTGAGCGCCCCCGACCGGGGGGTTTGCAGCGGCATCCCTATGCCACCATCATTGGGTGGTGGAAGCCTCGGTATTGACGGCGGACTGATGGAGGACCGGAGGGAAGCCGTCTGCCAGGTCCTGCGGGACTTCCACATGGGCGACGAGTGGGACGCGGCCATCGAGGACGGCATCCCTCCCGACCTCGCCAGCATCCTGGGCGAGATGCTGGACGCGTACCGCCACGCCGACATCGACTGGCTCCTCGAGCACACCGATCCAACCATCGTGATCACCCAGATCGCCGAGTTGCCCGGCGCTCGGACCTACCGGGGGTGCGAGGGGTTCATCGACGCCCTGCTCGACTGGCCGCTCCAGTGGCAGGACTTCCAGGTAGAGCCTCTGAGCCTGTTCGCCGTGGGCAACGACCACCTCGTGATCGACAGCATCCACCGCGGCCGCCCGGCGAGCATGGACATCGAGGTGGAGGCTGAGATGGTGTTCCTGATGCGCTGGCGCGACCGGCGCCTCACGGACTGGAACATGTTCATGACGGTCGAGGAGGCGGTGGCGGCCGCTGAGGCGCGCTAGGCCAAGCTGCCGAGCGCCGCGCTCACGGCCACGATGATCACGCCGCCGAGCGTGACGGTCGCGAAGGAGCGCACGAAGCCGGTGCGGAAGAACTTAGCGCGGATGATCGCGAGCACCACGAGCTCGATCGCCACCGTGATGATCGCCGCCAAGATGGCGACGTGGTAGCTGTTGATCAGGAACGGCAGCGTGTGGAAGACGCCGCCCACGAACGTGCCCGCCCCCGTGATCGCGCCGCGCTGGAAGGGGCTGCCGCGGCCGGTGAACTCGCCGGTGTCGGACAGCGCCTCCGAGAACGCCATGCTCACGGCGGCGCCGATCGCGGTGGCCAGACCCGCGAAGAAGGCGATATGGGGGTCCTCGGTGGAGAGCGCCACGGCGAAGATCGGGGCGAGAGTGGAGAGCGAGCCGTCGATCAGCCCGATCAGCGCCGGCTGCACCCGCGAGAGCAGGAACGCGTGCTCCTCGTCGGTGAAACGCGCCTCCTCGGCGGCTTCTCTGGCGTCGTTGGAGGCGCTCGTGTCCATTCGAATGCCGAGCCCGGCGGGCGTTATCGTGACACGCATGGCGGATCGCGAGAGCGCACGCCTCGACCAGCTCCGCACCGAGGCGGCCTACCACCAGCAGCGCCTCGACCTCTACCGCGCGAAGCTCTACGGCGGCCGCGCGGTGAACATGGCCCGACTCGACGAGTTCCAGCGAGCATCGGACGAGGCCGCCGCCCGCCTGCGAAAAGCCCTGGCTGACGCCAAGCGGGGGTAGACTGGCTACAGACCGCACCTCAGGTGCTCGCCTCTACCTGTCGCGTCGGTACCCCCGAGAGAGGTTGAGGAATGGCATGCTCGAGCGCTTGCGTCGCCGGTCGCCGCCGCCCCCTGAGGATCTCTCGCGCCGCACGATCGACGCCCTCGAAGGGCGGGTTGCAGACCTCGAGGTGATGGTTCAGGGCCTTCAGGACGCGGTGCATCGCGACGCGGTGCGCCGCGACGAGCAGGCTGCGCGATTCGAGCGCAGGATCGAGCCGGGCGAGCTTGCGCGGGCCCTCAGCGACGACGCACGCGAGCGCGGGCTGTAGCCATGCGCCGCAGCGGCCTCACGGTGGCCGCATCGATCGTCGCGAGCGCAGCGCTGGTCGTCGTGCTCGTCAGCAAATGGGACGAGCTCGAGGCGGGCATCACCGGCGCCGCTGCCGGCGTGATCGCCCTGGCGGTCGCGCTCCAGGTGGTGGCGCTGGTCTCGCGCAGCGAGGCCTGGCGCGTGTGCGTGCACGCCTCCGGCGGCACGGTGAGCCGCCGCAAGCTCTACCGGGCGTCGAGCTTCGGCTGCGTCGGCCAGCTCCTGAACAGCCAGCTCGGCACGGCCGCACGCATCACGGCGCTGAGGCGCACGGCGCCCGAGCAGACCCCGCATGTCCCGTCCCTGATCGCCGCCGAGCTGCCGATCCTGTTCGTCGAGGCCGCCCTGGCGGCGCTCACCTCGTTCACGCTCGTGGGCCCGCTCGGACTGCCCTGGTGGACTCCGATCGTGTGCGTGGTGGTCGTGGGCGGCGTGGGGCTCGCCTTCAGGAGCATCGCGGCCGCGCACGCGCGCTGGCTTCGCAAGGGACTGTCCGTCCTGCGCTCACAGAAGGGCAGCGTACGGCTCGTCGGCTTCGTGCTGATCGCGGTGTTCGCGCAGATCGCCCGGAACTGGCTGATGCTGCACGCAGTCGGTGTCGATGCGTCCCTCTTCGACGCAATCGCCGTGCTGATCGCCGTGGTCTCACTCGGCCAGCTCCCGTTCGGACTCAGCGTCGGCGCCGCGGCGTCCGTTCTGATCCTCGGCCCGCAGGGCGTGGCCGCCGCCACGGCGGCCGGTGTGCTGCTCACCGCCACGGGCACGGTCGGCGGACTCGCCTTCGCGACGTGGGCCGCGGTCGACCTGCTCGCGGTGCGCTGGCTGAGGCCGATGCCCGTGCCCGCCACCTCGCCCGCCTAGCCAGCGTCCTCGGCGGAGGTTAGGATCGCCCGATGGCCGAAGAAGTCGCACTCGCAGGGACCGAGGCAAGAGCAAAGCTCCGCAACCCGCTTGGGGTGGTGGGCCTCAGCATCATCACCCTTGGCATCTACTACATCTTCTGGTGGTACTTCATCAACCGGGAGATGCGCGACTTCGGTCGTGCACGCGGAACCGATCTGGGTCAGAACCCCGGGAACTCGGTGCTCGCCATCACCCTGGGCGCGCTCATCATCGTGCCGGCGATCGTGACGCTGTGGACGACGTCCGACAGGATCCAGCGATCCCAGGAGACCGCCGGCGTCGATCGACCCGCCAGTGGTCCCATCTTCTTCATCCTGCTGCTGCTGATCGGCCCGGTGGGCATCTGGTACGCGCAGCACGAGCTCAACAAGGCCTGGACCGCGCAGGCAAGCGCCGGAGCCGCGAGCCTGCCGGCGAGCGAGGCGAGCGTAGAGCCCGCCCCGCCCCCGCCACCCGCGCCGGTGGAGCAGGGGCCGGAGGCGCCGGGCCAGGGCCCGCAGGCGCCGAGCTAGCCGCCCTCCTCCCGCACGCCGACGGCGTGCAGCGCCGAGCGTAGGTCCCCGTAGTCCTTGAAGCGCCAGAGCAGGCCGTCGCGGAACTCCGCGATCACAGCGGTGGGGACATCGGTCTCCACGCCGCTCACCTTGGCGCGTATTCGGATCGATCCGACCGCGAGCACGTGGTCGCCGAGGTCCCGTATGTCGGCGTAGGAGACATTGAAGACCTCGAACATCTCCGCGGTGTCGGCGACGAAGCGCCGCATGCCGTCGTGGCCCACGAACGCCCCCTCGGTTCGCGACCTGAGCGGCTCGAACACGACCTCCGGGTGGATCAGCTCCGCGATGTCCAGCTCTCCGCGGTTGAGCGCATCTGTGCCACGCCGGAAGGCATCCACGCTCTCCTGGGACATGGCGGGGAGTATCCCAAGGTCTGTATTGACGTATCTCAATTGAATTGATATCTATGTATGCGTGGCGATCGACCTGGAGCTCGCTCCCAAGCAGAAGCGCCCGGCCGGCGAGCCGTGCTGCGCGCCGGTCGTGCATCCCGATGTCGACCGTGAGCGTGCCGAGCGCATGGGCGCTGTGGCCAAGGCGCTCGGAGACCCGGTCCGCGTGCAGCTCGTCGACGTGCTGCGCAAGGCGGCCGGCGAGGTCTGCGTGTGCGAGCTGGTGCCCCTGTTCGACCTCTCCCAGCCCACCGTCTCGCACCACCTGAAGGTGCTGCGCGAGGCGGGCATCGTCGACTCAGAGCGGCGCGGGCTGTGGGCCTACTACTACGTGATTCCCGACGCCCTGGAGGACCTGTCCGCATGGCTCAGCTGACCGACACCGATATCCGCGAGCAGGTTCGCGAGCGCTACGCCGCAGCCGCGAAGGCGGCCGGCCACAGCATCTCGTGCGGCTGCGACCCAGCGAGCGCCTTCACCGAGCCGGACATGTCGCCCACCGACAAGAGCGGCACCGAAGTGTTCGGGCGCGCGCTCTACGACACCGAGGCTGACGCCGCGACCAAGGCAGCGGTCGACGCCTCGCTCGGCTGCGGCGTACCGACAGCGGTAGCGGACCTCCACGACGGCGAGACCGTGCTCGACCTCGGCTCAGGTGCGGGCGCCGACGTGCTGATCTCAGCTCGCCGGGTGGCGCCGAGCGGCCGCGCGATCGGACTCGACATGACCGACGAGATGCTCGAACTGGCGCGCGCGAACGCGCGCGAGGCAGGCGTGACCAACGTGGAGTTCGTGAAGGGCTACATCGAGGAGATCCCGCTCGCCGACGAATCGGTGGACGTGGTGATTTCCAACTGCGTGATCAACCTCGCGGCGGACAAGCGCAGGGTGCTGCGCGAGACGGCGCGGGTGCTGAAGAGCGGCGGCCGCTTCGCAGTCTCCGACGTGATCGCGGATCCCGATATGGATCAGGCCACGCGCGCGGACATGCGCGAGTGGACCGGCTGCATCGCGGGCGCCCTCACGCGCGACGAGTTCGAGCAGGCGCTCAGCGAGGCCGGCCTCGAGGACATTGAGATCAACGAGACGCACCGCGTGCACGAGCACGCCGGCTCGGCGATCATCCGCGCCCGCAAGCCCTGATGGCCACCGCTCTCTTCGTGTGCCTCCACAACGCGGGGCGCTCGCAGATGAGCCAGGCGCTCTTCGAGCGCGCCGCGGAGGGCCGGCACCGTGCGCTGTCTGCCGGCACGACGCCCGGCGAACGGGTCCACCCCGAGGTGGTCGAGGTGATGCGTGAGCTCGGCATCGACCTGGCCGATCGGATCCCGAAGGCGCTCACCACGGAGCTCGCCGAGCAGGCCGACGTGGTGGTGACCATGGGCTGCGGCGACGAGTGCCCGTACATTCCCGGCAAGCGCTACCTCGACTGGGACCTGGAGGATCCGAAGGGGAGGCCGGTGGACGAGGTGCGCGCCACGCGGGACGAGATCGACCGTCGTGTGAGGGAACTGGTGGAGGAGCTCGACTCGTAAAGCCGTCGGGCTAGTAGGGGTCCAGCCCGTCCAGGGCCACGGTGGCGTCCCCGTACTGGTCCGCCGGAACGCGCAGGGCGATGTCCCCGCGCGAGAAGCGGTCGAGCGGGTGGTCCGCGGTCAGCTCGGCCGTGAGCCCGAGCTCGCGCAGGCCATCGCGGAAGGCGAGGCCGGTCTCGAGCTCCTCGTAATCCGCCACGACCTCCCAGTCGTCGAAGCGGGGATCGCCGATATGCAACTGCGGGCTCGGCGCTCGGCGGCTGAACAGGCTCACGCGGCGAACCCTAACCCTCAAGGGGTCTGACCCCTTGAGGGTTTGCCAGTGGCTGCTGCATGACCTCGGCGATCAGCTCGTAGGAGCGCCTGCGGGCCTCGTGCTCGTAGGTGATCGTCAGGAGCATCAGCTCCTCGGTCCCGTACTCGCGCGCGACCTCCTCGAGTCCGGCCCGGACGGTCGCCGGCGATCCCACGATCGCCCGGCGGCCACCCGTGGCGGCGTCGGGCCGCTCGCGCGTTGCGAGGTAGGCGAGCGCCTTCTCGGGCGGCGGGATCGGGATCAGCTGCCCCATGCGCAGCAGCGAGAACATCATCCGTCCGCTCGACGCGATGCGCTCGGCCTCCTCGTCGGTGTCGGCGCAGATCGCGATCGTGCAGGCGATCACGCGGGGCGCCGGGAGGCGCTCGGAGTCGAGGAAGCGCGCGCGGTAGTCGGCCGCCAGCGCGGCGCCGCCCGGGTTGATGAAGTCCGCGATCGCATAGGGCAGCCCGAGCTCGCCCGCCCAGATCGCGCTCTGAGGCGATGAGCCGAGCAGCCACGGCTCGGGGCGCTCGGGGAGCCCGGGAAGAGTCCTCGCATGCCGCGCGAACGGGTGATTGGGCGGCACCCGGTCCTCCAGGAGTGCGAGCAGCTCGGTGAGCTGCTCCGGGAAATCGTCCGGCGAGCCCTGGCGGCGGTCGCGCTGGAGCGCGAGCATCGTCATCGGGTCGGTGCCGGGCGCGCGGCCGATGCCGAGGTCGATCCGCTCCGGGTGCAGGCCGGCCAGGGTGCTGAACACCTCCGCCACCTTCAGCGGGCTGTAGTGCGGGAGCATCACGCCGCCGCTGCCGACGCGGATCTGCTCGGTGGCCTGTGCCACCGCCGCGATCAGGACCTCTGGCGAGGCGCATGCGAGCGCGGGTGTGGCGTGGTGCTCGGCGAGCCAGTAGCGCTCGTAGCCGAGCGCCTCGGCATGGCGGCCGAGATCGACCGTGTTGTGGAGCGCCTGAGCAGGCGTCGAGCCCTCAGGTATGGGTGATTGGTCCAGGACGCTTAGGCGCATGAATGAAGTCTTTACCAAGTCTTGTCTCGCGACTTGGATTGGCCATGGGGAGGCCGGCGCCATATTGGACCCATGAAGCTGATCGCACTACTCACAGCCCTGGTTCTCTCCCTGTCGGTCGCCGTGACTACGGCCTCGGCCGCCACTCAGTACGAGGGCACCGTTACATCCATCAACAAGGCCAAGCGGACCTTCCGCCTCAACGACTCAGAGCGCGGCACGATCCGCATCAAGGTCACCGGCAACACGAGGTTCGAGCGGATCAACGGCTTCGGCGCGCTGCGCGTCGGCATGAACCGCGTCGAGGCAACCGTGAAGCGCTCCAACGGGCGCTGGGTGGCCATCGAGGTCGAGCGCTCCGGCGGCGGCGGCGAGCACGGCGGCGGCGGCCGTGGCGGCGACGACGACGGCCCCAACCACACCTAGTCGAACTCCTCAAGGCGGGGGCGGCGTTGTAACCGCGTCGTCCCCGCACACCGGGTCGGTTTTCGGGACCCGCACGCGACTGGGTTGCGCTTTCCGTTGTATTTCAACGGAAACCTCGACCGAGTCGAGCACGCGGCGGCTCCTCACGCCGGCCCGCGAGCGACTGTCGCCTGCCGAGCGTGGCGAAGCGATGGGAGCGGCAGCACCTGCCACTCTTGAGAACCGCCATGCCCCAACGCTCGGACATCCGCAACGTCGCGATCATCGCGCACGTCGACCACGGCAAGACCACGCTGGTCGACGCGATGCTGCGCCAGTCCGGGGTCTTCTCCGCCCACGAGGCCGAGGGGCTCACCGACCTCGTGATGGACTCGATGGACCAGGAGCGCGAGCGCGGCATCACGATCCTCGCCAAGAACGCGGCGGTGCGCTACGGAGCCACGAAGCTGAACCTCGTGGACACCCCGGGCCACGCCGACTTCGGCGGCGAGGTGGAGCGCGGCCTGACGATGGTGGACGGCGTGATGCTCCTCGTGGACGCCTCCGAGGGACCGCTCCCCCAGACCCGCTTCGTGCTGCGCAAGGCGCTCGAGGCCGGACTGCCGGTGGTGCTCGTGGTGAACAAGGTCGATCGGCCCGACGCGCGCATCGGCGAGGTGGTCAACGAGGTCTACGAGCTGTTCCTCGATCTCGACGCGAACGAGGAGCAGATCGAGTTCCCGATCGTCTACACGAATGCGAAGGCGGGTCGAGCCTCGACCGAGGAGGGCGTTGAGGGCACCGACCTTCGTCCGCTGCTCGACCTGCTCGTGGAGCGCATCCCCGCGCCCTCCTACGACGAGTCGCACCCGCTTCAGGCACGCGTCACGAACCTGGACGCCGATCCATACGTCGGCCGGCTCGCGCTCTGCCGCGTGCACCACGGAACGATTCGCAAGGGCCAGCAGGTGGCCTGGATCCGGCGCGACGGCACGGTCGAGGACGTGCGGCTGACCGAGCTGTACGTGAACGAGGGACTCGCGCGCGTGCCGGCCGACGAGGCCGGTCCCGGCGAGATCATCGCCATCGCCGGCATCCCGGAGATCACGATCGGCGAGACGATCGCCGACCCGGAGGATCCACGGCCGCTTCCGCTGATCGCGATCGACGAGCCGGCCCTGGGCGTGACCATCGGGATCAACACGTCGCCGCTCGCGGGCCAGTCGGGCTCCAAGCTCACCGCGCGCATGGTGCAGGACCGCCTCGAGCGCGAGCTGGTGGGCAACGTCGCGATCCGCGTGGTGGACAGCGACCGTCGCGACACCTGGGAGGTGCAGGGCCGCGGCGAGCTGCAGCTCGCGGTGCTCGTCGAGACGATGCGGCGCGAGGGCTTCGAGCTCACCGTCGGCAAGCCGCAGGTCGTGACGCGCGAGCTCGACGGCAAGCTGCACGAGCCGATCGAGCGGCTTGCGATCGACGTGCCGGAGGACTTCCTCGGCGTGGTCACGCAGATGCTCGCCCTGCGCAAGGGCCGCATGGAGAACATGGTCAATCACGGCACCGGCTGGGTGCGGCTCGAGTTCCTCGTGCCCACGCGCGGGCTGATCGGCTTCCGCACGGAGTTCCTCACCGAGACGCGCGGCTCGGGGATCCTGCATTCGGTCTTCGAGCGCTACGAGCCCTGGCAGGGCGAGATCCGCACGCGGCCCACCGGCTCGCTCGTGGCCGACCGCCGCGGGCCCACCGCCACGTTCGCGCTGCTGAAGATGCAGGAGCGCGGGCAGCTCTTCGTCGGGCCGGGCGAGGAGGTCTACGAGGGGATGGTCGTGGGCGAGAACGCCCGCTCCGACGACCTCGACGTGAACGCCGTGCGCGAGAAGAAGCAGACGAACATGCGCGCCTCGGGATCCGACGAGACCGTGAAGCTCGTGCCCCACCACAAGCTCTCGCTCGACCAGGCGCTCGAGTTCATCCGCGAGGACGAGTGCGTGGAGGTCACGCCCGACGTGATCCGCCTACGCAAGCTCGTTCTGGATCCGGTCGAGCGCCAGAAGGCCGCTCGGGCGCGCAAGCGCGTGCCCGAACCCGCTGCCTAGCGCCGAACCGCGGTCAGGGCACCCAGCGGTCGCCGGCCGGCGTGAGCATCAGCTCGTGCGTGTACGCGCGCGGCCGCTGCGACGCCAGGTACTCCACTGCCTCGGCGATCAGCCCCATGTCGGCAAGCGCGTTCTTGGGGACGTCGCGCGTGAACCCTTCGGTCTTCGGCGACTCGATCGTCGCGTCCACGATCAGGAGCGCCACGTGGATGCCCTCCTCGCGCACCTCCTGTGCCGCGGCGTGCGTCATCGCGCGTGCGGCCTGCGCGCCGGCTGACCACAATCCGCGGCCGGGCATCGCCCGGCGCGCGGAGCCGCCGGTCACCTGGATCAGCGTGCCGCCCTCGCCGGACTCGCGCAGCGCCCGGATGCCGGTCGACAGGAACACGAACGACTGCTCGGCCACGGCCGCCGCCCAGCCGCGGAAGCCCTCGAGCGTGGCGTCCGCGATTGCGCCACCGCCGAAGCCCTTGCCGTCGTCCGGAGGCCGGCTCGCGCTCACGGCGTTCACGATCAGGCTGGGAGGGCCGAGCTCGTCGCGCACGCGTGCGAGTGCTCCGGAGAGCGCATCGGCGTCGCTCGCGTCGGCCGCGATCCCGAGCGCGCCGCGCTCGCTCACGGCCGCCACGGTCTCCTCGCTCTGCGCGACGGCGGCGCCGCGCCAGCCGTTCTGCTGAAGGTGGTCGATGATCGCGCCGCCGAGGTTGCGTGCGCCGAGGACCACTGCCACGCGGTCGGCGGTCACAGCACCCAAACGATCAGCAGGATTATCAGCGCGATCCCAAGGCCGGCTCCCGTGATGCTCAGCGGAACCCGCTGCTCTGACCAGAAGCCCGGATTCGCGCGGGAGGCCGAGTGATGACCCTCCGGCGGCGTGCCGGTCCAATCGTCGTCGTCGTCCCAACTCGTCATGCCGTGACAGTACCCCCCGGCGTGGTTGCGCACGCGTTCGACCGGGTAGGCAAAAAGTTCGTAATCGACAGGGGAGGAATCCAGACAAATGGCGAATCCGAACGCCAGGGACACGAAGTTGATCCAGTACCTCAACGAGGCGTACGGCAAAGAGAAGGAGCTCGAGACCGCGCTCGAGGCTCACGTCGCCATGACGACGCGGCCGCCGTACAAGAAGCGTCTCCGTGAGCATCTGAAGGAGACGAAGGGACATTCGCGTCAGCTGAAGACGCGCATCCGCGAGCTCGGCGGCAAGGCCGAGGCGGGGCCGGTGAGCTCGGGCCCGACTCCGGTCGTCGAGGCGGCCTCCACGCTCACGTCGGTGGCCGGCAAGGCCGTGGCCGCCGCGCAGGGTCCACTGCACGCGATCCGCGGCACCGGCGAGGCCGAGAAGATGCTCAAGAACGCGAAGAGCGAGTTCCACAACGAGTTCGAGGAGATCGCGACCTACACGGGCATCGAGGCGCTCGCGGAGGCCGTGAACGACAAGGAGACGGCCAAGCTCGCCCGCGGCATTCGTCGCGAGGAGGAGCGCATGGCGAAGTTCCTCGAGAAGCAGATCCCGAAGCTGGCGAAGGCGGTGGCCAAGGAGGAGATCCCGGCCGCCGAGCGTCGCAACGGCACGTCGCGGTCGAGCAGCTCACGCAGCTCGTCGAACGGCTCCAGCCGCTCGTCGAGCGGGTCGCGCAGCTCAGGCTCGCGGAGCTCAGGCTCGCGCGCAAGCAGCGCGCGGTCCGGCTCGGCATCGAGCCGCTCGCGGTCGAGCTCGACGAGCCGCGCCAAGTCCGGCTCCGGCGGGTCGCGCTCCGGCTCGTCGAGCCGCGGCTCCGCGAGCCGCTCGTCCGCGTCGCGCTCGGGTTCGTCGAGCCGCGCCAAGTCCGGCTCGTCGAGCCGGTCCTCGCGCGCGAGCTCCTCGCGCTCCAAGTCGGGCTCGTCGAGGTCCCGCTCCAAGTAGCAGCGAGAGCCCGCCCGCCGACGTCCGGCGGGCGGGCTCCGTTCTTTCGGCATGGGCACATCGAACAGACAAGACACTGGACGTGACGAGACCGAGAAGGAGCGGCTCGATCGCAACCTCGAGCAGCTGCTCGGTGAGTTGCGCGTGGCGCTGCCCGGCGTCCAGGTGCTGTTCGCGTTCCTGCTCGTCGTCCCGTTCAACCAGCGCTTCGCGGACATCACGAGCTTCCAGCAGACCGTCTACTTCGTGACCCTGCTGTGCGCGACCGCGGCGTGCGCGTGCCTGATCGCGCCGACCGCCCACCACCGGATCGAGTTCCGCGAGCAGGACAAGGAGCGGATCGTGTTCGGAGGCAACCGGCTCGCGATCATCGGGCTAGGGCTGCTCGCCACGGCGATGACCGGCGCGATCACGCTCGTCACGGACTTCCTCTACAGCTCGACCACGACGACGATCGCGGCCGCGCTGGTGGCGTTGCTCTTCGCCACGCTCTGGTACGGGATCCCGCTGCGTCGGCTCGCCCAGGACCGTTAGCGGCGACTAGCCCACCGGGCGGAGCGAGCGCGCCAGCTCGATCGCCCGCTCGCGGTTGAACGAGCCCTCCAGGCGGACCAGCAGGTTGTCGCGCTCCAGGAGCAGCACGTTGTGCGCGAGGCGCAGCTCGCTGTCTGCGAACTCCGAGTCCGGGGGCCGGTAGAAGAAGAGGTGCGGCGCCCCCTCGATCCAGATCGCGCGGTCGCCATCCACGCGCAGCCGCTCGATGCGAGTGGTCTGCCCGGCGATCTTTCCCATGTACTCGGGAGCGAGGTCGCCTCGGAACTCGCCCACCAGCAGGCCGAGTCCCGCGCGGCCCGTGGCCGGCATCCCCGGCGCCGGGGCGTAGGTCAACGAGAGCTCGCCGCCCGGCGCGCGCGTGCTCACGAACACGCCGTCGGGCCGACCGGCCTCGCTCGGGACGAGCGGCGTGAAGCCGAGCTCGCCGCGGGCACGCTCGAGGGTGGTGCGCTGCCCGAGCTGGAGCAGGCGCAGCTCCGGCGCAGACGGGATGCTGGGGCGTTGCTCCACCGTCGCGCCCTGAAGCCCGAAGAACTCGAGCACCGCGTCGCGCACGCTGGGGACAGCGGCGAAGACGCCGCCGGCGAGCACCAGCAGCGCGGCGAGCGCGATGGCCAGGGACCTGCGGAAGACGATCGGGCGCCGACGGCGTGCGGGCGCGGGCGAAGCGAGGCGCTGCCGGACCGCTGGCGCGAGGTCGGGCGTCTCCGGCCAGTCCAGCTCGCGTCCGAGCTGCGTGAGGCGCTGCTCGAGCTCGCTCATGCCTCCACCTCCCCCAGCTCCAGCCGCAGCCGCTCGAGGGCGCGCGAGATGCGCGACTTGACGGTGCCGCGCGGGCAGTCGAGCGCGGCGGCCGTCTCCTCCTCGCTCAGCTCGAGCAGGTAGCGGCAGGTGATCGCCTCGCGGGCCGGCTGCGGGAGGCGCTCGATCGCGGCGAGCAGCCGGTCGCGCTGCTCGGAGTCGAGGAGCGCCGCCTCGGGCGACGGGACCGCGTCGTCCGGGCGGCGCTCCTCGACCACGCGCTGCGCGATGCGCACGTGCCGCCCAGCTCCGCGCACGCGGTTGCGGGCCTCGTTCGCCACGATCGCGAGCAGCCAGGGCCGGAACGGCGAGCCCTCGCGGAAGCGGGGCAGCGCGGCGTGCGCCTTCACGAAGCCGTCCTGAGCTGCCTCCTCCGCGTCCGCGGCCGAGCGAGTGATCACCCACGCGGTCCTGAACGCAATCGTCTGATGCCGTCTCACGATCTCCTCATAGGCGTCCAGCTCACCGCCCTTGGCGCGCGCGATCAGCTCCGCTTCCTGTGGTGGCCGGTCCTCCACCGTGCCCTTACTACAACGTGGCCACCGGACCGGTTCCGGGCGGGCGGCACCTATTCTCCGATCGATGACCCGGCCGGTCGCCATCGACGTCGAGCACCTCGAGAAGACCTTCCGCATTCCCGAGCACCGCGTGCAGACGCTCAAGGAGCGCGCGCTGCACCCGTTCCGCCCGACTCGCTACGACGAGCTCCACGTGCTCCACGACGTCTCTTTCCAGGTCCACGAGGGCGAATTCTTCGGCATCCTCGGCCGCAACGGCTCTGGAAAGAGCACGCTGCTCAAGTGCCTGGCTGGGATCTACAGGGCCGACGGCGGCCGGCTCCGGGTGGCGGGGCGGCTCGCGCCGTTCATCGAGCTCGGGGTGGGCTTCAACCCGGATCTCACGGCGCGCGAGAACGTGGTGATCAACGCGGTCATGATGGGGCTAAGCCCGGCCGATGCCCGCGAGCGCTTCGACGACATCCTCGCTTTCGCCGAGCTGGAGGAGTTCGTCGAGCTGAAGCTCAAGAACTACTCGTCCGGGATGCAGGTCCGGCTCGCGTTCTCGACGATGGTCCAGTCGGACGCCGACGTGATGCTGATCGACGAGGTGCTCGCCGTCGGCGACGCGGCGTTCCAGCGCAAGTGCTTCGAGGTGTTCGACGATCTGCGCGCAGCCGGCAAGACAATCGTGCTCGTGACCCACGACGTGGGGCTCGTCAGGCGCTTCTGCGACCGGGCCATGCTCATCGAAAAGCACCGCATCGACGCGATCGGGGCTCCTGACGACATCGCGCGCCGCTACCTGGACGTGAACTTCCTCGGCAGCGAGACGGTCGGCGCGGAGCCCACCGTGGCCGAGCGCGCCCAGATACGCGAGGTCTGGGTCAGCGACGAGCGCGGGGAGCGCACCACGATGACCTCCTTCGGTCAGCAGATCCGGGTCTGCGCTCTGGTGGAGGCGCACGCGGAGCTGCCCGATCCCGAGGTGCGCATCCAGATCGAGAACGAGGCGGGCGTGAGAGTCTTCGCGGCGAGCACACTCGAGTTCGACCATCCGGTTGACGACTTCGCGCCCGGGGAGCAGCGCGTCTTCAGCGTTCGGCTGGAGAACCGCCTCGTCTCGGCGACCTATGCGGTGAACGTCCTCGTACGGTCGCGCACCCAGCCGGAGGACGTGAGCGCGGTTCAGACGAATGCCACACGGTTCGCCGTGGTCGGTGGCGATCACGTGGGCGGCATCTACGACATCGACCACGAGGTGGCCCTCGAACCGGTGCCCGCGGGGGTCCGCACGTGAGCGCCTCGCAGGCCGGCCTCCAGGACATCCACGGGCCGTCGGCGCTCGGCGGCGGCGCGAGACGCTTTTTCCACCTCGTCTGGGTCATCGCCAGCACGGACTTCAAGCTGACCTACTTCGGCTCGGTACTCGGCTACCTGTGGTCGCTGATGCGCCCGCTGTTGCTGTTCGGTGTCCTGTACGTCGTCTTCAGCGAGGTGGTCCGCCTGGGCGACGGCGTCAAGAACTACCCCGTGCTCCTGCTGCTCAACATCGTGCTGTTCACGTTCTTCCAGGAGGCGACCCAGAACGCCGTGACGTCAGCCGTCCTGCGCGAGAATCTGGTGCGCAAGATGCATTTTCCGCGGATGGTGATCCCGCTCTCAACGGTCCTCACCGCAGCGTTCAACATGATGGTGAACATGGTGGCCGTGTTCGTGTTCGTGCTCGCCTACGGCGTTAACCCGCGTGCCTCGTGGCTGCTCTTCCCGCTGATCGTGCTGCTGTTCGTGACGTTCACCGCGGGGGTCGCGATGTTGCTGTCGGCGCTCTACCCGCGCTACCGGGACGTCTCCCCGATCTGGGCCGTGCTGTCGACGATCCTGTTCTACGGCTCGCCGGTGCTCTACCCGATCGAGGCGGTCCCTGAGGATTGGCGCGCGGTCGTGCTGGCGAACCCCCTCGCAGCGCTGCTGGAGACCGCGCGCGTCGCCGTGGTGGACGCCTCCGCCCCCACGGTCGCCGAGGCCGCCGGAAGCGAACTAGCGTGGCTGGTGCCGACGGTCGTGTTCGTGGCCGTGTGCGCGCTCGGCTTCTGGGTTTTCAACCGCGAGGCGCCGCGCATCGCCGAGGAGCTCTAGCGGGCCGAACGTTGGGTCCTGCTTCGTGATGGCGCGCCAGACCTTCTCGATCTCGTCCTCCCAGCGAACCTCGCTCACCTGAGCCAGCCCGCGCTCGACGATCCGCTCGCGAAGCGAGCGGTCCTCGACCAGGTCGCCGATGCGCTCGGCGATCGCGCCCGGCACCGGGCGGGCGAGGGCGCAGTTCTCGCCGTCGCGAAGGAACCAGGCGGTATCGGGATTGAAGTTCGACACGCAGGCAACCCCGGACGCCATGAACTCGAACGGCTGGTAGCTCGGATGCTTCGTCGCCATCAGGACGAGGCCGATGTGGCAGCTCCGGTAGAGATCCGCGACCTCGTCGAGGCTGCCGAGCCGGCCGAGGTTGCCGACCTTGTCCGCCATCGCGAACTGCCCGGGGTTCCAGCTCTCCCCCGCACAGATGATCTCCACGCGGTCCCCGAAGCGATCCTTCAGCTCTGAGAGGCTCTCGAGCCCGAGCCCGAAGGCGTTCCGCGGGTTCCACGGCCGCGCGTAGAAGAAGACGCGAACCGGCGACTCGGGGTTGGGGGTGCGCGGCGGGTGGTAGCGCTCCCTGTCCACAGCCGGCAGGAAGGAGACGGCCTGGTTGCCGTACGCCCTGTACGCGTCGGCCAGCCCCGGCGTGTTCACGATCCCTGGGAATCCGAAGCGGTAGCTCTCCTCGGCCATCGCGAACGCCCCGCTCGCGGGATAGAAGTAGGGCTCGAAGTCCTGCATGAAGTAGAGCTTCGTCCGCGCCTTCGGGAAGCGGAGCACCGGGTACGCGCTCGTCCAGAGCGTCGCGATCGCCGCGTCGCACTCCGGCAGGTGCGAGTAGTCGCCCGGCCCGTCGTCGGGCTCCTCGCGATACGTGACCTCGACGTCCGCGAGCTCGGGGAACGCCGAGCGCAGGTCGCTCACCATGCGGCGCGCGAACTTCTCCTCCACGTCGTAGATGCAGAAGCGCGACACCACGCCGTGCTCGCGCCGGAAGTGCGCGGCGAAGCGGAGGATCGTGTAGACGCCGCCGAGGAACACGGTCGGCACCCACGGCACGAACCACTGGATCGAGCGGATCTCGAAGCTCTCCGCGCGCCGGTAGGCATCGAGCGTCCGGCTCGTCTCCTCGAGCGCCGCGTCGGGGATGTCGTAGCGGTGCGGCTGCTCGAGCGGGATGCGATCCCATTCCTCGAGCATGAGGTCGGCGTCCGCGAGGTTCTTGCGGCGGCGGCGGGCGCGGAAGTACGTGTAGCCGAGCTCCGTCGGCCCCTTCTTCGCGGTCTGCCACATGTAGTAGAGGCGCGCGCGAGTGATTGGCTTGGCGTGACCCCTCATAGCTCCTCCGGCCCCCGCAACCCGCAGTCGGTCCGCGCCAGCGTAAGGCCCGGGTTGTAGAAGGGGTCCCCGATTGTCCTGAAGGCACCGTAGCTGGCCCGCGAGCGCTCGAAGTCGGCGGGGTCGATGTGCGCGCCGCGGGTGCGCGACTCGTCGTGGACGACGCGCGCGTGCGGCACGCACAGCGAGCGGTGCCCGGCCGCGGTCAGCCGCAGACACAGCTCGACGTCGTTGCCGGCCACGATGAAGGACTCGTCGAAGCGGCCGACCGCCTCGAACTTGCGCCGCTCGACCAGCATGCAGGCGGCGGTCACGGCCAGCCAGTTCCGCGTTCCGTCGAGCGCCGACCCGAACGGCGTGTGCGCCGCGGGATCGAGACCCGCGAACGGGTGTCCGGCGTACTCGTGCATGCCGAGCGCGGCGCCGGCATGCTGCACGCTGCCGTCGGGATAGGTGAGGAGCGGCGCGACCGCGCCCACGTCCGGCCGCTGCGCCTCCTCGAGCAGCTGCCTCGATCCAATCCTCGTCGACCACCTCGGTGTCGTTGTTGAGGAAGACGACGTAGTCCGCGCTGCTCTCCGAGACCGCGGCGTTGTTCAGGGCGGCGAAGTTGAAGTCGCGGTCGTCGCGCGTGACGGCCACGCGCGGGTCGCGCTCCAGGCGACCGAGCAGCTCCGCGACCTCCGGGTCCGTGCTGCCGTTGTCGACCAGGCGAGACGGAGGTTGTCCCAGCTGGTGCGCTCGAGCAGGGAGTCGGTGCAGCGCCGCAGCAGCTCGGGGCGGTCGCGGAACAGGACGATCGCCTCGACCGACGGCTCGCCGGCGATCGGGCGCCGCACGCGAACGCCGCCGGCCGCGCGCTCCAGGCGAGCCGAGTGCTCGCCGCGCGCGTCGAGCGCCTCGGCAACGACAGCCAGGTTCACCTCCGGCTCGGGCGCCGGGTGCCGGTGGCAGAGGATCGCCGGCACGTGCGCGAGGCCGGCGCCGTCGGACCCGCCCTGGAGCAGCGCGAGGCGGTGGCGCCAGTGGCCGTCGAGCTCGTGCGGCGCCGCATCGCGCCTGAGACAGACGAGCGAGCCGGTGAGGTCCTGGGCGAGCAGGTGGTCCGGCGAGGGGCCGGGCCGCAGGCGCGGGTGCTCGCGCTCACCGGAGCCGTTGAGCGTGTCCTCGTCGCTCGTGATCAGCACGGCATCGCCCGCCAGCTTCCCGGCCTGGCCCAGGCGCTCGAGCGCGATCGGCGCCAGCTCGTCCCCGGCCCGCACGACGGCGACCAGCGGCGCCGTGGTGCGCGCGAGCGCCTCCGCAGGCGGCGCCTCGATCACTTCGACCGGCGCGCGCGTCTGGCGCTCGAGCGACGCGAGCGTCCGCTGCGGGTCAGTGCCATTCGCGGGCTCGACGCAGACGGCAACCGGGAGCCCGTCCGCGCCGGGGTCGCCGAGCAGCGGAGGCGCGGCGAAGCGGTGGACGCGCGGCGGCTCGAGCAGGCGCGGCTCCACGCGCTCGCGGAACGACTCGTAGCTGACCGGCGTCCCCCCGCGCCCGCTACCTGCCGGGTCCTCGCGCAGGGCGGTCCAGAGCGCGCCACCCACGAGGCCGGGCACGACCAGCATCACACCGCCCGCGAGCAGCCAGAAGGTCCAAGGGCCTGCCCAGTCCGGCTTGAACAGGGCCGCGTGATCAAACGCGTCCGGGATGCGATCCAGCAGCGAGCGGGGTGAGCGAATGAAGACGAGGGCGACCTCGCCGGTCTTCTTGACGCCCTGGCCGCCGCGCTCCTCGGCGCTCGGAGAGCCCACGAGCGCGATCCGCTTCGTGCCCTCGTTTCGCACGCAGACGTCGACGGGCCGCCCGCCGAGTCGCTCGCCGAACGCCGGTCCGGCCGTCGAGCGGCCTGCGGCGGCGGTCTCCACGCGGGCAGACGCGAGCGTCCGCCCCGAGCGCGGGTCGACGGCGCCGACCCGCAACGGGTGGCGCGCGTCTGGCGCGCTGACCATGAAGTGGACGCCGTCGAACGCTTGGGTCACCCGGCTCACGTGCTGGCACCCGGTTCGCCCCGGCGCGATCGAGAGCACATCGTCGTTTGGAGCGGCGTCGTTCGTGAAGGCCACGACTCCCATGTCCCGGTCCGCCGCCCTGACCAGCAGCACGCCCGCGACGAGCAATCCCGACCACGAAGGTGGCGACCGCGAGCCTACGCAAAGTAACGCTCCATCACGGCGCCCAAGCTGACCACCTGGAGCGCCAGCATCCCCGCGAGCGCGACGCCCAGGCCTGCCCCCCTGAGCCGCGCCGGCAGCAGCGTAAGCGCGGCGCCGAGCGCGCACGCACCGACGGGAAGGAGCGGCAGCAGGTAGCGCCCCTGGATGAACGCCTCCACCGCGCTCCACGAGGAAACGGAACTCGATCCAGTGCAGCGCGCCCACGAGCGCCAGCGAGACGAGCAACAGGTACGCGAGGACCGGCAGGTCGATCCTCACCCGGCGCGTGATCAGCGCGACCGCAGCGGCTACCACCGTCGCGATGCTCGTCACGAGCAGAGTCGTGTAGACGGCGTTCGACAGCCGCACGTCCTTCCAGCCGAACAGCCCCCAGCCACCCCGGAAAATGACGTCGAACCCGTACTCGTGATCGATCCCCGCATTGCAGCGGGCTCAGGAAACCTGCGCGCGGCAGATAGAACTGCCACAGGTAGCTCCCCAGGTAGTCGGCGGGGAAGTCGAACAGCGACAGGTTGTTGCCGGTCGTATTCCCGACCTGGTTCAACGCAGTGCGGCCGGTCAGCTCCGCCACCGCGAAAGGGAGCACGGCCACGAGGACGCACCCGGCGGCCACCGCCACGAGCCCGCGCGCGCCCCAGGAGCGCTGTCGCCACAGCTTCCAGCCGATCAGGATGGCGGCCGCGATCACGAGCAGGTAGCCGGTCGCCTTGGTCAGCACCGCCCCGCCCACGACAGCCGCCAGCGCGAGCGCGGACTTCGTCGTCAGGCCGCGGCGGAGAATGCGGACGCCGAGCCACAGCGCCAGGCTCCAGAACGCGAGCAGCGGCGAGTCCGGGTTCACGGAGCCCGCCATGAAGGTCGCCATCGGCTGGAAGCCGACAACAGCAGCTGCGGCGAGCTGCAGTGTGCGGTTGCGTCCGAACAGCTCTCCCGCCAGCAGCCAGGTGGCGACCACGGCCACGAGCAGGAACAGCACCGACACTAACCGCATCGCGTAGAGCCGGTCCAACACGTCGCCGCCCGCGAGCTTGTAGGGCACGGCCTCCACCGCATAGAACAGCGGCGGGTTCGAGGAGGCGTTATTGACCCCGCCCCCGTCCTCGCGAGCATTCGCCGGTAGGCGCGCGTTCTCGCGCTGCCAGGCGTCGTACTGGCCCTCGTCCCAGGGCGCCCTCACCTCCGGCTGGAAGGGCATCCTGTCGGAGCGAGAGCTCGCGGCCGCGAGCAGCTGCTCGGTTGAGAACGACGCCGAGTTGTCGCCATCCGGAAGGCGCCCGTGCTCGGCTAGCGTCTGCGCGTAAGCGAAGTGCCACTGCTCGTCAGGCGACTGCCACGGAGGCAGGAGCAGCGCCCACGCCGTCCCGACGACCAGCACCGCGAACAGCAGCAGGACGAGTGGAGTTGGGACGCTCGGACGCGGGATGCGCATTCGGGCCTAGGCCGGCGAGAGCTGCATGGACGCGCGGAAGCTCTCGATCGTGCGCCTGAGCCCCTCCTCGAGCTCGACCTCCGCCTCGAAGCCGATCCGCTCGCGCGCCCTACTCACGTCGAGGTAACGGGTGGGCTGGCCGTCGGGCTTCGAGCTGTCCCAGACCGTCTCGCCCTCGAAGCCGGTGAGGCGCTCGATCGTCTCGGCGAGGTCGCGGATGCGCGTCTCCTTGCCGGTGCCGATGTTCACCGGGTCCGACGAGTCATAGCGCTCCACCGCCAGCACGAGCGCCCGCGCGGCGTCGTCCACGTAGAGGAACTCGCGCGAGGGGCTGCCGGTGCCCCATAGCGTGACCTCCTGGTCGCCGCGCTCGGTGGCCTCGACGTACTTGCGCACCATCGCGGCGATCACGTGCGAATCCTCGAGGTCGAAGTTGTCGTCCGGCCCGTAGAGGTTCGCCAGAACCGGGGCGCAGGAGTCGAAGCCATACTGGCGCCGGTACGAGTCCGAGAGCACGATGAGCATCTTCTTGGCGATGCCGTAGGGCGCGTTCGACTCCTCCGGATAGCCGTTCCAGAGGTCGTCCTCCTTGAACGGCACAGGTGTGAACTTCGGGTAGGCACAGACCGAGCACGCGGCCACGAGCTTCGACACTCCGGCCTCGCGCGAGGCCTCGAAGACGTTCGCGCCCATGATCAGGTTGTCGTACGCGAGCGGCGCGGGGTTGCGACGGTTGAAGCCGATGCCGCCGACACGAGCGGCCAGGTGGACCACCACTTCGGCGCCCTCCACCGCCTCGCGAGCCGCGCGCTGATCGCGCAGGTCGTGGTCGGCAGAACGTATGGGCCGCACGGCCGCGCCGAGCGACTCCAGCAGGCGCACGGTGGGCGCGCCGAGGAAGCCGCCGCCGCCGGTCACGGTCACCGCCTTCCCCTGCCAGAAGGCCGAATCCGGGTCGCCCGAGCTCATGCCCGGGACCTTAGCGCTAGTGTCCCCACGCGATGGCAATAGAGGTAATCGAGCACGGCGGAACCCGCTACGCGGAGATCATTTGGGCCGACGTTCGGGCAGACAAGACGACGTTCTTTTCGCCCCCGGAGTCGTCGTTCCAGTTTGGCCTCCTGGCCCATGAGGCGGGCTACCAGGAGGATCCGCACTACCACAAGGCCGCGCGGCGAGAGATCGATGACCTGCAGCAGATGTTCGTCATGCAGCGGGGGGTGGTCGACGTGCAGCTCTTCGACGACGACGGGCATCTCCTGCGCGAGGTGAGGGTGGGCCCGGGCGACGCGGTCGTGCTGATCCACGGCGTGCACGCCATCAAGGTCGTCGAGGACTTCCAGGCCCTCTCCGTCAAGCAGGGCCCGTTCCTGGGCGACGAGGAGGACAAGGTCGTCGTCGAGACCACGACCGCCTCATGATCCCGGTCTTCGAGCCGTACATCGGCGAGGAGGAGGTCGAGGCGGTGGCTGCCGCGGTGCGCCGCGGTGAGATCTCGGGGTCGTTCGGGGAGGAGATCCCCGGCTTCGAGCGGGAGTTCGCCGACTTCGTGGGAGCGCGACACGGCGTGGCGTGCACCAGCGGCACTACGGCCCTGCACCTCGCTGTCGCGGCGCTCGATCTGGAGCCGGGGAGCGAGATTCTCGTAAGCGCCAGCACCAACATCGCCACCGCGCTCGCGGCGTACCACAACAACTGCGTGCCGGTCCCCGTGGACTCGGAGGCCGAGACCTGGAACCTCGACCTCGATCTGGTCGAGGGCCTGATCAGCGAGCGCACGCGCGCGATCATCCCGGTGCATCTGTTCGGTCACCCGGTGGACATGGACCGCCTGAGTGAGATCGCCGAGCGCCACAACCTGGTGGTGATCGAGGACTGCGCGGAGTCGCACGGCGCCACCGTGCGCGGGCGGATGACCGGCGCGCTCGGCGACATGGGCTGTTTCAGCTTCTACGCGAACAAGATCATCACCACTGGCGAGGGCGGGATGGTCACGACCGACGACGACGCGCTCGCCGAGCGCCTGCGCTACCTCCGCAACCTCGCGTTCGGCCAGCCGCGCTTCCTGCACCAGGACGCCGGCTTCAACTTCCGCATGACCGGCTACCAGGCCGCGATGGGCCGGGTGCAGCTCCGCAAGATCGACCACATCCTCGAGCAGAAGCGGCGCGTCGCGCGCACCTATAACGAGCTACTCGCGGACGTGCCAGGGGTACAGACACCGGCCGAGAAGGACTGGGCGCGCAACGTCTACTGGATGTATGCGATCACCGTGGGCGAGGAGTTTCCGCTGAGCAGGGACGAGCTGATGGGCTCGCTGCGCGAGGCGGAGATCGAGTCGCGCACGTTCTTCTGCCCGATGAACATGCAGCCGTTCCTGCGCGAGCAGGACGGCTTCCGCGACGTGCCCTGCCCGGTGGCCGAGCGGCTATGGGAGACCGGCCTCTACCTCCCCTGCGCGATCACGCTGGGCGACGACGAGATCGCGCACGTCGTCGAGCAGATCCGCGCCCTCGCCCCCGCCTGACACCGTGGCCAACACCTTCCAGGGCCTGCACGCCCGCCACTACGACCTGATCTACGCGGAGAAGCCATACGCCGACGAGGCGAGCTTCGTGCACGACCTGCTCGGCGGCGAGCCTGGCCGGCTGCTCGACGTGGCCTGCGGAAGCGGCCGCCACGCCGCGCGAGTTCGCGAAGCTCGGGCTGGGAGGTCACCGGCGTGGACTACAGCGCGGACCTCCTGGAGCACGCCGCCGCGAGCGGCGGATCGAGGTGCACGAGCAGGACATGCGCAAGCTGGACCTGCCCGGCGAGCCCTTCGACGCGATCACCTGCCTCTTCGACTCCATCGGGTACCCGCAGGACGACGAGGGCGTGGTCGCCACGCTCGCGGGGATGCGCCGCCACCTCGCGCCCGGCGGTCGCGTGGCCGTGGAGTTCCTGCACGCACCGGCGCTGCTCGCGAACGCGGATCCGGTCCGCGTGCGCCGCTTCGAGCTGCCTGACGGCGGCACTGGTGCGGATCTCCGAGACGGAGCTGCGCGACGAGCGATGATGCACGTCTCCTACGAGGTGATCGAGCTGCGCCCCGACGGCTCGTATGAGCGCGAGACGGAGCGCCAGTCGAACCGCTTCTTCGCGGTCGAGGAGATGCGCGCGCTGATGGAGCCCGCGGGCCTGCGCGCCGAGCCGCTTCGTGCCCGCCTACGAGGACGGCGAGATCGGCCCGGACACGTTCCATGTGATGGCGCTGGCGGAGGCGGAGTGAAGGTCGCGGTCGTCTACTACCAGCTGACCCCCGAGGGCGGCGGGGTCCACACGTTCACGCAGTCGATCCACGCCGCGCTGCGCGACGCCGAGCGCGACTCGCGGCACGAATTCGTCTACTACGCGACCGCCACGCCGACGAGGGCCCGCCGCCGGGCGTGATCATGCTGCCGGCCGGCGCAGGTTGCGGCCGCGCAGCAAGCGCACGATCCATCGGCTGCGCGAGGCACAGGACCGGCTCGGTGCGCCGCGCGTCGGCCCGCGGCACGTGGTTCGAGCGCTCGCTGGCAGAGCACGGCGTGGACCTCGTCTGGTTCGCGACCAACTACGCGGAGGACTGCGACCAGCCGTTCATCTTCACCGTCTTCGACGTGGAGCACGCGCGGCAACCGTGGTTCCCCGAGGTGAGCGCGAACGGCGAGTGGGAGCAGCGCCACCACTACTTCTCGCGCTACATCCCGAAGGCCACGCGGGTGATCGTGCCCAACGAGGCCGGGCCGCGAGCAGGTGGAGCGCTACTGGCGCATCGAGGCCGACCGCGTTCCTGCTGCTCGGTCACCCCACGCCCGAGTTCGCGCTCGAGGCCGGCGCTCAGCCGCGCCGCCGCGCGACGCGCTCGACCGGCACGGGCATCGGTGAGCGCTACCTGCTCTACCCAGCCCAGTTCTGGGCGCATAAGAACCACGCGACGCTCTTCGAGGCGCTGCGGCTGCTCGGCGGCGAGCTACGAGCTCGTCTGCGTGGGCTCGGACAAGGGACAGCTCGATCACCACCGGCGGCTGGCTGCCGACGCTCGGGGTGGCGGAGCGCGTGCACTTCCTCGGCTTTGTGCCGACCGACGACCTCGTGGCGCTCTACCGCCACGCGCACGCGCTCACCTACGTGAGCCTGTTCGGCCCCGAGAACCTGCCTCCGCTCGAGGCGATGGCGCTTGGCTGCCCCGTCGTGGCGGCAGACGTGCCCGGCGCGCGCGAGCAGATGGGCGACGCCGCGCTGCTGGTGCCCGCCGCTCGACCCGGCGGCGCTCGCGGACGCGGTGCGGCAGCTGGACGACCCGTCAGAGCGCGAACGGCTGGTGGCTGCGGGGCGCGAGCGCGCCGCCCGCTTCACCGCGGAGGGATACGTCGGCGGCGTCCTCGACTTCCTGGACGATTTCGAGCGGATACGGAGGGGCGTGGGCATGATGCAGATGGAGAGTGCTGCCGTGATCGAGCGCGTTCAGGACCTGCGCCGGGCGCTCGGCATGCTGGAGCCGCTCGGCTCGCTGCCGCTCGAGCTGGAGCGCCTGCGCCTCCAGATCGGACGGGCTCGAGGCCGCGCGTGTCGCGGCGCTGCCCGCGGACGCGCCGCTCGCGCGACGCCGAGTTCCAGGTCTTCTCACAGTTCGGCGAAGACGGGATCATCCAGCTCCTGGTCAACAAGGTCCCGATCGAGAACGACGTCTTCGTCGAGTTCGGCGTCGAGGACTACACGCGAGTCGAACACGCGCTTCCTGCTGGTCAACGACAACTGGCGCGGGCTCGTGATCGACGGCTCGGATGCGCACGAGCGCTGCGCTCGAGAGCCATCCGACCGGCTGGCGCCACGAGATCGAGGCCGTGACGGCGTTCATCGACCGCGACAACATCAACGGACTGATCGCGGCGCCGGGATCGAGGGCGACATCGGCCTCCTGTCGATCGACCTCGACGGCAACGACCTCTGGATCCTCGAGGCGATCGACGTGGTCTCGCCGCGAATCCTGATCCTGGAGTACAACGCGACGTTCGGCCCCGAGGCGGCCGTGACGGTCCCCTACGACCCGTCGTTCGTGCGCGGCCAGAAGCACTCCGTCGAACCTCTACTGGGGCGCCTCGCTGGCCGCGCTCACGCGCGCGCGCCCGGACAAGGGATCCGCGCTGGTGGCTCGCAACCGCGCGGGCAACAACGCCTTCTTCGTGCGCGACGACGTGCGCGGCGAGCTACCAGGCTCGAGCCGGCGGAAGCCTGGCGCCCGAGCCGCTTTCGCGAGTCGCGCGGACCGGCGGGCGAGCTCACGTACGTCTCGGATCGCATGGAGCGCCTTC
>CAWDLE010000025.1:0-36526 GCA_963803085.1 uncultured Thermoleophilaceae bacterium | reverse complement strand
GCATCTCGTGCGGCTGCGACCCGGCGAGCGCCTTCACCGAGCCGGACATGTCGCCCACCGACAAGAGTGGCACCGAAGTGTTCGGGCGCGCGCTCTACGACACCGAGGCTGACGTCGCGACGAAGGCGCGGTCGACGCCTCGCTCGGCTGCGGCGTGCCCACCGCGGTGGCGGACCTCCACGACGGCGAGACCGTGCTCGACCTCGGCTCAGGCGCGGGCGCCGACGTGCTGATCTCAGCTCGCCGGGTGGCGCCGAGCGGGCGCGCGATCGGACTCGACATGACCGACGAGATGCTCGACCTGGCGCGCGCGAACGCCCACGACGCGGGCGTGACCAACGTGGAGTTCGTGAAGGGCTACATCGAGGAGATCCCGCTCGCCGACGAATCGGTGGACGTGGTGATTTCGAACTGCGTGATCAACCTCGCGGCGGACAAGCGCAGGGTGCTGCGCGAGACGGCACGGGTGCTGAAGAGCGGCGGCCGCTTCGCAGTCTCCGACGTGATTGCGGATCCCGATATGGACGAGGCCACGCGCGCGAACATGCGCGAGTGGACCGGCTGCATAGCGGGCGCCCTCACGCGCGACGAGTTCGAGCATGCGCTCACCGAGGCCGGCCTCGAGGACATTGAGATCAATGAGACGCACAGCGTGCACGAGCACGCCGGCTCGGCGATCATCCGCGCCCGCAAGCCCTGATGGCCACCGCTCTCTTCGTGTGCCTCCACAACGCGGGGCGCTCGCAGATGAGCCAGGCGCTCTTCGAGCGCGCCGCGGAGGGTCGGCACCGTGCGCTGTCTGCCGGCACGACGCCCGGCGACCGGGTCCACCCCGAGGTGGTCGAGGTGATGCGTGAGCTCGGCCTCGACCTGGCCGATCGGATCCCGAAGGCGCTCACTACGGAGCTGGCCGAGCAGGCCGACGTGGTGGTGACCATGGGCTGCGGCGACGAGTGCCCGTACATCCCCGGCAAGCGCTACCTCGACTGGGACTTGGAGGATCCGAAGGGGAGGCCGGTGGACGAGGTGCGCGCCACGCGGGACGAGATCGACCGTCGTGTGAGGGAACTGGTGGAGGAGCTCGACTCGTGAAGCCGTCGGACTAGTAGGGGTCCAGCCCGTCCAGCGCTACCGTGGCGTCCCCGTACTGGTCTACCGGAACGCGCAGGGCGATGTCCCCGCGCGAGAAGCGGTCGAGCGGGTGGTCTGCGGTCAGCTCGGCCGTGAGCCCGAGCTCGCGCAGGCCATCGCGGAAGGCGAGGCCGGTCTCGAGCTCCTCATAGTCCGCCACGACCTCCCAGTCGTCGAAGCGCGGATCGCCGATATGCACCTGCGGGCTCGGCGCTCGGCGGCTGAACAGGCTCACGCGGCGAACCCTAACCCTCAAGGGGTCTGACCCCTTGAGGGTTTGCCAGTGGCTGCTGCATGACCTCGGCGATCAGCTCGTAGGAGCGCCTGCGGGCCTCGTGCTCGTAGGTGATCGTCAGGAGCATCAGCTCCTCGGTCCCGTACTCACGGGCGACCTCCTCCAGCCCGGCCCGGACGGTCGCCGGCGATCCCACGATCGCCCGGCGGCCACCCGTGCCGGCGTCGGGCCGCTCGCGCGTTGCGAGGTAGGCGAGCGCCTTCTCGGGCGGCGGGATCGGGATCAGCTGCCCCATGCGCAGCAGCGAGAACATCATGCGCCCGCTCGACGCGATCCGCTCGGCCTCCTCGTCGGTGTCGGCGCAGATCGCGATCGTGCAGGTGATCACGCGCGGCGCCGGGAGGCGCTCGGAGTCGAGGAAGCGCGCGCGGTAGTCGGCGGCAAGCGCGGCGCCGCCCGGGTTGATGAAGTCCGCGATCGCATAGGGCAGCCCGAGCTCGCCCGCCCAGATCGCGCTTTGAGGCGATGAGCCGAGCAGCCACGGCTCGGGGCGCTCGGGGAGCCCGGGAAGAGTCCTTGCATGCCGCGCGAACGGGTGATTGGGCGGCACCCGGTCCTCCAGGAGTGCGAGCAGCTCGGTGAGCTGCTCCGGGAAATCGTCCGGCGAGCCCTGGCGGCGGTCGCGCTGGAGCGCGAGCATCGTCATCGGGTCGGTGCCGGGCGCGCGCCCGATGCCGAGGTCGATCCGCTCCGGGTGCAGGCCGGCCAGGGTGCTGAACACCTCCGCCACCTTCAGCGGGCTGTAGTGCGGGAGCATCACGCCGCCGCTGCCGACGCGCATCTGCTCGGTGGCCTGTGCCACCGCCGCGATCAGGACCTCTGGCGAGGCGCATGCGAGCGCGGGAGTGGCGTGGTGCTCGGCTAGCCAGTAGCGCTCGTAGCCGAGCGCCTCGGCGTGGCGGCCGAGATCAACGGTGTTGTGGAGCGCCTGAGCAGGCGTCGAGCCCTCAGGTATGGGTGATTGGTCCAGGACGCTTAGGCGCATGAATGAAGTCTTTACCAAGTCTTGCCTCGGACTTGGATTGGCCATGGGGAGGCCGGCGCCATATTGGACCCATGAAGCTGATCGCACTACTCACAGCCCTGGTTCTCTCCCTGTCGGTCGCCGTGACTACAGCCTCGGCCGCCACTCAGTACGAGGGCACCGTTACATCCATCAACAAGGCCAAGCGGACCTTCCGCCTCAACGACTCAGAGCGCGGCACGATCCGCATCAAGGTCACCCGCAACACGAGGTTCGAGCGGATCAACGGCTTTGGCGCCCTGCGCGTCGGCATGAACCGCGTCGAGGCAACCGTGAAGCGCTCCAACGGGCGCTGGGTGGCCATCGAGGTCGAGCGCTCCGGCGGCGGCGGCGAGCACGGTGGCGGCGGCCGTGGCGGCGACGACGACGGCCCGAACCACACGTAGGCGAACTCCTCAAGGCGGGGGCGGCGTTGTAACCGCGTCGTCCCCGCACACCGGCTCGGTTTTCAGGACCCGCACGCGACTGGGTTGCGCTTTCCGTTGTATTTCAACGGAAACCTCGACCGAGTCGAGCACGCGGCGGCTCCTCATGCCGGCTCGCGAGCGACTGTCGCCTGCCGACCGTGGCGAAGCGATGGGAGCGGCAGCACCTGCCACTCTTGAGAACCGCCATGCCTCAACGCTCGGACATCCGCAACGTCGCGATCATCGCGCACGTCGACCACGGCAAGACCACGCTGGTCGACGCGATGCTGCGCCAGTCCGGGGTCTTCTCCGTCCACGAGGCCGAGGGGCTCACCGACCTCGTGATGGACTCGATGGACCAGGAGCGCGAGCGCGGCATCACGATCCTCGCCAAGAACGCGGCGGTGCGCTACGGAGCCACGAAGCTGAACCTCGTGGACACCCCGGGCCACGCCGACTTCGGCGGCGAGGTGGAGCGCGGCCTGACGATGGTGGACGGCGTGATGCTCCTCGTGGACGCCTCCGAGGGACCGCTCCCCCAGACCCGCTTCGTGCTTCGCAAGGCGCTCGAGGCCGGCCTGCCGGTGGTGCTCGTGGTGAACAAGGTCGATCGGCCCGACGCGCGCATCGGCGAGGTGGTCAACGAGGTCTACGAGCTGTTCCTCGATCTCGACGCAAACGAGGAGCAGATCGAGTTCCCGATCGTCTACACGAATGCGAAGGCGGGTCGAGCCTCGACCGAGGAGGGCGTTGAGGGCACCGACCTTCGTCCGCTGCTGGACCTCCTCGTGGAGCGCATCCCCGCGCCCTCCTACGACGAGTCGCACCCGCTTCAGGCGCGCGTCACGAACCTGGACGCCGATCCATACGTCGGCCGGCTCGCGCTCTGCCGCGTGCACCACGGAACGATTCGCAAGGGCCAGCAGGTGGCCTGGATCCGGCGCGACGGCACGGTCGAGGACGTGCGGCTGACCGAGCTGTACGTGAACGAGGGACTCGCGCGCGTGCCAGCCGACGAGGCCGGTCCCGGCGAGATCATCGCCATCGCCGGCATCCCGGAGATCACGATCGGCGAGACGATCGCCGACCCGGAGGATCCACGGCCGCTTCCGCTGATCGCGATCGACGAGCCGGCCCTGGGCGTGACCATCGGGATCAACACGTCACCACTCGCGGGCCAGTCGGGCTCCAAGCTCACCGCGCGCATGGTGCAGGACCGGCTCGAGCGCGAGCTGGTGGGCAACGTCGCGATCCGCGTAGTGGACAGCGACCGTCGCGACACCTGGGAGGTGCAGGGCCGCGGCGAGCTGCAACTCGCTGTGCTCGTGGAGACGATGAGGCGCGAAGGCTTCGAGCTCACGGTCGGCAAGCCGCAGGTCGTGACGCGCGAGCTGGACGGCAAGCTGCACGAGCCGATCGAGCGGCTTGCGATCGACGTGCCGGAGGACTTCCTCGGCGTGGTCACGCAGATGCTCGCCCTGCGCAAGGGCCGCATGGAGAACATGGTCAATCACGGCACCGGCTGGGTGCGGCTCGAGTTCCTCGTGCCCACGCGCGGGCTGATCGGTTTCCGCACGGAGTTCCTCACCGAGACGCGCGGCTCCGGGATCCTGCACTCGGTCTTCGAGCGCTACGAGCCCTGGCAGGGCGAAATCCGCACGCGGCCCACCGGCTCGCTGGTGGCCGACCGCCGCGGGCCCACCGCCACGTTCGCGCTGCTGAAGATGCAGGAGCGGGGACAGCTCTTCGTCGGCCCGGGTGAGGAGGTTTACGAGGGGATGGTCGTGGGCGAGAACGCCCGCTCCGACGACCTCGACGTGAACGCCGTGCGCGAGAAGAAGCAGACGAACATGCGCGCCTCGGGATCCGACGAGACCGTGAAGCTCGTGCCCCACCACAAGCTCTCGCTCGACCAGGCGCTCGAGTTCATCCGCGAGGACGAGTGCGTAGAGGTCACGCCCGACGTGATCCGCCTCCGCAAGCTCGTTCTGGATCCGGTCGAGCGCCAGAAGGCCGCTCGGGCGCGCAAGCGCGTGCCCGAACCCGCTGCCTAGCGCCGAACCGCGGTCAGGGCACCCAGCGGTCGCCCGCCGGCGTGAGCATCAGCTCGTGCGTATACGCGCGCGGCCGCTGCGACGCCAGGTACTCGACGGCCTCGGCGATCAGGCCCATCTCGGCGAGCGCGTTCTTCGGCGCGTCGCGCGTGAAGCTTTCGGTCTTCGGCGACTCGATCGTCGCGTCCACGATCAGGAGCGCCACGTGGATGCCCTCCTCGCGCACCTCCTGTGCCGCGGCGTGCGTCATCGCGCGTGCGGCCTGCGCGCCGGCTGACCACAATCCGCGGCCCGGCATCGCCCGGCGTGCGGAGCCGCCGGTCACCTGGATCAGCGTGCCGCCCTCGCCGGACTCGCGCAGCGCCCGGATGCCCGTCGACAGGAACACGAACGACTGCTCGGCCACGGCCGCCGCCCAGCCGCGGAAGCCCTCGAGCGTGGCGTCCGCGATTGCGCCACCGCCGAAGCCCTTGCCGTCGTCCGGAGGCCGGCTCGCGCTCACAGCGTTCACGATCAGGCTGGGAGGGCCGAGCTCGTCGCGCACGCGTGCGAGTGCTCCGGAGAGCGCATCGGCGTCGCTCGCGTCGGCCGCGATCCCGAGCGCGCCGCGCTCGCTCACGGCCGCCACGGTCTCCTCGCTCTGTGCGACGGCGGCGCCGCGCCAGCCGTTCTGCTGAAGGTGGTCGATGATCGCGCCGCCGAGGTTGCGTGCGCCGAGGATCACTGCCACGCGGTCGACGGTCACAGCACCCAAACGATCAGCAGGATTATCAGCGCGATCCCAAGGCCGGCTCCCGTGATGCTCAGCGGAACCCGCTGCTCTGACCAGAAGCCCGGATTCGCGCGGGAGGCCGAGTGATGACCCTCCGGCGGCGTGCCGGTCCAATCGTCGTCGTCGTCCCAACTCGTCATGCCGTGACAGTACCCCCCGGCGTGGTTGCGCACGCGTTCGACCGGGTAGGCAAAAAGTTCGTAATCGACAGGGGAGGAATCCAGACAAATGGCGAATCCGAACGCCAGGGACACGAAGTTGATCCAGTACCTCAACGAGGCGTACGGCAAAGAGAAGGAGCTCGAGACCGCGCTCGAGGCTCACGTCGCCATGACGACGCGGCCGCCGTACAAGAAGCGTCTCCGTGAGCATCTGAAGGAGACGAAGGGACATTCGCGTCAGCTGAAGACGCGCATCCGCGAGCTCGGCGGCAAGGCCGAGGCGGGGCCGGTGAGCTCGGGCCCGACTCCGGTCGTCGAGGCGGCCTCCACGCTCACGTCGGTGGCTGGCAAGGCCGTGGCCGCCGCGCAGGGTCCGCTGCACGCGATCCGCGGCACCGGCGAGGCCGAGAAGATGCTCAAGAACGCGAAGAGCGAGTTCCACAACGAGTTCGAGGAGATCGCGACCTACACGGGCATCGAGGCGCTCGCGGAGGCCGTGAACGACAAGGAGACGGCCAAGCTCGCCCGCGGCATTCGCCGCGAGGAGGAGCGCATGGCGAAGTTCCTCGAGAAGCAGATCCCGAAGCTGGCGAAGGCGGTGGCCAAGGAGGAGATCCCGGCCGCCGAGCGTCGCAACGGCACGTCGCGGTCGCGCACCGCGCGCAGCTCGTCGAACGGCTCCAGCCGCTCGTCGAGCGGGTCGCGCAGCTCAGGCTCGCGCGCAAGCAGCGCGCGGTCCGGCTCGGCATCGAGCCGCTCGCGGTCGAGCTCGACGAGCCGCGCCAAGTCCAGCTCCGGCGGGTCGCGCTCCGGCTCGTCGAGCCGCGGCTCCGCGAGCCGCTCGTCCGCGTCGCGCTCGGGTTCGTCGAGCCGCGCCAAGCCCGGCTCGTCGAGCCGGTCCTCGCGCGCGAGCTCCTCGCGCTCCAAGTCGGGCTCGTCGAGGTCCCGCTCCAAGTAGCAGCGAGAGCCCGCCCGCCGTCGTCCGGTGGGCGGGCGGGCCCCGTTCTCTCGAGCATGGGCACACCGAACAGACAAGACACGGGACGTGACGAGACCGAGAAGGAGCGGCTCGATCGCAACCTCGAGCAGCTGCTCGGTGAGTTGCGCGTAGCGCTGCCCGGCGTCCAGGTGCTGTTCGCGTTCCTGCTCGTCGTCCCGTTCAACCAGCGCTTCGCGGACATCACAAGCTTCCAGCAGACCGTCTACTTCGTGACCCTGCTGTGCGCGACCGCGGCGTGCGCGTGCCTGATCGCGCCGACGGCCCACCACCGCATCGAGTTCCGCGGGCAGGACAAGGAGCGGATCGTGTTCGGAGGCAACCGGCTCGCGATCATCGGGCTAGGGCTGCTCGCCACGGCGATGACCGGCGCGATTACGCTCGTCACGGACTTCCTCTACAGCTCGACCACGACGACGATCGCGGCCGCGCTGGTGGCGTTGCTCTTCGCCACGCTCTGGTACGGGATCCCGCTGCGTCGGCTCGCCCAGAACCGTTAGCGGCGACTAGCCCACCGGGCGGAGCGAGCGCGCCAGCTCGATCGCCCGCTCGCGGTTGAACGAGCCCTCCAGGCGGACCAGCAGGTTGTCGCGCTCGAGGAGCAGCACGTTGTGCGCGAGGCGCAGCTCGCTGTCTGCGAACTCCGAGTCCGGGGGCCGGTAGAAGAAGAGGTGCGGCGCCCCCTCGATCCAGATCGCGCGGTCGCCATCCACGCGCAGCCGCTCGATGCGAGTGGTCTGCGCGGCGATCTTTCCCATGTACTCGGGAGCGAGGTCGCCTCGGAACTCGCCCACCAGCAGGCCGAGTCCCGCGCGGCCCGTGGCCGGCATCCCCGGCGCCGGGGCGTAGGTCAACGAGAGCTCGCCGCCCGGCGCGCGCGTGCTCACGAACACGCCGTCGGGCCGACCGGCCTCGCTCGGGACGAGCGGCGTGAAGTCGAGCTCGCCCCGGGCACGCTCGAGGGTGGTGCGCTGCCCGAGCTGGAGCAGGCGCAACTCCGGCGCAGACGGGATGCTCGGGCGTTGCTCCACCGTGGCCCCCTGAAGCCCGAAGAACTCGAGCACCGCGTCGCGCACGCTGGGTACAGCGGCGAAGACGCCGCCGGCGAGCACCAGTAGCGCGGCGAGCGCGATGGCCAGGGACCTGCGGAAGACGATCGGGCGCCGACGGCGTGCGGGCGCGGGCGCAGCGAGGCGCTGCCGGACCGCTGGCGCGAGGTCGGGCGTCTCCGGCCAGTCCAGCTCGCGTCCGAGCTGCGTGAGGCGCTGCTCGAGCTCGCTCATGCCTCCACCTCCCCCAGCTCCAGCCGCAGCCGCTCGAGCGCGCGCGAGATGCGCGACTTGACGGTGCCGCGCGGAAGTCGAGCGCGGCGGCCGTCTCCTCCTCACTCAGCTCGAGCAGGTAGCGGCAGGTGATCGCCTCGCGGGCCGGCTGCGGGAGGCGCTCGATCGCGGCGAGCAGACGGTCGCGCTGCTCGGAGTCGAGGAGCGCCGCCTCGGGCGACGGGACCGCGTCGTCCGGGCGGCGCTCCTCGACCACGCGCTGTGCGATCCGCACGTGCCGCCCAGCTCCGCGCACGCGGTTGCGGGCCTCGTTCGCCACGATCGCGAGCAGCCAGGGCCGGAACGGCGAGCCCTCGCGGAAGCGGGGCAGCGCGGCGTGCGCCTTCACGAAGCCGTCCTGAGCTGCCTCCTCGGCGTCCGCGGCCGAGCGAGTGATCACCCACGCGGTCCTGAACGCAATCGTCTGATGCCGTCTCACGATCTCCTCATAGGCGTGCAGCTCACCGCCCTTGGCGCGCGCGATCAGCTCCGCTTCCTGTGGTGGCCGGTCCTCCACCGTGCTGCTACTACGGCGCCGGGCCCGGACCGGTTCCCTTCCGCCAGTAGCGACCGCTCCGATCGATCCGCCGTAGCGACGCCGTCTCGCCGACGCGGAGCAGGTACTCCTCAGTCGCCCTGCGAGCGCCCGGAAAGGTGCCGTAATCGTCGATGACTACGAATCCACCCGGGCTGACGAGCGGGTACATCACCTCCAGCGTGAGCAGCACCGACTCGAACCAGTCGCCGTCGCAGTGAAGGATCGCGACCGGGCCGATCTCGTGTGCCGCAGGGGACAGCGTGTCGTCGAACCAGCCAGCTCGAACGTGCAGGCGGGACGGGTTGGCGAAGCGCTCGAAGCCGTCGCGGAGCTTGTGCTCTGATCCAACCAGCTCACCAGCCAGCCCTTCACTCTCACGGCCGTCAAGCTGTTTCGGCTCGGGGAGCCCGGCGAACGAGTCGAACGCCCAGACCTCGCGCTGCGGTGAACCGGACGCCATTAGGATCGTCGAGCCGCCGTTCCAGACGCCGCAGTCCACGAGGGCGCCGGGCACCCCCACGCGGTCGACCTCGCCCGCGAGCCGGTGCAGCATGCGCCCGCGGCGCGGACCGAGCATGGTCCAGCCCCCCTTGAAGAGCTCCCTGTGGAGCTTCCGTGCGCGCCGATAAGTGTCGAGGTCGCGCAGCTCGCTGGGGCGCGGGAGCATGTCCAAGTGCCAGGCAATGCGCTTGAGGCGAGAGCAGGCTCGTCTCCAAGAGCCGCACCCTAGCGCCGGGCGAACGGACGGGTTCCGGCGGCGCTAGCGGGCGATAGCCTGACGGCCCAAGCGTCCGAAGCCTCTCCCGCAATCCACGTCGAGAACGTGACCAAGGAGTTCCGCGACGGGACCGCGTCGTCCGGGCGGCGCTCCTCGACCACGCGCTGCGCGATCCGCACGTGCCGCCCCGCTCCGCGCACGCGGTTGCGGGCCTCGTTCGCCACGATCGCGAGCAGCCACGGCCGAAACGGCGAGCCCTCACGGAAGCGGGGCAGCGCGGCGTGCGCCTTCAAGAAGCCGTCCTGAGCTGCCTCCTCCGCGTCCGCGGCCGAGCGAGTGATCACCCACGCGGTCCTGAACGCAATCGTCTGATGCCGTCTCACGATCTCCTCATAGGCGTCCAGCTCACCGCCCTTGGCGCGCGCGATCAGCTCCGCTTCCTGTGGTGGCCGGTCCTCCACCGTGCCCTTACTACAGCGTGGGCGGCGGCGGGGTTCCCGTCCTGGGGCCGCAGAGCTCCCTATAGCTTGTGCGCTCCTGATGGGCCGCGCCGACACCCGCCCTAGGATCGCGCTCGTCTCGCGCGAGATCTGGCCGTTCCATGAGGGCGGTGGGCTGGGCAGGTCGGTGAGCGCGCTGGCGTCGGGGCTTGCGCCCCTTGCCGACGTGACGCTCGTGCTGCCGGATAGATATCGCGACTCGCTGCCGCCCGATCACCCGGGTCTAGTCGAGGGAGTGCGCTATCTCTTCGTCCGCAATCCCACCGACGGCGATCTCGAGCGCTTCACGTCCTTCTACCACGCTTGGAGCGCGCTGGTTTGCGACGCGCTCCGAGGGCTGATCGCCCAGCGCGGCCTCGACCTCGTGGCGTTTCCCGAGTACACGGGCGAGGGCGCCGTGACGGTGCAGGCCCGACGTAGCGGCGACCCGGCGTTCGCCTCCACGCGGATCGTGGTCTCGACGCATGGCTGCGACGAGCTTCACCGGTTGCTGAACGGCGGCAGCCTCGAGGAGACGGAACCGGCGTCGATCGCGGCGCTCGAGCGCATCGGCCTGCAAGGTGCCGATGTGCTGTTCATCCAATGTGAGGGCGTGCAGGCGACCTACGAGGAGCTCTACTCCGACACCGGCCTCGCGCCGATTGTGCATGCGGCGGCGCCGTTCGAGGCCGGCGCCGAGCTCCAACAGCGGGCGGGCGGTGACCCGCGACCGCTGCGGCTTCTGTACCTGGGGAGGCTGGAACGGCGCAAGGGCGTCGAGGAGCTCGTGCAGGCGATCGGCGCGATCGACTCCCGCGACGTCGTGCTTACGATGGTGGGCGCCGACACCGTCACCGGCCCTGGTGGGGGCTCGATGCGGGAGCACCTCCAACGGATCGCTTCCGGCGACGACCGCATCCGCTTCCGGGACCAGCTGCCTCGCAGCGGCGTGGTAGCCGCCATCGGGGAACACGACGTGATGGTGGTGCCGTCCCGGTGGGAGTGCTATGCGAACACCGCGCGCGAGGCGATTGCGCTCGGTCGGCCCGTGCTCGCGACGCCGGTTGGCGGATCGCGGCAGATCGTGGACGACGGCGTGAGCGGCTGGTTCACGTCGGGGATCGGCGCGGAGGACATCGCCGCGGGGATCGAGCGCCTGCTCGCCGACCGCGCGACGGTCGACGCGATGGTCGGAAGCGCGGACGTCTCGGCGGCGCTGACTCCCCGGCTGAGGGGCGCGGACACGGTCGCCCGTCTCCTCGAGGAGGCCGGCAGAGGCCCGTCGCACGCGACCGAGGCGCACGTGAGCGTCGGCGCGACCGTGATCGCGCGCGACGGAGGCGGCTCGGTGGCCGAGACGCTCGCCTCCCTCCGTAAGCAGACCAAGGCGCCGGCCGACGTGGTGGTGGCCTGCCAGGGCCGGCACGCCTACCGTGCCGCGAGGGCGTTCGCGGAGCCGGCGGGCGCGCGCGTGGGCGGCATGGACGAGTGCGCCAACGGGGACCTCGTGGCGCTGATCGAGGCGGGCACGGTGCTCGCACCCACGTATCTGGAGCGCGTGGCGCGCGCCGGTGCGGCCGACTCGGGCGCAGCCGTGGTGAGCACTTGGTCGAGCGCCAGCGAGCCAGGTGTGGCCAGGCCGCTCGCGCTGACCCCGCGGCTCCTGCAGGACGACACCGGAGGCGAGGTGCTCGCCGTTCGCGCGGACGATGCGCACCAGGCGCTCGAGTTGCTCGCGCCCGCGGAGCTCAGAGGTGCGGGTCCATGGCTCCTCGCGCGCCGGCTCTTCGAGGAGGGCAAGCGCGGTGTCGTGATCCCCGAGGAGCTCGTGATTGGTCGCTGGGATCCGGGCCGAGCCCGTCAGGCCGTCCGCGCCGCCGAGCTGGACGCCGCCCTGCGGAGACGGGAGCTACTACTCGAGCCATCGGCACGCCTGAGGGTTCACCACCCCGCGGGCCCATCGAGCGCCACTCCCCTGATCTCCGTCCTGATGGCCGCCCGGGACGCCGACGCCACGATCCTCGGCTCGGTCGAGAGCGCCCTCGCCCAAGCGGAGGAGCAGCTCGAGCTGATCGTGATCGATGACGGGTCAGCGCGTGCCCGTGTCCGAGCTGCTCGCAGACGTGCGCGACCCGCGACTGAGCGTCCTCCGCCACTCGAGAAGCCGCGGTGTGCAGGCGGCACGCAACACGGGGCTCGCGAAGGCGCGCGGGCGCTTCGTAGCGCAGCTCGACGCCGACGACGTCTGGTCGCCGGAGTACGTAACCGCCGTGCTTCCTGAGTTCGACGACCCGAGCGTCGGCCTCGTGTACTCGAACACCCGCATCCTCGGCCACCCGGCCGGACAGGAGCTCTACATCGAGGATCCGAGCGTGCACCCGATGGATCGCTTCCCGAAGTTCGCGGAGCAGAATCCGGTGCCGAGCGCCACGGCGACCATGCGCGCAGAGGCGATTCGAGGAGTGGGCGGCTGGAGGACGTGGCTGCGACAGGCGTTCGACTACGACCTCTACGCGCGACTCATCATGGCGGGCTGGCGGTTCGCCTATGTCGACCGACCGCTCGGCTGGTATCGCTGGCCGGAGCCGACACGGGGAATGAGCTACGACGACAGGCGCACGGAGATCGGCGAGCTGCAGCTGTGGGCCTCGTTTGTGCTGCGCCACCCGCGTGTTCCGGGTCCGCGCCGGCAGGTCCGCGTCCGTGTAGGACGCGAGCTACGCAGGTTGATCCGCCGCTGACGCCACGCCGCTTCCTTACGATTGCCCGGATGACCCAGCGCGCAGAGGCCACGCCTGCCGTCGCGATCGACGGCGTGTCGAAGTGCTTCCGCATTCCGAACGAGCGCGTCTCGACGCTCAAGGAGCGCGCGCTCCATCCCTTCCGGCGCACCGGGCACCAGCGATTCGACGCTCTCCGCGACGTGTCGTTCGCGGTCGAGCGCGGCGAGTTCTTCGGGATCGTCGGCCGCAACGGGTCCGGCAAGAGCACACTGCTCAAGTGCCTGGCCGGGATTTACCGCGCCGACACCGGTGCGATCTACGTGAACGGCCGCGTCTCCACCTTCATCGAGCTGGGCGTGGGCTTCAACCCGGACCTGGCGGCCCGCGACAACGTGCTGCTGAACGGCGTGATGCTCGGACTCTCACCGCGCGAGGCGCGCGACCGCTACGACCAGGTGATCGAGTTTGCCGAGCTGCGCAAGTTCGAGGAGCTCAAGCTCAAGAACTACTCCTCGGGCATGCAGGTGCGGCTGGCGTTCTCCGTGATGGTGCAGGTGGACGCCGACATCCTGCTCATCGACGAGGTGCTCGCTGTGGGCGACGTGGCCTTCCAGCAGAAGTGCTTCGACGTCTTCAACCGGCTCCGCGATGAGGGCAAGACGATCCTCTTCGTGACCCACGACATGAGCGCCGTCAAGCGCTTCTGTCATCGCGCCGCACTCCTCGACGGCGGTGAGGTGGTGCGCATCGGTGACCCAGACACGGTGGCCGCGGCCTACGTGAACCTCAGCTTCGCCGCAGGCGAGGACGCCGCCCTCCGACGAGCAGATCGACGGTGGCGGCGATGGCACCGCCGAGCTCGTCGAGGCCTGGTGGGAGGACGAGCACGGCGAGCGGCAGTCCGTGCTCCACCAGGGCCGGCCGTGCTCCTTCCACGCCCGCGCGCGCTTCAATGAAACGGTCGAGCATCCGGCAATCGCGACCGTGTTCGAGAACGAGCGCCGCCAGCCCCTGATGGCCACCTCAAGCGACTGGGCGGATACGAAGAGCGGGACGTTCCAGGCTGGTGACGAGGCGGAGTTCTCGGTCAGCTTCGACATGGCCTTTGCTCCCGGGCGGGTCTACGCGTCCCCGTGGGTGGCCCACAAGGGCCAGCGGATCATGGACCAGCGACCGCGTATGGCGTCGGTGGTCGTGGCGGGCACGCACGTATCCGGAGGACTGGTGGACCTGCCCCACGACGTGAAGCTACGGGCCGGCGACCGAATCCTTCAGGGCGAGGGTGGCGCGTGAGCCATCTGGACGTCGCCGCGCTGGGACGCCCGATCAAGGGCCCGTCCGCCCTCGGAGGCGATCTCCGCCGGATGGTGCACCTCTCGGTGACGCTCGCCGTCATGGAGTTCAAGCTGCGTTTCTTCGGCTCGGTGCTCGGCTACCTCTGGCAGCTGATGCGGCCGCTGCTCCTGTTCGGCGTCCTGTACGTCGTCTTCACCGAGTTCGTGAGGCTCGGGGAGGGCGTTCGCTTCTACCCCGCGGTACTGCTCACGGGAATCGTCCTGTTCACATTCTTCGCTGACGCCACGAGCGGGTCGGTCACGTCCGTCGCCGATCGCGAAAACCTGGTGCGAAAGATCGAGTTTCCGAGGCTCGTGGTCCCGCTCTCAGTACTCCTGATCTCGTACTTCAACCTGCTCCTGAACCTGCTCGCCGTGCTCGTGTTCGTGCTCGCTACCGGCGTGGCGCCGCGCCTGGAGTGGCTCGCGCTGCCGCTGTTCCTGGTGCCGCTCGGGCTTTTCGCCGCTGGTCTCGCGATGCTGCTCTCGGCGCTCTACGTGCGCTTTCGCGACGTGCAGCCGATCTGGGAGGTTCTGCTCCAGGTCCTCTTTTACGGATCGCCGATCCTCTACGTTCTCGAGATTCTTCCCTCGGTGCAGTTGCAGCACCTCGTTGTCCGGTTCAACCCGATCGCGACGATCTTGGTACAAGCTCGCCACAGCCTGATCGACGAAACGGCCCCGAACGCGTGGGACGCTGCGGGCGGCTGGATATATCTCACGATCCCGACCGCGATCGTGCTCGGCTTCCTGGTGCTCGGCTTCTGGGTGTTCAACCGCGAGGCACCGCGAATCGCGGAGGAGCTGTGAGCGACAAGGAGGCACTCGAGCAGGCGATCGAGGAGCGCAACCGGCTCTGGGCCGAGCTCCAGGAGAAGAATGCCGTTGAGGCGGACCTGGAGTACTGGCGCAACCGCGCCGCCGACATCGAGCGCTCGCGTTGGTGGAAGGCGGGCTTCCCGTTCCGCTACGCGAAGCGCTTCCTCGACGACCCGGCGGGGATGCTCGAGGGGCGTGCGCACGCCATCCGCCGTCGCCGGCGCGGCGCGTGAGCGTAGTAACCGTCGCCATCCCGGTCCTGAACGGCGCCCGCTACCTGGACGAGGTGCTCGAGGCGGTGCGCTCGCAGCGGATCGACCGCGAGCTCGAGATCCTGATCGTCGACTCGGGCTCGACCGACGGCTCGCTCGAGATCGCGCGACGCCACGGCGCGGTCGTGCACGAGATCGACGACGCGCGAGTTCTCGCACGGCGGCACGCGCAACCGGATGATGGCGATGGCGCGTGGGCGACCACGTGGCGTTCCTGACCCAGGACGCGACGCCCGCGAGCGACCGTTGGCTCGCCGCGCTGCTCGAGGGCTTCGAGCAGGCGGACGACGTGGCGGCGGTGTTCGGCCCGCACGACGCGCGACCGGACGCCAGCCACATGATCAAGTCCGAGATGGAGCGCCACTTCGCGAGCTGGGGAAACGGCGGGCGCGAGATCGACGTTCAGCGGCTCGACCGCTCGCCGGAGGGCCTCGCCGCGTACCGCGACGTTCCCGGGCCAGCTCACCTTCCTCTCCGACGTGAACTGCGCCATCGCGCGCTGGGCGTGGGAGCGCGTGCCTTACCGCGAGGTCCCGTACGCCGAGGACCAGCTGCTCGGGCGCGAGCTGATCGAGGCGGGCTTCGCGAAGGTCTTCCACCCCGAGGCGCGCGTGCTGCACTCGCACGACTACCCGCCGCTCGCGTTCTTCCGCGCTACTTCGACGAGTTCCGCTCGCTGCGCGAGGTGCTCGGCTTCACGGCAGCCCTGGGGACCGCGCCGAACCGCTGGGCGACGTGCGCGGCCTCGTGGGCGCCGACAAGCGCTGGCTCGAGGCGCAGCGGCGTGAGCGGGCGCGGCGCTCGTGCGCGCCGCTGCTCGTCTCGGGGCGTCACCATGCCGGGCGGATGGCCGGCTCGATCATCGGCACGCGCGCGGACCGTCTGCCCGCGGCGGCTGCGGCGAGTGCTCTCGCTCGAGGGACGGCGAGACGTTCACGCCGCACGAGGTGCCCGGGCGGCGCTGCTCGAACGCGGCGAGGAGCACGAGCCGGACGAGAACTGGCCGTGGGAGTTCGTGCGCCGCGCATACCCGCGCCGGCCGATCGCGCTCGAGTCGCACGGCGGCCATGCGCGGCGGCCCGCTGACGATCGCGTGGGTCGTGCCGCCGTGGAGCGTCGGCTCAGGCGGGCACACGACGATCTTCCGGCTGGTCCGCAGATGGAGCGGCGCGGGCACCGCTGCTCGATCCACCTGTTCGACCCGGATCGGCCGAGAGCGACCGCTCGGGCGGACGAGCTGCGCGAGGAGATCCGCAGGCACTTCATCGACGATCGAGGCGCCGGTGTTCCGCGACCTCGACGCACTTCAGCGGCGCCGACGTGGCCATCGCGCACCGAGTGGCGCACGGCGTTCCCGCTGCGCGACCTGCCCGGCTGCCGCGAGAAGGTCTACCTCGTGCAGGACGACGAGCCGCAGTTCTACGCGACCTCCTCGCAGTCGATCTGGGCCGAGGAGAGCTACCGCATGGGCTACCGCTGCATCGCCTACACGCCCTGGATGGCGAACATCCTGCGCGACCGCTGGGGCCTCGAGGCGCACTACTTCGAGTGCGGCACCGACACCGACGTGTACGAGTTCGCCGACGAGGAGGGCAGGGAGCCGGGCCTCGTGGCCGTCTACGCGCGCAGCGAGACCGAGCGGCGCGCCGTGGACCTCGCGCTCGCGGGCCTGGCGACCGCGTTCGAGCGCCGGCCCGGGCCTGCGCGTGGTCGCATTCGGCTCGAACCTCGAGGTCACGGCGCCGTTCCCGCTCGAGGACCGCGGCGTGCAGCCGCCGCGCGAGCTAGCGAGCCTCTACCGGCGGGCGAGCGTGGGCGTCGTCTTCTCGCTCACCACGCACTCGCTCGTGGCACACGAGATGATGGCCTCCGGGCTGCCGGTCGTGGAGCTCGAGGGCGAGAACGTGGCCTCCGCGCTCGGCGGGTCGGGCGAGCTCGTGGAACTCGCCGAGCGCACGCCCGACTCGATCGCCGACGCCGTCGAGCGCCTGCTCGACGACCGCGAGCACGCGGCCGCGATGGCGCGGCGGGCTCGCACCTTCGTGGAGGAGCGCACGTGGGAGCGGGCGGGCGACCAGGTGGAGGCCGCGCTGCTCGACTACCTGCGAAGGCCGCGCTCAGGCGCTGGAGGCCGCAGGCAGGTCCTCAGCGAGACGCCCATACACGACTGACGCACGCTGCGGCTTCCGCCTTCACGCGTCCCCAGGCGGTGATGCGACAGAACGCGTCGGGAGCGCGCCGGTAGGCCTCCACCAACGTGACCGCCTCCTCGGGGTCGTCGAACTCGACGTGATCGAGCCCGTCCTCGAGGCCGAAGGAGGCGGGCGGGCGCGGCACGATCAGCAGGCGCCGCGCGGCAAGCACCGCGAACGAGCGCGCGGGGAGCACGCCGCCCGGGCTCCGCCAGGATCACGCAGGCGACGTCGCGACCAGGCTCCGCGTCCAGCTCGTCGACCTCGTCGATCGCGACGCCGCGCGCGGCGGAGCGCTCGAGGATCAGCCGGCGCACGCTCCTCGTCGCCGCCGTGGACGCATGGCGCGCTCCGCCGGGAGACGGCGGCAGCTCGAACAGGGAGTCCGCCGCCGGCCACGGCGCCAGTCGCCAGAGGCCTTCCCCGGCCGGGGCGATCAGGAGCCATCGGCAGACGGGTCGCCCGCGCCTGGGGGCCCGCTCGAGCCAGCGCAGCTCGGGCGGACGCTCGGCCGCCGCAGAGCCGAGCGCCACCACGGGCCGCGCCGCTCGCCGATCGGGCAGCCCCGCCGGCGAGCGCAGGCATCCGCCGGGCTGAGGCGATGACCGCCGAGCGCGCGAGCCATCAGCGTCGCCTCCCAGCGCGCCGACCGCTTCGCCGCCGCGCCCCACCCGGTACGCGGGCGAGCGCACGTATGCGCGCCAGCTCAGCGCGCGTCTCCTCGAGCATCTCGCCGCACTCGTCGCGGCTCGTGCTCAGCTCGCGCACCAGCGCCTCGGCCGCCACGAGCGCCTCCTCGGTGGCGCCCGCGCGGCGGTTGAAGCGCGCGCGGCCGAGCTCGGTGTTGAGCAGCGAGCGTGCGGAGCAGCAGCGGCGTCGTCGGCGCCGGGTGGGTCGGCGTCCGCTGATCTCCACGAGCGCCTCGTGAAGCAGCCGGGTCGAGTCCTCCGCGGCTCGGCCAGCTCGCGGCGGTCTCGCGCGCGCCCGCCGAGAGCGCTCGCCAGCAGATCGCGATCGCGAGCGAGCAGGTCGAGCGCCGCCGCCGTGCCGTGGCGTGTCGTCGAAGCCGACCACGAGCGCGTTCTCGCCGTGGCGCGTGTACTCCTCGTGGCCCGTGTACGGCGTGACGACGCACGGCACGCCCGCAGTGGAAGCCCTCCACCGGCGCCAGCCCGAGGCCCTCGACACGCGCGAGAGCTTCACCAGCACGTCGCTCTCCCGATACAGGGCCGCCATGCCGGCGCGGCTCGAGGCCTCCCACGACCCGGTCCACGCCCACGTCGCCCGCCGCATCTGGGTCGAGAGCCACGAGCGTGGCTGGTCACCGGCTCGCGCATCGCCCCCACGGCCGCCACCGCCTCCGGAACACCCTTGAACGACAGCGTGGGCTGGCCCTCGATCAGGACCCTGAGCGGGCCGTCGCGGCTGACCGCGCGACCGGCGCCGAATATCTCCTTGTCGATCCCTGGAGGAACGACCCACGAGCGCGCCTCCGGCCGAAGCTCCGTGAGCAGCGTCGCGGATCCACGGCGCCACCGCCACGAAGTCGAGCGGCAGCGACAGCGTTGCCTCCGCGGACAGCCTCTCGAAGGGCGCGTCCGCGTCGTAGAAGCGCTGCTCGAAGCTCTGGAGCAGCATCGCCCGGCGCGCGCGCATCGAGCGCCAGAGGGCGGCAGCCGTCTCCCACCAGGTGCCGATCGCGATGTCGTAGGAGCGTCCCTCGGCCTTCTCCAGCCCGTCATCGATCACCACCAGCTCCGCCTCCACACCGTGCCGCGTCAGTCCGGCTGCGTGCGCGCGGGCGACCGCCACGCCGCCGGAGGGCCGCAGGCTTGGCAGCACGAAGCAGACGCGCACGGGGTCCACTATGGCCGTGCAGCGCGGGCCACGGCAAGGGCGAGCATCGTGGGTACCGCCGCGATCAGCAACGCCGCAAGGACCCAGAATGTCCAGGGACCAACCCAGCCGGGGCGGAATACGCTGGCCCGCTCGAAGATGTCGGGCACGGCCGAGAGCATCGACCTTGGCTTTGCGCGCTCGAACACGAGGGTGAGGTCGGTTCCCGTCTCGGCCCCCCGGATTCGCGCCTCGGTGCCGGGCGCAGCTGCGGTGGTGGCGCCGTAAAGGGCAATCTTGCGCTCTCCACCGTTCCGGATACACACATCGATTGCCTGGTCGGCCGACACAGCGCCCACGTGCACTGACGGTTGAGCTCCATCGGCGTAGCCGCCCGGCAGCCGGCCCTCAGCCAGCTGCCTGCCTGACCTCCGCGAGCCGACGGTGAACTCGAGAGGCTCCCCACTGCGCCGGTACGTGCCAATTTGTGTCCGGACCCGCGTGAAGTCGCTCGAGGCGTTGATCGGACCCTGGCACACGGTCTCCCCGGACTTCAGCTCAACGGCGACCTGTCCCGGCACCACGCCCAGCGTGAAGGCGAGCGCACGCTGGTCCTGAGTCGCGACCAGCCCGAGGGCGACCACTCCGGTGATGACGGTGGCGGCAAACGCGACCACGGCCGCCCTACGCATAGAACCGCCCGGCGTTGATCGCGAGCGCGAAAAGCTCGAGGACGAACAGGCCTCCGACCAGCACCCCCACCGCGGGCGCGCGCAGGCGGCTGGGTAACAGGCCGAACGCTCCGGCCGCACACGCACCCAACACCGGGAGAAGCGGCAGTAGGTAGCGGCCCTGGTTGAAGGTGATCGCATTCGCGTTGAGCTGCCGCCACTCGATCCAGTGAAGTCCGGCCAGCAGACACACCACCGCCAGACCCAGGAACGCCGCTACGGCGAGATCGAGGCGGGGACGATTCCGGAATGCCGCCCAGAGGCCACCCGCGATCAAACCGACCGTGACAACCGCCAGCAAGACGTAGACCGGATTGGGAAAGCGCACCTCAAGCCAGCCGAATGCGCCCCATCCGGTCTTGATCCAAATGTCATACGCCGGAAGCTTCGTGATTCCCGGGACTGCCCCGAGGAATGACGGCTTCGGCAGGTAGAACTGCCACAGATAGTCGACGAGCCCGACGTGTGCCGCTGGCTGGCCCGCCCCCGCCGTCGGAACCTCGTTGACTGGCGAGCGGTCGAGCGCCCGCGCGATCGCGAGCCAGATGCCCACGGGGATTGCGAACGTGATCGCGGACGCGGCAGCAAGCAACGCGGGCTGCCGCCGGGGCGGGCCGAGCCGCCAGGCAGCGACCCCTATGGCGAGCGCAGCCGCCGGAACGACCGCGTAGCCGGTTCCCTTGGTGAGCACGGCGAGTGCCGCCACGGCACCCAGGGCGATGCCGCTTCCCAACGTGAGGCCGCGACGCAGCACCCGAACCCCGAGCCATAGCGTCAGCGCGAACGCCGCGATCAGCATCGAGTCGGGATTGACCGAGCTCGACACGAACAGCGCCATAGGCTCAAGACCGACGAGAGCGGCGCCCGCGAGCTGTAGTTCACGCCGCGGGCCGACGAGCTCGCCGATCAGTAGCCAGGTGGCGGCTGTGGCCACCAGAAGAAGCAGCGCGGACCACAGCCGCATCGCATAGAGACGGTCGAAGAAGTCACCTGACGCCGCGAGATATGCGACCGCCGAGTAGAGGTAATACATAGGCGGGTTGGCGCGAGCCGGGTTGGGTCCGTCGACCTGGTCGGCGTGCCCACCCTCGCCTCGAGCACTCGCCGGAAGCCGCCGGTCGGCTCGCTGCCAGCGGCGCTCCGCCAGCTTGCTCCATTCCGGCCGCGTATCGAGGATCTGTGCGGTTTGGAAGGTGTTCGCGTCCGTCATGGCAAACCGCCACTCCCGGGAATAGGTGAGCCCGGCCGACTCGTCGGGGAGAGCGAAGTCCTCGGCTACCTCCTGCGCATAACCGATGTGAGCCGGCTCGTCGGGTGCCTGTCCCGGCGGGTTGAAGAGCGCCCAGCAGGCGCCCAGGATCGCGACGGCACACAGCAGTAGCGCCAGCGGCGCTGGCACGGACCGCAGGCGCGAGGCCGCGCGCCTCATGGCCGCGACACCAGGCGCCGTCGCATGCGAAGCGCTCTGTACACCAGAACGATCAGCACACTCATCGCGCGGTTGAATGCCACGGCGAGCGGGTGTCCCGCTCCGTGCCTCTGTGCGAGCGCGAAGTGCTCGGCGAACTGGTTCTCGAAGCCGTCCATGCTGAGGGTGCCCTCAGCCATGCGAAAAGAGGCCACCGGGCGCGGCACAAGCAGTGGGGGACCGAACTTCCGTCCCACCCGAAGCCAGAGGTCGTAGTCGTGCGAGGCCAAATACTGCGGATCCAGCGGCCCGACGGCGCTGACGGCGGAGCGGCGGACGAACGTTGCCGGATCAGCGACGAAGTTCTGGGTCAGGTAGAGGCCGAGCGACCAGCGGCGGAGTAGAACGCGCTTGTACGCGCTGATCGCGCGTCGGATCTCTCCACCGCGGCCGTCGATGATGCGGCAGTAGCCGGTGGCCCAGGCGGCGGCGGGATTGCTCGCAAGCGCCTCGCCCACCGCCCGGAGGGCGCCTGGCTCGTAGCGGTCATCCGCGTTGAGCCAAGCAACCACGTCACCGGTCGCCATCCGAAGCCCCTTGTTGGCCGCGTCCACACGCCCGGAGTCGGGCTCCGAGATCCAGCGCACACCGGGCACCGACTGCAGGAGCTCAACGGTGCCGTCGGTTGAACCGCCGTCGACGACGATGTGCTCCAGCCGCGGGTATCCCTGACTGCGAACGCTCTCCAGCGTTTCCGGAAGCGTCGCGGCGGCGTTCATGCACGGAGTTATTACGGTGATTGAGGGAAGCTCCACGAGCGGTGCGGCAGTGTATGGGACCGCCCAACCGCCGGACCGGGCAATATAGGAGCGGGTTCTCGGACGCCGGAAGCGCAACTTCGCGGCCCAGTCCGCATTTACCTCGAGCACCACGCATGGATCCTGCAGAGCAGATACCTCGCAATCCTCCCCGGCTACAACGAAGCCGAGACCGTTGCTGGCGTGATCGCGTCGATCCAGCTGCACGCGCCGGCTTTCGACATCCTCGTCGTCGACGACGGCTCAACCGACGGAACGAGTGATGTGGCTCAGGGGGCCGGAGCGATGGTGCTGCGCCACCCGTTCAACCTTGGAATCGGCGGAGCTGTCCAGTCGGGATTCGTGTTCGCACTCGAGCGCGGCTACGACTACGCGGTCCAGGTCGATGCCGACGGCCAGCACTGCGCTGAGGAGATCCACACGCTCCTGCGCGCCATGCGGGCCGATCCGGCGCTCGACATGGTCTGTGGGTCTCGCTTCATCACGCGTGACAAGACGTACCCCGCGCCGATCAGCCGACGTACCGGCATCCACATCTTTGCGTTCATCCTCTCTCGCCTCGTTGGTCAGCGGGTGAGTGATCCGACATCCGGCTTCCGGCTCTACAACCGCCGCGGCATAGCGCTGTTCGCCCGCGACTATCCGCACGACTACCCCGAGGTAGAAGCCGTTCTGATGGTTCACTTCCATCGCCTCAACATGGCGGAGGTCCCCGTGCGGATGCTGCAGCGAGGCGGTGGGAAGTCCTCCATCCGCTCCGGCAAGTCGCTGTACTACATGATCAAGGTGCTGCTGGCGATCTTCATCGGCCTCGCACGCGCCCGTCCAGTCCCCGAGCCCGGCGACCGCGCCCCGGTCGCCGCCACGACAGGGATCTAGATGGCGCTCGAGACCCAGGTTCTCGCCATCGTCGCAAGCGGCGCCCTTCTGCTGGTCGTGCTCGAGCTGGTTCGCCGGAAGGCGTTCCTCGAGCGCTACGCCCTGCTCTGGCTGCTGAGCGCACTGGTGCTTCTCGGGCTATCCCTCTGGGTGGGCGCTCTCGAGTGGGTCACAGCACTCATCGGCATCAAGACCCCGTCAAACGCGCCTCTTCCTGATCGCCTTCGCGTTCGTGCTGCTGTTGCTCCTGCACTTCTCGCTGGCAGTGTCGAAACTCTCAGATCAGACAAAAATCCTCGCCCAACGGCTCGCGCTTACCGAACAGCAGCTGGAGGAGCGGACCGCGCAGCGCCCACGTCGTGCGGTGGCCAGTCGCGAGGACGACGATTTCGAGCCCGTGGCTCCGGGCGCCCGGCCGGACCACCTCACGCCCTCCTGACCCGCTTGCCACCCGGCGGCTACGACATCGCGGTCGTGGGCGGCGGGATCCTGGGTCTCGCTGCGGCACGCGAGCTGCATCAGCGTGACCCACGGCGGCGGTTGGTTGTGCTCGAGCGTGAGTCCGAGGTGGCGGCGCACCAGACGTCGCACAACAGCGGAGTGATCCATGCCGGCATCTACTACCAACCCGGTTCGCTGAAAGCCCAGCTCTGCGCCGAGGGCGCGCGCGAGCTTTACGAGTTCTGCACCGAACATGGGGTCCGCTACGAGCGCTGCGGCAAGGTGATCGTGGCCCGCGATCCCACTGAGCTCGGGCGGCTGGACGAGCTCGAGCGGCGCGGACGGGAGAACCAGGTGCCTGGCTTGCGGCGGCTTTCGGGGGAGGAGCTGCACGAGCTGGAACCCCACTGTCGGGGCGTAGCCGCACTCCACTCACCGTCGACCGGCGTCGTGGACTTCGCCGAGGTCGCGCGTGCCATCGCGGCCGACCTCGGGCAGGCCGGCGTTCCGGTTGTCACCGGGTGCGAGGTGATCGGTGTCGAGCGCGGCGCGCGGGACGTCGTGGTGAGGCACGCAGGCGGCGAGACGCGAGCGGGCTTCGCGGTGTTCTGCGCCGGCGCGTGGTCGGACGTGCTTGCGGTGCGCGCCGGTGCTGACGCGGACCCGCGGATTGTGCCGTTCCTGGGCCGCTATCTCTATCTCCGGCCCGACCGCGCCTCCCTCGTACGCTCGCTGATCTACCCCGTCCCGGACCCGGCCCTTCCCTTCCTCGGCGTGCACCTGAGCCGCCACATCGACGGGCGCGTCTCGGTTGGACCCACCGCGCTGCTGCGACCGCGGCCGAGGGACCTGGCTTGGCCGGGCACTTGGCGGATGGCCAGGCGCTGGTGGCGCACCGGGCTCGGCGAGCTCCGGTACGCGCTCAGCCGGGCCGCGCTTGCAAGTGCCGCCGCCGCCTACGTTCCGGGGATCGAGCCTCGGGACTTCGACGGGGGCTTCGCCGGGCTTCGTGCCCAGGCGCTCGCACGGGATGGGACGCTCGTCGACGACTTCGTGCTCTCGGCCACCGAGGGCGCCCTGCACGTCCGCAACGCGCCGTCCCCCGCCGCCACCTCGTCACTCGCGCTTGCCCGGCTGATCGCCGACCGCGCCGAGGCGGCGATCGCCTAGCCGACCTGGGCGACCTCGGCCCGGAAGCTGTCGATCGTCCGGCGCAGGCCCTCCTCGAGCGGCACCTCGGCCTCGAACCCCATGAGCGCCCGGGCGCGCGTGACATCGAGGAACCGACTGGGCTGGCCGTCCGGGCGCGAAGTGTCCCAGACGAGTTCGCCCTCGTAGCCCACGATGCGCTTGATCATCTCGGCAAGGTCGACGATCCGCGTCTCACGCCCGATGCCGACGTTGACCGGGTCCGAGGTCTCAAGCCGCTCAGCGGCCAGCAGCAGGGCCCGGGCGGCGTCGTCGACGTAGAGGAACTCGCGCGACGGGTTGCCCGTCCCCCACAGCACCACCTCGTCCTGACCCTCGTTGGCTGCCTCCACGAACTTCCGGACCATCGCCGCGATGACGTGCGAGTCCTCAAGGTCGAAGTTGTCGTTCGGGCCGTACAGGTTCGCCACGATCGGCGCGCAGGAGTCGAAGTCGTACTGGCGGCGATAGGCGTCAGACAGCACCAGCATCATCTTCTTGGCCAGCCCGTACGGGGCGTTGGACTCCTCCGGGTAGCCGTTCCAGAGCTCGTCCTCCTTGAAGGGCACCGGAGTGAACTTCGGGTACGCACATACCGTGCAGGCGGACACGAGCTTCTTCACCCCGGCCAGGCGCGACTGTTCGAAGACGTTGCCGGCCATCATCAGGTTGTCGTAGACGAGCGGCGCGGGATTGCGACGGTTGAAGCCGATGCCGCCGACGCGCGCGGCGAGGTGGATCACGATCTCAGCGCCATCGACGGCGTCCCGCGTGGCGACCGGGTCGCGAAGGTCGTGATCTGCGGAGCGCACGACGTGCGTACTCGCGCCGAGCTGTTCAAGGCGCGTGACTACCGCGCTGCCGAGGAAGCCGGCGCCGCCGGTCACCACGACCGGCTTGCCCTCCCAGAACGCATGATCGGGTGCTCCTGAACTCACGCGGGGTCATGGTAGACGGCCGCTAGCCTGCGCGGCGTGACTCAGCCCGAGGTGCCCACCATCAGTGTGGCGATGCCGGCCTATCAGGCCGAGCGTTGGATCGCTGCAACTCTGGAGAGCGTCCTCAGCCAAACGTCGCCGCCGCTTGAGATCGTGGTGGTGGATGACGGGTCCACGGACCAAACCGCGGCCATCGCGCGCGGTTTCGGTGATCCCGTACGTGTCGTGCACCAGCCCAATGCGGGACCCTCGGCCGCGTACAACCGAGCCTTCCGAGAGTCCGTGGGCAGCTACGTCGCCATGTGCCCCGCCGACGATCTCTGGGAGCCACGCAAGCTCGAGTTCCAACTCGAGACGCTCACCGCCCACCCCGGGGTCGACGTCTCGTTCGGAGGAGCCCGCTACTTCGGACTGGAAACGCGGGACTTCGTGGGACCGGCGGACAGAGGGATCCTCGACGGGGCGCGCTTCTTCCGCGAGATGTACCGATCCGACCTCGTTCCTGCCCCGACAGCCGTCATGCGGCGGCGACTGTTCGATGATCTCGGCGGCTTCCGTGAGGATCTCGCCTGCGAGGACTACGAGTTCTGGATGCGTGCGTTGAAGCACGGCGCTGTGTTCTTCCACGACCCCCGGCTCCTGGTACGCCTGCGCCAACACGGCGGGAACGTGTCTGCGCAGACAGTGCCGATGTGGGAGATGAACCACCGGATACACGTGCTGTACGCACAGGACGCGGGAGACCCACGCCTGGTGCGCCAGACCCTCGCCCACGATCTGCGGACCATCGGCCGGGCCCAGCTAGGCCTTGGACAGGTCGGCAAGGCCCGTCAGGCGTACCGGGCTTCGCTCACACAGGCGGCGCACCTCTCGGCCTTGGCGTGGACGTTCGTCCTGTCCCTGCCGGGTGCCGCCGGGCCCCTACGCCGCCTCGCAGAGCACCGGCGACAACGTGCCACAGCGACCCCATGAGGATCCTCTACGTCGCAATGGCCCACGAGTATGGGCGTCCCGAACTCGGCCCGAGCTTCGAGGAGATGAACTTCCGGACCGCGTTCGAGGGCATGGGGCACGAGGTACACGCCTTCGACTTCCGGGCGCGCTACGACGCCGTGGGACAGGAACAAATGGGCCAAGAGCTCGTGGCCCTAGCGGCGGAGATCGATCCCGACCTCGCGTTCTTCTTCCTCTTCGAGGAGGAGATCCCCCCGGCCACGATCAGCGCCGTCGGCAGGTCGGGTGGCTGCCCGACGATGAACTGGTTCGCCGACGACCATTGGCGTTTCGAGGGGTTCACGCGCCACTACGCCCCCGCATTCGACTGGTCGATCACCACTGACCGCGACGCGCTAGCGAAGTATCGCGCCATCGGCTATGAGCGAGCGCTCCTGAGTCAGTGGGGCGTGAACCGGTACGGCTACCGCAAGACCGCCGAGGCGCTCGAGCACGAGGTCACGTTCGTCGGCCTGCCCCATGGCAACCGACGAGAGGTGATCGCCAGCCTGCATGAGAGTGGCTACGACGTGCAGTGCTGGGGCGATGGTTGGCCAAACGGCCGCATCGACCACGCCGGGATGGTCCACGTCTTCGGCGCGAGCGCAATCAACCTCAACCTCTCCAACTCCTCAACGCCCCACCGCACGATTCGTGCGCGCCTGGGTGCACTGGCTCGCGGACGTTGGGCAGACGTCGGCAGGGCGAAACCACGTCCCAGCCAGATCAAGGGGCGAACGTTCGAGGTGCCGGGCAGCGGCGGGTTCCTGCTTACCGAGACGGTTCCGCACCTCGATGAGTACTTCACGCCCGGCAAGGAGGTCGGCGTGTTCAGCGGAACCGACGAGCTCGCGGAGCAGGTCGGCTACTGGCTGAGCCATCCCGAGGAGCGCGCGGCCGTGGCGGAAGCGGGCTACCAGCGAGCGTTGGCGGAGCACACGTACGACCACCGCTTCGCCGCGATCTTCTCGGCGGCGGGCCTGGCCTGACGCGCGCCGCCGCCTAACGTCGCCAGCGCAGGCGTTCAACCAGGGCCCTACCGAGATGCTGTGCTCGGTCACGCCAGCCGGGCCGCGGCTCTTCGGGCAGCAGGCTCTGCCCGTACCCGTCGACCAGCGCCCTGGCCTCTTGCGGAACGGCGAGAATCTGGTCGTCGAGGATGGTGAGGTGGTGGTGCGGTCGATCCGCGCGTATCGCGTCGAGCACCTCGAGCAGCGTCGGCCAAGCCGCAGGATCGTGCGGCGGAGGAGGCGGAGCGGCGAAGAGCCGAGCGTCGTCGATGATGAGGCAGTCCATCGGATTGTCCCGATCCGATGGCACGGAGCTCCCGCAGCACCGGACACTCGTCGTCCGCGCCGGCGGTGACCCCGTCGCTCCAGTGGCCGTCGAGGAAGTACAACGTCGGCGTCTCGTCATTGGCGAGCTCGGGGAGTCGGTCTACCGAGTGGCCCTGCAGCGGCTGCACATGGGGAAGGTCTTGGAGCAGGCGGGCGGCCTCGCGGTGGAGGTCAGCCGAGCGCTCGATCGTGGCAACCGCCGGGAAGACTCAAGCTAGCGCACGGGCCGTGACGCCCAGGTAGGTGCCGGTCTCGACCGCGCGCTCGAGGCGAAGCTCCGCCTGCAGACGACGCGCCAGAGTCAGGTCCACGGACGACACGCGCCCGCACGCTACCAGCGGGGACAACGACGGTTATGGTCCCGAATCTGTGCGTGAGCTCGGCCTCAAGCGGTTCGTGACCCCAGTCCTGGACATCGACCGCCTCGTGACGGCCCCGCGGGGCTACCGGCAATTCTTCGCGGATCTGCGCCGCTACCGGAAGCTCGCTCCGGACGCTTCGGTCAGTCTGGCCGAGGCCTATCCGCAGATCCACGACAGAACGGCGACGTCGGCGATCGACAGCCACTACTTTCACCAGGACGTGTGGGCGGCGCGACAGGTCGCCGAGCTCCGCCCTCGGCGGCACGTCGACGTCGGGTCGCGGGTCGACTACGTGGGCTTCTTAACCGCGATCACGGCCATCACGTTCGTCGACATCCGGCCGCTCGACGTGGACATCGAAGGCCTGACGTCCGTCGCCGGCAGCATCCTCGACATGCCTTTCGAGGATCGTTCGCTGCCCTCCGTTTCGTGTCTGCATGTCGCCGAGCACGTCGGGCTCGGCCGCTACGGCGATCCGCTCGATCCGGACGGCACGCGAAAGGCCGCGTCCGAGCTCCAGCGGGTACTCGCACCGGGGGGTCACCTGTTGTTCTCAGGGCCCGTTGGACAACCTCGCACCTGCTTTAACGCACACCGCGTCCACGCCCCCCGGGACGTCGTCGAGATGTTCCCGAGCTCGACCTGATCGAGTTCGCCGGCGTCGACGACGAAGGCCGCTTCCGGCGGCATCGCGAACTCGACGAGCTCGACGACGATAGCCTACGCCTGCGGCCTGTTCCACTTCCTCCGTCCGAAGGCCTAGCGCCCGAGCCGCTCGCGGACCTTGAGCACCAGCGCCTGCCGCTCGTCGGCAGCCGTGCCGAGCAGCAGCAGGATGATCGAAACGAGCGCGAGCAGCGCAAGTGCCACGGGAATCGCTGGCTCCGACAGTGCGCCGGCTGCGGGGACGAGCAGGGTCAACAGGAGGACGCGCACAGTCATCGGCCCGAGGACCAACAGGCCGCGCCGCCAGAGGATCGTCACGCTGGCCACAGCGGCGGTTCCCCACTCGATCACGTATGCATCCACCGATCCACTGAGCCCGTGTGCGGGAACCAGCACGGCGGCCGACGCGATGTAGACGGCAACGGCCAGGACGACGACGACTGCCCACTGGCGTGTCATCCCGAGGGGCACGAACGCGCCTGCCAGAACCCACGCGATAGTGCGCAGAGCGTCGCCGGTTAACTGGCGTGGGAGCAGGTCCACCACATCGGTGAACTGCGAGCTCAAGAACAGGCTGGTGAATTGTGTGCGCAGCAATATGAGTGCGAAGATCACGGGGAGTGTAAGCAGGAGCGAAAGCCGGAGCGCGTCGTCAAGGGAACGTCGCGTCCGCTCGGTCTCACCACGGGCGTGCGACTCGGTGATCGCGGTGAACGTCAGGAACACGACAGACACCACGATCACCCCCACCACCTGCACGGAGATCAGCTGGAGCGCCTGAAAGTTGCCGGCTGCGTCGGCTCCGTCCCCCTGCAGCACGAACGTGCGTACCGCCAGTTCGGAGATGGTCGCGGCAATCCCAACGCCCACGGAGGCGAACCCGATGGCGAGCATGCCGCGAATCAGCGGCTCGCGCAGGCGGCTCCTGCTCAGCCCGGCGCGCAGGCGGAGGCGGACACCCACCGCCCCCAGCTGGCTCCGCATTCGCCAGGCGAGCGCCGCAGCATACGCCAAGTTGCCGGCCGCCAGCGCGACGATCGCGCCGCTGAGGCCGGCGACGAGCACGCCGATCGCCGATGTCACGGTAAGGGCGATCCCGAAGAAGACGTTCGCAATCTGGGTGCCGGTTACGTCTCGGAAACCCTGCAGCGCGTGGATCAACGGTCCCTGGAGGGTCACGAAGGGGACGGCCAGGGCCGCAAGCACCAGCAGCCACCAGCTGTCGTCATCGAAGAGCACGGGAGCCAGGAGACCCGATCCGCACGCAAGCGCGGCAGCGAGCAGAGTCGCGATCAACAGGGGCACGGCAAAGGACACCTCGAGCGCGCGCCCGAGCCCTTGGCGATCTCTCCGCGCGCGGCACTCGGCGACCACGCGCGTGGTGCCGAGGCCCAGCCCGAGCCCCGAGGCCGCGCTCAAGGCGGCCAGCAGGGTCAAGACTTGGCCGTAGCGGCCCAGCCCTGCCGGTTCGATCTCAACCGCCAAGATCTTGGTGCGAGCTACACCGAATGCCGCAACGGTGAGCGTTCCCACCGACCCGAGCATTGCCGCGGCCAGAAGGGACTGGGCCCCGGTCCCGAGAGCTTCTGTGACCTCGACGGCCTCCGCTTCGGCTTCGGCCCCGAGCTCGGTTGAGACCTCGCTCATGAGGCCATTGGCGTCGCCGCGCGCTCGGCCAGCAAATCCTCTAGTTGGTCGAGCACGGCTGCCAGTGAGAGGTCTCTCGCAGTGATCGCGGCACCCTCCAGCAATCGGTCTGCCAGGCCCGGGTCGGCCCGCAGGCTGTCGATGGCAGATGCGAGCCCATCCACGTCTCCCGGCTCGTGGAGGAGTGCGTTGTGGCCGTCCCGCAAGTACTCCTGCGGGCCACCGGATGCGCTTGTGATCACCAGTCGGCCCGCGACCAACGCCTCGAGGAGCCCGAGTGCGTAGGCCTCGTCCCCGATCGAGGGGAAGAGCAGGACGTCATGGTCTGCCAGCAGGCCCGGCATGCGCGTGCGGGGGACCTCGCCAACCCAACTCACACGGTCGGTCAGGCCGAGCTGCCCGGCGAGAACTCGCACCCCGCGAAGGTAGTCGCGGTCTTCCTCTGGGCCGGCCACGGTGAGAGTGACTTCGGCATCGAGCGTCGCCAGTGCGTGGATTGCCGTGTGCAGGCCTTTGCGTGGCTCTATCCGGCCCGCGAAGAGCAGCCGCTTGGGCGGAGCCTGAGGAGGCGACATGCGCGAGAAGGCGTCAGGGTTCACGCCGCACGGCACGATCCGCGTTTCCTGCGGATCGAAGCCGCGGCGCGTGTGCTCGCCTTGGAGCCACCTGCTCACGAAGCAGACCGTGCCGTCGCGTTCGATCGGGGGCGCGCGCAGCTCGATGCGGGAGCTTAGGATCCGTCCGAATTCTCCCGCGGCCACCAAGCGCCGAGATGGTCGAGGCGCCCCAGGGCATTATCAGTGACCCGGGCGCTCGTAGAGCACCCAGCGATCGTGGAGCATGTAGAGCACCGGCACGCCGGCGTCGTGGAGGAGCCTCAGCGATGTCTTGACGATCCCCCGGCAATGCCACACGAGCGCTGCATCCACCCCCTCGGCGAGTGCCCGACGAATGATCCGCGCATCATGACGGGTAGCGCGTAGGCCAGCCCGCGGGTTCCGCCAGGGGGCGAGCGCATAATCGAGCTCCCTACGCACGACAACGGGGGCGGCGTCGGCACCCGTTGGCGGCGGGCTGCATCCGGTCCCCACACACCAGCATCGTCACGCCGTGTCCCCTGGATGCGAGGCCGCTCATGACGTCCGCGCATGCCTCGCCGTAGCCGCCGAGCGAGGTAGGGGGATACGTGTTGTTGATGCCGATGAGCCGCAAAGTTTGAGTCCAGATCTAGCGGGTCGACGGCGCGATCTGTTGCAGGGCGCTCTCCAGGCCATCGCCCAGTACGCGCCAGTCGTAGCGTCCGGCGACCACCTCGCGGCCGCGAGTTGCCAGGCGCTCGCGCAGGTTCGGCTCATCGAGCAACTGCAATGTGGCGTCCGCGAACGTGTCGGGATCGTCGCGGATCAGAATCTCCGTGCCGTCTGCGAGCGCGAGTCCTTCACATCCCACGGACGTCGACACCAAGGCGCGTCCGCTCGCGAGCGCCTCGAGGATCTTCAGGCGTGTCCCCCTCCCGAGCGGAGAGGCACCACCACCGCCGTGGCGCGAGCGAAGAAGGGGGCCACGTCAGGGACGGGCCCGACCACTTCGACCCCGGGAAGGTCGCCGAGGGCGGTCACCTCGGGCGGCGGAGCCCGCCCCACCACGAGGAGAATCGCGTCGGGCCGGGCGCGTCTGATCGCCGGCCAGATGCGTTCGGCGAACCAGCCGATTCCTTCGCTGTTGGGAGGGTGGTTGAGCGTGCCGGTGAACAGGATTGTCGCCGGCTCACGAGAGGGGGGAGCGGGCGTCAGCTCCTGGCTTGCGACGCCGTTCGGCACGACGTAGGTGGGCAGGCTGCTCGCGATCCGGATGCGCTCGGCGTCCTTCTCGGATACGGGTATCAGCGCGGCGTAGCGGTCGAGCCAGCGGCCGTGGAACCGCCGGAAGCGGCCCTCCTCCGCTTTGAACAGCATGCGCCGGAGCCCGCGGGCATTCGCCGCCCTGCTCCGATAGTAGTCTGGCCCACTGTTCTGAAGCACGAGAACGACGGGGATTCCCTTCGGAATCGCCTCGATCCAGGCCGCCGCGTTGTCGTGCTCTATCAGTACGACATCGGGCGGGTTCTCGCTGATCTCCCGTTCGGCGAGGGGCCTCATTTCCTGCCAGAAGACGCTGACCTGCCAGGGCAGCACCGGGTCACGGAGCGCAGCCGGCAGGAGCGATGGCCGCCCGGCCAGTGCCTTGGCCACCTCGCGCATACGACTGCGCGGTCGCTCGTAGGCCACGAGCCGGATGCCCACCGCGGCGAGCCTGGCTCCAGCTTGGTCGTCATCACCGGGGACTGGACACACGACCGTGATCTCGTGACCGAGCTCGGCAAGGCGGGCGAGCAGATGAAACTGCCTGGTGGCGCCACCGGTTCCTCCCGGCCAGCTGGGCAGCTCGGGGGTCAGGTGCAGGACTCGCATCAGCGCGGGTCGACTCGGGTAGTCGCTGTCTGCGTCGCCTCGATCGGCGGGAGGGTAGTCGGAGGCTCGGCAGCGGCCGCACGCACGTACCATCGGCGCCGTGCACGTCGCGTTCTCCCTGCTGACGCTGCTCCCCGGGCGCGTGGGGGGCTCGGAATCCAATGTCCAGGGTCTGTTGCGGGAGTTCGCCGCCGGCAACGGCCCGGATCAAGTGAGCGTGCTCGCGAATCGCGCTGGTCATGCGGGCCTACCGCGAGCGCGTCGGCGGGCCCGGTGGAGCCTGCACCGCGTGCAGCGCTATCGCTCGGGCGACGGCACGCTCACCCGGCTGCCGGCGATGACCGCTGCGCACGCCGCGCCCCGCGCGCGTCGCGCGCGAACTGCCGCACGGCATCGACGTCCTCCATCACCCCGTCACGGTGCCCGATTCCGCGCTGCCGGGCGTGCCGACGGTGACGACGGTGTTACGACCTCCAGCACCGCGAGATGCCCGCGCTGTTCTCGCGAGCCGAGCGGCCTACCGCCGCTGGGCCTACGAGGGAGCCGCCCGGCGCGCGGACCTCGTGCTCACGACGAGCAACTACTCACGCGAGAGGCTGATCGAGATCGCCGGAATCCCAGAGGACGGGTCGTGGCCGTGTCGATGGGCATCGACACGACCCGCTTCGGCCCCGGATCCGACGTCGGCGGATGCGACGCTCGCGGAGCGGCTGTCGCTGCCCGAGCGCTACGTCGTCTACCCGGCGAACCTGTGGCCGCACAAGAACCACGACCGGCTCATCGATGCGCTGGCAAGGGTGGAGGACCGGGACCTGCATCTGGTGCTCACCGGAGAGAACTACGGTCGCGTGCGACGCGCTTCGAGCGCGTGCGCGGGGTGTGGGCGTCGGGTCGCGCGTGCACCATCTCGGCTACCTCGACCCGGACGACGTTCCCGCTCTTTACCGCGGTGCACTCGCCATGATTTTCCCGAGCCTGTATGAAGGCTTCGGCGCACCCCCGCTCGAGGCGATGGCGTGTGGATGTCCGGTGGCCAGCTCCACGCGGGGCTCACTCGCGGAGGTCATCGGTGACGCGGCGCTTACCTTCGACCCGGAGTCGGTCGAGGAGATCGCCGCCTCGATCACGCGAGTCGTTGAGGACGACTCCCTGCGCGCCAGCCTGCGTGAGGCGGGCCTGGCGCAGGCGCGAGCCTTCACCTGGGAGGCCGCGGCGCGCCGGCACTGCGAGCTCTACGAGCTTGCGCGAACGCTGGCGGCCTGACCGCCGGTTCCCTCGTGGCTGTAGCGGACGACCTTGCCCGCCAGCTGGTCAGCGAGGGCGTTCACGTCGGCGTCGACCATGATCCCGACCAGCTCCCGGAATGCAACGCGTGGCTCCCAGCCGAGCTCTTCCTTTGCACGAGAGGCGTCGCCCAGCAGGGCGTCCACCTCTGACGGGCGGAAGTAGCGCGGGTCGATCTCAACGTGCTTTTCCCAATCGAGGCCGACGCGTTCGAAAGCCAGCGCGAGGAACTCCCGCACCGAGTGTGACTCCCCGGTGGCGATGACGTAGTCCCCGGGAGCGTCGGTTTGGAGCATCCGCCACATCGCATCCACGTAGTCCGGCGCGTAGCCCCAGTCGCGCTTGGCGTCGAGGTTACCCAGGTACAGCTTGTCCTGGAGCTGGTGCTTGATGCGAGCCACGGCGCGGGTGATCTTGCGCGTCACGAACGTCTCGCCCCGACGCTCCGACTCGTGGTTGAAGAGGATGCCGTTGCTCGCGAACAGCCCGTAGGCCTCGCGGTAGTTGACGGCCGCCCAGTAGGCCGCGACCTTGGCAACCGCGTAAGGGCTGCGGGGATGAAGTGGCGTCTTCTCGGACTGCGGGGGCGGCGCGGCGCCGAACATCTCGGAAGACGAGGCCTGGTAGAAGCGCGTATCGACGCCGGACGCGCGAATCGCCTCGAGCAGCCGGAGCGTGCCGGCGGCGGTCACGTCGAAGGTGTACTCCGGAATGTCGAAGGACACACGCACGTGGCTCTGAGCCCCGAGGTGGTACAGCTCGTCGGGCTGGAGCTCGTACAGGAGCTTCGTCAGCGCCACCGGGTCCGAGAGGTCGCCGTAGTGGGTCAGCAGCCGGACGCCCTTCTCGTGAGGGTCGCGATAGAGGTGGTCGATGCGATCCGTGTTGAAGCTTGATGAGCGCCGCACGATGCCGTGGACCTCGTAGCCCTTGTCGAGCAGCAGCTCGGCCAGGTAGGACCCGTCCTGGCCGGAGATTCCGGTGATCAGCGCCTTCTTCAAGGCGGGAGTAGCCGAATCGGTCATACCGGCAGCATTGCAAGTACGCTCGGCGCGTGCGCGCACTCATCACCGGCATCGGCGGGCAGGACGGCAGCTATCTCGCCGAGTTGCTCCTGAACAAGGGCTACGAGGTCCATGGGCTGGTTCGGGGCTCGACGACGGAGCCGATGTCAAGGCTCGAGGGCTTTCGAGACCGCCTCGTATTGCACAGCGGCGACCTCCAGGACCAGCACTCCCTGGAGGACGTGCTCCGTGAGTGCGAGCCCGTCGAGGTGTATCACCTCGCGGGGACCTCCTTCGTCGCCGAATCCTGGTCGCAGCCCGTGCTCACGGCAGAGTTCACCGCCGTCGGAACGGCGCGGATGCTCGAGGCGGTACGACAGGTCACGCCGGACACGCGCTTCTACCAGGCGTCCTCGTCTGAGATGTTCGGGAAGCCCGAGGAGGTTCCCCAGCGCGAGACGCACGCGCTTCAACCCGCGCAGTCCCTACGGAACGGCGAAGTGCTACTCGCACTTCGCAACCGTCAACTACCGCGAGGGCTACGGCCTGTTCGCCGCCTCGGGGATCCTCTACAACCACGAGTCGCCGCGCCGTCCGCTCGAGTTCGTGACCCGGAAGGTGACCCACGCGAGCCGCCGCCATCCGGGCCGGGCACCAGACCGAGCTGGTGCTCGGCGACCTGAGTGCCGAGCGCGACTGGGGTTACGCGAAGGACTACGTAGAGGCGATGTGGCTGATGCTCCAGCAGGACGAGCCGGACGACTTCGTGATCGCGACCGGAGAGATCCACAGCGTGCGCGAGCTCGTCGATGTGGCGTTCGACCAGGTCGGGCTCGATCCGTCGGACTACGTGCGCACGGACCCCCAGTTCCTGCGCCCGGCGGACGTGGAGCACGTGGTGGGTGACGCGTCGAAGGCGCACGAGAAGCTCGGCTGGCATCCGCGCACGACCTTCGACGAGCTCGTCCGGCTGATGGTCGACGCGGACCTCGAGCACCTGGAGCGCGGAGCGCACTCTTCCCCCCGCATCTGAAGCTCAGCGAGCGAGCGTGAATAGGTCGCGCACGAGCTCTCGTTCGGACGCCTCGAGCACGAGACCGTAGAACAGCGCCCAGGAGCCGAGGACCCCGCCGGCCGCCGGATCCCACAGTCACGAGACCATCCGGGTCGAGCGCGAGCCGGAGGACGATCAGCGCGGCATGCGAGCGCCGCGCCAAGCAGGTAGGCGGGCGCGAACGCGCGCCGCACCAGCTCCGAGACGGCACGCCCGTGACCAGCAGGCCGTTGCGCAGCATCAGTGGAAAGG
>CAWDLE010000024.1:0-143565 GCA_963803085.1 uncultured Thermoleophilaceae bacterium | reverse complement strand
GTCGACCTCGGCCGGGCGGAAATAGCGCGGGTCGATCTCGACGTACTGCTCCCAGTCGAGCCCGGCATGCGCCGAAGGCCAGCTCGAGGAACTCGCGCACCGTGTGGGTCTCGCCGGTCGCGATCACGTAGTCGTCCGGCTTGTCCGCTGCAGCATCAGCCACATCGCCTCGACGTAGTCGGGGGCGTAGCCCCAGTCGCGCTTGGCGTCGAGGTTGCCGAGGTACAGCTTGTCCTGCAGGCCGTGCTTGATGCGCGCCACGGCGCGGGTGATCTTGCGGGTGACGAACGTCTCGCCGCGGCGCGGCGACTCGTGGTTGAAGAGGATGCCGTTGCACGGCGAACATGCCGTACGCCTCGCGGTAGTTCACCGTCGATCCAGTAGGCGTACGACCTTGGCCACGCGCGTAGGGGCTGCGCGGGTGGAACGGCGTCGCCTCGCGTCTGCGGCGGCGGCGCCGTGCCGAACATCTCGGAGGAGGACGCCTGGTAGAAGCGCGTCTGCGACGCCCGGACTCGCGGATCGCCTCGAGCAGCCGGAGCGTGCCCAGCGCCGGTGACGTCGGCGGTGTACTCGGGCATGTCGAAGCGACACGCGGACGTGGCTCTGCGCGCCGAGGTTGTAGATCTCGTCGGGCTGCAGCTCGTAGAGCAGCTTGGTCAGCGCCACGCGGATCGGCCAGGTCGCCGTAGTGGAGGAACAGGCGCACGCCCGCCTCGTGCGGGTCGCGGTAGAGGTGGTCGATGCGCTCGGTGTTGAAGCTGCGACGAGCGCCGGATGATGCCGTGGACCTCGTAGCCCTTGCCGAGCAGCAGCTCGGCCAGGTACGAGCCGTCCTGTCCCGTGATGCCGGTGATGAGCGCCTTCTTCGCATCATGTGCGACAGGATGTCAACCTCGAATGGCGAACGACGACATAGGCGCGGTCATCCCGTGCATCAACCGCTGGGGGCGTTGAGCGTGACGCTCAGCGCCAGAGCCCAGTTTCAACTCAGCGGAGTCGGGCCGGGTGCGACCCATCCTCAGCCGCGCGAAGGCGCCGCCCGCCGCACATCGTGATCGACGGCGGCTCCGACCGACGGCACGACGAATATCGTTCGGACCCGTAAGGACCCTGCGGCTCCGCTGGCGCTCCGAGCCGGACCGCGGACAGACTCACGCCGTCAATAAGGGCCTCGAAGCCGCGACCGGCGACCTCTGTGCCTGGCTCAACGCGGATGATGCCTACAACCCGGAGGCGCTGGACAGAGGCTGCACGCGGTCCTGGCGGAGCGAGTCCCGACATCGACATGCTCTACGGCGGAATCCAGTTCACGGACGAGGATGGGCGCGTACGGCAGGACCTACCTGCCCGCCGCTCCGAGCTTCGGCGCTACCTATTCCTCGGTGATTACATCCCGACCCGACGTTCGTGTTCCGCCGCTCACTTCTGCCGAGAGTGGTACTCCTGAACGAGCGCTGGGTCGACGCGGCCGACTACGACTTCTACCTCCGACTGATGCACCGCCGGCGGTGCATCGCTTCCCTGATCCGCTCGTCGCTTCCGCTTTCACGCGCCGGCTCGAAGTCCGGGCGCGACGCGATGATGGCTCAGAACGAGGCGCTCGCGATCCGCCTCCTTGGGCGCGCGACACGCGCGACCGGCGATGATGCGTGGGTTCGACGCTCCCAAGCGCGCCGGTCCGCCGCGGATCTCGTCGTGGCCGGAGCCCTACGGTAGACTGCGTTCGCGCGGTGCCGACTCCGATCCCTCGCAGCCGTGGCCGTTGGCCGCATGACAGGCGCATGTCTGGAATGCTCGGCGTGGCCAACGACGACATCACCGCCGTCATCGCCTGCTTCAACCACGGGCGCTATCTGCGCGAGGCGGTCGACAGCGTCCTCGCTCAGGGCGCCCGCGTGGTCGTCGTGGATGACGGCTCGACCGACGCCGACACGCACGCGGTTCTCGAGCGCTGCCGCGCCCGGTGCAGGTGGTGCGTCAGGAGAACCGTGGAGTCTGCCACGCCCGCAACGCCGGCCTGGCGCGCGTCGAGACGCCCTACGCGATCGTGCTGGACGCCGACGACCGGCTCGCGCCGGGGGCCTCGACGCTCTGCGGGCGCCGCTCGACGCGGACCCGCGGCTTGGCTTCAGCTTTGGGACGATGCGCTTTTTCGGCGCCTGGGACGGCACGCTCGCTTCCCGGACTACAACCCCTACCGCCTGCTTCACCGGCACACGATCGGCCTTTCGGCGCTGATGCGGCGCGAGTTGGTCGAGGACACGGGCGGCTTCGACCCGGCATTCGAGCACTACGAGGACTGGGAGCTATGGCTGAACGCGCTGGCGCACGGGCTGGCGCGGGCACTGCGTTGACGCGGTGACGCTCGAGTACCGGCGCCATGACGAGTTCGAAGCTGCGCGAGGACCGCCGCCGCTACCGGCACACCGAGCCGCGCTGCAGCGTAAGCACGCCGCGCTTTACGCCAGCGCCGGAGAATTGGCGCGCGAGGGAGGAGTTGGCCCGGGCGAGCGGGCGCTCACCGCTGGTTCTGGGGAGCGCGGCCCGTGCCGGCGCGGCTCGAGGCGCTCGTGCACCGGCGGCTCTTCGGCCGTGCCGTGACGCTATGCTCCCCGCGCTCGCGGCCAGGGAGGCGGTTAGCGCAACCTTGGGGCCGCCGGGCTGTTGCTCGGATGAGTACCTCCATGATCACCATGCCGAGAAAGCTCGCCGTCGTGCCCTCCTACAACGAGGCCGCGTCGGTCGGAGACGTGGTGCGCAAGCTGCGCACCAACGCGCCCGACTATGACGTGGTTGTGGTGGACGACGGCTCCACGGACGCCACGGCTCGCATCGCCGGGGACGCTGGTGCCTGCGTTCTGCGCCTGCCGTTCAACCTCGGGATCGGCGGCGCTGTGCAGGCCGGGTTCAAGTTCGCGATGGACAATGGCTACGACTACGCGGTTCAGGTGGATGGCGACGGCCAGCACGATCCCGCGGAGATCGACAAGCTCGAGGAGACGATGCGCGAGCGCGGCGTGGACATGGTCTGCGGCTCGCGCTTCCTCACCGAGGACCACGAGTACCCCGCGCCGGTCAGCCGCCGCACGGGCATCCACGTCTTCGCGTTCCTGCTCTCGCGGATCGTGGGACAGCGGGTGAGCGATCCCACCTCCGGCTTCAGGCTGATCAACCGCCGCGGCATCTCCGTGTTCGCACGCGACTACCCGCACGACTATCCCGAGGTTGAGGCCGTGCTGATGGTGCACTGGCACCGGCTGCGGATGTGCGAGGTACCCGTGCGCATGTTCACCCGCCACGGGGGCGTGTCGTCGATTGGCGGGTCCGGCAAGTCGGCGTACTACATGATGAAGGTGCTCCTCGCGATCTTCGTGGGACTGTTCCGCCGCCGCCACACCGTCGAGCCGGGCGAGGACGCCGCGGTGACCGCCGCCCAGGGAATCTGATGGACACCCGCCTTCAGATCCTCGCGGTGGCGCCAGCGGCGTACTGCTGCTGGTGCTGCTGGAGCTGGTGCGCCGCCGCCGCCTGCTGGAGCGCTACGCAATCCTGTGGCTGTTCAGCGCCGGCGTCCTGCTGCTGCTCTCGGTGTGGACCGGCGCGCTCGAAGGCCTCGCGAACCTGGTGCACGTGGACTACGCGCCGAACGCGCTGTTCGCAGTCGCGTTCGGCTTCGTGCTGGTCCTGCTGCTGCATTTCTCGCTCGCCGTCTCGCGGCTCACCGACCAGTCCAAGGTGCTCGCGCAGCGCCTCGCGCTGCTCGAGGAGCGGCTGCACCGCCAGGAGGAGCGCACTGCCGAGCAGGCCGCCGACGAAGACCGCTGCAGAGGTCGAGGATCTCCCTTCCGCCAGCCGCCGCTGAGCCCGACTTCGCGGTAGTCGGTGGCGGCATTCTCGGTCTGGCCACCGCGCGCGAGCTGGTAAGGCGCAAACCCGGCGCCAGCATCGTCGTGCTGGAGCGCGAGCGCGACGTGGCGCAACATCAAACCGGCCACAACAGCGGCGTGGTGCATGCGGGGATCTACTACGCCCCCGGCTCGCTGAAGGCGCGGCTGTGCGTGGAGGGCGCACGCATGCTGTACGACTACTGCGAGGAGCGCGGCATCCCTTTCACGCGCTCCGGCAAGCTCATCGTCGCGCGCGACGCCGGTGAGCTTGGCGCGGCTCGACGAGCTCGAGCGCCGTGGCCGCCGCAACGAGGTGCCCGGTTTGCGCCGCCTGGACCATGACGGGCTGCGCGAGATCGAGCCCCACGCCCGCGGGGTGGCGGCGCTCCACTCGCCCGAGACGGGCGTCGTCGATTTCGCCGAGGTGGCCCGCTCGCTGGCGGCCGACCTCCACGAAGAGGGCGGTCATGTTGCGACCGGCTGCGAGGTCAAGGCGATTGAGGCACGCCCAGGCCGGCTTCGGCTCGTGCACACCCAGGGCGAGACACGACCTCGGTTTGCGGTCTTTTGCGCCGGTGTATGGGCCGACGAGCTGGCCGTACGCGCGGGGGCGGACCCGGACCCACGCATCGTCCCGTTCCGCGGCGCCTACCTGCGCCTGCGGGCGGATCGCAGCCACCTGGTCCGCGGACTCATCTATCCGGTTCCCAACCCCGCCCTGCCCTTCCTAGGGGTGCATCTGAGCCGGCACATTGGCGGCGAGGTGTCGCTCGGGCCGAGCGCGCTACTGGCGCCGATGCGCCTATCCCGCTCGCTCGCCTGGCCGGGCACATGGAGAATGGCCGCGCGCTGGTGGCGCACCGGCGTGCGAGAGCTGGCGTATGCCGCCAGCACGCGGCGCTTCGCCCGAGCGGCCGCGCAGTATGTCCCCGAGCTCGAGCCCGGAGACTTCAGCCCGTGGTACTCCGGAGTCAGGGCGCAGGCACTCGCGCGCGACGGCGCTCTGGTCGATGACTTCGTGCTGTCGCAGACCGAGCGGGCGCTTCACGTCCGGAATGCCCCATCCCCCGCGGCCACCTCCTCGCTCGCGCTCGCGCGCCTTGTGGCGGACCGGGTGGACCACCAGCTCGACTAGCCTCCCCACCGTTGACCCCACGAGCGCTCATCACAGGCATCGGCGGCCAGGACGGCAGCTACCTCGCTGAGCTGCTGCTATCGAAGGGCTACGAGGTCCATGGCATGGTGCGGGGTCGGTGAGCGAGCCGTTCCAGCGGCTCGAGGGGTTCCGCGACCGCCTCGTCCTCCACAGCGGCGATCTCCTCGACCACGGCTCCCTCGAGAACGTGCTGCGCACATCCGCGCCGGCCGAGATCTACCACCTGGCGGGAACGTCCTTTGTCGCGACATCCTGGCTCGAACCGGTCCTCGTGGCCGAGCTGACGGCGGTCGGCACCGCGCGCATGCTCGAGGCGATTCGCCAGGCCGCGCCGGATGCGCGCTTCTACCAGGCGTCGTCGTCCGAAATGTTCGGACTTGCCGGAGGAGGTCCCCCAACGCGAGACCACGCCCTTCAGACCCGCGCAGCCCTTACGGCGCCGCCAAGTGCTACGGGCACTTCGTGACCGTCAATTACCGCGACGGCTACGGGCTGTTCGCCGCGTCTGGAATCCTCTACAACCACGAGTCGCCGCGCCGGCCGCTCGAGTTCGTGACCCGCAAGGTCACCCACGCAGCCGCCGCGATCAAGCTGGGCGTTCAGGACGAGCTCCTGCTCGGCAACCTCGAGGCCGAGCGCGACTGGGGCTACGCCAAGGACTACGTGGAGGCCATGTGGCTCATGCTCCAGCAGCCCGAGCCGGAGGACTTCGTGATCGCCACCGGCGAGCGTCACAGCGTCCGCGATCTCGTTCGATCGCCTTCGCCCACGTGGGCCTCGACCCGCAGGATCACGTGCGCACCGATCCCCGATTCCTCCGCCCGACCGACATGGCGAACCTGGTTGGAGACATCTCGAAGGCGCGTGACCAGCTCGGCTGGCGGCCGACCACCTCCTTCGAGGAGCTCGTGCGGCTGATGGTGGACGCCGACCTCGAGCTACTGGAGCGCTCACCGCCGCAGCATGCCTCGGACTAGGCGCGCTCGCTCTCGTCGAAGGCCACGAGCCGGTAAAGGCGGCCCAGTAGCCGAGCACGCCGCCAGCTGCCAGGCCCCCGACCGCGACAAGACCGTCGGGCTCCGCCAGCAGGCGAACGCCGAGCAGGATCGCCGCGAGCACGGCGCCGACGGCGTAGGCCGGCGCGAACGCGCGCCGCACCAGCTCTGAGACGGGCACGCCCGTGGCGCAGCAGGCCGTTGCGGAGCATCAGCGGGAAGGCGAGCACGAAGGGGATCGTGGTCGCGAGCGCCGGTCCCTCCACCCCGAGCTCGGGCGTGAGCAGCAGCGCCAGCGCGAGGTTGGACACCGCCAGCACCACCATGATCCGGGCCACCTGGGGCGCCCTCCCCACGCCCACGAGGAAGCCGGGCGTGACCACGAGCGCGCCGTAGAGCAGCCAGTACGCCACCAGGATCGTGAGCGCCGTGGCGCCGCCGGTGTAGCGGTCTCCCAGCCAGACGGCGAGGATCGGCTCGGCGAGTGCCATCAGCGTCACGCACAGGGGCACGAACAGCGCCAGCGTGTAGCGGCTGCCGCGAACGGCCAGCTCGTGGAGGCGGCGCTCGTCGCCCGTGGCCACGTAGCGCGAGGCCGTCGGCACGGTCGGCACGGCGAGCGCGCCACCGAGCGCATAGAGCAGGTTGTGGGCGCGCACCGGGCCCTCGTACAGCCCGACGGCCGTGGGCGTGCGGTACGCGCCGAGCACGATCCGCCCGGAGGCGTACATGCAGAGGTTCGACAGCTCGATCACGAGCAGCCAGCCGGCCGTCGGCACGATCGCAGCCGTGTGGCGGCGCTCGCGGCCGCTTCGGCTGAGCTGGCGCGGGAGCCCGGCGCGCCGGGCGATCCCGGCGCAGATCACGCCGCTGAGGAGCGGCAGCGCGCCACTCACGGCGATTAGGGCGCCGAGGCCCGCGCCCGTCAGGATCAGCGTGACCATCACGACGAGGTAGAGGGCGACTGCGGCCATCTCGGCGCCCGCCGCCTGCACGAAGCGCCGCTCGGCACGCAGGGCATCCAGATACACGCTCGCGGCGATGCCAACCGCCGTGAGCGCGCCGAGGCCCAGCCCGCCGATGCGCGCCTGGCGGGCGAGCTCGCCGTCGAGTGCCAGCGCCGCAATCCCGAGCGCGGCCAGGGCGATGAGCACCCCCGTGGCGAGCCCCACGACGACGTAAAGCGCGGCCGCCGCAGCGAACACGCGGCTGCGCTCCTCCGGGTCCGCGGCGCTGGCCATCGCCCTCACCGCCGCGCTCGCAACGCTGTTGCGCAGCACCAGGAGATAGCCGGCGAGCGATGCCACCAGCCCGTAGGCGCCGAGCTCGGCCACCCGCAGGTCCCTGGCCAGCAGCGTCACGATCGCGAGCAACGCGAGCAGTCCGAAGGCCTGAGCGAGCTGCTGGAGCACGGCGCCGGACGCGACCAGCCGCGCCTCGCCGGAGCCACGCATGGTCGGCCAGCTTACGCGCGTCTCCGGAGGGCTACACTTCGCGACCGCCTGAATGACCCGCGTCGAGCCGCAACCACAGAGCGTGTCGGGGCCTGTCTCTGCGGCCGCGGAGATCCCCACCCGCGACATCCTCGGCACTCCCGTCGCACTCGCCGACTACCGCACGGCGATCGACGCGATGGACGCCATGGTCGAGAACCGCGAGCGCGGTTACGTGTGCGCCGTGGCGGTGCACGCCCTGACCGTCGGCTACGACGATCCCGAGATGGGTGAGGCGCTCCGGGGCGCGACGCTCGTCCTGCCCGACGGCATGCCCGTCGTCTGGGCGGCGAACATGCTCGGCGGGAACCTCGAGGACCGCGTTTACGGGCCCGAGCTGATGCTCCGCTACAACGACCGCTGCGCGGAGCGCGGCCACCGCGTCTGGCTCTATGGAGGCCGCGACCAGGGCTCGCTCGTGCAGCTCGCGCTCAACCTCCGCAAGCACCATCCGGGCATCAACATCGTCGGCGGCTACTCGCCGCCCTTCCGGCCGATGACCACCGAGGAGGAGGACGCGCTCGTCGGTCAGATCAACGAGGCGAATCCCGACGTCCTGTGGGTGGGCATCGGCGTGCCGAAGCAGGAGAAGTGGATGGCGCGCATGCGTGAGCGGCTCGACGTGCCCGTGATGTGCGCGGTGGGCGCCGCCTTCGACTTCCACGCCGGGCGCATCTCCCAGGCACCCTCGTGGATGCAGGAGCGCGGGCTCGAGTGGATCTACCGGATCGCTCAGGAGCCGCGCCGGCTCTTGCCGCGCTACCTCTACTTCAACCCTCGCTTCGTGCTCGCGTTTGCGCGCCAGTACCTCAGCGAGCGTAAATAGACTGCGCCCCATGGAAGCGAGCGTCGCCGTCATCGGCCTCGGCCGGGTCGGCCTGCCACTCGCGCTGTCATTTGCGGATCGGGGGCTGCGCACGATCGGCGTGGAGCGCCAGCAGGGGGTGCTGGACCAGCTCTCGGCAGGCCAGATGCCGTTCTCGGAGACCGGCACACAGGAGCTGCTCGAGCGCGTGCTCGAGGGCGACCGGCTCGAGCTGACGCGGGCCGTTCAGGACGCCGCCCAGGCCGACCACATCGTTCTCACTCCGCACACGCCCTCGTATGTCCACATCGAGATCGACATCTCGCACGTGCGCGGCGTGGTCGACGATCTCCTGCCGGTGCTGCGCGAGGGCCATTCGCTGATCCTGCGCTCCACCGTCGCGCCCGGCACGACGGAGTGGGTGGCCGGCTACGTGGAGCAGCGCCGCGGATTCCGGGTGGGCGAGGACCTGTTCGTGTCGCACGTGCCGGAGCGGATCGCCGAGAACCACTTCCTCGAGGAGATCGCGACGCTGCCCTGCATAGTCGGCGGCGTGGGCGAGCACTCGGGCGCCAGGGCGGCCGAGCTGTTCGAGGCGTTCGGCACCGAAATCGTCCAAACCGATCCGGTGCAGGCCGAGCTGGCCAAGATCTGGACCAACATCCTGCGCTACACGCAGTTCGCCCTGCCGAACCTGCTGATGATGGAGTGCGAGCAGTACGGGGCGAACGTGTTCGACGTGATCGAACTGATCAACCACGACTACCCGCGCGGCGGAATGGCGGCGCCGGGGCTCACGGCCGGCGCCTGCCTGCGCAAGGACTTCACGTTCTCCGAGGAACGCTCGAACGCGCCGGGCATGCTGCTCGCCGTCTCGCGGGTGCACGAGACGGTTCCGCTGTTCGTGGTCAAGGGCCTGAAGTCGCGGCTCGGGGGATCGCTCCGCGACCTGAAGATCGCGGTGCTCGGACTCACCTTCAAGCGCGACTCCGACGACGTTCGCGACTCGCTCTCCTACAAGCTCGTGCGCATGCTCGAGCGCGAACTGGCCCATGTGGCGCGCCACGACCCGCACGTACCGGCGGAATCGGAGCCGCTCGACTCGGTGCTCGAGGGCGCGGACGCCGTGGTGGTGGCCACGAACCACTCGGCCTTCGAGGGACTGCTGGAGCGCCTGCCGGAGGGCACGCTGGTGGTCGACCCGTGGAACGTGACGGGCTCCCGCTCGGTATTCAGCGAAGCGCACGAGCGCGTGATCGCCGAGTGAGCCGGGTGCTCGTGACAGGCGGGGCCGGCACGATCGGCTCGGCCGTGGTCAGGCGGCTGCTGCGCGAGGGCGGCTGGACCGTGCGGGTGTCGGACCAGCGCGAGGCTCCCGTTTGGATGGCCGAGACGTGCGAGCTGCACCGCGGCGACCTGCGCGAGCTCGACGCGGCGCGTGCCGCGATGGCGGACTGCACGTACGTGATCCACCTCGCGGCGATCGTCGGCGGCATCGCCAACTTCCACCGGCTTCCGCACACCCTGCTCGAGGTGAACAATGCCCTCTACAACGCCGTCTTTAGGGCGGCCCTGGAGGAGCCTGTCGAGCGTCTCGTCTACGTATCGTCCTCGATGATGTTCGAGAACGCGACCGAGTTCCCGACCACGGAGCGCCACGTTCACAGCTGCCCCGCTCCAAGGTCCGCCTATGGCTTCTCGAAGCTCGCTGGCGAGGTCTACTGCCGCGCGCTGCACGACGAGCACGGGCTTCCTTACACGATCTGCCGACCCTTCAACGCGTACGGGCCGGGCGAGCTGCCCGACGACGAGCCGGGGATCGCGCACCTCGTACCCGACCTGATCAGCAAGGTGCTCTCGGGCCAGCACCCGCTTGAGATCTTCGGGTCGGGCGAGCAGACGCGCACGCTCACCCACGTGGACGACATCGCCGATGGCATCGTCACGGCGATGGAGAGCCGCGCGGGGCAGAACGAGGACTTCAACATCTCCGCGTCCGACGAGCGCACCATCGCCGACATCGCCGGATCATCTGGGAGGCGTCCGGACGCGATCCCTCCGAGTTCGAGTTGCAGCACCTGCCGAGCTTCGAGGTGGACGTCCAGCGCCGCTGGCCGTCGGTCGAGAAGGCCGCAGCGGCTGCTTGGCTGGGAGGCGCGCATCGACCTGCGTGAAGGCATCGCCGAGACGGTGGAGTGGCTGAGCCCGCGCTCGCCGTAGTCATCGTCACGCACGAGAGCGCCGCGCACGTCGGGAACCCTGCGCGCCGTCTCCGCGCAACTGCGACCGGAGACGAGCTGGTTGTGGTGGACAACGGCGTTCGTCCGACCAGACGGTGAGGCTCGCACGGGCAGCCGCGCCCGAGGCCAGCGTTCTGGAGCATCGCGCCAACGTCGGGTTCGCTGGGGGCTGCAACGCAGGCGCCGCGGCCAGCTCGACCCCTCTGCTGCTCTTCTTGAACCCGGACGCCACGCCGGCGCACCGGATGCCTCGACGAGCTGCGCCGCGTTGAGGAGCTGCGGCCAGACTGGGGCGCGTGGCAGGCGATTGTGACGATGAATGGCGGCGCAACGATCAACACGGCGGGCAACGTGCTCGTGGCACTTCGTCTCGGCATCGGCTGGGCGCGGCGTGCTGCAGCGATCCCGTGGCGAGTGCCCCGAGTGAGCCGACCGAGGTGGGCTTCGCGCTGCCGGGGCCGCTCTCGTGGTGCGCCGTGCGGAACTGGGAGCGACTCGAAGGGGCTTGCGACCAGCGTTACGTTCATGTACTGCGAGGACATGGACCTCGGGTTGCGCCTGTGGCTCGGTGAATCAGCTGTCGGCATTGCGCCGGCCGACGTCGTGGTCGAGCATGACTACGACAGTTCGCCAAGGGCGAGGCGCAAGTGGTTCCTGCTCGAGCGCAACCGCTGGTGGACGCTAGTGTGCGATTACCCCGCCCGATTGCTGTTGCTCGTGGCCCCGGCCCTGTTGGTGGCCGAGGTCGCGCTGCTGGCCGTGGCCGCCCGAGGGGGCTGGCTGCGCGCGAAGCTGCGCGCGCAGGGCGCGGTGCTTCGGGCGCTTCCGGAACTGCTGGAGCGCCGCCGACGTGTGCAGGCCGGCAGGACGGTCTCAGAGCGCGAATTCGCGCGGCGCCTCACAGCCGAGGTCGACAACCCAAACCTCGGAGGGCTCGCGGGCATCCGGATGCTGGCGCGCGGCCAGCGCGCCTACTGGGCCGCCGTGGTGCGCATGCTGCCGAACGCGAGTCGTAGAGGTCGCAGCAGCCGCTTCATGTAGCGCGCCTCGCCGTGACCGGCGCGCGCCCTCGCGATCAGCTCGTCGCCCTCCGTGCGGCGCAGCTCGGGGCTCTCCCAGAGCGCGGTCATCCGGCCGGCGAGGGCGGCGGTGTCGCCCGGCGGCACGCAGCGCTTGGCGCCGAGCATCTCCGGGAGGCCTCCGAGCGCGGACGCGATCACCGGCACGCCGGCGCCCATCGCCTCGAGCGCCGAGTACGGGGCGAACTCGTGGTAGCGCGACGGCATCAGCAGCATCGCCGCACCGGCGAGCTCGCGCGCGACGCTTGCGCGCTCGAGCCGGCCGATGAACTCCACCGGCGCTCCGCTGCGCTCGGCGAGGGCGGCGAGATCCGCCGCGGCCGGTCCCTCCCCCGCCACCCGCAGGGGAATGCCGGTGGACGCAGAGGCCTCGATGGCGGCGTCGATGCCCTTCTCGGACGAGAGCCGGGAGGCCACGAGCGCGTAGCTCCCCTGATCCGCCCGGCTGTGCTCCGCGAACGCCTCGGCGGGCAGGTAGTGCGGCAGCACGTCGATCCGGTCCGCCGGCACGCCCAGCAGCGCGGACTGGCCCGCGGCGTAGCCGCTCGGCACCACGAAGCGGTCGACCGCCTCGAAGACGGCCGGCTGGTGGCGGGCCAGCGCCACGGCGTACACGGCGGCCTCGGGCAGCGAGCCGCGGCAGTTGAGGGCGAGCCCGGGCAGCGTGTTGCGGTGGTGGCAGCGAAAGCAGGGAGCGCCGTCCCGGGCCGCCACGCCGATGGCGCAGAAGAGCCGCAGGTTGTGGAGGTGCATGAGCACGGACGCCCCGGCCGCGCGCGCCGCCTCGAGCCCGCGCGGACCGGGCAGCGGCAGCATGTTGTGCACGTGCACCACGTCGGCGTCCAGCTCGCGCGTCGCGGCCTCCACGTCGTCCTCGTCGCGGCCTCCGCGGAGGAGCGCGAGAGCCGCCTGCGAGCGTGAGAGGTCGGCGGAGCTGCGCTCGAGCAGGGCGTGCGCGACGCCCGCGTGACGCAGGGCCTCGAGCTGCAGCTCGACCGAGCGCTCCTCGCCCCCCTGGATCCGGTAGCGGTTGTGTACGAGGAGGACGCGCATGCGACGGGGCTACGCTATCCAGCCGATGGATCCGCCCGCCGTGACGGTGGTGGTCCCCACGGCCGGTCGTGCTGCGTACCTCGAGGTGACCCTCGACTCGCTGCGCCGCCAGCGTACGGGGACCGCTCACGAGATCCTCGTCATCGACGACGGGGCCACTGACGCGACCCCCGAGGTCGCCGAGCGCTTCGGCGCCCGCTTGATTCGGCACGGTGAGCGACGCAACCTCAACGTGGGGCGGAACACCGGCGTGCGCGAGGCGCGCGCCGACCTCGTCGCCTTCCTGGACGACGACGTGTTCGTGCCGCCGGGCTGGCTCGACGCGCTCGTGGAGGGCGCCGCCCGCTATCCGGACGCCGAGGCCTTCGGGGGGCCGATCAGGCCGCGCCTCGAGGGCAACCCGCCGCGCGGCTGCGGGCGCGAGAAGCCGCCGATCACGGCGCTGGACCTCGGGGACGAGGACGTGGAGGCGGAGATGGTGTGGGGCGCGAACTTCGCGGTGCGCCGCTCGGCCTTCGAGCGGATCGGGCAGTTCGACGAGACACGCGACCGCCTGCACGGCGACGAGGAGGACTGGCTGCTTCGCCTGCGCGCGGAGGGCGGCCGGATCATGTACCTCGCCGGCGCCGGCCTTGACCACCGGCGCGACGCGGACGACTCGACCCTGAGAGCGCTCTCCCGCGTGGCCTTCGAGCGCGGCCGCGCTGCGCGCGAGACGGACCTCCGCCGCGGCACCGCGCCCGGTCTTGCGCGCGAGCTGCGCGTGCTGGTGGGCTGCGGCTGGCACACGCTGCGGCGCGCCTGCCCGCAGGGAGTGGTCATGGGCGCGAACTCCGCCGGCCGTGTCGTCGAGACGCTGCGGCCGCGGTGACTCCGACCCTTCCCGATCCGTCCACCTTCCTGTCCGGCGACGCCGGCGACGTGACCGACCCGTGGCGACGCTTCAAGCGCACGGCCGGCGAGCTGGCGTACGGGGCGATCGACAGGCTCGCGGGCAGCCGGCGCGGCGCGGCGCGGCTCGCGCGCTCGGCCTCGCCGCAGCGCGACGTGCTCGTGATCGGCGTGTACCGGCCGGGCTCCCTGCTGCCCGAGGCGCTGCCGGCGCTGCTGTCCGAGCGCCACCGCGTGCGCATCGCGCTCGGCTCGACCGGGCCCGCCGACGAGCCGCTGCGTGAGCACACCGTGGCCGAGGGCCTCAGCGGAGGGAAGTTCGAGAACCTGAACCGGCTGCTCGAGCTGGCCGGCGCAGCCGGCACCCCGGACTGGACGATCGCCATCGACGACGACGTGCGCGTGCCACGCGCCTTCCTCGACCGCTTCGTGGGCGTATGCGAGGGGTTCGAGCTCGACCTCGCCCAGCCCGCGCAGACGCTGCGCAGCCATTCGGCCTGGAAGGTCACGCGGCGACGGCCCGCCACGCTCGTGCGCGAGACGCGCTTCGTGGAGATCGGGCCCGTCACGGCGTTCGGCCGCGCGGCCGCCGCCGAGCTGCTGCCGTTCCCGGAGCTCCGCTACGGCTGGGGGCTCGATCTCCACTGGGCCGCCGTGGCCGCCGAGCGTGGCTGGCGGCTCGGCGTGGTCGATGCGCTGCCCGTTCGCCACGAGTTCGGCCTGGTGGCCGCCGCCTATGCGCGCCAGGACGCCGTGGACGAGGCCGCCCGCTTCCTCGCCGAGCGTCCCTACCTGCCGAGCGAGCGCGCAGGCGACGTCGTGGCCGTGCACCGCAGGCTGAGGTCCTGACGTGCGGCTGCTGTTCGTCTGCCCCGACATGCGGACTGGCGGGGCGGAGCGCCACTGGGCCACGCTGATTCCCGAGTTGGATGACCGCGGCATCGCCGTGAAGCTCCTGGCGCTGGCCGACTCGGGGCCGTTCTTCGACGACGTGGCCGCACGCGGCGTCCCGGCGGAATGCCTGAGCCTCCACCGGCACACGAACCCGCGCGCGCTGCGTCGCGCACTTTCGGTAGGCGCGGCCTTCGAGCCGGACGCCGTGGTCACGCGCGGCGTTAGCGGGCAGCTCGTGGGCGAGGCCATCGCGCGGCGCTCGCACGCCGTGCACGTGATGAACGAGCACACGCCCCTCACGCCCGACGGACGGCTCGTGCCGCCGCGCCCGCACCAGCGCGCGCTCACCCGGCTGGTGGCACGCAGGGTCGATCGCGTGGTTGCGGTGACGCAGCGGCAGGTGCCGCCGCTCGAGAGGCTCGGCTACCCACGCGGCCGGATTCACGTGGTGCCGAACGGGGTGTTCGAGCGCGACGTCGAGGGGATCGAGGCGTCATCCGAGCTCGCCGGCGGATTCTCGGTGCTGTGCGCGTCGGGGCTGAGGCGGGAGAAGCGCGTGGACGTGTTCGTCGAAGCGGTGGCGGCGGCGCGCCGCGAGAACCCAGAGATCCGTGGCTACGTGGCCGGCGAGGGGTCGGAGCGCGAGCGGCTCGAGCGGCTCGCGGACGGCAGCGGGGTCACGCTCCTCGGAGTGCGTCGCGATGTGCTCGAGCTCATCCGCGGGGCGAACGCGCTGTGCCTGCCGAGCGAGGCCGAGGCGCTTCCCATGAGCATCCTCGAGGCGATGGCGCTCGAGCGGCCCGTGGTGGCCACCGACATCGGGGGGACGGGCGAGCAGGTGGTGGACGGCGAGACCGGCCACCTGGTGCCGAGCGCCGACCCGGAGCTGGTGGCGCGCGCGCTGCTCGCGCTCGCCGCCGACCCGGAGCGCGCCCGGGAGATGGGCGCGGCCGGGCGCCGTCGCCAGCGCGAGCTCTTCAGCGGCGAGGCGATGGTGGACGGGTACGTGCGGGTGTTCCAGGAGGCGGTGGCGAGTGCCAAGGCCTGACGTCCTGCTCGTCTCGCTGGGCACCACGCTCGGCTGGCGCGTGGCCGACGAGATGCTGCTCGAGCAGCTGCGGCGCGCGGGCGCATCCACCGCCGTGGTGTCTGTGGGCCGCGGCGCCGCGGACCGCCTGCGGCGCGGCTACCCGCTCAACGACCTGGTCGAGATGCACGCGGCGCGGCGCGCCGCGAGGACCGCCGTCGAGCGCCACGAGCCGCGGGCGCTGATCGTGTCCTCGACCACCGCGGCGATGCTCCTCCCCAAGCTGCCGGTCCCGTACGCGGTCCGCTTCGACTGCCCCGCGCGGCTGAACCGGCCGGGCGCACGCAACGCGCCGCTGCATGCGCTCGAGCGCCGCGCGATGAGCCGAGCGCGGATCACGATCCCGTTCAGCGTGGCGGGAGCGGAGGCGCTGCCGGCCGGAGCTGCGCGGCCGATCGTGGTGTCGCCGCCGATCGATCCCTCGGCATCGCACGACAGCGTCGATCGCGCCGAGCGCGGCCGAGTGGCCGTGGCGTACGTGCCCGATCCGAAGGCGAAGGGCCTGGACGTGCTGGTGGCGGGCTGGGCGGCCGCCGCCGTGCCGGACGCGCGGCTCGAGGTGTACGGGCTCGACCCGGAGCGGGCGCGCTCGCACCTGCGGCGAAGCGGCGTGCCGGAGCCCGCGAGCCTCGACCTGCAGGGCACCGTGCCAGCCGATCAGTTCCGCGCTCGGCTCCGGCACGCGCGGGTCTACCTGGCGGCCGCCCGCTGGGAGGACTGGGGCCAGGCCCCGCTCGAAGCGCTCGCGGACGGCGCGCTGCTCGCAACCGTTCCCTCGGGTGGTCCGTACGAAGGACTGCGCCTGGCGCGCCGGCTGGACCCGTCACTCGTGGCAACCGAGATCGACCCCGCCGCGCTCGCTCCCGCAATCCGCGCGGCCTTCGAGATGCCGGACGAGCGGGCGGCCGCCTACCGCCAGAACGCCACAGAGCTGCTGCGCCCGTACCGCTCGGAGGCGGTGCAGGAAACCGTGACCCGAGACCTACTACCAGCGCTGTTAGGGGGTCAGACCCCTTGAGTCGCGCGTTGTTAGGGGGTCTGACCCCCTACCGCGCGCAGGATCGCTCGCTCCCAGGCCTCCACGTCCGCCTCCGGCGGGTGCCGGGCCGTGACCGCCGCGCTTCCTGCCGCCAAGCGCTCTCGTAGTTCCGGCTCTCGCACCATGCGCCGGAGCGCGTCGGCTATCTCGGAGCGGTGGTCAGGATCCACGACGATCGCGTTCTCGCCGTCCACGGCCACGTCGCCCACCGCGCCGGCCCGGCGCGATGCGATCAGCGGCAGGCCGGCCGCCGCGCCCTCGCGCAGCGTGACCCCAAACGGCTCGTAGCTGCTCACGAGCGCCAGAACGTCGGCATTCGCGTACACCTGGCCGAGCTCCCCCGGCGCAGCCGGGCCCGGCAGCTCCACCGGCACGCCGAGCCGCCACGCGAGCGCGCGCAGCTCGGGTTCGAGCGGCCCGGTTCCGCGGATCTCGAGCTCGGCCTCTCCCTCGGCGAAGCCGGCCTCGGCGAACGCGTCGATCAGGACGTCGAGGTTCTTGTCCGCCACCAGCCGGCCGACGGCCAGCACCCGCACCGGGCCCGCCGGCCGCGCGTGCGCGCCGGGCAGCCGCCGGGTCGCCGAGAGCGTCCAGGTCGGCGCTCTGGAGCGCAACCTCCACGAGCGACGGCGAGACCCCCAACCGCCGCAGGCGCTCGACTCCCTGCGAGCCCGCCACGATGAACCCGTCCATCCGCGGCGCCAACATTCGGTGCACGCGGCGCTGAAGTGGCGACAGTGCGCGGTCGCTCCACGGCGTGAGCTCGCTGAAGACGAGCAGTGGCACGCGTTGCCGGCGCGCCCAGGCGAGCGCCCGCATCGTGGCGGGGCCGTATTCCCAGCTCACGACGCAATCAGGCCGCGCCTGGGTGAGCGCGCCACCGATCCCCAGCGCGAGCATCACCGGGGTCCGCCCCGCCCGCCTGCGCTGCCACGCTGGAAGCACCTCGCTCGAGTAATCGTGCGAGCCCGGGAACCAGCTCGACGGCTGATCCCAGCCGGGCTGATTCGCGGACAGGTAGATCACGTGCGGATCCACACGACCGCGCTCCGCAAGGCCGCGAAACAGCGGTTCCCGGTAGGGAACTGGGACCGGCGGCAGGATCGCTACGCGCGGTGGCACGCCGCAACTTTGCCTCACGGCAGGGGTCCAAAGCGTTTAGGCATGCATGCACCGGGACAGAATCCGGGTGTCGGGCCTCGCGGCGGGGGAGTCGAGGCCCATGTTGCTAGCGTTCGCGCAGCGGTCAGGGGAGACGATGTCTCCTGCGCGTGCCAGCATTCCGACGGAGGGCCAGGCACTTTGATCCGAGCAGCACGAAATCTCGTCGTACTCGTAGCGCTCGCCCTCGTGGTCGTACCCGCCCCTGCGCATGGCCAGCGCGGATCAGGTCCTGCGCGACTGCATCAGGGACGGCACGCTCGACGGCACCTACTCGAACGCCGAACTGCGCAAGGCGAGGGACAACCTCCCGTCTGACTCCGACGAGTACTCGGACTGCAGCGAGGTCATCGCCGCAGCGATCAAGGGCGGCTCGAACCGAGGCTCCGGAGCGGGCAGCCCGGGTGTGGGCGCCACGGATCCGGGGGGCGAGGCAGCCGCACGCACCAACGACGCGGGCGACCTGGCCGCGATAGCCAGCGGCACCGAGGACGCCCCCGCGGTGGACGTCGGCGGCACGAGCCTGGCGCCAGACAGCAGCGGGTTCTTCAATCTCGGCGGAGCCGCGAACCAGGTGCCGCTCCCGCTGCTGGTCGCACTGATCCTGCTTGCTCTGTTCGCGATGGCCAGCGGCGCCGCTGCCCTCCGTGAGCGCGTGCCGGCGCTGGCGCGAATCCCGCTCCTGTCGAAGCTGCCCACTCTGCGTGTCCCGTTTTTCCAGCGTCGCCACTAGCGCAGCAGTCCCGCTGATACTCGGCGCCGCCCTCGCGGGCCTCGCGTTCGGGGCCGAGGGTGGCACCGAGCTCACGCGCACGACGGTCACCGGGATGCTGCTGGTCGCGGCCAGCGGCCTGGTGATTGCCGCCGCGTTCCTGTGGGGCCGCCGGGAGGCTGTCCACGGCACGACGACGCTGCTGCTCTTCGCGCTGCTCGCGCTTCTCACCGCGGCGTCGGTGTTGTGGTCAATCGTCCCCGAGCTGACCTATGTGGAGGCCGGCCGCACGTTCGCCTACGTCGCCGTGTTCGCGGCCGCCATCGCAAGCGCACGCCTCGCGCCGCGCGCAGCGCCGCAGCTCCTGCTCGGCCTCCTGATCGGCGCGATCATCCCGGTGATGTACGCGCTCGCCTCGCGCGTCTGGCCCGGGGCGCTCGCCGAGAACGAGGTGTCGAACCGGCTCGGGCAGCCGTTCGACTACTGGAACGCGGTCGGCTGCGTCGCTGCGATTGCGGTTCCAATCTGCCTCTGGCTCGGCTCGCGCAGAACCGGGAGCCCGATCCTGCGAGTGCTGGCGTATCCGGCCATGGGCGTGTCCGTCGTGGCGATCCTGCTCACGCAGTCGCGCGGTGCCGCGGCGGCGGCGGCGGTGGGCGCGGTCGCATGGTTCGTCTTGGTGCCGCTGCGGCTGCGCAGCCTGCCGGTGCTGCTGCTGCCGCTCGGCGCGGGCGCTGCTGTGAGCGTGTGGGCGCTCTCGAAGGATCCCTTCACGAAGGCCTTCCAGCCGCTGAGCGCCAAGGAGGTCGTGGCCGCGGACTTCGGCACCCTCGTGCTGCTGATGATCGTGCTCCTGATCCTGTTCGGCGCGGCCGTGGAGGCCGGAGCGGAGCGCCGGGCGCCGTCGGCCCGGCTGCGCAAGCGGATCGGCATCGTTGCGGTCACCGTCGCGTGCCTCGTACCGCTCGCGGCCTTCACGTCGGTGGCCTTCAGCGAGCGCGGGATCGGTGACCGCATCGACGAGCTCACCAGTGAAACGCAGGTGTCGCCCGGGGAGGGCGGCGGCCGCGTGTTCGCCGCGTCGTCGTCGCGCGGCAAGTACTGGCGCGAGGCGTTCCGAGTGTTCGACGACCGCCCACTCGAGGGAGTCGGCGCGGGAGCGTTCGAGAAGGCGCGGCTCCGGCATCGCACCGACGCGTCCGTGACCCAGCACGCACACGGATGGATCCCGCAGACGATGGCGGACCTGGGGCTCGTCGGGCTCGCGGTCACAACGCTGCTCTTCCTCGCCTGGGTGATGGCCGCGCTGAGCGCCACGGGTCTCGTTCCACGCCGGCTCCTGCGGGGCGGCAGCGACGCCACCCCACCGCCGCGGCGCGACTGGGACACGGATCGCATCGCCCTGGTCACGCTGGCGCTCGTGCCGCTCGTGTTCGGCATCCAGTCACTCCTCGACTGGACGTGGTTCATCCAGGAGCCGGCGGTCATGGCGCTCATTCCGGCCGGATACCTCGCCGGGCTCGGCCCTCTCGGGGAGGGCGGCGATCGCGCCACGCCCGCCGCCGACGAGCGGCCCATCAAATGGCGCCCGGACGCGCGCAGGATCGTCGCGGCGCTCGCCGCGGTGGTCACGGCGGTGCTGCTCGCGTGGGCGATCTGGCAGCCGGAGGCCTCCGATCGCGCCACCAACGAGGCGCTCACGCTGCTGGACGAGAAGAAGTTCGACCAGGCGATCGCCAAGACAGTGGACGCGGAGGACCTCAACCCGCTCACGCCCGACCCGCTGCTCGTGCGCGCCTCGATCGAGACGGCCGCGAACCGGGAGGCGGACGCGCAGCAGAACCTCGAGCGCGCGGTGCTCCTGTTCCCGGGCGACCCGCAGACCTGGTACCGCCTCGCCGCCTTCCAGCTCGGGACGCTCGACGCGCCCGAGCAGGCCCTCGACACGATTCGCGGGGCGCTCTACCTCGACCCGCACTCGCGCGCGGCATCGGCGCTGTTCCTCGACGCGCGTGCCCGGCAACGCGAGAAGACCGGCGCCGCCGAGCCCGGACTCAACGAGTAGCGCGCGCGAGCAGCGTGCCCGAGCGGCGCCGGAGCGACTCGACCTCGAAGCCGAGCTCGCGCAGGAGGCGCCGCAGCGAGCGGCGCGTGAAGAAGCGCAGGTGAGGCGAGAGCGGGTCGGGTTGACGGCCCACGGGGAGGTTGGCCGGAGTCGTGACGGCGAAGACGCCGCCGGGGCGCAGCACGCGCCGCACCTCGGACAGGAGCAGCTGAACGTCGCGCACGTGCTCGATCGTCTCCGCGCAGAGCACCAGGTCGAACGCGCCATCGTCGAACGGAAGCTGAGCATCGGGCTGTAGGTCGACCATGCGCGCGCCCGGCAGCCGGCGCTGCGCTCGCTCGAGCGCCGTGGCCGACACGTCGGCGGCGGTGAGCTCGGTCGCGTCGAGCTCGGCGCTCAGGCGGCCGTCGCCGCAGCCGAGGTCGAGCGCGCGGTCGGCGTGCCCGAGCGAGCGCACGAACTCCCGGAGCGTCTTGGGCGGAGGCCCCGGATCCTCAGGAACGAGCTCCCAGAGCTCGTCGTCGTAGCGGCTCGGGCTCAGATCTACCAGGCGCCCCGCGCGCGGATCACGGCGGGGATCGTCTTGAGCAGGATGGTCAGGTCGAGGAACACCGACCAGCGCTCGAGGTAGAGGAAGTCGAGGCGCACCAGCTCGTCGAAGTCGAGCTCCGAGCGCCCGGACACCTGCCACAGGCCGGTCATCCCCGGGAGGACGAGATAGCGCTTGCGGTGCCAGTCCTCCAGCCGGTCGTAGTCCCGCTGCGGCAGTGGCCGCGGGCCCACGAGCGACATCTCGTTACGGAGCACGTTGAAGAGCTGAGGCAGCTCGTCGAGCGACCAGCGCCGCAGGAAGCGGCCGACGGCGGTCACGCGCGGGTCGTCGCGCATCTTGAACAGCGCGCCGCCCATCTCGTTGTGCTCCTCGAGCCGGTCCTGGAGCTGTTCGGCACCCGCCACCATCGTGCGGAACTTCAGGCAGCTGAAGCACTGGCCGCCGTCAGCTCGTCGCCCTCCGTGCGGCGCAGCTCGGGGCTCTCCCAGAGCGCGGTCATCCGGCGGCGAGCGCGGCGGCGTCGCCCGGCGGCACGCAGCGCTTGGCTCCGAGCATCTCCGGGAGGCCTCCCAGCGAGGACGCGATCACCGGCACGCCGGCGCCCATCGCCTCGAGCGCCGAGTACGGGGCGAACTCGTGGTAGCGCGACGGCATCAGGAGCATCGCCGCACCGGCGAGCTCGCGCGCGACGCTTGCGCGCTCGAGGCGGCCGATGAACTCCACCGGCGCTCCGCTGCGCTCGGCGAGGGCGGCGAGATCCGCCGCGGCCGGTCCCTCCCCCGCCACCCGCAGGGGAATGCCGGTGGACGCAGAGGCCTCGATGGCGGCGTCGATGCCCTTCTCGGACGAGAGCCGGGAGGCCACGAGCGCGTAGCTCCCCTGATCCGCCCGGCTGTGCTCCGCGAACGCCTCGGCGGGCAGGTAGTGCGGCAGCACGTCGATCCGGTCCGCCGGCACGCCCAGCAGCGCGGACTGGCCCGCGGCGTAGCTGCTCGGCACCACGAAGCGGTCGACCGCCTCGAAGACGGCCGGCTGGTGGCGGGCCAGCGCCACGGCGTACACGGCGGCCTCGGGCAGCGAGCCACGGCAGTTCAGGGCGAGCCCGGGCAGCGTGTTGCGGTGGTGGCAGCGAAAGCAGGGAGCGCCGTCCCGGGCCGCCACGCCGATCGCGCAGAAGAGGCGCAGGTTGTGGAGGTGCATGAGCACGGACGCCCCGGCCGAGCGCGCCGCCTCGAGGCCGCGCGGGCCGGGCAGCGGCAGCATGTTGTGCACGTGCACCACGTCGGCGTCCAGCTCGCGCGTCGCGGCCTCCACGTCGTCCTCGTCGCGGCCTCCGCGGAGGAGCGCGAGAGCCGCCTGCGAGCGTGAGAGGTCGGCGGAGCGGCGCTCGAGCAGGGCGTGCGCGACGCCCGCGTGCGCAGGGCCTCGAGCTGCAGCTCGACCGAGCGCTCCTCGCCCCCCTGGATCCGGTAGCGGTTGTGTACGAGGAGGACGCGCATGCGACGGGGCTACGCTATCCAGCCGATGGATCCGCCCGCCGTGACGGTGGTGGTCCCCACGGCCGGTCGTGCTGCGTACCTCGAGGTGACCCTCGACTCGCTGCGCCGCCAGCGTACGGGGACCGCTCACGAGATCCTCGTCATCGACGACGGGGCCACTGACGCGACCCCCGAGGTCGCCGAGCGCTTCGGCGCCCGCTTGATTCGGCACGGTGAGCGACGCAACCTCAACGTGGGGCGGAACACCGGCGTGCGCGAGGCGCGCGCCGACCTCGTCGCCTTCCTGGACGACGACGTGTTCGTGCCGCCGGGCTGGCTCGACGCGCTCGTGGAGGGCGCCGCCCGCTATCCGGACGCCGAGGCCTTCGGGGGGCCGATCAGGCCGCGCCTCGAGGGCAACCCGCCGCGCGGCTGCGGGCGCGAGAAGCCGCCGATCACGGCGCTGGACCTCGGGGACGAGGACGTGGAGGCGGAGATGGTCTGGGGCGCGAACTTCGCCGTGCGCCGCTCGGCCTTCGAGCGGATCGGGCAGTTCGACGAGACACGCGACCGCCTGCACGGCGACGAGGAGGACTGGCTGCTTCGCCTGCGCGCGGCGGCGGGCGGATCATGTACCTCGCCGGCGCCGGCCTTGACCACCGGCGCGACGCGGACGACTCGACCCTGAGAGCGCTCTCCCGCGTGGCGTTCGAGCGCGGCCGCGCTGCGCGCGAGACCGACCTCCGCCGCGGCACCGCGCCCGGTCTTGCGCGCGAGCTGCGCGTGCTGGTGGGCTGCGGCTGGCACACGCTGCGGCGCGCCTGCCCGCAGGGAGTGGTCATGGGCGCGAACTCCGCCGGCCGTGTCGTCGAGACGCTGCGGCCGCGGTGACTCCGACCCTTCCCGATCCGTCCACGTTCCTGTCCGGCGACGCCGGCGACGTGACCGACCCGTGGCGACGCTTCAAGCGCACGGCCGGCGAGCTGGCGTACGGGGCGATCGACAGGCTCGCGGGCAGCCGGCGCGGCGCGGCGCGGCTCGCGCGCTCGGCCTCGCCGCAGCGCGACGTGCTCGTGATCGGCGTGTACCGGCCGGGCTCCCTGCTGCCCGAGGCGCTGCCGGCGCTGCTGTCCGAGCGCCACCGCGTGCGCATCGCCCTCGGCTCGACCGGGCCCGCCGACGAGCCGCTGCGTGAGCACACCGTGGCCGAGGGCCTCAGCGGCGGGAAGTTCGAGAACCTGAACCGGCTGCTCGAGCTGGCCGGCGCAGCCGGCACCCCGGACTGGACGATCGCCATCGACGACGACGTGCGCGTGCCACGCGCCTTCCTCGACCGCTTCGTGGGCGTATGCGAGGGGTTCGAGCTCGACCTCGCCCAGCCCGCGCAGACGCTGCGCAGCCATTCGGCCTGGAAGGTCACGCGGCGACGGCCCGCCACGCTCGTGCGCGAGACGCGCTTCGTGGAGATCGGGCCCGTCACGGCGTTCGGCCGCGCGGCCGCCGCCGAGCTGCTGCCGTTCCCGGAGCTCCGCTACGGCTGGGGGCTCGATCTCCACTGGGCCGCCGTGGCCGCCGAGCGCGGCTGGCGGCTCGGCGTGGTCGATGCGCTGCCCGTTCGCCACGAGTTCGGCCTGGTGGCCGCCGCCTACGCGCGCCAGGACGCCGTGGACGAGGCCGCCCGCTTCCTCGCCGAGCGTCCCTACCTGCCGAGCGAGCGCGCTGGCGACGTCGTGGCCGTGCACCGCAGGCCGAGGTCCTGACGTGCGGCTGCTGTTCGTCTGCCCCGACATGCGGACTGGTGGAGCCGAGCGCCACTGGGCCACGCTGATCCCCGAGCTTCACGACCGCGGCATTGCCGTGAAGCTCCTGGCGCTGGCCGCCACGGGGCCGTTCTTCGACGACGTGGCCGCACACGGCGTGCCGGCCGAGTGCCTGGGCCTCCAGCGGCACACGAACCCGCGCGCGCTGCGGCGCGCACTGTCGGTAGGCGCGGCCTTCGAGCCGGACGCTGTGATCACGCGCGGCGTGAGCGGGCAGCTCGTGGGCGAGGCCATCGCGCGGCGCTCAGACGCCGTGCACGTGATGAACGAGCACACGCCGCTCACGCCCGACGGACGGCTCGTGCCGCCGCGGCCGCACCAGCGCGCGCTCACCCGGCTGGTCGCGCGGAGGGTCGACGGCGTGGTTGCGGTGACCCGGCGGCAGGTGCCGCCGCTCCAGGGGCTCGGCTACCCGCGCGGGCGGATCGACGTGGTGCCGAACGGAGTGTTCGAGCGCGACGTCGAGGGAGTCCAGGCGTCATCGGAGCTCGCGGATGGGTTCTCGGTGCTGTGCGTCTCCGGGCTGCGGCGGGAGAAGCGCGTGGACGTGTTCATCGAAGCGGTGGCGGCGGCGCGCCGCGAGAACCCGGAGATCCGTGGCTACGTGGCCGGCGAGGGCCCGGAGCGCGAGCAGCTCGAGCGGCTCGCGGACGGCAGCGGGGTCACGCTCCTCGGAGTGCGGCGCGACGTGCTCGAGCTGATCCGAGGCGCGAACGCGCTGTGCCTGCCGAGCGAGGCGGAGGCGCTTCCCATGAGCATCCTCGAGGCGATGGCGCTCGAGCGGCCCGTGGTGGCCACCGACATCGGGGGGACGGGCGAGCAGGTGGTGGACGGCGAGACCGGCCACCTGGTGCCGAGCGCCGACCCGGAGCTGGTGGCGCGCGCGCTGCTCGCGCTCGCCGCCGACCCGGAGCGCGCCCGGGAGATGGGCGCGGCCGGGCGCCGTCGCCAGCGCGAGCTCTTCAGCGGCGAGGCGATGGTGGACGGCTACGTCCGGGTGTTCGAGGAGGCGGTTGCGACGTGGCCAGGCCTGACGTCCTGCTGGTATCGCTGGGCACCACGCTCGGCTGGCGCGTGGCCGACGAGATGCTGCTCGAGCAGCTGCGGCGTGCGGGCGCGTCCACCGCCGTGGTGTCGGTGGGCCGCGGCGCCGCGGACCGCCTGCGCCGCGGCTACCCGCTCAACGACCTGGTCGAGATGCACGCGGCGCGGCGGGCGGTGAGAACCGCCGTCGAGAGCCACGAGCCGCGGGCGCTGATCGTGTCCTCGACCACCGCGGCGATGCTCCTCCCCAAGCTGCCGGTCCCCTACGCGGTCCGCTTCGACTGCCCCGCGCGGCTGAACCGGCCGGGCGCACGCAACGCGCCGCTGCATGCGCTCGAGCGCCGCGGGATGAGCCGAGCGCGGATCACGATCCCGTTCAGCGTGGCGGGCGCTGAGGCGCTCCCGGCAGGAGCTGCGCGGCCGATCGTGGTGTCGCCGCCGATCGATCCCTCGGCATCGCATGACAGCGTCGATCGCGCCGAGCGCGGCCGAGTGGCCGTGGCGTACGTGCCCGATCCGAAGGCGAAGGGCCTCGACGTGCTGGTGGCCGGCTGGGCGGCCGCCGCCGTGCCCGACGCGCGGCTCGAGGTGTACGGGCTCGACCCGGAGCGGGCGCGCTCGCACCTGCGGCGAAGCGGCGTGCCGGAGCCGGCGAGCCTCGACCTGCGGGGAACCGTGCCGGCAGATCAGTTCCGCGCTCGCCTCCGGCACGCGTGGGTCTACCTGGCGGCCGCCCGCTGGGAGGACTGGGGCCAGGCCCCGCTCGAAGCGCTCGCGGACGGCGCGCTGCTCGCAACCGTTCCCTCGGGTGGCCCGTACGAAGGACTGCGCCTGGCGCGCCGGCTGGACCCGTCACTGGTGGCAACCGAGATCGACCCCGCCGCGCTCGCTCCCGCAATCCGCGCGGCCTTCGAGATGCCGGACGAGCGGGCGCGCGCCTACCGCCAGAACGCCACAGAGCTGCTGCGCCCGTACCGCTCGGAGGCGGTGCAGGAAACCGTGACCCGAGACCTACTACCAGCGCTGTTAGGGGGTCAGACCCCTTGAGTCGCGCGTTGTTAGGGGGTCTGACCCCCTACCGCGCGCAGGATCGCTCGCTCCCAGGCCTCCACGTCCGCCTCCGGCGGGTGGCGGGCCGTGACCGCCGCGCTTCCTGCCGCCAGGCGCTCGCGTAGTTCCGGCTCTCGCACCATGCGCCGGAGCGCGTCGGCTATCTCGGAGCGGTGGTCAGGATCCACGACGATCGCGTTCTCGCCGTCCACGGCCACGTCGCCCACCGCGCCGGCCCGGCGCGATGCGATCAGCGGCAGGCCGGCCGCCGCGCCCTCGCGCAGCGTGACCCCGAACGGCTCGTAGCTGCTCACGAGCGCCAGAACGTCGGCATTCGCGTACACCTGGCCGAGCTCCCCCGGCGCAGCCGGGCCCGGAAGCTCCACCGGCACGCCGAGCCGCCACGCGAGCGCGCGCAGCTCGGGTTCGAGCGGCCCGGTTCCGCGGATCTCGAGCTCGGCCTCTCCCTCGGCGAAGCCGGCCTCGGCGAACGCGTCGATCAGGACGTCGAGGTTCTTGTCCGCCACCAGCCGGCCGACGGCCAGCACCCGCACCGGCCCGCCGGCCGCGCGTGCGCGCCGGGCAGCCGCCGGGTCGCCGAGAGCGTCCAGGTCGGCGCTCTGGAGCGCAACCTCCACGAGCGACGGCGAGACCCCCAACCGCCGCAGGCGCTCGACTCCCTGCGAGCCCGCCACGATGAACCCGTCCATCCGCGGCGCCAACATTCGGTGCACGCGGCGCTGAAGTGGCGACAGTGCGCGGTCGCTCCACGGCGTGAGCTCGCTGAAGACGAGCAGTGGCACGCGTTGCCGGCGCGCCCAGGCGAGCGCCCGCATCGTGGCGGGGCCGTACTCCCAGCTCACGACGCAATCAGGCCGCGCCTGGGTGAGCGCGCCACCGATCCCCAGCGCGAGCATCACCGGGGTCCGCCCCGCCCGCCTGCGCTGCCACGCTGGAAGCACCTCGCTCGAGTAATCGTGCGAGCCCGGGAACCAGCTCGACGGCTGATCCCAGCCGGGCTGACTCGCGGACAGGTAGATCACGTGCGGATCCACACGACCGCGCTCCGCAAGGCCGCGAAACAGCGGTTCCCGGTAGGGAACTGGGACCGGCGGCAGGATCGCTACGCGCGGTGGCACGCCGCAACTTTGCCTCACGGCAGGGGTCCAAAGCGTTTAGGCATGCATGCACCGGGACAGAATCCGGGTGTCGGGCCTCGCGGCGGGGGAGTCGAGGCCCATGTTGCTAGCGTTCGCGCAGCGGTCAGGGGAGACGATGTCTCCTGCGCGTGCCAGCATTCCGACGGAGGGCCAGGCACTTTGATCCGAGCAGCACGAAATCTCGTCGTACTCGTAGCGCTCGCCCTCGTGGTCGTACCCGCCCCTGCCGCCATGGCCAGCGCCGAATCAGGTGCTGCGCGACTGCATCAGGGACGGCAAGCTCGACGGCACCTACTCGAACGCCGAACTGCGCAAGGCGAGGGACAACCTCCCGTCTGACTCCGACGAGTACTCGGACTGCAGCGAGGTCATCGCCGCCGCGATCAAGGGCGGCTCGAACAGAGGCTCCGGAGCGGGCAGCCCGGGTGTGGGAGCCACGGATCCGGCGGGCGAGGCAGCCGCACGCACCGACGACGCGGGCGACCTGGCCGCGATAGCCAGCGGCACCGAGGATGCCCCCGCGGTGGACGTCGGCGGCACGAGCCTGGCGCCAGACAGCAGCGGATTCTTCAACCTCGGCGGAGCCGCGAACCAGGTGCCGCTCCCGCTGCTGGTCGCGCTGCATCCTGCTCGCCCTGTTCGCGATGGCCAGCGGCGCCGCCGCACTCCGCGAGCGCATCCCGGCGCTGGCGCGAATCCCGCTCCTGTCGAAGCTGCCCACTCTGCGTGTCCCGTTTTTCCAGCGTCGCCACTAGCGCAGCAGTCCCGCTGATACTCGGCGCCGCCCTCGCGGGCCTCGCGTTCGGGGCCGAGGGTGGCACCGAGCTCACGCGCACGACGGTCACCGGGATGCTGCTGGTCGCGGCCAGCGGCCTGGTGATTGCCGCCGCGTTCCTGTGGGGCCGCCGGGAGGCTGTCCACGGCACGACGACGCTGCTGCTGTTCGCGCTGCTCGCGCTTCTCACCGCGGCGTCGGTGTTGTGGTCAATCGTCCCCGAGCTGACCTATGTGGAGGCCGGCCGCACGTTCGCCTACGTCGCCGTGTTCGCGGCCGCCATCGCAAGCGCACGCCTCGCGCCGCGCGCCGCGCCGCAGCTCCTGCTCGGGCCTCCTGATCGGCGCGATCATCCCGGTGATGTACGCGCTCGCCTCGCGCGTCTGGCCCGGCGCGCTCGCCGAGAACGAGGTCTCGAACCGGCTCGGGCAGCCGTTCGACTACTGGAACGCGGTCGGCTGCGTCGCTGCGATTGCGGTTCCAATCTGCCTCTGGCTCGGCTCGCGCAGGACCGGGAGCCCGATCCTGCGAGTGCTGGCGTATCCGGCCATGGGCGTGTCCGTCGTGGCGATCCTGCTCACGCAGTCGCGCGGTGCGGCGGCGGCGGCGGCGGTGGGCGCGGTCGGCATGGTTCGTCTTGGTGCCGCTGCGGCTGCGCAGCCTGCCGGTGCTGCTGCTGCCGCTCGGCGCGGGCGCTGCTCGTCAGCGTGTGGGCGCTCTCGAAGGATCCCTTCACGAAGGCCTTCCAGCCGCTGAGCGCCAAGGAGGTCGTGGCCGCGGACTTCGGCACCCTCGTGCTGCTGATGATCGTGCTCCTGATCCTGTTCGGCGCGGCGGTGGAGGCCGGAGCCGAGCGCCGGGCGCCGTCGGCCCGGCTGCGCAAGCGGATCGGCATCGTTGCGGTCACCGTCGCGTGCCTCGTACCGCTCGCGGCCTTCACGTCGGTGGCCTTCAGCGAGCGCGGCATCGGTGACCGCATCGACGAGCTCACCAGTGAAACGCAGGTGTCGCCCGGGGAGGGCGGCGGCCGCGTGTTCGCCGCGTCGTCGTCGCGCGGCAAGTACTGGCGCGAGGCGTTCCGAGTGTTCGACGACCGCCCGCTCGAGGGAGTCGGCGCGGGAGCGTTCGAGAAGGCGCGGCTCCGGCATCGCACCGACGCGTCCGTGACCCAGCACGCACACGGATGGATCCCGCAGACGATGGCCGACCTGGGTCTCGTCGGGCTCGCGGTCACAACGCTGCTCTTCCTCGCCTGGGTGATGGCCGCGCTGAGCGCCACGGGTCTCGTTCCACGCCGGCTCCTGCGGGGCGGCAGCGACGCCACCCCACCGCCGCGGCGCGACTGGGACGCGGATCGCATCGCCCTGGTCACGCTCGCGCTCGTGCCGCTCGTGTTCGGCATCCAGTCGCTCCTCGACTGGACGTGGTTCATCCAGGAGCCGGCGGTCATGGCGCTCATTCCGGCCGGATACCTCGCCGGGCTCGGCCCTCTCGGGGAGGGCGGCGATCGCGCCACGCCCGCCGCCGACGAGCGGCCCGATCAAATGGCGCCCGGACGCGCGCAGGATCGTCGCGGCGCTCGCCGCGGTGGTCACGGCGCTGCTGCTCGCGTGGGCGATCTGGCAGCCGGAGGCCTCCGATCGCGCCACCAACCAGGCGCTCGCGCTGCTGGACGAGAAGAAGTTCGACCAGGCGATCGCCAAGACCGAGGACGCGGAGGACCTCAACCCGCTCACGCCCGACCCGCTGCTCGTGCGCGCCTCGATCGAGACGGCCGCGAACCGGGAGGCCGACGCGCAGCAGAACCTCGAGCGCGCGGTGCTCCTGTTCCCGGGCGACCCGCAGACCTGGTACCGCCTCGCCGCCTTCCAGCTCGGCACGCTCGACGCGCCCGAGCAGGCCCTCGACACGATTCGCGGGGCGCTCTACCTCGACCCGCACTCGCGCGCGGCATCGCCAGCTCTTCCTCGACGCGCGGGCTCGACAACGCGAGAAGACCGGCGCCGCCGAGCCCGGACTCAACGAGTAGCGCGCGCGAGCAGCGTGCCCGAGCGGCGCCGGAGCGACTCGACCTCGAAGCCGAGCTCGCGCAGCAGGCGCCGCAGCGAGCGGCGCGTGAAGAAGCGCAGGTGAGGCGAGAGCGGGTCGGGTTGACGGCCCACGGGGAGGTGGGCCGGAGTCGTGACGGCGAAGACGCCGCCGGGGCGCAGCACGCGCCGCACCTCGGACAGGAGCAGCTGAACGTCGCGCACGTGCTCGATCGTCTCCGCGCAGAGCACCAGGTCGAACGCGCCATCGTCGAACGGAAGCTGAGCATCGGGCTGCAGGTCGACCATGCGCGCGCCCGGCAGCCGGCGCTGCGCTCGCTCGAGCGCCGTGGCCGACACGTCGGCGGCGGTGAGCTCGGTCGCGTCGAGCTCGGCGCTCAGGCGGCCGTCGCCGCAGCCGAGGTCGAGCGCGCGGTCGGCGTGCCCGAGCGAGCGCACGAACTCCCGGAGCGTCTTGGGCGGAGGCCCCGGATCCTCAGGAACGAGCTCCCAGAGCTCGTCGTCGTAGCGGCTCGGGCTCAGATCTACCAGGCGCCCCGCGCGCGGATCACGGCGGGGATCGTCTTGAGCAGGATGGTCAGGTCGAGGAACACCGACCAGCGCTCGAGGTAGAGGAAGTCGAGGCGCACCAGCTCGTCGAAGTCGAGCTCCGAGCGTCCGGACACCTGCCACAGGCCGGTCATCCCCGGGAGGACGAGGTAGCGCTTGCGGTGCCAGTCCTCCAGCCGGTCGTAGTCGCGCTGCGGCAGTGGCCGCGGGCCCACGAGCGACATCTCGTTACGGAGCACGTTGAAGAGCTGAGGCAGCTCGTCGAGCGACCAGCGCCGCAGGAAGCGGCCGACGGCGGTCACGCGCGGGTCGTCGCGCATCTTGAACAGCGCGCCGCCCATCTCGTTGTGCTCCTCGAGCCGGTCCTGGAGCTGTTCGGCACCCGCCACCATCGTGCGGAACTTCAGGCAGCTGAAGCACTGGCCGCCGATTCCGGGCCGCTGCGAGCGGTAGAACACGGTTCCGCGCGAGCTCAGCTTGATGGCGACGGCCGCGAGGATCATCACCGGCGAGAGCACGACCAGAAGCAGCGTCGCGCCCACGAGGTCGAAGGCCCGCTTGAGCGCGAAGTCCACGCCCTCGAACACCGGCGGCTTCAACTCGAACAGCGGCAGCGCCTGCCCCGGCACGTACTCGACGCGCTCCATCAGGATCTCCATCGTCGAGGGAGCCACGCGCACCCGGACACCCTGCTGGTGGCAGCGGTCCACGAGCTCGACCGCCTCCTCCGCGGGGAAGTCGGCGTCGGCGATCAGCACCTCGTCGATCGAGTCGAAGTGGCGCTCGAGCTGCTCCAGCGAGCGGAAGTCCCGCAGCCCGTCGAGCAGCGCCACGGGCGTGCGCGCCACGAAGCCGTAGGGCTCGATCTCGCGGCTGTCGCGGAGAGCGTGGGAGACCGCCTGGATGTTCGGCCCGGAGCCGACCAGCACCGCGCGGCGGCGGTAGCCGGCCGCGCGGAGGATCGCCCGCTCGCGCGCTCGAACACCCAGCGGAAGGCCGACACGTAGATCAGCGCGAAGAAGAGCGACGCGTAGAAGATGTAGTACGACTGGAACTCTCGCCCTCCAGGAGCGCGTAGAGCAGCACGACGACGGTCGTCTGGAAGAGCGAGGCGATCACGCGCGGGAGGCCCGGCCGCAGCGCCCGCTCCCGGTACAGGCCCGAGCGCCCGAACAGCAGCAGCATCACGAGGCCGCCCAGTGGGAGGTAGTCCCACGCCTGGTCCCACATCTGGCCGGCGGTCTCCGGGTGGCGCAGAGCTGCCTTGACGAGCAGGGCGGTGTAGATCGCGAGGAACAGCCCGGCCAGGTCGAGCGCCGCCAGAGTCGCCATGCGGGCGATGCCGCGAGCGAGGTCGAAGCGCAGCAGCCCGCCGAGCAGGGGCTTGCCTGCCCTCACGTCGCGTTCGGGCAACGCGAGCGGCTCCACCTCCTGCAGCTCTTTGACCAATCCGTTCGGCACGGGTGTACTGGCTTCCAGTCGGCACGTAGTGAAACAGTTGCAACCCGCGAATGTAGCGCTGCGCATATCGCCCTATGCTGCGCGCCGTGGGATCGGAAGGCGCCGAATTGGGCGGGCGGCGCGCCAAGCTCGAACGCGCCGCGACGCTGCTCGTACGCGATCCGCGCGAGCTCTACGAGGTCCTGGTCGACCGCGCGCAGCGCACGATGGACCCGCTGCGCCGGCGGCCGACTCTGGAGGTGACCCCGTTCGAGGACGTCGCGGCCGGGCTCGACGGCACCCTGGCTGGGCGCGTGTCGGAGAGCCTCCGCGAGGACGCCCTGGCGGAGATCGACGCGGAGGTGCGCGAGCGGGTCGGTCAGCTCGGCACGGCGCTCCCGTTCCCGCTGGAGTACAACGCTGCCCCGAGCCTCGCGAACCTCTGCTACGCGCTCGTCCGCGCGCTTCGCCCCGCCACCGTGCTGGAGACCGGTGTCGCGTATGGGATGAGCTCCAGCTTCATCGCGAAAGCCCTTTCCGTGAACGGCGAGGGCGAGCTGCACAGCGTGGACCGGCCGGCCGTCCAGCCGGGGGTTGAGGACTACATCGGCGCGCTCGTGCCGGACCATCTCCGTTCGCGCTGGACGCTCCACCGGGGGACGAGCCGGCGCCTGTTGCCGCGCCTGCTTCCGGAGATCGGCGGCCTCTCACTCTTCGTCCACGACAGCCAGCACACCTACCGGAACGTCAGCTGGGAGCTTCGGACCGTCACCCCACACCTGACCCGCCCCGCGGCCGTGCTGGTCGACGACACCGCCGGCACGCGCGCCTTCGAGCACTGGGTCGAGCGGACGCGGCCCGCCTTCTCCGCTGTGGTCGAGGAGCAGTGGGTGGGCGTCGCTGTTTTCTGAGGCGGTCGGTTCGCTACAAATCTCCGCATTTTGCGAACTTGTGCGCCTGCGCCGGGGGGAGAATGTGCAAGATCACCTGAATGTCGTGCTGATGGTGAAACGCGGCACCAGGCCCGCGCGGGGCGAGATCGACGAGGCGGTCGACGAGGCGCACTCCGGCTGCTGGCGCGGCACGGTGGGCAGATCCTGGCCACCGCGCGACGTCACGCGGTCACGCCTGAGGACGCCGAGGACGCCTTCCAGCGCGGGATCGAAATCCTGCTCACGAAGGCGCCGAGCACCAGCGAAGACGAGCTGATCCCCTGGCTCAAGACTGTCGTGAAGCATGAGGCCTGGGCGCTGCGCCGGCAGCGCGAGCGCCACTCCCCCGTCACGGACGACGGCGAGCTGCGCGACCGGCCCGCCCCCACCGCGGTCACACACGAGCAGGCCGAGCGGCTCGAGCGGCTGCGGCTCGGCGCCGAGGCACTCGGGCACCTGAAGCCGCACGAGGTGCGCGCACTGCGGCTGAAGGCGGAGGGCTTCTCGTACCGCGAGATCTGCGCGATGACCGGGTGGTCGTACACAAAGGTGAACCGGCTTGCTCACCGAGGGACGTCAGGCATTCCTGCGCCGCGTGTCCGGGATCGAGCGCGGCGCGGAGTGCGCCCGCTACGAGGCGCTGCTGTCGGCACTGGCGGACGGCGAGGCCACCGCAGAGCAGCTGGCGACCCTTCGCCCGCACATGCGCACCTGCCTGAGCTGCCGCGCCCGCCTGCGCGAGTTCAGGGCAGCGCCCGAGCGGGTGGCCGCGCTCGTCCCGCCGGCCGCGCTCGTGGCTTCGGACGGCGGTGGCCCGCTGCGGAGCCTGGTCGAGTCGCTCGTCGGGGCGAGCGAGCGCTTCCACGCCGCGGCCGAGCTCGCGACGGGCCAGAAGATCGCGGCGGTGGCGGCGTCGGCTGCCGCGCTTGCCGGAGGCGGCACGGCGATCGACGAGTTCGCGAACCACCAGGGCCCGCCGCTGCCGGAGCCGGTCCAACAGGTCGAGGCGGCCCCGGTGAAGGAAGAGACCGCGGTGGAGCCGGCCCCTCCGCCTGCCGAGGCGCCGCCCGCAGAGGCCGCGCCAAACCCCGCGCCCGCAGCCGCCGCCGCCGGCAGCAGAGCCCGAGCCGCCGCCGCCCGATCCGGCCGCCGAGTTCGCGCCCGGCGCCGCCACAGCCGAGCCGGCCCCGACACCGCCGGCCCAGCGACAACCGCCGCCGAGCAGCTTCGCCCCCGCGGGCAGCGGCCCGACGGGCGGCTCCGCCGGCGGCAGCGGCGAGTTCGCGCCCTAGCGGCGGCGCACGTTTTCGACTCCTTCACACCGGATAGGTCCTAGGTACCTAGCGTCTCGCGCCCCAGGACCCGGAAGAGGAGACACCTTGACTCCGATGACTCGCAGGGTGGCCGCGATCACGGCCGCCGCTGCACTCTCGCTCGGCGCCGCCCCGGCACTCGCGAAGGACCACGACCACGGCAAGCTCCGGTTCGCCACCTTCAACGCATCCGTCAATCGCAATGCCGACGGCCAGCTCGTCCAGGAGCTCTCGAACGGCGACGACCCGCAGCTCCGCAACGTCGCGGAGATCATCCAGCGCGCGCGGCCGGACGTGCTGCTCGTGAACGAGTTCGACTTCGTGCCCGACGAGCAGGCCGCGCGCCTGTTCCAGCGCAACTACCTGTCGGTGCCGCAGAACGGGGCGCGCGCGATCCGGTTCCGCTACCGCTTCGTTGCCCCTTCGAACACCGGCATCGCCTCCGGGAAGGACCTCGACAACGACGGGCAGGTCGTTACCCAGCCGGGCTCCGGTGCGTACGGCAACGACTCGTTCGGCTTCGGCGAGTTCCCCGGCAAGTTCGGCATGGCCGTCTTCTCGCGCGAGCGGATCGACTTCAAGCACGTCAGGACCTTCCAGCACTTCCTTTGGAAGGACATGCCCGGTGCCCTGCTCCCGGACGACTCGGCCACGCCGGCGCCGAACGACTGGTACTCCCCGGACGAGCTCGACGTGTTCCGACTCTCATCCAAGAGCCACTGGGACCTCCCGCTCAAGCTCAAGGGGGGCCGCCGCGTGCACTTCCTCGTGAGCCACCCGACCCCGCCGGTGTTCGACCTCGCTGAGGACCGCAACGGCAAGCGCAACCACGACGAGATCCGTTTCTGGGCCGACTACGTGACGCCGGGGGCGAGCGACTACATCTACGACGACGACGGCCGGCACGGCGGCCTGCGACGCGGCGAGCATTTCGTCATCGCGGGCGACCAGAACGCCGATCCGTTCGACGGCGACGGCGTGGACCACGCGATCCGGCAGCTGCTCGACAACCCGCGCGTGAACGCGAGCGTCACGCCGACGAGCCCCGGCGGGCCGCAGCAGTCGCAGCTCCAGGGAGGAGCGAACACGACCCACCAGGGCGACCCGGCCAATGACACGGCCGACTTCGCCGACGGCGCACCGGGCAACCTGCGCGCCGACTACGTGCTGCCCGACCGCGATATCGGAATCGAGGACAGCTTCGTGTTCTGGCCGCTCAACAGCGATCCGCTGTTCCGGCTGGTCGGCACGTTCAACCCGGCCCTGCTGCCGGACGGCAACGGCTTCCCGTCATCGGACCACCGCCTCGTGGCCGTGGACGTGGACGTGCCGAAGGGGCACGGCGGGCACCATCGGAAGGGCGGGCGCCGCTAGCTAGCGCTCGGAGTCTGTGCCGACGCCCGTCATCCGGCGGGCGGTCGGCGTGCTCGGCTCCACGTGGAGCGGGCCCGCGTCGGGGTCCGGCTCCGAGGGGGCCAGGCGCGCTGCGCGAATCGGCTCGAGGGCCTCGCGTAAAGCTGCCTCGGTGGAGCGGCGTCGCACCCGCTGCACGACCTCCCGGATGCGTGTGATCACGCGCAGGCGGGCACCGCCGAGCAGCAGCGCGGCGCCGAGGGCGAGGTAGAGAAGGGCGTCCCAGCCGGTGCGCGGCAGCTGGCCGCCGGTGCTCCCGGGCTGCTCGCCCGTGGGCGGCGTGGGCGTGGGCGTGGGCTCCTCCGGCACAGTGGCCGGCGGCTCGGGCGTGGGCTGCGGCTCGCCGGTCGGCGGCTCGGGCTCCTGCGCGAACGCGGACGCGGCGATTGCAAACGAGAAGGGCAGGCCGAGCGCAAGCACCGTCAGTGCGAGCACCGCCACGGCCGAAGACGAACGGGGCATGCGGGGCCATTTCGCGGTGACCCCGCTTGTGCCCTCCCCGCTGCACGCGATTTCTCACAGGGGCACTCGTACGCTTCCTGATGATGGCCGAGCCCGCCTACACCCGCATGCACGTCGACGACCGGCGCCGCCAGCTGCTCGAGCGCGGCGCCGAGCTGTTCGCCACGCACTCGTTCGCGGAGCTGTCGATGGCTCGCATCGCGCGCGAGGTCGGCATCTCGAAGGCGCTGCTCTACCACTACTTCCCGAGCAAGCAGGACTTCTTCGTCGCGACCCTCCAGCAGGGCGCCGAGGAGATCGCGAGGCGCACACAGCCCGATCCCGACCTGCCTCCACTGGAGGCGCTCGCCGGCAGCCTCGACGCCTTCCTCGGCTGGATCGAGGAGAACGAGCTGGCCTATCGCAAGCTGATGGAGAGCGTGGGCAGCGTCCCGGAGGTGCAGGCCCTGCTCGACGAGATCAGGAACTCGACCTCGGCGCGCATCCTGGAAGGACTCGGCGCGGGCGACCCCCCGCCGCCGAAGATGCGCACGGCCGCGGGCGCCTGGCTCTGGTTCATGGACGGCGCGATCCTCGACTGGCTCGAGCACAAGGACATGACGCGCACGGAGCTGCGCGACCTCCTGCTCGGCTCCCTGTTCGGCTCGCTCACCGCGGCGGGCTGGAGCCCCTGACCCAGCTCTCCTCGCCGCCCTCGATCTCCTTCTTCCAAATCGGCGCCTCCGCCTTCACGCGGTCGATGATCTCCCGCGCGCCGGCGAATGCCTCGCCGCGGTGCGGCGCCGAGACCGCCACGATCACGCTCGGCTCCGAGAGCGGCACCTCGCCCACGCGGTGCTCGACGGCGACCGCGCAGAGGCCGTGCGTCTCGAGCGCCTCCTCCGCGATCGCCCGCATGCGCTCCTCCGCCATCTCCGCATACGCCTCGTACTCGAGCCGCTCCACCTCGCGGGTCACGCCCGAGAAGGTCACCACCGCTCCGGCGCGCGGGTCTCGCACCCGCGCGGCCAGCGCATCCAGCGACAGCGGCTCCGCGCTCACCCGCACCCAGGGCGCGGCCGCTGTGGAGCCGCCGCTCACGGGCGGGATCAGGGCGAGCTCGTCGCCCGCGTCCAGCACCTGCTCGCCGTCCGCGTACTCGCGGTTCACCGCCATCACAAGCGGGATGCCGTCGGCAAGTGCGGAGAGGGGCTCGCTCGCGAGCGCGTCGCTCACGCGGGCGCCCTCGGGCAGCTCCAGCTTGAGCTCCGGCGCGCCGGCGCGCTCCCGCAGCATCGCGAACAGGCGAACTGTGACCTCCACCCGAGGGATGCTACGCCGGGGCGGCCGGCCGCTCGCGGTCGCCCCCCGCGAGGACGCGCGCTGCCACCAGTCCTCCGATGGCGCCGAACAGGTGTCCCTGCCAGGAGATGCCCTCGCGGGGCTGGAGCCCGCCGACGAGCACACCGCCCCAGATCACCAGGATCACGAGACCGATGGCGATCTGGCTGGTTCGCCTGTTGAACCAGCCGCGGGCGATCAGGTAGGTCGCGAAGCCGAACACCACCCCGCTCGCCCCGACGTGGATGGATCCCTCCGGCGCCACGATCCACGTCCCGAGCCCGCTCACGAGCGCGACGATCGCGAAGACGGCCACCAGCCGACGGGCACCCTCGACCGCGATCAGGAGGCCCATGATCACGAACGGGATCGTGTTGGAGATCAGGTGTCCGAACCCGACGTGGAGGAAGGGCGCGGTCACGATTCCGTCGAGGCCCTGTGGATCGCGTGCCTCGATCCCGTACTGGTCGAGTTGGTGATCGGCGATCACGTCGACCACCTCCACGGCCCACATCAGCGCCACAAGCGCGAGCAGGATCTTTGCCGCGTCACTCACCGGGTGAACCGTATCCTTGGCCACCATGGCCACGGCCCCTGACCAGAAGCCGAGCATCGCGCCGATCGTCGGCCCCGACGACGAGCGCCGCTTCACCGACTCCGGCATCGAGATCAAGCACCGCTACGACGCGGACGACGTGGAGCCGAACCTCGACGAGCGCCTCGGCGAGCCGGGCGAGTACCCGTACACCCGCGGGATCCACCCCGACATGTACCGCGGCCGTAAGTGGACGATGCGCCAGTACGCGGGCTACGCGAGCGCCAAGGAGACCAACGAGCGCTTCCACTACCTGATCAATCACGGCTCGACGGGCCTGTCGATGGCGTTCGACCTCCCCACGCAGCTCGGCCGGGACTCGGACGACCCGCTCTGCATGGGCGAGGTGGGCCGCACCGGCGTGGCCATCGACACGATCGACGACATGCGCCGCGTGTTCGACGGAATCCCGCTCGACCAGGTCTCGACCTCGATGACGATCAACGCGCCAGCGGCGGTGCTGCTCCTGCTCTACGAGCTGGTCGGTGAGGAGCAGGACGTCGCGGCCGAGCAGCTCACCGGCACGACGCAGAACGACGTGCTCAAGGAGTACATCGCGCGCGGCAACTTCATCTACCCGCCCGTACCGGCGATGCGCCTCACCACGGACCTGTTCGCCTACTGCCGCGAGCGCATTCCGAAGTGGAACACGATCTCGATCTCCGGCTACCACATGCGCGAGAAGGGCTGCTCGGCCGTGCAGGAGGTGGGCTTCACGCTCGCCAACGCGATCGCCTACGTGCAGGCCGCGATCGACGCAGGCCTCCAGGTCGACGAGTTCGGGCCGCGGCTCGCCTTCTTCTTCAACGGCCACAACAACGTCTTCCAGGAGGTGGCGAAGTTCCGCGCCGCGCGGCGGATGTGGGCGCGGATCATGCGCGAGCGCTTCGGCGCCAAGGACGAACGCTCGCTGAAGATGCGCTTCCACACTCAGACGGGCGGCGTGACCCTGGCCGCGCAGCAGCCGCACAACAACATCGTGCGCGTGGCGCTGCAGGGCTTCGCGGCCGTGGCCGGCGGCACCCAGTCCCTTCACACGAACGGCTTCGACGAGGCGCTGGCGCTGCCCAGCGAGACCGCCGCACGGATCGCGCTGCGGACCCAGCAGATCCTCGCGTACGAGTCCGGCGCGGCCGACACCGCCGACCCGTTCGCAGGCTCGTACTTCGTCGAGGCACTCACGGACGAGATCGAGGAGGCGGCGCAGGCGCTGATCGACCGGGTCGAGCAGATGGGCGGGTCGGTGAACTGCATCCCGTTCATCCGCGCGGAGGTGGAGGAATCGGCCTGGGGCTACGAGGAGCGCTACCGGCAGAAGCAGGACATCGTCGTCGGCGTGAACGAGTACGTGACCGAACAGGTGGACGAGGTCGAGATCCTGCGGGTGGATCCGGATTCAGAGCGCCAGCAGGTGGAGCGCCTGAAGGCATTCAAGGAGGACCGCGATCAGTCGGCGGTCGACAGGCGGCTCGAGGAGCTTCGTGACGCCTGCCGCGGAGACACCAACCTGCTCGAGCCGATGCGCGCGGCTCTGAAGGAGCGCGCCTCGATCGGCGAGGTCTGCGGCGTTATGCGGGAGGAGTTCGGGGAGTACTCGGAGGCCTGAACGGGAGCACTCGGGCCTCGCCGTCGCCGGCCCTCGCATCCTCCAGCAGCTCTCGCATCGCGGCGATGCGCTCCGGGCCGAAGCGCTCGGCCCATTCACGCTCGATCTCCGCGAATATCGACACCGCGGTCTGGCGAGCCTCGCCGCCGTGCGCGGTGAGCTTGATCAGCTTCGCGCGACCGTCGTCGGGGTCCGGCGCCCGCTCGACGTAGCCGAGTTCCTCGAGGTCGGCGACGACCTCGCCGACCGCCTGCTTGGTCAGACCGGAGCTCTCCGCGAGGTCGGTGAGCCGGGACCCCTCCTCATGGATGAACCGGAAGACGCAGCCGTGGCCCTGGCGGATCGCGGGGTGGCCGGCATCGTTGAGGCGGTGGTGGAAGTCGGCAAAGCCAGCGTCCGCCAGGTCGTCGAGCAGAGCCGGCAGCGGGGTCCATGTCTGTGTGAGGTTCGTCACGGTTCGTCAGGTTCCTTGACAGTCAGGTTGCTTGGCTGTTACGGTCAGGCAACTTGATCAGGTTCCCGTACCAGTCTAGCCCAGGAGTCCAGATTTGACATGACCTCTCAGACGACAACCAAGTGGTGGACGCTCGGCGTCGTCTCCGTTGCCACCTTCATGCTGCTTCTCGACATCACCGTCGTGAACACCGCCCTGCCCGCGATTCGAGAGGACCTCGACGCGAGCTTCACCGATCTTCAGTGGGTGGTCGACGCCTACACCCTGACACTGGCCGCGGTCGTGCTCACCGCGGGCTCACTCGCCGACCGGCTCGGCCGCAGACGCGTCTTTGCGATCGGCCTCGGCATCTTTTCCGTCGCCTCCCTGGTGGCGGGTCTTGCAACCGATCCGACTTTCCTGAACATCGCTCGCGGAGTGCAGGGAATCGGTGGAGCCGCGATGTTCGCGGTCTCGCTCGCCCTGATCGCGCAGGAGTTCCCAGCCGGCCGCGAGCGCGGCATGGCGATGGGCGTCTACGGCGCGACAATCGGTCTCGCCGTGGCCTTCGGCCCGCTCGTGGGCGGAGCCGTCGTCGACTCGCTCGGGTGGGAGTGGATCTTCTTCCTGAACGTGCCGATCGGAGCCGCGGCGATCGCGATCAGCTACGCCCGGGTGCGCGAGTCGCGTGATCCCAATGCGACGCGCGTGGACTGGGGCGGCCTGGTCACGTTCTCGGCCTCCCTGTTCCTGCTCGTGCTCGCGCTGATCCGCGGGAACGAGGAGGGCTGGGGCAGCAGCCTCATCGTCGGCCTGTTCGCGGCGGCGGTGCTTCTGCTGGTGGCCTTCGTGGCGATCGAGCGCCGTGTGGCGGAGCCCATGCTCCCGCTCGGCCTGTTCAAGCGGCCCGCCTTCACCGGCGTGCAGCTGGCGGCCTTCGGGATCTCGGCCTCGATGTTCGCCCTGTTCCTGTACCTGACGCTCTACCTGCAGAACTTCCTCGGTCACAGCCCGACCGAGGCGGGGCTGCGCTACCTGCCGCTGACCGTCGCCGTGTTCCTGGTGGCGCCGATCGCGGGAGCGCTGCTGTCGAGGGTGCAGGCCCGGGTGATGATCTCGCTCGGCCTGGTGGGCGCGGGCGCGGGCCTCATGCTGATGGCGGGCGTCGACGCCGCGGACGATTGGACCGGCCTCCTTGGCGGCTTCATCGTCGCGGGCGCGGGCATCGGGTTGCTCAACCCGGCGATCGCGGACGTGGCTGTGAGCGTCGTGCCGAAGGAGCAGAGCGGCATGGCCTCGGGCATCAACGACACGTTCCGCCAGGTCGGCGTGGCGCTCGGCGTCGCCGTCTGGGGAGCCATCTTCCTGGGCGCGGGCTCCTCGAAGGTTCAGGAGCTCACGGGACTCGGCGCCGACCGCTCGCGTGAGATCGTCGAGGCAGCCTCGTCCGGGAACCTCGACCAGGCACTCACTCAGGTGCCGGCCGGCTCGCGTGCCCAGGTGGCCGACGCCGCGCGGGAGGGTTTCCTCGCCGGGTTCAACAGCATCTCGGTCCTCGGCGGGATCCTGGCCTTCGCTGCAGCTATCGGAGCGTTCCTGCTCGTGCGCGAGCGCGACATCGAGCGCGGCGCCGAGGAGGTTGTCGAGGTCGAGGCCGATGCGGCACCCGCGCAACAGGCCGTGCCGGAGCCGATCGCGGCCTGAGCTCAGGACGGATGCAAGGGCGCGCCGGCCGCGGTTACGGCCGGCGCGCCAGGAAGGCGAACTGGCCCGCGAGTACGAGCTTGATCTGGTTGCGGGTGCGGGCGTCGAGCCGGGCGACTCGCGCGCCGAGCTCGATGACGCGGTAGCCGGGCGACTCGCGCGCCCACCAGCGATGGAAGAAGCGGCGGCAGCCCCACCGCGCGCCAGGCCACAAGCGTCAGGCCGTCGATCACGGGTCGTAGCTCGACCACCTCCAGGCCGGCGTCCTCCGCGGCGACCGTGAACCCGTACGGCGTCCAGTTGAAGATGCTGCGCGAGTGAAAGGCCTCCAGCTGTGAGGTCGAGCCGGCAAACCAGCCACCCGGCTCGAGGACGCGCGCGACCTCGCGGAGCAGCTCGCGCGGGCGCTCCACGTGCTCGAGGACCTGCTTGCAGTAGATGAGCTCGAAGCTGCCGTCGTCGAACGGCAGGTGCTCACCGTCGAAGGTCACGAACTCGGCGTCGCCGCGGGTCCGCTCCGCCACCTCGGGTGACTCCTCGATGTCCACTCCCACCCAGCGCACGTCGGGATTGGCCACGCGGAAGAGGTCGACCGAGTCGCCCGCACCGCAGCCGAGATCCATGACCTTTGCCGGGCGAAGGCGGGCGGCGTAGTGGTCGGCGAGCACCTGGCGGCTGTGGTCGCCGGGAATGCGGGTGCCGAGCAGGTCGCCGAGGTCGTCGCCGAGCATTGGCCGGGAAGCCTCGCAGGGCGAGCGCCTGAGAGGTCCGATTCGGTGGAAGGAGAGCAAGCGCCCTGATCGAAAGCGAGGGCAATGCCGGACCTCACTGCGAAGCGCACCCTCGTCAAGTCACCGCCGGAGCTGTGGGAGGAGCTGAGCGAGGTCGAACGCCTCGCGAAGCACCTCGGCGCGTTCGGCGAGATCACCATCACGAAGCTGGAACCGGAGCACACCGTCGCCTGGGAGGGCGAGCACGCGAGCGGCACCGTGTCGATAGAGCCCTCCGGCTGGGGCACCAAGGTGACGCTGCGGGCGGAGCTGCCGGAGCGCGAGGAGGCGGAGGCGGAGCCAGAGCCCGAACCAGAGCCCGAGCCCGAACCCGAGCCGGAGCCGGAGCCGGAGCCGGAGCCGGTCATGGAGGACCCGGTGGCCGAGGCTTCGGCGGAGGCCGCGGTGGAGGAGCCGGACGTCGCGCCGGTGGCGGAGGAGCCCGAGCCCACGGCAGACGCGAAGCCGGCGGCAAAGGCGCCCCGACGAGGCTTCTGGGCCTGGCTGTTCCGGCCGCGACGGGCTGAGGCGGAGCCGGTCGAGGAGGACCCCGTTCCAGAGCCAGAGGCGGTCGCGGAGACCGTCGCGGAGCCGGAGCCGGTCGCCGAGGCGGAGCCGGAGCCCGACCCCGAGCCGGAGCCGGTGGCTGAGGCGGAGCCCGAGCCCGAGCCAGAACCGGAGCCGGAGCCTGTCGCGGAGGAGCCTGTCGCGGAGGAGCCTGTCGCGGAGGAGCCCGCGGTCGAGATCGCCGCCGACACCGGCGATGACGCTGGGCTCGATCCCGAGCGGGCGCGCCTGATCCTCGATGAGGCGCTCGACACCCTTGGCGCCGCTCATCACCGGCCGTTCTCGCGCGGCTAGCGACCAATCTCGCCCGGTTGCAACCGCCGCCGTGCGCGGTGGAGAATCGACGGCATGCCGTCCACCCGCCGCGCGTTTCTTCAATCGGGGGCGGCCGCGGCGCTCGCGCCGCTAGTCGATCCGGGGCTGTCGCTCGCCGCGGGCCGGACGCGGCCCAACATCGTTCTCGTGATCATCGACACCCTGCGTGCGGATCACGTGAGCGCCTACGGCGGCCGGGCGCAGACCCCGAACATCGACGCGCTCGCTGCGCGCGGCATCCGCTTCACGCGCTTCTACCCCGAGGCCATGGCGACCGTCCCGGCGCGGCGCTCGATCCTGATGGGCCGGCGCGCGTGGCCTTTCCGCCACTGGCACACCTATCCCGGCCTGCGCGGCACGCCGGGCTGGCAGCCGATCGACAGCCACGACACCACGTTCACGAGCGAGCTGAAGCGCGCGGGCTACTGGACCGGGTACGTCACGGACAACCCATTCCTCGCGTACGCACGTCTCTACGAGCCGTTCCGGGACAGCTTCGACCGTTTCAGCAAGGTCGGCGGGCTGCTCGGGCGCGATGCGCCGGTTGAGAGCGTCACGGCTGCCGACCTGGACCATTGGCTCGTGCCCGAGCTGCGCACGCGCTTCACCGTGGAGCGGGAGCGGCGCTACCTCGCAGCCGGCGGCTACTGGCGCGACGAGTCCCGCTCCTGGGCCGCTCGTACCTTCAGCCGCGCGGCGGGGACGCTTGAGAAAGCGGCGTCGCAGCAGCCGTTCGCGCTCGTCGTCGACACCTTCGAGCCGCACGAGCCCTGGACCCCGCCGCGGGCATACATCGACATGTACGGCGACCCCGGCTATCGCGGCCCGGAGCCGTCGACGGCGAAGTACGGACGGACAGCCGCCTGGCTGAGCGCAGGACGCGCCGGCCCGGTTCTCGATCGCATGCGCGACCTGTACGCGGCCGAGGTGACCATGACCGACCACTGGCTCGGCGTCTTCCTCGAGCGGTTGAGGTCGCTCGGACTCGATCAGAACACGGTGATCGCCCTGGTGAGCGATCATGGCTTCCTGCTGGGCGAGCACGGCTGGACCGGCAAGATTGCCTCGATGCTGCACCCGCCCCTGATGCACGTGCCGTTCATCCTCGTGGACCCGGCGCGCAGGCGACGCGGCGTGTCCAGCGAGCGCCTCGCCCAGACGCACGACATCGGTCCTACGCTGCTCTCGCTGGCCGGGGTCCGCGCACCCGCCGAGATGGACGGGCTGGACCTGCTCGCACCGCGCAAGCGCAAGCTGGCATACGGCGGCTATGGCAACTGGCATTACGCACGCACCGACGACGTGGCGTTCATCTCGTCGAATCGCGGTCACGGTCGCCGCCTCTACGACCTCGAGCGCGATCCCAAGGAGCGCCACAACATTGCGAGGCGTCATCCGCGGTCGATCGACAACCTCTACGCCGCCGTCGTGGGCCGCGCGGGCGGCAGGTTGCCGACCTACCACTGACATGGGGAGGCCAGTCACACGTCGGCGCTTCGTTCAGGCCTCGGCTGCTGCCGCGGCCACGGCTGCCCTCGAGCCGAGCGCCTTCGCACAGCGACCCGACGGTCCGAACGTCCTGGTCGTGATCATCGACTCGCTGCGGGCGGACGCCGTCTACGAGAACTGGGCGCGCACGCCAACCATGGACGCCCTCGCGCGGCAGGGCATGCGCTTCACCAACGTGTTCCCCGAGGCGATGCCGACCGTCCCGGCGCGCAACTCGATCCTCAGCGGCAGGCGCCAGTTCCCCTTCCGCGGCTGGTACGACAGACCCGGCCTCATCGAGGCTCCCGGCTGGGAGCCGCTCGACCACCTCGACGCGTCCTTCCTCAGCGTGCTCCGGCGCGCCGGCTGGTGGACGTCGTATGTGACCGACAACCCGTTCCTGGGCTACGCGCCTGGCTACGGGCGCCTGCGCAACAGCATCAACCGCTTTGTTCGCACGGGCGGCGAGATCGGCGGCCGACAGAAGGTCTCGAGCGTGCCGAAGCAGGTGCTGAGCCACTGGCTCCACCCAGCGAATGCCAACGCGAAGGCGCGCAACCGGGTCGGTCTCTATCTCGCCAACAGCCGCCCCTGGGTCAGCGCCGACAACACGTTCGCGGGACGCGTCTTCCGCAACGCGCTCCGGGAGCTGAACACCGCCGCGGCGCGACCCGGCCCGTTCGCCCTCGTGGTCGACACCTACGAGCCGCACGAGCCTTGGACGCCGCCCGCGCGCTTCCTCGACCCCTACGGAGAATGGCGCGGCCCCGAGCCCGCGATGCCCGCGTACGGCCGCGCCGCGGGCTGGCTCGGCGCGAGCGAGCGCGGCCCGGTGATCGGCCGGATGCGCGACCTCTACGCCGCCGAGGTGACCATGACCGACCACTGGCTCGGCATGCTCGTCGACCGGTTGCACGAGCTGAACCTCGAACGCGAGACCGTGATCCTGCTCGTGGGCGACCACGGCATCCTGCTGGGGGAGCACGGCTGGACCGGGAAGGTGCAGACCGCCCTCTACCCGGCTCTCATACGCGTGCCGCTGATCTTGGTGCACCCGGACCGCCGCCGGGCCGGCACGGCCAGCGACTGGTTCGCCTCCACCCACGACGTGGCCCCGACGATCCTGTCGATGGCGGGCGTGCGCCAGCCCGCCCGGATGACGGGGGTCGATCTGTCCCGCCCCATGCGCGGCCGCCGCCTGCCCGAGCGCGACTACGCGTGGGGCGGCTACTCGGACTCCTTCTTCATCCGCTCCGATCGCTGGATGCTGTGGGGCTTCAACAAGCCCGGAAACCTCAAGTTGTTCGACCTCCGGCGCGATCCCGGCCAGTTCCACGACGTGGCGGCGCGCCACCCCGACGTGGTGCGCGCGCTCTACGGCAAGGTGCTCGCGCGGGCCGGCGGGCGGCTCCCCTGGTACGGGGGCAAGTGAGCCGGGCGGGTAACCTGCGGCGCCAATGCGCGAGAAGTCGCCCGAGACCTATGAGGAGAAGCTTGCCCAGCTCCAGGAGCTGCGCGAGCAGGCAATCCACACGAACCCGCAGGCGGAGGAGAAGCAGCACGAGCGCGGCAAGCTGACCGCCCGCGAGCGGATCGACAAGCTGCTCGACCCGGGTTCGTTCGAGGAGCTGGACACGTTCGTCCGCCATCGCACGAGCGACTTCGACATGCTCAACAACCGCCCATGGGGCGACGCCGTCGTGACCGGGCACGGCACGATCGACGGGCGGACTGTGGCCGTCTTCTCGCAGGACTTCACCGTCTTCGGCGGCTCGCTCGGCGAGGTGATGGGCGAGAAGATGGGGAAGGTGATGGACCTGGCGGCCAAGATCGGCTGCCCCGTCATCGGCATCAACGACTCCGGCGGCGCCCGCATCCAGGAGGGCGTGGTCTCGCTCGGCGCGTACGGAGACGTGTTCGTGCGCAACGTGCAGTGCTCGGGCGTGATCCCGCAGATCTCGGTGATCATGGGGCCGTGCGCCGGCGGCGCCGTCTACTCCCCGGCCATGACGGACTTCATCTTCATGGTCAAGGAGACCTCGCACATGTTCATCACGGGCCCCGACGTGATCAAGACGGTCACGGGCGAGGAGGTGGAGTTCGAGGAGCTGGGCGGAGCGATGACGCACAACTCCAAGTCGGGCGTGGCGCACTTCGCCGCGGACGACGAGGAGAGCTGCCTCGAGGACGTGCGCTACCTCATGTCCTTCCTGCCGCAGAACAACCTCGAGATCCCGCCGCAGATGGACACCGGCGACGACCCGGACCGCCAGGACCCCGAGCTCGACAGCATCGTCCCGGACAATCCGAACAAGCCGTACGACATGCGCGACGTGGTGCATCTGCTCGTCGACAACGGCGAGTTCTTCGAGGTGCAGGAGCACTTCGCGCGCAACATCATCATCGGCTTCTCGCGCCTGAACGGGCGACCGATCGGCGTGGTCGGGAACCAGCCCGCCCAGCTGGCCGGCGTGCTCGACATCGGCGCGTCCGAGAAGGCGGCCCGCTTCGTGCGCTTCTGCGACGCCTTCAACATCCCGATCCTCACGCTGATGGACGTGCCCGGCTTCCTGCCCGGCACCTCGCAGGAGTGGGGCGGGATCATCCGCCACGGCGCGAAGCTGCTGTATGCGTTCACCGAGGCGACCGTGCCGAAGCTGACGGTGATCACGCGCAAGGCCTACGGCGGCGCCTACGACGTCATGAACTCGAAGCACATGCTGGCCGACTTCGTGTTCGCATGGCCCACCGCCGAGGTGGCCGTGATGGGCCCCGAGGGCGCGGTGAACATCATCCACCGCCGCGACATCCAGAGCTCCCCCACCCCGGAGCAGCGCCGCGAGAAGCTGATCGGCGACTACAAGGCCCGCTTCGCGAACCCGTACTCAGCCGCCGAGCGCGGCTACATCGACGACGTGATCATCCCGCACGAGACCCGCCCCAAGCTGATCCGCGCGCTGGAGACCTTGAAGACGAAGCGCGTGGACCTGCCGAAGCGCAAGCACGGCAACATCCCGCTGTAGGCGGCCCTTTCAGCGGGTGACGGTGAAGCAGCTCTTGCCGAGCCTGTGGCCGTAGTTCTGCTTGGAGCGCGGGCCGAAGCCTGGCCAGACGTGCCAGCAGTAGTGCCCGCGAACGAGCCGGTGGACGCGGCCCTGGAAGCGCCAGCGCTCGTGCAGCTGGAGACGGGTCCTGCGCGGCCAGCGGCTCAGAACCTTCCGGTCGCCTCGCAGCAGCTGCGCGTTGTAGTAGCGAGCGTGCCGCACTCGCTTCCAGGCGAGCATGGGCGCGTTCCTGAGGTGAGCGCCGTTCGCGGGCAGGAGCAGCGGGGCGCTGGTCGGCACCGCGCTCGTGGCGGCTGTGCTTCGTGTTCCCGGCCTGGTCGATCAGCGTGACCCGGTAGCGGTAGCGGCGCCCGTTGCGCAGGCGCCGGTCTGTGAACTTCTCGGTCGCGCCGCGGTACACGACCGCCTGCGAGCTCGCCTTTTCGACGCGGACGATCTCCGCCTCGTTCTGCGCGGACGACCACCTGATTGCGACGCGATGGTTACCCGGGGAGCACCGAGACGGTCGGCTTGGGCGGCGGCGTTGCGTCGTAGTTGAGGCCGAACCCGCCGGATGTCACGTTGCCGGCAATGTCACGGCAGGTTCCGGAAATGCCGACGCCGACGCCGTCCGGCCCGCCGTAGGTCCCACCCGTGCACGACTCGACACCCGAGGTCGCGTCCTGGCCGATGAACTGGAAGGCGACCGGATGGTTGAACCAGTCGCCGTGATCGGGAGGCCGACCGAAGCCGGGGCCGGTGATCGAGGGCTGGGTGCGGTCGACCCGGATGGTGGCGCCGTGCGACCGGCGATGTCGCCGCTGGTTGTCGGATCCCTGACCTGACAGGACACCGGTGTGCCTGCGGTGTCTGCTGTGAACGTCCGCTCGGTCCAGTTGTGCAGTTCCCGCCGTCGGTTCGGCGTCACCGTGTTGTTGTACCAATCCCACTTGAGTTCACACCGGACGCGGTACCACGCCGCGCAGTCCGTCGAGGCCCCCGGATTGCACCGGTACGTCAGCGACGGCGCTGCAGCCTGGGCCACGCCGGCGAGCGCGAGCGTCGCCGCCACAGCCAGCAGCAGCCGCTTCACCGCAGCTGCCTCGGCCACACGCGGGTGGCCACGGACAGCAGCGAGCCGCTTGCCATCAACAGCGCGAGCAGGGCCGCTGCGGCGAGCAGCACGAGGTGCGATGGTGAGTCCTCGTCGCCCTGCACGCCGGGGAGGAATGAGTCGACTCGCAGCAACCGGCTCGGGTCCGCCGGCTTTGGCTGGGCTTCGGGACGCGACGCGGCGGTCTCGCGACGAGCCGGCTTCGTCTTCCGCTCAGCCTTCGGCTTCGGGCTCGCCTGCGTCGGCGTGGTGGACGGCGTCGCTGCCGGGGCGGCCGGCTGCTGAGCTGCTCGCCGGCGCCTGTGGCGCGACCTGCACCGGCTGGCCTGGGCGCGGACTGCTGTGGCGGCGGGAATTCGTCGCCTGCGGAGCCGGGTCCGGGCTGACCGCGGGCGCCTGCGGGGCGGCATCGGGCTGCGGCTCAACGGCGGAGGCCTGTTCCCGCAAGGCCGAGGAAAACGAGCGAAACCGCCAGAATTGGCACAAGGAGGCCAAGGGCGGCGAAAACGGCCGCCGCCCGGTTGCGCAAGAGAGGGGGAGCCTTCGGCTCCAAGCGCGTCATCCTCCTTGACTTGCAGGGACTAAGCGCAACGTAGACCCGGACCTGTGAGATGTCAACGAGCGATCCGGAACCTCGCTCTCACCGGTCTGGAGTAGTTGCCGGCCGGGTCACGGGCCACGACCCTCGTCCTGTACCTGCCGGCCCGCAGGCGGCGCCCGCCGATCACGCACCGGAACGGGCGGAGGTTGCTGCCGGCGGCCCCCGCTTGCTTGAACCTGCCGACCCGCCGGTAGCGGGTCCCACCCCCGCGGCGTGCGATCCCGAACCTCACGCTCGCCGGCTCCGAGAGGGTGTAGTGGAACACCGTGCGGCGCTTGAAGCGCCGCGGCGACACGCTGAGATTCGTGATCCTGGGCCGGGTGGTGTCAAGGGTCGGCCCGGGTGGAGGCGGAACGAGCGGAGAGCCCGAAGGACCGTGACATTGCTCTGAGCCGGAGTCTTGCCACGACGACCCGGCGACCGGGACGAACTGCCAGTCAAAGCTGAGGGCGTGGAGGGTCAGCTTGAGGACTCCGAACGTGTTGTTCTGGGCCGCCTGGCTGCCAGGCATTCGCTGGGAGCTCAGGCCTGTCATGAACGCACCTCCCGTCCCGACCACGAACTCCCTGATGCCAACGGCGCTCGTCTTGCCGTTCCCGTCACGGGGTGCAAAGCGCTCGTAGTTGTGGCTGTGGCCGGTGAGCAAGAGTTCGACGCCCGCATCGCTCAGTGCCTTCCAGAGTGGGTGCAGGGTCACATGGCTGCCGTCGTGTCCCGAGCTGTAGCGGGGGTGGTGCCAGTACGCGAGCGTGCAACCAGTCGGGTGCGCGGCGAGGTCGGCGCGGAGCCAGCGCTCCTGAATCGACCCGGCGCCGCACGACACGCGCGTGCAGTTCGAGTTCAGTGCGACGAGGTGCCACGCCCCGATGTCGTAGCTGTAATAGCCGCGGCCACGCGGACCCGCTGGGCCGTCCGCCGCGCCCGCCCCGTTGAAGTAATCGAAGTACGCACTCCCGGCGCCGTCGTGATTGCCGAGCACCGGACGGCTGATCGACTTGACCCGCCCCCAGGTCGGCGCATACACAGCGTTGATCCTGGACGCCGTGGGGCTGTCGTACTGGATGTCCCCGAGCGGAAGCACCGCGGCGAGCCCGGCCCCCACCAGCAGGTCGGAGGTCGCGCGTTGGCGGCAGCGCGTGCTGGTCCCGGCGCCGCCGTTGTAGCCGGGGTCGGCGGGATCACACGCAATGTCTCCCGCCGCGGCGATCACAGGGTCAGCCGTGGCCTCGGCGGGGCCAAGGCTCAGTGCGACCAGCGCCGTCGCGGCGGCCGTGGCTACCCGACGCGCGCCGCGAGTCACGGTGCCGCCTTCAACGCGAGTACGGCCGCGCCGCTCGGGGACGTGGCCGACAGTGTCCATGCGACCGACTGATTGCCGGCGGCGGACACGATCCGGTACGCCGCGCGCCCGCTCACGGTCGACGCGGTGAAGTTGTCGAGCGCGGTGAAGCCGGACGTCGCCAGGGTGGATGCGGCGGAGCGCGGGAAGTTGATCGCGCCGAGGACAAGATCATTCGCGTTCGTGGTCGTGACGGACGGTGTGGCAGCCGTGGTCGACGAGGCGTTGCCCTGCCCGGCGAACGCGTCCACGGCCTGTGTCGGCGCCACCCCGCTCCACTCGGAGATGTTGGCGCTCGCCAGGTCCGCGGCAGAGAGGTTCACCGTCACGCCCGCCACGGGGGCTGCCCCCGTGCTGTGCCACATCTCGACGCGCGTATTCGAGCCGGAGAGCAAGCCCACCGGGCCGAGCGTCCAACGGTTCCCGGCCGTGTCGGTGACTCCCGTGACCTTCGTGGTCGTTCCCGCCTGGACGGCAATGGTCGCGACGAGCGCGTTACCGGCCCCCGACGCGATCGGGACCGTGAGGCTCGAGGCGGCCGCCGGCGTGCCGCCCGTCCGCTGCTTCACGAGCGCGATGCCGTCCTGGCGGAGGAGGCGGCGGCGGCGATCCCGAGAAGTCGTAGGTCTGCACGTCGAAGGTCCGTCCCTGGGAATCGGTGGGGGCGACGGTGACCTGCGCTCCATCGACGCTGACCTTCAGGAAATGGAAGACCTGGTCGATCGAGGTCGGCCGTGCGGCTCCGCCGCACGAACTTCCGCCGATGGTGTACGACCAACCGACCGCATACGCCACGGGCGCCCCGCACCTCGTGGCGGGCTGCAGGCGCGCGCCACCTCCGCCGGTTACGTAAGTGACAAGACCGTCGTCACTTGGCTTGACGTTGCGCGTGTAGTTGTGCGCGTGACCGCTGAACCCGATGTCGACCCCGTTGCGCGCCAGCAGGCCCTCAAGGCTGTTCGCCCCGCGCAACCAGGGGTCCGACAGCTCGGTCGCGTTCGACGAGTACATCGGGTAATGGAAGAACGCGAACTTGAGCTGGGCGGCGTGAGTCCGGAGGTCGTTCTCGAGCCACTGGTACTCGGCGCTCGACGGCGTCCAGTGCGCGTCGTAATCGTTCTTGTACTCATCCGCCGTGCCGTCGTTCGAGCTGCTCCAAGCGGCCTCCAACACGTAGAAACGCGCATTGCCGGCGTCGAAGGCGTACCAGGCGCTCGGATAGCTCGCCGAGTTCGTCCCGTTGACGCAGCAGTAGGTCTCCATGGCATAGCGGCCGCTCGAGCTGGAGGCCGCGCTCGACTGCGGCCAGATCGATAGGAAGGTGCTGTTGAAGCCATGGTTGCCGGTCGCGTTGAAGAACGGGATCGACGCGCCCACCTGCTTCCAGTGCTGCGGCGCGAACACGCTGCTCACGTTCGTACCCGTCTGCCGAAGGTCGCCGTAGTTGGTCTGGGTTCCGGAGGGATAGGCCGTGTCGCCCGTACCGACGGCGAAGCGCGCGCCGCTCTGTGCCAGCTGCGCCATCAGATCGGCCTGCCTGTTGTCGGCGCCGGCCTCGGCGTCCCCGGCCGCGCCCCAGTCGCCGAGCACCGCGAAGGAGAACGGCGCGGCCGCGCCAGCGGGTAGCTGCGCCTGGAAGCTGGGCGACGGATCGGCCCCTAGGAGATCGATGACAGGCGTAGCGGCCCCGAACTCGACCCGGTAGCAGTAGCGGGCGCCGCCCCGTAGGAGGCCCGGAAGCTGCGCGCGCCATTGATACTGCCCGACCCCGTTGACCGTGATGCTCGTCCTCGTGGCGGTCACTGAATGCGCAGTGCAGGACTCCACACCCAGCTCTCCGTACTTCACGCGCCCGTTCGAGCGCGAGCGGTCGGTGGCCCAGTTAACCGTTGCGGTCGAGCCCACCACATCCGTGAGGTAGGGGTAACGGGTGAGCTGCTGCTCGTACGCCGCCGCGACGCCTGGAAGCGCCAGGCCCATCAGGGCCAGAACGGCGATGCACGAAGCAAGAGGTGTACGGATCACATGCGTCCACCGACGCTACGCCCAGGCATGGGGAAGCCACAAGCCGCCGACGGGGGACTTTTCTACCTCCGAATGGTGATACGCGGCCGCACCATGAGAGCGAAGCAACCGAGCAGGAACAGCGCCATCCCGCCCAGGAGCGGGACGCCGTAATTGACGCCTGTGGCGGCCGGCTCGCTGGAGTCGAAGTCGCCCACGCCGGCGGGCCGCGCCCTGCGCACGTCCGCGATCACGTCGAGGTAGCGCGAGCCGTGCTCGACGCTCGGCTCGACGTGCGTGTTCTCGCTGAACTCGTTCCAGCTGATCAGCCCCACGGCGTCGGGCGAGGAGCGCGTGGCCGCGTCGAGCTCCTCGCGCAATGTGGCGCCGCCACGGCGCCCGACGATGCTCGTGCCCCCCACCTTCCGGGCGTCGAAGCCGGGGGCCGCAGAGGGGATCCAGATGCCGCTGCGCTCATGAACCGCCCGTCCGAGCTCCGCCAGCTTCTCCGCGTGCCCCGGATAGGTCGTCGGGTTCACGGAGGCCCAGTAGTAGGCGTTGCCGTCCACGCTGCCGGCCACCCGCCGGTAGCCGTCCACATTGCGCTCTGAGGCGAGGATGAGCATGGAGTCCCGCCGAGACTCGGTCACGGACGCGATCTCGCGCCGCGAGAAGCGCCACGTGCCCGACCAGATCACGAGCGGTTTTTGGAAGGCAGCGAATGCCTCCCGGCTCGCGAAGCGGCGCTGGAAGACGTCGAGGTCATGCCCCACGCGTGCGGCCGGCAGCGGCTCGCGGTAGAAGTCGAGCCCCTGATAGATCACGAGCAGCTTGAAGCGCTCGGCGGCAGCCACCTCGGCGAGGCGCTCGAGGCGCCGATTGAGCACGGGCGTGCTCTTCCAGCTCACGATGAAGCCGTCGATTCCCGCTCGCTTCGCCCAGCGGACGTGCTGCCTCATCACCCCGCGGTCGTCGCTTGAGTAGCGGCCGAGGAGCGGATAGTCGGTCTTGGCGCGCTCCCAGGAACTGCCGTTGAACCAGATGTAGTAGTAGGCGAAGAGTGAGTCGGGCCGCTCCGCCCCGCGGGCTGCGGGCGTACCGACCATCGCAGCTGTCACAACAACGACGAGAGCTACGGCAACGCTGCCGGCGCGGGTCGGGCGCCGGAGGTAGAGCAGGCCGAGCGCGAGCGACGCGAGGCCGAGCAGCACGACGACCACATCGAGCCAGCTGATCACCCGGAGCTCAATCCGCTGGTCGCCTGAGAGCGCCACCGGGCGCGACGACGAGATGCCGAGGGCGTCGACGTTAACGCGATAGTCGCCGCGCGGCAGCGATCGGATAGTCAGGTCGGCGCCCTGAGTCAGGCCATATCGCTGCACATGGCCGCTCGGGTATTCGAGCCGGACGGCGGACCCGATCGGGAACCCGAGCAGCGCGTCGCGGACGACGAATCGAGCTGAGAAGAGCAGGAGTCGCAGCCGTACGTGGCGGTCCTCGGCTGGGAGGAAGCGCTGCTGTCCGCGGTGCACCACGGACGAGCCGCCGACGACCACCCGCTCGACCGCGTAGGAGACCGCCGTGGAACGTCGTCCTGCGCTCTCGGGAACAACCCTGTTGCCCTGGAGCCACGGCACCCCGCCCTCAAAGGTCTGGCGCCGCCCGTTGCTGCTCGCGAGGGTCACCGAGCTCACCACGCCCGGGTCGAGCCGATTGCCCTCGAGGTCCACGAACCCGACCTCGACTCTGTAATCGATGTTCAGCGCGGCGATCCGTCCACCGCGGTACCAGCGGTCGAAGCGCGCTCGCGCGCCGGGAGCGATCCTGGTTCTCAGCGCGCGAACCTCGGCGCGCGAGCCCACCAACGCCGCCGGAGGGTAGGCGCGTCCGGAGCTGTCGGTTTCGAAGGGAACGCCGTTGGCCACGAAGCGCATTCCCTGAACCTCGGGGACCGTCTGGATCACCGGAGGCACCCCCGCGGCGTGCGCCGGCGACGGGGCCGCGCCGAGCGCGCAGACGCCCACCAGCGCGGCAAGCGGAACCTGCGCGCGACGAGAGCCGACCCGCGCGATCAAACCGAACGCAAGCATCACGGCGGCGCCGTAGAGGAGATAGATCAGCCAGCGCCGCGGGCTCCCGCGCGACGCAGAGCTCAGGCCACCGGCGATGAGCTTCGGCTCGCGCGGCTCGCTGGCGAAGTCGAATGCGCCGTCGAGGCTCCTCGCATGCCCGTCGCGCTCGGCGAGCGGCGCGAGCCGCCAGTTGTCCTCGATGAACCGCAGGATCGAGGTGTGGTCGAGTGGCGTGCTGTCGACCACTCCCCGCCGCGCGTAGGGGCTGACCAGCAATGCCGGTACGCGGAAGCCGCGGCCCTCCGGCGGCGGGACATGGTCGAACCAGCCGCCCCACTCGTCGTAGGTCCACATGAACGCCGCGCTGCTCCATGCCTCGCTGCGGGCGAGCGCGTTCACCAGCGTCCTCACCAGCGTCTGACCCGGAGCCACTCCCCCGGGCGGATGCTCGCTGCCGCCCGCCGGCGCGATGTAGGCGACCGCCGGCAGCGTCCCGCGTTCGAGGTCCTCGTAGTACTCATCCAGATCGACGATGTGGCTGAACAACTTCCTGTCCCGCACGACGCGCGGGAAGTTCAGGAGCGGGACGCGCACCGCCTGGGTGCTGCGGTCGGCCCTTCCGTCGGCGGCGATCGTGAGGCGCGGGTCGTAGTCCTCGACGTAGAACTTCCACGAGACGCCGCGCTTCTCGAGCCGGTCGAAGATCGTCGGCAGGTTCCCGAAGCCCTCCTCCGGAATCCGGCCACCGTGACCGCCGCCCGTACCGGTGAGCCAGAACAGGTGGTTGGCCACGCTGCCGCCCGGCGCTGCTGCGAAGAAGCGGTCGAACAGGACGTACTCGCGGGCGGTGCTCCAGTGGAAGGGCAGGTCGTGTGAGCCATAGAAGCCCATGACGGAGAACTCGGGCTTCTGCCGCTGCGCGGAGGCTCCCCGGACGAAGCCATCCATCGCGCCCCGCGCGTACTGGATGCGGTGCGTCCGCGCGTCGTGGGGAAGGTCGGGAACCGCGCGACCCCCGAGCCGGAACGGCCGGACACAGCGCGACCGTGTCGCCGCGCGGGGCACCGGCATGCAGGTATCGCGGGGGATTCCGTCGGCACCGGGGAACGTGCCGAAGTAGTTGTCGAAGGAGTGGTTCTCCTGCATCAGCACGACGAAGTGGTCGATCGGCGTGGCGGTTGGGTCTGCGGCCGCCGCGGGCCCGACGCCGGTGAGCGTTGCGGCGAGAAGCGCAGCAAGGGCGGCGCGGCGCCTCACGGGCGCACCTCGTACACGACGATCGCGGGCCGCTCGGCTCGCCGACCCGACGGGGTCGAGGCCGGAAGGGCCTCCACGTGCACGGCGCGGCCGTTGTAGCGCTCGGCGTAACGCAACACCCGCCTCGAGAACTTCTCCGAGCGGCCGGCCGAGAAGGTGTCCCAGACGACGTACTGGATCCTGCTGTCGCGCAACGCCTGGTCGGGGTTTGGCAACGGCTCGTATGACGGATTGCGATTGAGCGGGTTCGGGCTCACGGACAGCCCATACGCCCTGCGGTGCCCATAGAACTGGACGAGGTTCGCCATCGACGGACCGATCGTCATGAAGGTCGAGCCCTCGGGGACGTTCGCGTCGATCCATTCGCCTGCCTCGCGCCCGGCAGGGAGCCCACCGGATCCGGCGAGCGCGGTTCCGTCGTCCGGCGCGTCGATCCTGGCCAGCGTGGCGAGGAGCAGGGTGGCGCATACGATCGCCAGCGCCGGGAGGGTGTGGCGCCTGCACAGCGCCCGGGCGGCGAGCACCGCGAGAGGCGCGGCGATCGGGAGCAGGTACTGGTAGCCCTTGACGGGCCAGAGCTCAAAGAACACCACCGGCACCGCGATCCAAGAGACGAGCAGGCGCTCCCTCCAGGACGCCTCGCGCCGGTACAACCAGAGCGCCGCCGCAGCGGCCACTATCACCAACGGGCCAACCGCCTCCGGGACGGTCGACGGGTAGAACAGCCAGTCGTGGTTCGGCCTGCGGAACAGCTGCCAGGTGAGGTAGCTCTCGCCCGTCCCGGTGTGTCCGGCCACCATGAGACTGAGAGGGAACGGCGCGATTACGACGGCCATGACCCCGAGCGCGATGGCCAGGTCCTTCAGGCGGACTCGCAGCTCGGGACTGAGCGCAAAGAACGCGTAGACGGCGCAGAGCAGGACGATGCTCGTCTCCTTGGACAGGAACGTGAGACCCATGGCCGCGCCACTCGCGTACAGCCATGCAGGCCGCCCGCTGAGCACGAAGCGCGCCAGAAGCAGGAGCGTGAGCGTGGCGAAGAGGGTCATCGGCCCGTCGAGGAGCACCTGGCGGGTCACGACCACGTGGTAGGGCATCAGCGCCATCAGAAGTGCCGCGACGAGGCCGGTCCTGGAGCCGTAGAGCAGCTTTCCGAGCTCGTAGACCAGGTAGACGGTCGCCACTCCCATCGCCGCGACAACGAAGCGCTCGAACCCCACCCCGAGGTCTAGACGCCAGCCGAGCGACAGAACTGTCTGGAGCAGAAGCGGATGGGCTCGAAAGACCGGAAACAGGTCCTCGAGCCCCGAGTCCTCCGCTATCGCCGCCGCCTGTCCGGAGTAGACGGCCTCGTCGCTGTTGAAGCCCACGTCGTTGAGCTGCCAGACGCGCAGCACGGCGGCCACGCCGAGTATCGCCCCCAGCTGCGCCCGGAGCGGCACTGCTCCGGCGATGGCGCTCAGGCGGTTCCGCGGCGTCGCGCGTGCGCTAAGCGCGGACGTGGCCACGTTCCGCAGCGGCTGGTTCAGCCCGGTCGAAGCGCCCCGTGGGCGTCCACCCGCTGACCACGCCGGGCAGCCGACACGACCAGTCCATCGTCTCGCTGCGCAGCAGGCTGGCCGGGAGGCCGCTCAGGGCGCTCGCCACTATCGCTCGCTCGACCTCCTTGAGATCGCTCCCGTTGCGGCGCCGTAGGGAGCCCTCGATCGCCGAGTACGGCGGGAAGCCGTAAGCGTCCTCGCAGTTGCTCATGAGCGTTTCGAGCGCCTCGTCGTCCTCGAGCACGACCTCACCGAGGCCGCCGCGCTGGATCACCACCATTCCCGCCAGCTGCGCCTCGGGCGCCACCGCCACCCCGGGCACCAGGCGCTCGACGTGATACTTGGGCGGCGGGACCAGCAGCTGCACGAGCGCGTTGATGGTGGCGGCCGGCAGATGGGTGCGTGCGAGGATCAGCGCGAATCGCCGGCCCGAGCGGGAGTGCAGCCTGCTCTGGACGATCAGGCCCGCACGCTCGCGGCGCGTGAGAAGCGGCGTTTTCACCGCCCTCAACGTGTGCCGGCTGATGGTGAGTGGCTTCGGGTACGGGAGCACCCGTCCGTTGGGCGCCACGAGCGTCAGGTCGTCCGAAAGGAACGAGTACGGCTCAGAGTCGAGGAGCCGCAGACTGGTGGTGGTCTTGCCGGTGTCGGTCCTGGCCGTGACGAGGAAGGCCTGCTCGCCGTCAGCGAGGCACGCGGCGTGCACGAGGGCGTAGCCGCGGTCCGCGAAGGTCCAGCGCAGGATCGGCTCGACGACGTTCGTGTAGAGCACGTGCGGCGATCGACCGACGAGCGCCGAGGCCGTGGCTTCTATCGGAATGCCCACCTCGATCTCGACGCCGAAGCCGAAGCGACCGGGGCCCTCGCGGTAGCGGATGGCCGGCCCTCCTGGCCCATGGCCGTTGGTCGAGATCCGCCCCAGCCGGACGCGAATGTCTGGATCGGCCGCGAGCTGCCCGACCCGGAAACGTTCGAGCTCCGGCAGGCGCGCGTCCGACATCACGCTGACGATGCTGTGGATGTCGTAGCTGTACGGGCCACCCGCGCGCGACTTGTGGGGACGGTCCTTGGCCCAGATCCAGGTGTCCGCGAGCGCGAAGCGCAAGAGCGTCAGGCTGGCCAGGGAGATGATGTTCGAGAGGGCGTAGTGGATCCCGAGCCCTGATGTGAGGACGATGAGCAGCGGCCCCCGCAGCGCCAGCGCCGCGTTGTTCATCAAGAAGAACAGGGCCATGCGAGAGCCTCTGCCACGCCGCGCCGCCCGGTCCGAGAACACCCAGAACTCGATGAAGGAGAAGTTCCAGAGCGTTGACACCTGGGTGGCAAAGACCGCAGAAACGACGTAGAAGAGCCCGACGAAGTCGGTGAGGAACGCGAGGACGGCCGTGTTGACCACGAGCCCGGAAAGACCCACCGCGCCGAAGCGGGCGAAGCGCAGCCGCGCAAGCAGCGAGAGGTAGCGAACGGCCTCGCGTACGCCCGCCTTGCTTCGACCGAACCGGCGCTCGCCGAAGGTGAACGACACCTCCGCGGCTCGCAGGTCGGGGTGCCGGACGAGCAGTTCCAGCAGGATCTTGAACCCGCGCGGGCGGAGCCGGTCGACGTCCACGGCGTCGCGTCGCACCAGGAAGAAGCCACTCATCGGATCGGTCACGGTCCGCAGGCGGCGCGGAAACAGCAGCCGCGCCGCCGTCGTGGTCGAACGAGACGCCATCGCGCGCGCCCACCCGAAGCTCCCGGTGTCGCCCTTCTCGCAGTAGCGGCTCGCGACCACAACGTCGAGGTCGCGCGACTCCGCCTGTTCGAGGAGCGCGGCCACGAGCTCCGGTGGATGCTGAAGGTCCGCATCCATCACGCAGACCCATGGAGCCCGGGCCACGCGGAGACCCTGCACCACCGCCGCTCCCAAGCCGCCGATGTGACGGCCGTGCATTTGCTTCAGCAGGACGATCTGGCGCTCACTGTCCGCGGCCAGGTCCTCGACCAGCTCGGCCGTACCGTCGCTGCTGTCGTCCACGAAGACGATCTCCAGGGGGACGGTTGGAAGGGCGGCCTCCAGCCGCTCGACCACGTGCGGCACGTTGTCGCGTTCGTTCTTGGTCGGCACCACAACCGTCAGGAGCGGCTCCGGCTTGACCTGCTCGCGCTCCAACGAGGTCGGCGCGACGGAGCCATTCAAGGGGGTGGCGGCCATCCACCCAGCCTGCTCTGTGCCAGCTACACCCGCATCGAGCGAATTGGTGATCTTTCTTCCTTGAAGGGGGCATCTTCGGATGCCCCCTTCGCCCTGAAATAACGGGACACGGCCTGCGACCGATTGTGCACACCGAGCTTGCGCAGGATGTGCTTCACGTGCGTCTTCACGGTGTCCTGCGACACCACAAGCCTCTGCGCGATCCGGGCGTTCGTCTCACCCTCCGCGAGCATCCCGAGCACCTCGACCTCGCGCCGGGTCAGCTCCGCGTCGAGGCGCTCGTCGCGGGGCGGGTGCGGGCCCCGCGCCTGGCGGCCGGGCGTCTCCGCACCGAGCTGAATCTCCGCGGTGCTCAGGTCGCCGACGCTCGCCTCCGCCGAGCGCACGAGGGCCACGACCCGCTCCGACTGCGCGCGCAGCCGGTCCGCCAACACGGACCGCTCGACGGCGTACCCGAAACCCTCCGCGAACGCCCAGAGCGTGTCGCGGTCGAACTCCGTGACGGGCTCACCAGAGAGGCCACAATCCGCGTGAATCAGACCCAGCGCTCGCCCCTGGCAGACAATCGGCGCCGCCACGAAGGAGCGCGCGCCCGCCAGCAGGCCCAGCGCGCGAGGATCGCTCGACGCGTCCTCGACGAGAAGCGGGCGGCGCTGCCTCAACACCTCGGACTCGTGCAACCACGGTCCGAGCTGCAGCGGCTCGGGCGCGAGCTCGGCGCTGGGATGTGCGCTCTCGAGAACGAGCGACCGGCCGCGAAGGCTGAAGATCGCCGCGCGCTCGAAGCCCGCACTCTCACACAGCGCCAGCGTCGCGCCACGGAAGAGCGCCTGGAGTGAGGCCGCCGCCTGGAGACTCCTGAGTGCCGCGCCGACTCCGGTCTCGGCCAGCGCGCTCACCGGAGTCGCAGTTCCTCTCCGGCCTCGAGCAGGTCGGGGTCTCCCGAAGCGATGCGGTCGCGGTTGAGGCTCTCGAGATCGTCGACCTGCCTGGCGATCTCCGTGATCGAGCTGCTGCGCGCGAGGTGGCGCGCCGCGATTGGCCAGAGCGCGTCGCCCGGCTGCACGGTGTAGGTGCTCGCTGACGGCCGCGCGGGCGTTGGTCGCGGCCGCTGCACGACTGTCTGCGGTTCGCGCGGCGCCAGCCCGAGCGGCGCGACCCGACCGCTGTCCACCGGCGCGGGGGACCGGCGGGGCGCGGGCCGCATCGCCACTCGAGCGCGCGGGGCGGACCGGCGAGCCTTCGGCGCCGGCCTCACACCCCGCGCTTGTGCCCGCGCCTGGTCTCCGAGCTCGCGTGCCTCACGAGCTCGGAGGTGGCTGGGTGCGCCGCGCGCCGCGAGGAGGGCATCGCTGTCCGCGAACGCCTCGCCGCCAGCGTCCGGTGCTGCCTGCGTGGCGAACACGGCTCCGGTCGCCGCTCCAATCACAAAGGTTGCGAGCAGCGCAGCGCACACCATTCCGAAGTTGACTGTGGCCTCGCCTACACGCCGGCCGTATGTCCGCAGGCCGACCAGAAGAGCTGCCGAAACGAGAGCGGCCAGCAGTACGAGGAGCTCGGTCGGTACGCCCTCGGACGAGGCCGGTCCGGCGCGGCTCAGCGCCGCGCTCGGTGCGCCACGGGCCGGATCCTGCTCGGTCGCGCTCTCGGCCGGGTTGCCCCCGGACGGCGACTTGCGCGCGAGCTGGCCCATGTGCGTCGGGCGAGGCGTGTCCGCCACCGGCCGCTTCGCTCCCTGAGCGAGCAACCGTGTCTTCGTCTGCGGGCCGACGACTCCGTCGGTCGCGAGACCGTGCGCCTGCTGGAAGCGCTCGACTGCCCCCTCGGTCCGCGGCCCGAACAGGCCGTCGATTGGACCGGGGCGGTCGCCGAGACGCCGCAGGCTGCGTTGAAGCTCTCGAACGGGCTGGGAGCCGGCGTGGGACCCGTATCCCGCTCCTCGCGCGAGGGTTCCGGCGGCGGCAAGCTGATCAGCAGCCGAAGCCGGCTCCGCGGCGAGGCCCGACGCGGGGACGAGGAGCAGCGCGGTCGCGACCAACAGGCCGGCCAGCCATCCTCGAGTGCGAGGGGTCCGTTCACAGAACATTCACAGCTTGAGGTACCCGCGAATTCCGCGCTCAGAGGCCTGGTACCGGCGTTCTACAGCCGTGATACCAGGCCGCTATTTGCGGGAATCCCAGCGCCAAGCCGACGTTCGCAGCGACCAAATCGACGTGGTATCACCCGCTGAGCGGGTAGTTCAGCTCCGGAGGGCCCTCGCTGCGCACCAGGACGGATGCCGCAACGGCATTCGCGCCGCGCCAGGTCCCGGTGTTCACCAGCCGCACTCCGTCGCGGGTGCTCCATTCGCCCGGGTGGTGTAAATGGCCGAACAGGACGTAGTCGGCTCCTATGCCAAGGGCCTCCACGACGCTGGCCATGGCCCGCATTCCCGGCTCCAGGCGGGACCTTCGGCGCTCGGGGCTCTCCACGCTTCTGATCAGGGCCTTGCCGAGGCGCACGCCATGCCACGCCCAGGCCCACTGGGCGACCCGGTAGAACAGGCGGTAGAGCGGCGTGAGCACCGCCTCGTAATCCTCGGGCGTCGAGTAGCCGCCGCGGCGGACGAGTCGCTCGCTTACGGCGCGCCCGAGGCACTCGAAGGTCCCGACGCCGTTGTGGCAGTCCAGGTAGTGGCCGTGCGTTGCATAGACATCCGGCCGCAGCCAGACACCTGGATACGCCAGTTCGAGGCGCGTGTCGCCCATCCGGCGCGCCAGCAGGCCGAGCGGATCGCCCGGCTGGGGCAACGAGCGCTCACCGAGGCCAAGCGGCTCGTCACGACGCCGCCGCAGCCAGGCCGACGCGAGTTGATGGTCGTGGTTCCCCGGGACCAGCGTGACCCGGCGGCCGGCGAGCGCCTCGCCGAGCTCCTCGAAGAACGGGGTCGCGACCGTGAGCGCCTCGGCAAGCGGCCGGTCCCGCAGCTCGATCGAGTCCCCGAGCAGCACGACCTCGTCCGCGTTCTGGAGCCGGCCGATCAGCTCCGACCGAATCTCCGGCCGGCCCAGCAGATCCGTCCCCGTGCGCGTGCCCAGGTGGAGATCCGAGATCACAGCGACCAGCACACCGCACAGTATGGGTCTATGGTGGGTTTGACCCTCAAGCCGCTGCAATGACGCCCACTGGCCGGCAAGAACGCAACAGCCGGGATACGGCCACCGCCCGGTTGCTCAGCGCCTATCGCGAGAACGACGACGCTCGCGCGCGCGAGCGATTGGTCAAGCTCTACATGCCGTTGGTCGAGGGCCTCGCAAACCGGCACGACCGCAGAGGCGCAGAGCACGATGACCTGGTCCAGGCGGGGTCCATCGGCCTGCTGAACGCAATCGAGCGCTTCGACCCCAAGCGCGGCGATGAGTTCGCGGCGTTCGCCGTGCCGACCATCGCCGGAGAGATGAAGCGGCACCTGCGCGACCGCGCCGCCATCGTGCGGCTTCCCAGAAGCCTCCACGAGGCGAGCGTCCGGTTGCCACGCGCGCGCGAGGCGCTCACCGCGAGGCTGGGACGAGGACCGACCGCCGCCGAGCTGGCCGCGGAGATTCGGGTTTCGGAGGAGGACCTCGGGCGGCTCGAGAGCACCATCGCCCGCGCCGGCGAGGAGACGGCGTCGGATTCAGGCTCGGGCGAGCTCGAGGCAAGCGAGGCCCGCCTACTCCTCTCAGGCGCCTTCCGCACACTCGATGACACCGACAGGACCATCCTTTACCTCCGGTTTGTGCAGGAGCGCAGCAGGCGCGAGGTCGCGAATCAGCTCGGTATGTCGCAGAGCGCGCTCGGACGCCGGACCGACGCCGCGCTATCGAAGCTGCGCGCCGAGCTTGAGGGGAGGGCGTTCTCCGGGGGGGCCGCCGCGCCGGCGGTGGCGGAGGTCGAGCCAGCCGAACCGAACTCGAAGGCCCGCACTGGTCACAGCGGGCGGCTGATGCTGCGGATGCCTCAGTCGCTTCACGCGGAGCTGGCGGAGGCCGCCGAGCGGGAGGAGGTCAGCCTCAACCAGTACATCACCAACACGCTCTCCGCTGGGGTGGGCTGGCACACCGATAGCAGCGGCGATGCGGGTCCCGAGTCGGAGCGCGGAGCGCCGCCGAAGTGGCTCCCGGCCGCGATCGTGACCAACATCGTGGTCGTGGTGATCGCTGGCGTGATCGCGCTGATCCTGCTGGTGGTGGCGCTCAGCCAGGGCCTGTAGCGCGGTACGCGCTGGCCTGCTCGGCCGCGGCGTCCATCGCGATATGCATCAGCCCGGAGCCGAAGCTCGCTCGGGCCACGCCAAGCTCGGCGAGCTGCTCGAGGTTGAGGCCTCCCGGCATCACGAGCACGTTAAGCGGCGCGCCGATCTCCTCGACGAGGCGGCGGATGGCGTCGCGCCCGCGCGCGCCGATCGGGTAGACGGAGTCGGCGCCCGCCTCGGCGTAGAGCCGACCCCGGCGCACCGCCTCCTCGACCTGGGCCTCGGGCTCGCCGTCGTGGAGAAACGCGTCCACGCGGGCGTTGAGGACAACGTCGACACCCGCCGCCCTACCCGCCGCCTTGATGGCCGCCAACCGCTCGACCTGGCTCGCGGCATCCACCATTCCGCCGCCCTCGTGGTCCGTGTCCTCGAAGTTGAGACCGACGGCGCCGGCGCGGAGCAGCCCATCGACCAGCTCGCGCGGCTCGAGCCCGTAGCCCGCCTCCAGGTCGGCGGTCACGGGCACGTCCACCACCGCTGGCGATGCGGCCCACGGCCGCGAGCATCTCGTCCGGCGGCGTCACGTTGCCGTCCTCGTATCCGAGCGCCTCGGCCACCCCCGCGCTCGTGGTGGCGATCGCCGGGTAGCCGTCGTGCGCGAGGCGCCGCGCGCTGGGCGGATCCCACGCGTTCACGAGCAGGAGCGGCGAGCCGGGCACGTGGAGCGCGCGCAGCTGGTTCGCCTGCGCCGACAGGGCCGCGGCGTTCACGACACCGCCGCCGAGGCCACGGGTCGCTCCTCGCGAAGCAAACGCACGAGCAGGCTGCAGACGACCAGCATCCCGGCCAGCACCACCAGCGGCATCCTGTAGCTCCCCGTCTGGTCCTCGGCGATCCCGGTGAACGCCGGGCCCACGAAGCCGCCGAGGTTTCCGACGGCCGCGATCAGCGCAATGCCGGCAGCCGCCGCGGTGCCGCTGAGGAAGGCCGTGGGCAGCGCCCAGAAGAGCGGAAGTGCCGAGAGGAGACCCACAGCCGCCAGGGTAATGCCCACGGTGAGCGGCAGCGGCGACTCGGCGTAGGCGGTGATCACCGTCCCCACAGCTCCCACCAGCACGGGTGCCACAAGGCTGCCGCCGCGACGGGCCATGATCACCATCGCAACCGTGGCGAAGCCGTACGGAACGGCGGAGAGGACGCCCACCTCGAAGTCGGTGTAGCCGGTCCGGTCCTGGACGAGGTCGGGCACGAAGAACGTGAGCCCGAAGGCCGCCGCCAGCACGATGAAGTAGATGAGCCCGAGCAGCCAGACGCGCGCGCTTCCGAGCGCGTCACGCACGCGCTGCCCTCCGAGCGCCTCCCTCAGCTCGCGCTCGCGCTCGACCTCCTCCGTCGAGGAACGCCCGCTCCTCGGGCTCGAGCCAGTCCGCGTCACGCGGGCGCTCGTCGAGGTAGCGCAGCGTCACGAACCCGAGTGCGATCGCCGGGAGGCCCTCCACCAGGAACAGCCACTGCCACCCTTCGAGACCCGCGACCCCGTCGAGCTCGAGCAGCCCGCCGGACAGCGGACCGCCGGCCACGTACGCAGCCGCCACGGCGGTCAGGAACAGCGCGACCGTCCGCGTGCGCTCGCGCTCGGGGAACCACCAGGTGAGGAACAGGATGATCCCCGGGAAGAAGCCCGCCTCCGCCGCGCCGAGGAGGAAGCGGAGGACGTAGAAGCTCCTCGGTCCCTCGATGAAGACCATCGACGCCGAGATCACGCCCCAGGTGATCATGATCGCGGCGAGCCAGCGGCGCGCACCGAAGCGTGCCAGCGCGAGGTTGCTGGGCACGCCGAAGATCACGTAGCCGAGCGAGAAGATGCCGGCGCCCAGCCCGAAGATCGTGTCGCTGAAGTCGAGGTCGTCCTCGAGCTGCAGCTGCGCGAAGCTCACGTTCACGCGGTCGAGGTACGCGACCACGTAGATGAAGAAGAGGAACGGGATCAGCCGGCGCGTGGCCTTGCGGAAGGCCCTTTCCTCGAGGCTCACACGGCGACGCTACTTGACGATCAGCTTCACCGCCGAGCGCAGCGAGTCGCCATCGCCCGACGTTCCGCCCACGAGCGCGTTCAGCGGCTCGAGATACGGCTTCGCCTTCTGCCAGTCCGCGTCGGTCGCCGCCCCGGTCGACTCGACCAGGTCGAGGATCGGCTTCGTGAGCAGGAAGAACGAGATGTCGTAGTCCCCGAGCGAGTCGCGCGCGGCGGTGTAATCCGCCGAGTCGCCGAGCTTGTTCGCGGGGTTCACGGCGTCAGATGCGGCCGCGTCCCCGTAGGCGAAGACCACCCGGCCGCCCTTCTGGAACACGTGGATCGGCTTCGGAATTTCGGGCCCCCTTGCCGTGAAGCCCTTCCCACCGCCGGGGGCGTCCAGCGGGCCGATCTGCACGGCGCCCTGCCCCTGGCTCTTGGCGAGCCGCTCGAGCGCTGAGATGAAGCGCCCGGACGCAGCCTCATCCTTGGTCTCGACTATCAGCGCGCCGTCCAACTCGGCCACGCTCGTACCGCGCACGAAGACGCCGAAGTCGCCCATCCAGTCGATCACGTCCCGCTGGAAGTCGAGCCCGGTGGCCGCCTTGAGCTGCTGCTCGATCACGTCGCGGCCGCCGTTCACACCGGCGAAGGCGTCCACGTAGAAGTCGACCAGCTTCCCGAAGTCGGTCTGCGCCATTCCGAGCCACGAGTCGCCGGGCAGCTCCTCCACGAGGTCGCTGGCCTGCCCGAAGAACGAAGCGCGCCCCATCCCCTCCGGCACGGTGCCCTCGAACACCACGCCGTCCTTGTCGGCGTCGAGCGTTGCCACGAGCGGCTCCTTGAAGAACTTGCCGACAGAGCCGGGCAGCGGCGCGCCGGACTCCTGCAGCGAGCGCAGCAGCTCCGGCGAGTTCATGTAGAAGAACCCGAGGCGATCGTCGGCAGCGTCGTCGAGCGCGTTCTTGTAGCTCTCGTCCTCGGAGAGCTTCTTGCCGCCCTCGCTGGTGTCGATGGCGGCCTTGACGCCCGCCTCGGTACCCAGCACGAGGTAGCCGTCGAACACCGCACCGACCTCGCCGCTCTCGTCGCTGAGGTACTCGACGTCCTTGTAGTTCTTCTTGGTGAGCTTGCCCTCGGCGGACTTCTCGAGAGCCGCGCGCGCCTTGTCCTCATCGTCGGTGGCGATCAGGCCGGCGGCACTCTGGGCGTCGCTGTTCGGAGTGAGGTTCGTAACGAAAAACGCGGCCTCGTCGCCGAGCCAGGGCTCGATGTCCTCCTTGAAGCTCACCGGCGCATCCGACTCGCGCAGGCCCTTCTCGATCAGGTCCTTGAGCTTGTCGCCCGCCTGGCCACCGCCCGGGAACTTGGAGAGGATCGCGTCGATGGCTTCCTTCTGGTCACCCTCGGGCTTGAGCGTGGCCTCGCCGTACATGACGGAGCCGGCGGGAACGAGCTCCGACGCTCCGGACGCCGCCTGGCCGTCCTTGCCGCAGCCGATGGCTACGAGCGCGGCGATGGACAGGACGGCGAGGGTGGCGAGAAGTTTGCGCATCAGCTCTCTTATCGGATGTTGTCGGGTGGGCTAGAGCCGGACGGTGTCAGCGCGCACGCGTCCCGCACGATGCGCCTCGAGCAGCGCCAGGCAGAGCGCCAGGTCCTGGATCGCCAGGCCGGTTGAGTCGAAGAGGGTAACCCCATCCGGGCCGGAGCGACCCCGATGGGAGCCGGTCAGGACCTCGCCCAGCTCCGTGACCTGCTCACGCTTCAGAACGCCGGCCTCCACCGCGCCGGTGAGCTCGCCGCCGTGGCTCGCCTGCTCCCACTCGTCGCAGAAGACCTCTGCCCCTGCAATCACATCGAGGTCCGCCTCCGCCTTGCCCGGGCCGTCGGCACCGAGCATGTTCAGGTGGAGCCCTGGCCGCAGGTCATCGCCGTGCACCACCGGCTCGTTGCCGGGAGTCACGCACGTGACCACGTCGCACCCGAGGGCGTCCTCGCGGCTTCCCGCCTCCCATCCGAGCTCACCCGCAAGCTGGCCCGCCGCCTCGGGATCGGGGTCGAAGCAGATCCCCGGCCCGTACTCCGCCGCGGCCAGGCAGCGGGCGGCCCACGTGCCGTGGAGCCCGCAGCCGATCATCCCGACGCTCGAGGCGTCTTCCCGCGCAAGCTCCTGGGCTGCGATGACCGCCACCGCGCCGGTGCGCAGGGCGGTGATGGATCGCACGTCTACCAGGGCGAGTGGTCGCCCGTCGGATATCGACGAGACGCAGATCACGCCCATCACCACGGGCAGCCCGGCGGCGGGGTTGGCCGGAAACGACGTGACCCACTTGAGGATCGCGAGGCCCGCGCCCTTGGCCGGCATCGCGCGGAAGTCGCCGTGGGGAAAGGCGTCGAGGTACGTCTTCGGAGGCATCTGCCACTCGCTCCCGGCGTACTCCACGAAGCCGTCGCGCACGCGCTCGATCGCCTCCGCCGGCTCGAGGGCCTGGAGAACCGCCTCCTGCGGGAACACGAGCACGTCAGGCATCAGTCCGGTATTACGCTATCCGCCACATGGGCCGCAATGGAAAGCAAAGCCCCGCCAGGCCCCGCATCGAGCTGCGCCAAACGGCCTCCCCGGAGGAGGCGGCGGCGATCGCAGCCGCGATCGAGCAGTTCATGCGCGACACCGCACCCCCTCCCGCAGACTCCGGCCCCTCGCTCAGCCCGTGGCTGCGCGCCGGCCTGATGGAGGGCACCAAGCGGACGTCAGCCGAGCCTCCCTGGGGCTACGGCTTCTCGCCGTCGTAGTAGTCCACGTTGCTGGACCGCTTGACCATCAGTTTGTCGTCGGGGCTGGCCCAGACGCCCACCTTGTCGCTGTCCGGGTATGCCGTCGCGGTGGGCCACACGAGCGACGACCACATCAGGACGCGCGCGGGCTCGTCCGCCTCGTTCCAGATCTTGTGCGCGCCGTCGGGACCCTTTGGGAAGAAGACAACGTCGAGGGGATCGAGCTGCTCGGTGCCCTCGGGCGTCCGCAGGTGCGGCCGTCCCTCGATCACCAGCAGCCACTCCTCCTCCCCGAACTCGTAGTGGTACGGGCAGAGCGCCTCGCCAGGCGGCAGGTGGTAGAGGCTCGCACCGGTCTCGTTGGCGCCCAGATCCGGGCCCATCCGGAACATGCCGGCCTTGAAGCCCTCCGGGTCCTCCGAGTCGTAGCTGATGTTCGGATCGGAGAGATTGAAGCGACGCATGGGCGCATCTTCCACGATCCCTAGGGTGCTACGCATGACGGATGCTGCGATAGAAGCTCAGGGACTGACCAAATCGTTCGGAGATGTGAGGGCGCTCGACGGGATCGACCTGCAGGCGCCGGCGGGCACGATCCTCGGGTTGCTCGGCCCGAACGGCGCCGGCAAGACCACCGCCGTGCGGATCCTCACCACCCTGCTCCCGCCCGATGGCGGCAGCGCGCGCGTTGCGGGCCTCGACGTGGTCGGGGACGCCGCTGCCCTCCGCGCCCAGATCGGGCTCGCCGGCCAGTACGCGGCCGTCGACGAGAACCTCACGGGCTTCGAGAACCTCGAGATGGTCGGGCGGCTCTACCACCTGGGAAGGCGACCGGCCAAGGAGCGCTCGCACGAGCTGCTCGAGCGCTTCTCGCTCACTGACGCGGCGGACCGGCTTGCCAAGACCTACTCCGGCGGCATGCGCCGCAGGCTCGACCTCGCCGCGGCGCTGGTGGCGCGCCCACCGGTGCTGTTCCTCGACGAGCCCACCACCGGCCTCGACCCGCGCAGCCGCCTCCAGCTCTGGGAGACGATCGAGGCGCGCGTGGCAGCCGGGACCACCGTGCTGCTCACCACGCAGTACCTCGACGAGGCCGACAGGCTCGCGGACCGCATTGCGGTGATCGACCACGGGCAGGTGATCGCGGAGGGCACCTCAGACGAGCTGAAGAGCCGTGTGGGCGGCGAGCGCCTCGAGGTGACGCTGGAGGAGTGGGACCAGGAGCCCGCCGCCATCGAAGCGCTTGCGTCGCTCACCGACGAACGACCGAAGTGCGAGCAGGGCATCCTCGTGATGCCGCTCACTCGCGGGCGCGGCGGGATCGCCGAGGCGGTGCGCCGCCTCGACTCCGCAAGCGTCGGCATCGCGGACATCGCGGTTCGCCGGCCGACGCTCGACGACGTGTTCATCGTGCTCACGGGCCACGCGGCCGAGCACGAGAAGAAGGGGCAGGAAGAGGAAGAGGAGTCGCGTGAGGAGGAGGCCGCATGAGCTCCCTTGCCTACGCCATCGCCGACACGGCCGTCATCGCGAAGCGCAACCTGCTTCGGATCCCGAGGCAACCCGATCTGTGGGTGTCCTTCACGATCCAGCCGCTCATGTTCGTGCTGCTGTTCGTGTATGTCTTCGGCGGCGCGATCGAGACGCCGGGCTTCGACGACTACACGGACTTCCTGATGCCCGGGATCATCTGCCAGACCATGGCGTTCGGTGGCTTCGTGACGGCGATCGGCCTATCCGATGACCTGAGCAAGGGCCTGATCGACCGCTTCCGCTCGCTCCCCATGGCCCGCTCCGCAGTGCTCGCGGGCCGGACGCTCGCGGATGTTGGCACCAACGTTGTCTCGCTCACGGTGATGGTCGTCGTGGGCCTGCTCGTGGGCTTCAACTTCTCGTCGAGTCCGCTCGAGGTGGTCGCCGGGCTCGGGCTGGTGCTGCTGTTCGGCTATGCGTTCTCGTGGGTGTTCGCGTATGTCGCGCTGGTCTCCGGCTCCGCGGAGGGAGCGAACGCACTCGGCTTCATCGTGATCTTCCCGCTCACGTTCGCCTCGTCCGCGTTCGTGCCGACCGAGTCGATGCCCGCTGGGATCCGGGAGTTCGCTGAGGCGAACCCGTTCAGCACGGTGGTCGACGCCACCCGAGCACTGTTCTTGGGCACGCCGGCAGGCAACGACGTCTGGGCGGCGGTCGCGTGGTGCGTCGGCCTGATCGCGGTCTTCGGGGTGCTCTCCGTCTACAAATACCGGCGCGCGGTCAGCGCGTAGCCGGCTCGGTGGCTGCCAGCGGCGGCCGCCGATCCGCCCAGGGCTGTGCCTGCTCGAGCTGAGCCGCCACGCGCAGGAGCAGATCCTCGCGGCCGTAGGCCGCCACCAGCTGGATCCCGATCGGCAGGCCGTCCTCGGACCAATGCATCGGCAATGAGATGGCGGGCTGACCCGACGAGTTGAACCCGGCGGTGAAGATGGCGTACGGCGTGGCGCGCACGATCGGCATCAGCGGGTTCTCCTCGTCACCGTTTCCGATGGTGCCTATCTCCGCCGGCGGGAGCGCCATGGTGGGTGTGAGCAGCAGGTCGTACTCCGCCCACCAGTTCGCGCCGTCGCGCGCCACGGCCTGCGCGTACTCCATGGCCTCCAGGTACGCCGCCGCGGAGTGCGAGCGGCCCTGGTCGGCCAGCGCCCAGGTGACCGGCTCCACGTCGTCGGGACCGATCGGCTGCCCGGTCCTGCGCTCCCAGTAGCGGAGGTTGAAGTCGACGCCGCTCGTCCAGCGCACCAGGAACTTCTCGATGTAGCCCGGGTCGTCCAGCGCCTGGGGGTACGCCGCCTCGACCCCATGCCCGAGCGATTCGAGCAGACGCGCCGTGGCCTCGGCTCCCGCCACGCAGTCAGGGTGCGCCTCGAACTGGCCGCCTGGCGGGTGCGTCATCAGGCCGATGCGCAGGCGCCCGGGCTCCTCGCCGACCTCGTCGGTGTACGAGCGCACGCGGTCCGGTGCGTAATAGGGCTCGCCGGGCGGCGGGTCCGCGACCCACTCGAGCACCGCGGCCGCATCGCGGACCGAGCGGGTCACCACCAGCTCGGTAACCAGACCCGACATGAAGTCGCCCCACTCCGGCGCCATCGAGACCCGCCCGCGCGAGGGCTTCAGGCCGACCAGGCCGCAGCAGGACGCCGGAATCCGGATCGAGCCACCGCCGTCGCTCGCGTGGGCGATCGGCACCATCCCCGACGCCACCGCCGCAGCGGAGCCGCCACTCGAGCCGCCGGTCGAGCGCGTGGTGTCCCACGGGTTGCGAGCCGGCCCGTAAGCCGTGGACTCGGTGGTCGGAAGGATCCCGAGCTCGGGCGTGTTCGTCTTCCCGAGGATTACGAAACCAGCCTCGCGGAAGCGGCGCGCGAGCCAGGTGTCCTCCTCCTCGACCCAGCCGATCCGCTTCAGGAATCCCATGCCCTCGTGCATGGGATCGCCCGCCGAGTGACAGGCGAGGTCCTTCAGCAGGAAGGGGACGCCCCGGAACGGGCCGTCGGCCGGCTCGGTCGCGAGCGCCTTCTCGAAGAGCGGGTGGATCACGGCGTTCAGCTCGCCGTTGAGAGCCTCGATGCGCTCGATGGCGGCCTCGGTGAGCTCCCGGGGAGAGGCCTCTCCGGAGCGGATAAGTCCAGCCTGGGCGGTGGCATCCATCAGGTTCAGCCTACTGCTGCCGATAAAGGGAGGAATCCCGACTGGGTTTTGGTACTTTCCTACGATGGAACCGCTTTCCGCGCCTCGGAACGACGTCGCTGCGCACCGGGCAGAGCCCGGTGCTGGCGCAAAAACGCGCAAGGGCAAGGCAGGGTCGCTGGACAATCCTGAGATCCGGGAGGACGTGCCTGGGCACATCATCCCGATCCTCGAACGCGAGTTCGACGACTTCGACAACGAGGCCGCCAAGTACCTCGCGGGTGACACCCCCGAGGACCAGTTCATCGGCTTCCGGCTGAAGCAGGGCGTCTACGGACAGCGCCAGGCCGACGTTCAGATGATCCGGGTGAAGCTGCCCTTCGGCGGCATCACGCCGGAGCAGATGGAGTCCTTCGCGGACGTGGTGGAGAAGTACGCCCCGCTCAACAAGGGGCACATCACCACGCGGCAGAACGTCCAGCTGCACCACATCCCGCTGGACGACGCCGCCAAGGCGATCCGCGAGTTGTCGGACTCGGGCCTCTCGAGCCGCGAGGGCTGCGGCAACACGATGCGCAACGTGACCGGCGACCCGTGGGCCGGCGTCTGCGAGGGCGAGCTCTTCGACCCCACGCCGTATGCGGGCGCATACGTGCGCTACTTCGTGCGCCACCCCACCACGCAGCTGATGCCGCGCAAGGTGAAGACCGCCTTCACCGCCACCGACGAGGACCGGGCGATCACCGGCATCCACGACGTGGCGTTCATTCCCCGCATCCGCGACGGCGTGAAGGGCTTCGAGATGCGCGTGGGCGGCGGCACGTCGATCATGCCGCGCGTGGCGCCGACGCTGCGCGAGTTCGTGAGCGCGGACGACGGTGAGTACCTCAAGGTCACCGAGGCCGTGATGCGCATTTTCGACCGCCAGGAGTGGCTGCGCAAGAACCGCGCCCGCGCTCGCATCAAGGTGTTCGTGGACAAGTACGGCATCGAGGAGCTCGCGCGCCAGGTGGACGAGGAGCTGGAGGGCGACTGGGTCGCCGAGCGCGACTTCGACCCGGGTCCGCTGCTGTTCATCGACGACGAGGCGGCCAGCGCGCCGGGCATCCCGTCGACCTACTCGAGCCCGAACGGCGACGGCAGCGAGTTTGAGCGCTGGCGGAGCACGAGCGTGACGCCGCAGCGTCAGGCCGGCTTCTCGACGGTGCAGATCAAGGTGATCCGCGGCGACCTCACGCCCGAGCAGTTCCGTGGCCTCGCCTCGATCATGCGCGACTACTCCGGCGGTTACTGCCGCACGACGGTCCACCAGAACCTCGTTTTGCGCTGGGTGCGCGACGAGTCGGTGTACGAGGTCTGGAGCGCGCTGTCCGAGCTCGGCCTGGGCGACGCCGGCGCCGACGAGATCAACGACGTCGTGAGCTGCCCCGGCACGGACTCCTGCAAGCTCGGCATCACGAGCTCGATGGGGCTGAACCACGCGGTGCGCGAGCGCATCGAGTCGATGGGCATCGAGGACCCGCTCACCAAGCGGGTGCACATCAAGATGTCCGGCTGCCCGAACGGCTGCAGCCAGCACCACATCGCGAACATCGGGTTCTACGGCGCGTCGATCAAGGTCGGCGAGCACACGATCCCCGCCTACGTCGCCCACATCGGCGGCAACTACGAGGGCGGTGAGGTGCTCTACGGCACCCGGTTGAAGGTGCGCCTGCCGGCCAAGCGCGTGCCGGATGCGGTGGAGCGCTGGATCCGGATGTACGAGGCCGAGCGCCAGGACGGCGAGGCCTTCAACGAGTTCGCCGAGCGAGTGGAGGGCATCCGCTTCGAGGACGAGGTTCGCGACCTGTCGATGCCGGTGGAGTTCGGCCTCGAGAACATGGCTCACTTCATCGACTGGCAGCGCAAGGAGCCCTTCCAGGTGATCCGGGGTGAGGGCGAATGCGCGGTGTAGCCATCACGGCCGAGGAGACACTCCGGCTCGCCATCGAGCGCCACCATCCGAGCCTCGTCATGGCCTGCTCCTTCCAGAAGGAGGAGTCGGTGCTGATCGACATGCTCATGCGGATCGAGCCGAGCGCCCGGGTCTTCACGATCGACACCGGAGTCCTCTTCCCCGAGACCTACGAGGTCTGGCGCAAGGTCGAGGACCGCTACGGGCTCAAGGTCGAGGTGGTGGATGCCACGCCGCCGAACGGCACGCCGTGGAGCGGATCGAACTGCTGCGGGAGCCGCAAGGTCGACGCGCTGAGGGAAGCGCTGGCCGGCTCCGACGCCTGGATCACGGGCATCCGGCGCGAGCAATCGCCCACGCGGGCGGACGCTCAGGCCGTGGAGTGGGACGAGGCGCGCGATGTGTGGAAGTTCAACCCGCTCGCGGAGTGGACCGTGGCTGACGTGTGGACCTACGTCCACGAGCACGATCTTCCGTACCATCCCCTTCACGACCGGGGCTACGAGTCGATCGGTTGCGCTCCCTGCACACTGCCCGGCAACGGCCGCGAGGGCCGCTGGGCGGGGCAGGACAAGACCGAGTGCGGCCTGCACGTTTGACACCGCGCACATGACCCTTAGCCCAGCGCCCCCTATCCTCCTGCGGCGCGACGACGATTTGAGTTACGAGATCTCACATCTACGGGCCCTCGAGTCCGAGGCGATCCACGTGATCCGCGAAGTTGCCGCGGAACTCGACCGTGCCGTGCTGCTGTTCTCCGGCGGCAAGGACAGCGCCGTGCTGCTGCACCTCGCTCGCAAGGCGTTCCACCCGGGCGCACTGCCGTTCCCCGTGATGCACGTGGACACCGGCCACAACTTCCCCGAGGTGATCGAGTACCGCGACCGCATGGTCGAGGAGCTCGGCGCGCGGCTGATCGTGGCGTCGGTGCAGGACTCGATCGACAGCGGCCGCGTGGTCGAGGAAAACGGCCCGCGATCCTCTCGCAACCGTCTTCAGTCGGTCACGCTGCTCGACGCGATCGAGGAGCACGGCTTCAGGGCTGCCTTCGGCGGCGCGCGCCGCGACGAGGAGCGCGCCCGGGCCAAGGAGCGCATCATGTCCTTCCGCGACGACTTCGGCCAGTGGGATCCCAAGGGCCAGCGCCCGGAGCTGTGGAACATCTACAACGGCTTCGTGAAGCCCGGCGAGCACGTGCGGGTGTTCCCACTCTCGAACTGGACCGAGCTCGACGTGTGGCAGTACATCGCCGAGGAGAAGATCGACCTCCCCCCGATCTACTTCGCCCACAACCGCGAGGTGTTCAAGCGCGACGGGATGATCTACGCGGTTTCCGATTTCGTGGAGCTGCTGCCCGGCGAGGAGCCCTTCGAGGAGTCCGTTCGCTTCCGCACGGTGGGCGACATGAGCTGCACCGGCGCGGTGGCGTCCACCGCATCCTCACTCGAGGACGTGGTGGCCGAGATCGCCGCCACGCGGATCACCGAGCGCGGCGAGACTCGCGCGGACGATCGCGTCTCCGAAGCCGCCATGGAGGACCGCAAGAAGGAGGGCTACTTCTAGCGATGGCCACCGGCGCGGCCACGAACGGGCGGCCAAAGGCCTCCCGGACCTCCGAACTCGTCCGCTTCGCGACCGCGGGCTCAGTGGACGACGGCAAGTCGACCCTCATCGGCCGGCTGCTGTTCGACACGAAGTCGATCTTCGAGGACCAGCTCGAGCATGTGGAGGAGACCTCCAAGCGGCGCGGCGACGGCTACGTGAACCTCGCGCTGCTCACCGACGGCCTGCGCGCCGAGCGCGAGCAGGGCATCACGATCGACGTGGCGTACCGCTACTTCCACACGCCGCGGCGCAAGTTCATCATCGCCGACACCCCCGGGCACGAGCAGTACACGCGCAACATGGTCACGGGCGCATCGACCGCCGACCTCGCGCTGATCCTCGTCGACGCGCGCAAGGGCGTGCTCGAGCAGTCACGCCGCCACGCGTTCATCGCATCGCTGCTGCGCATCCCGCACCTCGTGGTGTGCGTGAACAAGATGGACCTCGTGGACTTCGACGAGGAGGTCTTCGACGCCATCCGCGACGAGTTCACCGGCTGGGCGGCGAAGCTCGACGTGCACGACATGACCTTCATCCCGATCTCGGCGCTCCACGGCGACAACGTGGTCCAGCGCTCCGAGCGGATGGCCTGGTACGAAGGCCCGTCGCTGCTCTACCACCTCGAGCACGTGCACGTGGCCTCGGACCGCAACCTCCAGGACGCACGCTTCCCCGTGCAGTGGGTCACGCGGCCGATGACCGACGAGCTGCACGACTACCGCGGCTACGCCGGGGAGGTCGCGTCGGGCGTGTTCCGGACCGGCGACGAGGTCGTGGTGCTCCCGTCCGGGAAGACCTCGCGCATCGCCGGCATCGACACCTTCGACGGCGAGCTGGACGAGGCCTATCCGCCACTGTCCGTGACGATGCGGCTCGAGGACGAAATCGACGTGTCGCGCGGCGACATGATCTGCCGGCCGCAGAACCGCCCGGTCGAGGCCAAGGACATCGACGCGATGGTCTGCTGGATGGCCGAGCGCCCGCTCTCACCGGCTGGGCGCTACCGCATCAAGCACACCAGCCGCACCGCGCTCGCCAAGGTGGATCAGGTGATCTACCGGATCGACGTGAACTCGCTGCACCGCGAGGAGCAGGCGGATTCCCTTCAGCTCAACGAGATCGGAAAGCTGCGCCTCAGGCTCTCGTCGCCGCTGTTCGTGGACGAGTACCGCCGCAACCGCCTGACCGGCAGCTTCATCCTCATCGACGAGTCGACGAACGACACGGTCGGTGCCGGGATGGTGCTGTAGCCAGCCTCTAGGCTCCCGCCGTGGACTTCGCCCTCGTAGCCTTCGGCCTGGGCGTCGGCATCCTCGTCGGCATGACCGGCATCGGCGGGGGCTCGCTGATGACGCCGATGCTGATCCTCGTGTTCGGCGTCACGCCGACAACGGCAATCGGCACCGACCTCGCCTACGCCGCCGTCACGAAGACGGTCGGCGGCTACAAGCACTGGACCCAGAAGACGGTCGACCTGACGCTCTCGAGCTGGATGGCGATCGGATCGGTTCCCGCCGCGATCCTCGGCGTGTACGTGCTCACGTTGCTCGAGGACTGGCTGGGCAGCGACTTCGACGACGCAGTGATCGCGATCCTTGCCGTCGCTCTTCTGCTCACCGGCGCGGCGACATTGATCCGGGCGTTCCTGAAGCGGATGCAGGAGCGCGAGCGCGACACGATCGAGATGGAGCGCCGGCACAAGATCGCAGCGGTGCTCCTCGGGATGTCGGTGGGCTTCGTCCTGGGCGTGACCTCGGCGGGAAGCGGCGCGCTGATTGCCGTCGGGCTGATCCTGCTGTTCCGGCTCAGCCCACAGCGCGTGGTCGGAACCGATGTGTTCCACGCCGCGATCCTGCTGTGGGCGGCCGGGCTGGCCCACGTGACCGCGGGCAACGTCGACTTCGGGCTGGTCGGCACCATCCTGCTCGGGTCCGTGCCGGGCGTCTGGCTCGGCAGCCACTGGTCCGTGCGTGTCGAGCCGGCGGTGCTCCGCATGACGCTTGCGCTCGTGCTGATCGGCGCGGGCCTGGCGCTGCTGATCAAGGCCGGGCTTGGCATCCCGATCTGGGTGATCGTGCCCTTCCCGCTCGGTGTGGTGGCACTGCTCGTGGTCACGATGCTGCGCTCCCGGAAGGCACGCGTCGAGGTCGGGGCATGATGGTCGTGATGACACCCGAGGCCACGCCGGCGCAGATCGACGCGATCGTCGAGCGGCTCCAGGCAGGCGGCGTGCACGCAAAGGTGATGCCCGGCGAGCTCACCACCGCAATCGGCGCGATCGGCGATCCCCAGGGCGTGCTGGAGATGGGCCTCGAGGGCCTGCCGGGCGTCGATCGGGTGATCCCGATCTCCCGGCCGTACAAGCTCGCGTCGAGCGAGCTGTCGCACCACGAGCCGACGACATTCGAGGTCAACGGACACCGGATCGGCGCACCGAACACCTTCTCCCTCATTGCCGGACCCTGCACCGTCGAGTCGCGTGAGCAGACCCTGGGTGTGGCGCGTGCGGTTGCGGCCGCGGGCGCTTCGATGCTGCGCGGGGGCGCCTTCAAGCCTCGGACATCACCCTTCGCCTTTCAGGGACTGGGCATTGACGGGCTGTCGATCCTGCGTGAGGCGCGCGAGGAGACGGGGCTGCCGATCGTGAGCGAGATGACCTCCGCCGATCTCGCTGACTCCTTCGCCGATGCCGTCGACGTGATCCAGGTCGGTGCCCGCAACATGCAGAACTACGGGCTGCTGGAAGTGGTCGGGAAGCTCGGCAAGCCGGTGCTGCTGAAGCGTGGCCTGTCGTCGACGCTCGACGAGCTGCTCCAGGCGGCCGACTACGTGCTGAAGGAGGGCAACGAGCGGGTCATCCTGTGCGAGCGCGGCATCCGCACCTTCGACAACGCGATGCGCTTCACGCTCGACCTCGGCGCGGTGCCGTGGCTGAAGCTCCACACGCACCTGCCGGTGATCGTGGACCCGTCACACGCCTCGGGCGACCGCCGCCTCGTCGGCCCGCTCTCGCGCGCCGCCGCCGCGGTCGGCGCCGACGGCATCATCGTCGAGGTTGCCGAGGACCCGGAGCTGGCGCTCTGCGACGGCCCGCAGCAGCTCTACGCGGCCGACTTCCCGGAGTTCGCGGCGGATGTGGCAGCGCATGCGCGGCTGGCCGGCCGCGAATTGGCCTAGAACAGCAGCACTGAGGGCCAGGTCGCCGCGGTGCCGCAGGTTGTTCATCACAGTGATGAAGAAAGTGCGGCAGTGCCCGATCAGCGGCCGCTCATCGCCCTTCGATGCTGCCGTTGCGCGGCCAGGGCGCCGATCGCGCCCCGGGCGTAAAGCCCAGCGCGGACCGGGCGCCCACCCAAACGCCCACGAACCCGCCCGCCGCGAAGCCGAAGCACACCCCGCGCTGCCGCCGTGCCACCCACCCGCAGCCGCCCGCGCTGCCGGCGCTCGCCGAAGTGCTCGAGCCGCCCGCTCACCGTCACGCCTGGCACGAACGCCACGCCGTCGAGGGTGAGGGTGTTGTCGCCGTCGATGCGGTAGTGCCCCGCTCGCAGGCCGCCGCCGCGTGCAACGTCGGGATCGTCGAGGTCGAAGATCAGCTCGGTGACCGAGTCCTCCGCCACGTCGATGAGCGTCAGCCTCACCGCCCCGAGCGTGCGGCCCGGCCGGCCGCTGGCTCCGAACGGGCTCACGTCGGAGAGCCGCCTTGGGGGCGGTGGCGTCGGCTGGAAGAAGCGCCGGCGGTTGAGGCAACGCGTGGCCACCGGCTGTTCGCGGAAAAAGCTCCTGAGCGCGCGATCGGAGCATCCGCTGAAGTCAGTGCCCAGCACCGAGTGCCCGGTCGCGGGGGCCACCACCAGGCTCGATTGCGGGAACTGCGCCGCCACGCGCTGAGCGTTCTCCACGGGCGTACGCAGGTCGTCCTCGCCCTCGAGCAGGAGCACCGGCACGTCCGGCAGCGGGCCGGGTCCGAACTCCGGCGCGAGTGGGGCGTTCGGCCAGCGCTCGCAGAGGTTGAGCACGTCGCTCGCGAGGGAGGTGGCGCGGTCGAACGGCTCGAACGCGCTGTCCGGAATCGTTGCGGCCCGGGCCGCGGCCTGCCGGTGGCGCTCGGCCGGGTCCGGTGGCGTGCTGCGATCCCAGGGCAGCGGAGCCTCCTCGCAGGTGGTGGCCGCGTACAGCGCGGTGCTGAACGGGCGCGGGTTTGGCGGCGGCTGGGCGTCGACCTCCACCGCGCGCCTGCGAAGCCGCAGCAGCGGCGTGGGGTCACCGTCCAGCGCCGCACGCACCGAGCCCGGGAAGGCGGCGCGCAGCACCGGATCGAAGTCGCCGGCGAGGAGGATTGAGAACACATCCACGCGAGTGAGACGTCGGAGTCGCGCACGTCCGTGCCGGTCGATCACACGACCGCGTATCCGACCGCGCGCCAGGCGATCCACGAGGCGCCGCGAGGTCGGCCACTGCGTCAGCGCGTCCAGGGGCAGCGCCCGCCTCGGCAGAGTGTTCCCAGCGCACGCGGCACGGCCTGGAACGAGTCCAGGTAGAACGGATTCGGGCCGTCCACCTCGGCCACCGAGTCGAGCACCATGCGATCCACCCGCGCGGGGTAACGCAGCGCATAGGCGAGCGCGACCTTCGTTCCGTACGAGGTTCCGTACAGGGCCACCTGCTGGGCGCCGAGCTGCTCGCGAAGCGCGTCGATGTCGTCGGCGGTATCGCGGCTCGTGTAGAAGGCCCGGCGTGGCCCCAACCGCCGGGCGCAGGCAGCCGCCGCGTCTCCGGCGTGCAGGAGGTTCGAGCGCTCGAGCGCCCTGCAGCGAAGCAACCCGGAGCGGCCGCTGCCGCGCTGGTCGTAGATCACGAGATCGCGGTCGCGATAGAGCGGGTTCAGCTCGCCGATGAGCTGCCCATTCGCCGTGATCCCGAAGGCGAACGTCGCCGACTGGCCCGGCCCACCGGCGAGCACGACCACGGGGGGCCGCGTGGCGCCGCCGCGGCGGCGCGCGGGCACCCTCATCACGAGCAGCGAGACGCGGCCGGGCACGGTCCCGCTGCGGTCGAGCGGCACCGTCATGCGACCGCACTCGATCAGCGTCGACGCACCGCAGCGCTTCAGCTTCAGCTTCGCCTCGGCCGCGGGCGCGGCCAGCAGGAGCAGCGCTGCGCCAGCCAGGCCGGCGGCCAGCAGCAACAGCGCAGCACGGCCGCAAGTCACTGAGCAATTATCGGGTTCGCTCCGGCGGAAGGCAAGGCAGATAACCTCCCGGCCCGCAGATGTTCGAAAAGGTCCTTGTCGCAAACCGCGGCGAGATCGCCATCCGCGTGATGCGAACGCTCGAGGAGCTCGGCATCGCCAGTGTGGCCGTCTACTCCGAGCCCGATCGCGACGCGCCGCACGTCCGGCGCGCCGATGAGGCGTACCTGCTCGGCCCCGGCCCGGCCACCGAGAGCTATCTCGTGGTCGACAAGATCATCGAGGTCGCGAAGCAATCCGGTGCCGAGGCCATCCATCCCGGCTACGGCTTCCTCGCCGAGAACGCTGCCTTCGCGCGCGCCTGCGAGGAGGCCGGGGTCGTCTTCATCGGCCCGCCGCCGAGCGCGATCGATGCGATGGGCTCCAAGACCCGCGCCCGCGAGATCATGTCCGAGGCGGGCGTGCCGATCGTGCCGGGCACGACGGAGCCGGTCGAGAGCGTCGAGGACGCCCGCAAGGTGATCGCCGACTCGATCGGCTATCCGGTGGCCATCAAGGCGGCCGGCGGGGGCGGCGGCAAGGGCTTCCGCGTGGCGGAGAGCGAGGACGAGCTGGAGAAGGCGTTCGAGGGCGCCTCGCGAGAGGGTGAGAAGTTCTTCTCCGATGCCACCGTCTACGTGGAGCGCTACCTGCCCGACCCCCGCCACGTGGAGGTACAGGTGCTCGCCGACGGCGAGGGCAATGTGATCCACCTCTTCGAGCGCGACTGCTCGGTGCAGCGCCGCCATCAGAAGCTGATCGAGGAGTCGCCGGCGCCCGCGGTCGACCCGGAGCTGCGCGAGAAGATCGGCAAGATCGGCACCGATGCGGCGCGGGCCGTGGGCTACCGCTCCGCGGGCACGATCGAGGGCCTGCTCCAGGACGGCGAGTACTTCTTCCTCGAGATGAACACGCGCGTGCAGGTGGAGCACTGCGTGACCGAGATGGTCACCGGCATCGACATCGTCCGCGAGCAGATCAAGATCGCCGCGGGCGAGCCGCTCGGCTACGCGCAGGAGGACGTGGTGGTGCGCGGGCACGCGATCGAGTGCCGCATCAACGCCGAGGACGCCTCCAAGAAGTTCGCCCCCGCGCCCGGGAGGATCGGTTCCTACCGCGAGCCCGCCGGGCCGTTCGTGCGCGTGGACTCCGGTGCCGAGGAGGGCTACGAGGTACTGCCGCTGTACGACCCGATGATCGCGAAGCTGATCGTCTGGGACGTGGACCGCGAGGCATCCACGAGGCGGATGCTGCGCGCGCTCGGCGAGTACGAGATCGGCGGCCTCAAGACGCTCATCCCCTTCCACCAAGCGCTGCTCGCCACCGAGCAATGGGCCAACGGCGAGACCTGCCGGGACCTCGTCGAGGACAAGGAGTGGCTCAAGCAGCTCGCATTCCCCGCGCCGGAGAAGTCGGACGACGAGGACGAGTCCGAGAAGGTCTCACGCGAGTACGCGGTGGAGGTTTCCGGCCGTCGCTTCGACGTGACCGTGATCGGCGAGGCGATCGCCGCCAACGGCGCCGCGCCGGCCGCCGCGAAGAAGGCGCCGCGGCGCGAGCGCAAGAGCGGCGGTGGCGGCGGCGCGCCAGGCGAGCTCGTGTCGCCGATCCAGGGAACCGTGCTGAAGGTGGCGGTGGAGAAGGGCGCCGAGGTGGACGAGGGCGCTCTCATCTGCGTGATCGAGGCGATGAAGATGGAGAACGAGATCACGGCTCCGAGCGCGGGCACGGTCGAGGAGCTCGGCGTGTCGGAGGGCGGCTCGGTGGCCACCGGGGACACCATCGCCGTCATCAAGTAGCGGGTCGCAATACTTGTGGGGATGACGACGTTCGTCCCGCCAGCGCGCCATCTGCTGCGCGCGAAGGACCTGGCCGACGCGCGCTACTTCGAGCCGCTCGGGGTGGACGATCTCGCCCGCGCGGCGGGTCTATCCCGCTCCCACTTCAGTCGCGAGTTCCGGGCCGCCTTCGGTGAGTCGCCGCACACATACCTGCTCACGCGCCGGATGGAGCGCGCCGCCGCCCTGCTCCGCACCACGGACCGTTCGGTGGCCGACGTCTGTCTCTCGGTCGGGCTCCAGAGCATCGGCTCCTTCACCACGAGCTTCAAGCGCACCTACGGCATGTCCCCGACTGCCTACCGCGCGGCCTTCCCCTCAGCGGCGGACAGCGCGCTCGTGCCAGCGTGCGTCGTGCGCTTCTACGGGCGCCCACAACACAGCACGTTTGGAGAAGACAGGGCCCGGTCCGCGGACTAGCTTGCTTCACATGATCAAGCTTTCACACACACAGCTATGGGTTCACGACCAGGACGAGGCGCTCGCCTTCTACACGGAGAAGCTCGGCATGGAGGTCCGCTCCGACGTGACGCTGGCCGAGATGGGCGACTTCCGTTGGCTCACCGTCGGACCGCCCGGCCAGGAGGACGTCGCGATCACGCTGATGGCAATTCCGGGCCCGCCGGTGATGGACGCTGAGACCGCCGAGCAGGTCCGGAGCCTGATGTCCAAGGGCTTCGCCGGCACCGTCTTCCTGACGACCGACGATGTCCACGCGTCGTATGAGGAGCTGAGGAGCCGCGGCGTGGAGTTCACGGAGACTCCGGAGGAGCGCCCATACGGAATCGACTCCGGGTTCCGTGACCCGTCCGGAAACAGCTTCCGGCTCACCCAGGTCCGGGAGCTGGCTAACACCTGAGCTGGGAAGGCTCGCCGTGGCGGCTAGCGCGTCGTCACGACGAGCTTGTGCCGGCCGCTCGCCGGCGCGCGCACCAGCACCTCGAGGCCGCGGTTCGTCGCGCGGGTCTTGTACCCCGCGCGGCGGCCGTCGAGCCACACGTGCTCCACCCGGGAGCCGCGCGGCAGCGTGTGGCCGATCACGAAGCGGGAGAGCGCCACGCGCGCCCTCGCAGTGGTCTTGTAGGTGCCGCCAGCCCTCGACGCGGCCACGTTCACCGCGCCGCCCGCGAGTCTGATGTTCCTACCCGCGACGCGCGACTGGCCCTGGGGTACCTGCGGCACGAGCTCAAGCCGGCGCCGGCCCATGTCGGGCCGCACGCCGAGCTGCTGGTGGACCACCGGCCAGGCCGTCCCGTAATGGCCCCAGGCCTGCACGAACATCGCGCGGCAGGTCCAGCAGCGGTCGATGTTGGCGTCGAGCGGGCCCGCCCCGTCGAAGTCCGGCGATGGGAGGATCTCGGGCAGCGCCCCGGGCTGCTCGTCCGGCGTTCCGCCCGTCCACGGCTCACCGAACATCGGCTCGGCCTCAGCGCCGGTGTAGCGCTGCTGCTGACCGGGACCAAGCCGGCCGTAGTTGCCCTCGCCGACCGCCTGAATGGCTGTGTTGAGGCCGAAGATCGTGCGCTCGCCAGCGCCTGTCGGACCACCCCCGCAGCCGGTATGGAAGAGGCCGAGGTTGTACGGGCGCTGGCCGCTGTAGCAGTCGGTCTCGCGAAGGGCCAGGGCCTGGTCGCCGTGATCGCGCGTGGTCAGGCCCGGTGCGGCGTCCTCCCCGATGGTGAGCTCCGCCTCCATCGGCGTCACGCCGATCCAGTGCTTGTCCTGCTGTTGGTTGTTGGGGCCGCCGACCAGTGGGTCGTCGATCGAGTCGGCGTGCTGCGGCTCCGCGGCCATCCACCAGGTGGCCTCGAAGCGGTCGTGGAGTTTGCGCGCGAGGTTCTTTGCCCAGGCGTATGTAGAGCCGTCGTTCTTGGAGCGCGCCATGTCGGCGAGGTCGTACAGGCCGCGGATCAGGTACACCGAGTTGTCCAGCTTCTCGACGCCCATGCCACCGCGCTCGACGTTGCCGGATCCCTCCGGCCAACCGTCACCGTCCTCGTCGAGCCGCTCGACTACGTAGCGGAGGTTGCGCTTCGAGAAGTCGTACATGTCGTCGCGGAACCCGTTGTCGCCGGTCCATCGCCAAAGGAGCGCGACCGCGCTCGGGAACTTGACGGTCTCGTCGGTGTTGAAGTCGTACTTTGTCTCGCCGGTGACGGGATCGATATGGCGTGAGTCCTTGCCGAACCAGATCGAGCCGTCCGAGATCACCTCGTGCGTCACGACCCCGGAGCGGTCGTTGAGGATGTCCGAGACGTCGCGCAGCGCGATCAGGTGGTCCTTGATCGCCTCGAACTGCCCGACTGCGACGCTCGCGAACGCCGTGTATTCGCCGTCGGTGCCGAACATCCACGGGTAGTCGGGGAAGCCGGCGCCCACCCAGCGGGCGCGCGCGACCGATCCCATGGGCGGCGGGAACTGCTTGCCCTGGTCCGTCCAGCGGATCTTCAGATCCTCGGCGACCCGGGTGAGATCGAGGATGTTCTGCTTGCCCCAGTCGACGGCCGCCTCGAGCCGCCGGTCGCCCGGCAGCGAGAGCCGGGTGAAACGGCCGAAGCGCTCGCGCGCGGCCACCTTGGCCGCGAACTGCGCGCTCGGATCGCGAAGGGCGGCCTGGAGCTCGCTCTTAGCCGCCGCGCTCCCCTTGTCGGAACCCGCGACGGCGACCCAGAGGGTCCTCGACGCGCCGGCAGGCACCGTGACCGCGTAGCGGAGCTGGCCGCCCTTGCCCTTGCCGAACGGGCCGTCGTCGCACGCGCTCGGGAGCGGCTCGGTCGTGCAGACGTTCGTGCCCTGCGGCCCGCGGTAGTCGTTCGGAGACGCGCCGGTCTCGCCCGCGACGGGCTTCATCGTGGAGGCCACCATCGCCGCGTAGTCGTGCTCGGGCGCATTCGGATGCGGCAACTTGCCCTGGTCCCGGAAGACGAGCGCCCCAGCCTGGTCGTCGTACTGTGCCGAGTCGGGCAAGTTGTCGGACGCGTGGGGCATCACGCCGTCGAAGCCCCACGGGTACTCGGTCATGAGCTCGGAGTGAGCGTCGACCTTCACCGTGACCGTGCGGGAGCTCGCCCCCGGATTGGTCATCTTGAGGCCGAGGAGGGCGCCTCGGCGGCCGTCCGGAGCGAAGTCGGTGCGCTCGAGCCTCAGCCCAGCGGCGGAGGGCAGATCGAACTTGGCGTAGCCCCACCCGCTCGTGAACCTGGTGGCCGGCCCGACCCATTCGCCGTCGATGCCGAACCACACGCCGTCGACGAGCTTGAGCGGCTCCGTCCATAGCCCGCCCATCTCCCCGGTGATGTGCCAGCCGTTGGCGTAAAAGCGTCCGTCCTCGAATCCGATCAGGCGCGCGCGTTCGCCGGCCACGTCATAACGGCGGTCCTTCAGGCGCTGGGAGACGGAGAGCTCAGGCGCGGCAACCGCAACCGACGGCGCGGTGAGCACAAGCCCTAAGACAACCAATGCGATGAGTTTCCGGCGGGGCACCCAGCTAGGGCATCTCCGGATCTCGGCTGCCTAAACCTGCGTGAGATTGCGCTCGTGAATGCCCCGCTGCTCCTACGTCGTCAGCCGAGCACCTTCAGGTTGCGGGCGTGGATGTCGCGCTGCTCGCCCGAGTCGCGGCCCTTCGGCAGAGCCGGCTTCTCTTCGCCGCGCTCCAGTGCGTCCAGGTAGTCAACGTCCTCGTCGAGGATGCGCAGCGCGGTCTCACGGTCATTCGGGGCGCCGTGGCCGGGCACGATCGTGTCGACGGCGTCCACAAGAGGCGCCAACCTGGCGAGCGTGGAGCGGTAGTCGGCGAGCGAGCCGCCGGGGTGGATCATCGGGATCTCCACCCTGGACAGGTAGTCGCCGGCGCACAGCACGTCGCACCAGCGCGCCATCACCGCGAGGCCGTCCGCGGTATGGCCGTCCGCGGGGTGCAGCTCAAGCTCCTCGGAGCCCACCTCCACGCTGCCGGGCACCGGGAGCCCCTGGACCTGTCCCAGCGCCAGCGGCGCGGGCCGCTCCACGTAGAACTTCTCGTCGTGGTCGCGCAGGTCGCGCTGCGCCGCGCCCGGCGCGCGGTGGAGGCGCTCCACGCTCGGCTCCCCCAACCCCAGCGCGAGCCCCGGAAATGCCAGCCTTCCCAGCAGGTGGTCGAAGTCCGCATGGGTGGCGAGCAGGGCATTGGGCTCGAACCCCGCGCCGGCGAGCAGTCCCGGCAGCGCCTCGAGCTCGTCGGGGAAGTAGGGCGAGTCGATCAGCATGGCTTCGTCGGCCGCGCGCAGCGCGATCGCGTTGGTCTGCCACATCCGGCTTGTGATGACGAGGACGTCCGGGTGGACCGAGACAGCCCTCAAGCGGCCTTCAACAGCTTGCCGGCGTCGCGGAAGGTCTTGACCTCCGCGTCCGGCTTCTTGCGTCCCTCGAGGTCCTCGCCGTGCCGGTTCACCCAGATCACCGGGACCTTCGACTTCAGGCACGGCTCCACGTCCGTCGGGTAGCCGGAGGCGATGTGAACCCAGCTGCGCTTCAGCTTGTCGATCCGGCGCGCGCACTCCTTGAAGTGAGCCGGGTCCGGCTTGTAGCTGCGCACCTGCTGCGCCGTGACCACGAGGTCGAAGTCCACGCGGAAGTGCCGGCGCGTGGAGCCTAGGAGCTTGTCGTCGATGTTGGAGAGAATTCCGAGCTCGAACTTCTTCGAGAAGCGCTCGAGCTGGGCGTTGGTCTCGCGGAACGGCGCCCAGGCGGGCACGCTGTTCGGCAGGAAGTTCGAGCGCGAGGGCTCCAGCTCCCAGCCGAGCTCGGAGGCCACGCGCACGGCCGTGCGGCGGAGCACCTCGGCGTAGAGCTCGTACGAGCCACGCTGGATGTCGCGCTGCACGTCGATGAAGCGCGGGATCAGTACGTCGCGATCAATGGTGAAGCCGTCGCGGTCGGCCTCTCTCTGGAATGCGTCGTAGACACCGCTCTCCCAGTCGATGAGCGTGCCGTAGCAGTCGAACGTGACGAATTTGACGTCTTTAGGAAGAGCCATGTGAGTGCTTTCGATAGGGTCCTGCGCCCCCGCCGGGCGGCTGAGTGCGGCCGGGGATAGTACTTACTCGATGGACCTCCTCGAATACCAGGGCAAGCAGCTCTTCGCGAAGCACGGCGTGCCCGTGCCGGATGGCAGGCCTGCCACGGCGGTGCCAGAGGCCGTGAAGGCGGCGGAGGACCTCGGGTTCCCGGTGGTGATCAAGGCCCAGGTCCAGATCGGCGGCCGCGGCAAGGCCGGCGGCATCAAGCTGGCGAACGACCGCCACGAGGCCGAGGAGCACGCCACGGCGATCCTCGGCATGGACATCCGCGGCTACACGGTCCACGAGCTGTACGTGGAGAAGGCCTCTGAGATCGACGAGGAGTACTACGCGGCGATCGTGTTCGACCGCTCGGCCAAGAAGCCGATGGCGATGCTCTCGCGCATGGGCGGCATGGACGTGGAGGACGCCGATCCCGAGGTCATGCGGATGCTGCACGTGGACCCGCTGCTCGGCTTCCAGGACTTCCACGGACGCCGGCTGGCGTTCGAATCCGGGATCGCGGAGGACGTGATCCGGCCGGTGGGCGCCATGCTCGCGAAGCTCTACGACGTGTTCGTCCGCGAGGACGCCACGCTCGTGGAGGTGAACCCACTGCTGATCACGAAGAGCCGCGAGGTGGTGGCGCTCGACGCCAAGGTCACCGTCGACGACAACGCGCTGTACCGGCATCCCGACGTGGCCGAGCTGCGCGACCTCTCCGCGGAGGACCCGCAGGAGCGGATGGCGAAGGAGCGCGGGCTCACGTACGTGAAGCTCGACGGCAACGTGGGGATCCTCGGCAACGGCGCCGGGCTCGTGATGTCCACGCTCGACGTGGTGGCCCAGGCGGGCGGCAAGCCCGCGAACTTCCTCGACGCCGGCGGCGGCTCCAAGGCCGAGGCGATCACCAGCGCCGTCGAGGTGATCCTCTCCGACGACAAGGTGAGCGCCGTGCTGTTCAACATCTTCGGCGGCATCACGCGCTGCGACGAGGTGGCGAAGGGCCTGATCGAGGCCTTCGAGCAGGTCAAGCCCGACGTGCCCTTCGTGGTTCGCCTGGACGGGACGAACGACAAGGAGGGCCGCGCGCTGCTCGCGGAGGCCAACCTGCCGAACGTCCACACCGAGGCCACCATGCTGGGCGCCGCCGAGAAGGTCGTGGAGCTGGCTAAGTAATGGCCATCCTGGTGGACAGAGATACCCGTCTGGTGGTCTCGGGACTAACGGGGCGAGAGGGCACCTTCCACAGCCTTCGAAACCGCGACTATGGGACGAATGTCGTGGCGGGTGTGACGCCCGGAAAGGGCGGCCAGGATGTGGATGGAATCCCCGTCTTCAACACCTTCCACGAGGCGGTAGAGAAGACAGGCGCCAACACGGCGATGGTGTTCGTTCCGCCGCGGTTCGCCGCCGATTCCATCTTGGAAGCCGAAGATGCCGGAATCCCATTGATCATCACGATCACCGAAGGAATCCCGGCCCACGACGAACTACGCGTCTACAACCATCTGCTGCGGGGTGGTTCAAGATTGGTCGGGCCGAACTGCCCCGGGATCCTGTCGCCCGGCAAGGCGAACGTCGGGATCATCCCGGCGCAGTTCTTCAAGGAGGGCAACGTCGGCCTCGTCTCGCGCTCCGGCACGCTCACCTACCAGATCGGCAACGAGCTCGCCCAGCGCGGGTTCGGCAACTCCTCGATCGTCGGGATCGGAGGCGACCCGGTGCCGGGCTCGAGCTTCATCGACATGATCGAGCTGTTCGAGGCCGACCCGGAGACCGAGCTGATCGTGATGTGCGGCGAGATCGGCGGCAGCGCCGAGGAGGAGGCCGCCGACTACATCGCCGAGAACGTCTCCAAGCCCGTGCTCGCCTACATCGCCGGATTCACGGCACCGCCCGGCAAGACGATGGGCCACGCCGGCGCGATCGTGTCGGGCACGAAGGGCACGGCGGCCGCGAAGGCCGAGGCGCTCGAGGCGAAGGGCGTGCGCGTGGGGCGCAACCCGACGCAGGTGTCGGAGATCGCCGTCGAGATCCTCGGCACGCGCGTCTAGCGCCGCGCTTACTGCAGCGGTGAAGGGGCTGCGGGTCGCAACCGTCCTGGATTGACTACCGCATAGGTAGTCCAGGCAGGACAGTCCCTCCCATTTAGTGCCCCGGTATCGTGCTGCCTCGTGGCCGAGCTCACCAACATCTCGCTCGCTCGGGGCGCGCCTTCGCTCGACATCATCGCCGTCGATGACCTGAAGGCTGCCGCTCAGAGCGCGTTCGAGCGCGATCCGGCGGGGACGTTCGCCTACGGCACCTCGGCGGGCTATCCACACCTGCTCGAGTGGATCGCCGCGAAGCACGGCGTCGAGCCGGACAGGACGATGGCCACCAATGGGTCCATGCAGGCCGACGCGTTCCTGTTCCAGGAACTGGTGGCGCCCGGCGACCTTGTGGTGGTCGAGGCGCCCACCTATGACCGCACGCTGCTGTCGCTGCGCGAGCTCGGCGCCGAGCTGCTCGCCATACCGCTCGAGCCCGACGGCATCGACGTGGAGGCGCTCGAGGTTGCGCTGAAGGAGGGCGCGCGGCCGACGCTCGCCCACATCATCCCCAACTTCCAGAACCCGGCCGGCTGCACGCTGTCCCTGGAGAAGCGCGAGCGGTTGCTCGAGCTCGCCTCCGAGTACGGCTTCGCGATCTTCGAGGACGACCCGTACGTGGAGCTGCGCTTCGAGGGCGAGTCGCTGCCCACGATGCTGTCCATGGATCAGGCGGACAAGGTCATCTATGCGTCGTCGTTCTCGAAGACGGTCTGCCCGGGCATCCGCGTGGGCTACCTGGTGGGCCCGGCGGACGCTGATCGCGCAGGATCCGCAAGACCGCAACGAACACGTACATCTCACCGAACATGGTGGCCCAGTCGATCGTCGCCGAGTTCTGCCACTCGGGCGCCATCGAGCGCTCGATCGAGACCGTGAAGGCAGCTCTCCGCGAGCGCCGCGACGCCACCGCGGAGGCCCTCCAGCGGCACCTTCCTGACGCTCGCTTCGTGACGCCCGAGGGCGGCTACTTCCTCTGGGTGGACCTGCCCGAGGGCAGTGACGTGGCGCGGCTCGAGGCGGCCTCGCGCGAACGCGGCGTGATCTTCGTGAAGGGCACGGATTTCCTGATCAAGGGCGGCGAGAGCTCCCTTCGGATCGCGTACTCCGCCGTTCCCCCCGACCAGATCGAGGAGGGCATCGCCCGCGTGGCTGACGCCTATCGCGAGCTGGCCGGCGCGGCCGCGTGAATCAGCTGCAGCTCCAGCAGCCGCGCGACGTGGGAGGTCTCTTCGGCGACTCCCTGCGCGTCTTCATCTCTCACGCGTGGCTGTTCATCCTGCTCTCGGCCGCCGTGGTGATCCCCGTCGAGATCATCGTCGAGGGGATCGGGCTCGAGATGCTCACGAGCTCGTACGACGAGTCGCCGCCGCTGGCGGAATCGATCGCGCCGAGCGTGGTCGGGTTCCTGGTCGTGACGCCGATCATCACGGCGATCTCGATCTACGCGCTGCAGTCGATCGCGGAGGGCCAGCGGCCGTCGGCCGGGCAGGTCTTCGTGGCGGGCTTCGAGGCCTTCACGCCCTTGTTCGGCGCCGTGCTGCTGGCGGCGATCGGGATCGCCCTCGGCTTCGTCGCGCTGTTCGTACCGGGCGTCTACCTGCTCATCCGCTGGTACTTCGTGCCACAGGCCGTGGTGATCGAGGGCGCGAGGGGACCCGCCGCTCTCAGCCGCTCGAGCGAGATCGTCCAGGGCTCCTGGTGGCGCACGCTCGGCCTCGTGGTGCTGGCGAACGTAGCCGTGGCGATTCCCGCCCTGCTTCTGCTGGCGCCGTTCAACGCGATCGCCGCAAGCACGGACCAGGCCGTGTGGGCGCTGGTCGGGACGATCCTCGCCACGTCGGTGACCACTCCATTCGTGGCGCTCTACTCCACCTTCCTCTACTACGACCTGCTCACACGGCGAACGCCACTCACGTACTGAGCGCCCATGAGCAGCGAGCGGCTGACCCGGAACTTCATCCTTCTCCGGGGGCTGCGCTGGCTGCCCGTGGGACTGGTTCTTCCGTTCCTGATCCTCACGCCGGTGGCACGCGGCCTCGATCTCGGGGCGGTGGGGGCCGTGTTCGCCGTCCACAGCGCCGTGCTGATCGTGCTGGAGGTGCCGAGTGGCGCGCTTGCCGACACCTTCGGGCGACGAAGGGTTCTGCTGGTGGGCGCCGCCCTTACGGCCGCGAGCCTCGGGACGTTCGCGGTAGCTCAGAGCGTGCCCGCCTTCATGGCGTCCGTGGCCGCGCTTGGCACTGGCCGCGCGCTCATTTCGGGGGCGCTCGAGGCGTGGTACGTGGATTCGCTGCGGGCGCTCGACCCGGTCGCGCCGCTCGCACGGGGCCTCTCACGCGGGACTGCCGCCGAGGCGATCGCTTTGGGGCTCGGCGCGCTGGTCGGCGGCGCGCTCGTCTCGCTCGCCGACCCCTCAGACGTGGCCGACGGCGCGCTCGCCGGCTACGGGCTGACCGCGCTCGTGGGCGCCGCGGCCGCGCTCGTGTACCTGGCGGCGGTGGCCGCGCTCGTGCACGAGCCTGCTCATGCGGCGCACCTCCAGGACGCGGGGCACAGCGCCGCGCGGCGGATGCGCATGGTCTTCGCCACCGCGCGGTCCGAAATCGCCGCTTCGATCACCGTGCGAGTGATATTCGCCACGGCGGTGGCGTTCGGCTTCGCGATGACCGCTGTCGAGCTCCTGTGGCAGCCGCATCTCGCCGAGGAAATCGGGGGCGGCGCAGGCCACGGCTTCGAGTTCGGCGCCGTGGCGGCGGGATCGATGCTCGCGGTAGCTATCGGCGCCGCCTTGAGCCCGCGGCTGCGCGGCAGGCTGGGTCTGCGCGGCGGCTACCTCGCCGCCCTCGGGCTCGTGGCCGTGTCCACCGCCCTGCTGGGCGAGCCCGATGCGCCGCTCGTGTTCGTGGCGCTGTATCTCGCCACCTACCTGAGCTATGGGTTCGTCGAGCCGATGCACGTGGAGCTGTTGAACGAGGCGGTGGGATCGGAGGCCCGCGCCACGCTCATCTCAGGCGAATCGCTCGCCGCGCAAGGCGGGGCGCTCGTGGCCAACCTGAGCGTGGGCGCTCTCGCCGCCGCGGAGGGCACCGCGACGGCGTGGGCCGTGGCAGGGGTACTGCTGGCCGTGACCGGCCTGGCCGTGGCAGGGCCGCTTCGCCGCGGTCTGGAGCAGCAGAAGCAGCCGGCCTAGTGACCGATCTTCCGTGGTTTGCCTGATGCGCTTCGCGCCGTATGCCCCGAAGGTTGGAGGCTATGCGAGCTCTGGCTCTCGCCGCGGTGGTCCTCTGCGTGATGCTCATCGCGGGCGGCGACGTCGCGGTGCAGGAAGCAAGCGCGGCCAAGAAGCGCAAGCCGGCTGCGGCGCAATGCCCGCCGGGCACCACGCCCATCGTGACGAAGCGTGGACGCAAGGCGGTGCTCAAGCGCGACAGGCGCGGGCGGCTGCGCTGCAGAGACGTCAAGCGGTCGAACCTGCGACGGCCGGCGCAGACGCCGACCAAACAGATCGGGCAAGTCGCGGACGTGCTCGATTCGGTCGCCGACATCAATCCGAAGGCCTTCACAAGACTCGAACGCGCGCTCGGCCGGCGCCGCGCAGATCGCCTGATGAAGGTCGCCCTCAGGGCGTGGCGACCGACGGCTGGAGCGGCGACCGAGACACAGACGTTCTCTGCGGGCGGCGCTGACGGCAAGGCGACATTCAACCTTGAGAAAGTCGAGGGCGATCGGAGCGGCTTCAGGGCCACCGCCTCGGCGGAGATGAAGGTGACGCGCGAGGACGTCGTGAAGTTCGGCAGCGAACTCAAGGACAAGTTGCCGGCTGACGTGACGGGCGCCCGCGCAAAGGTTGATGTCAGCTTCGAGGACGTGGCCGCAACCTGTCCCAATCAGAAGGGCGCCGTCCCGGGCAAGTTGCGCGGCAAGGGCTCCATCACCGTGACCGTGGAGCGCAGCGGCGGTCCAGCTATCGAGGTCAAGCTCAGCGCCGACGTCAATACGACGTATACGGCCGAGGTCGGAGCGGACGGCAAGGTCAGCGCGATCAACGACGTCGACGTCCAAACGACGTTCCAGACAGGCGGTAGCGGTAACTCGACCGAGACATACCGCGGCCGGATTTCCGGGAGCGGCTTCGGCACGGACGGCATCCTCGACGCGCCGGCCGGCAGGACTGGCGCGGCGCTGGACCGCGACGTGGGGCACCTCGACCCCAACAGCGGCGGCGTCTTTGGCCCGCATGGCTCCTGGCGCTACGGACGCGGGTTCCCCATCAGCGATCTCAGGACGGTCGACAACGTCAAGGCGATGGCGGCCACCAGCATCGCGACGAACGTGCTGACGCTTGCATCGCTCGAATATCTGCGCAAGGTCACGCTCGACCGGATCGAGAAGAGTCCGTGCGGCTATACCGTCTTCGTCGAGATCAACAGCCGCACGATCACTGCGGCCTATCAGTCGTTCGGGACGCTCAAGTTCTCCGTTCCCACCAGAGCCGTGGCCGGAAGCACGACGCGCTGGAGGGGCACGGCGCCGGCGCTGTACTCGGACCTCGCGTTCACCGCTCTGAGCGAGTGCGTCATGCACACGCCCGTGAACACCGCCGGGACCTTTACGGTCGATATCGAGCGACTGCCGAGCGGCAACCTCCAGGTCACGTGGTCGGCCTTCCCGGAGACCAGCGCGAGTATCGACTGCCCGCCTGACGACAGCGACCCGCCGTACGACCCCCCGCCCGTTCCCGGCATGGTGGGTCCGTCGCTGTTGGGCGTGACCCCGACGACCTTCGAGCTGCCGGCGAGCGGCGGCCTGCAGGCGATCGGCGGTGGCATCGATGCCGGGGGCGGAGACGGGATGTTCGACTCCGGCTCGCTGCTCGTATCGGCTAACCGCTAGGAGCAGCCCGGCCTAGCGCCCGTAGCGCTCGCGGCCCAGCACGAGCTGGTCCGGCAGCGCGGTGCGCGCCGGCGGCGACGGGTCTGCCACCACCGACACGGTCTCGGCGACGCTGCGCGTGACCGCGTGCTTCACCTCGCCGGCCTCCACCACCACCTCGTCGTCCCCAGCGCGGGCCAGCACGCCCTCGAGCCCCGGCTTCAGGCCGGTGTCCTTCAGGTAGTGCAGCAGGTCCTCGGCCTCGTTCTCGAAACGCAGCACGCGCACGCTCGCGCCCTCCTGCACGTCGGCGAGCGGCACGCCCATCTCCCGCTCGCCCTCGAAGATCGGGTGCCCGTGCGGGCAGGTCTTAGCGTCGCCGATCGCCCTCAGCATGCGCTCCTCGACCATCGGCGACATCCAGTGCTCGAGCCGCTCGGCCTCCTCGTGGACCTGATCCCAGGGGATGTCGAACACGTCGGTGAGAAAGCGCTCGATCAGCCGGTGACGGCGCACGATGCCCGCGGCGTGCTCCTTGCCGGACTCGGTGAACTCGAGCGACTTGTCGGTAGCGCGGGTCACGTAGCCATCGGCCTCGAGGCGGCCGATCATCTCGTGGACCGTGGGTGCGGACACCTGCATCGCGCGGGCGATGTTGGCCCCCGTGATCGGAAGCCCGGCCTCCTGGAGCCAGTAGATGATCTGGAGGTACTCCTCCTCGGCGACGGTGGCCTGTTCCTGGGACATACGAGGGATCCTAGCCGGGGTGGCCGTTCGCCAAGCAGCGGGCGTGGCCCGCTGCGCGGGCCTGCCATTAGCATGGCCGCCGTGGAGATCGGCCCTGGGACTCGGGTGCTCGTGACGGGCGCCTCGCGCGGAATCGGCGAGGCGATCGCCCGGGCGTTCGCCGCCCGCGGCTGCACGCTCGGCCTGGTGGCGCGGCGCAGCGAACCGCTCGCGCAACTGGCCGGCGAGCTGCCCGGAAGCGGCCACGCAGCCATCCCAGGCGACGTGACCGATCCCGACTCGATGACCAACGCCGTGGAGGAGTTCGGCGACGTGGACGTACTGGTGGCCAACGCCGGGATCACCCACTACAGGCCGTTCGCCCAGCTCCCGCTGGACGAGGCGCGCCAGATGAACGACGTGAACTGGCTCGGGACCATCCACACCGTGTGGGCGGCGCTCCCTCGAATGCTCGAGCGCGGCCGCGGCCACATCGTGGTGGTGTCGTCCGGTGGCGGCGTGCGCGGGTTCCCGTCGGCCGCCGTCTACAACGGCACCAAGGCCGCCCAGCGCGGCTTCGCCGAGGCGCTGCGCCAAGAGCTGCATGGCAGCGGCGTGTCGGTCACGACGGTCTACCCGGGCGAGATCGAGACCTCGCTGCACGACCACGAGCTGGACCACATGCCGGACTGGTACCGGATGGACCGCCGCGTCCCCGCCGGGCCCCTTGGGGAACAGGTGGTGAAGGCAGTGGAGAGCGACCGCCGCGAGCTCTTCTACCCGCCGGTTGTACGGGCGCTGAGAGTGGTGAACGGCATCTCACCACGGCTTGGCGACTTCATGCTGCGGCGGATCCTCGGAAAGAGCGCCGCCCCCCGATGAGCCTGCCGCTGAAGCCACCGCTGAAGCCGCAGCTCGCGCGTTCCGCGAAGGAGCTGCCCGAGGGCGAGGACTGGCGCTACGAGCCCAAGTTCGACGGCTTCCGGACGATCGTGTTCCGCGACGGCGACGACGTCCAGCTCCAGAGCCGCAACGGCAAGCCGATGAACCGCTACTTCCCGGACATCGTGGAGCAGGTGCTCGAGCTTCCGCACGAGCGGCTGGTGCTCGACGGCGAGATGATGGTCGTGGTCGACGGCGTCCAGGAGTTCGACCTGCTCTCCCAGCGCATCCACCCGGCCGCCTCACGGGTGGAGCGGCTGCGCGAGGAGACACCCGCCTCGCTGGTGGCCTTCGACCTGCTGGCGGAGGGCGACGAGGTGCTGTGCCCGCTCCCCTATGACGAGCGGCGCGAGCGCCTCGCCGCCGTGGTGGCCGATCCCGTGGAGCTGAGCCCGATGACGCCCGACCGCGACGCCGCCGCCGGGGAGTGGCTCACGGGGCTGTCCGAGGGCGTGATCGCCAAGCAGGGCGATGCTCCCTACCAGCCCGGGGAGCGCAAGGGCATGGTCAAGATCAAGCGGATCCGCACCGCTGATGCCGTGGTGGTGGCCTTCCGCTTCGGCAAGGAGGAGGGCACCGTCGGGTCGCTCATCCTCGGGATGTACGACGACGACGGCGACCTTCACGTGGTGGGCCACACCTCGGGCTTCACCGCAAAGCAGAAACGCGAGCTGATCGACCTGCTCGAGCCCTACCGAACCGGCGAGCGCGGCGCGGGCGAGCCGAGCCGCTGGAAGTCAGAGGAGGAGCTCGTCTGGGAGGGTCTCCGTCCGGAGCTGGTCGTAGAGATCGGGTTCGACCACATCACCGGTAACCGCATACGACACGGCGCGAAGTTCATGCGCTGGCGCGACGACAAGGACCCGCACGAGTGCCATATCTCGCAGTTGCGTTCCTGACCCTGCTGCTGCTCATCCTTGCCGAACCGGTCGCCGCCCGCGGGTGCAGATCCGGCTGCGTGCCCGCGACGCCGCGGGCAACCACTCAGCCCTGGTCCGTCGCTCGCTTCGCGTGCGCCGCTAGGCGCCGCTCGAGAAAGCGGCGCTCGACCGGGTTCGTCGCCAGCTCGAGGGCGCGTCCGTAGGCCACCGCGGCCTCGGGATGGCGCCCGCTCCGCCCCAGGAGCCCGCCGCGCGCCGAGTGGAAGAGGTGGTAGTCGCCCAGCCGGCCGCTCTCCTCGAGCTCGTCGAGGAGCAGCAGGCCGCGGGCCGGTCCCTCCGCCATGGCCACCGCAACCGCGCGGTTCAGCTCGACCACCGCGGAGCGGTTGACTGCCGTGAGGCCTTCGTACAGGGACGCGATACGCGGCCAGTCCGTGTCATCCGCCCGTGGGGCTCGTGCGTGCTCGGCGGCGATCGCGGCCTGGAGCCCGTACTCGCCCCGCCGGTCGTCGGCCCGCGCCGCCAGCAACAGACCCTGCTCCAGCTCGTCACGGTGCCAGAGCGAGCGGTCCTGGTCCTCGAGCAGCACCAGGTCGCCATTCTCGTCCACCCGGGCGTCGCGGCGCGAGTGGCTCAGCAGCATCAGCGCGAGCAGCCCGCGCGCCTCCGGCTCGTCCGGCATCAGCTCCACCAGCACGCGTCCGAGGCGGATGGCCTCGTCGCACAGCTCGCGCCTCACGAGCATGTCGGCGCTCGTGGCCAGGTAGCCCTCGTTGAAGATCAGGTAGAGCGAGGCCAGCACCGAGCGCAGCCGCTCCGGGAGGTGGTGGTCCTCCGGAACCTCGTAGCGGATGCCCGCCGTCTGGATCTTGCGCTTGGCCCTCACGAGCCGCTGCTGCATCGCCGTCTCGCCGGTCAGGAACGCGCGGGCCACCTCCGGAGTGGAGAGGCCGCCGAGGGTCCGCAGCGTGAGCGCCACCCGCGCCTCGGGCGCGAGCGCCGGGTGGCAGCAGGTGAAGAACAGCCGCAGCCGGTCGTCGGGGATAGTTTCCATCGCCTCGTCGGACTCCTCGCCGCCGCCCAGCGCCTCGAGCTCGCGCAGCTTCTCCGCGTAGCGCCGCTCACGGCGCAGGCGGTCGATCGCGCTGTTGCGCGCGGTGCGCACGATCCAGCCACCGGGATTGGGCGGAACTCCGTCGCGCGGCCAGCGTTCGACCGCGGTGGCGAACGCCTCCTGCACCGCCTCCTCCGCGAGGTCGAAGTCGCCGAGGATCCGGATCAGGGTTGCGACCGCCCGTCCCGACTCGCGCCGGAACAGGCGATCGACTACCGCGCCGGGAGCGGCTAGTTGTGAGCTGCCGCCGATTGCTGTGCGTCCTCGGCCCCGGCGCCGTCGTAGTTCATGACCGGCCGCACCTCGACCGAGCCGAACTGCGCTCCCGGAATCTTCGCCGCCAGCTCGATCGCCTCGTCGAGGCTGTTGCACTCGAGCAGGTAGAAGCCGCCGAGCTGCTCCTTCGTCTCAGCGAAGGGCCCGTCGGTGAGCATGCGCTCGCCGTCGCGAACGCGCACGGTGGTCGCCGTGGAGGTCGGCTGAAGCCCCTCGCCCCCGAGAATGGCGTCGCCGGCCTCCTGGCCGAAGGCCCCGTACGCCTCCAGCATCGCGTTCACCTGCTCGGGCGTTGCGCTCGCCATCTGGCTCTCGTCGCCGTAGATCGTGCAGAGGTACTTCATGTCCGGCTCCTCTCGTAGCGCGACGCAGATCGTCACGTTCACCCTAACCACGAACGGGAAAGGCCGAGATCGACAGTCTCAGGAAACTCTTGTCGCGCGGGCCCATGTCATGGCTCGCGCCTCGAGGTCCCTGACGTACCCCTGCTTGGCCTCGATGTAGGCGAGGCGGTCCTGCTGGGCGCCCTTCGCCGCTTCCCGCTTGAGTGCGGCGTACTTCGCCGCCTCGTCGTCGTGGCCACGCAGGTAGTCGCGTAGCGCGAGGTGGCGGAACTCGTGCTCACTTCCGGCTTCACAGACGTGGAGGTGGTGCGACCGCGGCCGTTCGGCCGGCTTGGCGAACAGGTGGAGGTCCGGCGATTCGGGGTCAGGCACGAAGAGGTAGCCAAGCCGCTCCAGGTGTGGGACGTAGCGCCCGCGCGGCTCGATGGCGGTGACCGACATCTGTAGGTCGAGGATGGGCTTCGCAGCGAGGCCGGGGACTGCGGTGGAACCGACATGTTCGAGGCGCTTTGCATCAGGACCGAGAGCCTCGGCGAGACGATGCAGCTCTCGCTGCGCCTGAGCGGCCCAACCGGGATCGTTCTCCACGATGCGGATGGCGGGGTCGAAGCGCTCGTCCAAAGATGGGTGGCGCTCAAGCTCGTCCACCGTTCGAGCTTACGATGTGGCCCGTGGCTGAGCTCGAGGTCATCGATGCGGACGTGACGGCGCTCGACGTGGACGCGATCGCGAACGCTGCCAACACCCAGCTGATTCATGGTGGCGGCGTGGCCGGGGCGATCTCGCGGGCCGGCGGGCCGGATGTGCAGCGCGAGTCGGACGAGCGCGCTCCGATCGGCCTCGGCGAGGCGGTGGAGACGACGGCGGGCGACATGCCGTGCCGCTGGGTCATTCACGCTGCGACCATGGAGCTCGGCGGGCCAACCTCTGCCGACATCATCGAGCGCGCCACGCGTTCCACGCTCGCGAGGGCGGAGGAGCTGGGCGCGCGTTCGCTCGCGCTTGTTGCGTTCGGCACCGGGGTGGGCGGCTTCCCGCTGACCGACGCGGCGCGGATCATGGTCGGCGCGGCGCGCGAGCACACGGGCGAGCTCGAGCGGATCGTCTTCGCGGTGCACGGCGCGGACGCGGAGCGCGCCTTCCGCGAGGCGCTTTGAGCCTGCCCGTCCTCGTCGCGCCGGACTCGTTCAAGGGCACCTTCTCGGCGCGCGAGGTGGCCGCTGCAATCGCCGCGGGGCTGCGTTCCGCAGACCGTGAGGCACGCGAGCTGCCCGTCGCCGACGGCGGTGAGGGGACCATGGACGTGCTCGTGACCGCACTCGGCGGCGAGGTCCGCGTGGCAACCGTGTCCGATCCGCTCGGCCGTCCGATCGAGGCCGGCTTCGCGCTGCTGCCGGACGGCACGGCGGTCGTCGAGATGGCCCAGGCCAGCGGCCTGAGTCTCGTCGACGAGGCCGAGCGCGACGCCTGGGCCGCCTCCACGCGAGGCACCGGCGAGCTGATCGTGGCCGCCGTGGAGGCCGGCGCGGTAAAGGTGGTCGTGACCGTGGGCGGGTCTGCCACGACGGACGGCGGAGCAGGGGCGCTCGAGGCGCTCGACGAGGCCGGCGTGAAAGTGCCCATGGACGTGGTCTGCGACGTGCGGACGCCGTACGAGGACGCCCCGCGCGTATTCGCTCCGCAGAAGGGTGCCGATGCCGCGATGGTGAAGCGCCTCGAGCGCCGCCAGGCCAAGCTGGCCGACCGCCTGCCGCGCGATCCACGCGGCGAGCCGATGACCGGCGCCGCCGGCGGCCTCTCAGGCGGCCTCTGGGCGGCGTACGACGCACGACTCGTCCCGGGCGCTCCCTACGTGCTCGACGCCATCGGGTTCGACCCGCTGATGCGCGGCTCAGCCTTCGTCGTGACCGGCGAGGGCGGACTGGACAACCAGACCCTTCAGGGCAAGATCGTCGGCGAGGTGGCCACCCGCTGCCGCCAGGCGGGCGTCACCTGCCACGCCATCGTCGGCCGAAACGAACTCGAGCCGTTCAGCGAGCGCATCATCGACCTCGCTTCCGTAACCGGAGCCTCAACGCTCGCCGAAATCGAGGCCGCGGCCCGCGCGCTGGTGTAGGGGGGGTCAGACCCATAGAACCGCCCCAGTGCGCGATGCCGCAGCCAGGGGTCTGACCCCTTCACGCGCTGGCGTGCACGGGGTCAGACCCATAGAACTGCCCCAGTCCACGATGCCGCAGCCAGGGGTCTGACCCCAAGCCGCAGCCGGGGGTCTGACCCCACCTACGCCGGCGCGGGTGCGCCTGAGCGGCGCGTAACGGATGCCGAGTACGCCCGGGGGCGGAAGCGGAGGATTTCGTCGTCGCTGAGCTCGATGCCGTCCGTGACCCGGGTGGGGTCGAAGACGAGGATGTCGCCGTCGCGCTCGCGTTCTGTCTCCACGCCGGTCAGCTCCAAGCGGCCCAGTTCCACCTTCTCGCGCTCCTCGGGCCAGGCGATCGTGGGGTCGTCGACCGCGTCGCCGTCCTCCGCGATCACCGCGATCATCCTGAACGCCGACGAGTCGCGGGAGGCGATCTCCTCCTGGAGGTAGTCGCGACCGCGAGCCTTGGCGTCCTCGTCGGAGAGCGCGTGCTCGCCGGCCTCGGGCTCGAAGCGGTAGCGCACATGGCGCTCGGTCCCGTCCGGCGCCGTCCAGCGGAACGAGTGGATCGAGTTGTACCTGACGGTGGCGTAGCTCTCCGGCGGTTCCGCCGTGACGGCAGCCTGGATCGCGGGCCCCGCCTCGGGGTGCGCCTCCAGCCAGGCGCCGACCTTGCCGAAGTCGGGCTGACCCGTCTCCGGGTCCGGCTTTCGAGCGCGCGTGAACTCGATGAAGTCCTCGGGCGTCCGCGCGAAGAAGCACGGCAGGTTCAGCGCGACCACGTCCGTGCGCGCGCCATCCGGCAGATAGAACTTCAGTGCGAGCCCACGGCCCTCCTTGGCGTAGTCGGGAATGCCGGGGTCGCCGCCGCCGTTCGAGAAGCGAGCGGTCACGCGCACGGGCTGGTCCTGCATGTGCGCCGCCGTGGTCAGGCCGGAGGCGGAGGGCGTGAACGTGCCGGCGAGGAGCGTGCCCTTCGCATGTGCCGCCCTGTGGCCCGGATGCTTTCCGGCGATGTCGTTGATCGCGTCGACAGCCTGTTCGGCGAGCTCGTCCATGCGAAAACACTAACGCGGCTCCCCGAGCCAAGCTCGCTGCGGCGAAAGCGACGGGCGCCCCGTGCGGGGCGCCCGTGCTGCCTCACCCGTGCGGCGGCCGTGTGCCGCCGCGGTTACTGGGACTACGAGTCCCAGGCCTTAAGTGTTGCGGAGATTGTAACGTCGGTTACGAGCTGACGCGAACGTTGCGGCGGTGCGCAAACAGCAGCACTGAAGAGCGGCCCAGGCCGAGGCTCAACACATTGGTCGCGTCCTGGTTGCCCGATGTGTTGAGCCTCCGTCGCGGGTGGCCTCAGCGGGCCTCGGCCAACGCCCGGATCACCGCCTCGTAGAAGCCCTCGCTCATGGCGGCCTCGGTCCGCTCCACATTGCCGAACGCGCTCGTATCTCCCGCCACGGCGTTCGCAACGAGGAACAGGCGGCCGACCACGCCCGCCACCTCCAAATCCTCGCGCGAGTCCCCCACCGCCACGCATTCCTCCGGCGCGTAGCCGCGGGCCCTCATGTGCGCCGCCACGGCGCGTGCCTTCGAGACCTCCGCGGGGATCAGGTGAAACGTGTGGGTGTCCGGCCCGATCTCGCCGTTGTCCACGAGGCGCAGGGCGGCGTGCCCCTCGGCGGCAAGCAGCTCGTTTGCCTCGTCCACGTGAACCGACCCGCGGAAGAGGTGCGACACCTCACGGTCCCTGTGGAACGGAGCGTGCGGCTCGAGCTGTCCTGCGTAATGGCGGACGAGGAAATCAGGCGCTCCACCAGCCGCGATCTGCGCGTGGACCGTCTCTCCCTCCCGCGGCTGGAGCTCCCCCGTCAGGAAGGTGGTCTCGCCGTCGATAACGAGGCCCGAACCGACCTCGAAGATGTATGCCGTCTGCCCGATCAGGCGAGCGTCCTCCATCACCTGCGCGCGCCGGCGGCCCGAGGCGATCACCACCTCGACCCCTGCCCGGTGGCACGCCTCCAGGGCTCGCGCCGCGAGCAGCGTGAAGTCGCCCTCAGCGGTGCGGAAGAGCGACGCTCCACGCCCGAGGAGCGTTCCGTCGAGATCGGTGTAGACGCACTTGATGCCCACTACGCGCGAGCGCCGAGGGTCGCATACGGCGGCCGCTCTACCGGAGCGACGTGCTCCCCGTCGAGCAGTCGGCCCTCGGCGGAGAGCCGGTCCAGCACCGCGCCCAGTACCTCGCGCGCCATCGGAGCGAGGGCCTCGAGCGGCTGGTGGCGGTTGCGCCGCACATCGAGGTCCACCTGCGCCATCGCGTCCGTGCCGCCGAGCGCGTCATACGCGTGCAGGAGCATGGCCGTCTCGACCGCGTAGCCGGTGGCGAACGGGAGCCGCTCGAAGAACTCGCGCCGTGCGACCACCTCGCCGGCCAGCGGTTGGGCGAACGCGGCCAGCTCGGGGAAGAACGCCGACAACAGCGGCCGGGCGGTGAGCTCGGTGACCCGGCCGCCGCCGGCAGCCTGCTCCCCGCCGCCGGGCGTACTGAACGGACGCCGGTAGTGGCCCTTTACGAAGCGCACGTCGGGCTCGCAGATGAGCGGGCCCAGGAGCCCGGTTGCGAAGTGCGGGGAGAAGTCGGCGCTGTCGGAGTCCAGGTAGACCACCAGCTCGCCGCGCGCGACCGACAGTGCGCGCCACATCGCATCGCCCTTGCCGAGCACCGGCCCGAAATCGGTGAGGAGCTCGGACTCCTGGTGCACCTCGGCGCCGCTCGCCGCGGCCACCTCAGCCGTCCCGTCGCGAGAAGCGGCGTCCACCACGAGCACCTGGTCGATCAGCGGCGCAAGGCTCCGCAGCCGCTCCACGATCACGCCCACGGTGTCGGCCACCTCGCGCGCGGGAAGGACCACCGTGACCGTCTCTCGCTTCTCTTCGAGCAGCCGGTCGACGCCGTACTGCGAGTGATGGAAGGAGCGGATCAACTCACGCGTACTATCGCAGTCCGTGAGTCGTGTCCCGACCAGCTACCCATGGGAAGCCGTGCTCGAGCCGGGCCGCGACGAGGAGCTCGTGGCCACGTCTCGGGAGCGCGAGCAGGCCGGCCTCCCGGAGCCCATCCCCGACGACCTCCACCCCGCGCGTCCTGGAGGGACTGGCCGCTGCCGGAATCGAGTCGCTGTGGGCACACCAGGCCGACACGCTCGAGGCGGCGCGCCGGGGCCACGCGATCGTGACCACGGGCACCGCGAGCGGCAAGTCGCTCGCGTTCAACCTGCCGGTGCTCGACACGCTCGCGAGCGACGTGGCGGCGCGCGCCTTCTACCTCTATCCCACCAAGGCGCTGGCGCAGGACCAGGCGCGCGCGCTCGCGCGCCTCGGCGGCAAGTACCTCAGGCATGCGATCTATGACGGCGACACTCCGCGAGAGGAGCGGCGCGCCGTCCGGCAGCGCTCGAACCTGATCCTCACGAACCCGGACATGCTCCACGTGGGCGTCCTGCCGAACCACCGCTCATGGGGCGACGTGCTTGCCAACCTCGCCTGGATCGTGGTGGACGAGGCCCATGTGTACCGCGGGGTGTTCGGTTCCCACGTGGCGAATGTGCTGCGCCGGCTGCGCCGGCTCGCCCGCGCCTACGGCAGCGACCCGCGGTTCCTGCTCACTAGCGCAACGATCGCGAACCCGAGCGAGCTGGCCGAGCGCCTCACGGGCGTGGAGGTACAGCTCGTGGACCGCGACGGGGCCCCGCGGGCCGAGCGCCAGATCGCGATGTGGAATCCGCCGCTGGTGGACGAGCGGCTCGGGCGGCGCGCCTCGGCACTGTCCGAGGCCGCGGACCTGCTCGCGGAGCTGGTCGAGCGGGAGGTCCGGACGATCTGCTTCCTGAAGTCGCGCCGCGGCGTGGAGCTGATCCAGCGCTTCACGCGCCAGCGCCTGGAGGACGCGGGTCGGCCCGACCTCGCCGAGCGCATCGCGCCCTACCGCGCCGGCTACACGCCGGCCCAGCGCCGCGAAATCGAGCAGCGCCTGTCCGAAGGGGACCTGCTGGCCGTGGTGGCCACAAACGCGCTCGAGCTCGGTATCGACGTAGGTGACCTCGACGCAGCGCTGTGCGTGACGTTCCCCGGCACGGTGGCGAGCCTGCGCCAGATGTGGGGCCGCGCCGGACGCCGCAACCCCGGCCTGGCCATGTACGTGGCGGGCGAGGACGCGCTCGACCAGTTCTTCTGCCGCCACCCCACCGAGTTCCTCGAGCGGCCGGTGGAGCAGGCCATCCTCGACCACGAGTCCGAGCAGATCTACGGCGCGCACCTCGCCGCCGCCGCCTACGAGCTGCCGCTCACCCCCGAGGACGGCGAGGTGTTCGGGCCGCGCTGGGAGGAGCACGCACGCCGGCTCGTGCAGGAGGGCGCGCTGCGCGAGCGCGGCGGACGCTACCTCCCACGCGGGCCCGGCTATCCGGCAGCGCAAATCGCGCTGCGCTCGGCCTCGCCGGACTCGGTGTCGATCGTGGAGGCCGAGCGCGGGGAGGTGATCGGGAACGTGGAGACCTCCCGAGCGCACTCCGCCGTTCACCCCGGCGCCGTGTATCTGCACATGGGCGCGGCGTTCGAGGTGGAGGAGCTGGACCTGGAGCAGCGGCGCGCGCTCGTGCGGCCCTTCAACGGCGACTGGTACACGCAGCCGAAGAAGGAGTCCGAGACCTGGATCGAGCAGGTGCGCGACCAGCGCGAGAGCTGCGGCGTGGCGCTGTCGTTCGGGATCGTGTCGGTGACCGAGCAGGTGGTCGCGTACCAGAAGAAGCACGTGACGGACCATTCCGTGCTCGACCTGCTGGCGGTCGAGCTGCCCGAGCAGGAGTTCGTGACCCAGGCGCTCTGGTACGAGCTCCCGGACTCGCTCGTCCGCGAGGAGTTCCCGCTCGACGTGCTCCAGGGGTCGCTGCACGCGGCCGAGCACGGCCAGATCGCCGTGCTGCCGCTGATCGCGATGTGCGACCGCTGGGACATCGGCGGCCTGTCGACGGCCTACCACCACCAGACCGGCCAGCCCACCATCTTCATCTACGACGGCCATCCGGGCGGAGTGGGCATCACGCGCGCTGGGTTCGAGCGCTTCGAGGCGCTGGTGGGCGATGCCCTTCGCCTCATCTCCGAGTGCCGCTGCGAGAGCGGCTGCCCCTCATGCGTCCAGTCGCCGAAGTGCGGCAACCTGAACGAGCCGCTCAACAAGCGCGGCGCGATCGAGCTGCTGAGCCGGATGGCCGCCGCGTAGCCGCGTAGGAGGACTATGCTGGCTTCAGCGCGTAAGCGCCCCTGATGCGTACCGACGAAGAGATCCGAACCCTGCTCAGCCGCCTGGCGCGGCGCCACCCCTCGGGCGGCACCGTCGTCGAGCGCGTCGCGATCGTCGCGGAAGGCGCCGACTCGGCGGAGGTCGTGGCCTGGATCCTCGCCCATGAGGGTGAGCCCGAGGCGACCGCCGCCACGGCGTCCAAGGGCGGGCTCCACAGTCCGCGGCTCAGCGAGCCGATCAGGTCCGAGGGGCGGCCCCCCGCTCGCTACGTACTGCCCGCCGGCGCGCTCAGCTAAGAGCGCGATCCACCGCGCGGGCCACCTGCTCGCGCGAGCGGCTGCCCACGGCGCTCGAGAGCGCGGCCTGCCAGCGAAGGGTGCTCTCGGCCGCGCGCGACTCCAAGCCCAGTTCGGCAAGCAGTGCCGGGCCATCCACGTGGCGCGCCACCTGCTCGGCGCGGCGCTGAGCGGCCACGTGCTGCGCCCGCGCCAGGGGCGTGCGCCCGCCGGCGCCAGAGAGGCTCAGCAGGTCCTGCGCCACATCGGGAACGGCGCGGCGCGCGCACTTCTCCCAGGGCGGGTCCGAGGAGGAGTCCACAACCACCCGGCGCACGGCGCGCCAACCCGCATGGTGCGAGTCACAGCGTTCTACGAGGAAGCTCGCGAGCGCCTCAGCCAGGACCACCGCATCCGGCTCAGAGGCGTGGACGTCGAGATGCCGCAGGGCGTCGCCCACGCTGCGGCCGTTGCCCACCGCGCGCGCGAGCTCGCGTGCGCTGCGCGGCCGCCTTTCCTTCCACGAATTCATGCCACTCGCAGGGCCTCGTCGCCGATGGCCACCACGTCGCCACGGTGGAGCTGGCGGCCGCGGCGGGTCTCGATCTCACCGTTCACGGTCACTCCGTTCTCCAGGAGGAGATCGCGTGCGTCAGCGCCGGAGCCCGCGAGATTCGACAGCTTCAAAAGCTGCCCCAGGCGGATCATCTCTCCGCGGATCTCGATCTCCTGCACCCCTTGATGGTGGCAGGCGCTAGCTCTTCAGGACGATTTCTGCAGCATCGAGCACGGTGCAGCCGTTTAGTCGATCGCCAGCGTGAACTTCCCGCGCAGCCCGTCGGTGCTCGCCGACACGTACCCGTCGAGGTCGCCGAGCGGACGCGTGAACAGCGCGCCGCCGATGCCGCCGAGGTCGCCGAGGCCCAGCGCCGGCCCGAACTGGCCCAGCAGCGGCTCACGATCCGCTCGGCGTCGGCGCTCATGACCACAGAGCCCTTGGCACCTGGCACTGCTGTGGGCTCCGCACCGGCGAGCCGGGCCGCGCGCCTGGCTTCGTTCGCGACCACGAGCACGTCGTCGACCACGCCGAAGACGATCACATCGCCGTCGGGTTGCGCGAGCCTGTAGAAGCCCTCGCTTCCCTTCGGCTTCGACAGCCGGACCGTGCCGAACCCAGCGCCCTCGGCGAAGCTCGGCAGGACGTCCGCGACCTTGGCGAGCGTGCGCTTGAACGCCTGCGGGTCCTTCAGCTCAGCGCGCACCCCGAACTTGCCGTCGATCGAGATGCTCGACGAGACGTCGCCGGTGAGCTGCCCGATCAGATCGTCGTCGAGGCTCACTCCGAGCTGCTTGTCGATCGTCGCCTTGGCCTTGGCGTAGTCGCCGAAGCCGGCGGGGTCCACCGCCTGGCCAGCGTTCTCGGCGAACTTCACGATGTGGGCCAGGTCGCGGATGCCGAGCCCCACCTCGCCCTCCTGCTTGATCACGTCGGGCGCCTCGTCGCCGGGGGCGATCGGCAGGTCCGCGTCGGTGAGGTCGCCCTCGGTGCGTAGGCGGAAGTCCACGTCGACGCTGTCGCTCTTCGCCACCACGGTCATCCCGAGCGTGCGCAGCGCGTCGACCCACTTGACGTTGCGGGCCTGTGCGGTGCTCGGATCGCCCTTGAGGAGTGCCTCGACGTCCGTGTAGACGCGCGCCAGAGCGGTCTCGGGCAGGCCGTCGAGGCCCGCGTTGAAGGTGTCCTCGTCGAGATGGTTGTCGCCGTCCGCGCGCTGCAGCGCTTCGGTGAGCTGCTGCCTGTCGCCTGCGAAGACGGCCATGTCGCCGTCAACGGCGAAGGTGCTGCCGTTCTCCTCGTAGAGCGTGGCGCCGGACTCCTCGCCCACCTTCTTTGGCTTCGTCTTGTCGATCAGGTTGTCGAGCGCGTCCCCATCCTTGGCCTGAATGGCTGCGACGAACGGGGTGTCGCCGGAGTGCCTCAGTGCAGCCACGTCGGCGACGCCGACCACGAACGGGTTGCCGAGCACCGGCTTCAGGTCGTCGTTGAAGTCGACGTTCGCGCCCTGCTCGAGCTGCTGCTGGAGGCTGTCCTGGATCTGCCCGCCGAACGGGAACTTCTCCAGCAGGCCCTGGAGCGCCTGGTACTGGTCGCCGTCCAGGTCGGTGTCGATGGCCACCGCCAACGGAGCGTCCTTCGGCAGGTACGAGAGCCCGGAGTCGAGCGCGCTGCCTGAGTTGCTGTCGCCCCCGCATCCGGCGATCAGCAGGGCGAGCAGGACCAGGGGGATCGTTAGGAGCCGTCGCATGGCGGCGCGGAGTGTAACTACGGGCTGGTACGTACCCCGTCCAAAAAAAGGTCCAGCTGGCGCTGCCAGTCGTAGGACAGCGCGCCCCGCGCGTCGGCGGCCATCATGCTGCCGAGCCCGCACATCATCGTGCGGATGTCGTCCACCTCGAAGTCCTGGCGCAGCACGCCCGCCTCCTTGGCACGGGCGATCACCACACCCCAGGCATTCCTGAGCTCCTCGATTGCCGGAGCAGCGATCAGCGCGGCGTTCGGCGTGGCGGCGAAGGGCATGTTCTGGTGAGCCGCGTCGCCCGCCATCACGCCGGCCTGCTCCCGCAGGCCGCCCTCGAACGCCGCCCAGGGGTCGCTCTCCTCCTCGAACTTGCGGCGCACGTGCTCCGCGAATTCGGACAGCTTCAGGCGGAGCAGCTCGCCGACCAGCGCGTCCTTCGTCGTGAAGTGGCGGTAGAGCGTGCCGACGCCGAGGCCGGCGCGTCGTGCGATGTCATCCATCTGCGCCTGCTCACCGAGCTCCGTGAACGCCTCGCGAGCGGCATCGAGGATGCGCTGGCGGTTCCGGAGCGCGTCGGCGCGCATCGTGGTGGCCATGTCTCGGTGATCGTAGCGCGGAAACTTGACAAACGGAACCATCGTTCCGTATATTTCCTCGCCGAACCGGAACCAGAATTCCGTTTAGTGAGGAACGTCACATGAGCCCAGCCGAGACCGCCCGCGCCAAGAGTTTCATCCTCGCCCTGCTCGCGATGGCCCAGTTTGTGGTCGTGCTCGACGCGTCGATCGTGAACGTGGCCCTCCCCTCCATCGGGCGCGCCCTCGATTTCGCTCAGGACGACCTGTCCTGGGTCGTGAACGCGTACACGCTCACCTTCGGAGGCTTCCTCCTGCTCGGCGGGCGCCTGGCCGACCTGCTCGGTAGGCGACGGATGTTCGTCTACGGAATGTGGCTGTTCGCGCTCGCGTCACTCGTCGGCGGACTCGCTCAGAGCGACGTCATGCTGATCGCGGCGCGCGCCGTGCAGGGCCTCGGCGCCGCGCTTATCTCGCCGGCCGCGCTCTCGATTCTCACCACCACGTTCGCCGAGGGCTCCGAGCGCAACAAGGCGCTGGGGGTCTGGGGTGCCGTCGCCGGATCCGGCGGTGCGGCTGGCGTGCTGCTCGGCGGGATGCTCACCGAGTGGGCGGGCTGGGAGTGGGTGCTGTTCGTGAACGTGCCGATCGGGATCGGGGCGGCGCTGGTGGCCCCGCGGCTCGTCGCCGAGAGCCGTGACGACTCGAGCCCGTCATTCGACATCGCCGGCGCGGTGTCCGTGACCGCCGGGCTCGCCCTGCTCGTCTACACGCTGGTCGACGCGAACAACGCCGGATGGGGCTCGACGCAGACGATCACGCTCGGGGCGCTCTCGGTGGCGTTGCTCACGGCCTTCGTCCTGATCGAGCGGCGGCGGCGCTATCCGCTCGTCCCGTTCTCGATCTTCAGGCTGCGCACGCTGCGCGGGGCCAACGTCATCGGGCTGCTGCTCGGCATGTCGCTGTTCGCGATGTTCTTCTTCATCTCGCTGTACATGCAGCAGGTGATGGGTTACGAGCCGCTCAAGGCCGGGCTCGCGTACCTGCCGCTCGCCGGGCTGATCATCATCTCCGCCAGCGGCGCGTCTCCGCTCGTCGCACGCTTCGGCTTCAAGCCGGTGCTGATCACGGGGATGACGCTGATCGCCGGCGGCCTCTACTGGTTCAGCCACGTGAGCGCACCCGGCGGCACGTACGTCGGCGACGTGCTCTTCCCCTCGATGCTCGCCGCCGTAGGACTCGGCCTCGCCTTCGTGCCCGTCACGATCGCGGCGGTCACCGGCACGAAGCCAGCCGAGGCGGGCCTGGCGTCGGGCCTGATCAACACCTCTCAGCAGGTGGGCGGCGCGCTCGGACTCGCGGTGCTGGCCGCGATCTCCACGGGACGCACGAACGACGTGCTTGCCGCAGGCGAACAGAGCAAGGCGGTCGCGCTCACCGAGGGCTTCCAGACTGCCTTCCTGGCCGGCGCCGTTATCGCGCTGGTGGGCGCCGTCCTGACGGCGGTCCTGATCAGCTCGCGCGACAGCCGCGAGATGGCAGAGGCCGCGCGCCAGGGCGACGCCGCGCCCGTGCCGGCCTAACGCCCGGCGAGCGCAGCCGCCAGCTCGTGAACCATCTCCGCGCCCCCGTTCGGCGCGGAGATGGTGAGCACGGTGGCGTCGTCGCCGTGCTCGAGCTCGAAGTCGAGGAAGGCGCAGCACTCGGACTCCGCCGCCACGAGCGCCTCGACACGCTCGCGGACCGAGGGATCCGGCCGGAAGCGGAGCACCGCTCGCCCCTCATCCTCGGTCGCGTTCAGAAGCCCGTCGCCGCCGAGCGCCCGCAGCTCCTCGCCTCGGGCCCGAAGATCCGTGGCGCTGAGGGTGCAGGCGATCGGCAGCGGCCGGCTCACGTCCTCACTGTATTCCCGCCTCCTCGCACGCGGCCTTGTACGAGCCGGTGCAGATCTCGTCGACGGTCAGGAAGCCGTCCTTGATCACGGTGTCGTTGATGTTGTCCTTCGTGACCGCGATCGGTGACAGCAGAACCGACGGAACCTGCTTGGCCCCGTTGTCGACCTCCGAGTCGACGACGTCCGCCGGCGCGTCCTTGCCCTGGGCCGCCGCCACGGCAATCTGCGCTGAGGTCTCCGCCTGCTGCTTGATCGCCAGATAGATCGTCGAGTACTGCTCGCCCGTGAGGATCCGCTGGATCGCGGCCGCCTCCGAGTCGCCGCCCGTGATCGGCCTGGACGACGGATCGATGCCGGCACTCTTCATGGCCGCGATCATGCCGCCGGCCATCCCGTCGTTAGCGGAGTAGGCGCCTACGAATCCGTCCTTGCCGAGCGCCGTGATCGACTGCTCCATCTCGACCTGCGCCTTGTCCGGGCTCCAGTCAGGAGTGTCGTACTCCTTGGCGATCTTCACCCCGCTCTTGTCGAACACCTGGTGGGCGCCCTTCTTGTAGTCGCCTGCGCTCGGATCGGTGGGAGCGCCGTTGACCATCACGATCGATTCGCCGTCGGCGCCGGACCCGAGCTTGTCCAGAAGCGTCTGCGCCTGGATGCGGCCCTGCTTTACGTTGTCGAATGACACGTAGTACGCGATGTCCTGATCGGGGATCAACCGGTCGTAGGCGATCACCGGGATGTCCTCCTGGTTCGCGTGCTGGACGATGGGTCCGACGGACTTCACGTCGACCGCATCGAGCACCAGCACGTCGGCCCCGTTCGTGATCGCGGCCTCCGCCTGCTGTTGCTGCTTGTTCGGGTCCTGGCTCGCGTTCGCGTAGATGATCTCGCAGTCGGGACAGAGCTCCTTGACCTTGGCCGTGAACAGCGGCCGGTCCTTCTCCTCGTAGCGCGTCGTCTTCGTCTCCGGCAGCAGCAGCGCGATCGTCTTGCCGCTGCCCCCGCCCTCGCCGCTCGCCTTGTCGGCGCTCCCGTCGTCGTCGTCTCCTCCGCACGCCGCAAGACCCATCGCGACGACCATCGCGATGGCGAGCGCTGCAACCGTCGATTGCGTGGATCTGCTGCTCATGCTGCTCCTTTCACTGGGGTGGATACGGCATTCGCGTCCAGGGCCAGCGCGATGGCCCCGCGCAACGGCCCGTCGCCCGTGAACTGGGCAGGCACGAGCTCCGGTGCGAACGGGGCGCTCGCGCTCAGCCTCCGCTGAAGTGGTGCGAGCACCTGCTCCGGCTGGCTCATCAGCCCGCCGCCGACCGCGATGCGAGCCGGGTCCACCAGAATCGCCATGTTGGCCACCTGGACGGCCAGGGCATCGAGCGTGTCGTCGAGCAGCCGGCGCGCCCGCGGGTCCGGATGCTCGAACACGTCGGCAGCCGTGACCGGCGTGCCAAACAGGCGGCTCGCCCGCTCGCCGATCGCGCGCCCTCCGGCGAACTCCTCGAGCGGAGCACGGCCGTCCGCCGCGCCGCTGTGGTCGGCGCCGCCCAGCAGGCTGTAGCCGATCTCGCCGGCCGCGCCGTTCGCGCCCTGGAGCACCTCGCCGTCGACGACGATCGCTGCCGCGATTCCCGTGCCGAGGATCAGCAGGATCGCCGGATCTGCGCCGCGCAGGCTGCCCCAGCGGAGCTCCGCCACCGCGGCTGCCTTCACGTCGGTGCCCACCGCCGAGCGGGCCGGCGCGAAGCGCTCGCGCAGCAGCGCCGGCAGCTTCAGCTCCTGCCAGCCGGGCACGTTCGGCGCCAGCGCCACGTGGTCCTCGAAGACGATCCCGGGGCTCACCGCGGAAACCGCGACGCAGCGGCCGTCTCCGTTCTCAGCGGCAGCCGCGACGAGCTCCTCAGCACGGACGAATGCGCGCTCAACGGCCTGGATGGCGCCGCCCGCGGCGTCGGTCTCGAGCCGGTCGGAGTCCATCAGCTCACCGTCGAGAGTGGCCGTGGCAAGGGCGATCTTGGTGCCGCCGAAGTCGATCCCGAGCACGAAGTCGCGCGTGGCGCCGACGGCGTTGCTATCCGTCACGAAAGATAAGATACTTTCCTAACTATGTCGGGTCAAGACCGCCCTCACCGAGCGGGCGGAACACCTCGTCTCCTGCGCGCACACAACGAGCGCGCCTTGCTCGAGTGCCTCCGCGGTGCCGGCCCGTCGTCACGCCCGGACCTCGCCCGGATCGCCGGACTGTCCAAGCCCACCGTCTCGCAGGCGCTCGCCAACCTCGAGAGCGTTGGGCTCGTGCGTCCCGTGGGGCCGGCCAGCCCCTCCCTTGGCAGGACGGCGATGCTGTACGAGGTGGACCCGACGGCCGGCTACGTCGTCGGCATCGACATCGGACGCGCGTGGATCCGCGTTGCGGCGGCCGACCTCTCCGGCGAAATCGTCGCCCGCCGCGACGAGCGCAACCGCGCGCGCAGTGGCAGCGCGCTTGTGAGGTCCGTCGCGGCGGTTGCGCATGAGGTGGTGGAGGCGGCCGGGTTGACCTGGAAGCAGGTCCAGCACACGGTTGTGGGCGGCCCGGGCGTGTTCGATCCGGACAGCGACAGGCTCAGGCACGCCCCGAACGTGCCCGGTTGGAGCCGCCCCGGGGTGATGAGCGAGCTGCGCGAGGCGCTGCCCCCGACGGTCGCGCTCGACAACGACGCCAACCTCGCCGCTGTGGGTGAGCGCTCCTACGGCAGCGGACGCCACGCGAGGACGTTCGTCTACGTCTCGGTCGGGACCGGCATCGGCATGGGCGTGATCATCGACGGTGAGCTCTACCGGGGCGCCCACGGGGCGGCCGGCGAGGTCGGCTATTTGCCGCTTGGCGAGGATGGCGCCGGCGGCGCGGCGGGTCGCGACGCCCGCCGACGAGGGATCCTGGAGGAGGCGGCGTCTGCGGACGCGGTGGTCCGCACCGCCAAACGGCTCGGGATGCAGGGCGCGACCTCCGCCAAGCGGGTGTTCGCCGCCGCGCGCGCGCGGCGACGAGCTGGCCCTCGCCGCCGTGGATGCCGAGGCGCAGCGTCTGGCGCTCGTGGTCGGCACCGTGGCCGCGATCGTCGATCCCGAGTTCGTGCTGCTCGGAGGCGGAGTCGGCAGCAACATCGACCTCCTTCGGCCGCCGCTCGAACGACGCCTGGGCGAGCTGACGCCACTCGCCCCGCCGGTCGCGGAAGGCGAGCTCGGGCAGGACGCGATCGTCCTCGGGGCGGTCGCAAGCGCCCTGGACACGGCCCGCGATCTGGTCTTCGAGCAGCGGGCGGGCTTCGCGACGGGCGCGAGCCTCGGCGCCTAGAGCTCCGCCAGCCGCCGCTCGAGCAGGCGGCGCTCGGCGTCGTCGTGCGCGAGCGCCAGCGCGCGGGCGTAGGCCTCGCGTGCATCGGCTGTCCGGCCGAGGCGACTCAGCAGCTCGCCGCGGGTGGCGTGCAGGTAGCGGTACTCGTCGAGGTCGACATCGAGCGCTTCGACGATCTCTAGCCCAGCCTGCGGGCCGTCCGCCTCGGCCACCGCCACCGCCCTGCTCAGCTCGACCACCGGCGAGTCGGTGAGCCGCGCGAGCTCGCCGTAGAGGGCGGCGATCTGGGGCCAGTCGCGCGGCTCGTCCGCGTGCAGCGAGGCGATCGCCGCCTGCAGCACGTACGGACCGCGGCCGCGTAGGGCGAGCGCCCGGTCGAGCACCAGCCGCCCGTCGGCGATCTGGGCGGCGTCCCAGAGCTCCGGGTCCTGGTCGGCGAGCAGGACGAGCTCACCATCCCGAAAGCGCGCCTCGCGGCGGGCGTCGTGCAGAAGCATGAGGGCGAGGAGGCCGTGAACCTCGGGCTCGTCCGGCATCAGCTCGGCGAGCGCGCGGCCGAGCCGGATCGCCTCGGCCGCCAGCTCGCCGCGGCCGCCGTAGCCCTCGTTGAAGATCAGGTAGACGACGGCAAGCACCGCGGCGAGCCGGTCGGGCAGTAGGTGGTCGGGCGGCACCCGGAAGGGAATCCCCGCGGCTTTGATCTTGCGCTTCGCCCTCACGAGCCGCTGCGCCATCGTCGGCTCCGGCACCAGGAACGCGCGGGCGATCTCGGGCGTGGTCAGGCCGCCGAGCGTCCGCAGGGTGAGCGCCACCTGGGCGTCCGTGGCGAGCGCCGGGTGGCAGCAGGTGAACACGAGCTCGAGCCGCTCGTCCGGGAACGTCGTGTCGTCCAAGTTGTCCTCCGCCGGCTCGGGAACCTCGAGCAGCTTGGTCTTCGCCGCCAGGGTGCGATCGCGGCGAATCCGGTCGATCGCCCGGTTGCGCGCCGTAGTGACCAGCCACACCCCGGGGTTCGACGGGATCCCGTCCCGCGGCCAGCGCTCGGCAGCGACCGCGAAGGCCTCCTGCGTGGCTTCCTCGGCGAGGTCGAAGTCGCCGAGGAAGCCGATCAGCGTGGCCAGCACACGGCCCCACTGGTCGCGGAAGACCTGCTCGAGAATCGCTACCGCTCCACCACCGGGCGCACCTCGATGGCGCCACCCAGGCGGGCCGCCGGAATGCGCGCGGCCAGCTCGATCGCGGCGTCGAGGTCATCGGCCTCGAAGAACATGAAGCCCCCGATCGCCTCCTTGAGCTCCGCGAACGGGCCGTCGGTTGTGAGGGTCTTCCCGTCCTCGACCCGCACCGTGGTGGCGGTCTCGGGCTCGTCGAGCTGGAGCCCGGGGCTCACGCCCTCGGTCTGGTTGATCGCCATGTAGTCGGCGTAGACGGCCTTCTGCTCGTCCTCTGAGAGCTTCCCCCAGGCCTCCGGGTCCCTCGGCGTCGGCGTGTCGCCCTGGTGAATCAACAGCATGTACTTCATTGCGGTCCTCCTTTGTCTGGATGGTCGCGTATCAGACGAACGGGGAGCCCCTGAATCGACATCAGGGGAGCACGCCCAAAGATCAGGGGTGGTGATTGGGGGTGTGCCCGATGTGAGAACGGCTTGGCCAATGCACGCTGAGGCCAATGAAACGGCATCTGACACTCATCGTCTTTCTCGCGGCGCTCGTAGCCGCCGCGCCGGCCGCGGCCGACGTCACGGTCGAGGGCACGGGCGAGCCCGCCTACACGAACTCGACCCAGAACACACAGTGGATCCGTTGGCAGGCGCCGGCCGACGCCGACGCCTACCGCCTCCACGCCCGCTATTACCGGGACAACGTCCAGGTCTCCGAGGTCACCTGGTCGCCCGGGATGAGTGGAACCGCCTGGCTGAACTGGTCCGGCGTCGCGACGCTCGAGCACGGCAGGCAGTACGGGATCTGCGTTACGGGCGAGCTAGTGTGGAATACGCCTCCTTCAAGAGCAGCGTGTCCGAGCGCGCATAGATCTAACGGTGAGCATGGCTCGGCTCGAGGAGTTCCAACGCGCCTCCGCCTCCGCCGCCGAACGGCTCCGCCGAGCGCGAGAAGCTACCTCGCCGGCCCACCCTCCCGACCGGCCGTAGGAGGCCGTTCTCATGAGCGCCCTTCCGCGCGGGCCTAGCGGAACGTGAAGCCTTGTGAGCGCCGCCCTCCGGCCAGCCGGCCTGCAATTCGGTGCGGCGAAAAGACCGAGCGTGAGCGTTCGCTCGCAGTCTCGAGCGCGTCGCCGATCAACCAGAGCATCGGTGGCCAGAGACCGACGAACAGGGCGCGGCGCTCGGCGTTGCCGCGCTCCTCTTGGTCCACGGTCTTCGCGCGAATCCAGAGGGCGATGCAGAGGTAGATCGTCGCCATCGAACCGAGGTGAAAGTGCCACCCGCGCACGCCGTGGGAAATCAGGGCTTTTGTCAGCATGTTCGCCGGGTACCCATCGACTGGCGCGATTCACCCGCCTCTGCATCCTCCCTCAGTTCTTGGCTCGTATCACCCGTCGATGCCGCGAAAGCAGTCACCCTTCCGTCGCTTGACCACCGCCGCGCGCTGGCCCGTGGGCCTGACGCTGACGTCCTGGCGCTACATGTGGCGCACGACCCCGCTCTATCGCAGCGAGGAACCGGGCAACTGGCAAGACGACCAGCCGCCCTCCCTGCCCGACATGGTCAGCCACGACGAGATCCAGAGAGTGGGGGACGGAGCCGGGGCGCTGTTTCACCGCCGCTACAGCGCCGAGATCCGTGATGCGCCGATTTCTCCCAAGCAGCTCATGGACCGGCTGGCGGCTGACCCCGACAGGGCGGCGCCAAGCGAGTTCGCCACCTTCAAGAAGCTCGTCGGTTCGGAGGGCGAGATGCACCCGGGCGACGAGTACGTCGTGCGCATGCCCGGTCCATGGGATGGGCCGATCCGTGTGGTCGCGCGCGACTCGACCTCGTTTCGGTTTGCCACCCTGGTCGGCCACCTGGAGGCCGGCCAGATCGAGTTCAGCGCCACCGATGGCGCCGGAGGACTGGTGTTCTCGATCGAGTCGTGGGCGCGCAGCGGCGATCGCGTCTCCGACCTGCTCTACGACCGCCTGCACATGTCGAAGGAGATCCAGTTCCACATGTGGACGTCTTTTCTCGAGCGCGTCATCGATCTCTCGGGCGGCAAGCGAGATGGCGGCCTGCGCATCCACACCCGGCGCGTGGAGGAGCTGCCCGTTGTCGGGTAAGCGTCGGCTGCACGACCCCGCGGCCCTGGAAGCGCTGGGGCAGCTGCACGACAAGCCGCTCAACTTCGATCTCGCCGAGCAGGCGTCCTTCGGCCCCGAGACGGGCTGGCACATCGACGACTACTACCAGCCCCTTCCGGGCGAGAGCCCGGGCCCCCCCGAGCCGGGCGGCACATGGGAACGGGCGCGTGAGCTAATGCTCGACTACGAGTTCGCCGACCCCCGGCAGGTGCGCGCTGTCTACGTCCAGAACTCGGAGCTCGAGGGTCGCGACATGCTGCTCGAGGTGCGTTTCTGGCGAGTCATCCGCCTCCGCTTCGGAGTCCGGGTCGGCGGCCTGGTCGATAGGACGAGCAGCGAAGACGGTCGCCAGGTGCGGATCTGGGGCTGGGCCTATCGCACCCTGCAGGACCATCTGGAGATGGGCCAGATGGACTATCAGGTGTGGAAGTGGACCGACAGCGGGGAGGTCGAGTTCCGAATCCACGTCGTATCGCGGCCGGCCAGCATCCCCAACCCCGTGATCCGCCTCGGCTTCCGACTCTTCGGCCGCCGTGAACAGATCCGCTTCGCCCGCCGCGCGTGCGAGCGGATGGCCTGCCTACTCGGCGTGGACCACCCGCCCAGGGCGCTCGACGAGCGGGCGGTACGGACGTAACCGAAGACCGGCGGCTGCCGGCTAGGCGGCCTCCGCCGGATCCTCCTCGGCCGCAAGCTTGAGGGAACCGGCCTTCACGTCATCGAAGTGCCGCTCCTGAATCGGGAGCGCCCACTCGATCAGCTGCTGTAGGCGCTGGTCGCCGGCCTGCTCGTTCAGCTTGCCCAGGACCGACCAGTGGCCGACCTCGCCGGCCTCCGCCATGGTCAGGAACTCGAACCCATCGAGAGCATCCGCGTCGTCGCCGAGATAGGTCGACATCATCTCGGTGGCCTCGCCCTTCGTCTCGCGTGCCTTGTCGAGCACCGCCGTCTTCTTACCGTCCAGTTGATCCGCAACTTGTGTGCCCCGCACCTCGGTCTCGCGGGCTTCCTCGTGCATCTGCTCGAGCTTCTCGCTCAGCTCGTCGTCGTCGGTCAACGCGACGATCTTGTCGGTCGCACTCTGCGCGGCCATCGCGAGGCCGATCACCTCTGCGAGCTTCTCATCGAGCACCGTCAGCTCAGCCATTTCGTGTCTCCTGTTTCGTGGTTCGGTCTCGAGCCTGCTACCCGCGACCGGACGGGGGAATCCGAGCACCGTCGGTCACGCTGCCGTCACGGCTGTCTCGAGACGGCTGAGCGCGCGGCGCAACAGCCGCGAGACATGCATCTGCGCTCGACTGACCACCCGAGCACCCGCGCGACATCCCGCGGCTTCGGGGACCGGCCGAGCTGCTTCCCGAGTGCCTCCGCCTGCCGGCTCACCGCGAGTGAGCGCTCCTGAAGAGGAGACTGAGCCGGTTCGCCGCCTGATCGCGGTCAGTCGCTTCGTTCGTCTCGCCGACGATCCCGAGGCGGCTCGGCATTCGCCGCCTCACCGCTACGATGGCCGCCGACAACGAGCCGGCGCACAAGCTGATGCGCAGGCGGAGCGACCATCTCGAACGTCATCACGCCGGCCACGGCGGGGTCCCGGAGCCCGCTCGTCAGACGCCGTTGCGGCGCGCCTCAGCCAGCAGCTCCGCTCCCTCGTTGATGCTCCTGACCGCGTCAGCCAGCCCGCCGCCGGGTACGGGTCGTGCCGGCGGGCCGTAGCATCGCGGCGACGCGCCCGCGGGCAACCCGCGAGGTGCCGATGTCGGCGCCGGCGCCGACACCTCGGCCGGAACGAGCACGAGCGTCACGTCGAGCGTCAGCAGGCGGAGTCCCAGCAGGCGGGCCAGGATCGACGCCTCGACGAGAACTCCGTCCGAGACGCGCCGCCTGCGATCCGGGACCGCCTCCAGCGCGAGCGGAGAGGTCGCGCCGGCCCTGCGCGGAGTCACGCGCGCCGCGCCTCGCATGGGCTTCACGACCCGCTGCTCGAACCCCCACGGCGCCTGAGCGAGGAGATTCCGGCGCTTCCGGCGGCGAGGCCGGCCAGGCCGCCGGCGGTGATGAGGCCCGCCTTCAGGGTCTTGCCCGAGCCCCCCTTAGACAAACCCTTGAGCTCGCCCGGCAGCTCGTCGAACGCGTCGTCGATCGCGTCGAGAAGCCGCTCGAACTGGCTCTTTCTGTTGAAGAGTCCCATTCTGGCTCGCCTCCGATTCAGCGCTTGCTGCGCGACGCCTTAGCAATGGCGTCGACCAGCTCGTTCTTGGTCATGTTCGTCCGGCCCTCGATGCCGACGCTGGCGGCAAGCTCGACCAGCTCCGGCTTGTTGTAGGACTCCAGGCTCCCGTTTGAGGGATTGCGCTGGAGCTCCCGGGCGGTGCGCTTCGCGCTCGCCCTCGACTGCTCGCGGATCTGCTCGGCGGCCTTCACTTGAGCCTCCGCGTCGCTCGCCTGCCCCGCCGCCTCGGCGGCCAGCTCCTGCGCCTGACGCTGCGCCTCCTCGGCTGCATCGTGCGCCGCTGCGGCGGCCTCATCCGCCAGCTCCCTGGCCTCGGCCAATCTTTCCGTGGCCTCCTCGACGAGCTCCTCGGCGTGCTGCTGAGCCGCCTCGGCCTCGCTCTGCGCGTCCTCGAGCTCGCCCTCGACCTCGGCCTGGACCTCCTGCCGCTGTTCCTCGGCGTCAGCCTCGGCGGCCTCGCGCTCCCGCTTCACGGCCTCGTCGGCGGCCTTCTGCGCGTCGGTGACGCGCTGCTTGACCTCCTGGCTGGTCTCGCGCTCCATCTCGGAGAGGCGGGCGCGACCGTGCGCGCTCACCTCGCGGGCGTGGTCCGAGGACTCCTTGGACGCCTGCGCGGCCTCCACGGCGCGGTCCTCGGCCTCCCGAGCGCGCTCTGCCGCGTCGCGGGCGCGCTTCATCCGGATCTCTAGCGAGTCACCGCCGCCAGGGACGGCGTCCACCAGGGCCGCGCTCCACTTGCGCCGACGGTCGCGAGCGCCCGCGCGGGCGGAATCGGCCGCGTTCTCGGCGGAGTCGACCGGCTCGCGGACTCGGGACAGAAGCCAAGCAGCGTTGGACGGCATCTCCTTGAGACCCGTCCGCATTCGCTCCGACAACGACAACATCATCTTCACCTTCCTGGCGAGCATTAGACAACGTCGAATAGGATTGAGACAGTAGCATCTCACTACGCGACCGTCTAGACTGGCCACGAGACCAGCGTGTCCGCCCCCGCTCCCAGACAGGCCCTTCAGCAGCGCGTCGCCGCCGCAATCCTCGACGGGGCGGCGCGGACGTTCGCCATCCAGGGCGAGCAGGCGAGCATGAACGACATCGCCGCCGCTGCCGGTGTCGCCCGTGCCACGGTTTACCGCTACTTCCCGAACCGGCAGGCTCTGTTCGACGAGCTGGCGCTGGCTGCGGTGAATGACGCCGATGCCCGGCTGGCGTCGGCCCGGATCGACGAGGTGGAGCCGGAGGAGGGCATCGTTCGAGTCGTTCGGGCCCTCGTCGACGTCGGGGACTCCTTCGTGCTCCTGGCGCGGCAACGGGTGCGCTCCGACCCCGAGCGCTTCGAGCGCAGGGTCACCCAGCCGCTGCGCGACCTGTTCGAGCGGGGTCAGGCCGAGCGCCAGATTCGCCGCGACATCGAAAGCGCTCGCCTGACCGAGTCGCTCATCGGCCTGATCGTCGGGGTGCGCATGTCAAACCCCCCGCTCGGGAAGGAGGACCAGATCGCCACGATCACGGGCCTCTTCCTCGACGGGGCTCGTGCTCGCGGCCCACAACCGTGATCGACGAGAATCGGCCCGCCGTAGCCATGACGGCGCGCGGCTCGGGCCACGAGAGACCCGAGGAGGGGAACATGGACACAGAGCTGGATCAACCGGCATCCAACGAGAATGCGGACCAGCGGACGAGCGACCAGCCGGCCGAACGCTCGAAGGACGCGAGCTCGCTCCTCCAGGAGCTCGTGACGTACCTGCGCGACAACCGCACCGAGCTGAGGGAGGAATGGGCGCGGCGCATCAGCGAGGCCGAGCTGCTTGGCGTGATGTCGGACGAGGAGATTTTCTCCGAGGCGACCGCGGTCTACGACAACTACGTGGATGCCCTGGAGACCGGCAGCGTCGAGACGCTCCAAACCTACGCGCGCGAACTCTCGGAGCGCATCATCCCACGCGGCGTCGAGACCCACGAGGTGCTCGGAATCGTCCTGCTCCTGCGAGACGTGCTGGCGCGCTCCTTGTTTGCCAAGTACCAGGCGGATCTGGAGCTGCTGAATCGCATCCTGGACGAATACGAGCCCGCCGCCAATCGGATCGCGGTGACGGTTGGGGTGAGCTTCGTTGAGGAGCGCGAGCGGGTCATCTCAGAGCAGCAGGAGTCCCTGCGCGAGCTGTCCACGCCGGTCCTCCAACTCCGCGAGCGCCTGCTCATCCTCCCGATCATCGGCGTCCTCGACTCCGAGCGGGCCCGGCAGCTCACCGAGCAGCTCCTGGGCTCCATCCAGGAGAACCGCGCCCGGGTCGTGGTGATCGACATCACCGGGGTCGCGACGATCGATCGCACCGTCGCGAACCATCTCGTCCAGACGGTCGAGGCGTCGCGGCTCATGGGTGCGAGCACGATCCTCACCGGACTCTCGTCCAAGATCGCCCAGACGCTCGTGGACCTCGGGGTCGATCTGGGCATGATGAGGACGGTCGGCGACCTGCAGGGCGGGCTCGTGGAGGCCGAGCGCCTGGCCGGCTACCTGAGCCTCGAAGCCGACGACCCGGCGCCCGAGCCCTAGGCGTCCTCCGATGTCGGTCGCGATCCTGCGCGAGGGCGACTACCTGATCGCGTCTATCCAGTCGGACCTCTCCGACAGCGAGGTCGTCGAGCTCCGCGACGATCTCACCGAGCTGGTGGGGACCCATCGCTCGCGCGGGATCGTCATCGACGTGGCCGCGCTGGTGGTGATCGACTCGTTCGTCGCCCGCGCCCTGCGCTCGATCGTCCTTTCCGCGAAGTTGCGGGGCGCCGAGACCGTCATCGTCGGAATCCAGCCGGACGTGGCCATAGCGATGGTCCATTTCCGCTTGAACCTGCAGCCGCTGCGCGTCGCCCTTGACCTGGACCAGGCGCGATCGCTGCTCAACCGGCTGACGAGTGGGGGCGGCGGGGATGGACGATGAGGTCCGGGTCGCCCTCCGCACCGACGCGGATCTCGTCAACGCCCGAGCCCAGGGACGCGCCATGGCCGAGCAGCTCGGCTTTCCCCGTCCCGATCCCACGCTGATCGCCACCGCGATCTCGGAGGTGGGGCGCAACATCGTCAGGCATGTCGGCTGCGGAGAGATCATCTTGAGGCCGCTTCAGGAGGCCGACCGCTACGGCCTCGTCGTGATCGCTCGCGACGAGGGGCCCGGCATCCTGGACGTCGACGCGGCGCTCCGCGACGACTACAGCGGGATGGGCGGGCTTGGCCTCGGCCTGCCCGGCGCGCGGCGCCTCATGGACGACTTCGACATCGAGTCGAGCGCGGACTCGGGAACGATCGTGACGATGAAGAAATGGCGAGTGCGCGACGAGCTCGCGCGCCTCCGCGAGGAGCGCCGCCGGCGTGAGTGAGCATGCCGACTGGCAGCCGGTCGACTGGGGTGTCTCGACCAGGTGCCGGCGCGGCGAGACGCTGAACGGGGACCTCGCGATCGTCAAGCTCGTGAGCGACGGCGCCCTCGTTGCGGCGGTCGACGGCCTCGGCCACGGCAGCGAGGCTGCCCGCGCCGCCCGGGCCGCCGAGCGGGTGGTGCTCGACAGCGACGGCGGCGACTTGGTCCCGCTGCTGGAGTGCTGCCACGCGGCGCTGAGCGAGACCCGCGGGGCGGCCATCAGCCTGGCCTTCGTTTCGGCCCGCGAGGGCAGGATGAGCTGGCTGGGCGTCGGCAACGTCGAGGGTCGGGTGCTCAGCGGCGACCCGTCGGTGCGGCGTCTCAAGGGATCACTCGCGCTTTTGAACGGCGTTCCCGGGCACCAGCTTCCCTACATGCAGATCGCGACGCTCGACCTCGTGCCCGGTGATGTCCTGGCCCTAGCAACGGATGGGATTGCGGCCGGATTTGCCGACTCGCTTAACGCAGGGGGGTCGGCCCAGGCGATCAGCGACCGGATCATGGCCAGACACGGGAGGGTCGACGACGACGCGCTGGTCGTGACGGTGCGCTACCTGGGGCGGCGACCGTGAGCGCTGGGGCCCACACCGGCCTGGGGTCCTTTGCCCCCGCCTATGCGTCAGCCTTCCGCGCCTACCTGCTCCGCCCCGGCGAGGCCACGCTCCACGTGGCCTACGAGCTCGGGCGGGAGGCCGTGACCCGGCACCTCAGCGTGCTCGACCTGGCCGTCGCTCACCACGAGGCCCTCCTGTCGGCGCTGGCCGGCGTATCGGACTCGGCCGGGACTCAGGGAATGACGCGGGCCGCGGGGGACTTCTTTCTCGAGAGCCTCTCTGCGTATGAGATGGTGCAGCGGGGGTTCAGCGAGGCACGGGAGAGCGCCACCTTGGAACGGCGCCACATCGAGATGTCCCGCCAGCTGTCGACCTTCCTGGCCGACGCCTCGCTCGCCCTCGACGCCTTCGACTCGCTCGAGGAGCTGCTGCAGCTGGTGGCCGAGCAGGCACGCGAGCTCGTGGGTGCCGACTGCTGCGTGGCGACCGTCGCCGTGGAGGGCCGGCCCCGGATCGCGGAGGCCGCCTCCTACGCGCAGGCCGACAGGCGCTGGGTCGGCTTCGTCCAGTGGCTCGACCGGTTCGCGATCTACAGGCTGATCCGCGCGAGCGGCGGCTCCGTGAGGATCGCCGGCGAGCCACTCGCTCTGCTGTCGCCCTTCCATACGGCCGCCAGCGATCGGCCGCTGAAGGGATGGCTCGGCGCATCGCTCACCGCGCTCGACGGCGGCGAGCTCGGCGCGATCCAGGTCTTCGACAAGCAGGAAGGAGACTTCACCGGCGACGACGAGGCCGCCCTCATTCACCTCGCCCAGATGGTGTCGGCGGCCGTCGAGCGTGCACGGTCATACCAGGCGCGCGGCTGAGCGGCTAACCCGCTGGGCTCAGGCTGACGTCCACGTCTCGCCTGAGTGCCGCAGCTCGTGTATGCCGGACTGCGCATCCCCGAGGAGGTCCTGGCGCTTGAGTGGCGCCATGTCCGTGAGCGCACGCTGCTCGTCGAGCAGCGCCTCATCGACGGGGAGATCGTCCCTGGCCGAAGGTTCGGCACTTCCGGCCCCGCGCCGTCGACCTCGTCGGCCCCGCTTAGAAAAGGACCTCGCTGAATACCGGCTCTCGAGGGGCCGGCCGGACGGCCTCATCTTCCCGCGACGCGACGGCAAGCCCTGGCGCCGAACCGACGTAAACAACTGGCGCCGGCGCGTCTGGCACGGCGCCCGCGAGCAGGCCGAGGTGGAGCTACTGCCGCCCTACGACCTGCGGCACGCCTTCGCATCTCTGCAGATCCGGGCGGGCATGCCGCTGCCCGAGTTGGCCGAGCAGCTTGGACACGCGCCGCAGATGACACTCGCCACTTACGCGCACGTCATGCGTGAGCTCAGAGGTCTCGCAGCGGTCTCGGCCGAGGCCCAAATCCAGGCCGCACGCGCGCCGCGTAGCCCACAGGTAGACCACGAGGAGTCGAGCTCAGATCGGGCCGCGGGCAGGAGAGCCGACGAAACGCCTGCAACGGAGAGAAACGGCGAGGGCGAAGGCCTCGCCATCTGCCGGCGAGGCGCCCGCCAGGCAAGGAAGAGGGTCGCGACGCGTGCTCCGCACGCGAGCGGCCTGATGACACAGCCTGGCGATGCGCCGCAGCCGCGGAGATGGCGAGGGCCGGAATCGAACCGGCGACACCACGATTTTCAGTCGTGTGCTCTACCAACTGAGCTACCTCGCCTTGCAGCAGCGAGACGATGGTATCTAGCGTTGCACGAGGAGATGCACTCGGACGGCGTCGACCAAATGGCGCTCAGCGCCACCCTTCATTGCCTAACCGGCTGTGCGATCGGCGAGGTGCTGGGGATGATCATCGGCACGGCTCGCGGATGGTCGGACGGCGGGACGATTGCGCTGTCGATCGTGCTCGCGTTCTTCTTTGGCTACTCCCTGACGAGCCTGCCGCTCCTGCGCGGCGGATTGGCGCTCGCGGCCGTGATCCCGATCGCGCTCGCGTCCGACACGCTCTCGATCACGGTCATGGAGATCGTGGACAACTCGATCGTCCTCGTGGTCCCTGGCGCCATTGACGCAAGCCTCAGCGATGTCCTGTTCTGGGGCTCGCTCTCGTTCGCGCTCTTCATGGCCGGCGTCTGCGCCTACCCGGTGAACCGCTGGCTGCTCCTGCGCGGCAAGGGCCACACGGCCGTGCACGAGACCGGGATCCACGGGGGTCCGAACCCACAGGTGGTCGGCGTGATCGCCGTGCTCGGGGGGGCGTTCGGGCTCGTCGTGCTCGTCGCGGACGCTTTGGGTAACTAGGCCAAGCCCTCGGCCTTGTACTCGCGCAGGAAGCCCTCGAACAGGCGCCGGTGGCCCTCCTCGTCGCGCAGGATCGTGATCACCATGTCCTGGGTGACCGGGTCGCGTCCCTCGCAGAACTCGATGATCCGATTGTAGTGCTCGATGGCGCCGGACTCCGCCTCGATCACTCCCTTGATCACGTGGACGATGTCGGTCTGCTCCCCGGGAGGCTGGAGGTAGGACTGCTCGGCCTTGAAGTCGAGCGAGCCGGGCACCACGCCGTAGAGCTCCTTGATGCGCGCGCCGAACTCGCGCGCATGCCCGAGCTCCTCCTGGATGTCCTGGTCGAGCGACTCGATGATCTCCTGCGCCCGGACGCCGTCCGGGTTGATCGAGTTGGTGATGTAGCTCATCACGGTCTCGAGCTCCATCCAATACGCCCGAGTGAGCATCTCGATGAGCTGCTCGCGGTCGGCCTTCATGTCGTCGTCAAGAATTGCCATGACGCCACAGGCTAGCCTCAGCCGGCGTGGAAGCCGCAACTGAAATGGAACTGCTCGAGCGCCCGCCCAAACGCCTCTGGGACCGCCTGCTCGCGGAGCCCGACCGCGCGCCCGAGTACATAGCGCTTGCGGCGGCCGAGCGCTTCGGTCCGCAGGCCGAGGAGTGGGTGCGGATAGCGGGTCCAGGCCACACGCCGGAGCAACTCGCCCGGGTGGCATTCAAGAAGCACGTTCGACTTGCCCGGCTCGAGGGGGGCGCGCTGGGCATCGGCGGAGCCGTGACGCTGGCCCCCGACATGATCGCGCTGCTCTGGATCCAGAGCCGCATGGTCTTCTACATCGCTGCGGCCTACGGCTACGACCCGCGCCACCCGATGCGCCCCGCCGAGTACCTCGCGCTCCAGGGCCTGTACGAGACGCCGGCACAGGCGCGCGAGGCGCTCGACGGCGTTGGCAAGCGAATGGCCCATGCGCTGGTCGAGAACGCGCTCAGTTCGCGAAGGACCGAAGCACTCCATCTGAAGCTCGCGAGGTACCTCGCACGGCGCTTGGTGCGGCGCTACGCCAGCAGGTACATCCCGCTGATCGGCGCGCCGATCGGCGCGCTCCAGAACGGCGGCGTCACGAAGCAGCTCGGGCAGCGTGCCCTGCGCTACTACGCGCGGCCGTAGACCGGAATCGCGGCGCCGCTCGTGACAGCCGAGTCGTCCGAGACGAGAAAGCGGACGACCCGCGCGATCTCGGCCGGCTGGACCCACTTCGAGTAATCGGCGTCGGGCTCCGCCGCGCGGTTGGCCGGCGTGTCGATCACGCTCGGCAGGATCGCGTTGGCCCGGATGCCCTTCGTGCGGTAGTCGGCATCGAGGGCTCTGACGAAGGCGAGCACGGCAGCCTTCGCGGTCGAGTAAGCGGCGGAGCCGGGGAACGGCTTGAGGGCGGGGCGGGCCGACACCGCGACGAACGAGCCCCCTCCGCGCTCGAGCAAACGCGGCATCGCCGCGTGCGCGAGGTTGAAGGCGGGCGACAGGTTGAGGCGCATCATGCGGTCGAAGTCTTCCCACGTCGTCTCGTGCGCAGGAGGGCCGGAGAAGTAACCGCCCACCAGGTCCACCACAGCCTCGAGATCCTCCACCGCGGCCACCGCCTCGTCGGCGCCGCCGTCGGGATCGACGAGGTCGGCTCGTACGAGCTTGGCTCGGTCGCCGAACTCCTTCTGGGCACGCTCGCGCTCGGCGTCCACGATCCAGGTGAGCGTGCAGTCGTAGCCCGCGTCGAGCAGCTCGCGGACGACCGCGCTACCCAGAGCCCCGGTGCCACCGGCCACGAGCACGCCCATAACCGGGCAGGCTAAACCGTCCGAGTCCGGCCTTACCTTGGCAAGTCCCCATGGAGCAGACCACGCTCACCCCCTCGAGGTGCTTTGTGCGCGACCTGGCCGACGGCCAGGAGGTCAACGAGGTGTACGTCGTGCGCGCCCACACGCGGCGCCAGCGGCGCAATGGCGAGCCGTTCCTGAAGCTCCAGCTCGGCGACACCACGGGCGCCGTGGAGGCCGTGATCTGGGACGAGGTCGAGGCCCTGGCCCCGATCTGCCCGACGGGCTCGGTGATCCGGATCCTCGGGCGCTACGCGGTCGACGAGCGCTACGGCGCGGCAGTCACGGTCAAGCGGATGCGGGTGGCGGCGGAGGACGAGTACGAGCTGGCCGACCTCACCGAGGCGCCGGCGCGCCCGTACGAGGAGATGGCCGCCGGCCTCGAGGCGCTGGTCGCGACCATCGAGCGCCCACACCTGAAAACGCTGCTGGGCCGGCTGATCGACCGCTCCACGGAGAGCGGAGCGGCGTATCACTCGGCACCCGCGGCCAAGTACTACCACCAGGCCTACAAGCACGGGCTGCTCGAGCACTGCCTGTCGGTGGCCGAGGGTGTGAGCGTGCTCGCGCGCGGGCCCTTCCGCGGAGGGGTCGACCGCGACCTGGCCGTCACGGGCGCGCTCCTGCACGACATCGGGAAGACCGAGGTCTACTCGACCATCAACGGCGCGATCGAGATGACCGACCGCGGCAAGCTGCTCGGCGAGATCCCGTGCGGCTACTACACGGTGCGCCGCGAGATCGAGCGGATCGACGGCTTTCCGCGCGCCGAGGCGGAGGGCCTCCTCCACATCATCCTGAGCCACCACGGCAAGCTCGAGCACGGCAGCCCGGTCGTGCCATGCACGCGCGAGGCCACGCTGGTCCACTTCGTGGACAACCTCGGCGGCAACCTGGGCAGCTTCGACCGCATCGAGCGGTCGCTGGCCGACGGCGCGAGCTGGTCGGACTTCGACCGCGGCATCTCGACGTCGGCCTTCTTTGCCACGCGCGAGCAGGCGCGCAGCGAAGAAGCGGCGTAGCCTGAAACGGGTCGTGCTCCGCACGCCCTTCTGCGAGCTCCTCGACATCGAGGCCCCGATCCTCCAGGCGGCGATCTGGCCGGCGACCTCGCCAGAGCTCGTGGCCGCGGTGTCGGGGGCCGGTGCGATCGGAACGATCGCCGGCATCTTCGGCACGGCGGACGGCCTCCGCGGACAGATCGAGCGCGTGCGCGAGCTGACCGACCGCCCGTTCGTCGTGAACCACGTCGTCTCCACCCTCGACGAGGACGCGTTTCAGGCCACGCTCGACGCCCGGCCCGCAGCGGTGTCATTCGCGCTCGGCGACCCTGGTTCGCTTGTGGAGCGCGCGCACGCGGCCGGGGCGAAGGTGATCCACCAGGTGCACACCGTCTCCCAGGCGCGCGAGGCGGCAGCGCTCGGCGTCGATGTGGTGATCGCGCAGGGCAGCGAAGCGGGCGGGCAGGGGATGGCCGCCGGCGTGGGCACCATGGCGCTGGTTCCCCAGGTGGTCGACGCGGTCGCTCCGATCCCCGTGCTCGCGGCGGGCGGTATCGCGGACGGCCGCGGGCTGGCCGCCGCCCTTGCGCTCGGCGCCGCCGGGGTGAACCTGGGCACGCGCTTCCTCGCATCGCAGGAGGCGTCCACGGAGGAGGGCTGGAAGCAGGGAATCATCGACGCCGAGTCAGAGGACACGGTTCGCTTCGAGACCTGGGGCGCGATCGTGCCGCCTCCCGCGCCGGGCGCCTACCACGTGGTGCCGCGCGTGATCCGGACGGAGTTCGTGAGCCGGTGGGAGTCGCGTCCGGACGAGGCCGCCGACGAGTCCGAGCGGCTGCTCGCCGAGATCATGGCCGCCGTGGGCGAGGGCCGGACACACGAGATCCTGCCGTTCACCGGACAGACCGCGGGGCTGATCAGGGACGTGCAGCCTGCCGCCAAGATCGTGAAGAACCTGGTCGCCGAGGCCGAGCGGGCCGTAGAGTTGGGCTAACGCCCGTTCCCCAGGCAAGGAGGCCCCCGTGCCGTTCGATCCGAAGCACACTGCCCTCGTCCTGATCGAGTACCAGAACGACTTCACCTCGGAGGGCGGCGCCCTGCACGGCGCGGTGGGTGACGTGATGGAGAGCACCGGCATGCTCGAGAACACGCGCGCGCTCGTGGACGCCGCTCGCGCCGCCGGAGCGACGATCGTCCACGCGCCGATCACGTTCGCGCCCGGCTATGGCGAGCTGTCCCAGCACCCGTACGGAATCCTCAAGGGAGTGGTCGATTCCACGGCGTTCGTGAAGGGCGAGTGGGGCGCCGAGATCGTCGACTCGCTCGCGCCGCAGGAGGGCGATGTGGTCGTCGAGGGCAAGCGCGGCCTGGACACGTTCGCGACCACGAACCTCGACTTCATCCTGCGCGCCCGCGGCATCACGACGATCGCACTCGGTGGCTTCCTGACGAACTGCTGCGTCGAGTCGACGATGCGCACCGGGTACGAGAAGGGCTACCAGGTGATCACGCTGTCGGACTGCGTCGCGGCCACGTCTCCCGAGGAGCATCAGAACGCGATCCAGTTCGACTACCCGATGTTCTCCGAGGTGATGACCGCCGAGGCGTTCACCGGCGAGCTGCAGCGCGCTATGAGCGCGCACTAGCGCTCGGTTATTGTCAGCTCAACGACCCGGAGGTTGAGATGGGCAGTGTGATCGGTGCCTCCACCGGCTGGTGGATTGGGCTCGGGCTCGGCATTGTCGTCATCGCCGTTGCGGCGGTGATCGTGATTGCGATCGTGCTGCTTGCGCGAAGGATCGCGGGGCAGGCGCGCGGCGCGGTCGATGGCGTCGAGGTGGTGCGCGCACAGACCGACGAGCTCGCGGGAATTGGGCGGATCAACGACTCCGGCGTGAGGATCCTGCACTCGGCGCGCGCGCTGCGAAAGGTGGCGGTGGGCAAATGACGACCCTCGCAGTGTCAGCGAACACTCTCTGGGCGGTCTCGCTCGTGATCGGCCTCGTCGCGGCGCTGGTCGTTGCCGCGCTCCTGACGATTCTGGTCAGAACCGTCGACGACATCAGCCGCTCGGCGCGCGGGCTGCTCGAGGTGGCCGGGAAGGTCGCGGGGAACACCGCAAACATCCCCCAGCTCGAGGCCACGGCGCCCGTGCTTGGGCTGATCGTGGAGGAGGCCGTGGTCCAGGACCGCTATATGAACGCCCTCACCGACGGGTACGGCGAGTCATGAGCGACACCGACCTGCTCGTTCTGCTCAGTGTCCTGCTCGCAGTCGTCGCCGTGGCGGTCGTGGCCGTCGCCCTGATCTTGATCCGGCGCGCGCTCGAGTCGGCCTCCGAGGACCTCGCCACGCTCGCCGGCGCCTTGGAGATGGTCGAGTCGGACCACCTGCGCCCGCTGGAGCCGGCGGTCCAGGCGATCAACGCCCAGTTCGACGTCATCGTCGGGGCGTTCCCGGGGATCGCCGCCAAAGCCGCGATCGTCGCAGAGAGGAGGCCGTCATGACCCTCTGGTGGATCGGGGACGTACTCCTCATTGTGGTCGTCCTGCCCGTTGTCGTGTACCTGCTGAAGGGCGTGCTCGACGCCGCGCGCAGCATCGTGCCGAGCGTCGACCGGATCGCCGCGGCGGCGCAGGCCGGGTCAAGGGACCTCGACGCGGTCCCGCTGCTTCTCACCACGCAGGCCCAGGTGAAGCAGACCGTCGAGGTGGTGGCCGGCTACGGCGGCTCCCTCGACGTGATCGTCGACGACGCGGAGGAGGAGTAGCAATGCCGGCGGCAGGCGTAGTGCTGATCATCGCGGTCCTGTTGATCGTCCTCGCGCTCGTCTACTACCTCGTGTCGACGATCTTCGCGCTGAGACAGATCACCTCGGGCCTCGACGAGGCGATCACCGGAGTTGGAGGGATCATCGAGAAGAGCGCCCCCGTCGCGGATGTCGTCAAGGACATCAACGCGAACCTCGACGCGGGCGTCGACCTGCTCGAGGGCCTGCTCGTCAAGAAGGCGGGCCTCGTGGACTCCGTGGGCCTGGTCGAGGGCCTGTATCCGGGGGCCGCGGCCGAGGGGCTGCGCAACTTCCCCGACAGCAAGACCGTGAAGCCCCCGCGCATCTCGGAGGTGTACACGAAGGGAACGCTCACGCTCGCCCGGCTCGGGCGAGAGGCGCCGATCGCCGTCGCCAGTCCCGCCGGCCCTGTGCTGCGGAACGTGGAGGGGGGCAGCCTCGACGCACGCTCCCTGTACCCCGAGGCCCGCCAGACGCGCCCGGAGAAGCTGGCGCGCTCGCCCATCATCGGCACCGGCGCGCCCGTGCAGTACCCGCCGAGCGAGCAGCGCGGCGGGACCACCCCGGACGAGGCGGAGCTCCGCGAGAAGGGCGAGTGGGCCGAAACCGCCGCCAAGGGCATCGTCCCCGCCGAGCTCGGAGGATCCGACGCGCCGCGCGACATGCTGGCGGACGATCCGCAGCTCGGCAGCTCGGCCCTCGGGGAGACGACCGGCTCCGACGAGCCGGCGACCGAGAGCGGCATCGACCCGAGTGGCGGCGATGAGGCCGACGCGATCTCCGACGGGGGTCCGGAATCTCCCGAGGAGGGAGTGGAGCCGGACCTGAAGGACGCCGGCGCCGCGCCTCGACAGGTCGACACCGACGACAGGAGCTAGCTCGTGCAGACCCCCGCCTCATTCGAGTACGAACGCGCCACCAGCGTCGAGGGCGCCATCGAGGCCCTGCAGCGGCTCGGCTCCGAGGCGCGCATCATCGCCGGCGGGCACAGCCTGCTGCCGATGATGAAGCTCCGCCTCGCGAATCCAGAGCACCTGATCGACATCAACGATCTCCACGAGCTCTCCTACATCCGCGAGGAGGGTGACGAGCTTCGAATCGGCGCGCTGACTCGCCACGTGGAGTTGCTCAAGTCGGAAGCGCTCGCCGAGCGCTTCCCAGCCTTCCGGGACGCCGAGCAGGTGATCGCCGACCCTGTGGTGCGCAACCGTGGGACGATCGGCGGCTCGCTATGCCAGGCCGACGCCGCGGAGGACCTCTCGGCCGTCTGCTCGGCACTGAGGGGGTCGGTTGTGATCCGCGGCACCGAGGGCGAGCGCGTCGTTGGCCTGGACGAGTTCCACATCGGCCCGTACATGACGGCGGTGGGCGACGGCGAGATGCTGACCGAGGTCAGGTTGCCGCTACCGGCGGGCGGGGTGCTGTCGGGCAGCGCTCACGAGAAGGTCGAGCGCCGGGCAGGCGACTGGGCGGTCGCTGCAGCGTCGGCCGCGCTCTGGATCGAAAACGGCACGATCGTCAACGCGGGTGTGGCGCTGAGTGCGGTGGGGCCGACCACCGTCCACGTCTCCCGCGCGGAGGATCTGCTGCGCGGCAAGGCGCCGTCCGAGGAGCTGTTCGAGCAGGCGGGCGAGATCTCCTCAGAGGACTGCGCCCCGCTTCCGGACGGACGCGGGCCGGTGGACTACAAGCGTCATCTAGCGGGCGTGCTCACCAAACGCGCCCTGCGCCGTGCGGCGGCTCGCGCGCAGCACCAGGAGGGCTGACCCAATGCAAGTGACCATTTCGATCAACGGCGAGGCTGTCTCGCGCGACGTCGAGCCGCGCCAGCTGCTCGTCCACTTCATTCGCGACACCCCTGGGCTCACGGGCACCCACTGGGGCTGCGACACCTCCAACTGCGGCGCGTGCGTCGTGTTGATGGACGGCGAGCCGATCAAGTCGTGCACCACCCTGGCCGTGATGTGTGAGGGCCACGAGATCCGGACCGTCGAGTCACTTGAGCAGAACGGCGTGCTGGACCCGGTGCAGCAGGGATTCCACGAGACGCACGCGCTCCAGTGCGGGTTCTGCACGCCCGGAATGCTGATGACCAGCCGGGCACTGCTCGACGAGAACCCGAACCCCACCGACCTCGAGATCCGGACGGCGATCTCCGGGGCGATCTGTCGCTGCACGGGCTACAAGAACATCGTCGCCGCGGTTCAGTGGGCGGCCCAGCACGAAGCCGCGACGAAACAGGAGGCATGAGGATGGCCACAGTCGAGAACCTCCCGAGCGCGGTGCAGGAACGGCCGATCGGGTTCGGGCGTCTCAAGCGCAAGGAGGACGCGCGTTTCATCCGCGGCAAGGGCAACTACCTGGACGACATCAGGCTGCCGGGGATGGTCCACGGCGCCATCTTGCGGAGCCCGTACGCGCACGCGCGCATCGTCTCGATCGACACCAGTAGGGCGCTCGCCCATCCGGGTGTGGCCGCGGTCGTGACCGCCAAGGACCTGGAGACGCTCGGGCTGGCGTGGATGCCCACCATCTCCTACGACACCCAGGCGGTGCTCGCGGGCGACAAGGTCCGCTTCCAGGGCCAGGAGGTCGCGTTCGTGATCGCGACCGACGAGTACATCGCGCGCGACGCGCTCCAGCTGATCGACGTGGAGTACGAGCCGCTACCGGCCATCGTCAACGCGCGGAAGGCTCTCGACGAGGACGCCCCTCTGATCCGTGACGACAAGGTGGGCCAGACCGACAACCTCGCCAGCCCGACCTGGGAGGCAGGCGACGAGGACGCGACCGACCGCGCGTTCGCTGAGGCCGACACGATCGTGACGCGGGACATCATCTACCCGCGCTGCCATCCCGCGCCGCTCGAGACGTGCGGAATGATCGCCGACTTCAACCCCGCGACCGGCCAACTCAACATCTACAACGGCAACCAGGCGCCGCACGCCCACCGGACCGTGTACGCGCAGGTGGCCGGGCTGGCCGAGCACATGATCCGGATCCAGACCGGCGACATTGGGGGCGGCTTCGGCAACAAGGTGCCGGTGTACCCCGGCTACGTGTGCGCGATAGCCGGATCGATCGTCGCCGGCGTGCCGGTCAAGTGGATCGAGGACCGCTCGGAGAACCTGATGTCGACCGGCTTCGCACGCGACTACGTGATGCACGCCGAGATGTGCTCGAAGGACGGCAAGATCACCGGCCTGCGCGTGGACGCGATCGCCGACCACGGCGCGTTCGACAGCACGGCGCAGCCGACGAAGTTCCCGGCCGGGTTCTTCCACATCGTCTGCGGCTCCTACGACCTCCAGGCCTCGCACGTGAAGGTCAAGGCCGTGTACACGAACAAGGCGCCTGGCGGCGTCGCCTATCGCTGCTCCTTCCGGATCACCGAGGCCGTGTACCTCGTGGAGCGCATGGTGGACGCGCTCGCGCTCGAGATGGGAGCGGACCCGATCGAGCTGCGGATGCAGAGCTTCATCGCGCCCGAGCAGTTCCCGTACGAGACGACAACGGGCTGGACCTACGACTCCGGCAACTACGCGGAGACGATGAATGTCGCGATGGAGATCGCCGGTTACGACGACCTGCGCCGCGAGCAGCGAGAGAAGCGGGCGCGCGGCGAGCTGATGGGAATCGGCGTCTCCTTCTTCACGGAGGGCGTGGGCGCCGGTCCGCGCAAGCACATGGACATCCTCGGCCTGTCGATGAACGACGGGGCGGACCTCCGCGTGCACCCGTCCGGCAAGGCCGTGGTGAGCATCAGCGCGCAGACGCAGGGACAGGGGCACGAGACGACGTTCGCCCAGATCGTCGCGGAGGAGCTCGGGATCCCGCCCGAGGACGTGCAGGTACGACACGGCGATACCGACAGGTCCCCGTACGGACTCGGCACCTATGGCAGCCGCTCCACCCCCGTCTCGGGCGCCGCGGTGGCGGTCGTGTCGCGGAAGGTGCGCGACAAGGCCCGGATGATCGCGGCGACGATGCTCGAGACGAGGCCCGAGGACCTCGCGTGGGAGAAGGGCCGCTGGTACGTGAAGGGCGACCCCGAGCAGGCCGCGCTGATCGACGACATCGCGGTGCGCGCGTACAGCGGCGACCCGCTGCCGGAGGGGATGGAGGGCGGTCTCGACGCGCAGGTGATCTACGACCCGCCCAACCTCACCTATCCCTACGGCGCGTACATCGCGGTGGTGGACATCGACGCCGAGACGGCCGAGGTCAGGGTGAGGCGCTTCATCGCTGTCGACGACTGCGGCGTGCGCATCAACCCGATGGTGGTCGACGGGCAGATCCACGGCGGGCTGGCCGAGGGCATCGGCATCGCCCTGATGGAGGTGATCACCTTCGACGAGGAGGGCAACTGCCTGAACGGATCCTTCATGGACTACCTGATCCCGACCGCGCTCGAGTGCCCAGACTTCGAGCTCGGCGAGACCGTCACGCCCTGCCCGCATCATCCGCTCGGCGCGAAGGGCGTCGGCGAGTCGCCGAACGTCGGCTCGCCTCCGGCTATCGTCAATGCCGTGATCGACGCGCTCCACGAGTCGCACGGGGTCACTCACATCGACATGCCATGCACGCCGGCGCGCGTCTGGGCCGCGATGCAGGGAAGGCCGGAGCCGCCGCAGTGATCGGAGACGAGCTCAGCCGGAGGGCGCAGGAGCTCAGCGCGGCGCGCGCGCCGTACGTGATCGCGACCGTTGTGCGCGTGGAGCGGCCGGCCAGTGTGGAGCCGGGCAACGTCGGGCTCGTGCAGGCCGACGGCACGATCGATGGCTTCATCGGCGGCGTCTGCGCGCAGCACAGCGTGCGGCTCCACTCGCTCGAGGCGCTCCAGAGCGGCACACCGCTCCTCCTGCGGATCCTCCCGGACGGCCCGGAGGAGATCGCGCGCGAGGAGGGCCTCGTGACCGTCACCAACACCTGCCTGTCGGGCGGCGCCATCGAGGTGTTCCTCGAGCCGGTGCTGCCCGCGCCGCGGGTGCTCGTGGCAGGCAACTCGCCGATCGTGGCGGAGCTGCGCGTCCTCGGTGCGGCCGTGGGGCTCGAGATCGTGGCCGCGCAGGACATCCCGGACGGGATCCTCAACCCGACCGCGGGCGACCTCGCGCTCGTGGTGGCCGCGCACGGGAACGACGAGGTCGCGACGCTCCGCGCCGGCCTCGAGGCCGGCGTGCGCTACGTGGGGCTCGTCGCCAGCAGGCGCCGTGGCGCCGCCGTGATCGACGAGCTGCGCGCCGACGGCGTGGCCGAGGACCTGCTCGACGCGCTCGACACGCCCGCCGGGCTCGACATCGGAGCGCGCACGCCGGCGGAGGTGGCGCTGTCGATTGCCGCGCGCATCGTCGAGCTGCGCCGCACCGGGCCGGAGCCCGCGGCGGCGGAAGCGCCCAGCACCGCGATCGACCCGATCTGCGGCATGACCGTCGTGGTCGGAGCGGGCACGCCCTCCCTCGAACACGACGGTGGAAGCGTCTACTTCTGCTGCGAGGGCTGCCGGCACAAGTTCGAGGAGGAGCGTGGGCTCGCACGAAGTGACGGGTGAGGCCGCGGGCGAGATTCGCCACCTCGTCCCCGACGTAGAGACGCTGGCTCAGCGGCTTGCGAGCGTCGATTATCTCGTCGACGAGGGCCTCGCGACGTCCATGTACCTGAGCCTTCGGCTGCCGCAGCCGCTGCTGCTCGAGGGAGAGGCCGGGGTCGGGAAGACCGAGGCCGGCAAGTCTCTGGCGGCCATCCTCGACACGCCCCTGATCCGCCTGCAGTGCTACGACGGCATCGACGCGGCCGAGGCACTCTACGAGTGGAACTATCCCCGCCAGCTGCTGAGCATCCGGCTCGCTGATTCGAGCGGTACCAAGCTCTCCGAGGAGGACCTCTTCGGTCCCGACTATCTGATTCGCCGCCCGCTCCTCCGCGCGCTCGAGCACCCCGGCCCGCGACCCGCCGTCCTCTTGATCGACGAGATCGACCGCGCGGACGACGACTTCGAGGCGTTCCTGCTCGAGCTGCTCGCCGATGCCGCGGTGACGATTCCGGAGATCGGGACCATACGGGCGACGCATCCGCCGGTCATCGTGCTCACCTCGAACCGCACGCGTGACCTCCACGACGCGGTGAAGCGCCGCTGTCTCTACCACTGGATCGACTACCCCACGCCAGCGCGCGAGGTCGAGATCGTGCGGCGACGCGTCAAGGGCGTATCGGAGCTGCTGGCGGTGCAGGTCGCGGACGCGGTTGCCCGCATGCGCGATAGCGACGTGCAGAAGCCGCCCGGCGTGGCCGAGGCCATCGACTGGGTCGCGGCGCTCGACCTGCTGGGAGTGGAGCAGCTCGACGAGGCCGCGATCGACCGCACGCTCGGCTCGGTGCTGAAGTACAGCGAGGATCAGGAGGTGGTCCGCGCGGCCGGCTTGAACGAGCTCGTGGCACGATGACCGACCCCGCCTTCACCGTGCGGACGATCCATCTGGATCTGCCGGCGCTGGCGGGTGCCTTCAGTCGGCGCCTGCGCGAGGCCGGCGTGCCGATCACCGCCGAGCGCGGCGCGAACTTCGCGCACGCGCTCGCCCTCGTCAAGCCGATCACGCGCCGGCGCCTCTACTGGGTTGCGCGGGCGGTCCTGGTTTCGGACTCGACGCAGCTGAAGGCGTTCGACTCCGTCTTCTTCTCGGTGTTCGGCGCGGGTGAGCCGGGCCCCGAGTTCGAGCCCGAGGACGTGGAGAGGGCCCCGGCGACGGAGCCGAGCGCGACCCCGGAAAGCCATGCCGAAGCAGGCGTGGGCGGCGGGAGTCGCTCGTCAACTGCGTCCGGGGCCGGCGAGGATGATCTGCGTGAGATCGCGGTGCCGATGGCCGCCAGCGACGAGGAGCTGCTCCGGGAGAAGCGCTTCGACGCCCTCGCGCCGCCGGAGCTCGCGCAGGTGTACCGGCTCATGGCGCGACTCGATGTTGCGACGCCGAGGCGCCGTACGCGCCGCTCGAAGCGAGATCGCCACGGCAAGCGCATCGACATGCGACGCACGCTGCGCGGAAGCATGCACACCGCCGGCGACCCCATGCGCCTCGCACGGCGCCGCCGGCACGTCGTCCGCCGCCGAGTGGTCATGCTCTGCGACATATCGGGCTCGATGGAGCCCTACGCCCGCGCCTACCTCCAGTTCCTCACCTGCGCCGCCGGCAGCGGACCGAATGCCGAGGCGTTTGTGTTCGCCACGCGCCTGACTCGCCTGACGCGCGCGCTTCGCTCCCGCAGCCCGGAACGCGCCATCCAGCGCGCCGCGGCCGCGGCACCGGACTGGTCGAGCGGCACCCGGATCGGCGATGCGCTCAAGGCGTTCAACGACCGCCACGGCCGGCGGGGGATGGCGCGTGGCGCTCTCGTGGTGATCCTGTCCGACGGCTGGGAGCGGGGCGATCCCGCGCTCGTGGCGCGCGAAATGGAGCGCCTCTCGCGCCTGGCATACAGAATCGTGTGGGTCAACCCGCGTGTGGGTGCAAGCGACTTCTCCCCCCAGGCCGGTGGCATGGCGGCGGCACTGCCCCACTGCGACGCTCTAGTCAGTGGCCACAGCCTCGGCGCGCTCGACGAGGTGGTCGACGCAATGGCGTCGGACGAGCGCTGGCGACTTCCCGAGCCGGAGCCCGAGCCGGTCGAGGAGCCTTGGGCAAGCGCCACCCCGGTGCAGGGCAGCTCGGTAGCGATGCCGAGCGGCTACGGACCGAGCAGGGGCAGGACGACGCCCGGCTGGGGGCCCGATGGAAGCGAGTGACCAAGCGGCAAAGACATGCATCTATCCCGGCTGCGAGCGCCCGGCGGTGCCGCCGCATCCGCTCGGAGGACCGCAACCGAGCTTCTGCGAACTGGAGGAGCACAACGCGCTGACCGCCCACCAGGAACGCCAGCGCCTGGAGCGAGAGGGTTCACCCAATGGCTAACGAGGCATACCGAGCGGTCTTTCTACGTGTGCACCCGACCGGCAAGATGGTGCTCAGCCTGACCACCGAATCCGACGGCAACGAGGATCGGTACGCGCAGCTCGTGGCAGAGGATCTCGGCGTCCCGTCGCTGGACGTCAAGGTCGTCCCGGCAGACACCGACCGCTTCGGTGAGGGTCACGGCTTCAATACGAGCCCGTCCTCCGGGACCCAGGCCGCGATCGTGAGCGCGAGCGGCAAGATCCGCGACAAGGCGAAGCTGCTCGCGGGCATGGCGCTCGACACGGCACCTGAGAGCCTCATGTGGCAGGACGGCGCCTTCGTGACGACGGGCGATGGCGCGCAGGCGCAGACGATCGCTGAGCTCGCGATGTACGCCCACGGCTCGGGCGCCCTGCCACCGGGAGTCGAGGGCGGGCTCGACGCGCAGACCGTCTACCGCGACTAACGCGTCTCGAATGCGACCTCGACCTCGTCTGCGACCTTGAGCGTGCCAAAGAGCGCCGAGTACGGCTTCATCCCCCAGTCGCTCTGTTTGAAGGTCGCACTGCCTGTGAGTCGTCCGTCCTCGTCACCCGCGAGCTCGAAGCTGATCGGATGACGCTGCCCCGCGAGCTCGAGCTCCCCCTCGAGCCTCCTGCCGTCAACGGCCGTCGACCGGAACTCGATCGGGGTGCCCATGAGGACCTCCTCTTCGATCGTCTGCTCGATTCCGGCCTTGTCGTCGTCGCCGAGGGCCTGGATACCACCGCTGCCCTCCAGCACGCGCAGCGAGCCGGAGTCGACTGTCAACGTGAGCGCGGGGTCCGCATCTTGGTCGAGCGTTGCCGACCACGACGTGACCTCGAACAGCAGGTCGTGCCCGGCCTTGGAGGCCGCGCCCGTCCGCTTGGTCTTCACAGTCAGAGTGGAGTTCTCGGGGCCGAACGTGCGCATGGCGGAACCCTAAAGACAAGGAGAGACCCACGTGGTTGAGCTGGACCATTCCTTCACGACCGGCAAGCCCGTTGACGAGACCTGGGAGGCGATCCTCGACCTCGACCGGCTCGTTCCGTGCGTGGAGGGGGGCAGCGTGCTCGAGCGAACCGGCCCGGACGCGGTCAAAGCGGAGATCAAGGTCAAGATGGGCGCGATGTCGATGACGTTCACCGGCACGGTCGAAGTGATCGAACAGGACCCCGCTGAGCATCGCGCCGTGATGCAGGTGAAGTCGAGGGAGGCGGGCGGACAGGGCTATGCAAACGCGGATGTGACCTTCGCGCTCTCCGACGGGGGCGGAACCATTCACACCGCTGCCCAGATCAGCGGCAAGGCCGCGTCCATGGGCGAGGGTGTGGTCGTCAGCGTGCTCGACGCGCTGATCAAGGACTTCACCGGGAAGCTCGCGAATATCTGATGCCGAGCAAGACGATGCGCCGGATACGCGACGGGGAGGTGCCGCCCGATGGCGGAACGGCGGTGCAGGAGGACCCCGGTAGGCCCGTCTTCCGCGGCAACGGCGCGAACGACTACGTCTGCGCCGAGTGCGGCAACGTGCTCGCGACCGGGATGGACCCGGAGTACATGGGGAAGCGTGTCCGCATCCGCTGCGGACGCTGCCGCACGATCAACGTGTCCGCTGACGTGCCGGTCGAGATGAGCCGGCGACGGCGCTGATGGTCACCGGGCTCGTGCTTGCGGCGGGCGGCTCCAAGCGACTCGGACAGCCGAAGCAGCTGCTGCCCTACGGAGCCGGCACCCTGCTTGACCACGTGCTGGGCACGGCGCGCTCCTGTGAGTTCGATCAGCTTCTGTGTGTGATCGGCGGCGCGGCAGACGCGGTGCGGGAGAGCGTGGATTTCGAGGGCATCGAGGTCGTCGAGAACCCCGAGTTCGGGGAGGGCTGCTCGTCGTCGATCGCAGCCGCGCTCGGCGCCGTGGATCCGCGCTCAGAGGTACTCGTTCTGATGCTGGGCGATCAGCCGGGCGTGACCGCGGAAAACGTCGCGGCGCTGCTCGCGGGCCGGGGCGAGGCGCCGATTGCCGCGTGTGCTTACACCGACGGTCGCGGCCACCCACTCGCGTTCTCGCGCGCCCTGTTCCCTGAGCTTCGGGCGATGCACGGCGACAAAGCCGTCTGGAAGCTGCTCGACCGCCACGCGGACGGCGCGGTCGACGTGCCGGTCAGCGGCGAGATCCCGCGAGACGTCGACACGTGGGAGGACTACGAGGC
>CAWDLE010000023.1:0-264960 GCA_963803085.1 uncultured Thermoleophilaceae bacterium | reverse complement strand
GGAATCGTGGTCACGGAGATGGCCACACCGACTGCCGAGCTGGCGTGCGTCTGAGCGCGAGGATGCCCGCGACTCCCGCGGCAAGGCCACCCTGACCGTTGACGCGTCGACGGTCGCTAGGCCGCCGAGTGCGCCCCCGTTGATAACGAAGCCAGAGGGTATCAGATTCGTCAGGTCAAGTACGACGGCGATCAGCGCGCTGTTACGCACGACGTGCCAAGCCCGACGACAAGCGTCACGACAGCACGCCGGACGAGTCGCCCGCGCCGACGACGAGGCCGACGCAGGCTGCGCTGATCGGGAGCATGTCAGGACTGATCGCCATTGCACCCACGATCAGGATCGAGTTGACCTCGATCACACCGAATCCGGCGATCGCGCCTGCGGCGATCGCGAAGGCGAGGTATAGCGCCATCGGTCGTGCATTGCGCCTTGCCTGTCCGAGCACGTCGGCCCAGATCAGGCTCGTAGCTGGATGCGCCGAGCCCACCGGCGCGATCTCGTCGAGGCGTGCGAGCGCGATGTCGTCTTCCGCAACCCCGCTGCTCACCAGGAACTCCAGCGCCGGGTCAGCTGACTCGGGGTGAAGCTCGGCCGTGAGCAGAGCGTGCCCAGAACGCACCCCCGGGGCAACCACAACGTGCCGGGCGCTGCCGTGCTCCTCCAGCCCCTGCGCGACCTCGCTCAGGAGGGCAGTCGTGGCATACACGCGCAGAAACAACATCAGCGCGTCAGAACACGGCGATCGGGTTGACGGGCGAGCCGGTTCCACCAACCACCCGCAGGGGGGCCGCGACGAACAGGAACTCCCAGCGACCCTGCTCCTCGCAATGCCGGCTGAGATCCTCGAACTGCAGGTAGTCGAGCAGGTGGACGCCCATGGCATTGATCGCCAGAACGTGCATGGGAAAGCCGATTCCCTCTGTGCTGCTCGGAACGGTGTCGCTGTTGCCGTCGGACCCGAGCGCGGCTACCCGCCTGTCGGCGAGGAACGAAGCCGTCGTGGGGTGCAGACCGGATTTATGGCTGCCCGTGTCCCACGGCTCGAGCTCCGCCAAGCGCCGCGTGTGGCCTGTGCGAACGAGAAGAATGTCGCCCGTTTCCACCCTCACACCCTGGTCGCGCTCAGCGGCCTCGAGGTCCGCCGGGAGCACGTGCTCACCGGGCTCGATCCAGGGGACGCCGCGCACGCGCGGCACGTCGAGCAGCACACCGCGCCCAACCAGCCCGTCCTTGAGGATGTCGATCGCACCTGCCTGACCGTTGAAGAACGAGCCGTCGAAAGCCACATGGCAGAAAGCGTCGATGTGGGTGTGTCCGTCGTTGTGGTAATCGGCGCCGATGTAGTCCTTTGCGAATCGGACGGATCCCGACCCGATGTCGACATCGGTCAGCATCGTCATGTGATGGTCGGCGGGCTCGGGGACATCGATGCTTGCCACGGTGTGGAGCGGCTGGCTGAGCGTGATCGTGACGCCCGCCTCGACGAGCCGGGCCGCGGCGGCGATGCGATCCGGCGTGAGGTGGTTCAGGGCCCCCCGCCCTCCGTCGTCGTCCCAGCGGCCCCAATTGGAGACGGCATCGAAGAGTTCGCGGAACTGACCCTCGGTCATGTCCACGCCAGGCATTGGGCCACCGTAGGGAGGCGGGAGCTCCACCGAATCATCTCATCCGGGTGATGCCACGCGGGCATCGCTCTCCGAAGATCCGCAGTTGAAAGCGAACGTCGTCCTCTCCCGAAGGAAAGGCCCGCCCCATGAGCACCGCGGTACGACCTCGCCCAGGGTCCGCCGCGAGCGGCCAGAGTATGGCCGGCGCGCAGCCCGCCGACGTCTTCGTGGTCTTTGGCATCACGGGCGATCTGGCCAAGGTGATGACCTTCCAAGCGCTGTACCGGCTGGAGCGCCGCGGCCTGCTCGACTGCCCGATCCTGGGAGTGGCGGGCGACGACTGGACGATCGACCAGCTGCGCGAGCACGCCAGGAAGTGCATCGCGGATTGCGGCGAGCCGATCGACGACGAAATCTTCAATCGCTTCGCCGCGCGACTCTCGTACGTGTCGGGCGACTTCGGTGACGCCTCCACCTACGAGCAGGTCGGGAGCGCATTGAGTGGTGCTCGCAGCCCCGTCTTCTATCTGGAGATCCCGCCGTCGCTGTTCGGGATGGTGATCGAGGGACTCGCGCGCGTCGGCGTGACGGGGTCGGCGCGCGTGGTGGTGGAGAAGCCGTTCGGGCACGACGTCGCCTCGGCACGTGCTCTCAACGAACAAGTCCACCAGCACTTGGACGAGTCCCAGCTCTACCGGATCGACCATTTCCTGGGGTACAAGGGGCTGGACGAGATCCGATACCTGCGGTTCGCGAACACGATGTTCGAGCCGATCTGGAATCGCAACTACATCTCGTCCGTGCAGCTCACGATGGCCGAAACCTTCGGCGTAGAGGATCGCGGCCATTTCTACGATCCCGTCGGGGCGCTCCGGGACGTGGTAGTGAACCATCTGATGCAGGTCGTGGCCACCACGGCGATGGAGCCACCGGCGGGTGCCGACCCAAGCACGTTGCAGAACGCGATGGTCTCGGTCTTCCAGGCCATGCCCGCCGCCGACCCCGCGCACTACGTGCGGGGCCAGCACGACGGCTACCGCGAGATCGAGGGCGTTGCTTCCGACTCGACGACCGAGACCTACGCGGCTCTGGAGCTGCACGTCGACAACTGGCGCTGGTCCGGGGTGCCGTTCTTCATCCGCACGGGCAAGAACATGCCGGAAACCGTGACCGAGATGCGGCTCGTGTTCAAGCACCCGCCGCCGCTCGGCTTCCTCCCCGAGGGCACGCGTCGCCCGGAGCCCGACCAGCTCATCGTGCGGCTCTACCCCACCACCGGGATCAGGATGCTGGTCGAGGCCCAGCGCGCCGACGTGGAGCAGCCCGAACAGGTCAGCCTCGATCTGGAGTTCTCGGAGCAGGGGGGCGAGGGCGCGACCCCGTACGAGGTGCTGCTGCACGCGGCGATGCTCGGCGACAGCACGCGCTTCAAGCGGCAGGACAGCGTCGAGGAAACTTGGCGGATCATGCAGCCGCTGTTGGATGCCCCTCCCCCGGTCCACGCCTACAAGAAGGGGTCGTGGGGCCCGGGCGCCGCCGACGACCTCGTCGCCGGACAGGGCCGCTGGCACGAGCCGTGGGTGTCCGCATGAGCGCGACGACCGAGACCGCGCCACAGAGCGCGGCTGCTCCTTCTCCGTTCCCGCCGATCGCCGACTACGCGTTCCTCTCCGACTGCCACACGAGCGCCCTCGTGGCCCCGGACGGCTCGATCGACTGGCTGTGCGTGCCGCGCTTCGACTCGCCCAGCGTGTTCGGCTCCCTGCTGGATCGCCAGGCCGGCTCGTTCCGGCTGGGCCCGTTCGGAATCAACGTGCCAACGGCACGGTTCTACGAGCCGGGTACGAATGTCCTCTCCACCACCTGGAAGACACCAACCGGCTGGGCCCTCGTCCGCGATGCCCTCACCATGGGCCCGCAGCACGGCGAGGACCTGATCACGCCGCACACGCGGCCACCAGTGGACGACGACGGCGACCACATGCTGGTGCGCACGGTGCTCTGCCTGGATGGGAACCTCGAGATCGAGCTGGTCTGCGAGCCCGACTTCGACTATGGCCGCACTCCAGCGGAATGGTCGCTGGTAGGCGACGACCGCCACATCGCCGACGCACGAGCCGAGGAGCTAACGATCCGGCTTCAGACCGACCTCGCGCTCGGTATCGAGGGCGACCGCGTGCGGGCACGTCATCAGCTGGAGGAGGGCGATCAGGCCTACTGTGCGCTCTCCTGGGCGGAGGAGCTCGTCGTACCCAAGGACATCGACGAGGCGAACGCGCGGATGGCGGCGACGGTCCGGTACTGGCGCCGCTGGCTCGGGCGGGCCCGGCTCCCCGACCATCGGTGGCGCGATCCGATTCAGCGCTCCGCACTCACGGTCAAGGGCCTGACCTACATGCCCACCGGCGCGACGGTCGCCGCAGCCACGACCTCCCTCCCCGAAACGCCCGGCGGCGAGCGCAACTGGGACTACCGCTTCACCTGGATCCGGGACTCGACGTTCACGCTGCAGGCGCTGCACTTCCTGAACCTCGACTGGGAGGCCGACGAGTTCATGCAGTTCGTGGCCGACCTGGAGCCGAACGAGGACGGCGCGCTCCAGATCATGTACGGGATCGACGGGCGCCGTGACCTCACGGAGTCCACCCGCGACGAGCTGTCCGGGTACGCGGGAGCACACCCGGTGCGCCTCGGAAACGGAGCGTTCGATCAGAAGCAGAACGACGTCTTCGGCGCTGCGCTCGACTCGATCCTGCTGCACTCGCGCCGTAGCCAGCGCCTGCCGAGGCGGCTGTGGCCGATCGTCGAGGCACAGGCCAAGTGCGCAACCGACGTATGGCGCGAGCCCGACCAGGGCATCTGGGAAGCGCGCGGCGACCCCCAGCACTACGTCTCGTCCAAGCTGATGTGCTGGGTCGCGCTCGACCGCGCGGCCAAGCTCGCGGAGATTCGCGCCGACCGGGACCTGCCGGCGACCTGGCGAGCAACGGCCGACGAGATCAAGGCGGACATCCTCGAGCACGGCCTGCGCGACGACGTCCTGCGCCAGCACTACGACACGGACTCGCTGGACGCCTCCACCCTGCTGGCCGCGCTCTTCGGCTTCCTGCCTGCCGACGACGAGCGCCTGCGCAAGAGCGTCGAGGCGATCGCCGACGACCTGACAGAGGACGGATTCGTGCTCCGCTACCGCACCGGCGAGACCGACGACGGGCTCTCGGGCAAGGAGGGGAGCTTCCTGATCTGCTCGTTCTGGCTCGTGTCCGCCCTGGCGATCGTCGGCGACTTCCAACGTGCCCGCGACCTGATGGAGCGCCTGCTGAGTGTCGCCTCGCCGCTCGGCCTGTACGCCGAGGAGTTCGACACCAGCACCGGCCGGCACCTGGGCAACTTCCCGCAGGCGTTCTCGCACCTCGCGCTGATCGAGGCCGCCGGGCGAATTGTGCTGGCCGAACGAGTGGAGGAGTTCAACGGATGAGTAGCTACGACGTGATCGTGATCGGCAGCGGCGCGGGCGGAGGCACGCTCGTCAGGCGCCTCGCCCCGTCGGGCAAGCGCATCCTGCTGCTGGAGCGCGGGGACTGGCTCACGCGCGAGCCTCAGAATTGGTCCGCCGGCGACGTGTTCGTCGACAACCGCTACGTCTCGGAGGACACCTGGTACGACGGTGAGACCGCGAAGGCGTTCCAGCCCCAGGTGCACTATTTCGTCGGCGGCGCCACCAAGCTCTACGGCGCCGCGCTGTATCGCCTCCGGGCGGAGGACTTCGGTGAGCTGCGCCACCACGACGGCATCTCACCAGCGTGGCCGATCGGCTACGACGAGATGGAGCGCTACTACACCGAGGCCGAGCAGCTCTACCAGGTGCACGGCGCACGTGGTGAGGACCCCACCGAGCCCCCGGCCAGCGCGCCCTATCCCTTCCCGGCGGTGTCGCATGAGCCGCGCATCCAGCAGCTCGCCGACGATCTCGAAGCCCACGGCCATCACCCATTCCACGCGCCGTGCGGGGTGATGCTGCACGAGCCCGACATGGCCCACGGCGCCTGCGTCCGCTGCTCGACCTGCGACGGCTTCCCGTGTCTCGTGCACGCGAAGTCGGATGCCGAGGTGCTCGCGGTTCGCCCGGCTCTCGAGTACCCGAACGTCACGCTGCTCCGCAACGCCAGGGCGATGGCGCTCCACACCAATCCGAGCGGCAGTGCCGTGACCGAGGTCGCGGTCGACCGTGACGGCGAGCGCGAGACATACAGCGCGGACATCGTGGTGGTCTCCTGCGGGGCGGCCAACTCGGCGCAGCTGCTGCTTGCCTCGGCCACCGAGAAGCACCCGAACGGCCTTTCGAATCGCTCCGATCAGCTGGGGCGCAACTACACCTTCCACAACAGCCAGGCCGTGCTGGCCCTTTCGAAGGAGCCGAACCCGACCGTCTTCCAGAAGACGCTCGGCGTCAACGACTTCTACTTCGGCAGCGACGACTTCGACTACCCGCTGGGCAACATCCAGATGGTCGGCAAGTCATCCGCACCCATGTACCGCGGCGAGAAGCCGCTCCAGACCAAGCTGGCGCCCACGCGGACCCTGGAGGACATGGCTCGCCACGCGGTCGACTTCTGGCTCTCGACCGAAGACCTCCCGCAACCGGACAACCGTGTGACCCTGAACCGCAAGGGAGAGATCCAGCTCCGCTATAAGCAGACCAACCACGAATCCGCGAAGCGGCTGTACCACGAGCTCAAAGGAGCTTCTGACGCACACCGGGATGCACGAGGATCACCTTATCCCACGCAACGCCTATCTCAAGAACGAGATCCCGGTCGCGGGCTGTGCGCACCAGGCCGGCACCTGCCGCTTTGGCTCCGACCCGGACTCGTCCGTGCTGAACACCGATTGCCGCACGCATGAGCTCGACAATCTCTACGTCGTCGACACGAGCTTCTTCCCGAGCATCGGTGCCGTGAATCCCGCCCTGACGGCGATGGCCAATGCGCTGCGGGTCGGTGATCACCTGCTCGAGCGGCTGGGCGTGCCGGACGCCGCGAAGGAGACGGTCGGTGCCGCCTGACGCGGCCAACGGCGGGCGCCGCCGGGTGGTGGTGATCGGCGGCGGCTTCGGCGGTCTCGCGGCTGCACGCACGCTGCGCCACGCAGACGCGGACGTGACCCTCGTCGACCGCAACAACCATCACCTGTTCCAGCCGCTCCTCTATCAGGCCGCAGCGGGCGGGCTGTCACCCAGCGACTGTGCCTCCCCGATCCGTCCTTATCTCAAGCACAGCGATAACACCACGGTCCTGATGGCCGAGGTCACCGAGGTCGATCCCGAGCGACGACAGGTGGTCCTGGATCGCGGGGACCGCCTCGACTACGACAGCTTGATCGTCGCCTGCGGTGGGGAGACCTCCTACTTCGGCAACGACCATTGGAAGCAGGTGACGTGCGGCCTGAAGACGCTCGCAGACGTGATGGACCTGAGGAATCGCTTCTACGGCGCCCTCGAACAGGCCGAGCGCACGGACGATCCGGCCGCGCGGTCCGAGTGGATGACGTTCGTCATCGTTGGCGGCGGTCCCACCGGTGTCGAGATCGCCGGCCAGCTCGCGATCACGGTCCGCGATGTGAGAACCGCCTTCCGGCGAATCGACTCCTCGGCCGCCCGGGTGATCCTGCTCGACGCGGGCGAGCGGGTGGCCGCGGCCTTCAGCCCCAGGCTCTCGAAGAAAGTCGCCGACAGCCTGGCCGATGTCGGCGTGACCGTGCGGGAGGGCGCGCGCGTCACGGACATCGACGAGCGCGGCGTGACCTTCGAGGCCAACGGTGAGAGCAAGCGGATCGATGCGAGAACCGTGGTCTGGGCGGCCGGCGTGCACCCCGTACCGCTGGTGGACTCGCTCGCCCGATCGACCCGCGCGGACACCGACAGGAGCGGCCGCATCAAGGTCAAGCCCGACCTCACCATTCCCGACCACCCCGAAATCTCCGTGATCGGCGACGTTGCCTGCCTCGACGGGCCCGGCGGAAAACCGCTTCCGGGCCTGGCAACGGTTGCCATCCAGCAGGCGCATCACGTAGCGAAGGGCATCCGCGCGGGTGGGGTCGGAGCATCGACGCCGTTCAAGTACCTCGACAAGGGGGCGCTCGCGGTCGTCGGCCGCGGGCGGGCGGTATGTGAGATCCGCGGGCTCCGGTTCTCGGGCCGGCCCGCGTTCCTCACCTACCTCGGTGTCCACCTCTTCTACCTGGGCGGCCAGACGGGCCGCCGCCTCCAGGTGCTGTTCAAGTGGGTGGGAGCCCGCTTCGGTGAGAGGCAGAGCGCGCTGATCGATGGAGAGCTCGCGAGCGTCGACCGGGCCTCCCCGTCCGCCGAGACGACTGAGTGGGCGCAAACCTCCTCCCACTAGCCGCCGACCTCGAAGCAGCGCGAAGCCAGATGGCTTTCACGCTTGGCTTCCACATCATCCTGGCCTCGATGGGCGTCGCGTTCCCCGCGATCATCCTGACGGCCAACTACATCGGGCTGCGGAGGGGCGACGAGGACGCTCTTCGTCTCGCGCAGCGCTGGTCGAAGGTCGCGGCCGTGCTCTTCGCTGTTGGGGCGATAACCGGCACGGTGCTGTCGTTCGAGATGGGACTCCTGTGGCCGGAATTCATGAGCCGCTACGGCGAGGTCTTCGGCCCGGCCTTCGCGCTGGAGGGAGTCTTCTTCTTCCTCGAAGCGATCTTCATGGCCATCTACATATTCGGCTGGAAGCGCCTGAGGCCGTGGCTGCACTTCTGGACGGGCGTTCCGGTCGTACTGTCGGGGCTCGGCGGCGCCCTCTCCGTGGTCGCGGTCAACGCCTGGATGAACACGCCGGGGGGCTTCAAGGTCGCCAGCGACGGCAGCCTGACCGACGTGGATCCGCTCGACGCGCTCCTCAGCAAGGCCTTCGCCTACGAGGTGCCTCACATGATCCTCGCGGCGTACATGGTCGCGGGGTTCCTCGTGGCGTCCGTCTACGCGGTGGGCATGCTGCGCGGCCGGCGCGATCGCCATCACCGCCTCGGCCTCCTAATCCCCCTGACACTGGCCGCAATAGCGACGCCGATCCAGCTGGGGGTGGGCGACACCGCCGCCCGCGCGATAGCCAAGGACCAGCCGGTCAAGTTCGCCGCGATGGAGTGCGTTCAGGAGACCCACAGGGACGTGACCGAGTACATCCTCGGCCGCTGCACGTCGAGCGGCATCAAGGGCGGCATCGGCATTCCCGGCCTCGACTCCTGGCTGGTCGGCTTCAGCACCAACACCAAGGTCATAGGGCTGCACTCCGTTCCGCCGGACGACCGTCCCCCCGCGAACACAATGCTCCACTGGGCGTTCGACATCATGGTGGGCGTCGGTAGTGCCCTGATGTTGCTGGGGGTGTGGCTCGGAGCCACGTGGCTCTTCAAGCGGGACATGCCCAGGTCGCCCTGGTTCCTGCGCGCCACGGCGGTGTCGGGCGTCGCGGCGGTCGTGGCGCTCGAGTGCGGTTGGATCGTCACCGAGGTGGGCCGGCAGCCGTGGATCGTCTACGGCTACATGCGCACCGAGGACGCCGTGACCGACGCGAACGGCGTCTGGGTCAGCCTTGGCGTTGTACTGCTCCTCTATGCGGTCGTCGGGACCGCGACCATCTTGGTGCTGCGAGCGATGACGCGTCGCTGGCGGACGGCCGGGCTCGACGAGGGCGAGGGGCCCTACGGGCCACGCCCGGACCCGCATGACCTGTCGGAGGAGCCCGCTTGAGTACCGCCGACGCCGTGGCAGCCGTCCTCTGGACCGGCGTGACCCTCTATGCCGTGTTCGGAGGGGCCGATTTCGGCGCCGGCTTCTGGACACTCGTGGCCCGCGGCGGTGAGCGCGGCAACCGTGCGCGGGCACTGATCGCTTGGGCGATCGGCCCGGTCTGGGAGTCGAACCACGTGTGGCTGATCTTCGTCCTCGTGGTGCTATGGACCGGGTTTCCCGAGGCCTTCGCGTCGATCATGTCGACCCTGTTCATCCCGCTCAGCCTCGCGGCTTTCGGGATTGTGCTGCGTGGGGCAGGTTTCGCCTTCCAGGGCGTCGCGGAAAGGGAGCGAGGTCGGCGCCTGGCCACTCGCGCGTTCGCGCTCTCGTCGGTGATGACGCCCTTCTTCATGGGCACCGTGGCCGGCGCCGTCGCCTCGGGGCGCGTCCCGATCGGCAACGCGAAGGGAGACCCGGTCACGAGCTGGGTCAATCCCGTGTCCATCCTGATCGGCGTCCTCTTCATAGCCGCCGGCGCCTACCTCGCCGCGGTCTTCCTGGCCAGCGACGCGCGGCGCTTCGGCGACCCTGACCTCGAGAGCTACTTCGAGACTCGGGCGATCGGCGCGGCGGTGGCGGCGGGCATCGTCGCGGTCGCCGGCATCTTCGTCCTGCACGAGGATGCCCGCTATATCTACGACGGGCTGGTCAGCGAGGGTCTCCCGCTGGTGATCGCCTCGGGGGTGTGCGGCGCCGCGGCCCTCCTCTTACTCTGGCGAGGCGCCCGGCGCGGCGTCCGCTTCCTGGCGGGGGGCGCGGTTGTCGCGGTGATCTGGGCATGGGGGGCCGCGCAGTACCCCTACCTGCTTCCCCAGAAGCTCACCGTCGCGGACGGCGCCGCGTCCAGCGAGACGCTCACCGCTCTGCTCGTGCTCTTCGGAGTTGCCCTGGTGCTCGTCGTGCCCTCTCTCGGGCTGCTCTACACGCTCGACCAGCGAACGGTGCTCGAGGAGGAGGCCGAGCCGTGATCGCCCCCTCCGGCGAGCAGGTCGAGCTCGTCCACGGCGACCAGCGGGCGGTCGTGGTGGAGGTCGGCGGCGGACTGCGGGAGTACACGCTCGGCAGCCGCAACCTGCTCGACGGCTACGGGGCGAATGAGATGAGCAGCTCAGGCCGCGGCCAGGTTCTGATCCCGTGGCCGAACCGGATTCAGGACGGCCGCTACAGCTTCGACGGCCAGGACCACCAGCTCCCCCTCGACGACGTCGAAGAGCAGGACGCGATCCACGGCCTCGTCCGCTGGGGTTCGTGGATCGCCGGCGACCGCGCGGAGAACCGGGTCGTGATGGAGCACGCACTGCATCCGCAGCCGGGCTACCCGTTCTCGCTGGCCCTCAGCGTCGAATACCTGCTCTCGGACGATGGCCTTCTTGTCCGGACGACCGCCACCAATCGCGGGCCGCGTCCGTGCCCGTACGGGAGCGGCAACCATCCCTACCTCATGCTCGGCCAGCACAGCGTGGATCCACTCACGCTGCGCGTGCCCGGCGCCAAGGTACTGGTCTCGGACGAGCGCGGCATCCCTGTTGGCAGCACGCCTGTGACGGGCACGGACTACGACTTCCGCGAGGCCCGGACGATCGGCGCCACCGTCCTGGACCACGCCTTCACCGATCTCGAGCGCGGCGATGACGGCCGAGCTCGCGTCGAGCTGCAGGACCCAAACAGTGGCACCGAGCTGGCGCTTTGGGTCGACGAAACGTATCCCTACGTCATGGTGTTCACGGGCGATCCGCTCCCGGATGTGAACAGGCGCAGCCTCGCCGTCGAGCCGATGACGTGTCCACCGAACGCGTTTCGGAGCGGCGAGGGGCTGGTCCGGCTGGAGCCGGGCGAGTCCCTCACAGGCAGCTGGGGCATCGATCCCCGAGAACATTCGCGGCCATGATCGACATCGACAGCGAGTCCTTTCTAGCGGTCGTCGTCGCCGCTGCGCTCGCGGCGTTTGTGGCAGGTCTGGTGTCCACCCGCATGCCGCTGCCAGTCGTCGTCCTCGAGGTCGTCTTCGGGATACTGATTGGTCCCGACGTGCTGGGCTTCGCTGAGCCCGACGAATTCCTCGACTTCTTCTCGAACCTCGGACTCGGCATGCTCTTCTTCTTCGCCGGCTACGAGATCGACTTCGAAAGGATCCGAGGCCATCCCCTCATGCTTGGCGTCCTGGGCTGGGTGTTGTCGCTCGTCCTGGCGTATTCGCTCGGCGGGCTGCTCACGCTGACGGGCCTCGTGGTGTCGCTCCTGTTCACGGGCTCGGCGCTGGCCACCACAGCCATCGGCACCCTGATCCCGGTCCTGAGCGACGCCGGCGAGCTGCGCACCCGCTTCGGCACCTATCTGCTCGCCGCCGGCGCGGTGGGGGAGTTCGGCCCGATCCTGCTCATCACGCTGGTGTTCTCGACAAAGGGCGCGGCCACGAACGCGGTCATCCTCGCCGCCTTCATCGTCGTGGCGGTCCTGGCGGCAGTGATGGCCGTCCGCGGTGTAGGGCGCGGCTGGGCGTTGCTCGACCGCAGTCTCGAGACGAGCGGCCAGCTGGCGATCCGCATCCTGGTGGTCATGGTGTTCGCACTCGGGGCGCTGGCCTCCACACTCGGCCTGGACGTATTGCTCGGCGGCTTCGTGGCCGGGGTGATCGCGCGGCTTGCGTTGAAGGGACGCGAGGTGCAAGTGCTCGAGTCGAAGCTCACAGCGGTCGGCTACGGCTTCCTGATCCCGTTCTTCTTCGTGGTGAGCGGCGTCAAGTTCGACCTCGCCGCGCTCACAAATGACCCGATCCGCCTGCTGGAGCTGCCGCTGTTCCTTGGCCTGTTCCTGATCGTGCGCGGCACGCCGGCCATGCTGCTGTACCGCGGCGTGCTGGATTTCCGGGATCGAGCCGCCCTTGCGGTCTTCTCCGCCACCGGCCTCCCGCTTATCGTCGCGATTACCACGATCGCGGTCTCGGAGGGCCACATGCGGTCCATCACCGCCGCCTCCCTCGTCGGCGCAGGCATCCTCTCGACCGCGATCCTGCCCGTCGTCGGCCTGCGGCTGCGGGCCGGGGCCCCCAAGGACGATGACCCCCTCCAGCCGCACGATGGGACGGCCGCTGTGGCCGGCGCCTGAACGCACCGCACGGCCGCTGCCCTACGTCTCTCCCCCGCCTGGAATAAAGGTGGCACGCATGGCGTTTCTGTCATTGGTGGGACCATGACCGAGCGTCAGGAAGAGCCCGGGCTTTCCCCTGAGGAGGAGGCCGACCTCGCCGCCCTCGCGGACGGGCGGCTCGATTCTGCCCGCCGGGCGGCGGTCGAGGCGCGCCTCGCGGCGGAGCCGGAGCTGGCGGCCGCGTTCGAGCGGCAGCGCGTGGCCGTAGCAGCGATCGGCCGGGCCGTGGAGGAGACGAGCGCTCCGCTGGCTCTGCGGGCGCGAATCGAGCGGCTTGAGGCCGAGAGCGGGCGTAGCCGCCGCCTTGGGCGTGTCCGGCGGCGAGCACCCGCCCGGCGGCTGAGCTGGCTGATCCCCGCCGCCGCGGCCACGGCTGCGGCGGCTCTGTTGGTGGCGCTCATCCTGCCCCTGGGCGGGCTCACCGTCGAGGACACGCTCGCTGCCGCCACGCGGCCCATTGACTCGCCGGCCATGCCCGATCCGCAAAACGACAAGCTGCTACGCGAGCACGTCGACGGCGTGCGCTTTCCCAATTTCGCCGGCAAGTTCGGCTGGCGGGCGGTGGGCGAGCGCGTGGACGACCTCGAGGGCCGCGACATGCGCACGGTCTTCTACGAGCGCGGCGGGAAGCGGATCGCCTACACGATCGTGGCCGGCGAGCAGCTCGAATGGCCGGACGTCGAGCCGACCGTGCGCGACGGCGTGAAGCTGCGTCCGTTCGACGACGAGGGGCGCGAGGTGGTCACCTGGCTACGCGGGGGCCAGACCTGCGTGCTCTCGGGGGACGGGGTCTCGAGCGCCACCCTGATGGAGCTGGCGGCCTGGAAGGGAATGGGGTCGGTGAAGTTCTGATCAGCCGCCGATCGCCCGCGCGACGCGGTCGCGGCCACGGTGAAGTCGGCTCATGATCGTGCCGGTCGGCACCGACAGCATCTTCGCCGCCTCCGCGTAGGAGAGTCCGGCCACGTCGACGGCAGTCACCGCGTCGCGGTAGTCGTCGGGCAGCTCGGAGATCGCTGCAAACAGCTCGTGCGCCTCGAACGCGGCGGCGGGTGAGTCGGAGGAGGGTGCCGCAAGGCGGTGTTCGGTGTCCTCGAACGGGGCGGTCTGCGGACGCCGAGCGCGCTTCCGCAACATCGAGATGTGCGTGTTACGCAGCACGCCCAGCAGGTAGAACAGCGCTTGGTCGGCGGCGTCGATCGTGCGTGGCTTGGCAAGCACTCGGGCGTAGGTCTCCTGGACCAGGTCCTCGGCGTCCTCGCGCGAGCCGCAGAGGGCCCACGCGGTCCGGTAGAGCCGGTCGAGGTGGACGGCGAGCGTTTCCGCGAGCAACTCGGGCGTCACGTGTGACAAGGATCACGCATTCCCGTCCCGGTGGGAATAAGTCCGCCCGGTTGGCGTTCCCCGAGTTGTACCGCCAACGATTCCAGGAGGACCGACGATGGCTCGAGGGACCATGAACACACGGCGCGGAGCACTGATCGCGGCCGCTGCCGCGGCTGCTGCGCTGGCGCTGCCGGCGTCGGCGAGCGCCGCGTACAACTCGGCGATCGCCGCCACCACCGTGACGCTGAGCGGCGATGCCGCCGCGGACACGCTGACCATCGGCGAGGTCGGTGGACTGCTGAACCACAACCAGGTCGGCAACGGCTTCAACTCGCCCACCGACTTCGACAACGTCGCTGCCGGCGACCAGACGCTGCCGGCGAACAACACGATCGACCTCGTCGTCAACGCCGGCGACGGCGACGATGCCGTCACCATCAACACGGCGAATCTCCTGTCCGTCACGGTCGACGGCCAGGGCGGCAACGACGCTCTGACCGGCAACAACGACGCCGACAACCTGCGCGGTGGAGCCGGCAACGATGTGATCGCCGGGGCAAGGGGCAACGACGACATGGAGGGCGGCGACGGCAACGACGTCCTCATCTGGAACAACGGCGACGGCAACGACGTGGTGGACGGCGACGCGGGCAACGACGAGACCGTGATCAACGGCGCTCCGACCGCCGGCGACCAGTTCACAATCAAGCCGCAAGGCAACCGGGTGCGCTTCGACCGCGTGAACCTCGGCCTGTTCTTCGTCGACCTCTCCAGCGAACGCCTGACCGTCAACGGCCTGGGTGGCAACGACGCGATGACCGCCGACCCCGGACTCGCCGCGCTCACTGCCCTGACGCTCAAGGGCGACCAGGGCACCGACACGATCACGGGTGGCGACGGCGCCGACCGCATTTTCGGCGGCGACGACGTCGATACGCTCGCCGGCGGCGCTGGTAGTGATGAACTCGTTGGCGATCGCTCCAACGACGTCGTTGCCGGCGGCCCCGGCGACGACACGCTCGTCTGGAACAACGGCGACGGCTCGGACAAGAACGACGGCGAGGACGGCTTCGACACCATCGAGGTCAACGGCGCCCCGGCGGGCGACGCCTTCACGATCGCGCCGGCCGCCGGCGGCCGGGTGCGCTTCGACCGCACCAACCTGGTTCCGTTCTCCCTCGACGTCGCGACGAGCGAGGAGCTCGACGTGAACGGCCTTGGCGGCGACGATCAGTTCAGCGCGCAGCCCGGGACCGCCTTGGCGATGATCGTCAACGGCGACGAGGGCAACGACTCGCTGTCCGGCAGCGAAGGTCCCGACACGCTGATCGGCGGCTCAGGCATCGACGCGCTGACCGGCGGCGCCGGGCTGGACGTGCTCGACGGCCAGGACGGCGACGACGCCCTGAACGTGCGAGACGGCTCGTTCGACCTCGCGCGCGGCGGGGCCGGCACCGACAGCGCTCAGACCGACCAGCTCGGCGTGGACGCGCTCGACAGCATCGAGAACGTGGACGCCGTGCCCGGCGATGCCACCAAGGCTACGGCCGTGACGGTGGTCACCGAGCGCGTCAAGCTCGAGCGGCGCAAGGGCGGCGGCTACATCGCCCGCATCAAGGTCAGCCTTCCGGCGGACGAGACCGACGGCGGCAAGGGGCGGCTTGACCTCTTGACCGCTCGCGCCGTGAGACTGGCGGGGATCAAGGCTCCGGTCGTCCTCGGAACGGCGAGGTACGACCTGGACGCCGGCGAGAGCAAGACGCTCCGCCTGCGCCTGCCCGGCAAGCTCAATCGCATCGACCGCCGCGGCAAGATCGCGGCACGGGCGCACACGGTGACCCGCGACGCCCAGGGCCGTGCGGCCGAGGGCTTCGCGCGGATCGCGCTCACGCTGCCGAAGCGAGACCGCTAGCGCCAATTGCTGCCGCGCCGCTAGACGCGGCGCGGGTTGCAAGGGGCGCCGGGCCTTTTCGGAGGCCCGGCGCCCTTTGCGCGCGCCTGCGAGGTTTCAGCCGGGCCGGTGACGCGCGGCGAGGTAATTCCCGCGACGGACGGCATCCACGGCGGGCCGCGCCGGCTCGAAGTTCGGGCGGCGCCCCTTGCAGAGCTCGGTCATGGCGTAGTAGACACTCCGTCCCGTTCGGTTGAGCGTCTCCGGCGTGCCCGCCACGCGTGTTCGCTGTCGTCACCACAAGCCGCCGCGAGTGCCGGCAGGCACACGGCAAGGCCACGAACAAGGCATCTGAGAGTTTGCGATATAGCTGTCATGGTGCTGGTCGTGCTGGATCCGCACGGTCCCGGGCACAGCTCCCGGTGATGCGCCGGCTTATCCCGGCGCTCCTCGCACCGGGAATTATCGCGGTCGCCCTCGACCGGCTGGGCGCGGCTGACGGCGTCGTCCTCTTCGTGCTCGCCGCCGCTGCGTTGCTACCGCTCGCATGGCTAATCGGCGAGGCCACCGACCAGGCGGCTCAGTACACCGGCCCTGGGATCGGTGGTCTGTTGAACGCGAGTTTCGGGAACGCTCCCGAGCTGATCATCGCGCTGGTCGCTGTCTCGCACGGACTCCCCGACATCGTGCGCGCCTCGCTCGCAGGATCGATCATCGGCAACCTGCTGGTCGTGCTCGGCTTCACCCTTTTGGTGGCGCCACGCGGCACGCTTGATCGGGCGTCGGCCTTCGCATCGCTGGGAACAGTCGCGGTCGCCGTGCTGTTCCTGCTCATTCCTTCGGTGGCCGCCTCGGGAGGGAACCCCGACCGGCACTCGCTGGCGGTGCTGTCGCTGCCAGTCGCGGTCGCGCTGCTCACCGTGCGGATCTTCGTCGATCGCTGGTCGCTCCGGCGCCACCGGCGCATTCAGGCCGCCGCCGATCCGGTCCAGACCGGGGGTTGGTCGCTCCGGTTCGCCGTGGGCGTGCTCGCCCTCGCCACGCTGGTCACCGCCTTCGTGACCGAGACGCTCGTAGGGTCGATCGACGCCTTCGCCGACGCGGCCCACCTGTCTGAATTCTTCGTCGCCGCCGTGATCGTCGCGATCGTCGGCAATGCGGCAGAACACGGCAGCGCCGTCCTCCTCGCCGCGCGGGGCCAGCTCCGGCTGGCTGCCGAGATCGCGCTCGCCTCGAGCGCCCAGGTCGCGGGATTCCTGATCCCGGTGGTCGCGCTCCTGTCCTGGGCCATCGACCCGCTCGCGCTCAGCTTTCGCGCGGTGGAGCTCATCGGGATGGCAGGAGCCACCATCGCCGCCGCTCTGGTCCTCGCGCCGAGAACATCGAGTCGCGCCGGCGGCGCCCTGCTCCTTGGTGTCTATGTCGTCGTCGCCGCTTCCTTCTATCTGGCTGGCGATCGGTAACGGCGGCCTACGGCGGCAGCGGGCGGTCCGGGGACCGCGTGGATGTCTCGACTGGCTGAGCGCCGTCGGTGCGCCCGGGTATCAGCGCTTCGCGGACCGGCACGTCGGGTCGCTTGAGCACCCGATTCCCGTAGACGAACACGATCGTGCCGCCGATGTAGCCGCCGACGGCAAGCAGCGCCTCGGCAGCCAGCCCGAATACCAGCGCGAGCGTCTCGACCTGCCCGTTGTCGTAGCCGTCGAGCTGCGTGACGAAGGTGACCGCGAACACCACGGTCGCGCTCAACATCGTGAGCAGGTGAATGGTGGCTGTGGTGCGGTCGGGGTCCCCTTTGGGATGTCGAGCCAGTCGAGCAGCCCGGACAGCGCGGTCGGCAGTGCCAGCGCCAGGCGTCGCCGGTCGCAAGCAGCGACCCATGCGCCATCTGCTCCGCCTCCACCCCGAGCGCCCCGAACCCGAGCATCGCAACGCCGACTGAGTACGCGCCGATGCTGGCTCCGTGTGGCGAATGGGAGGGCCTGCCGGGCCAGCCTCTGATCAGCTCGATCAGTCGCATCAGCGCGTCCTCCAGGGGAGTGCTGGCTGAGCTGCTTCACAAAGGGTACGGGGACGGCCAGCCGTCGGCTGGCCGTCCGCGGGATACTAGGCCGCGATGTCGCGCCGTCAGCTCGGGGATTTCGAGCTCATCGGATGAGCGAGCTGCTGGCTACCTACCGCCGGACGGGCGCCGATCCGCCCTTCACCGATCCGGCGCGCAACCATGGCGCGGCCATGGAGGGGTATTACTGGCGCCTGGTCCATCCGGAGGCCGGGTGGGTGATCGTGTGGCTCTGCGGCGTCTGTCAGGGGTCGGGCGGTTCGTGGGCGACCGTCGCACTCGCCGGCCACCCCGGCGGCTACCTGCGCCATGGGACTGTGGAGCCGGCGGCCGGCGACTTCGAGCGCTTCGGCGCCCGAGCGGGCGACGTGTTCTCGGGATCGCTCGACGGGTTGCGCGTACGAATGAGCGACGACGCGTGGGTTGAGGCACGGTTCAGCCAGCAGGTCACCTGGCCGCGGCGCGCGCTCGGGGCCCTCGGGCCGGCCCAGCTCGTTCCCGGACTTGCGCAGTACTGGCATCCGGTGCTGCTCACGGCCGAGATCGAGGGCGAGGCATGCATCGGCGGCCGGCGCCTGCGCCTCGAGGGCGCTCGCGTGTATGCGGAGAAGAACTGGGGCCCCGGGTTCGCCGGGCGCTGGTGGTGGGGCCAGACCGACTTCCCGGGCACCGATGTCGGCGTGGCCTTCGCCGGCGGGCATCTGCCGATGCTCGGTGTGAGCGCCGCCCCGACAGCCGTCGTGGTGCGGCTGGGCGAGCGGGTGCTGCGCTTCGTTCCTCCGGTCGCCCGCGCTCAGGCACGCGTCGACGCACACGACTGGCACCTACAGGTGCGCTCCCCGCGCTATCGCCTCGAGCTCGAGGGAGAGGCGGGCGAGGAAGAGCCATACCGGCTGCCGGTTCCCGACGTGCGGGAGCGACGCGTCGAGATGCGCTCGCAGCAGGTGCTGGCGGGCCGACTGCGCCTGCGCGTGCAGCGCGGGCGGCACACCGTCATCGACGCGGTGTCGCGCCTCGCCGGCCTCGAGCTCGGGGAGCCGTCTTGCGAGCGTGGTTCCCCTCCGCCTGACGCACGGCCGTCGTGAGCGCCTCGGCACCCACGAAGCGATCGAACGGGCCGACCACCCTCCACAGCGCGCGCAGGCGAAGCGCTGCCGCGCGGTCGACCGGTTGCACGCGAGCCTCCGAGACCAACTCCGCCCGGCCATCGGAGCAGGGCGCGGTCCAGTGCGCGAAGGCCACGCGCACGGTGCCGGGCTCGTGCCAATCGCGAAAGCCGGCGGCCCCGGCGAGCGTGGGGTAGTCGCGGGCCATCGTCCAGATGCGCCCACAGAGCCCGGAGACGAGCAGGTTCCTGTCCTCCTCGAGAATGGTGAAGGGGTACGCTCGAAGGAGCTCCCCGAAGGACTGATCAGCCGCCGTCCCGGGGATTCGCCAACGAACGATCCGCCCAAGCGCACGCGTGTCCGAGAGCCGCAACCCAAGCGCCGCCCGCCAGAGCTCGTCGGCGTCCGCTGTGGATGCGCGGCAATGATTCGTGCGGATGGCGGCTCGCGGTAGCCAGCGGTCAAGGTGGGAAGAAGACGTCACGATGGGTCTGATCCAGCATAAGAAAGAGGCGTACTGGTTCTACCGCTTCGTCTCCCCTGTCTACGACCGCTGGGTGAACCCGCTGTTCTGGACCCCGGAGCAGCGCGGCGCGGCGCTGCGACTCGCGCGGCTCGACGACAGCCGTCTGCGCACGCTCGATGTCGGGGCAGGAACCGGGTTCTCCACTGTTGGAATCGTCGAGCGAATCGAAGCCGACGCCGTAACCATGCTCGACCAGAGTCACGATCAGCTGCACCGAGCCGACGCCAAGCCGGAGCTCGCCGACTGCCGCAAGCTGGTGGGCGACGCCGAAGCGCTGCCCTTCGCGGACGACTCATTCGACCGCTACATCTCCTGCGGCAGCATCGAGTACTGGCCCGACCCTGGTCGCGCGATCGCCGAGGCACACCGGGTGGTGCGACCCGGCGGAACTGTCCTGGTCGTGGGTCCGCTGTCTCCGCGGCGCCGCCTGGCGCGCCTGGTGGCCGACGTCTGGATGCTGTTCCCCACGGAGGCCCAGTACCGCTCGTGGTTCGAGTCAGCGGGCTTCGAAGAGATCGAGGAGCTCCGGCTGGCGCCGCCATGGGGACGCGGATCCGGTGAGGCCGCGTACGCCTTCGCGATCGCCGGCCGCGCCAACGAAGCTGGGCCGCCTCCGACGTCCGCGGGCGCCATCGAGGACGTAAACGAGCGATGGACGGCACGGCGGTTGCTCCGCTTCGCCGCCGGCTCACTGGCGGGTGCCGCCTTCGTGCCGGTCGGGCTCGTCCTGCACCTACGCACCCGACGCATCGACCGGGGCTGATGCCGTGCGGAATGTGGCGACACGGGCCGGGATCCACCTCCCGGATTCGTGGCTCGCCGCCCCCGTCACGCTCTGGCGCTTCTCTCGCCCGCACACGCTTGTTGGAACGACGGTCAGCATCCTCGGGATCTATGCGATCGCTGCCGCCGAGTTGCCCGGCGTGGCTCTCGGGGATGGCATTGGCGACCTGGCGCTGACCCTGCTTGCCGGTGCCGCGGTGAACATCTACATCGTCGGCCTCAACCAGTGCGAGGACGTCGAAATCGACCGGATCAACAAGCCGTGGCTACCCATCCCCGCCGGCCGCCTCAGCCTGCGTTCGGCCTGGCGGCTGGTGATCGGCAGCGGCGTGCTCGCCGTCGGCCTGGCCGTTTCACAGGGCTGGGTCGAGGTGGCGGCCGTAGCCGCAGCGCTCGCCATCGGCACGGCCTACTCCTCCCCACCGCTGCGCCTCAAGCGCTTCCCTGCTGCAGCGGCGGCGAGCATCTCCATCGTTCGAGCCTGCGTGGTGAACATCGGCGTGTACCTGCACTTCGCCAGTTCGCTCGGAGGACTCGGTGAGCTAAGCCCGCTTCCCGGACCGATCATCGCCCTTACGCTCTTCGTCCTCCCCTTCTCCTTTGCCATTGCGGTACTCAAGGACGTGCCCGACGCGGAGGGTGACCGGCGCTTTCGCATCGCGACCTTCACCGTGCGACTGGGGCCGAGCGCCGCCTTCAAAATCGGTATGGCCGCCTTGACCGCCGGCTACCTAGGCATGGCGGTGCTCGGACCGCTCTTTCTCGAGTCGGCCTCGCCCTGGGTCCTCATACTCGGCCACCTCGCCTGCCTCGCCGTTCTCTGGCGCCTCGCGCTCCAGGTCGATCCCACGGACGCTGCCGCGTTCGGCAGCTTCTACATGCGCGTATGGGCCCTGTTCTTCGTCGAGTACCTGCTCATGCCCCTAGCGGTAGTCGCCGGGCCCGGATAGGTCGCCCAGACCAGAGCGAGGCCGAAGCGGCGAGCGGCCGGATCTGATTCACCTCTCCCATACTCCCGACGCGGTACGCGGCCGCGAAAAGAGCCGCCCCCAGCCTGACGACAGGAGCGGCCCCGGGGTCCAACATTCACACCATGCTCGCGCGCATCGGACGGGCGGAGGGCTCTGTGCCGCGCTCACCTATGGAGGTCGAGCGGGCGGTGCGGCGGGAGCTGTACGGCGACCGGCCTGTGGTCGGGATCACGCGGACACGGAGACGTCCCCTCGGCGCCCGCGAAGCCGAACCGTTGGGGCAGCTGTTCGGCGGCCGCTATCGCGTGCTCGAGCGCGTTGGCGCGGGCGGGATGGCAACCGTCTATCGGGCCCGGGACGAGCGACTGGCGCGCGACGTGGCGGTCAAGGTCATGCGCGAGCGCCTTGCCCGCGACCCTCAGCTCGTGCGGCGCTTCCGCCGCGAGGCTCAGATCTGTGGCCGGCTGGCGCACCCGAACATCGTCGCTGTCCTGGATGCGGCGGCCGTCCCCAGGGACTTCATCGTCATGGAGCTCGTCGACGGGACCAACGCCGGGACCCTCCTCAAGCAGGAAGGTTGGCCGAGCCTTGGCGAGGCGGCTCACGTCCTCGCCCAGGTCTCGGACGCGCTCAGCCACGTGCATGACCAGGGCGTCGTCCACCAGGACGTCTCGCCCTACAACATCCTGGTCAGGTCACCCGATGTCACAGCGAAGCTCGCCGACTTCGGTCTGGCCTCCGACTCCCTCGACCCCGCCCCGCGCCGGGAGACCGGGGGCACGCCCGGCTACATCGCGCCCGAGGTCCTCCACGGTGCACCGCCTTCTCCGCGGTCCGATCTCTACTCGCTAGGTGTCGTCGCATACAGGCTGCTCGCCAGATCGGCGGCGGTCGTACAGCGCGTGCCGCTTGTAGACGCCTGTCCGGGTCTCCCGCGCGCACTGAATGAAGCTGTCGAGCGCGCCCTCGCCGACGACCCGGATGAGCGGCAGGAATCGGTCGCGGAGTTCCGTGCGGAACTGATCGGCTCGCTCGAGGCAGCAGCGGCGTAGCGCGACGCGACCGGCGCGGTCGCGATACTCGGCGCGTGCTTGGAGGGATCCCCGCGACCGCGGCTGCCGAGCTACGCGATGTCCTTCGGGCGGCGAGCCCCACGCACGCCCACCTGCGCGGGCGAATTGCGATCGTGATCGTCACGACTGTCCTGTTTGACGTGGTCGCAACCGTGCTGATCCTTGCCTTCGAGCGTCACGCCCCCGGCACTCAGATCACCAACCTCGGGGACTCGATGTTCTGGACCAGCACGCAGCTCCTCACCGTCTCATCGCAGCTGCCAAATCCGATCTCGACTCCCGCTCGCGTCCTCGACATCTTCCTTCAGGCCTACGCGATCTCCGTGGTCGCGGTGCTGGCGGGATCATTCAGTGCGTTCTTTCACCGGCGCGGCATGGAGCGCGATCCGCTCTAGATGACAACGCCTCAGCCCGGAAAGCCGAGCCTCGAACCCGCCGAACTGCGAGTGCGAGTTCTGTAAGTCGCGCAGCGCCTGTGAACGACGGTGTCGGCACGTAGCCGCAGGCGTTCGTCCGAGGGAAGGATGGCCCCTCGACAAACGAAGCACGTTCCGACGGTGCGCTGTCGCATCAAGCGCCGGACCGGCGCGAGGCCAACGTCGAGCAGGTTCATGAGCATGATGCTCGCCCCACGCGAGCGCGTCGTTGTGATCTTCCGGTGACCTGCGAGTCACGACCGCGTGAATTCGGGTTATCAGAACAGGCGATCGCGTTATCGGTGATCGATCGGCGCACCCTCAAGGCGACGGCCGCTAGGGTGGCGCGCGCCGATATGGTCCAGGCCTCGCATGCAGCAAGAGCGAGCGACACAGGCGGCGATGAAGTGGTGGGGCTGGGGCGAGGACGAGGTCTCCTTCACTCACGAGGGCAAGCCCGAGCTGGCGCCCTTCATCGAGCGCTTCCTCGGCCTCGACGTGCGCCGGCCGGGCGCCAGCGCCATGGCCTTCGAGGACCTGAAGATCCCGGCGGCCGCGCTCCCCACCGGACTGAGGGCCAAGCTCGAGGGCACCCTCGGAGCCGGGAACGTTTCCACCGACGATCGCGACCGTGTGGTGCACGGGCGGGGCAAGAGCCTCACAGACCTGGTCCGCCAGCGCCGGGGGGAGCTGGGTCGGCTGCCTGACGTCGTGGTGCGCCCCGCCACCGAGGACCAGGTGGCCGCCGTGGTCAGGGCCGCCCTCGAGGAGGATGCCGTCGTGATCCCGTTCGGGGGCGGGTCGAGCATCTCCGGCAGCCTCGAGGCCGAGCCAGAGGAGGCGCGGCCCGTGATCTCGGTCGACATGAGTCGCCTGAACCGGGTGTTGTCGGTCGATGCCACATCTCAGCTTGCGCGCGTGCAGGCCGGCGTCTTCGGCCCCGACCTCGAGCGCCAGCTGGGCGCGCAGGGCTGGACCTGCGGCCACTTTCCCGACAGCTTCACGCACTCGACGCTCGGTGGCTGGATCGCCACGCGCTCCTCGGGCATGCAGTCCGACCGGTATGGCGACATTGCCGAGCTCACGCGTGGACTCCGGGTGATCACCCCATCGGGGGTCCTTGCCGTGCGACCGGTGCCGAGCACCTCCACCGGCCCGAGCGTGCGCGAGATGGTGCTGGGCAGCGAGGGTCGGCTGGGGGTCATCACCGAGGCGACGATCCACGTCCGTCGCGTGCCGCCCGAGCGCAGGATCCTCGGCTACCTGTTCCCAACCTGGGCGGCTGGCCTGGCCGCCATGCGCGACATCGCCGCGAGTGAGGCCTCGCCGTCGGTCACGCGTGTGTCCGACGCCCCCGAGACCGCGTTCTCGTTCGCCACGCGCAACACCCCCACGCCGCTCGACCGCGTCAAGTCGAAGGCGCTTCAGTTGTTCCTCAAGCGCCGGGGCTGGGACCTGGAGGCGATGTGCCTCTCGTTCATCGGCTACGAGGGCAGCGCCGACTACGTCGCCGCGCAGCGCAAACTAAGTGAGCGGATCGTGAAGCGCCACGGCGGGCTGGGCATCGGCGCGAGCCCGGGCGAGCTCTACGACCAGAAGAAGTTCGACACGCCCTACATACGCGACTTTCTGCTCGACCGCGGCGCTCCGGCCGACGTCTCGGAGACCTCGGCGCCGTGGAGCAGGCTGCAGACGGTCTACGACAACGTGATGGCGGCCGGCCACGGCGCCTTCGACCAGCTGGGCGTGCCCGGCTACCTGATGTGCCACCTGTCGCACTCCTACCACTCGGGCGCCTGCCTCTACTTCACGTTCGCGCTCAACCCCCCTCCCGAGCACGACGCTCTGGAGGACTACCGGGTGGTGAAGCGGGCGATCCAGCAGGCGTTTGTGGACTCGGGGGCCACGCTGTCCCACCACCATGCGGTCGGCACAGAGCACGCTCAGTGGCTGGAGGAGGACATCTCGACGCCAGGCGTGGCCATGTTGCGGGCGCTGTTCGAGGGCACCGACCCCGGAGCGAATCTCAACCCGGGCAAGATCGTCGCGGGCGATCCCGACCGGGCCGGAGAAACCGTTCCGGGTGGCGAGAGTAGTAACTCCAATGGCGGAACCGGCGGACCTCGACCTTCCCTGGGCGCGCAGCAGAGCAGCCAGCCGCCTGCGTGAGCTCCTCATATGCGGAGTGCTCGGTCCGCTGATGGATCTCTACACGCGCCGCCGCGTGTCCGGGCGCGAGCGTCTGGACGACCTCGCGGGCCCTGTGGTGTTCGTGGCCAACCACAACAGCCACATGGACACCCCGGTGATCCTGCGCGCGCTGCCGAGCCGGTGGCGGCGGCGAACCGCGGTGGTGGCCGCGACTGACTACTTCTACGACAAGCGTCGCAAGGCCCTGTCCGCGTCGCTGGCGTTCGGGACCGTGCCGCTCGACCGCACCAGCGGTGCCGGCGTGGGACCGGGCCAGACCGCCCACCTCGACCGCCTCATCGGCGAGGGCGGCAGCCTGCTCATCTTTCCCGAAGGCACGCGCTCGCCGGACGGTCGCGTCGGGCGGCTGCGGTCGGGAGCCGCGCTGCTGGCCTCCGAGCACCACCTACCGGTCGTGCCGATCTACGTGTCGGGCACCCGCGACGCGATGCCGCGCGGACGCCGTTGGATGGTCTTCAAGGCTGGCCGGCCCGGCCCGCGTCACTCGCTCGAGATCCGCTTCGGGAAGCCGATAGTCCCCCGCGCGAGCGAGAGTCCCAGCGAGGTGATGGAGCGAGTCCGGCAGTTCCTCGCTGACTGCGGGGCTCGAACGGAACGCGAGCCGCACCCCGAACACGCCGACCCACGCCAGCCGGCCTGACCGTGGCCCGCGTCTTCGTAACCGGCGCCAGCGGCTTCATCGGCGGCGCCCTGACAACCCGGCTGCTCGAGCGCGGAGATCAAGTGGTGGGGCTCGCGCGCTCCGACGCGGCGGCGGAGAAGGTGGCCGCCCGCGGCGCCGAGGTTGCCCGGGGCGACCTGCTCGACGAGGAGTCGATCGCCGCCGGCATGGCCGGGTGCGAGGCGGCATACCACGTCGCCGGCTTGAACTCCCACTGCCCGCCCGACCCGGACATGCTCCTGAGGGTGAATGTGGGAGGCGCGGAGGCCGCCGTACGAGCCGCTGCCAGAGCCGGCATCGGCCGGATGGTCTACACGTCGTCGGCCGCCTCGCTCGGTGAGCCCGCGGGCACGGTCGGCACCGAGGTCAGCACCCATCGCGGCTCCTACCTGTCGGTCTACGACCGCTCCAAGCACGAGGGCGAGCAGGCGGTGTTCGCCGCGGCCGCCGACACGGGCCTTGAGGTGGTGGCGGTGAACCCATCTTCGGTCCAGGGCCCTCCGCGCACGGGCGGAAACGGCGGGATCATCATCGCCTACCTGAACGGCAGACTGCCCGCGTTCGTGGACACCCAGGTGAGCGTGGTCGACATCCAGGACTGCGTCGAGGGCCACCTGCTGGCGGCCGAGCGGGGCGCAGAGCGGCCAGCGCTACGTGCTCAACGGCGCCACCATCCACTCGCTCCAGGCGCTGGAGATCGTTTCCGAGCTGTCCGGCGTGCGCGACCGCGTGCGGATGATCCCGCCGCCGGTTGCGCGCGCGGCGGTTGCGGTGGCCGAGGCCGCGTACCGCCTGCGCGGGAAGACACCTTCGGTCTGCCGCGCCCGCGTACGAACGATCCTGCACGGCCACCGCTACGACGGCTCGCGCGCGACTCGGGAGCTCGGGTTGGAGTACACCCCCGTGGCCGACACCTTCGCGCGGACGATCCAATGGGCCGTGGCCGAGGGTCTCGTCACGCGGCCGCTGCCGGGCGCTCAGCCAGCCGCGGCGTAGTGGATGGCCGTGTACGTCGATGACAGCCGCATCCCCTGGCGCGGCCGCGAGTGGTCCCACCTGATTGCGGATACGACCGAGGAGCTCCACGCGTTCGCGGCCGGCCTCGGCCATGAACGGGCTTGGTTCCATCGAAGCCCGGCGCGTCCGTGGAAGGACCATTACGACATTCCCGACGCGACGCGCGAGGTGGCCATCGGTCTCGGGGCGAGGCCGATCACCCGCCGAGACACGGCGGAGATACTGCGCGCGAGGCGACTGGCCTTCCGAGAGGCTGCGAGAGCGCACGACGCGCCGTAGACCCGACGTACGACCCCTGGCTCACCCCGTCGGCGCGTTCACGAGCGCGACCGCGGCCTCCTCGGTCGCGACCCGGAAGCTGAAGCTCTCCTCGAAGTAAAGCCGCACCACCTCGGAGTCGTGGCTGTCGTAGCCGATCGAGAGGTCCTGGCCAGACTCGAACAGGAAGTCACCGCCGCGCATGCTGAGCACGAGCGCTCCATCGACACCGGGCGCCCGGACGATCGGGCCGCCGAGGATCTTGCGGAGGTGGTCGAAGACCAGATAGCCGCCGTGCTCCGTCGACTCGATCACGCCGGTGTAGCAGGCCGGGCCGAGCGCGAGCCCGTAGGGACCGTCGATTCCGGCCTCGAGCAGCACTTCCACGCCCTTGGCGACGTGGCCGGGATACGCGTCGAAGTCGTCGCTCAACTCGATCGGCGAATGCGACGCCGCCTCTGTGATCCCAGCGATCCCGGCGGCATCGAACCCGTGGCAGACGGCAACGTTCTCCGCCCGCGCGATCCGTTGCGCGGCCTCGTCGAGACTTGCGAGGTCGGCGTCGGCGGCACCCCGGTCGGCATCGCGTAGCTCGGCCCGTGCCACGCTGAAGCCAATGCGCAACTCGACGAGCGGCAGCACGCGCCGCTGGTGCGCGCCAACGCCGTCGACTGGACCGTCGGCGAGCTCGTCGACGCGTCCGAGATTCGTGCCGGAATGGTCCCAGCCGTGGGGACCGGAGAAGTCGACGAGCTTGCGGGCGGCGAGTGCTGGGGCGAGCCGCTGGGTGGCCTCCTCGTCGAGCAGGTTCCAGCCGGCATCGGAGATCGGCGCAACCGAGCGCAGTAGGTGGTTCACAGCGTCCGTCCCTTCAGGCTGCCGATCCCGAGCGAGCCGGACGCGTCCCCTTGCGTCGGCCGGTCGGGGCTTGACTCGAACGTCTCCTCCTCGGCCTCCTCGCCATGCTCGACGATGTCGCCGGGCTGGAAGAGAACGCCCTCGGCGATCTCGCGCCACGCCGGCGTCCGCCGGAGCAGGAACTCGAGGTCCATGCTGAAGTGCTTGAACTCCTCACCCTGCGCGTCGCGCATGATCGCGCGGGCGTCGGAGTCCGGCTCGACGGCGAGCCGCTGCTCGTACCACCCGATCGCCTCCGCCTCCTCGGTCAGCGAGGCGCACAGGCGGGCAAACGTCCGCGTCTCGGCGGGCAGCTCATCGGGCGGCTCGTGATACTGGTCGAATCCCATCGCGGCTTCCTTCCGAAGGATCGATTTGGAACGGCCGAGCTCCCCATTGTGAGGACTCCCGCCCGACGACGCCGCCACGTTAGGCTCAAAACCGGCGCATGACGAGGATCGCTGTCACCGGGGGTAGCGGCAAGGCGGGCAGGGTGGTGGTCCGCGACCTTCTCCAGCGCGGACACGACGTGCTCAACATCGATCGGGTCCCCTCCCCCGAGTCGTACTCGCCCGACACGCCGGCGCCGTTCATGCCCGCCGACCTGACCGATTTCGGGCAGACCCTGGAGGCGCTGGCCGGCGGGGAGCGGATGCCGGGCATCGAGGCCGTGGTCCACCTCGCCGCCATCCCGTCCCCGGTGGCTGCCACCCCCGACCAGGTCTTCCGAACCAACGTCGTCAGCACGCACACCGTCTTCGCGTCCGCGGCCCGGCTCGGGCTTCGACGCGTGGTGTGGGCGTCGAGCGAGACCACGCTCGGGGTTCCGTTCAAGCGCCCGCCCGACTACGCGCCGGTCGACGAGGCGCACATGTACCCGGAGTCGAGCTATGCGCTCTCCAAGGTCCTCGGGGAGGAGATGGCGCGCCAGTTCAACCGCTGGAGCGACATCCCCATCGTCGGGCTGCGGTTCTCGAACGTGATGGTCCGCGAGGACTACGAGCAGTTCCCGTCGTTCTGGGACGACCCGCACGCGCGCAAGTGGAACCTGTGGGGCTACGTCGACGAGAGCCACGTGGCGCAGAGCGTTCGGCTCGGCCTGGAGGCCGACATCGCGGGCGCCGAGAGCTTCATCATCGCGGCTGCGGACACGGTGATGCAGCGGCCCAGCCGCGAGCTGATGGCCGAGGTCTTCCCCAGCGTGCCGGTGGCCGACGACGTCAGTGGGACCGACACGCTGCTCAGCATCGAGAAGGCCCGGCGCGTGCTGGGCTACTCGCCCGACTTCAGCTGGCGAGAGCTGTTCTGAACAATCGTGCGCTCCTTCCCGGTGATCGTCGATCCGTACTGATCATGCGACGAGGCGCGACTACGTTCGAGTAGATGGCCGATTGCGCGATCGAAGTCGAGGGGCTTGAGAAGGCTTACGGCTCGGTACGGGCGCTCTGCGACGTAAGTTTCTCGGCACCTACCGGCAGCGTGCTGGGACTGCTCGGCCCGAACGGAGCCGGCAAGACCACCGCCGTGAGGATCCTTGCCACGCTGCTTAAGCCGGACGGCGGCACGGCGAGGGTCATGGGGCTCGACGCCGTGCGCGACGCAGCTGCACTGCGCGCCAAGATCGGCCTCGCGGGCCAGTATGCGGCCGTCGACGAGAACCTCACGGGCTTCGAGAACCTTGAAATGGTCGGCCGCCTGTACCACATGCCACGTGAAGCGGCCCGGGACCGGGCGGGCGAGCTGCTCGAGCGGTTCGAGCTCAGCGACGCTGCCAAGCGACCCGTGAAGACATACTCGGGCGGCATGCGCCGGCGGGTCGACCTCGCGGCCGCGCTCGTGTTCCGCCCGCCGGTCCTATTCCTGGACGAGCCGACGACCGGCCTCGACCCGCGCAGCCGGCTCGGGCTGTGGGAGACGATCGAGGGACGCGTGGCGGGCGGGACGACGGTGCTGCTGACAACGCAATACCTCGACGAGGCGGACCGGCTCGCGGACCGAATCGTTGTGATCGACCACGGGAATGTGATCGCCGAGGGCACCTCGGATGAGCTCAAGGACCGTGTCGGCGCCGGGCGGCTGGAGGTCCAGCTCGAGCACCCCGAGGACGTCCAACGCGCAACCGGCGTGCTGGCGGAGATGTCCGATGAGCGACCGTCGTTTGAGGCCCGCACCGTCGGTATGCCGGTGCGCACCCGGTCGGGCGTAATCGCGGAAGCGGTGCGTCGGCTCGACGCGGCCGACATTGGGATCGACGACATCGCGCTTCGCCGGCCGACGCTCGACGACGTGTTTCTCGGGCTCACCGGCCGCACCACCGACGAGGAGCCGCCCACAGAGATGCCCGAGCCGGTCGAGAAGGCCGCATGAGCTCGCTCGCGATGAGCGTGTCGGACACGCTGGTGCTTGCCAAGCGCAACCTGATCCGGATCCCCCGCCAGCCGGATCTGCTGATCGCCTACACGATCCAGCCGGTGATGTTCGTGCTGCTGTTCGTGTACGTGTTCGGTGGCGCGATCGATTCCGGGCCGTTCGACTATGTCGACTTCCTGATGCCGGGCATCATCGTTCAGTCCATCGCCTTCGGCGGATTTGTGACCGCCCTCGGGCTCTCCGACGACGTCCGGAAGGGCCTGATCGACCGCTTCCGCTCGCTGCCCATGTCACGCGCGGCCGTGCTGGCTGGGCGCACGTTCTCGGACATTCCGCTGAACTGCCTTTCGCTGGTTGTGCTGCTCGCGGTGGGCTTCGCAGCTGGGTTCGGGTTCATCGATACCGACGTCGGCCAGGTCGTGCTCGGAATCGTGCTGCTGCTCCTGATCGGCTACGCGTTCTCGTGGATCTTTGCGCTCCTGGGGCTGCTCTCCTCGACGCCGGAGACCGCGAACTCGATTGGCTTCGTGTTCCTTTTCCCGCTCACGTTCGCCTCGTCGGTGTTCGTGCCGGCGGCCACGATGCCCGACGGCTTGCGGCAGTTCGCCGAGGCCAACCCGTTCACCACCTTTGCGGATGCGCTCCGCTCGCTCTGGCTCGGCACGCCGGCGCACACTGACGTGTGGATGTCCTTCGTCTGGTGCTTCGCGCTGATCGCGATCTTCGCGCCGCTGGCGGTGGCGCGATACCGGCAGGTGGCCGCGAAGTAGCACCCTCGCCATTGCTTTGTCCTTAGCTCACGCCGGCGTCGGTGAAGACGCTCGTGTCGGTGCTCAGACGACCCATCTCGGGGAACGGGCCGGCGATCGGCTCCGAGTCCGCCACGATGAAATCGATCCGCTCGAGATCGCCCTCACTGAGGGGGAGCTCGGCGGCGGCAACGGCCTCCTCGATGTGCTTGGGGCTGCGCGCGCCCACGATCGCGACATCAACCGCCGGATTGGCCAGGGTCCATGCGGTCGCCAGTTGCGCCACGGATGTCCCGAGCTCATCAGCGGCCAGGCGCTGCAATTGGCTGACGACCTCCAGGTTGCGCCGGAACGGCTCGCCCTGGAACACGGTGCTCCCGCTGCGCCAGTCGTCGGCGGCGAAGGTCGTGTGCTCGTCCATGCTGCCGGTGAGCAGCCCATGGGCCAGCGACCCGTAGACGAGCACCCCGATGTCGTGCTCGCGAGCGTAGGGAAGGACGCTCCGCTCAACTTCGCGGCGGAACAGGTGGTACGGCGGCTGAAGCGTCTCCACCGGCCGCGTCTCAGCGAACTCGGCCATCTGGGTCGCGTCGTAGTTGGAGACGCCGGCGTGCCGGATCTTTCCCTCCCGGACGAGCGCGTCGAGGCCGGCGGCGGTCTCGGCGAATGGGACGCCCGGGTCGGGCCAGTGCACCTGGTAGATGTCGATGTGGTCGACCTCGAGCGCACGCAGGCTGTCCTCGAGTCCGGAGCGAAGAAAGTCGGGGCTCGCGTCGCGAACGAGGCCGTCGTCGGTCATCCGCAGCCCGCCCTTGGTGGCGATCACGACCTCGTCGCGGCGCTTGTCGAGATCGTCGCGGAGAGCCCGGCCCAGGAGCCGTTCGGAGGCGCCGAACCCGTAGCCCTGAGCCGTGTCGAAGAGATTGACCCCCAGCTCGCGGGCGTGGCGGATGGCGGCCACGGCCTGCCGCTCGTCGAACCCTCCCCATTCGCCTCCGAGCTGCCAGGTGCCAAACGCAATCGGAGATACCTCCAGGCCGGTCCTCCCGAGAGTCACGCTGTTCATGACAGCAACGATGGCTCACTTCGGGCGCCTGGTGATCGCGGACTCCGATCGGACGTGTCCGAGTGCGTATCGCCCGCCATCGGGGGTCGCTCCACGCTGAATCGCATGAGCGTTATCCGCAGCCCCGCCATCGCCGGGATTCCGATTCCGGACAGCACGATCGCCCGCGAGGCGACGGAGTTCGTCGGGGACGTCTCGACGCAGCTGCTGTTCGACCACTCGCGGCGCGTCTTCCTCTGGGCCTCCCTCCAGGGTGAGAACCTCGGCCTGGACTATGACCCGGAGCTCCTTTACGTCGGCGCCATGTTCCACGACATCGGGCTCGTCGAGGGCCACCGCTCACAGCACGAGCGCTTCGAGATCGACGGGGCCAACGCCGCTCGCGCGTTCCTGGAGAGCCACGGCCTGCCCGAGGAGCGCGTGATGACCGTCTGGGAGTCGATCGCCCTGCACACCACACCCGAGGTCCCGCGCTACAAGCAACCCGAGGTGCGGCTGGTGACCATGGGCGTGGAGTACGACGTGCTCGGCTTTCGTTTTAACGAGCTCTCACCCGAACAGCGCGATGAGGTCCTGGCTGCCCATCCACGAACCGGCTTCAAGACCGGGATCGTCGAGGCCTTCTCGGCCGGCATGCGCGACAAGCCCGAAACGACCTTCGGGACGATGAACACGGACATCCTCGAGGCGACCGTGCCAGGCTACGTGCGACCCAACTTCTGCGACTACATCCGCGACTCGCGCTTCGACACGTAACTACGTCGCGCGCGGTACGACGCGTGAAAGCCACGCTCTCCGTGGTACCCGGAAAAGTCGCCTGGCGCCTGACGACAACGCCCTGCCTCTGGGGGAGCATCCCCGCATGAACGCCAGCGAGATACGCGCACACCTGACCCGCCTACAGATGGAACGGATCGACGCCGACGCGGCAGGGCTGACGAGCTGCGAGGCCTACATGGCCGATCTCGACGACGAGATCTCTCTCTGCCGGGCTGCGTTCGTGGGCGCCGCGGTCACCGAGATCGCGGTTGCTCGCGGCGAGCTGTCGGGTCGACTGACGGGTTAGCCTCGTCCCGTGACGACATTGGGGCGTGCCCATCGGGCCGGCCTGGCCGCCGAGGCGGCGGTCGAGGTCGAGGACGGAAACCTTCGCCTGCGCGTCAACGACAACGGTGTGGGCGGCGCGCGGCCCGATGGGAGCGGCCTCGTCGGGCTCGCGGACCGGCTTGCCGTGCTGGGTGGCCGGCTGGGCGTCGAGAGTCCGCTCGGCGGCGGCACGGTCGTGGCGGCGGCGATCCCGCTCTCGGCTCAGCTCGCCGAGCTGCGCAGGTAGGTCAGGACCGCCAGCACGCGCCGGTGATCGGTCGGCTCCCCGCCGAGGTCGAGCTTGTGGAAGATGCCCGTCACGTGCTTCTCGACGGCGGCCTCCGTGACCACGAGCTCTTCCGCGATGCCGCGGTTGGACTTTCCCTCCGCCATCGCGGCGAGCACGTCGCGCTCGCGAGCGGTGAGATCGTCCAATGGGCCGCCGGCCCGCCGACCGAGCATTCGCCCGACCACCTCCGGGTCGAGGGCGCTGCCGCCAGCCGCCACACGCTCGATCGCCGACACGAACGCGTCCACGTCTCCGACGCGCTCCTTCAGCAGATAGCCCACGCCCTCGGGGCGCTCGCCGATCAGTTCGAGGGCGTAGTGCTCCTCATAGGACGCCGAGAGCACGAGGATCCCCACCTCGGGGTGCTGGCGGCGCAACTCGAGCGCGGCGCGCAGCCCGTCGTCCCCGTCGTGCGGTGGCATCTGCACGTCCACGAGGGCGACGTCGGGACGGTGCGCGAGGCCCTTCCGCAGAAGATCGTCGGCGTCGCCGGCCTGGGCCACGACGTCGATCCCCGCGTCCGCCAGTAGCCGCGCTATGCCCTCCCGCAGCAGGACATCGTCCTCTCCGATCAAAAGGCGCAGCCGTTCTTCCTCCACAACAGGAGGAACGGTACTCGCTGACACGCGCAGCGCGGCTATATGCGCGCCATCAGCATGTCGAGGCCGGATCCAGGCAGATCCTGCTTCGGTACGAAGCCGATCGCACCCGACTTGCGGACCTCCTCCGGACTCGCGGCGTCCGGGTCGACGGAGGTCAGGACGACCCTGGGGCCCCAGGGGAGTGCCGAGAGCTCGCCGGCGAGGCTGATGCCGTCGCCGTCAGGCAACCCGACGTCCACGAGCATGATCTCGGGCTCGAGGCTGCGCGCCGCCGCGCTGCCTGCCGCGGCGGTCGCCGCCTCTCCAACGACTGTGAGCCCGCTGCCGCTGAGGGTCTGGCGGGCGAGCCGGCGGAACGCCGGGTCGTCGTCGATGAGGAGCACTGAACCTGTCACTGGGGCGATCATTACAGGGACCCCGCACGCGCGGAGTAGGGCAAACCGGAGACTGCACCCTACGTAGGGCCAACCCTACCCCCAGTCTCCGGCCATCAGTCGCAAGATCTCCGGTGAGCGGGCATAGAGCCTGATGCCACATGGGGGCATAGTGCTGTCTGTGATTCCGGCACTCCTCCCAGAGCCCGTTATTGACACCGAACTGGGTGCGGCTTCGCGCCTCACGCTCGTCCCGCCGGACGGTCGCGTCCAGGGACCCGCCGCGACGCGAGAGATCAGCGTCCTCATCGCCGACGGACACGCGCTCCTGCGGGCCGCCTTCCGCGCGCTCCTCGAAACCGAGTTCGGCATCACCATCGCCGGCGAGGCCACCACCGGGGACGAGGCCGTGGAGCTCGCCCGGCGCACCGACCCGGACGTGGTGCTGATCGACGCTCGCCTGCCGGGGCTCGACGCCGTGGAGACCACTCGACAGATTGCAGACCTTCCGCAGACCCGCGCCGTGATCCTCGCCTCCAGCCCCGGAGACGAGAGCGTCTTCGCCTGCCTCCGTGCCGGCGCGAGCGGCTTCTTGGTCAAGGACAGCGACCCGGCCGAGCTGGTCGAGGCTGTCCGGGTGGTTGCCCGCGGAGATGCCGCACTCTCCCCCTCGGTCACCCGCCAGCTGATCCTGCGGTTTGCGTCCGACACGGACGTCCGCCACGAGGCCCCCGACGGCCTCGAGGAGCTCACGAACCGCGAGCGCGAGGTGATGGCCCTCGCAGCGCAGGGTCTCAGCAACACAGAGCTCGCGGAGCGCCTGGCCATGAGGCCGGCAACCGCGAAGACGCATGTGAACCGCGCCATGAGCAAGCTCCAGGCGCGCGACCGCGCGCAGCTGGTCGCGTTCGCCTACGAGAGCGGACTTGTCACGTCCCGTCGTCCCCGGCCGGTCGCTGTGTAGCGAGGAACTCAGATATGCCCCCCGAGGATTCCCCCACTCCGATCGCCCCGCTCAGGGCCGTTCGGCAGAGCAGCCGGGTCATCCTCTCGGAGGGCGAGGCGTTGGTGCGGGCGGGGCTCCGGGCGCTGCTCGAGGAGGATGGGACGGTCACCGTCGTTGGCGAGGCCGCCACAGGAGAAGAGGCCCTGGACCTGGCCGGCCAGCTCAAGCCGGATGTGGTGCTGCTCGACGCGGGTCTCCCGGGCCTCGACTCGGTTGAGACCACTCGACGCCTCCTCGCCGACTCGGGCGTCCCGGTCATGCTGCTCGCGAACTCCGAGGCCGACGAGCACACCTTCGCCGCGCTCCGTGCCGGGGCCAGCGGTGTGGTGCTCAAGGACACCGAGCCGAGCGAGCTGGTACGGGCAGTCGCCGTCCTCGCGCGCGGAGACGCGCTGCTGTCCCCGAGCTTCACCAGGCGCCTGATCGCAGACTTCGCCTCGCGTCCCGAGCCGAGCCAGCCCAACGACGAGCGCGTCGCGGTGCTGACCGCGCGCGAGCGCGAGGTGGTCGGGCTGGTCGCGATGGGACTCAGCAACGGCGAGATCGCCGAAGAGCTCGTCCTAAGTCCCGCCACGGCGCGGACCCACGTGAGCCGCGCGATGGTGAAGCTCGGTGCACGTGACCGCTCCCAGCTCGTCGTGTTCGCCTACAACAACGGGCTCGTGCTGCAGCCCGCGGCGGGCGCATGAAACCCGTCAGCCCGATCGGCCGGCAGCTCGAAAGCCAATCGGTTCGGCTCGTCGAGTCGACCATTCCCGGCGACATGACCGTCGCCGATTGGCGAACGGAGCGTCGCCGCCGCAGGCCGGCGTCCACACAGCCATGCGGTCACATGCACGACACCACAACGCGCTACGACCACGAGCAGAAGCTGCTCCATTTTCTGCTCATCTGCCCCACGTGCGGCACCGAGAAGCTGATCGAGACGCAGCCCTACGAGCCTCAGTTCACGCCGCATGCCACGCCCGAGCCCGCGGGGGCCAAGATCTATCAGTTCCCCGTCCGCCGGCCCGCGCAGCCGCTGCGCCGCGCCGCCTAGCGCAGCTTCGCCACGAGCTCGACGACGGTCTCGCCGACGGCATCGAGGCTGCGCCGGGAGAGCCGGTCGAGCTGATCGGAGAGGTCGTGGCCGGGATAGCTCCAGTCGATGAGATCGACAGCAGGCACGCCTGCTCGAAGGAAGGGCGTGTGATCGTCGGTGATCGTGGGGCCGGTGGCGTCGGGGAAGTAGCGCGCGGCACCGGTCACCTGCGCGGCCGCGCGTAGGCGCCGCCACAGAGCCGGCGTCGAGCTGCCCTCGCGTGGCAGCCGCAGGCCGCGGTTCCCGACGTAGTCGAGGAGGATCATCGCCGCGCTACGGCGCGGGTGGCGCTCCACATAGGCGCGCGAGCCGCGTAGGCCCGTCCTGTAGAAGTCGGTGCTCTCCTCCGGCAGACCGACCGCGGGCTCCTCCCCGTCGAATAGGACGAAGCGCACCTCGCGCGCCCCGGGGGGACGTGGGACACGGCGGAGCGCGCGCGCCGCCTCGATCACGACGGCCGTTCCGGCGGCGCCGTTGTTGGCGCCGACGAAGCCGATCGGCTTCGCAAGCGTGTCGTAGTGCGCTCCGACCACGATCGCGGGCCGGCGGCCGGGCAGCGTGCCGACTACGTTGCGCAGCCCGGGCTCGCCCGGCAGCGCCTCGAATCGGCCGTTCGGAAGCAGCCTGCGCAGCTTGGGCGCGAGTGCCCGCAGCTCGACCGAGCCCGCGGGGCGCTGGCCGTGGGCAAGCTGGCGCTCGACGATCCGCCAGGTGCGATCGGCGTCGAAGCGGTCGACCCTCAGGCCGTCGGCCGCGGCGGACTGAGGCGCACCTCCGCCGGCGCAGGCCAACGAGAGCGTTCCGATGAGGACGGCCGCGACGATTGGGGAGCGAACGAGAGCAAAGGCGAGCATCGAGGTGAACGCGCTCAGGAGCATGACGCCGCCCGCCACGGCGTCCCATCCACCATGAAGGACGGGCAGCGCAGCGATGGCAAGTATGAACAGGGCAGCCGACACTACGAATGCGTGGAACGCGCGCATTCTCAGTGCGCGATCAGGACCGGGAGGTCCGTGTGCCGGGTGGTGGCTGCGGCAACGCTTCCAAGGAGCACCAGGCCTATCCCCGTGCGTGCATGCGAGCCCATGACGACGATCCCCGCGTCGCGTTCCTCGGCGTAGTCGACGATCCGCTGCCAGACCGGGTCGCCCTGCTCAGCCACCGGCTCGGCGTCGAAGCCGCCGGAGCGGGCCAGCTCGGCACCTTCCTCCGCAATCCTTCGAGCCTGCTGCTCGATGCTGTTCTCGAGGCCTTCCGAGGTCAGCCCGACCGCCGTCGGGAATGGCACAGCTGCCAGGGCATGCCAGACGGTCAGGACGATCGCCGGCCTGCCGTTCCTGAGCTGCTCGGCCGCCTGGCGGATGGCTGCCTTCGCTTGCGCCGAGCCGTCGTAGGCGAACAGGATTGGGCGTTTCAAAACTTGACCCCGAAGTCGACTGTGAAGGTGCCGCCGCCACGCGGGAGTGGGCGCGGCGTCCCCGCGACCGCGCCGATGCCCACGTCACGGAACGACGGCTCGAGGATCTCCTCGCGGTGCGGTGGGCTGTGCATCCACTCGCGCACGATCCTGGCCGCGGCGTCCCTGCGACGCCATCCCCACGCGATGTTCTCCCCCACGCGCCACCGGCGCGACGTGGTCAGGTAGCCGGCGCCGCGGATGCGCTCCGCGAAGCCAATCCCATCGGGAGTCGTGTGCGAGAAGTAACGCCTCCGGACCATGTCCCGCGAGTGATCCCGCGCTGCCTTCGACAGGCGTGGCTCGAGGCGCAGGGCGCGGAGGCCGTGCTTGCGTCGCTCGACGTTGATCAGGCACAGCATCGCCCGGGACACCGTTGCGCGACTCGAGTCGATCGGCTTGGCGTTCGCGCTCGCGCACGTCGCGGCAACTGCCGCGGGCGGCTCGGCGGTCGCCGCGAACACCGCGACGGCGGCAACGGCGGCGATGGCGAGCAGGCGGAACATGCGCCGAAGGTAGGTGCCGACCGGGGGCCGCCCAACAGCTTTCGGCGGTCGGTCGATAGTGCATTCCGTTCAGTGCTGCGTGATCGCGTCCCGCGCTCGGACAAGCGGCAGCCGTTGTTGCCGCGGGGGCCCCAGACCGGTGTCGTGTTGGCAATGAGCACAGAACCCGCACTGGCCCGCCTCTGCAGGTGTGAACGCCCGCTGCTCGACGGCGAGACCTGCCTGCGCTGCGGGCGCTCGACGGCGGTGATGCCGGAAGCATCCCCCCCTGTGCGCGTCCGTCAGAAGGTCACATGGACGCGCCCTGCGGTGATGCGCGCGATCAGGGCGTTCGCCTTCTTCCGTGGCCGGCCGCCTGTGCCCTCCGACTGGAACCAGCGGATGGCGGACTGGCCGCCCCGCGCGACGGTGGAGGCGCTGTTCGGGTCCGTCGAGGCCGCCGCCCGCGCGGCGGGTGTCCCGCCAGACCGCCGGCCTGCCGCAGACTGATCGTCAGCGGCGCTCGGCCGAGCAGCAGCCCCTGTTGAGCGTCCTGCCCAGATCGGCTTCGCTACCTAGATGCTCACAGATAGCCGTAGAAGAATCCTCCCGACCGACGAATTCTGGGACGCATGGGCGTTCGCCGCGATGGAAGCCGAGCTGGCACTCGCCGCTTGGAAGCGAGCGGCGCGCGAGCTGAAGGCCACCGCCTACGCGACCTACCGCTCCGCCCTCGACCGCGAGGAAGATGCCGCTGCTCGGCTCGCGGCGCGGGTGGGTGCCTGAATGGCGACGTCGCTGAGTCACGATCCGGCGGTCCGGCACGGAAAGGTCCGCTGGCTCCGCGACCCCCCGCATGGAGTTGCCCGCCTGCGTGTGGAGAGCGACGCGTTCACGGCCCTCCCGATGTCCGTTCCGGACGGCGAGCCGCACGAGGGCGAGACCACGCCCGGCGAGCTGCTTGCCGCCGCGTACTCGGCATTCATGGCGACCGACCTGGCCGAGCGGCTCGAGCGCAACGGCGTACCCGCGCGCGAGCTCGTGGTCGATGCCTGGTGCCGCCTGTCAGCGGGCGCCACGCCGAGGTCGGTCCTGGGCGTCGAGGTCAAGATTCTCGGACGCGTACCGGGTGTCGACGAGGAGCGCTTCCGAAGCGTCACCGGCGTGGCGCTCGCGTCGTGCCACCGGTCGCTCGGGATGCGTCGCGCTCTGCGCACCAAGCTGCAGGTCTCACTCGAGCACTGACTCAAAATGACCGGGGGCCCGCCGGATCGCCTCGACTCCGCGACCCGGTGGGTCGGCCTGACCGTCGTGCTGGGCTCGGTCATGTCGATGGTCGACACGACGAGCGTCAACGTCGCGCTTCACGATCTGGCCGGCGACTTCGGCGTGTCCGTCACAGAAGTCCACTGGGTGGCGAGCGCGTACCTGCTTGCGCTTGCCGTGGCGATCCCGCTCTCCGGCTGGGCGTCCGCCCGCTTCGGTGGCAGGCGTGTCTGGATGACGTCCGTGAGCATCTTCCTGACCGGATCGATACTCGCGGGGATCTCGTGGTCGCTCGGCAGCCTGATCGCGTTCCGCATCCTCCAGGGTTTCGGAGGCGGCATGATCCTGCCCGTCGGCATGGCGATGCTGGTCCGGGCAGCCGGCCCGGGTCGCGTCGGGCGAGCGCTGGGGATCCTCGGAATCGCCCAGTTGCTCGGGCCCGCGCTGGGGCCCGTCCTGGGCGGGTTGCTCGTGCAGGACGGCGGCTGGCGCTGGATCTTCTATGTGAACGTCCCAGTCGGCGCGCTTGCACTGGTGCTCGCCGCACGCCACCTTCCGACGCACCCACCCGACCGCGGTGACCGCCTGGACTTGAGGGGCTTCGCCTTCCTTGCGCCCGGGCTGGCCGGGCTGGTCTACGGCCTCGCTTCGATCTCCAACGGCGGCGCGGCTGGGGTCCGGGCGTTCGCGCCAATGCTGGCGGGCATGGCGTTGGTCGCTGCCTTCGTGATCCACGCCCGGCGTGCGTCGAATCCCCTGATCGACGTGCGCCTCTTCGGGCGGCCAGCCTTTGCCGGCACCGCGGGCACCGCCCTATGCCTCGGCATGAACCTGTTCGGGGCGATGTTCCTGCTTCCGCTCTACTACCAGAGCGTCCGAGGGCAGGGTGCCCTCGACGCGGGCCTGCTCATCGCTCCCCAGGGCATCGGTGCCGCGATGATGATGCCGTTCGCCGGGCGGGCCACCGATCGCTTCGGCCCCGCCCGGGTGGTCCCCTTGGGGCTGGCGCTCTTGTTGCTTGGCACGCTGCCATTCGCGCTTGCGGACGCGTCCACGCCGTACCCCCTGCTCGCCGGAGCGCTCGTGCTCCGCGGTCTCGGCATCGGCGCGTCACTGATGCCCGCGATGGCAGGCGTCTCCGCGGCGGTCGGCGACGCCGACACGACGCGGGCCGTGAGCGCCATCAACACGATGCAGCGAATGGGCGGCTCGCTCGGCGTGGCTCTGGCAGCGGTCGTACTCGCCCACGAGATCCCTGGCGGAGCCGCGGACGCCTTTGGCCCACCGTTCTGGTGGATTCTCGCTGTAGGTGCACTCGCCTTCGTCCCGGCGTCGTTCCTTTCCCGGCATTCGACCGGGGCCACCACACGACAGCGGGTCCATATCGACCGAACGCCCAGCCGTATCGGCAGCGCCGCCAGCCACACCTAGCGTGCATTCGGTGACCCGCGCGGAATCCAGCCTGCTCGTCCTCCTCGCCGCTCTCGCCGGCTGGATGGACGCGCTCAGCTTCACGGCGCTCGGCAAGGTCTTCACCTCGTTCCAGTCGGGGAACCTGATCTTCCTGGGGCTTGGAGTGGAGAGGGTGACGCCCAGCTGTTGGGCGAGTCCACCGGCAACTCGGCCAGCCGGATCGTGCTCGTCGCGCTGGGAGCGGCCGCCATGGGAATCCAGGGAGCGGCGGTGTTCGCGTTGCGCATCCCCGGCGTCGTCACGAACGCCATCGCGGGTCTGCTTTCGCATGATCACGAGTTCCAATCGATCGGGTCGACCCGCCGCCGTACGTTGCAAGCACACCAACTTGAGGGGCGGAGATGGAAGCAGCTCGCCGGCCTGAATCCTGCACGCTGGATCGACCAAGAGGTTCCCAATGAGCGATAGGCGTCCCCCGACCACCACGAACGACTCCGGCATCCCGGTCTCAAGCGATGACCATTCGCTGACCGTCGGGCCGAACGGACCGACCGTCCTGCACGACGCTCATCTGGTTCAGAAGATGCAGCATTTCAACCGCGAGCGCGTCCCCGAGCGGGTCGTTCACGCAAAGGGCAGCGGCGCGCACGGGTTCTTCGAGGTCACGGAGGACGTGAGCCAGTGGACGAACGCGAGCTTCCTGTCCGAGGTTGGGAAGCGCACGCCGATGTTCGCGCGCTTCTCCCAGGTCGCGGGTGAGCTCGGGAGCGCGGACACGGTCCGCGACCCGCGTGGCTTCGCGCTCAAGTTCTACACCGACGAGGGGAACTACGACCTCGTTGGCAACAACACGCCGACGTTCTTCGTGCGCGACGCGATCAAGTTCGAGGACTTCATCCGCTCGCAGAAGCGCATGCCCGACACAGGGCTGAGGTCGAACGACATGCAGTGGGACTTCTGGACGCTGTCGCCTGAGACCGCCCACCAGGTCACGATCCTGATGTCCGACCGCGGCACGCCGCGCAGCTACCGGCACATGAACGGCTACAGCAGCCACACCTACTCGTGGATGAACGCGGCCGGCGAGCGGTTCTGGGTCAAGTACCACTTCAAGACCGTCCAGGGCATCGAGAACTTCACCCTGGCCGAGGCGGACGCGATGGTGTCCGAGGACCCCGACTTCCTCCGTCGTGACCTGTGGGACGCGCTCGCCGCGGGCGATGCGGCGGAGTGGCGGCTCGAGATGCAGATCATGCCGTTCAAGGAGGCGGCGTCCTACCGGTTCAACCCGTTCGACCTCACCAAGGCCTGGCCGCATTCGGACTACCCGCCGATCACGATCGGCCGCATGGTGCTCGACCGCAACCCGGAGAACCACTTCGCGGAGGTCGACCAGGCCGGTTTCGCTCCCTCGCGGCTCGTGCCCGGGATTGGCCTGAGCCCGGACAAGATGCTGATGGGGCGCATCTTCTCCTACCACGACACGCACCTGCACCGCATCGGCGCCAACTACGAGCAGCTGCCGATCAATGCGCCGAAATGCCCCGTGCACTCCTACAACAAGGACGGGCCGATGACTTACTGGCATAACGGAGCCCAGCCCGTCTACTCGCCCAACTCGTACGGCGGGCCGCAGGCGGACCCCAGCAAGGAGCTACCCGGCTGGTGGGTCGAGGCGGGCGAAATGGGTCGCTACGAGTACGAGCCGCATGCCGACGACGACGACTTCGTCCAGCCCCGGACGCTCTACCGCGAGGTGATGTCCGAGACCGACCGTGAGCACCTCGTCACGAACATCGTGGCCCACGCGAGCGACGGCGTGTCGGGCGAGGTGCAGGAGCGCGTGATCGGCTACTGGACGAACGTCGACCCCGAGCTCGGGGCGCGTGTCGCCGCCGGCCTCAGCCAGTCCGACGGCAACGGCGCCGGGCCAGGCGTCGACCAGGCGTCGCAGACGGCCCCCTGACGCGTGGATCGCCTTGCGAGCGCCGTTCGGGGCTTTTTGCCCTCGATGCCCGCGCGGCGGCGTAGTGCGCGCCGCGTACACGCGCGTACGCGTCTACGTCCTGTGTGGCAGTAACAGAGTCGCCTGGTGCCCGACGACACGCGCGGCGCCGTCGGCGACCATTCATCCCATGGAACTTCGCCACCTTAGGTACTTCGTAGCTGTCGCAGAAGAGCTCCACTTCCGCCGAGCCGCCGAGCGCCTGCATGTGGCACAGCCCGCGGTCAGCGAGCAGGTGCGCAAGCTCGAGGAGGAGCTGGGCGTCCGGCTCTTCGACCGGACGCAGCGCAGCGTCTCACTCACCGATTCCGGTAACGCGATGCTCGAGGAGGCAAGGCGCGTGCTGCACCAGGCCGACGTGGCCCAGGCAGCCGCACGCAACGCTCGGGACCAGGCCACCACGCGCCTGCGGATCGGCTACGTGCCGGACTCCCTGCCGCGCACGGTGTCCCGGGCGATGCAGCAGCTCGTGACGAGCTCTCCGCGTGTGCAGATCTCGCTCGAGACCGGGCCGACCCTCCGCCTGATCGCGGACGTCCGCGCACAGCGGCTCGATGCCGCGGTGGTGGGACTTCCCGCGCCGGCGAACGGCCTTCGCGCCACGGCCGTGGGTCACCAGAGCGCCGTTGCCGCGCTGCCGGTCACGCACCCCCTCGCCGTGGATACGGCGATCTCGCTCCAGCGCCTCGCGCCCGAGCGACTCGTGACCCTTCCGCGCGAAACGAACCCGGCCTTCCACAACGCCGTCGTCTCGATCTGCCGCGACGCCGGGCTATCGCCGACGCTCACCGAAGTCGGAGAGCCGAACGTGGAGCACGCACTGCTCGCGGTGGCCTCCGGGGCCGGCATCGCGCTGCTCCCCGAGTCGGCCGCCGAGCGCTACGTCGCTCCCGGCGTACGCTTCGTCCCGCTCGAGGGAGTCGAGCCCGCCTTCGAGAGCGTGGTTCTCACCGATCGTGACGCGAACAGCCTGGCCACGGCAGGGTTCCTGCGCGCTCTCGACCGCGCCAGCAGCTCCAACGCCGTCCCAACCTCCCGCCCCGCGGTCTCGCTCGCGGCATGATCGGCACGGCCGGCGCCCTCCAGGAGCTGCCCGGCCACCACCACGCACCGAGCCGAATCGGCCTGGTTCTCCATCCAGAACGCGACGCCACGCCGGTGCTCGAGACCGTGCATGGCTGGGCCCGGCGCACGGGCACGACGGTCCTCGCCTCCGCGGACCCCTCGGAACGCGGAGAGCTTGCCGCGGAGAGCGAGCTGGTCGTGGCGGTGGGCGGAGACGCGACTGCGCTGGAGGCCGTGCGGCTGGCGGCGCCCCGCGGCATCCCGGTCCTGCGGCTGAACCAGGGCCGCCTTGGCGAGCTGACCGAGTTCGAGGTCCGGCAGCTCAGTCGCAGCCTTGACGCACTTGGGCGCGGCGACTTCGGTGTCGAGTCCCAGACCGCGCTGACCCTCCACCTCGGGCGGGGTGGCCCGCTGCTGACCTTCGACGATGTGGTTCTGAGCCGGAGCCGAGGAGGTTCGAAGGCCATGGTCGCGCTGCACGTGGACGGCGATCTGATCAGCCGTCAGGCAGGCGACGGGCTGATGGTTTCGCCAAGACCGACGGCCGTCCTCGTGACACCTCTCGACCCGCACGCGGCCGTCAGCGGCTCGCTGGTGCTCTCCCACGCCGACCCCATCATTCTGAAGGTCCTCCGCCACAGCGCGGCGCTCACGCTCCAGATCGACGGACGGGAGAACATCGAACTGCCGCCGGAGTCGCGGCTGATCGTGGAGGCGGCGCCAAACGTGGACCGAGTCGTTCGGCTCGGCTCAGGGCACGCTGCTCGGCTCCGTTCTCGCTGACCTTGTCGACATGCAACGGCTCCAGGCTGGAGCATCCGCCGCAGACGGTTGATGACGACGCGCCCGCGGTGGGCGAGCCGGCGCGACAGGCGACGTCCGTGCGGCAGGAAGTCGGGGAACGCCAGCGTCGCGGGTTCCCAAGGGCTAGAGGCCGCTACTCGCCGAACACCCGGTAGCCGCGACGCTCCAGGCGGGCAATGGCGCGCTCGGCGCGCTCGGTCGACGGCATGCCGTAGATGCGGTTGTTGAGGTCGTCGCCGCATCTAACGCGGCCGGTCGTCACGTCGCCGCCGATCTTCTCAAGCCGCCGCCATGAACTCCAGGCCGCGACCAGGAACTCGCGCTGGATGCCGGCTACCGCTGGTGGCGGGTCCAACCCGGCTACACGGCCGAGCAGCTGGCCGACCCGGCCCGTGAAGTTCCGCATCAGGCGGGAGCACTCGGCTACCGGTCTCCGACGCACGACGAGCGCGGTGAAGAGCCGCGTCGGCTCCGTGGTGTCGCTCAGGACGCGCCAAATGGCCCGCTGATAGCCACGGGGTGTGAGCCGCCCGCGCACCGGTCGCGGCGGGATCGTGCCGCCGTCGGCGAGCGTGCGGTCGCCGAGCGGGCGGTCGAGGCGGAGGGTGTAGGGCGTGGGCGGGTTCGAGGGGCACGTGGCGGGCCCGTCGAGCGGCCGCACGAACATCGCCACCTGGACACGGGCCCGCTCGCGAATGACCAGCGGCTCCTCGACGCGGCCGGTCGCCGGCTGTCCGCTGGCGCAGGCGGTCTCGGTCACGAGGATTCGGAACACGCGCCGTTCCGGGGTGACGAGCGTGCCCGGTCGTAGTCGCCAGGAGGAGGCAGTCACGCCGTCGCGGACGCGCCGCTGCGGTGCTCCCGATCCGCCAGCGACGGGCGCGAGGATTAGGCCCGCCAAGAGGAGCGCGACCGCAGGCCTAGCGCGCATGCCACGATGTTATTCCGCCGCGGCGGTTGTGCGCGGCCTGGGAGAAGCGGTGGTAGAGCTCGCGGCTCTGCGGGATCGTGGAGTCGACGGTCGGCAGGTCGCGCTGCTCCAAGAGTCATCAACCGGCGGATCCGTCGGCGTCGGCGGATCATGGTTCTCGTTGTTTCGATTGAAGGGTCCCCCCGACGACCGTGCGGTCGGTGGGACATGCCTCCAATCGGCCAGGTCTAGCCCAATACAGATGCTCTGTGCCGTCGTTCCTACCCAGCGGTGCCGGGGGTCGCGGTGCCCACCTGTCCGCCGGTATCCGTCTGATCGAGGCCGCCGACGCCCGTATCGTCGAGGCCAGCGTCCGGGTCAGCGGAAGGAGCCGGGGCCGGGGTCGGAGCGGGAGGCGCAGCGACAGGGACCGGGGTGTTGGTCTCGTCGGTCGGCTCCCCGAGATCGGTCGGGTCCAGACCGCCGACCGGCGTGTCGTCGAGCCCGGCCTCCGGGTCAGCGGCAGGAGCCGGCGTCGGAGCCGGAGGTGCGGCTGTCGGAGCGGTGCCGCCGGGGGCTGGCGCATTCGGGCTTGGCGCGGGTGCGACAGGCTTGGGCGCGGGCGACTTGGGCTTAGGGCTCGGGCCGTCGATCAAGCGCTGCAGCTCGCGGTCCAGGCCGTTGCCACCGCCCCGGTTGCCACCGCCCCGGTTGCCACCGCCCCGGTTGCCACCGCCCCGCTCTGGCGTGCTGACGGGCGGCTTGGTTGCCACAGGCCGCAGCACTGGCCCTCCCGGACCTGGTCCCGCCCCCGAATCGGGAGCGAAAGCGAGCTCGCTGGCCACGATCGGGACGCCTCCGTCAGCCGTATGCTGTGGCCGGTTTGAATCCCGGCCTGGCTTGGGCTTGGGCTTGGCCTTGGGCTCGGGGGCTTTCGTCGAATCGTTCGTCGGGTCGGCTGCCGGCAGCCCCGCGCTTCGAGGCGCCGGTGAGGCGCTGGTGGACCCCGTCGACTGACCGCTCTCGTACACCGAGTAGGCAACCGCGGCGACCACTACCGCGAGCACGAGAGCTCCAAGGCGCGGCAGGTGTCCTGATATCGGGGCCATGTTCCCGCTACCGCCTCTGCCGATGCTGACGAGCCGGCCCGCGCTTCCGTGCGAGCTTGCGCTTGTGGGCCAGCTTGCGCTTGTGGGCCAGCTTACGCTTGTGGGCCAGCTTGCGCTTGTGGGCCAGCTTGCGCTTCCGGGCCAGCTTGCGCTTCTTGGCCGCGTTGCGCTTCTTGGCCGCGCTCTTGCGCTTCGTTGTGCTCTTGGGCTGCGTTGCGCGGGGGCTGGCCGCAGGCGGAGCCGCTGCAGGCGGAGCCGCAGCGGGCGGCGTCACGGGCGCGGGTGCGGGCGGGGCGGGGTTGTCAGGCGTCGGGGCGTCGGTCCCATCCACCGGTGCGCCGAGATCGGTCTCGTCCAGGCCGCCGACGGCCGTATCGTCAAGCCCGGCGTCGGGGTCAGCGGGTGGAGCCGGAGCGGGAGCTGGGTCCGTCCCGGGGTCCGCCGGCGCCGGGGTGTCGGTCTCATCCACCGGTGCGCCGAGATCAGTCTGGTCCAGGCCGCCCGCGGCCGAATCGTCAAGGCCAGCCTCGGGGTCTGTAGCAGGGGCGGGATCCGTGGCGGGATCCGTCCCGGGGTTCTCAGGGGCCGCGGTGTCGGTCTCATCCACTGGCGCGCCTACGTCGGTCTCGTCCAGTCCGCCGACGGCCGTGTCGTCGGCCTCCGGGTCACCAACCGAGATGGGAGGAGCCACGGGGTCCTCCACATCGGCCGGGTCCTCCACGTCGGCCGGATCCTCCACGTCGGCCGGATCCTCCACGTCGGCCGGATCCTCCACATCGGCCGGGTCCTCCACATCGGCCGGGTCCTCCACGTCAGCCGGATCCTCCACATCAGCCGGGTCGGTGGGGACCTGGGCGTTGGCGGCCTGCACGCCTATGGGGCTGCCAACGCCGGCTGAGGGGGCGAGCCCCACCACAGCCAGTGCGAGCGTTAGCGCCGCGAGAATTAGAAGTCGTTTGTTCATCAGTTCTCCGTTTCGAGGGCCGTGATCCAAACACCGTAAGACCGCGCACCCATGGCACCAATCGGCGCTCGCTCTCACGTGATACCGACCCTTTGAGAGGGCTTGAACCACCGGCGTCCATAACCCTAAAGTTAAGGGTTAGAGACGGGTGAGAACAGCTCCCGACTCGGGGTTCGCACGCCCTGCTGGACTTTCCGAGCCCCTCCTCGAGACCCCGCCAGCTGGCGATCCGCTCGATCCCGTTCGCGTGCGTGCGGGCGCCGGCCGCCGGCCAGCTCCTCGAAACCGCACTTTTCCGCGCGGAACTGGCGGTTCTTTTTCCGCAGCGGAACCGTTTCCGCAGGACACCGCGGTTCCGCGCCGTCCCGCGCCGCACACCGCTGGACTGGGCACCTCCGCGCCCCCTGGGGGGCCGGGGCATCCCAGCCGCGCCCCTCACGCGGCCTAGCCTCGCGTGTCTCCTCATGTGCTCCAGGGCAACAGACCGTTCGCGCAGGCTCCCGCTACGCGCACTGCTCAGCGCGGTCGTCGGCATCCTGCTCGCGGGGGCCGCCCCGGCGGCCGCCGACCAACCGCCGGCCCCTGGAACGTACGTCCCCGGAGAGGTGATCGTCCGCTACGAGACCGGGACCGTACAAGCGACACAGTCGAGCGTCGAGTCCGGGACGGGGACGCAGGCCGTGGGAGTCCTTCCGGGCGGGACCACTCAGCTCGAGGTCGCGGACGGCGAGTCCGTCGCCGAGACGATTTCGGAGCTGCACGACGACCCCCGGGTCGCGTATGCGGTGCCCAACTACGTGGCTCGGGCGAGCGCCCTCCCGAACGACCCCGGCTTCCTCCTGCAGTGGAACTTCGCTGGCCCGTTCGGCATCAACATGCCGGAGGCCTGGGAGCTGGCAAGGCGCCGAGGCGCCCCCGGTGGCCGGGGCGCGATCGTCGCCGTACTCGACACCGGCGTGGCCTACAGAAAGTTTGGCCCGTTCCGCCGCGCTCCCGATCTCCGCTCCTTCGTCCGGGGCTACGACTTTGTGGACGGCGACCGCTACCCGCTTGACCTGAATGGTCACGGGACACATGTGGCCGGGACCATCGCGGAGGCCACGAACAACCGGATCGGCGCCGCAGGGATCGCGCCCGGGGCGCAGCTCATGCCGGTGCGGACGCTGGACAGGTTCGGCGGGGGCGACGCCGTGACCGTCGCCGGTGGCATCCGCTATGCCGTCCGCCATCACGCCGACGTCATCAACATGAGCCTCGAGTTCCCCGCGTTTGTGAACAGTGCGGACATCCCGGACGTCGTGAGCGCGATCAGGTTTGCACGCCGGCACGGCGTGGTGGTCACGGCCGTGGCAGGCAACGAGGCCAGCACGTCCGTCGTCCCGTATCCCGGACGCGCACCTGGCGTGATCGCGGTCGCTGCGACGACGGAGCGCGGCTGCAAGGCCGAGTACTCGAACGCGGGCGCAGCGGTCGACGTCGCCGCGCCTGGCGGCGGTCCAGACGCCGCACTCAGCGACGACCCTTGGGACCTTGCGCACTGCCAGCCGGGGGTGGAGGGCGCCTCCGTCTACCAGCAAACCTTTGACGGGGACCCCGCTCACTTCGCGCTGCCGTCCGGCTACTTCGGGACGTCGATGGCGTCACCACACGTGGCCGGCCTGGCCGCCCTGATCATCGCCTCCAAGCGGCTGGGCCGCCACCCACGCCCGGGCGCCGTGGAGCGATTGATCGAACGAACCGCCCGTGACGCCGGCCCGCCGGGCTTCGACATCCGCTACGGGCACGGCCTGATCGACGCCGCCGCCGCCCTGCGCTGACACACGGTCGCTCTCGAACACGCTGCGCCGACCATGAGCCGACCATCGAAGGGTTCTTCGGGAACCTCAAGACGGGCACGCGCGGTGCGGACAAGGGCCGTGTCGCCCAAGTACCTGCAGTCCTACCTGGACTGGGTCGAAGAGAAAACAGAAGGCTGCCGAGTTCGAGCGCTTGGCGTCGACATCTTTGACGCGTACCGGGACGGCCTGGACGCGGACCTCTCCAACGTCGCTCTCCGGTAACAAACCCTCAAGGGGGTCAGACCCCTTTAGGAGGGTTGAGGGTTGAGGGGGAGGGTTGGGCGCTCCCGTGGCGCTCGCGTGGGCACTGGCTCGCCACGCGACTAACGAACGAGAAACGACCGACTAGGACTTCCGCTTCTCCGTCGCCGGCTTCTGGGCTCGCCCCAGGAGCCTGTTGAAAGTGCTGCGCTTCGACACCGGAACTCGACGGGCGGGTACGGCTTGCCAGTAGTCGGGTCGATGCCCTTTGGCTGAGTCGGCTGGTTAGGCTCGCGCCGTCATCCGCCAGCGCGAACGGCAGGACCATCGGCGCTGGCTCTGGGGGAAGTCCTCCACCAACTCAACTCCGCCCTCGACCATCTCGCCTGGCAGCTCGCGTTCCCTAAAAGTCGCCCGAAGCCAGATCGCCCCGGGTTTGGCGAGCAGAAACGCGAGCGGCCGGCCCATTGGGCCGGCCGCTCGAACCTTCTGCAGCCCCGGAGGGGGCGTGTGGCCTAGTCCTCAGCGACCGCCGGCCACAGAGTGTCCACTCGCGTCTTGATCTGCTGATCCGCAGCGAGGGCGTTGGTTAGCACGGCCTTGGACGCGGCGGGGACCGACGTGTCCTGAATCGTGGCCTGCATCTGCTGGATCTCGTCTCCCAGCAGGACCGAGACGCTCGGCATCACGAGGTCGAACGTGGTCACCTCGACCTCCTCCTCCTCCTGGCTCGCGCGAGCGCGCACCTTGGCGTCCTCGGGGGGAGCCGGGGGAGCGGCCGCGGCGACGATCTTCACCAAGCGATTGCGAAGGACGATCGCCGTGTTCGTGGTGGTCTTCACCCGGTTGAGCAGGTTCCCCGTCACATCGGGGAGCATGCCCACCGACGACGTCGCGGCGCTGTACTGGCTTGAGAACACGTTGAAGACCGCAGTGGCGGCGTCCGCGAACACCGGCCCGGCGAACTCCTGGCTGGCGCGAGCGCTGATCCAGCGCGCGGACGACCCACGGCGCGAGGCACGAATGAAGCGACGAGCGAGCTTGACGTACTTCCTGGAGCTCACTTTCGCGTCGTCGACCGGCGGCGCCGGCTGATTGGCGATCAGGTACTTGGCGCCGTTGTACGAGCGGATCAGGTACCTGCGCGACGCCCGCAGCGGGCCGGCCGCGGTAGCGCCCTGGCCTCCGTCGATGGCGTCCGCGGCATTATCGATCGCAATCTGCGTCCGCTGGATCGGAACGTTGACGACCGAGGGGTTCAGCGGGGGGGCGTCGCCACCTGCAGAAGCCGCTGCGGGTAGAGCGAGACAGATGCTGGCTGCGAGAGCCAGCGGCAGGGTGGTTCTCTTCTTGAGGACCATGTGGCGTGAGTCTCCTTCCGGGGATCTGTTTGCGAGGGCTGTGAGCGGCCGAAGGAGCCGCCTCGAACACAAGCTAGGCCCGGCAACCCACTCGGCTGGGCACCTCGGGGAACCCTTGGGAACATCGTCGGCCCCCCGGTATTGGCCAGCCTGGGCTAGCCTCGCCGCGACCGTCGAACGACCTATTGGAGACCGTGAGCAATGGTGACCAGAGTGCTTCTCTTCCGGGTCTTGCCGGTCGCTCTCGCGCTCGCGCTGACGGCCCTCATGCTGACGATCGCCGCTCGTGCGCCTGTGGCGGCGGCAGGATCGGAGCGCCTGCCGGACCTGGTCCAGGCGGCGCCGTCGGGGCTGACGATCACGCGCGCGGGTACACGGACGCGACCCGTGTACCGGCTCGGGTTCGCGTCCGCCGTCGAGAACCTCGGCGACGGCCCACTGATCATCAACGGGCACCGGCCGGGACTCGAGACCGGGACGATGGACGCCGATCAGGTGGTGGAGCGCGACGGAGCGCCGCAGCAGGTGATCCCCGGAGCGGCCCAGCTCCGCTACGTCGTCTCTCCAGACCACCGCCACTGGCACCTGCTCGGCTTCGACCGCTACGAGTTGCGCCGGGCCGGTCGGCGCGCCCCAGCGGTTAGGGATCGCAAGACCGGTTTCTGCCTCGGCGATCGCTACCCGTCCACCAGGCGCAGCCTTCCGGGCGCACCGCCCAGCCCCGTCTACACGGGCCGCTGTGGCCTCGGCGAGCCGGAGCTCCTCGGGATCCAGGAGGGCATCTCGGTCGGGTACGGAGACAACTACCAGGCGAACCTCGAGGGCCAGTACCTGCCGCTGACCGGCCTGCGCTCCGGCCGTTACGTGCTGGTGCACCGCGTGAACGCCGAACGTGGCCTGCGAGAGCTCGACTACAAGAACAACGCGGCGTCGCTGTTGCTCGACCTGCGTTGGCGTCGCGGAGCCCCGCAGGTTCGCGTGCTCAAGGTCTGCGCCCGATCCGGTCGTTGCGACCGCCGCCCTGCCGATGCCGTCCGCGTCGTGACTGTCGCGACCGGCCTCGAAATCCCCTGGGAGATCGGGTTCCTTCCCGACGGGCGCGCATTGGTCACCGAGCGTCCTGGCCGCGTGCGTCTGCTCGGTCGGGATGGTCGGCTGCGTCGCGAACCGGTCACACGCGTGCGGGTGAGCGCCGTGGGCGAGGGCGGCCTCCTGGGGCTGGCGGTCGATCCGTCCTTCGCCCGCAACCGGTTCGTCTACCTCTACTACACAACCGCCGGCGGTATGCGGCTGGAGCGGTGGCGCTTCTCCGGTGGCCGGCTGCGGCGCGAGCGCTCCCTCGTGGACGGGATCGCGGCTGGGCGGATCCACGACAGCGGCCGGATCGCCTTCGGCCCGGACCGCCGGCTCTACGTGGCGACCGGCGACTCGGGGGACGGGGAGCTCGCCCAGCAGACCGACTCGCTGAACGGCAAGTTCCTGGCACTCTCGCCGGCGCAGTACCGCGGTGCCGGCGGGCGTCCCGAGATCATCTCGAGCGGTCACCGCAACCCGCAGGGCTTCGACTGGGAGCCGGGAAGCCGTCGCCTGATCGCCACCGAGCACGGTCCGACCGAGGGCGTCGACGGCCCCGAGGGCTACGACGAGGTGAACCAGATCGTGAAGGGCGGAAACTACGGGTGGCCCAGGGTCTATGGCTTTGACCAGGCGGGATTCAACGCGCCGCTTCGTGTCTACCGCCGCCCGCTGGCGCCCTCAGGCGCTGCCTTTGTCACCCGGCGCGGCTCAGCCTGGACCGGCAACTTCCTGTTCGCCACGCTGCGCGGCGAGCAGCTGCGCCGGCTGGTGTTCCGCGATGGCCGCATCGTGTCCGATCATCCCCTGCTGCGGAAGCGCTTCGGCCGGCTGCGCACGGTCGTGGAAGGGCCGAATGGGGCGCTCTACGCGCTGACGAGCAACCGCGACGGCCGCGGCACACCGCGAACGGGCGACGACCGAATCCTGCGCATCACACCTCCGCGCTAGCCACCCGCTATCGACTGAGAAGCCAGGCCATTCGATAGGCCCCAGGATCCGCCGTACCGTCGTTTTTGCATGGCAGACGACTCAAAGCCAGCATGGTCTCCCGTTTTCCTCCGCGGCACCACCAGCGGCCAGGCCCGCTCCCGGCGCGGTGAGCACCAGAAGCGTCACGGCGTCGCGCGAGAGCCCTCCGTCGGCGAGATGATTGACGAGTTCCTCGAGGCGGTCGACGGCGGATCTGCGCGCGACCGGTACGGGCGCCCGTTCACCGCCGAAGCGGCCCAGGAGATGCATTGGTCCCTCGGCGGCTATGTAGTCGAAGAACTCGGCGCCACCAGCCTGACCGACCTGAGCCGCACGGACCTTGAGGCGCTGATCTACACGCTTGCCGACGGTGGCGTCCCCCGCCGCCGCCTGCGCGCGCTGGCAAAGTCGGTCCGCGCGCTCTACGACTACGCGGCCGAGTTGGACGTCGTCCGGCATAACCCCGCTGAGCGCGTCGCTATCCCCGACGAGGCTGAGGCCGAGCAGCCGACCGCGAGCGACGTGACAGCGCTCGCCCCTCGCCCGGAGCAAGGGATCCTCGACCGGGGGATCGCCTTGGCGCTGCGCCTGGCCACCCTCGCCTTTCTGCTCCTCGCCGTGGCCCTGCTGGCGGGATCGCTGTGACCCTTCGGGCCGTACCAGACCACGGCGGACCGAGCATCGCGCCCGCGCGCGAGGAGGTAACAGACCTTCAGATGATCAATGGGACGCGGACTGTGCTCGATCTCGTCGCCGGCAAGTGGAGCATCGACGTGCTCTACCTGCTAGCAAACGGGACCCTGCGCTACAGCGAGATTTTCTACGAGGTCGGCGAGATCTCGAAGAAGACGCTGACGCAGACGCTTCGGGCATTGGAGCGTGACGGTCTGATCGCCCGGCGCGTCTACGCCGAGGTGCCGCCGAAGGTCGAGTATTCACTCACCCCTCTTGGCTGGAGCCTCACCGGGCCACTCATGACCATGTATGAGTGGGCCGCCGAGCACATGCCCAACCACCACGGGCTGGCAGCGGCAGCATGAGGACGGCCACGAAACTCAGGCGGGTCGCACGCGTGCTTGCTGTCAGCATGGCGCTCGCCGCGCTGGGAGCGCCAGCCGTCCCCCATTCCGACGAGGCGCGTGCCGCGACCGTTTCCTCGTCCTCGGTCGCTCCGCGGGCCGCCATCGACATCCGAGGACTCTTCGGCGACGAGAACGAGGCGGACGAGAACGAGGGCGGCGGGGAACAGGCCAAGCAGAGCTCCGGCACCTCCCTCCCCGTCGTTCTCCTGCTCGTGGCCGTTGCGGCGCTCACCGGCGCATACCTCGCACTACGCGTCCGCCGCCTCTGGCTGCGGCTGCGGGACTGGGGCAGCGACATGCGGGCGCGCCTCAGCGATATGCGGGCGCGTCTCTAAAGCTCCTCGCTGGAGCCCGTCGGGATCAGCCCCGCCAGGACGCCCGGGGGAGCGCCCGTGAACCCGCGAGGGTCCGCGCCTGCGAGGTGGGCGAGCGCGATGATGGCGCCCCCTGTGAGCAACCCGGCGCCGATCATCAACGGCCGGCGCATCCGTCCGAGCTTGCTGGCGCGGAGCATGAACTCGACGCCGACCGTCTGGAACGCTTCTGAAGCCATCCTCACTAGAGAACCGCGCTCCGAGCACACCCTCAATTCGGACTCGTTATCGACCGGTCGACACTGCTTGTTGGAGGGGCGCGGCGGAGCGCTTACGTTGACGTCGTGGGCAATCGCGTCGCGAGGACCGTCGGCCGCTACGAGATTCTCGAGGAGCTGGGAAGGGGCGGCATGGCCACCGTTTTCCTCGCTCGGCAGGCCGACCTTGACCGCCTGGTCGCGCTGAAGGAGCTGAGCGCCTTTCGCCAGGCCGATCCCGCCTTCACGCAGCGCTTCCTGCGCGAATCGCGGCTGGCAGGCTCATTGAGCCACCCCAACATCGTCACGGTCCACGACTTTTTCGAATCCGACGGGGTCCCGTACATCGCCATGGAGTACGTGACGGGCGGGTCGCTCCGGCCGCACATCGGGCACATGTCGCTGAGCCAGGTCGCGGGCACCCTGGAGGGGATGCTGTCGGCGCTCGACCACGCCGAGCATCACCAGATCGTGCACCGTGACATAAAGCCCGAAAACGTCCTGGTCACCGCGCAGGGCAGGGTGAAGATCACGGACTTCGGCATCGCCAAGGCCACGGGCAACGCCACCACGGGGAGCTTCCTCACCGCCACCGGCACCACGGTTGGAACTCCCAACTACATGGCGCCTGAGCAGGCGATGGGACAGGAGGTCGGGCCGTGGACCGATCTCTACTCGGTAGGCGTGATGGCTTTCGAGCTCTTCGTCGGTCACGTTCCCTTCTACGACACCGAAGAGCCGATGGCCGTGTTGATGCGCCAGGTGAGCGACCCGATCCCACCCGCGCGTTCGATCAACCCCGAGGTGGACGACGCGATCTCGGACTGGATCGAGCGGCTGGTGGTGAAGGACCCCAAGAAACGCGTCCGCTCGGCCAGTGAAGCCTGGGAAGAATTCGAGGAGATCATCATCGAGCTGGTGGGACCACGCTGGCGGCGCACGGCTCCGCTGGTGGGGTCCTCGAAGCGGCCGGCGGACCTCCCCGCGGGTCCGCACACCCCTCCGCCGACGACGGCCGCACGACCCCCGCTGATGCCCACGTGGGAGGTCCCCAACTGGGGACCCACGACGTCCGAGGCCCCAACCCGCCGAGTAGACGACGATGGGGACGCGGCGCTTGCAGGCACCGTCATGCCCGACGCGCCGACGCGCCGCCTTGACGACCGTGATGAAGCGCCGGAGCGCGAGGGCGAACAGCGCGGCAAGCTCCTGAAGGTCGCGCTGGTATCGCTGGCGACCATCGCCGTGCTGGCGGCCGCCTTCGGACGTCCGGGCTCCACTCCCAGCGGGCCGAGCGAGGCGTCGACGCCAGTCACCACGGTGACCGGTCCGGACATGTCGCTGCAGGTGCCGCGTGGGTGGCGCCGCGTCCGGCCCGCGCCGAAGGTCGGCCTGCCGCTCTCCAACGCCGTGGCGGGTGGGCCTCGTGGTAAGGCGGGCGGGCCGGTGGTCGAGTTCGGCCTCGTGAAGGGGAACAGGGCGGCGAACAGCACACTGCTGCCGCCGGCGTTCCTCAGCTCGACAGGCCAGTCATCGGGCTCGGCGCCGGCCCATACCGCGGTCCGGCTTCCCAAGCAGAGCCTCGAGGCCTGGCGCTACACGGGGTTGCGCCCGGTGGGCGTCGCTCGCGAGCTGACCGTGTATACGGTTCCGACCTCCGCTGGAGTCGCGACCGTGGCCTGCGCGGTGCCGGCCAGTCAAGCGGCATCGCTCGCAGCGCAATGCGACGCAATCGCCGGCACCCTTCAACTGAAGAAGGCAACCGCCTATCCGGTGGGCGCGAGCGACACGTACGCAACCGCCCTCAATGGCACGATCGGCGAGCTTCAGCAGACCTCAAGGTCCCAGGAAACCACCCTGCAGAACGCACAGACCCTCGCCGGTCAGGCGGCCGCCGCGAACGCGCTGGCGAGCGCCTACGACGCCGCCGCGGCGCAGCTCGCTGCACTGCAGCTGAGCCCGGCGGACAGGCAGGCAAACGGCGCGCTGGTCACGGCACTCCGTGCTGCTGCCGGGGCATATCGGAAGGCACGGCGCGCGGCGACGGCTGGCGACGCGGAGGCGTACCGCACTGCAAGCGCGGCCGTACCCGCCGCAACGACGCAGGTCAACTCCGCGCTGGCGGGGGTGGCTGCTGCCGGGTACAAGTCGGTGGCTCCAAGCGGGAGCTCCGGCAACTCCTCGGGCGGCGGTTCGGGCGCCTCGGGCGGCGACTCGAGCGGCGACTCGAGCGCCTCCAGCGGCGATTCGGGTGCCTCAAACCCGGCCCCGGAGAGCGATGTCGGCGACTCGAGGTCCGACGACCCGAGCGACGACTCAGCTGACCCCTGATCGAGGTCGCTCAGTTGGACGCGCTTCGGTCGAGCCCCTTGAGCACCTGGGCCTCTTTCGCATGGCTCAACTCCTCCGCCTGGACCGCCTTGAAGAGCAGCGTCCCTGGGCGCTGCGCCTCGGCCGCGTCGCGAACGAGCGCGGCCTCGGCGGCACGTACGGCGTTCGGATCGACGCCGGGCGCGTATCCCTGGTCACCGTTCCCCACCACGGCGGCCGCGGCCGCCTGTGCCCCCTGGCCGGAGCTTTGGTCGAACCGGCGACCGCCGGTGAACTGCTCGGCGTAGTACGACTCCTTGAGGCTCGAGATCTTGACCACGTCGCCCGTGTGAGGGGCCTGGATGAACTTGTCACCGCCGAGCGACATTCCGACGTGGTGCACATCGCCGCTCGAGTCGCGGAAGAAGACTAGGTCGCCTGGCAAGAGGTGCTTGCGGTCCACCGCCTTGCCGTTGGAGGCGAGGATCTGCTGCTCTGACGTGCGCGGGATCTGGATGCCGGCCTTGGCGTACGCCCACTGCACCAGTCCCGAGCAGTCGAAACCGGTCTGCGGGGTCGACCCGCCCCAGCGATACGGCGTGCCGAGATACTTCCTGGCCGTCGCGACAGCAGCCTCCGCGCGCGGGCCTGAGGCGCCCGAGCCGCCGCCGTCCGCGACTGGCTCGAGCTGGGCGCCGTCGTCGCCCCGTCCGCCCGCGCTGTCCGCGCCCTGCCGCAGGAGCCCGCGGGCCTCCTCGAGGCGAAGCTGGTAGCGGCCGCGGTACTGGACGGCCGGGCGCTCGACGTCGGCAATCCATTCGCCGTAGCTGCCGGGGGCGTTCACCGGCTGACCGGCGGCGATGCGCTGCTGCTTGACAGCCGCGGCCTGATCGAGGAACCACTTCAGCTGCAGCTCCGCCTTGTCGGGATACCCGGCGTAGTCGCCCTGGTTCCAGATGCCCACTCGCATCTGGAAGAACCCGACTGAGTCCGCATCGCCACCGCCCAGGTTCCGTAGGCCCGACTCCACGAGGCCGGCCATCACGGGAAGCTCGGCCGGCAGGCCGCGCTTCTGTGCCTCACTGCCCATCCACGCGGCGACCTCGGGCTGTGGCGCGTCGTCGCCCGGATAGCTCCCCGCGCTGTCGCCGAGGTCGATCTGTCCTCCGGCATCGCCGCCGCTGCTGCTGTCGCCATCGCTATCGCCGTCGCTGTCCTCGCCGCCGTCGCTGCCGTCGCTGTCGTCCGTGTCGTCGCTGCCGCTGTCGCTGCTGTCGTCGTGGTCCCCGTCGGCGCCGCTGTCCTCGTCGTCCTCCTCCTCGTCGCTCGCGTCGTCGGCGACGGAATCGTTGTCATCGCCATCGCCGTCGCCATCGCTCTCCGCGTCGGCCTCGGCGTCCGTGTCGCCTCCGGGGTCCTCGAGCCCGCCGGGCTCGTCGCCGCCGTCGCCGCTGTCGTCGCCGTCGCCGCTGTCATCAGCACTGTCCCCCGTGCTGACCGGCACGGCGTCCGCCACGGGCGCGACGTCGGCGCCAGCTCCGCCGGACGCGGCAAGATCCTCCGGCGCCTTCCAGCTCGATGCGATCGGATCGTCATAAGCGATGTGCAGATGGTTCTGGTGAGCGCTGTCGCTGAAGTCCGCCGTGCCCGGGAGATCCCAGGGCGAGCCGACCTCGCTGGGCCGGATGCTCGCCGGAAGGCTGGACAGCGCATTCGCGACCTCGCGGGCGGCGGCGTTGCCGGGGCTGACGGCCTGGCCGTCGACGACCGCGATGTCCACGGCACGCCCGTAGTAGTGGTTGGAGACCGAGCCGCCGGTCGTCGTCTTGTCGTGGTCCGAGATCATGGCCGACACGGTGATCTTGTGATCTTTCGAGATCGCGGTCAGCACCGAGACGATGCGGGGGTCCATCTTGCCCCCCTTCATGTCCGTGATCCCGGTGGAATCGAATGTCACGTGATCGTTGCCGAGCAGCGCCTGCACCTCCGGAGACGGGGATCCTCCTGTGCCCTCCGCGCCGTACTGCGCCGGGTCTACGCGCGACGAGGCGGATGAGCTGCTCGGCGCGGGCTCGGCGGCCGCAGCCGCACTGGCGGGCGGAGCCGGCTCGGCAGCGGGAGCTGGCGGCGCCTGCGCCAGCGGGTCGGGCGCCTGCGCGCGAGCCGACGCAGCCGCCGCCTGCTCTGGGGTGACCGCTGGGAATTCGCCCGCGGCGGCATTCACGCTCTGGCCGGGCACGGCAAATCGCTCGACGCCTTGGGCGGGCGCTGTGGCCGCCTGCGCCTCGTCGATTGCCGGCAGGTGAACGCGGGACACAACGTTGCCAACCGATGGCGGGAGGTCGTCGAGGTAAGGCAGGACCTCCTTCGAGAAATCGAACATGGCCACCCCCTCGAGCGCGGCCGCCATGAACACGCCGGCCAGGCTGGAGCGCGACTGGCGCTCGTCGAGCGTGTCCAAAGCCTTGCCGCCGCCCATCGCCATCTCCTCGGCGACGTTATGCAGCCCGGCCTCCCGGCTCGCGACGACCGGGTTCTGCCGGAAGTGCGCACGGTAGGCCGGATCGGAGAGCAGGCGCTCGAGCAGGCGGGCGGCGGATTCGGCTTCCGCTGAGGTCACGTCACGCCTCCCGGCCGCGCCTCCGTTCGCGCATCGGCCCGCCGACCATCACGACGAGTGGCAGGAACAGTCCCACCCAGACGACGCCCAGGACCGACCATACGAGCGGCCGTGGCGCGAACTGCGTCAGGTGCGACGCGTAGCGCAGCGACATCCCAACGGCGAAGCACGCAGCCAGCGCGGTCCATACGACCCCGAACAGCGCGTAGCGCTGAAGCCCGGGAGAGTCACCCGGCTCGCCGTGCCCGCTGAGGCGGCGTCTCATCTGTGCGCGCGCCCGCCGCCGAAGCCCCGGTTCGCGCAGCACATCGACGAGGATCTGGTACCCGTCGCGATCGACGAACGGGTTGAGGTTGAAGAACGCGCCGAGGTAGGCCGCGAACGCAAGCTGGAAGAAGATGTCGCGCGCGGCGCCCGCCGGAAACGCGAGGCAGCACAGCGAGAAGAAGGCCCCCAGCGTGAGGTCGGAGATCGGGCCGGCCGCGCTGATCGCGATCCGCCGCCGCCGCGGCTCGAACCAGGCCTCGGACGTGTCCACGAACGCGTATGGAAAGACGAACACCAGCTTGAGGCCAGCCCTGCGCACGCGCCGGCCGTAGGACGCCATCGCGAGCCCGTGGGCCGTCTCGTGAATGGCGACGACGGCGAAGCGTCCGAGCAGGAAGATCAGTGCCCCGACGCCGATCTTCTGCGCGACGACGAACGGCGTCCCGTAGCGGCCGACGACGAGATACGGGAAGACGACGAGGCCGGCGACCGCCAGCGCCGCGATCACCATCAGGGCAGGCGGGGTGAGCAGCCGCCAGCCGCCGCGCCGGTAGAGCCGGTCGAACAGCTCTCCCGCGCCGTCCCAGGTCTTCTCCCTAGGGACAGTGAGCCGTCGGAGCAGGCCCGTCTGGGCAGGGTCCGCCACCTCGGCCCCGGCCACCCCGGAGAGAAGCCCGCGATCGGCGAGCTCTCCGAGGAGCCGCGCCAGCCGGGCGGGGCCCTCGGCGCCGTCGCGCTGCTCGGCCTCGCGGACCAGCTCGGCCAGCGAGCGCCGGCCGTCAAGCAGCTCGAAGAGGTGGGCGTCAGCGTCTGACATCTGCAGAAAGCGGTCGGACTCGAGGTCCCTGAGCACCCAACGACGATCGCCCTCGGACGCCTCCAGGCGCTTCAGGGCGTAGCCGGAGCGGACCTTGGGGTGGCTCCCGAAGCGCCCGCTGGCCGGCGCGACGCTCGCCCCGGCGCCTGTGGCGGGGACCACGAGCGACTCTCCCGGGAGCACGACCACGGTCCGTCCCGCCTCGGCCTCGTCGCGGCGCCGCTCCACGACCAGCTCCTGATTGCCGATGCGGATCATCGAGCCGTCCCGCAGCGGCGCCGGGCCCTCCAGACGGCGCCCGTCGAGAAAGGTGCCGTAGCTCGATCCGGCGTCCTCGAGGGCCACTCCGCCGTCGCCGTCGCGCCCCACGGAGATGCTCGCCTGCCGCCGCGAAACAGCGGGGTCGTTGAGCTGGAGCGTGCTGTCCGGGGCGCGGCCGATCGTCATGTCGTGCACCAACGGCACGCGCGTGTGATCCGCGAGCACGAGCTCGAGTGCGCCGTTCGATCCTTCGACTGGCGCGCCGCAATGCCGGCAGAACGCCGTCGCGGCAGCCCGGCGGTGGCAGCTCCGGCAAAGCATCAGCACAGGTAACACGCGCGCGGGATCTCCCTCAACAACGAGCGCGGATCAAGCGAGCGCGCGTGGTTGTTGAGCCCGCGCGCGGACACGAGACCATTCGATGGCTCAATGCGGACCCGCGCCTCCCACCCGCGCCCACTCAGGCGCCGGCCGAGCCCACCGAGGGAGCACCGCCAGCACGCCGAGGCGCCGCCCGGGCCTGGCCCGCAGACCCGTTGGTGGTGGCGACCGCGCGTGCGCTCCGCGCTGGTGCTGGCCGTTCTGGGCGTCGCGGTGCTGCTTGCACGGATGGTGGCCCACGTCGAGACCGACTGGCTGTGGTTCGACGAGCTCGGCCAGCAGCAGGCCTTCTGGACGCTGCTCACGGCCAAGTGGATGTCCGCCAGCCTCGCCGGGCTGGCTACGACGACGCTGCTGCTGGCCAACTTCTGGGTCGTAGAGCGCACCGCGCCTGCCGCGACCCGGCTGGCGCGGGGCGATCCGACCAGCGGGCGGCTGCGCCGGATCGCCGTGCCCGCATACCTGGCGGTGTCCGCCGCTGCGGGGTTCCTGGTGGGGCGCAACGTGGCACACGCGAGCTGGCAGGAGATCGTGCTCTGGCTCCACCGGCGCGACTTCGGGGTCACGGATCCGCTCTTCCACAAGGACGTGGGCTTCTTCGTCTTCTCGCTCCCGCTCTACCAGAAGGTCGCCCATTGGCTGTTCCTGATGCTCGCCGTGGCGTTGGTTTGCTCGTTCGTGGGACACGTGGCAAGCGGCGCGATCCGCACAAAGCCGCCGCCCCTCTCCGCCACGCGCGGCGCACACGCCCACCTGCTCGTGCTCGCGGCCCTGCTCCTACTCGTGACCGCCTGGCAGCACTGGCTCGGCCAGTACGCGCTCGAGCTCACGCGCAGCAACCGGTCGCTTCCGGGAGCCGGGTACACCGAGGTGCACGTCCTGCTTCCGTGGCTGCGCGTGCTCATCGTCGTGTGTCTCGCCGGTGCCGCCCTACTTGTGTACGCGGCCGTGCGCAGGTCGTGGTCCCTGCCCGCGATCGTGGTCGTCATCGTCGCGGTTGCCGAGCTCGTGAACCCGTCTGTCCTGCCCACGGTCGTCCAGCGCATCGCCGTGGACCCGCAGACGCTGTCGCGCGAGCGTGCCTACATAACCGACTCCGTCCGGCTGACCCAGCACGCTTGGGCCCTGAACGACGTCGCCGAGCGGCCGATCGCGGCGGACGCCTCGATCTCGGAGGACGAGTTGCGCTCGAACCGCGACGTCCTCCGGAACATCCAGCTCTGGGACTCCGACATCCTGAAGGCGGAAATCGACCAGCAGCAGTCGATCGGCTCGTACTACACGTTTCCGCACATCACGCTCGACCGCTACTACCGCAACGGAAAGCCCCACGCGATCATGGTCGCCGAGCGCGAGCTCGACCTGGGCCCGCTGGATCCGTCGGGACGGACGTGGGCCAACGACCACCTCGCCTACACCCACGGTTACGGAGTGGTCGCGGTGCCGGCCGGCGGCGTGGACGAGGGCGGCAAGCCGACGTTCCTGACGTCCGAGTTCGGGCGCGGGCGGCCACCCACGCAGCTGCGCCAGCCGCGCGTCTACTACGGCGTCCAGCCGCCCGGCGCGGAGCCGTGGGTGATCGTGAAGACCGGCCGCGACGAGGTCGAGAAGCCACTCTCGGGTGACACACCGGCGCCGCACTACCACTACGGCGGACACGGCATCCCGCTCTCCGGCGTGCTGGACCGAGCGCTCTTCGCACTTCGCTTCGGCGACCTCAACCTGCTGCTGTCGGAGACGCTCAACGAGCAATCCCGGATCCTGCTGCATCGAGACGTCGGCGAGCGGCTCCAGCACCTCGCCCCCTTCCTGCACTGGGAGCGACGCCCCGCTGTCACGGTCATCGACGGGCGCATCCAGTTCCTGGCGCACGGCTACACGACGAGCGACTCCTACCCGTACTCGGCTCATGTCGAGGTCGGCGGAACGGAGGTCAACTACCTACGGGGCTCCGTGGTCGCGACCGTCGACGCCTTCAGCGGGCGCGTGCGGGTGTATCCCACGGACGAGAGCGACCCGATCATGCGCGCGTGGCGGGGGGCCTTCCCGACCCTGTTCACCCCTCGAGCGCAGATGCCGGCGTCGCTGCGCGCCCATCTGCGCTACCCGCAAGAGCTGTTCGACGCGCAGTCCAAGATCTGGGCGACCTACCACATCGACAACATCGACGACTTCTACTCGAAGAGCGATGTGTGGAAGCGTCCGGCAGACATCTCGGGGCCCGTCCAGAAGTTCGGCACGCTCGGGGACCGCTTGGGGGGCAACAATCCCACGCTGCGCCCCGGCTTCGTGCTCGCCCGCCTGCCGGGCAAGCGGGGGCAGCAGTTCATGCTCACCACGATGTTCACCCCGTACGGCGCAGAGAACCTGAGCGGCTACCTCGCCGGGACACTCGATCCGGGCGGCCGCCCTCGTCTCACGCAGCTCAGCCTGCCCCGTTCGCGCCGAGTGCTGGGGCCCGGGCAGGTCACGCGCCAGATCCTCGCAAGCCCCGGAGTGAGCGACAAGTTGCGGCTACTCAACCAGGAGACGACGGACCTCGGCAGCCGGGCGGTCAACACCGTTGCGCTGAGCCAGCCGCGAGTCCTGCCTATCGGCGACTCGCTCCTGTACGTCCAGACGATCTACGTCACCGCGCAGGGAACCGGCGTCACGAAGCTGCGCCTCGTGACCGTGTACCTCAATGGCCGCGTGGGTTACGGGTCCACCCTCGACAAGGCGCTCGAGCGCGCACGCAGCTAGGGCGAGCGGCTGCCGTTGCGGCCGCGAAACGATCCGACGAGGGTCGGGATCGCCCAGCGCTCGGACGCGAGGATGTCCACGGCGAGCACCAGATACCCCACCGTGAGGCCTGCGCGGATCACCGGACTCGTCAACACGAGCTGGGCCGCGAACAGCACGAGCATCATGATCGCGTCGCGGCGGTTGAGGCGGAGCGTCACAAGCACTGCGACCGCAAGCAGCCCCTGGGCCATCGTGAGCAGCAACTCGATCTGCTCCCGGCCGACCAGCGGGAGCGGCCCCTTGCCGGCGCCCGCGAGATAGGCGAGCGGCAGCGTGCCGAGCGCGAAGGTCCACTGGCTGACCGAGGACGACAACAGCACAGCGACCGCCTGCCCGGCCCGTGCGTGCTGGATCAGCACGAACGCGATCACGAGCTCCGGCATCTCTGTCGCCAGCGGCACCAGCCACTGCACGAGCAGGTAAGGGCTCACCCCGACAGACATCCCCGTCAACAGCACCGAGTTGGCGAACGGCTCAGCCGTGACCAGCACAGCGCAGGCGGCGAAAACCATGATCCCGCCAACCCAGCGCTGACGCTCGCGCTTTGGCAGCCTGCCGAGCTCCGCCGCCACTCCCACGAGGTGTGGAGGCTCGGGCTTGCCAGTTGCGATGCGGCGCATGTACACGACGTACAGTCCGATCAGGACGATGGCGTCCTGCCACGCCAGGTGCCCGCGGAGCACGATCAGCGGCGCGTAGAGCGAGGCGGCCGCGATCACCGCGAGGTCGACGCGCCGCTCGGGCCGGAGCTCCACGGTCTCGATCCGCGGCTTGCCGCGCCAGACCATGAATAGCGATGCGATCGCGGGCATCCCGACCGCACAGGCCAACAAGAGCCGCGTGCTGCCGGTCAGGCTGGCGGTCACGAACTCGACGTGCCCGCTGAAGGCGAAGTAGACCTCGATCACGTACTCGGGCAGCACGGCGACGAACGCCACGCCCGCCGTGGCGATTCCCGGGGAAAGGTCGATCTCGGCTGCCTCGGCGGCCGAGGCGAGCATGAAGGCCGCGGCCATCACCGCCCCGCCGAACACGAACATGGCAAGTATCGGGGGGATGGGCATCCCGCTCAACCGGATCAGCACACCGGGCGCGGTGCACGCCGCCAGCATCGCCAGCCTTCCCTGCCAGACCGGTACGGCGGCCAGCATGCCACCCACGGTGGTGTTGTCGCCGCCGCCGCCAGCGGGGGTCGCGGGGCGCGTCCGAGCCGCCGGTCGGGGCGCCGGTCGGGCCACCGGGTCCGTGAGGGGACGCCACACCGGCATTGCGGCTCAGGCAGGTCCCAGCAGGGAAACCAGCGCGATGAGGACGAAGATCACGAAGACGGCCCTCAGCGCAAGCGACAGGATCCGCTCGGGCAACATCGCAATAGGCTCGTAGGCCACGCGCTCACGCTCCGGGCGCGCTCGCGTCTTGCGGTCGCGCTTGCGGCGCTCACGCGCGCCGGGTCGTTGCTGCCGGTCGTGCGGCCCTGTCCGGTCCTGCCACGCAATCGGGTCCCGCCACGCCGGCGGGTCCTCCCGCGCCGGCGGGTCCTCCCGCGCCGGCGGGTCCTCCCATGCCGGCGGCTCTTCCCAGACGCGCTGCTCGGGTTCGTCCCCGCTCGACATCACCAGGCCGTCGACCGGGTTGAACTCCACCTGTCCGCGCTCTATAGCGTAGCCGTAGAGCGCGCGCAGGGCACTCACCACGGAGCGGATCCGGCTCTGGGAGAGCCCGTCCGCGACGAGCCGGTCGACGAGCGCCTGGACGTCCTGCCTGCGAACGTCCCGCAACGGCATCTGCCCAAGGCTCGGGACGACGTGGTGGTTAAGAATGCCGCGCAGGTCCCTCAACGCGCTCGGCCGATAGCGCCGGCCGCTGCGGTTCACGGCCACGCCCTGCTCCATCGCCGCGACGAACTCCTCTACGGCCACGGCCACGCTCCCATCACCGCGCGGACGGGCCACGACGTGAGAGTCGGTTGTGACGGACCGCGCCGCCGTCGGCCTCCAGTCATAGGCCATCGATCAAAGGTAAGACCGGCCTTGGGGGAGCTCGATTCCATGCCCCTATCGCGCGAGCGCGCTTCGCGCTCAGAGCTCGATCGGATCGGGCGTACGGTCTCGACCGATGACCACCCCCGACGTCGTCACGGTCCAACCCCGGGCGCGCTCGATGGCCCGCCGGATGCCGCTCGCCCGGCCCCTGGCCGGAATGGTTGCTGTCCTGATGGCGCTCGCCGCCTGCACGCATGCGCTGGCCGCTACGCCGGCCTCCTCCAGCGGCAGCGACGCGCCGGCCGGCAAGAACTGCGTCGGCGCCGAGGAGGCGCGCACACACGCCGCCGGCGACAGCGGCGGAGAGGGCGAGGACGCGCCGCCCAAGTTCAGCGCCGCCCTCTATCGCCGCCGCCTCATACTCGATGCCTCGCTGGACGGCGTGGACGGACGCGAGCTCCCGATCTCGATCGAGGAGGTTTGCAACGTCCCCAAGGCTCGCGCCAAGGAAGCCTCCCAGCTGGCTGGCGCCGACGGCGTCGCGCTGCTGCGCCCCCAGACGAGCGTGTGGCTCGACGGGATCCAGCAGCAGGGCGACGACGTGGCAGTGGCACTCGAGGGCGCGGACACCGCCATGCTGAAGGTGCGGCTCGCCCGCCCCCGTTCCTGGCGCGAGGACGAGGACGGCAACAAGATCCCGACGTTCCGAACCCGGCGCATCGACATAACGGATTGAAGGTCGCGGCCGTCATCGCGGGCCTCGTGCTCGTCCTGCTCGCCGGCTACCGCCTCGGCTCGAGCGGGGACCTCGAGCCCACCGGGTTGGACGGCGCGACGCCAGCGGGGATGGACGGTGCGGCGCCGGCAGCGATGGATCGGTCCGCGGCCTGGCAGCTGGTCGACGACACTCGCCAGGAGGCCGGGAACGACACCGCCCGGCAATCGGAGCTGCTCGAGGAACGTCTCAGCCGGCTTCCGGGGCCGCGGATCGTCGAGTTCAGCGAGATCCGCCACCAGTTAGACCAGCAGGCGTACACCTGGGACCTGTGGGGAGCCGCGTACGTCATTGAGGACGGCTGCTCGGATGACTGCTTCCGCGACTTTCGCGCCTACCTGATCTCGCTCGGCCGCGAGCCTTACGAGGCTGCCCTGCGCGATCCGGACTCACTTGCGCCGATCGTGCAGGACGCTGAGCAGGGTGACTGGGAGAACGCGGACAACGTCGCGCCCGACGCGTACGAGAGCGCCACAGGCGAGGACTTCCCCGGCGACGACTCCGACCTCTCCGGGGACCCGGCCGGGCAACCATGGGACGACGAGGACCAGGAGGCGCTCGTTCAGCGCTACCCGGGCCTCGCCGCTCGGTTCCGCTGAGTTAGCGGACGATGATGCGCTTGTTATGAAGTTGCGTCCCGCTGCGTCGACCGCGGTGATGCGGGCGCGACCGGCGAGCATGTACGCCCACTCCGCCTCCTTGTGCCAGTGCATCTCGCGGACGCCGCCCGCATTCAGGCGATGTTCACACCGGCCAGCTCCGTCGCGACGGGGAGCTCCCGTACCGTGATCTCGCGCGCCCAGCCTCCCGTGAGGAGGCGGTTGTGCGCCGCGCTGAAGGAGAACTTGAGGTTGGGGACCGTGCCGGAGTCGGTCCTGGGGGCAGCCAGCTGATCGGGGTTCTCACCCTCCAGCGGAAGATTGCGCGGCCCGATGATCGATGCCCCGAGGTTGGATCGGATCGGCTCGGGCCCGTTTGCCAATGTCATTTCCGAACCTAGGTCGGGACCGCAGGCCGGCCAAAAGACCTCTCCAACGATTGATAGGCGCTGCCTATCAGTCGCTCAGGCCGCCGCGGGTTCGGGTGCCTGCGCCGGAGCACGTACGGGCCGATGGGCCGTGAGCCAACGCGGGGGCCAGAATTCGACCACGCCCAGGGCGACCACCAACGGCACCGTCGCAGGTACCACGTCGGCCACCGCCAAGAGGAAGCTGTACGCAGACGCGAGCACTGCCACGATCACCGCAGCCCTGTGCTGGTTGGCGCGGCCCGAGACGACCCCGCCCAGGATCGCGGCCAGAACCAGGTCGGGGTAGTCGATGGTCGCCGGTCCGAGCTCGGCGTAGTGAAACGTCGGCTGGCTCCCGTTCAGCGCGTCGCCGAGCAGGTCGGCGGCGGGCTGGCCCACTCCCGCGGTGAGCAGGACGACGTCCACGAGCGCCATGGCCAGCAGCCCGAGATGGAGCGCGCGAGTGGGCGTCAAGCGCACGAGGGCAGCACCGAGCGTCAGACAGCCGAGCGCCGTGAGCAGGGTGGCCGCGATTTCCCTCGCGATCCCGGTACATGCCAGGGCCACCACGCCGAGCGCCAGCGGCAGGAGCAGCAGGGATCGCCTCCTGCCGTGGACGACGCACGCCACGGCGATCGCGGCGAGCAGGGGAGTGGCGATCACAGCGAGGATCGCGAGACCGGTCGCGAACGCCGGCAGCGCCAACACGCCAAACGTTCCGACGAGGAGCGAGCCCGGGCCCACGAGCGCCCAGGCCGGAGACCGTAGGGCCGAGAGGCGCTCGAGTCCGCGCGGGCTGGGGAGCGCCACAAGCCCCCCTTCGATCACCGCGAGCCCGACGAGCCCGGCTGCACCTGCAGCGGTCATCGGCGGGGTATGGAGGGCGGGGTCGTCATGCGACGGATCGTCAGCCGCAACCCGCGCCGGATCGACAGCCGTTGGTGCCCCGATGATCGGAAAAGACGCTCGGTACGTAGGGCTAGCCCACCTACCCTCGATCAGCCAGCCCTGGGACGACGAGGCGCAGGACGCCCTGGTGCGGCGCTACCCCGCCATCCCGGCGAGGTTCCGGTAAGCCGGCACACGTACCGCGTACACGATCGTGTTGTCGACGTAGTGACCCGTCGAGCTGTCGAAGTTGCCAGAGCAGGTGACGAGTCGGAGCACGGAGATGTTCGACCTGCGGCCGAACACTCGCTGCGTCGGGAACTCCGACTTCGGCCAGCGCTCGAGGCCCTCGACACGGAAGCGAACCGTGGTGTGGTCCGCACGCCGGATACTGATCACGTTCCCGCGGTGGAGCTCGCGCAGGCGGTAGAAGGCCGCGGGACCCGACGTGGAGTCCACGTGCCCGACGATTACCGCCGGACCGCGCTCGCCTGGCTCCGCACCTGGCTTGTACCAGCCGGTGTTCTGCCATTCCTGCGGCGTTTGCATCGTCCCATCCGGCTCGCGTCCCAGCGGCACCACTGGAGCTGACACGCCGATGGCGGGAATCGTGATCCGCCGCGGCGGAGCCGCGTCCCGAGCCACCAGGTTAACCCGCTGCCGGCGTCCCGTCGGCGGCGCAGCCTGTGGGAGGGCCGAGCCAGGCGACTCCCCGGCGAGGGCCTTACGAGGGAGCGGCCGTCCGGCCGCCGGGTCGCCGGAATTGCCCCCTGGGCTCCAGACCGCAACGGCCGCCACAGCCAGGGCGATCCCGCACCCCAGAACGACGAGCGGCGCCGCCGGCCGAAGCCGGCGGCGCCCCTTGTCGCCATTCGTCGTGACGTCAGTCGTCACGAATTGAAGCCACGGCGTCGCAGCGCGAGGCCACCACCCATGAGCATGAGCACGAGGGCTCCGGAACCGAGCAGCAGAGCCGCCCCGTTGCCATCAGCCGCCGCGCCGCCGGCTCCGGCCTGAATCCCGCCCTGCGGGACCGTGCCGGTGTCGGTGTCGGCCACCTGGGTCGTGCCCTGCACGACCGGGAGCGCCTTCGGTGTGGAGGCGTTCTCGCCTCCGGATCCTGAGCCCGAGCCGCTGTTCGAGTTGCTCTCCTTCTTCGGCTTCGGAGTCACAGGGGTCGGGGTTGCCGGCGGGGGGACGCAGTCCTCGCCGCTGGCGCGAGCGCTCGCGTCGTCGGGGCACTGGCTCTCATCCCCGGTGTTGTCGTCGCCTGCGTCGTCGGACGGATCGGCCGGATCAGCGGGCGCCGCCGGGGCCGGCGGGTCCGCCGGCTCGACGGGCTCCGCCGGCTCGACGGGGTCCGCCGGCTCGACGGGCTCCGCCGGATCAGCGGGCTCCGCCGGATCAGCGGGGTCCGCCGGATCAGCGGGGTCCGCGGGGTCAGCGGGCTCCGCCGGGTCTGCGGGGTCGGTGGGTGTCTGTGCCTGCGCAACAGCCAGCCCTGACACGCCCTGCGTGCCGATCGAGGGAGCTAGGACGGCAAGTACGAGCGCCGCAACTCCCAGAATCAGGATTCGCTTCACGATGTGGCCTCCTTAGGTGTGGAACCGTGCATCGGACCCACGGTGTCAGCCGTCGCGCCGTCGGCAAGATGCCTGGCCTCTCACGCGATAGCCGTTACACGGACTCCGGCGAGGGACCCGCCACGGCCTCCGTCCCGGCCATGATGCGTTCGATCTCGGCGAGGTCCTCGTCCCCGAGTTCGACCGCGAGCGCGCCCATGCTGTCGTCCACGTGGGCGGCTCGGCGCGAGCCAACGATCGCCACATCCACAGCCGGGTTCGCCAGCGTCCACGCGATCGCCACCTGGGAGACCGTGTGGCCGCGGTCGCGGGCGAAGCGCTCGAGTTCCCGCACCGTTTCGAGATTCCGCCGGTACGAATCGCCTCTGAACTCCTCGCTCTCGCTGCGCCAGTCGTCCGGCGCGAACTCGGTGTCCTCGCGAAGCGCGCCGGTTAGAAGCCCATGGGCGAGCGGCGCATAGACGAGGACGCCGATGTCGTGGCCCTGCGCATAGGGCAGGAGATCCGCTTCGATGCCACGGCGGAAGAGGTGGTACGGAGGCTGAACCGTCTCCACCGGCCGCCAGCGCGCGAACTCGTCAATCTCCTCCAGATCGAAGTTCGACACGCCGACGTGCCTGATCTTGCCCTCATTGACGAGCTCCTGGAGCTCGCCGGCCGTCTCGGCAAACGGCACGTGCGGGTCGGGCCAGTGGACCTGGTAGAGGTCGATGTGGTCGAGGTCGAGCGCTCGCAGGCTCTCCTCCACCCCCTCGCGCAGCCACCCTCGACTCGAGTCGCGCACCATGCCGTGGTATGTCATGCGCAGGCCGCCCTTCGTGGCGATCACGAGCTCGTCGCGATTCCGCCGCAGCTCGTCACGGAGGGCCTCTCCAAGCAGCCGCTCGGAGGCGCCGAACCCGTAGGCCTGCGCCGTGTCGAAGAGGTTCACGCCCAGCTCACGCGCCCGCCTGATCGCGGCCACCGCCTCGCGCTGATCGAAGTCGCCCCAGTCGCCGCCGAGCTGCCAGGTGCCCAGAGCCAGGGGTGTGACCTCGAGCCCCGTGGTTCCAAGTCTGATCCTGTCCATGCCACGAGCGTGCGTGACCCGCCGCGCTGGCTCAATCGAGAGCGCCTATCGGGCGATCACATGTCCGCGTTGGCGCGCGGCCCGGTCGGCCGTAGCTTCCACCGATGCCCTCGACCAATCCTGACGTCGTCACCGTCCTGCCCGGCGCGCAGCGGATGGCGCGCAGGATGCCGATGCCGGACAACGGCGCGATGGACGTGGACGACATGGAGCAGGACGCAGCCATCGGCGTGCTCGACGCCGCACGCACGTTCGACCGCAGCCGCGGCACCAGCTTTGCAACGCTTGCCTACCTGCGCGCACGCGGCGCAGTGCTGGATGGCCAACGCTCTATGGATCACGTTCCCCGGTCGTGGCGGCGTGCGCAGCGCGATGTGGTGCGCGCACGCACCGCACTTGTCGCCGAGCTCGGCCGGCTCCCGCAGCCCGAGGAGCTCGCCCAGCGCCTGGGGATCTCGACGCAGGAGCTCCGCGACATTGACGAGCGCTGTCGCTTCCCCACCAATCTCAACGAGCCGTTGGCGGGCCAGCGATCGAGCGGCGAGCCGCTCACCGTCGCCGACGGGATCATGGACGACCAGCCCCTGCCGGACGAGAGCGCCGAGGCCCATGAGGACGCGCGGCGCCTGCACGCCGCAATCGCACGCCTGCCCAGCCGCGAGGAGTTCACGATCCGGGCCACCTGGTTCATGGACATGAGGACCGGCGAGATCGCCGACCTCCTTGGCATCAGCCGTTCGCGCGTGAGCCAGATCCGGACCGCGGCAATGCGCCGCCTGCCCGAACTGCTCGACCAGGTGGACGCGGACACTGCTGTCTATCGCGCGGCCTAGCTGGGCCGGGTGAGGCCGCTCTCGTAGGCGAAGATCACCGCCTGGACGCGGTCGCGGACCTGGAGCTTCGCGAGGACGCGCTTCAGATGTGTCTTGACCGTCGACTCCCCGATCACGAGCTCCGCGGCTATCTCGCCGTTCGAGAGGCCGCGGGCGATGAGCTCGAGCACCTCGGTCTCGCGCGGCGTGAGCTCCGCCAAGCGTGGGTCGCGCGCCCCGTCAAGCGTGGGCTGCCCGGCCATCCGCTCGATCACGCGACTGGTGACCGAGGGTGAGAGGAGCGAATCGCCGGCGGCGATCGTGTGGATCGCGGCAATCAGCTCCTCCGGGCGCGTCCGCTTCAGGAGGAATCCCGAGGCGCCTGCGGTGAGCGCGCCGAAGATGTAGTCGTCCTGCTCGAAGGTGGTGAGGATCACGACCCTCGCCTCCGGAAACGTGGCCAGCAGCTCGCGTGTCGCTGAGATGCCGTCCAGATCCGGCATGCGGACATCCATCAGGACCACGTCGGGCTTCAAGAGCCGGGTGCGGTACGCGGCCTCGCGCCCGTCGCCTGCCTCGCCGACCACCTCGATGGCCGGGTCGCTCGAGAGCACGCCGCGAAGGCCCGCGCGCATGAGGTCGTCGTCGTCGACGATCAATACTCGGACTGCTTGCTGGGTCACGCCGCGCCGTCCGCCGCCGGGAGGTGCGCTCGCAGCTCGAAGCGCCCGCTGCGGGCGCGCGCCTCGAGCGTTCCGCCGAGGAGCGCCGCGCGCTCGCGCATGCCGATCATCCCGTGTCCGCCGCCTGTTCCGCGCACTGCGCGATCGGGGCTGAGCGGATTCACGACCCCGACCTCGAGCGCGCTCGGGCCGAAGTTGACCTCCACCTCGGCGCGGCCGACTCCATGCCGCGCCGCGTTGGTGAGCGCCTCCTGAAGGATCCGGTACGCCGCTCGGTCCACGGCCGGGGGAAGCGGCCGGCGCTCGCCGCGGATCGCGGTAGTCACCCGCATACCCGCGGCCGCATGTCGCCTCACCAGCCCGTCGAGCGCCGCGAGGCCGGGTGGCGGCTCCACCTCGCCGGCGGCCTCCGGCGCCGAACCGTCCTCGCGCAGGACTCGGACAATCTGGTCGATCTCCCCCACGGTCTCGCGCGCCAGCTCCTCGATCGTCTGGAAGGCTCCCCGCGCGCTCTCGGGATCGCGCTCGGTTTGAAGGCGCCCCATCCCCGCGTGCACGAGGATCGTGTTGATCGCGTGCCCTGCCGAATCGTGCAGATCTCGGGCGATGCGCCCGCGTTCCTCGGCGGCGGCGAGGCGGCGCTCGCTCTCGGCCTCGCGCTCGGCTCGCAGCGCGCGCTCCTCCAGCTCGGCCATGCGCTCGCGCCGAAGGCGGGTCCGATCGCCCGCAAGCCACGTCCCTCCCCACAGAAGAACTCCGAACAGAAGCTCCGCGCCGGGGAAGGCGCCCCGCGCCAACCCCCCTGCGGTCACGTGCGCGGCGAGCATTAGGACCACGACGGCAAGGTCCCGGCGGGAGCGCGCGCGTGACTCCTCGCCGCCGGCCGCGAGCCAGTAGAGCGCGAGCGTCGGCCCGAGTGGCGGCCCGGCCGGCTCGGCGAATCCGTACAGCGCCGTGCTTGCGGCGGCGGTGAGCACAAACACGGGAAGCGGCGCCAGGCGCCGTGCGGCCAATGGCAGCGAGGCGAGAGCGCTGAGCAGCACGCCCAGTGCGTCAACGTTGGCTCCGTCCGCGTCGCCCACGGCCAGCAGGGCGACTGACGCCGCGAACACCGCCACGCTGATCGCGGCATCGACCAGCAGCTCGTTGCGGGTCGGCGTCGGCGGGGATGCGGGAATTGGTTGCGGCGCCACCTCGAGGCCAGCGTAGCGCCCGCGAGGTGCGCTCAAATCCCCTCGGCGGTGGACCCTCTGCCCCCCTCAGGGAGGACGACGAATCCCCCTCTGAGGCGTTCTCGTCACGCGCTCCGGCGCCTACCGTGGCCGGCGTGACATCAAACAACTCGCAGACCGACAAGGGCCTCGTGATCGAAACGCGTGCGCTCACGAAGCGCTACGGCGAGGGGATCGTCGCAGTCGACGACCTGGAGCTGCGCGTGCGCCGCGGCGAGGTCTACGGCTTCCTCGGCCCGAACGGGGCCGGCAAGACGACCACCCTGCGCATGCTGCTCGGCCTGGTCCGCCCGACTTCTGGCGAGGCGGCGGTGCTCGGGCTCCCGCCCGGCTCGCCCGAGGGGTTGGCGCACGTCGGTGCGATGATCGAGGCTCCGGCCTTCTACCCGTACCTCTCAGGCCGCGACAACCTGCGTGTGCTCGCCCGCTATGCGGGAGTGAGCGCCGATCGCGTCGACGCGGTCCTCGCAGAGGTACGTCTGAGCAGCCGGGCGGACGATCGATCGGTGATCTACTCGCAGGGGATGAAGCAACGCCTCGGCGTTGCAGCTGCGCTCCTCAAGGACCCGGATCTACTTATCCTCGACGAGCCGACCAACGGGCTCGATCCGGCCGGTATGGCCGAGATGCGGGAGTTCATCCGCTCGCTCTCCCAGGGAGGGCGCACGGTCGTCCTCTCCAGCCACCTGATGGGAGAGATCGAGCAGGTGAGCGACCGCGTCGGGGTCATCCGCAACGGCTCGCTGGTCGCCGAGGGAACAGTTGAAAAGCTACGCGGCCGCGCGGGTCTGAGAGTCCGTGCGGAGCCGATCGCCGAGGCGGCCCGCCTGCTGAGCGCATTTCCGGACGTCGACCGCGTGACGCGCGTCGATGGTCTCCTCGAAGTCGCCGTCGACACCTCCGAGGCCCCGGCGATCAACCGGCTGCTCGTGGAAGCGGGGGTCGGGGTCTCGGAGCTCTATGCCCAGAAGGCCTCGCTCGAGGACGTCTTCCTCGAGCTGACGACAAGTGAGGACAACAAGTAATGACACGCCTCGTGACCGCCGAGCTGCTGGTACTGCGAAAGCGGGCCGCCACATGGATCCTGTTGGGACTCTGGACGTTCCTGGCCGTCTTCTTCGCCTATGTGATCCCGTACGCGCTCGACCCGGAGGGATCTCCCACCGGACTCGATCAGCTCCTGCCAGGGTCCCTCGCCGGAAACCTGATCGTCGGGTTTCCGTTCTTCGGCGGGGTCTTGGCGCTGATGCTCGGCGTCTTTGCGTTCGGCAGTGAGTACGGCTGGGGCACGCCGAAGACGCTGTTCACGCAAGGCCCGGGCAGGCTGCGCGTCTTGGCGGCCAAGCTCTTCGGGCTGGGCATCGTCCTCGTCCCGTTCGTGCTGGCGGTGTTCGCCGCGGGGGCGGTGGCGAGCTACGTCATCGCTCAGATCGAGAACGTTCCCGTGGACTGGCCGTCTGCCTGGCTGCTCGTGCGGGCGATGGCAGCAGGTTGGCTGATCCTGGCTGTGTGGGCAGCGCTTGGAGTGCTGCTCGGCGTGGTCACGCGCGGCACGTCGCTGGCCATCGGCATCGGCATCCTCTACGCGCTCGTGATCGAGGGACTCCTGAGCGCGCTCGCCGGCAGCGTCAGCGTTCTCGAGCCGCTTACCGACGTGTTCCTGCGCGCGAACGGATACTCCATCGCCGCGGCGCTCGGGGCGTCGCTCGACTCGATCGAGGGGAACGGGCCGGGCTCCTTCGGCGGGCCGTTCGTGAACAGCCTGCAGGCGGTGGCGGCGCTCGCAGCGTTCGTCGCCTGCTTCGTCGCCGCATCGGGATTCCTGCTGCGCCGCCGGGACGTAGCGTGAACCCCTACGTGGTAGGCCTCGGTCGGTCGAGGAGCGACCGCAGCGGCCTGGTGTTGAGGACATGTGCGGACGTGGCCCAGCCGCGTCGTGCGGTCATCACCGACAGCACCATGTTGTCGAGCCCGCGCGTCGAGTGTGCGTCCGTCGAGCAGACGATGTCGACTCCGGCTCGTATCGCCTCGCGGACGTGCTCGCCGCTGAGGTCGAGCCGGGGCGGCAGCCCGTTGACCTCGAGCGCCACTCGCTGCTCGAGCGCCAGCCCGAAGACGCGCGTCAGGTCGAGGGCGTTCTCGGGACGCCGGTTGATGATCCGTCCCTTCGGATGGCTGAGGCAGCGCACGTAGGGGTTGCGCAGCGCCTCCTCCACGCGCTTGGTCAGCTCGCGCCGCGGCATTCGCTGCCCGCCGTGCACGCTCGCCTGGACCCAGTCGAGCTCCGCAAGGGTGTCGTCAGGAAGGTCGAGGCTCCCGTCCGGGAGGATGTCGCACTCGATCCCGCGTAGCACTCGGAACGGTGCAAGCGCTTCGTTGGCGGCTGCGATCTCCTCGCCCTGGCGCCGCACGTCATCGGCGCTGAGACCGCGCACGGCGCCCACTGCCGGCGTGTGGTCGCAGATCGCGAGGTATTCGTAGCCGCGCCGCTGGGCGCTGCGCGCCATGTCCTCCACGCTCGCCCTGCCGTCCGACCACGTCGTGTGGCAGTGCAGGTCGCCGCGGATGTCGGCCAGGTCGACGAGCGCCGGCGGCGAGGTGCGTAACGGTTGCTCGCGCAGCTCCGGAGGACACCAGGGAATGCCGAGCGCGCGGTAGACCGCCTGCTCGTCGGGCGCCTCCGGGAGCGGCTCGAGCGCCGCCACGTACGCCTGCGAACCCGTCGCCCGCACGAGGGCCGTCCCGAACCGCTCCGGCTCGGCGGCGACCAGCTCGACGGGGACGCCGTCGACCGTTACGCCCAGCGCGCGTCGCTCGTCCTGCTCGAGCACCGCCACGATCTGTGGCAGGTCTGTGAAGCGCGCCAGCACTGGCCGCGGATCTGCAGCGGCGCAGACCACCGCCAGCTCTTCGCAGGAGTCCCGCCAGCGCCGCACATCGCCGGCCGCCTCGCCGCCGAGCGCAACCGCGATGCCTCCCACCAGCTCCCGGGCGCGGTTCAGCAGCAGGCCTCGCCTCGGGCGCGGCTCGACCTCGCGTGCGAGGGCTTCGAGCAGCCGAGCCTCCGTCTTCGGCCCGATTCCCGGCACGGCTCGCAGCCGGCCGTCGGCTGCTGCCGCGCGAAGCTCGTCGGCCGTGCGGACGCCGAGCGCCCGGCCGAGCTCGACCGAGCGCTTCGCGCTGAGACCGAGATAGCGGCCGAGGCCGACCAGGTCCGGGGCCAGTTCGCCTTCCAGCTCCGCCAGCTCGGCGATCTCGCCCGTCTCGACCAGCTCGCGCAGACGCGCCTCGATCCCCGGGCCGATTCCACGCAGCTCGCGGACACGCCCTGACCTCACGAGCTCCGCCACCGCCGCCGGCGCGTCTCGGATCGTCTCGGCGGCACGCCGGTACGCACGCGTGGTGTACGGGTTCGCATCACCCAGCTCGAGCAACGCCGCGAATGCGTCCAGCCGGTCGGCGATCTCGTTGTTCTCCACGGACGGTAGTTTCGCCGCCCGGCGGCCCGCGCCGTATCAGGTTTAGGTTGCGGCGGGCACGGACAACGCCAAGGTGTGGAGGTTCCGATCTACGCCGTTTGCCAGCACTGCGTGTTCCTGCGTGCTTTCGGGGCCGCGACCCGCTGCCGCCCGCCTCAGCGCTGCCCCATGTGCGGGGAGGAAGTGAACATTCATCGCGGCCCCGAGCGGTTCCCCTCCGCGCACGTCGGCAGGATCTCTCGAGACCTTCACCGAACTCCCCCTCTCCACGCCTAAGCTCCCATCCGATGCACACGCTTGTCGTCTATCGGCCGAGCGCGAGTGCGGACGAGGCGCTCCGAGGCCTATGCGTGGCGGCCCGCGAGCGCGGCGGCCGCGTCACAGTGCTCGCCCTCGCAGCGCAGGAGCGCCCGTCGAGTCGCTGTTGCGACACGCGCTCGGTGCTGTGGAACGGCGTTTGCCGCGAGTTTGCGCGCGACTACCTGGCGAGAGCCGCCCAGTTGGTGGGGCCGCACACCGACGTCAACTTCGGCGTTCTCCCCGCACAGGTCGGGCGAGCGGTCGACACGCTTGCACGGGAGGCGAGTGCGCGCCGCGCCGATGAGATCGTCCTGGCGGACCCGCGGGCCAGCGGACTCACCAGGTTGGAGCGCCGGCGGCTGCGACGCAGCAGCCCGGTCCCGGTCAGCGCTTAGCTCCACACCTCACGGCGGTTCGTCAGTCCGTCACCTCGAAGCTGAACATCATGCCGCTCTCGTGGTGCTCCGCGATGTGGCAGTGCGCCATCCACACGCCGACATTGGTCACGTCGAGCAGGATGTCGACGGTCTCGCCCGTCCGCACCAGGACCGTGTCCTTCCAGACGAGGTTCGACTCGGGCGTACCGTCGCGGCTCAACACGAGGAATCGGCCGGCCCCGTGCACGTGGAACGGGTGGTGCATCGGATGGTCCCCGGCCATCTCGTTGAGCAGGCGGATCTTCACCTGGTCGCCGACGCGGAACCGCCAGTCGATCGCAGCGTTCTCGTCGCCCGTCTCACGATCGACGAGCTTCCAACGCATGTTCGCCGGCGTGGTGATCCGGTTGACGTCCACCATGTCGTCTTCCCACTCGATGCCGTCCGAGGTCGCGTGGCCGTGCGCGTGCCCTGCGTCATGGCCCTCGTGGGCGTGCCCATGCTCGCCCTCGCCGACCAGCGCCGCGGGCACGAGCTTCATCTGGCATTTCGGGCAGTGCCCGGGCTCCTCGCTCGTAACCTCGGGGTGCATCGGGCAGGTGTACCCGCCCGTGGGAGCCGCGACCGCGAGCAGCTTCATGCCGCACTCGGGGCAGGTACCCGGCTCGTCCTGAACCACCTCCGGATGCATCGGGCAGGCGTAGACCACCGGGCCCTCCGGGACCTCCATCTCCATCTCCGCGATGAAACCCACCGTCTTGTCGGGCTCCGCGTCCAGGTAAGGGGCGACCCGCTCGCGCTCGGCAACCATGTCGGCATTGGTGCGCAGGACGCCGAACTGCTCCGCGAACGAATCCTCGACGCGATCCTCGCTCACGTGGATGGCCGCCAGCGGGTACACGCGCTCAGGGGTTCGGTGCTCGAGCGTCAGGTCGCCGGGTCTATCGAACAGAACGTCCAGGACCACACGTTCGGAGGGCGCGAGGACGACCTCCTCGACGAACTCCTCGCGCTCGACGTGACCGCTGTCCCCGCCGACAAGCTTCAGCTCCGCCCCCGGCAGGGCGACCTTGAACGTGCGCGTGTTGGCGGTGTTCGTCAGGTAGAGCCGGACGACCTCGCCGAGCCGTGCGTCGAGCGACTGGTCCGTCTCCCCGTTCACCAGCAGCGTCTCGCCGAAGCGCCCCATGGCCACGTAGTTGGTCTCCGTCCGGCTGAAGGGCGCGACCTTGCCGTCCTCGACCAGAACGTCATCGAGTGTCAGAAGCAGGTCGCGGTTTGCCGGTGCCCAGTAGTCCGGATCGGCCGGCTCGACGAGTAGGTTGCCGTACAGCCCCATCTCCTGGCCGTAGTCCTCGCGGATGTGGGGGTGGTACCAGTAGGCGCCCGGGTCAGGGAACGCCACCTTCGCCGAGAAGCGCTCGCCAACGGGGATCGGCGCCTGCGTCTCATGCGTTCCGTCGAAGCGGTTGTCGAGGCGGAGCCCGTGCCAGTGAACGGTGGCATCCATGTCGCCCTGGTTCTCGACGTGGACGACGATCTCGGCGCCCTCCTTGACCTTGATGACCGGGCCTGGAATGGAGCCGTTATAGGCCAGCATCCTCACGGTCGCGTCGCCGAGGCGCTTGGTCACCGGAGCCACCCGGAGCTCGAGCTCGTCACCGTCTGAGAGCTCGACGACCTCGGGCGCGAGGGCCTCGGGGAGGCCCGCAGTGTCTGTGGGGAAATGATTCGTGGTGTCGCTCATGTCGCTCCTGCGATTTCAGTTTCGGGTGTGGGGGAATCGGCCCGCAGTGCTTCGATCCGTTGTGCGAGGTACTCCGCGTCGTCCTTGACCCAGCCGAGCAGCGCCGACCCCCTGGTGTGCTGCCACAGCAGGCCGAGGAAATAGAGGCCGGGCGAGTTCGTCACGCCGCGCTCGTGCACGACGCGGCCGCCTTCGCCGAACACCGGTACATCTATCCACGAGTGATCGGCTCGGAAGCCTGTCGCCCAGATGACGCTGCCAACGTCGAGCGTGGCTCCGTCGCTGAAGCTCACGGTGGATCCCTCGGCGCCCACGGCTCGTCCGTGCAGCTCGATGCCCTGTCGACGCGCGGAACGTGGACTTGACCCGATCAGGACGTCCTCTCGCTGCTGCATCCGCCGGCCGATTCGCGACGCCGCCGTTTTGCGGATCAGGCCGGTCTTGTCGAGATACCAGAAGAGGTCGCGGGCGAGGAGCGTCTGGGGCAGCGGCATCTGGCGCGCGCCGATCGAGAGGTGCACCTCCCGCGACGCCGAGAGCTCCTCGGCGATCTGGAAGCCGGTGTTGCCGCCACCGACAACCAGGACACGCCCTTCGGGAATGGACTCGGGCGACCGGTAGGCCGTGCTGTGCAGCTGCGCGACCGCCTCGTCGAGCTGCTCGGCGATCGCCGGAACGAGCGGCGCCTGAAACGGGCCGGTGGCCACCACGACCTGACCTGCCTCATACGCCCGATCGTCGAGCTCGACGAGGTACCCCTGGGCCGCCTTGCGGATCGAGCGCACTCGGCTTTTCAGCTCAACCGGAAGCTCGAAACGATGTGCATAGTCGGTCAGGTAGTCGGCAACCTCGTCTCGCGTGGGGTAGCGATCCGGGTCGCCCGGAAAGTCAAGGCCGGGCAGGGCGTCGTAGCGGGCGGAGGTGAACAGCTTGAGCGAGTCCCAGCGACCACGCCAGGTGGCGGCAGGCTCCTCCGCGGCGTCAAGAATCGTGAAGCCGGAGCCCTGCTGCGCGAGGAAGTAGCCGATGGCCAGGCCAGCCTGACCTGCGCCGACAACGACCACGTCTAGGCGTTTGCTGATGGGACCAGCCATGGGGAAACTCATTAGCTTAGGCCCGGGCGGAGGGTGGTGTCTACGAGTGCGAGCGCTAGGTCGCCGCGGGCACCACGCACAGCTCCGGCCGGTCGGGCTGGTTCAGCCCCTTCCGCAGTGAGATGAACGCCACGGTGCCGAGTAGCAGCGGGAGCCAGAAGAGGATCACGCGGTAGGTGAGCACCGCGGCGGTGGTGGCCGCCGCGGGCACGCCGTAGACGATCAACGTTCCGATCAACCCGCCGTCGATACCCCCGAGGCCGCCGGGCAACGGGAGCAGCCCACCGAGCTGGCCGATCAGGTAGCCCATCAGGATCACCGTGATCGGAGGCGAGTAGTCGAAGGCGTGGAACGTCGCCCAGAGAACGGCGTTGTCCCACGCCCAGTAGCCGAGTGCGCCGGCGATCACGAGCAGGTTGCGGGACCGCACGAGCTCCACCGCCTCGCGGGTGCCCACCACCAGCGCCTTGCGCACCTCCCGCAGCGCCTTGCGCAGCTTCCCAGCGTCGGGCGGGACGGGCGCGCCGGGGCCGAGCCGCGGCACAACGAGCACCGCGGCGATCACGAGCAATGCGCCCGCCGCCGGCAGCGCGGTCAGCCAGAGCGATAGCTCCGGGCCCACCAGCCCGAGCGCCATGACTGTGCCGAGCACCGCGACGGCGATGAAGTTCACCGAGCTCTTGATGAGGAAGAACGCCACCGACCGGCGGGCGATCCGCTCCGCCGGCATGCCGCCCCGGCTCAGGATCCAGGCGCCGAGCGCGAGGCCACCGGCTCCGCTTGCGGGCACGATCGAGCCGGCGCCCAGCTCGACGAGACCGATCTCCCAGCTGGTGCGCCATGGCATGCTCTGGCAGAAGACCGGCCGGAACAACAAGACGTAGGACACGCACGACATAGCCTCGAACGCCACGGCCAACGCCACCCACTCCGGCCGCGCCTCGGTGAGCAGGTGGCGCACCTGGCCGAGTCCGGGGGCGAACAGGAGCACAAGACCCACCACCACGAACACGGCGACGATCTGAAGCGTGCGCCTTGCGAGCTTGCGAGGCTCGAACTCGTCGGGCATCGTGACGGGCCCGTTGGCTGCGTTCGGTGCGTCCAGAGCCTCGGAGTCTGGCATCCCGTGCAGTTTCCTTGCGCGTCTTGACTGGGAGCCCCCGAGGGGTGTAGACCACACCGCAATTGAAAGAGGTCCTCCTCACCATCAACAACGTGTACTTCGTGCGGAAGCCTGACCTGCCCGGAGCGCTGGGCTGAGCGTGGCCGGCGCGCCAGAGCACTTCGACTGCATCGTCGTCGGAACGGGATTTGGAGGCTCGGTCACCGCTCAGCGGCTGGCCGAGGCGGACCGCCGGGTGCTCGTGCTCGAGCGCGGCAAGGCATACCCCCCGGGCTCGTTCCCGCGCAGCCCGATCGGGTTCAAGAACAACCTCTGGGACCCGAGTGAAGGGCTCCAGGGCCTGTTCGACCTCTGGTCCTTCTCGGGACTCGACGCCCTGATCTCGAGCGGCCTCGGCGGCGGCTCCCTGATCTACGCCAATGTGCTCCTCCGCAAGGACGAGAAGTGGTTCGTGTCACCCGACCACCCCGGCGCCGGCGGCGAGGCATGGCCGATCACCCGAGCCGACCTCGACCCGCACTACGACCGCGCCGAGAAGATGCTCGCGCCGCAGCGCTATCCGCTCGAGCATGCTCCCTACAGCAGCACGCCGAAGACGCTCGCGTTCAAGGCCGCGGCCGAGGAGCGGAACATGGATTGGTTCCGCCCGCCGCTGGCCGTCACGTTCGGAAACCCGGGCGAGGATCCGGTCCTGGGAGAGCCGATCAAGGAGGAGCGGCCGAACATCCACGGGCGCACGCGGCAGACCTGCCGGCTCGTCGGCGAATGCGACGTCGGCTGCAACTACGGGGCCAAGAACACGCTCGACTACAACTACCTGACCGCGGCCTGGCACGACGGCGCCGAGATCCGCACCCGCTGCGAGGTGCGCGAGTTCGAGCCGCGCGAGGGGGGCGGCTGGACGGTCCACTACATCGAGCACACGGACGAGCACGAGGGCCAGAGCACGGACACGAGCGTGCTCCCTCGGGTCACCGTGACGGCGGACGACCTCGTGCTCGCTGCTGGAACGCTCGGAAGCACGTACCTGCTCCTGAGGAACCGCGCCGCCCTTCCGGGGCTCTCGTCGCGGCTCGGCGAGGGCTTCACCGGCAACGGCGACCTGCTCACGTTCGCGATCCGCTGCGCCACGACCGGGATGGACGGGTCCCGCGCGCCACGCCGGATCGACCCCGCCTATGGGCCCGTGATCACGAGCGCGGTGCGAATCCCCGACGAGCTCGACGGGAATGGAGCCACCGGGCGCGGCCTCTACATCGAGGACGCCGGCTATCCCGAGTTCGTGTCCTGGATGCTTCAGATGGCGGACGCGCCGAACGCCCTGCTCAAGGGCGCGGAGGTGCTCGCCCACCTCGTCCGCATGCGTCTCGGCCGCGGCAACGCGGACATCAGCGCCGAGGTGTCCGAGCTGCTCGGCGATTGCTCGCTGTCCGCAGGCGGCCTGCCGCTGCTGCTGATGGGGCGCGACGTGCCGGACGGCCGCATGTCGCTCGAAGGCGACCGCCTCGAGGTGGACTGGCAGAAGGACCGCGGCTCGCACGACTACTTCGCGCGCGCGCGCGAGAAGGCGCAGGAAGTCACGAAGGAGCTGGGCGGCGACTTCCTCGACAACCCGCTCTGGCTGCTCAGCAGGGTGATCACCGTCCATCCGCTCGGCGGCTGCCGTATGGGCCGGACCGACGCCGAGGGCGTGGTCGACCCATACGGGCGCGTGTTCAACCATCCGGGTCTTCACGTGGCCGACGGTGCCGTGATGCCAGGGCCGGTGGGGGCCAACCCCAGCCTGACGATCGCCGCGGTGGCGGACCGCTTCGCCGACGCGATGCTCGAGGGCGCGCCCGAGCCCAGCCGCCGCCCTGCGCGCAAGGCCGGCTCCCCGGAGGGCGCGCCGCCGAGCGGCGCGCCGACGCCCGGCGCCGGCTCGGTGGCCGTGTGGTTCACGGAGGAGATGAAGGGGTTCCTCGACTTCGAGGAGACCGACTACGAGCGCGCCTTCCGCGCGGGCAAAGCAGCCGGGCGCGACCTGATGTTCCACCTCACGATCACCGCCGACGACCTGGACCGCTTCATGTCCGACCACACACACGAGGGGAAGCTCTCCGGCTGGGTCCGCGCCGGCGACCTGGGCGGCAGGCGACCCGTCGATGGTGGTCACTTCAACCTGTTCGTCGACCAGAACGGGGACTCCAAGCACAAGCGGATGTACTACCGGCTGCATTTCAAGGACGGCGCCGGGCACCCGCTCACGCTGGTCGGCCACAAGGAGGTGCGCGACGAGCGCGGCTTCGACGTCTGGTCCGACACCTCCACGCTCTATACGCGCATCCTGGCCGGCCACGTGGCGGCGGGCGAGGAGCCCGAGGCGGAGCTGATCGCCACCGGCATTCTCCACATCCTCCCGCGCGACTTCGCACGCCAGATGACGACCTTCCGCGTTCGCCCGGCGCACCGGCTCGACGCGATCGGCCGCTTCGGGGCGGTCTTTGCCGGCCACCTCTGGAAGGTCTACGGGGGCCGAGCAGGCAGGTGACGGACGAGCTGATCCCCTTCACTGCCGGCGACGGCGTGGAGCTGAACCTCATCCACGTGCGCGGTCCGAATCCGCCCACCAAGCCGCCCGTACTGCTGGTGCACGGCGCCGGCGTCAGGGCGAACATCTTTCGAGCGCCGTCGGGCCGCACGCTGGTGGACGTCCTGGTCGACGAGGGCTGGGACGTGTGGCTCGAGAACTGGCGCGCGTCGATCGACGTGCCGCGCCGGCGCTGGACGCTCGACGACGCTGCCCTGCACGACCATCCCGCGGCGGTGCGCACCGTGCTCGAGCACACCAGGGCGGACGAGGTACGCGCGGTGATCCACTGTCAGGGATCCACCTCGTTCATGATGTCGGCCGTCGCCGGGCTGGTCCCTGACGTGTCGGTCGTCGTCTCGAACGCGGTGTCGCTGCACCCGGTGGTGAATTGGAAGGCGAAGCTGAAGCTGCGCTGGATGATCCCGCCGACGGCGCGCGTCATGGGTTACCTGGACCCGCAGTGGGGCGAGACCGGCGCGCCGTGGGTGCTGCCCAAGCTGATCTCGGGCCTCGTGCGGGTGACCCACCGCGAGTGCGACAACATGGTCTGCAAGCTCGCGAGCTTCACATACGGCACCGGCGAGCCCACGCTCTGGCGTCACGAGAACCTCAACCGCGAGACCCACGAGTGGCTGCGCCACGAGTTCGCGGACGTCCCGCTCAGCTTCTTCGAGCAGATCCTGCGCTCGGTGGAGGCGGGTCACCTCGTGACGGCGGACAACCATCCCGGCCTGCCGCAGTCGTTCGTGGACGGACCCCCGAAGACGAAGGCAAGGTTCGCGTTCTTCGCCGGCTCGCTCAACGCCTGCTTCGAGCCCGAGAGCCAGCTGCGCACCCAGGCCTGGTTCGACGGTCACGACCCCGGGCGCCACACGGCAACGATCATTCCCGACTACGGCCACCTCGACATCTTCATGGGGGCGCGCGCCGCGAGCGACGTGTTCCCCGCCATCGTCTCCGAGCTCGAAAGGACCTGACGCGATGCGACCACGCCAGCGCATCGAGCGGCTCCGCGGTCGGCACGCTCTCGTCGACGGCATCCCGTTCTCCCTGCCCGTCGACAGCCGTGACACGCCGGCGCTGATGGCGGCGTTCCCGATCTCCGCGGCGCGCGCGGCGGAGCTGATCCCCGGCCAGGAGGTGCACCCGTTCCGACTGGGCGGCGACATGGGCCTGCTGGTGGTGACCGTCGTGGACTACCGCACCACGGACATCGGGTCGTACATCGAGTTCTCGATCGCCATCGCCTGCACGCACGGGCTCGACCCGGCACCGGCCCTGCTGCCCGCCCTCCTTCAAGGCCGCTACGGGACCGGGCAGTTCGTTGTCGACCTGCCCGTCTCGACGGAGGTCTCGGTGAAGGGCGGCAAGGGGATCTGGGGCATGCCGAAGCACCAGGCCAACCTCGACTTCGTGATCCGCAAGGACAAGGTGTGGAGCCAGTACGACCTCGACGGTCAGCTGTGCTGCCGGATCGAGGTGGACATGCCGCGCTGGACCGGCCTGCCGATGAGCCTGCCCGCGGTGAACTACTGCGCCTTCCGCGGCATGCTGAACAAGTCGTACATCTACTTCCGCGGCCATGCCGGCATCAAGCGTCCGCTCGGGCGGGTCGCTCGCCTGACCTTCGGCGACCATCCCCGCATGGCGCCCCTGAAGCGGCTGAACGTCCGCGAGCGGCCGCTGTTCGCCGGCTACCTGCCCAACACAGAGGGGATCCTGGACGACCACATGGAGAGCTGGTTCCTCACCTTCGCCACTCCCCCGGCCGAGGCGCCCGAGGGGCTCGAGAGCGTCGTCGACCTGGGCCTCGGGCGCGAGTGGCTGGCACCGCCGGACGACCGCGCGGCGGCGAGCCCGTCCAGTCCACGCTGATGGCGAACGCCGTCGAGCTCGAGCGAACCCTGCTGCGTGGGATCGGCGCGATCACCGCGGCCACGGGCGTGCTCCAGGCAGCGGTGCCGCAAGCCACCCTCGGTCCGCTTGAGGCCGACGACTCCCCCACCGTGCGGCACTTCTTCGGCACCGTGGGAATGTTCATGGCTTGCACCGGGAGCGTGCTGGTGGCACGACCCGCGGAGCCGGCCGTCGTGCTGATGACGGCCGCCCAGAAGCTCGGCGCGTCGGCGGCGGTGGGGCTCGGTGTAGGCGCGGCCTGCTGTCGCCGGTTGCGCTCGGTGTGGCGGGCTTCGACGCCCTGTCCGGGCTGCTCGCGCTCGACTACTGGCGCCGCCTGCCGTGACGCCGGCGCTGGCCGCCGGAGACGAGGTCACGCCGCGCCGATCGCTGCTCCTGGCCGGCGGCGGCATCCGGGTTGCCTACCAGGCCGGTGTGCTCGTGGCGCTCCAGGAGGCGGGACTGCGCTTCCACCACGCCGACGGCACGTCGGGCGGCACCTTCAACCTGGCGATGCTGCTGTCCGGAGTGTCGCCGGAGGAAGCGTGCGAACGCTGGCGGGAGCTAAAGGTGCTGTCGTTCGCGTCGGTGTGGCCACTGCGAAGGCTGCTGGCGGGGCCCCCGTATCCGGCACTCGGCACGTCCACCGGCATCCGCGAGCGGGTGTTCCCGGCGCTCGGCGTGGACATCGAGCGGATCCGCTCCGCACAGGGGATCGACGGCACCTTCAACGTCTGCGACTTCGCCTCGAAGGAGTGCATCGCCGTCCCCCACACCGAGGCGGATCTCGACGTGCTCACCGCGGGCGTCTCCCTGCCCGTCTTCAGCCCCGCGGTCGAGCGAGACGGACGCAAGCTCATCGACGCCGTCTGGATCAAGGACACGAACGTCGCCGAGGCACTGCGGCGGGGTGCGGAGGAGATCTGGCTCGTCTGGTGCATCGGGAACCACGGCGTCTATCGCGACGGGGCGTTCCAGCAGTACGTGCACATGATCGAGATAGCGGCGAACGGCGCACTCCAGGAGGAGCTGGCGCTCGTGCGAGAGCGCGGCGCGCGGTTGCACGTGATCCGGCCGCGCGTGCCGCTGCCGCTCGATCCGGACTTCTTCTTCGGGAGGGTCGACGCCTCGACCCTGATCGCGATGGGGTACCGCGACGCGGCGGCCTACCTCGACGCGCCACACGAGGACGGCGTAGAGCCGGACGCTTCGGCCACCCGGATGGAGGATCCGGTGCCGGGAGTTGCGCTGCGCGAGCGCCTGAGCGGAGACGGGCTGGAGCTGCGGCTCGGCTGGGAGGTGGACGACCTTGACGCCTTCACCGCAGACCCGAAGGGCACCGTGGTCGGCGACGCCACGCACCCGGCGCTCGGCGCCCGGCGCCTCGCCCGCACCGGAGGGTTCAGGGTCGATGGCGGCGAGCTGACCGCCGAGCTTCGGTTCGGGCCGTCACGCGTGGAGCTGCGCCGCAGCCTGCGTGATCCCGACCACGCCGAGGCGCGGATCGACGGCGGCGAACCGATCCGGCTCGCCCGCAGAGGCCCGCCGCCCTGGCGCACCCTTCACGCGCGCGGCGTGGGTTCTGCGCGCGAGGGCGCGCGCGCACGGCTGCGCTTCTCGCGCTGGCTCAGAACGTCACGCGCGCTACACCTCGAGCCGTGACTCGTCCAGATCCAGCTCGCGCTCGATCCGGTGCATGACGGCGTTGCTGATCTCGCCGTCGTTGCGTAGCTGGATCACCGCCCCGCGCTGCACGGTGTAGAGCTCGTGCATGAGGCGCTGGTAGGCGAGCGAGCGCTCCTCGATGCCCTCGGAGTCCTCGACCTTGCCGGTGCGCACCTTCACACGCCGCTGGCGGAACTCGTAGAGCTTGCGCAGGCGCTCGATCGTGTCGTCGAGGGTCCAGTCCTCACCGGACAGCTCGTCGAGCCGCTCGAGCGCGGCCCGAGCGGCCACATAGCGCGCGCGTGCCTCCTCGGCCGCCTCCTCGGCGCCGTCCTCCCGCACCCCCAGGCGCCGGATCAGGTAGGGCAGCGACAGCCCCTGTCCAACCACCGTCACGAGGATCAGCACGAACGTGATGAAGAGGATCAGGTCGCGACCGGGCAGGGGCGCGCCGGCATCGGTTTGGAGCGGCAGCGACAGCGCGGCGGCGAGCGAGACCGCTCCGCGCATCCCCGCCCAGGCGGACACGACACGCATGCGTGCGCCGATCCGCCGCGCCCGCTGCTCGGGCCGGCGATCCAGGACCCGGATCACGTAGGGCGTCGTGAACGTGAAGAGGAAGCGCGCGCCGATCACCGTGGCACACACGAGCGCCGAGTAGCCGACCAGCTCGCCGGTCGAGTAGCTGTCGACGCCGTCCGCGATCACCGGAAGCTGCAGCCCCACGAGGATGAACAGCGCCGCGTTCAGGAGGAACACGAGGATCTCCCAGACGGCGAAGCTCTGGAGCCGGGTCTCAGGCGTGATCAGGTCGGGCGCGCGCCAGCCCAGGTAGACCCCGGCGGTCACGGCCGCAAGAACCCCGGAGAGGCCCAGCTCGTCGGCGGGGATGAATGCCGCGTACGCCGTGAGCAGTGAGATGGCGAGCTCGGTGGGCGCGTCGTCGAGCCGGCCACGGATCTCCGCGACCACGAAGCCCACCGCCAGGCCGATCGCGATGCCTCCGGCCGCCGCGCCCACGAGCTCGATCCCCGCATCGAGCACAGAGAAGCTCCCGCCCACCGCGGCGGTCACGGCCACGCGGTAGGCCACGAGCGCGGTCGCGTCGTTCACAAGGCTCTCGCCCTCGATGAAGTTCACGAGCCGCCGCGGTGCGCCGAGCTGGCGCATGATCGCCGTTGCGGCCACCGGGTCGGTCGGCGAGACGATCGCGCCCAGCGCGAACGCCAGCGGCCACGAGAGGCCGATCACCTCGTGTGCGACCACGGCGACCGCACCCATCGTCAGCAACACCAGGCCGACCGCCGCGAGAGAGATCCCGCGAATGTCGGCGCGCAGCGATCTCAGGTCCGCGAAGAACGCTGCCGCGTACAAGAGCGGAGGCAGGAAGACCACGAGCACCAGGTCGGGCTCGAGCTCGATCTCCGGCATGCCGGGGACCAGGCCGAGCACCAGCCCGCCCAGCACAAGCGGGATCGGGTACGGCACCGAGAGCCAGCGCGCGATCGCGCTCAGCCCCGCGACCGAGACGAACAGCGCCAGGATGACTATCTCGAAATCCTGCACCGGCGGCATTGTGCCGCGGAGGCTGTGCGCTGGTCCGGTTCGGCTAGATCTGCCGGGCTCTCACTCCACCGACTCCATGGCTCGCGCCCGCGAGGCGAAGACCTCGAGCCGCACGACCTTCCCCTCGCGCAGCTTGAAGACGTGCGCTCCCTGCTGGTGGATCTCCACACCGCTCCCCTTGCCGCGGCCGTGATAGCTGGCGAGGACGATCACGTAGTCGCCGCGCTCGAGGTATTCGTCCGCCTCGGCACGCCACTCCTCCCACCCACTGAGCCAGCTTTGCAGCCGCGGGTTCGGATTCCGGTGGTCCCTGTAGACGCCGCCCAGATCCGGGAACTCGTCGGACCATCCCCACTCCATCTCCGGGTCGTAGATCTCGAAGTAGGGCTGCCAGTTGCCACGGCCCCATTCCGCGTAGATCGGTCGCAGCAGAGCGGCATTTTCGGTTGCCATGGCGGACCGAGCTTAAGGTAGGTTCCCGCGGATGCGCCTCCGGACTCTCTGTCTCGTCGTCCCGCTCATCTTCGCGCTGTGCACCTCGGCGTCAGCGGCCCAGAACTTCGAGCGGCTGCCCGGCTTCCGTGCGCCCGGCACGCCGGCGAAGTACAACAAGGTGGGCGTCCTCAAGGTGGGCCCGAAGAGCGCGAAGAACATCCTCGTGCTGAACCCGGGCACCTCGGCGAGCGCCGCGTACTTCGCTCCGCTCGCGGAGGACATCGTGCGCAGGGCGAAGGGCTGGCAGGTCTGGGCCGTGGAGCGCCGGGAGAACCTGCTCGAGGACCACTCACGCCTGAACCGCGCGAAGACGGGCCACATCACCGGGCAGCAGTTGTTCGACTACTACCTCGGCTGGCTCACCGACTCGAGCATCACCCCGCACTTCCAGTTCATCCCGGACGCGGACGTGGCCTACGCCCGCAAGTGGGGAATGCGCGTGGAGATCGAGGACCTGCGGCGCGTGGTGAAGTTGGCGCAACGGGTCGGCAATCACGTGGTGGTGGGCGGGCACTCGCTCGGCGGCTCGATCACCTCGGCGTACGCCACCTGGAACTTCGGCGGCAAGCCCGGCGCGCGCGGGCTCTCTGGCCTCGTGTTCATCGACGGCGGCAGCAGTCCGACGCCGATCAGTCGCGACGCCGCGAAGCAGGCGCTGAAGGACTTCGACGAGGCGCCGTCGCCCTGGCTCACCTTCGGCGGTATCCAGGCACCCTTCACCGGCCTCTTCAACTCCACCGGGTCTTCGGGGGTGCTCATGGACCCGGACTCGCCGTCGATCGGCCAGGCCTGGCCATTGCTGCCCTCCAACCTGAAGCCTCCGATTCCGGTCACCAACGCAGGCGAATACGGCTTCGCGCTCGACACCGAGACATCGCCGTCCGGCCTGATCGCGGCGCAGGCCCACCTCGGCCACCTAGCGACGACCGGAAACCCGCGCGGCTGGGACGACGCGGGCGAGCTCACGCCGCTCAGGCGCTACGCGCGCGTGTTCTCGGGCTGGAGGATGAAGGGACTCGACGGAACCGCGTGGTACCACCCGCAGCGACTCACGATCGACTCGGGAGCCGTGGCAGCGGGCAACGCCAACCCGGCGCAGAGAGTGCTCGACGTGCGCGCCACGCACGGCGACGACCTGCCGAGAAAGCTCAGGATCTACGCGTTCGGTGCAGCGCTCGGAGGCCAGCGCGTGCTCGAAGCCGCGAGTGCTCTCGCCAAGCAGTCGCACATCCCGAAGCGCAACCTGACGCTGGTGGATCGCCACGCCACATACGCGCACAACGACCCCAATTCGGCCGCGCCGAGGAACGCGTTCGTGAAGTACCTGCTGCCGTTCCTGCGGAAAATCGAACGCCGGTAGACGTGGCCACGGCCACTACGGCGGCAGCCGCTGCCCCGGGCGGCGCACGCGGAACCAGCGGGCGTCGTAGGGCGAGAGCTCGAGGCTGACCGCGCCTTTGTCCAGGTCGTGCTCCTCGTCGTGGAACAGATCTACGAGCGAGCCCTCCCCTCCCAGCTCGAGCCGCGTGCGGGCATCGCGTCCGGCGAGGTTGTGCACCGCCACCACTGTGGACCCCTCCCAGTCGCTCCGCTGAGCAAATACTGCGGCATCGCCTGAATCGAGCAGCGCCGGCCTGCCCCAGCCGAACTCGGGACACTCGCGCCGACGGCGGGTCAGGCGCTCCATCCAGTTGAGCAGCGAGTCGGGGTCGCGGCGCTGGCGCGTCACGTTCAGCTCGCGGTAGCCGAAGGGGCCCTCCTCGACGATGGGGCGGCCCGCCTGCTCGGCGGTGGTAAAGCCGGCCTGCGGCTCCGCGGACCACTGCATCGGCGCGCGGACGCTGTAGCGGCCCTCGATGGCGAGGTTCTCCGCCATCCCGATCTCCTCGCCATAGAACAGGACCGGCGTTCCGGGAAGCGAGAACGCGAGCGAGTAGGCCAGGCGGATGCGCCGCTCGTCTCCACCGAGCATGGTTGGGAGCCGCCGGCGGATGCCGCGGCCGTACAGCTGAAGGTCCTTCTCCGGCCCGAATGCGGCGAAGACCTCCTGGCGCTCCTCCTCGCTCAGCCTGTCAAGCGTGAGCTCGTCGTGATTACGCACGAAGTTCGCCCACTGGCAGTCCTCGGGGATCGGCGGCAGCGCCTCGAGCGCGCGCGCAAGCGGAGTGGCATCCTCGCGCGCGAACGCGAGAAACATGGCCTGGTTCACCGTGAACGAGAACACGAGCTGGAGCTCGTCGCCGTCCTCGTCCCCGAAGAACTTGCGCTGCTCCTCCGGCGCGAGGTTCACCTCGCCGAGCAGCACGGCCTCGCCGTTGCGCCGGCCGATGAAGCGCCGGAGGGCGCGCAGCAGCTCGTGCGGGTCCTTGTGCGCGTCCTCGGGAGTGTCGCTCGGCTCAATCAGGAACGGCACCGCGTCCACTCGAAACCCGCTCAGCCCCTGCTCGAGCCAGAAGCCCGTCACCTGCGCGATCTCGTCGCGGACCTCCGGGTTGGCCACGTTCAGGTCGGGCTGGTGGGAGTAGAAGCGGTGCATGTACCACCTGCTCACCTGCTCGTCGAACGCCCAGTTGGAGTCCTCCTGGTCGGGGAAGACGACGTCGCCCGGCTTCTCCTCAGGCTTCTCGTCTCGCCAGACGTAGAAGTCGTGGAACGGCGAGTCCCGGCTCTCGCGTGCCTGCCTGAACCACGGATGCTGGTCGGACGTGTGGTTCACCACGAGATCCGCGATTACGCGCATGCCGCTCCCGCGCGCGGTCCGCACCACGTCCAGCAGGTCGCCGTGAGTGCCGAGGCGCTCGTCAACGCCGTAGAAGTCCGTCACGTCGTAGCCGTCGTCGCGCTGGCAGGACGGCATGAACGGCATCAGCCACAGGCAGTCGACGCCGAGCCCGGACAGGTAGTCGAGGCGTTCGCAGAGGCCGGGCAGGTCACCGCAGCCGTCCCCATCCGTGTCGAGGAACGTCTCGACGTCGAGGCAGTAGATCACGGAGTTCTTCCACCAGACGTCGCCGGTGACCTTGCGGGTCACGGGCCTAGACGATCTCGGCCAGCCAGCTGCGCACTGCCGCGCGCACGGCGTCGAGGTCGGCCTTCAGGCTGTGATTGCCCGCCACCGTCACGACGTGGCGGTCGGGTCCCTCGGCGGGCATCCCGAAGGGGTCGCTCGCGCCCTGCACCACCAGCACGGGCAGCTCCACCGCGTCCAGCTCGTGCTCGCGCGTCTTCTCGGGGCGGCCCGGGGCGTGAACCGGGAAGGCCAGGCAGAGCACGCCAATCGCGCCGGTCTCGGCTGCGGTCCTGCAAGCCACACGGGCGCCAGCGGAGCGCCCGCCCACCACCAGCGGCAGGCCTTCAAGCTCGCCGTCTCTCAGCCGCGCGACCACGGCCGTCCACGCCTCGTCCAAGCGAGCCGCCGGCGCGGGGGAGCGCCGCCCGGCCACCAGGTACGGCTGTTCGACCAGCGCCACGCTGAAGCGCTCGTCCAGCGCGACCTCGGTGGCCGCCACGAGGTCCGGCGCGCCGACTCCGCCGCCGGCACCGTGCCCGAGCACGAGCGCCGCGCGCGCCTCCTCGGCCGCGTGCAGGTGGACCCGCGCGGCGCCGCTGGGCGTCTCTACCTCGAGCACGCCCGGGCTACTGCTGATAGTGCTCCACCGTGTCGGCGTCCCGAGCCGCTGCCTGCTCTGGATCCGAGCCGGCGTCGCGCAGCGCGCGGCGCTGGCGCAGCAGGTCCCAGCAGCGGTCCAGCTCCACCTCCACGGCGCGCAGGCGCTCCCTGTCGTCCTCGAGCGCGGAGGGGTCAGGGCTGTCGACCTGCTCGCGGTCGCGCAGCTCGTGCTCCTCGCTCACCAGGCGTTCGATGCGTGCAGCAATGGTCTCGTCGCTCACGCCTGGGATCTTACGCCGCCCGCCGCTCGCTCTCGGGCGGCCTCGACCTCCTTGGTGAGGCTGGCCACGTCGTAGGCGCCCGAGTGCCGCCTGCCGTTGATGAAGAACGATGGGGTCCCGACCACTCCGCTGGCGTCGGCGCTCGCCACGTCGCGGTCCACACGCGCGGTGTGCTCGCGGCGGCGCAACTCGTCCCAGAAGCGATCCAGGTCGAGATCGAGCTCCTCGGCGTGGCGGGTGAGGTCCACCACCGTCAACTCGTCCTGGTCGGCCAGCAGCCTGTCGTGCATCTCCCAGAACTTGCCCTGCGCGCCGGCGGCCTCCGCGGCCTCCGCGGCCGTCTGCGCATTCGCGTGCACGTCGTTCAGAGGAAGGTGACGCCACACGTAGCGGAGGTTGTCCCCGAACGTGTCGAGCAGCTCGCGGATCACCACCTCCGCGCGCCCGCAATATGGACACTGGTAGTCGCCGTACTCCACGAGCGTTACCGGAGCATGGTCGGGGCCGCGGATGTGGTCGCGGTCGGAGCTGACGTCCTCAGAGAGGTCGAGGAGGTCCTCCGCGGTGCCGGCGAGCTGGCGGGCACGAACGGAGTCGGGGAGCCTGGCGATCGCCCGGAACACGGCCCAGCTGGCGAGCGACGAGAGGATCGCCGCGGCGAGCACGCCGAGCTTCGCCTCCTCGAGTTGCTGCCCGTCGAACGCCAGGCTCGAAATCAGGAGCGCGACCGTGAAACCGATGCCCGCCACGGCCCCGGCACCGAAGATCTCGGGCCAGCTGAGCGACCGCTGCAGGCCGCCGAGGCGCGGCCGCGTCGCGAGCCAGGCACCGGCAACCACGCCCACGGGCTTGCCGACGATGTACCCGAAGACGATCCCCAGCGTTATCGGAGACGTGAGCGCGTCGCGGAGCAGGTCTGGGTCGATATCGATCCCGGCGTTGGCGAGCGCGAACAGCGGCACGATCACGAAGCTGGTCCATGGGTGGAGCCGGTACTGCAGCCGTTCGTTCGGCGAGACCGCCGACGTCACCCCGATCTTGGCCGAGCGCGCCAGCTCGGGCGTGGGCTGCTCGCGAAACAAGCGCGTGAGCTCGGTCACCCGCTCGAGCTCCGAGCGCGGCGGCGGGTAGGCACTCGTGATGAGTCCCACGGCCAGGCCGGCGATCACCGGCTCGATGCCCGACTCGAAGAGCGCCACCCAGACCGCCACCCCGAGAATCACGGCCGTGGGCGCACGCCACTCGGGGGGCGCGTAGCGCAGCGCGATCAGCGCGCCGAACAGCGCGATGGCCAGGGCCAGCGCGACCAGGTCGAGGTTGTCGCTGTACACGGTGGCGATGATCAACAGGGCCACCAGGTCGTCGATGATCACGACCGTCAGGACCCGAACGCGCAGCCGCTCCGCACCACGGGCCACGAGCGCCAGCACGCCCAGCGCGAATGCCGTATCCGTCGAGATCGCGGCCGCCCAGCCGTGTGCCCCCGCACCGCCGGCGTTGAACAGCAGGTAGATCAGGGCAGCCATCGCCATCCCGCCCAGCGCGGCGAACGCCGCGAGCGCGATTCGGTGCCGGTCGCGCAACGCTCCAAGGTCGAGTTCGCGCTTTGCCTCGAGGCCGACGACCAGGAAGAAGAGCGTCATCAGGCCTTCGTTAATCCAGTGCCTGAGGTCGAGCGAGATCCCGTCCCCGCCCAGCTGGATGGACAGCGTGGTCTCCCAGACGGACTCGTACGAGTCGGACCAGGGCGAGTTCGCCCAGACCATCGCCGCGACGGTCGCGGCGAGCAGCACCATCGCGCTGCCCGACTCGGTGCTCAGGTAGCTGCGGATCGGCGCCGCGATGTTGCGGGCCCAGGCCGTGCGCCCGCTGAAGGCCGCGCCGATCTGCGTGCTCATGCCACTGGCGGCGGGGTTCCCTCTGCGCTGGCCGGGAGCGCCGGGTCCCACTCGCACACGACGCAGGCATGCTGGAACGCGGAGCGGACGAACTCGAGCGCGGCCGCGTGAGGGTCGGCGCTCGAGCGGGCGTCCTCCCAATCCAGCATGAAGAGGCCCATGTCCGCGTTCCAGTGGGCGGCCGGCGGCGACAGCCTCCCGTCCGCGAATCCGTCCGGCGCCGGATGGGCGTAGGCGTAGAACGCGGCCTTGACGTACTTCGGATCGCCGGGCCACCACCCCACGGCCACCTCCTGCGAGTCCATCGAGTTGCGCATGATGAAGTCGTCGGACGGCGGGTCGGCGGGCAGGCCGGAGAACAGGCTCACCGCAAGGTCGAACGATCCCCACCACGCGTGCACGGGCGTCGAGCGGCCGCGGTAGGGAGCGCGGAACTCCGCCAGCACGAGCGCCGCCTGGGTGGCCGCCGCGAAGTACGACTCCACCTGACGTTCGTCATACGTGGTGTGCTCGCGGTCCTGGTCGAGCGGAACGGTCCACGGAACCTCCTGCGGCGTAGGGTCGATCTCGACAGGGCCAGCGAGCTCGCCGACCGCATCGACCAGTTCGCGCATGACGTCCGCCACCGGCCGGTCGGGGGTGAGCGCCGTGCGCCGAACGCGCCCGTCGCTGTGCTCGACGAGCGCCTCATGCGAGTGCAGGTCTAGCGCCACCACGAAGGCCCCCGACCCGTCCGGAGCGGGAAGCGGAGCGGTGTCCCAGCCGCGCGCGGTCAGGCGCAGCGCGGCGTGCTGGAGCTGCGGCTCAGGCGGGGCGAGCGCCACGGCGAACTTCCCGAGCACCTGCGTGTGGGCGTGCAGCGTGTCGCAGGTGGCGCTCCAGTCCACGTACGCCAGCTCCGGCCATCCCGTCGCCATTCACGCGAGGATACGCAGTGCCAATGCGCCTGGATTGGAAGCGCACCGTCCACTGCCTCGGCGATCTGCACGCCGGCGCCATCACGCGCGCGCGTGTGGAAGCCGTGAGCCGAGACGTCGAGCTGCTCGGGCCGCCCGCGCTTCACCTCCAGGTCGGCGACGCCACCGAGGGTGGCAGGACACACGAGGACGTGCTCGCGCGCGAGTTCCTCGACGAGCTGCCGGCGCAGTGGGTCACGGCTCTCGGGAACCACGACATCCTCCACAACGACCGGAGCGTGGCCGACTGGGGCCGCGCGGATCGAAACGAGCCGGGCCGGCGCGCCGGCCGGCTCTCGCGCGCGACGCTGTCGTTCCTCGAGCGCGAGCAACGATCGAGCGTTTCGGCGCGAGCCTCGTGCGCTTGATCAGGCCGGGAGCGCTGAGCGGGGAGTGCGTGTGCCCGGACAACCAGAGCTTCGCGTTTCGATGGCGCGCAAGCAACTCGCGAATGTCCGGATCCGGCTTGGCGTGTTCGACACGGTCGACGTCGTGGGAGGCTCGGTGACGCTGCCGTTCCTCACCTACGAGCGGACCACCACGATCCAGGGCGACCCGGGCACGCAGCTAGAGGGCTACCTGAACGAGACAATCACGGTGCCGCCGGAGACCCTGAGCGACTCGGTGAGTCCCTCGTTCAACCTGCCGCCGGGGCAGCAGGCGCCGGGGTCGCCGACGGACTGACGGACGCGCCGGACGGCTGGTTCACGTTCTCGAGCACCAGAGCGCACAAGGTGCACTCTGTGACTGAGTTACAGGCCCTTGGGATGGGTGATGCTGAAGCCGTCCGAGGGACGCTGCTGCATCGTCCAGCGCGAGCCCGTCTGCGAGCGGGCGCTCGTGTCGAAGCGCATGCCGGCCACGACCATGTACACGTGGCCGCCGTTCGCGTAGATCGTGATCCAGCGGCCGTTCCCCGAGGCACCCCAGCGCGCGAAGTCGCCTGAGACGAGGGCGCTGTCGAGCAGTCCGCCGCCGTGAAGCGCGTAGGAGACCGAGCCCGAGCAGTCGTAGCCGCTGTCGTCCCACTTGGCGTGGCCGCCGCCCCACTTGTAGGGAGTGGTGGCGATCGCGTTGCCGGCGGCGATCACCTCCTTCACCACATCCGGTGCCGACTCCGGCGCGACCGCGAAGCCGTCCGCCGTGACGGAGCCCTGGGCGCCGGGCACGACCTCCTGGGGCGGCGGCGGGGCGACGTAGGCCGCGCCTCCGTTGCCCGGGTCGCTCACGGCACGCTTGATCCTGCGCTGCTCGCGTGCCGTTGCGCGGCCGTCGGCCCTCAGCTCGAGGTCGGCCTCCGTCGTCTTCAGCGCGCGCTGCGTGCGCGGGCCGAACTCTCCGTCGCGGGCGACCCTGTGCCCGGCCGCCACGAGGTAGCGCTGCAGCTTCTTTACGTCTGCCCCGTGCGCCCCGAGCGCGAGCGTCCGGGAGCCGTAGGGCGCTGCGCTCGCCTGTGCGGGCAGCGCGACAACTACAGCAAGCGCTGCCACGAGGGGCGTCAGGTGTCTCCAGGCGCGGGAGTACATGGGTGGCGTGTTGCCTGCGGGGTTAGCTGTCGGGCTCGCGCTGGTGTTGCGCTTCGCCGTGATCACACGACGTTCGCCCCAGCCCAAATGTCTGGGCCACTGGTTCCCCCGTTCCTCCGTCTCGCCTGACGGAGGACTCGGCAGTGAAGGACATGGGCACCATACCGATCGGCTCCGGACGGTGTTTTCCTGCTTTGCGGGCGGCTTCTTGCATCTCGACCGGTCCGCCTTTGCTAACGATTAGTAAGGTTGAGGGATGCAGCCGTTGATCGCGACGCTCAGCCCTCCGGTCGACCCAGAACGCGACCACGTGCGCGGCAGCGCGGAGGCGGCCGTCACGCTGGTCGAGTACGGCGACTTCCAGTGCCCCTACTGCGGCGAGGCGTACCCCGTCGTGCGCGAGCTCCAGGAGCGCTTCGGCGACCAGCTCCGCTTCGTCTTCCGACACATGCCGCTCGCCGACCTCCACCCGCGCGCGCCGTGCGCCGCCGAGGCGGCCGAGGCCGCGGGAGCGCAGGAGCGCTTCTGGGAGATGCACGACCACCTCTTCGAGCACCGGCTGGAGCTGAGCGACTCGGATCTGCGCCAGCACGCCGAGGCGGTGGGTGTTCCTGACGGCGAGCGCTTCGACGGCGAGCTGCGCGACGGCATCTACGCAGCGCGGATCGAGGAGGACTACCGGAGCGGCGCCCAGAGCGGCGTGCCGAGCACCCCGCGCTTCTTCGTGAACGGCCTGATCCACCTCGGCTCGGCGTCGTACCCCGAGCTCTTCGAGGCAATAAACGCCGAGCTGAGCGCACGGGTTTCCCAGGACCGCTAGCGGTCCAGCATAGGGTCGAGCCGCACCGCGGCCCCAACTACTGCACTGAAAGGGGGCCTGCTAGTAGTAGTCCAGGCAGACGCTCGAACTCCGGGCCTACGAACCCGCGCCGCCGACCACCCCGACCGTGTGGCCCTCGGGATCGTTGAACATCCCGATCACGAGTCCCTCCATCGGCTCGTCCGGCCCCATCATGCGGGTGCCGCCGAGCTCCTCCGCCTTCGCCAGCGCAGCCTCGACGTCCGGCACCTCCACGTAGAACGTCACGTGCCCGTCGTAGCCATCCGGTCCGGTGCCCACGCCGCCGCCGATGCCCGTACCGTCGGAGTTCGTGTTGCCCTCGCGCTGCACGGTGCCGTACTTCATCGGGTTGTTAGCGTCTATCTCCCAGCCGAACAGCTCGCCGTAGTAGCTCTGGAGCTTCGCGCCGTCGCGCCCGATCACCTCGAAGTGCACCACCGGCTGGCCCATACGTCCTCCTGTTCGTGGCTTCGACCGAAGAGACATTCCAGCACTTGGTGGCAGAACTCGACTACCCGATGTTCATCGCGCCTGAGTGACCGGCACAGCGATCAACGTCGCGGCCATCCTGGCCGGGACCCTCATCGGCGTACTCGCCGGCGGCCGGCTACCCGAGGGGCTCCAGCGGCGCGTGCTCGCCGGCCTCGGCCTGGTGACGCTCGTAATTGGTGTGGATCTCGCGCTGGCCTGGCGCGAGACGAGCGCCCTGTACGTCCTCGGCGCCGTGCTGCTCGGCGGTCTGGCGGGAGAGGCGCTCGGAATCGAGGCCCGGCTCGCCCGGCCTTGGGGACATGATCCAGCGTCGTGTGGGCAGCGCCCAAGGGTCGTCCTCGCGGGTGAGCGAGGCGTTCTTCGACGCAAGCCTGCTCTTCTGCGTCGGCCCGCTGGCGGTGGTGGGGGCAATCCAGGACGGGCTCACCGGCAACTACGAGGCCCTCGCGACCAAGGCGCTGCTGGACGGGTTCGCGTCGATCGCCCTCGCCGCGACGCTCGGTTGGGGCGTGGCGCTCGCGGCCCTCAGCGTGCTCGTCTACCAGGGCGCGCTCTCTCTGGGCGCAACCCTCTTCGAGGACGTGCTCCAGGGCGAGGCGCTCGACGCGCTCACAAGCGCGGGCGGAGTCCTGATCATCGGAATATCGCTGAAGCTGCTGGACGTGACCGATGTCAAGGTCGGCAACTTCCTGCCCGCGCTGCTGTTCGCGCCGGCATTGGTGGGCATCGTCTCCCTGTTGACCTGATCGCCGGGTGGCGCGCCGCTGGGTCTCGGCGGGGGGCTATCGAAGTTAACCGCGATATACGCGGTGAATCGCGATAGGTCCCCAGCGAATTCAGGGTGTGTCGGCAGTTCCCCGCGCATATCGCGGAGAAGTGACGGAACACCCTCCCTCGATGCCCGTTGTCGGGGAGCGGGATAGAGTCCGCGCATGCCGGTGGCCCGCGATCACATGTCGCGCGACCTTCTGAGCGTCTCGCCGGGCGACTCGCTCACGGAGGTCGCTCAGCGGATGGTCGAGCGCGACGTGGGCGCGGTGCTCGTGATGGTCGGCTCGGAGCTCGCCGGGATCCTCACTGAGCGCGACGTGCTTCGCGCCGTCGCGGCTGGGATCGAGGAGAAGACCGTGGTCTCGGACTGGATGACGCGCGACCCGGACACGATGGCCCCCGACGACACCACCCAGCAGGCCGCAGTCCTCATGATCCACGGCGGCTTCCGGCACCTGCCGCTGATGGAGGGCGACGACGTGGTCGGGATGCTCTCGATACGTGACCTGATGCGCGTGGTGCTGGACAACGCCGCGCCGCGCGGCGTCTAGGCCGGCGACCGCCCGCAGTTCGGTATCGCTCATGAAAGGATGCCCCCCGTGAGATGCGACGTCGTTGTGGCGGGCGCCGGGCTTGCGGGCCTGAGCGCCGCGCGCGATCTGAAGAATCACGGCACGGACGTGGTGGTGCTCGAGGCGCGGAACCGGCCGGGCGGACGGGTGGAGCAGACGACGCTCGCCGACGGGCGAATCGTCCAGCTCGGTGGCGAGGTGATCGGTCCGTTCCAGCACGCCTATGTACAGCTTGCCGACGAACTCGGACTGACGATCGTCCCGTCGTTTCCCCACCTCCCGGGTGAGGACACGTGGGTGCTCGCGGACGGGCGCTACGTGGGTGACGGCTTCCCGTGGATGAGCGACGCCGACCGCGCGAGCTACGCGACGCTGAACGAGGAATTCGGCAAGCTCGCCGCGAGCGTCGACCCCGAGGACCCCTGGTCCCACCCCGAGGCCGACCGGCTCGACCGCCTCTCGATGGCCGCCTGGCTGCGCGACCGGGGCGCCACTCCGAACGTGGTCCGAGCCCGCGACCTGGCGATGCTGGCGCTCTCCGCCGAGTCGATCGAGCGCACCTCCCTGCTGGCCGAGCTCCGCAAGGAGGCCGCCGCGGGCGGGGCGGGCTTCTACAACTACGACGTCTGGGAGTGCAACCGCGTGGCGGAGGGCTCGGCGACGGTGGCGCTGCGGATGGCCGAGGAGCTCGGCCACCGGGTGCGCTACGCCACGCCCGTGACCCGGATACGGGTCTCGCCGCAGGGCTGCACGGTCACCACGGAGACCGGCGAGCGCTTCGAGGCCGATGCGGTGGTCTGCGCGCTGCCCGTCGGCCCGCTCCGGCACGTGCGCGTCGAGGGAGTCTCGGACGAGCGCATGCGGTCGCTCGACCGCCAGCGCCACGCCCTCGCCGCAAAGGTGGTGTTCGCCTACGAGGACTCGTTCTGGCACGACCAGGGCCAGAACGGCGACTGCTACTTCGAGACCGCCGTGATCGGCGGGACCTGGGTGCAGCGCGAGGGGATCATGTCCACGCTCGTGCCGCCCGAGCGCCTCGCGGCGTTCCTCACGACATCGCAGGCGCAGCTCGAGGCGGAGCTCACCGAGGAGATGGTGGCGGCCTACGGGGAGCCGGCCCGGGACACGCAGGCGGTCTTCTTCCGGCGCTGGGGCATCGACCCCTGGACCCGCGGCTACATCACCGGCTGGCGCCCCGGCGACGTGATGTCGGTGGGACCGCTGCACGGCACGCACGAGCCGCCCTTCTACGTCTGCGGCTCGGACCAATGGGTCTGCGGCTACATGGAGGGCGCCGTCCGCACCGGGCGCGCGGCTGCAGCCGCCGCCATCGGTACTTACGTAAGATAAGTACATGCATGCGCCGGTTTCTGCCATGTGCAGGAGCGCCTTCCGGTGCGATAGTTGTTTGTGCAAGCAGTTCTTCAATCGAGGGGACGCACAGACATGAACTCCACCGCAACTGAAACTCTTATCCCGGCCGGCACCTGGGTAGTAGACCCCGCTCACTCGACCGTGGGCTTCTCCGTCAAGCACCTCGGCATTGCAACGGTGCGCGGCAGCTTCGAGAAGTTCGAGGGCACGCTGGAGGTCGGCGACGACCTCGCCCAGGCTCGTGCGTATGGCACGGCCCAGGTCGACTCGATCAACACGAATGAGCCGGCCCGCGACGAGCACCTTCGCTCGGCGGACTTCTTCGGCGCCGAGTCCAACCCTGAGCTTCGCTTCGAGTCCACGGCCATTCGGCCGCTCGATGAGGAGACCTTCGACATCGAGGGCGACCTCACCCTGAACGGCGTGACCAACCGCGTGACGCTCAAGGGCGAGTTCCAGGGCGCGGAGACGGACCCGTGGGGCAACGAGCGCGTCGGCATCGAGGTGATTGGCCAGATCAAGCGAGGCGACTGGAACATGACCTTCAACCAGGCCCTCGGGAGCGGCAACCTCCTGGTCGGCGAGAAGGTCACGCTCACCCTCGACATCTCGGCGGTGAAGCAGGCCTAAGGCCTCCCGCGGGTAGGCTCGCAGGGTGCGAGACCTGCTTGCGGACCTAATCGACAGTGCGCGAGCGCGCGCCGGCTATGCCGACGCGCGCTTCGTGCGTTCAAGGGTCGAGCGGCTTTCCACGCGCAACGGAACGCTCGACCAGCTCGACTCCGGCGAGAGCGAGGGCATAGGCGTGCGCGTGCGGGTGGGTGGCGCGTGGGGCTTCGCGGCTGTGCGCGGCACCGATAGGCGCGACGCCGAGGCTGCGCTCTCGCGCGCGCTCGCCATAGCCGAGGCCCAGCCGGCAGTGCCGGAGGCGACGCGGCTGGCACCCGAGCCGCCGGCGCACGGCGAGTGGTCGAACGCCGTGGCGCGCGATCCGTTCTCGGTTCCGCTCGAGGAGAAGCTCGCAATCCTGCTCGCCGCCGACACCGGCCTGCGCACCGAGCCAGGCGTGAACCTCACGCTCGCCCGCTTCTCGGCGTTCCAGACCGACAAGATCTTCGCCAGCACCGAGGGCGCCCTCTGCGAGCAGCGGATCACCGAGTGCGGCGGCGGCATCGCCGCGGTGGCGGTGGACGGCGAGAGCCAGATCCGCTCCTACCCCGCCTCACACGGCGGCCACGTGGCGCAGGCGGGATACGAGCACTTCCTCGCTCTCGAGCTTCCGGGACACGCGCCGCGGGTGGCCTCCGAGGCGGTGGCCCTGCTCCGCGCGCCGGCCTGCCCGCCGGGGCGCAAGACGCTGATCCTCGCGGGGGAGCAGCTCGGCCTCCAGGTTCACGAGTCAGTGGGCCACGCGGTGGAGCTCGACCGCGTGCTCGGGCGCGAGGCGTCCTACGCGGGCACCAGCTTCGTGCCGGCAGACGGGATCGGGTCGCTCCGCTTCGGATCCGAGCACGTGAGCGTGACCGCGGATGCCACCAACCCGGGCGGGCTCGGCAGCTTCCGCTGGGACGACGAGGGCGTGGAGGGACGGCCAGTGCCGATCATCCGCGACGGCGTGCACGCCGGGTTCCTCTCCTCGCGCGAGACCGCGGCCGAGATCGGGCTCGAGCGCTCTGGTGGCTGCATGCGGGCGGAGGGCTTCGATCGCCAGCCAATCGTCCGCATGACAAACGTGAACCTCGAACCGGGCGAGGCCGGCACTCTCGAGGACCTGATCGCCGACACCGGCGATGGCCTGCTGATCGAGACGAACCGCTCGTGGTCGATCGACAACCGGCGCCTGCACTTCCAGTTCGAGGGGGAGGCGGCCTGGGAGATCACGGGCGGTGAGCGCGGCCGCCTGCTGCGCAACCCGAGCTACGCGGGGGTCACGCCAGAGTTCTGGGGAAGCTGCGACGCAGTCTGCTCACCCGCCGAATGGCAATTGATCTCGCTGCTCGACTGCGGCAAGGGTGAGCCGGGACAGGTGATGCGGGTGTCCCACGGCACTGCGCCCGCCCGTTTCCGCGACGTGCAGGTGGGCGTGGCGTGAACACGCTGGAGCTCGCGGAGCGGGCGGTCAGGCGAGGCGGACCCGGCGCGCTGGCGCTGGTCACGCGCGAGCGCTCGCTGCTGCTGCGCTTCGCCGCGAGCAGGCCGACCCAGTCCACCGGGATCGACGACGTGACCGTCGAGATCGCCGTGCCATTGCGAGGGAACGTCGGGCGAGCAGCCACCAACGCCGTGGACGACGAGTCGCTGTCCGACTGTGCCGCCCGTGCGCGACTGGCGGCCGAGGCCGCCGAGGCGACCCACGACGGCAGCTTCCCGGGCTTCTCCCCCAGCTCCGAAGCGGCGACCCTCAAGCTTTTCGACCCGGCCACCTCGGAGCTCGATCCCGCAACCGGGGGCGCAGCGCTTGCCGACGCTTTCGTGGAGGCAGAGGCACACGGGGTCGAGGCCCATGGAATCTGGACCGTCGGCGAGCAGGACCAGGCATGGGCCACCGAGGGCGAGGGCGGAGAGGAGCGCCGGACCGATGCGTTCATGAAAGTGATCTGCATCGCACCGAACGGCCGCAGCGGATACGCGTCGCAGGCGGCCGTGGCGATGGGCGAGCTTTCCGCCGGAGCGCTCGCCGAGCGGGCCGCGCTCAAGGCGGCTTCCTCCGGCGAGCCCGCGGAGCTTCCTGCGGGCTCGTACCCGGTCGTCTTCGAGCCCCAGGCGGTGGGCTGGCTGCTCGACCTGCTCGGGGAGACGGCCTTCAACGGCCTCGCGTACGCGGAGGGGCGCGGAGCCCTGGTCGGGCGTATCGGGGACCTGATCACCGCGCCCGCGATCAACCTCTCCGACTCGCCCACGAGTGCGCGCACGCTCCCGCGCTCGTTCGACGCCGAGGGGACCCAGAAGGCGCCGCTGCCGCTGATCCAGGACGGGGTAGCGCATGCGGTGGCCCACGATGTCCGCAGCGCGGCCCTCGCCGGCACGGCCAGCACCGGCCATGCGCTCACCCCGGGCGGAAACCCGAGCGGGCCCCACCCCACGAACCTGGTGCTCGCGGGCGGCGGCGCGCACGACGAGGCCGAGCTCTGCTCCGAGGTGGAGCGCGGCATCTACGTGACGCGCCTCTGGTACGCGAACGTGGTGCGGCCCAAGGAGACGCTGATAACCGCCGTCACGCGCGACGGCACATTCCTGATCGAGGACGGCAAGGTCACCCGCCCCCTCCGAGACCTGCGCCTCACGGACAGCGTCCTCGGGGTCTTCTCCCGCGCAAAGGGGCTCACCCGCGAGCAGAAGCTCACGAGCGACGGCGAGTTCTACGGCCGCCGCTTCGCGTACGGGGTCGTATGCCCGGCCCTTCGCGCGGACGCCGTCCGCTTCACAGGCGCAGCGGGCTGAGCGGCCGGCGCTAGATCTTCAGCAGGGCGATCACGTTGGCGACGAACAGCGCCGAGAAGAAGATCGTCCAGCGGTTCAGGTTGCGCTCTACCAGCGAGCCGCCGCCGAAGGGTCCTGCGCCGGTGCCGACGCCGAAGGCTCCTGAGAGCCCGGCGTCCTTGCCGGAGTGCAGCAGGATCAGCACGATCACGATGACCGCGAGGATGATCTGCAGGCCGCTGAGAATGGCTTCCATCGGCCCGGAAGGCTAGCGGTCCATGCCGCCGTCGGGCGTGCGTCCCTCCAGCCGGTCGAGCTGGCGCAGGATCTCGATCGCCTCCCCGCGCAGGTCTCGGTCCACCGAGCGCCAGTCCTCCCGCGAGAGCTTGCCCATCTGGTGGTCGAGCTCGGCGTCGCGGATCTCGCGGTACTTCGCCTCCTTGGCGGCGTTCAGCTCGGCCAGCATCGTCTCCTCGCGCCGCTCCTCCACTCCGCGGCGGCGCAGCGGCAGCCACAGCACGGCCGCGACGATCGCGGCCAGCACCAGCAGGGCGAGCGCGTAATCCACCGGCGTCTACGCGCGCGAGAGCTCTTGGCCCACGCGGGCCGAGTAGAGCGAGCGCACCCGCCGCAGCCGTGCCTCGGGCGATGGCCATGCCGCGATCAGCGCGCCCAGGATCGCTATGCCGCCGCCAATCCAGATCCAAACGACGAGCGGTGACGCGATCGCGCGGAAGGCCGCGGGCGGAGGGTCGCTGCGGTACTTCTCGGCCAGCGCGGCCACGATCAGCGCCTGAACGTCACCGGGCGAGTCCGCGAATTTGGCGTCGGCCTCGCGAATCGGCCCTTCGAGCGATCCGATGTCGGGGCGCACCGCCAGCCAGAAGTCGCGCGTGAGCCCCCAGCGCACGTCGACCTCGCTGGTGGCCTCGCCCTCGAAGAAGCGCGAGATCGTGCCGAGCGAGGGGTCGCTGCTCGAGTAGTAGTTGCGCAAGGGCCGCAGGACGAAGTGCTTGCCGTCCTTGCGCACATCGAGCACCGCGCCGAACGAGATCGGCGCGCCGGTGCCGGAGGAGTCGCCGCCGAGCTTGGCCGTGGCCTCGCGGTAGGTCACCTTGTAGCCGTTCACCTCGAACGACTCCCCGGGCGAGAGGCGCACGTCACGCTGGTCGAGGAACGCGGACGACGCCGCCACTCCCAGGAACAGCACCGCGATGCCGGCATGCACCAGGAAGCCGCCATAGCGGCGCCGATTGCGACCGGTGAGCCGTGCCAGCGCCCGCGGCCAGGACTCGCCGGTCATCGTGCGGCGGGCCATGGTGCCGCGCCAGAGCTCCTGCCCCACCGCCGCCAGAACGAACGCGACCAGGCAGAACATGGCGAGCGAGGGCGGGCTGTCCGCCGCGTCAGTGAGGGCCAGGAGCAGCACGAGCACGGTCGCGACCACCACGAGCGGCACCGTCAGGATCCGCCGCAGCGAGGAGGGCGAGAAGCGCCGCCACGCGAGCATCGGCCCGATGGCGGTGAGCAGGACGAGCACGAGCGCGAGCGGAACGACGAGGCGGTTGAACCACGGCGGCCCCACGCTCGCCTCCGTGCCGGTGATCGCCTCGGAGATCAGCGGGAAGAACGTGCCCCAGAGGATCACGAGGCAGAGTCCGACGAGGACCAGGTTGTTCAGCAGGAAGAACGCCTCGCGCGAGAGCAGCGAGTCGAGCCGCGCCTCCGAGCGCAGGTCGGGCAGCCGGGCGATGATCAGCGCCGCCGAGCCGGCGATCACGATGCCGATGAATACGAGGAACTGCACGCCGATCGTGGACGCGCCGAACGCGTGGATCGACTCGAGGATCCCGCTCCGGACCAGGAAGGTCCCCATCAGCGCGAGCGTGAACGTGGCGCAGATCAGCGACACGTTCCAGACCTTCAGCATCCCGCGCTTCTCCTGCACCATGATCGAGTGCAGGAACGCGGTGCCCACGAGCCACGGCATCACCGACGCGTTCTCGACCGGATCCCAGGCCCAGTAGCCGCCCCAGCCAAGCTCGGTGTACGACCAGAGCGCGCCGAGCATGATCCCGGTGCCGAGGAAGGTCCAGGCGATCAGCGCGAAGCGGCGGGTGGCGCGGATCCAGTCGGCGCCGGTGCGGCGAGCGATGAGCGCACCGATCGCGAAGGCGAACGGGATCGAGAAGCCCACGTAGCCCGTGTAGAGCATTGGCGGGTGGATCATCATCGCGGGGTGGCGCAGGAGCGGGTTCAGGCCGGCGCCCTCGGCCGGCGGCATGGCGAGCGTGTCGAACGGGTTCTCCCAGCCGACCATCAGCAGCAGGAAGAAGGCGGCGATGAAGCCGAGCACGGCGGTCGCGTACGGCGCGATGTCGCGCAGCGAGCGCCGCGTGAGGAACAGCACCGCGCTGGCGAACAGCGACAGCAGCGTGGCCCACAGGAGAAGCGAGCCGTCCTGCGTGGCCCAGAGCGCGGTGACCTTGTAGAAGGTCGGCGTGTCCGTCGAGGAGCCCTCGGCCACCAGCGCGAACGAGAAGTCCGAGCGCAGGAACGCCGACTCGAGCAGTCCGAAGGCGACCACGCACAGTGCGGCCACGCAGTAGATCGCGCGGCGGCCCGACGTGATCCACTCGCGGCGCGCTGCTCCGGGCTCCGTAGACCGAGGCGACGACGGCGTAGAGCGCCGTCAGCAGCGCGACGGCGAGGCAGGCGGAGCCGACGCCGGCCACGTCAGCTCGCGGACTCGTCCTTGGTGAACTTCGACGGGCACTTCGTGACGAGCGAGTCGCGCTCGGCCACGAACGTGCCGTTCTCGAGCTCCCCGGAGACGATCACCTCGCGGCCCTCCCGGAACGGGTCCGGCACGACGCCGGTGTAGGTGACCGGGACGGACTCCGTGCCGTCGCGGTCGCGGATCCGGAAGCGCAGGTCGTCGCCGCTGTGCCGGATCGAACCCTGGACGACCTTGCCGGTCACGTCATACGACCTGCCGGGCTGGAGCTCGCTCGGCTTGCTGGCCTCCGTGGAGGCGCTGAAGCTCGTGTAGATGAGGGCGGTGGCGAGCAGAACGGCGGCCGTGAGCGCCACGACCAGCCGCAGCTTGCGCTTTCGCGAGGGGTCCATTCGCCCCGGATGCTAGCGCTGACTCGGGTGCCCCTCGCCCGGCCAGGGCGCAAGCAGCAGGATCACGCGCGCGTCGGTCTTGGCGCGCACCTCGTGGGGCTCTTTGGGATCGAAGTGCGCGACGAAGCCGCAGCCGCCCGCCACGGTCCTGCCGTCCTCCTCGACCTCCACCTCGCCGGCGGCGACCACCATCCAGGCGCGCTCGTGAACCTGGTGCTCCTGGAGCCCCTCGCCCGCCGGCAGGGTGATCGCGATCACGCGGGCCTCAGGATCACTGCGCAGGACCTCCGGCTGGTGCGGCTTGACGTCGAGCGAAGCAAGGTCCCAGGTCTCCATGCCTGGGAATCTAATCAGCGCCTGGCCATCCGGCGAACCGTCAACCCTGCTGTGGCGAGCATCAGCCCCATCGCGACGAGGTAGGCGAGCTGCAAGCCCGTGAACGGAGCGGTGTCCGGACTTGGATTGTCCGGGAGGTCGGCGGCATCCCCCTGGACCGCGGCGCTGGCGAGGTCTGCGTCCGTGTTCGCCATAGCCAAACCCTCGCTCAAGCCGCCCGCTTCGCCGTAGGAACGCTTGGCCTTTCCTCCGCCGTCACGCTGACCGCCCGACTCGGCCGCCCGACCGTTGCTGGCTTTGCCCGAGCCGCCGGCGGTTGCGTTCGATGAGGGCGCCGAGCGGCCCGCCGAGGGCGCGCTCTGAGAGGGTGATGACCCCGCCGGGGCCGGCGCGGTACCGCCGGGGTTCGGCAACCCGGGCACGGGCGCCTGGGGAAGGGCCGGCGCGGGAGCCGACGGAGGCGCCGGCAGTTTGGGAACGGGCGCCGGAGCTGGCGCCGGAGCGGGTGTCTGGACCTGGGGCAGCGCAGGTAGCGACGGCGCGGGGAGCGCCGGGGCCGGGAGCGCTGGCGCGGGAAGGCTCGGGAGCTGATCGGTGACTCCGCCGACGACGCCCCCCACCGAGGGAACCTGACCGGCCGCGACGACCGGGAGGGACAGAAGCGCTGCGGTCGTCGCTGTCGCGATGACCCCGAGCCGAATGCGCAAGAAATGCATGGAAGCCCCCATTTGAAGTTGTGCCGAGCCCCCTGCCAGAGGCTGCGGTTGCACCCTACTACCCGGGTTGGGGTGTATGCGTCACCTGTTTTTTGCGCATTTCTCGCCGCGCGATCCACTCACTGCCCGGATGGTCGGTGAGACCGTGGGCCGCGATTGAGACCAGCACCGCGAGCGCGGCGATGTTCGCGATGCGCTCGCCCTCCGGGGCGGCCGACCCGAGCACGAACAGGGCGAACGCCATCGTGGCCACGCCCTTCGGCCCGAACCAGGCCATGAACGCCTTCTCGGCCGTGTCCACCTGCCGCGATCCGGCAAGGGCGGCGAAGACCGCCACGGGGCGAGCGACCAGGAGCGTGAACACCACGATCCCCACCGCCGCCCACCCGTCGCCGAACAGCCCGTCGAGCGTGATGATCGCGCCGAAGACGACGAACACGCCGAGCTTCACGATCTCGACGATGTCCTCGCTCTGCGCCTCGAAGCACTCGCGTATGTCGGGCCGCCAGATACCGAAGGCGATCGCGGCCACGAACACCGCGATGAACCCGTTGCCCTCGGGAGACAGCGTTGCCGTGCCGTAGGCGGCGAACGCCACGCCGAGCCCGTACAACGCCTTCTGGTGCGAGCTGATCGCGTGGCCAAGCGACCGCCCCTTTGGCATCAGGCGGGAGGCAACGAAGGCCACGGCGAGCCCCGTGAACACCCCGACCAGCACGTCCTGAAGCACGAACTGCCACCAGACGAAATCGTCGTCGCCGGACGCGGCGGCCGTGAACGCCAGCACGGCCGGCAGCGCAAGGCCGTCGTTCAGGCCCGACTCCAGGTTGAGCGAGTGGCGGACGAACCGGGGCACGCGCGGGTTCGTGACCACGGCCGACGACAGCACCGGGTCGGTCGGCGAGAGCAGCGCTCCCACGAGGAAGGACTCCGTCCAGCCGAGATCGGTGAGCGCGTGCGTCACAAGCGCGACGAACACGCAGGTGAGCGGCATGGCCAGCGCCAGCTTGCGCAGCGGGAGGTGCCAAGCCTCCTGGAGCATCTCCTGCTCGACCTCGAGGCCGTCGCGGAACAGGATCACGATGAGTGCCACCACGGCGAGGCCCTGCACGAACTCCGAGGTGGGATCCAGATTCAGCACCTCGAATCCCCCCTCCCCCAGCACGAACCCGACGGCCACGAAGGCCGCCGTCAGCGACAGGAACGACCTTCGCGCCAGCCCAGAGACGAGGGCGCCTCCCACCAGCAGCAGCCCGAACACCGCGAGGGGCGCGTCAAGGAAATCGACCCCTGCGGCAAGCGGCGGCACGCGCGAACTCTCTCAGACAGAATCTTCACATCTGGGTACGGTGGTGCCCGTGATGCGGCGCCCCTGCGTACTCGTGGCCTCCGGCGTCGCCGTCGCTGCGGCTGCCCTGGCCGCGCCCGCGCTCGCCGCAGCCCCGCGCGAGGTGACGCTCTCGAGCGGCTGGGAGCGGCGCGTGGCGCCGGCGGCCCCGGCGGAGCCGCAGCCGGCGCCTCCCGAGGAGACCGCGCCCGAGGGCGCCGGGCCCGCGATCCCTGCGACGGCCGCCGGCGTGGCCGCCCAGGCGCCGGGTGATTGGCAACCGGCACGGGTGCCGAGCGTGTTCGACACGCGCGCGCTGCCCGCGCTGTATCCCGGCCAGGTGCGGCGCTACCGGGTGAGCTTCCGCGGCCCGGCCACTCCGCGCGGGTTCAGCTGGCTGCTGCGCTTCGAGAGCGTCCGCCGCAACGCGGGCGTGTTCCTGAACGGGCGCCGCATCGGGCGCAACGTCGATCCCTATACGCCGTTCACGGTGGAGGCCCGCGGCCTGCGGCCGGGGCGGCGGAACGAGCTCGTAGTGATCGTCGACGGGCGCAAGGACCCGGACCTGCCCGAGGCATGGTGGAACTGGAATGGGATCGTCCGGCCGGTGAAGCTGGTGCCCGCAGGAACGGCGCACATCGAGGACCTTGGCGACGATGTCGCGCGTGAGCTGCCGCGGGCCGGCGCGCGGCTGCCGGGCCGAGCTCGTCCTCGACGGGCTGCTCCAGCGCCGTGGCGCCCGCGCCATCGCGCCATCGCTCGACGTGAAGCTGCGCGCACCGGGCGGCCGGGTGACCTCGCGGCGTTTCCGCCTCCCGCGCCAGCTCTCGAAACAGCGTCGCCTCCAGCTCTCGATGCGGGTGCCTGCGCCGGAGCTGTGGTCGCCCGATGCGCCTCGTCTGTACGCCGCTGACATCACCCTGCGCGATCGCGGCCGGACGGTGCAGCGCGAGCGGCGCCGGATCGGGCTGCGCTCGGTGGAGGTGAAGCGCGGGCACCTGTGGCTGAACAACCGCCAGATCCAGCTGCGCGGAGCGTCGATCCATGAGGACATGCCGGGCTCGGGCGCCGCGCTTACCGGCGCCGACATGGACCGGATCGTCGCGGACCTTAAGGATCTCGGGGCGAACATCACACGAGCCCACTACCTCCTGAACGATCGGCTGCTCAGCCGGCTCGACCGCGCCGGGATCTTCGTCTGGAGCCAGGCGCCCATCTGGCAGCGCGACGCAGGCGCGCACCTGCTCTGGCGCCCGAAGGAGCGCGAGCGCGCTCTGGACACCGTGCGCCGTACCGTCACGGCCGCGCGCAGCCACCCGTCGGTGCTCACGCACTCGGTCGCGAACGAGCTGACCTTCACGCCCGACCAGAAGCCCGGCACAGAGCGCTTCCTGCTCGAGGCGCAGGCCCAGGCGCGCGACCTCGACCCCACCGTTCCGATCTCCGTCGACATCAAGGGTCGCCCCGGCTTCGCGGAGCAGTTCACCTATCACTCGTTCGACATGATCGGGCTGAACCAGTACTTCGGCTGGTACCCCTGGGTGGAGGACTTCGACCTGCTCGAGCCGTACATCCGCGAGCTGCGTGACCTCTATCCCGCCGAGGCGATCGTGATGACGGAGTGGGGCGCCGAGGGGCGCCCGGAGCTGGCCGCCGCGGCGCCGGACCTGAAGGGCGGCTACCCGTTCCAGAGCTTCCACGCGGCCCGCACGCTCGACGTGATCGATCGCTCCCCCGCCCTCTCGGGAGCGATTTACTGGACCCTGCGCGAGTTCGAGATCTACCCCGGCTGGCAGGGCGGCGCCGGCCGGCGCCCGCCGGAGTACGAGCCGAACACCCGTCACCACAAGGGCCTGATCACTTACGAGGGAGTGCGCAAGCCGGCCTTCGAGCTGGTGCGCGAGCGCTACCGCGCCACGCCGCTCTACCCCTAAAGAAGGGCGCCCCGGCGGCCGATCTTCAGGGGGCATGGCCCGCCGCGTGATCATCCTGTGCGTTCTCTTCGCCCTTGGGGCGGTGGCCCCGGCGTCCGCGCAGGTCCAGCGGCCCGCCGACGTGCTGCGGATCGAGAGCGCCATGAGCGAGCTCGGCAAGCAGAAGAACGGTGCCGTCGGCCAGGTCAAGGCGCGCGAGCAGGCCGCCACGGCCGCTCTTGCCGCATGCCGCACCAAGGGGAGCGGCTGGAAGCGAATCCGCGGGGTGCGCGACCGCGCGCAGCGGAACGCCTACGCGCGCGGCGCCAAGGCCCTCTGGAGCAGCCTGAACACGGTCGCCATCGAGAGCGCCTGGATCGACGTGTACGCCCCATTCTTCGAGCGCTTCCTGCACCGCTTCGATACGCCGCTGTCCGACCCGGTCCTACAGGCCGGCATCGACGCACAGCGCCAGCGCGTCGTCTACAACCGCGCCGCCAACTCCTTCGGCACCTGCGCCACCTTCAACACGGCGCTGAAGAAGGTGCGCGAGTTCAAGATCGGCGGCGAGCACGGCGTGAGCGGCGACTACTACGCCGGCAAGATCTACAACGACTTCGTCCGCTACGTCTCGAACCGGCAGCGCGCGGCCGCGCGCTCCCATTGGGGCTCTCGCTACGACGCCGCGCTCGAGGCGGCCAGCGCCCAGCTGAAGGCCCTTGGCGGCAACGAGGGCCTCGCGAACTACTTCCGCTTCGCATTCCGCGGCTGAGCCGTGCTGTAGCGTGACGTGGGTGGTGCCGCGCCGCGTCACCTTCTCCCGGAACCTGACGCTGTCGCTCTCGCGAACGTGCGTCTCGCATTGCAAATACTGCGCCTTCGCCACACACCGGGCGCACCTGCACGAGCCCGATGAGGTCGAGCGCCTGCTCGACGGCGCCGTCCGCCGCCGGGTGAAGGAGCTGCTCGTGCTCACGGGCGACGACCCCGCCCACCACCCCGGCGTGCGCGCGCGGCTCGCCGAGCTCGGCTTCGACGACTTCGTCGGGTACGTGGCCTGGTGCTGCGAGCGGGCGCTCGAGCGCGGCCTGCTGCCGCACACGAACCTCGGCGCTCTGTCGCGCGACGATCTCGCCCGGCTCAGGGAGGTGACCGCCTCCCAGGGGTCTGATGCTGGAGTCGATGCGGCCGGACCTGGTCGCCCATCAGGGCTCGCCCACCAAGGACCCGGCGCTGCGGCTCGAGACCATCCGGGCCGCCGGTGAGCTGCGCATCCCGTTCACCAGCGGGATCCTCGTGGGCATCGGCGAGACCGAGCAGGACCGCATCGAGGCCCTGGAGGCGCTCGCGGCCGTGCACGCCGAGTACGGGCACCTCCAGGAGGTGATCCTTCAGAACTTCGTGCCCCACCGCCGCTACTACGGCGAGGAGCCGGCGGAGATCGCGGAGGAGGCGCAGACAACGCAGGCGGCCGGCGCAGCGGAGCCGCTGCCCGCGTGGGCCACGGAGGTCACGCTCGACCACATGCGCGCCCTCGTGCGCGAGTCCAGGCGGCTGATGCCGGACGTGGGCATCCAGATCCCGCCGAACCTCTCGGACTGGTGGCTGCCGCTCGTGGACGAGGGCGCCACGGACCTGGGTGGGCTGTCCGCCAACGGCGATCACATCTCGCCCGAGCATCCGTTCCCGTCGGTGCACGAGATGCGCAAGCGGCTCGCCCCGCGCGGGGCGGCGCTCGCCGAGCGCCTGTGCGTGTACCCGCAGTACATGAACCCCGACTGGCTCGATCAGGGCGTGCTCGACGCGATCAAGGTCAAGTACTGGTCGTTCATCCCGCGCGGCGCTTCGGGCCGGCGCGAGGAGCGCTCGATCCGGCGGGAGCTTGTGCCCGGCGCGATCGAGCGCGCGCAGGCGGGCGGTGCGCTGAGCGAGGACGAGCTCACGGCGCTGTTCGCCGAGAACCGGCCGGAGGCGATCGAGGACATGCGCCAGGCGGCGGACTCGCTGCGCCGCGAACTGGCGGGCGACACGGTCACGTTCGTGGTGAACCGCAACATCAACGTCTCGAACGTCTGCACCGTCGGGTGCGCGTTCTGCGGGTTCGGCCAGGGCCGCCGCTCGCCCGACGCCTACGAGCACGACGAGGCAGAGTTCCGCCGCCGGGTCCGTGAGGCGGTGGACTTCGGGGCCACCGAAATCTGCATGCAGTCGGGGATCCACCCGGACTGGACGATCGAGGACTACGAGGGCTGGCTGCGCGTGGCCAAGGACGAGGCGCCGGACATCCACCTGCACGCGTACTCGCCCATGGAGCTGCACTTCATGGCCGGCGAGCTGCCGCTCCCGGAGGTCTTCGAGCGCCTGACGGCCGCGGGCCTCGGCTCCACTCCGGGCACCGCCGCCGAGGTGCTCCACGACGGGGTGCGACAGCGCATCTCGCCCAACAAGCTGCCGGTGGCGCGCTGGGTGGAGATCATCGAGGCCGCCCATGCCGCGGGTGTGCGGACCACCGTGACGGTGATGTTCGGCCACATCGAGGAGCCCTGGGAGCTGGCCGAGCACATGCGCGTGGTGCGTGAGCTCCAGGAGCGCACCGGCGGCTTCACCGAGTTCGTGCCGCTCTCGTTCATCCCGTTCCACACGATGCTCGGGCGCACGCACGGGATCGAGGAGATCTCGCGCGAGGACAACCTGAGGCACACAGCGGCGTTCCGGCTCGCGCTCGGGCGGAGCATCACGAACCTCCAGGCGAGCTGGGTGAAGATGGGGCTCGACGCCGCCACCGAGGCGCTCGATTGGGGCATCAACGACCTCGGCGGGACGCTCATGGAGGAGTCGATAAGCCGCCTGGCCGGCTCCTACCACGGCGTGAAGCTCGAGCCGGCTGACCTGATCGCCGCGGCGCATGCGGCGGGCCGTCCGGCGGCGGAGCGGGACACGCTCTACGGGATCCGGCGCCGATACGACCTGCCGGTCGCGGCGTGAAGCTCGGGTACAAGGCCTCGGCCGAGCAGTTCGACCCCGTCACGCTGCTCGAGTACTCGCGGCAGGCGGAGCGGATCGGGCTAGAGATGATCGGCGTGTCGGACCACTTTCAGCCCTGGCGCCACCACGGCGGCCACGCGCCGGCGGCGCTCACCTGGCTGGGCGCGGCCGCGGTGGCCACCGAGCGTGCCGTGCTCGGCACAAGTGTCCTGACGCCCACGCTGCGCTACCACCCGTCGGTCGTCGCGCAGTCGTTCGGCACGCTCGGCTGCCTCGCGCCCGGGCGCGTGTTCCTCGGCGTGGGCACCGGCGAGGCGCTGAACGAGACGCCGGCCACCGCCCAGGAGTTCCCGGGCCGCAAGGAGCGGCGCCTGCGCCTCGCGGAGGCCATCAAGCTGATCCGGCTGCTGTGGACCGAGGAGCGAGTGGACTTCGAGGGCGACTACTACCGCACCTCGAAGGCCACGATCTACGACCGACCCGAGACCCCGGTGCCGATCTACGTGGCGGCGTCGGGGCCGCTCGCCGCGAAGCTCGCGGGACGCGTGGGCGACGGCTTCATCTGCACGAGCGGCAAGGACCCGGCGCTCTATGACGAGCTGCTCGGCAAGGTCGTGGAGGGCGCCGAGGCGGCCGGGCGCGATCCCTCGGGGATCCGCCGCATGATCGAGGTCAAGGTCTCGTACGACCGCGACCCGCAGCGGGCGCTCGAAAGCTGCCGCTGGTGGGCTGCGCTGGCGATTCCTCCGGACCAGCGCGAGGGGTTGGATGACCCGATCGAGATGGAGCGCGTTGCTGAAGAGAACGCCGACCGGGCGCACACCCGGTTCATCACCTCGGACAACCCCGAGGAGATCGTGGAGGGGATCCGCCAGTACATCGACCTCGGGTTCGACGAGCTGATCCTGCACGCGCCGGGTGAGGACCAGTCGCGCTTCCTCGAGCAGTTCGGCGAGGACGTGCTGCCTTTGCTGCGCGGTTAGGCTCCCGCCCATGCTCAAGGACCGCGTCATGTTCATGTCGGGCGGCAGCCGTGGGATCGGGCTGGCGATCGCAGCGCGCGCCGCACGTGATGGCGTGAAGGTCGCCCTGATGGCCAAGACAGCTGAGCCTCATCCCAAGCTGCCGGGCACCATCTACACCGCCGCCGAGGAGATCGAGGCGGCGGGCGGCGAGGCGCTGCCGATCGTCGGCGACATCCGCGACGCCGACGCCGTCGAGACCGCGGTGGCGCAGACCGTGGAGCGCTTCGGCGGCATCGACCTGGTGGTGAACAACGCCAGCGCCATCAACCTCGCCCCGATGCGGGACCTCGAGGTCAAGCGCTTCGACCTGATGCAGCAGATCAACGCGCGCGGCACGTTCGTGGTCACCCGCGCCTGCCTGCCCCACCTGCGCGAGTCGGACCACGCGCACGTGCTGACGCTTTCCCCGCCGCTGTCCGCAGACCCGCGCTGGCTCAAGGGCCACAGCGCCTACACGCTCTCCAAGATGGGCATGACGATGATCACGCTCGGCGTGGCCGCCGACGAGGCGGAGGCCGGCATCGCCGCCAACTGCCTCTGGCCACGCACCATCATCGCCACCGCCGCGGTTCAGAACCTGCTCGGCGGCGACGAGGCGATGGCGCGCTCGCGCATGCCCGCGATCGTGGCGGACGCCGCCTACGAGATCCTGAGCCGCGACCCCCGCTCCTGCACGGGCAATGTGTTCATCGACGACGAGGTGCTGGCGGAGGCGGGCATCAAAGATCTCGATACCTACGCGGGCATGCCGGACTCCGACCTGGCGCTCGACATCTTCGTGGACGGCTGGCCCGAGCCGGCACCGGCGTCGTAGCGCTGCGGCCGCCAGGAGAGACAGCACCGAAGGGCGGCCGCGCCGGAAGCTCAACACGTTGGTCGCGTCCTCGTTGCCCAATGTGTTGAGCCTCCGAAAAAGTTCTGTGTAAACGTGTCGATTTCCTCGGTGCTTGTTCGACGCTTGCATAGAGACCCCGATTGAAGGAGAAACAAATGCGAGTCATGGTGCTGGTTCCAGGCGACGAGAACACCGAACAGGGCGTGATGCCCGACGCGAAGATGCTCACCGACATGGGCAACTTCAACGAGGAGCTCGTCAAGGCCGGCGTGATGCTCGCCGGTGAGGGCCTCCACCCCACCTCCAAGGCCGCGCGCGTCCGCTTCGACGGCGACAAGCGGACCGTGATCGACGGCCCGTTCACCGAGTCCAAGGAGCTCGTCGCGGGCTACTGGCTATGGCAGGTGCGCGACATGGACGAGGCGATCGAGTGGATCAAGCGTGCCCCGTTCGACGACGGCGTTCAGATCGAGCTGCGCCCCGTCTTCGAGGAGGAGGACTTCGGCGACGAGTTCACGCCCGAGCTGCGCGAGCAGGAGCGGCGGCTGCGCGCCCAGGTCGAGGAGCAGCAGTCGTAGCAGCGGCCGCTCACACGAACCGTGTGATCGAGACGGTCTGGCGGATCGAGTCCGCCAGGCTGATCGCCGGCCTCACGCGGATCGTTCGCGACGTGGGCCTGGCCGAGGAGCTGGCGCAGGACGCACTCGTCGCGGCGCTCGAGCAGTGGCCCGAGTCAGGCGTTCCGGACAACCCGGGCGCCTGGCTCATGGCCACGGCCAAGCACCGGGCGATCGACCTGCTTCGGCGTGACACGACGTTCGAGCGCAAGCAGGAGGAGCTCGCTCGCGAGATCGAGCTCCAGCTCGGCTCGGCGCAACGGGACGTCGACGCCGAGCTGGACGACCACGTGGGCGACGACCTTCTGCGCCTCATCTTCATGGCGTGCCACCCAGTCCTGTCGACGCAGGCGCGGGCCGCGCTCACCCTGCGCCTGCTCGGCGGGCTCACCACCGACGAGATCGCGCGAGCGTTCCTTGTTCCCGAGCCGACCGTGGCGCAGCGCATCGTGCGCGCGAAGCGAACGCTCGCGGAGGCGCGCATCGCCTTCGAGGACCCGAGCCGCGAGGAGCTGGCGGAACGGCTCTCCTCCGTGCTCGAGGTGATCTACCTGATCTTCAACGAGGGCTACTCCGCCACGGCGGGTGACGACTGGCTGCGCCCCAGCCTCTGTGAGGAGGCGCTGCGCCTCGGGCGCATCCTGGCCGGCCTCGCTCCTGAGGAGCCGGAGGTGCACGGCCTCGTGTCGCTGATGGAGATCCAGGCCTCGCGCTCACGTGCGCGGGTTGGCCCCGGCGGCGAGCCGATCCTTTTGGTGGACCAGGACCGGGCGCGCTGGGACCACGTGCTCGTCCAGCGTGGCCTGGCCGCGCTGAAGCGTTCGGAGCGACTGGGCGGCTCGCTCGGCCCGTACGCACTTCAGGCGGCGATCGCCGCCTGCCACGCCCGCGCGCACAGTGTGGAGGAGACGGACTGGGCGCGGATCGTCGCGCTCTACGACGGCCTGTTCCAGCTCAGCGGGTCGCCCGTCGTGGAGCTGAACAGAGCAGTTGCGGTGGGCATGCTGCTCGGGCCGGCCGCCGGGCTCGAGCTGGTGGACGAGCTCGTCGTGGAGGGATCGCTCGACGGGTACCACCTGCTGTCGAGCGTGCGCGGCGACCTGCTGGCGAAGCTCGGCCGCGACGAGGAGGCCCGTGCGGAGCTCGAGCTGGCGGCTTCGATGACGCGCAACGCGCCCGAGCGCAGGCTGCTGCTGGACCGCGCTGCCTCGTTGACATAGGTCGTCACGCGATATATCGTGTCTCGCAGTATGGAGCTGCGACCCGCCAGCTACTTCGTCCTCGCCGCGCTGCTCGACGGTCCGCTTCACGGGTACGCGATCTCTTCCCGCGCCGCCGAGCTCTCGGGCGACGAGGTGCGGCTCACGGCCGGCACGCTGTACGGCGCGCTCGACCGCATGGCGGCACGAGGGCTCGTCGAGATCGACGGCGAGGAGACCGTGGAGGGCCGGCTGCGGCGCTACTACCGGCTCACCGACGGCGGGCGCGACGCCGTCCTCCAGGAGGCCGACCGGCTGGCCGCGGCCGCACGCGTCGTCCAGGTGCGCCGCACCCGGCCGAGACAGGCGAAGGGGCTCGCATGACAGCCCGCGCGCGCCGTCGCCTCAACCACACGCTCACTGGTCTCGCCACCATCACGTTCCCGAAGGCGCGCCGGAGCGACGCCCACGTGGTGCGCGACTGCGCCCGCGAGGCGGTGGACGCCACGAGCATGCGCGCACTGCCGCGCGAGTCTCTGTCGCTCGCCATGGCGGGCATGCGAACGCGCATCGGCCTGGCCGCGACGGAGCTCCGGCATGCGCCCTGGCGCGACGCGCTGGCCCTGTTGGCCCTCCCGCTGGCAGCCACGCTCCTGCTGGTCTGGACCTTCGGGTTCATCTCGCGCTACGACCACTGGCCGCTCGGCGAGGGCTGGGCGATGCTGCTGGGCGGCTCGCTCCTGGCCGTGATCGGGGCGGCGCTCGAGCGGCGCTGGCTCACGGTCGCGGGCGCGATCGCCGTATTCGTGGCGGCGGCGTCGCCCTACGTCGGCTTCGGGACCGAGGTGGCCCTCTCCGACACGCCCAGCTTCTTCCACGGCTGGAGCGTCGACATCGGCGCGGCATCGCTCCTCCCCACACTGCTGCTCGTGGCCGCCGGGCTCAGCCTGCGGCGCAGTCCGGCGCGACCGGCCAGCGCCGTCCACGCGCGACTGGCGGCGGGGCTTGGCCCGGCGCTCGTCGCAGCGGTGTACCTGTTCCCCGGCCCGGCGCGCGAGCCGACCGTCACGATGTCGTATTTCTCGCCGGGCGAAAAGCCAAGGATCTCACTTGGGGAGCCCTATCCGATGCCCTGGATTACGGAATCGCGGCCGCTCTTGCGGATCCTGGGCCTCGCTCTGGCCGTCGCGGTTGTCCTCACGTGGAGAAGGGCTCGCACCCACCCCACCCCCGCCCTGGCCAGCGGGCTCGTACTGCTGAGCGTGGCGTACCCACTGACCTGGGTCCTGATCCGCACGGACGGGCCGGTGACGGTCCCGTACCAGGTCTACAACGGCGCCTACCCGCTGCTCCTCGCCGTGGTGCCGACGCTGCTTGCCCTGTATCTCATGCGCCGAGCGGGCCGGGCTAGCGCGGCAGGGTGACGACGCTCCCGTCGGCAAGCCGCGCCTCGCGGTTCGTGACGAGGTAGCCACTCCCCCGTAAGGTACGTCTGAGCGCCTGTGACCACGTCGACCCAGACACCCGAACATGTCGACGTGCTCATAGTCGGAGCGGGGCTCTCCGGCATCGGCGCCGGCTGCCACCTCCGCATGAGCTGCCCCGGCAAGACGTTCGCCATCCTCGAGTCGCGCGATGCGATCGGCGGCACGTGGGACCTGTTCCGGTATCCCGGCATCCGCTCGGACTCGGACATGTTCACGCTCGGCTACCCGTTCCGCCCCTGGCCGGAGGCCGAGGCGATCGCAGATGGCCCCTCGATCCGGAGCTACGTCCAGGACACCGCGCGCGAGTACGGGCTCGACGACACGATCCGCTTTCACCAGCGCGTGGTCTCGGCCGAATGGTCCACGGAGAACGCGCGCTGGACTGTGGACGTGGAGCGCACGGACACGCACGAGCGGCTGCAGCTCACCTGCGGCTTCCTGTTCATGTGCACGGGCTACTACCGCTACGACGAGGGATACACGCCGCACTTCGAGGGCACCGAGCGCTTCCGAGGCGAGATCGTGCACCCGCAGCACTGGCCCGAGGCGCTCGACTACGCCGGCAAGCGGGTGACGGTGATCGGGAGCGGGGCGACGGCCGTGACGCTGGTGCCGGCCATGGCCGACGAGGCCGCGCACGTGACAATGGTCCAGCGCTCACCGAGCTACGTGGTCTCCCTGCCCGGCACCGACCCGCTCGCCGACCTGCTCCGCCGCGTGCTGCCGCGGAAGGCCGCGTTCTCGATCGTGCGCTGGAAGAACGTCCTCCTCCCCGCCGCGTTCTTCCTGGCCTGCCGCCGCTGGCCGAAGGCGATGAAGGGGCTGATCCGCAGAGGCGTGATGAAGCGGCTTCCCGAGGGCTACGACGTCGACACGCATTTCGCCCCGCGCTACCAGCCCTGGGACCAGCGCCTCTGCCTCGTGCCCGACGGAGACCTGTTCGAGACGCTCAGCGCCGGCCGCGCGTCGGTCGTCACCGACCGGATCGAGACCTTCACCGAGAACGGGCTACAGCTCGAGTCGGGCACGGAGCTCGAGGCCGACGTGATCGTGACCGCCACCGGCCTGAACATGCTGATGCTCGGCGGGATGAGGATCGCCGTAGACGGACGCGACGTCGATCTCTCGGAGACCGTTGGCTACAAGGGCATGATGCTGAGTGGCGTGCCGAACATGGCGGTGGCGCTCGGCTACACGAACGCGTCCTGGACGCTCAAGTGCGACCTCGTCACGCAGTACGTGTGCCGTCTCCTGCACCACATGGACGCCAACGGACTCCGGCAGGCCACGCCACGCGCCCCGGACCAGTCGGTGGCCACTGAGCCCTTCCTCGACCTGGCCTCAGGCTACGTCCTACGCTCGATCCACACCCTGCCCAAGCAGGGCAGCCGCGCCCCCTGGCGGCTCTACCAGAACTACATCCGCGACGTACTGATGATGCGCCGCGGCGCGCTCGAGGACGAGGGGATCGAGTTCTCGAACCCGGCGGTGCCGGCCAAGCCGGCAGCGCCTCTGGCCGCCTAGTACCGGTTCATTCGGGCGCAATCCGGCGCTCTACCACGTTGGCTTCCGCTTCCACCGAGCCGGATGCTGCTGCGAATACGTGATCGAGGTCCTCGGTCTCGAGGATTCGCCTGTCCGGGTCGACGCCGAGCTCTTCGCCTCGGATCTCCCGCAGGTTGCCCGGCCAGCGGACGAGCCGCACCTGCCCATCCGCGATCTCCAGGCCGGTGATATCCCCGTCCGGGAACGAGCAACAGCCGGTGTTGAAGTAGCACGGCGGCGATACCGTGAGGACCTCATCCGGCCGGCGCACGCTCGTGCGCGCATACTCGAGCTCTGCGCGGATGGCGGCGGCCCTGGCTGCGTCACCGGATGCCTGGTCGAAGGCCTCCTCGAGCTCTTGTATCGGCCGGGTCGGGGGCGGGTCCGGGACGCATTTGGAGAACACAGGACGGTGCGTGTGGCCGGCGATCATGACGAGGGCGCCGGCCTGGATCCGGGCCCATTCGTACATCGCGCGATCATGCTTCGCGCGCAGGGCGAAGTCGCGCGCCGGCGTCGTTGCCGTGTAGCCCGTCTTGCGTTGCAGCGGCCTCCAGACATGCCGGACGAACAGCCTCGAAGCCCACCCCCACCGGTCGCTGTCCGCGGTGCCCTGGTGGCCGTGCACGAAGAACAACGTGCCGGGCGCCTTGCCGGGCCGGTCCACGGTCAGCCGCAGCGCCTCGCGCACCTTGATGTCACCGAACAGCCCGCGCAGGTGCTTCGAAACCTGCGCCTGTGACGCCCACTGGTCGTCGTGGTTCCCGTAGAAACGGGACAGGCGGTTACCGCGCTTCACAAACGCCGCCTCGAGCTCCAGCACGTCGCGGTAGCGCTCGATCACCTTGTCGGCGTGCTCCTCCCAGAGCTCCTCGGCGTCCCCGAGGACGAAGAGCTTGTACCCGGCCTCGAGGTAGTAGCCAAGAGCGCTGGTGTACGCATGCTCACAGCGTCGAAAGTCGTCCGCCGGGTCACCGACCCCCTTGTGGTGGTCGGAGAAGATCACGATGCGCTCGCTCTGTGGGTCGAACGACTCTTCCTTGGCCGCCTTGAATGCAGAGTCGAGGCCCTTCTGGATGCCCTCCAGATACTTCTTGTCGAGCGGGACGGCGGTCGCCGACGTCATTCACATCCTCCTCTGCCGATGCGAGGGTTGTCTCCGCTTCGACCCTACCGGCTGCGCGCCCGCGCAACCGGCAGAGCCGCTGGCGGAGTAGCCCTACGCTGGCGTCGGCTGGATGTTCTGGTTCACCCGGAACGTGTTGTCCGGGTCGTACTGCGCCTTGACCTGGGCCAGTCGGTCGTAGTTGTCGCGATAGCTCGCGCGGACTCGCTCCTGGCCCTCGTCCATCATCATGTTCACGTAGGCGCCGCCCGCCGAGTACGGGTGGAGGGCCTCCTGGTAGTCGACGCTCCAGCGCCTGATTGCGTCCACGTTGGCCGGGTCCGGATCCACGCCGGCGAACACCGCCCCGTAGTTGGCATCGCGGTAGCTCCACGCCGTGTCCGCGGACCCCACGTCATGGGCCGCGCCGTCGATCGGGTACAGGTGCATGGTGCACTTCCACGTCGGCATCTCAGGGCCGAACTTCGCGTGGATCTCGATCGCCTCGTCAGGGATGTCCTTCACGAAGTCGGCACGCCAGTACCACTGGTCGCCGGCCGGGTAGACCGCGTCGAATGCGCCCTGAATCGCGGGGTGTGGCATCGGAGCCGGCCCGTGCAGCAGCGGCTCGGGCAGGGCGTCCAGCAGTGGCGCCATCGCCGCGGCGGCTGCCTCCTCGTCCGCGCCCGCGTAGCACCACACGACGCCGCAGACCTTGCGCAGGTGGAGCTCCTCCGGGAACGGCGGGCCGGGCGGAACGGACCCGAACAGGAAGAAGCCGTTCAGCTCCCGCGGCGCGTTCGGCAGGAAGTCGCGGTAGGCCCTTAGGACGTCGGCACCGCTCTCCGCGGGCCAGAACGTCGGTCCCGCGATCACCGTCCCCACATCGTGCAGCCGGAACAGGAACGAGGTCACGACGCCGAAGTTCCCGCCGCCGCCTCTGAGCGCCCAGTACAGGTCTGGGTTCTCGTCCGCGTTAGCCCGGACCTGCTCGCCGCTCGCGAGCACCACCTCGGCCTCGAGCAGGTTGTCGATGGCGAGTCCGCACTTGCGGGTGAGGTGGCCCAGGCCGCCGCCGAGCGTGAGGCCGCCCACACCGGTGGTCGCGATGATCCCGCTCGGGGTGGCGAGCCCGTGCTCGTTGGTGGCGGCGTCCACCTCGCCCCAGGTGCAGCCGCCGCCGACGCGGACAGTGCGCGCATCGGGATCGACCTCGACGTCGCGCATCAGCGAGAGGTCGATCACCACGCCGTCGTCGACCGAGCCCAGGCCGGCGCCGTTGTGTCCGCCGCCCCGGATGGCGATCGGCAGGCCGTGCGCACGCGCGAACGCCACGGCCTTTGTCACGTCGCCTGCGTTCGCGCAGCGAGCGATCAGCGCGGGCCGCTTGTCGAACATGGCGTTGAAGAGGCTGCGAGCCTCGTCGTAATCGGAATCGTCGGGGCCAATCAGCCGCCCCCCGAAGCTCCCCAGCTGCTGCTGCGCTGCGAGCGCCGGTGTGCTCACACTGCTCATGCGAGTCCTCCAAAGTCGTAGTTGACGACGCGAGCCTGACCGAAATCGCAACGCGTGTCATGACCTGAGCTGATCCCATTCGCCGGGCCCGATTGCACCAAAATCGTGCAGGCGGTAGTCAGTTCTGACTATCGTCCGCAAAGGCGCATGTCTCAGCTTCCCGGCCCGCTTCGCCTCACCTCCCCATTGCCCTTCGTCGGGCGATCTGCCGAGCTGGAACGGCTGCGCACGCTCATGCCCAGCGCGGAGGGCGAGGGAAGCCGGGTGGTGCTGCTCGGCGGCGAGCCGGGCTCGGGCAAGAGCCGCCTGGTGCGCGAGTTCGCCGCGGAGGCCACCGCGGATGGCGCGATCGTGCTCTACGGCGCCTGCGACGCCGAGGTGCGCAACCCCTACGGGCCCTTCGTCGAGGCGCTCGACCAACTGGTGCGGGCCACCGAGGCCGACGAGCTCCGGGCCGCACTCGGCGGCGGTGGCGGCGAGCTCACGCGGCTCCTCCCCGACCTCGACTCCCGCGTGGGTGCTCTCGCCCCTGCCGTGGAGGCTGATCCGGACACCGAGCGCCACCGACTGCACACGGCGGTCGCGGACCTGCTGGCCGGCATCGGCCGCCGCAAACCGACGCTGCTGGTGCTCGAGGACGTGCACTGGGCCGACGCCCCCACCCTCCTCCTCCTACGCCACCTCGCTCGCGCCGGCAGCGCGCGGATCCTGCTGCTCGCCACCTTCCGGGACACCGCGGCCGAGGTCCCGGATGCTCTCTCGGAGACACTCGCGGACCTTCGTCGCTACGACACCATCCGCCTCGCCCTGGAGGGGCTCTCGGGCGACGATGTGGCCGAGTTCGTACGGAGCGCCGGAGGGGAGGACCTCGACCCGCGGCTGCGCGAGCTGGCGCACGCGATCCGCGAGCTCACGGACGGAAACGCCTTCCTCGTCTGCGAGCTCTGGCGCGCGCACGAGGAGACCGGGGAGCTGGGTAGCCCGGCGAGCGTCCGGGAGGTCGTGAGCCAGCGGCTCTCCCGCCTCGCGCCCGGGACGAGCGGCCTGCTCGAGCTGGCCGCGACCGCGGGTGCCGAATTCGAGCTCGACATGGTGCGGCGCGCCGCCGGTCTTGAGGAGCCAGAGCTGCTCGCGGCGCTCGACGAGGCGGTCCGCAGCGGCATGATCGAGGAGGTACCTTCGCGCGGACTGGCGTGCCGATTCACCCACGAGCTGGTGCGACGTGCGCTATACGACCGGCTGTCGGGTCCACGGCGAGCGGAGCTTCATCTGCGAGTGGGCGAGGCGCTCGAGCGAGGCTCGGGCCGCTCGGCACGGACGATCGCGGACCTCGCGCACCACTTTGCCTCCGCCGCACCCTTCGGGGGGACCGCTCGCGCCGTGGAGTACAACCTGCTCGCCGCGAGGGCGGCCACCGCAGCTCTCGCGTTCGACGAGGCCGCGGCGCGGCTGCGCACCGCACTCGCGCTGGGGATCGAGGGCCCGGAGGAGCGCCTGGAGCTCTCGCTCGAGCTCGGTCACGTGAGCCACCGCGGCGGAAAGTCGCTCGACGCGCTGGCCGCGTTCAGGGCGGCCGCGGAGATTGCTCGGGACCTGGATGACGCGCACGGCCTCGCGCGCGCGGCGACCGGGTATGAGGAAGCCTGCTGGCGCCCCGGCATGACCGACCAGGGCGCGGTGGAGATTCTCGAGGAGGCGACGATGGTGCTGGGCGACGAGGACTCATCGCTTCGCGTGGGACTGCTCGGCGGGCTCGCGCGCGCGCTCGACTTCCAGGGGCAGCACGAGCGCGGCGAGATCATCCGCACGAACGCGGTGGACATGGCGCGTCGGCTGGAGGACAAGGTCGGACTCGCCAGCGTGCTGGTCCGCTCCTACTGGTCCCGCGGAACCACCTCGCTCGAGGACATCGTGCCCATGCTCACCGAGGCCGGGCAGCTCGGCGAGGAGCTGGGCAACACCGAGATCCGCGCGGAGGCTATGTCCTGGAGGGTGCCGGCGTTCGTGGCGCTCTCCGACCTCGACTCGGCGAGGCGCGAGGTGGCCGCGCTGCTCGAGACGGCCGAGCAGACAGCCCAGCCGTTCATCATCCACGTGGCGGAGCAGTATGGGTCGGCGATCGCGCTCTTCGACGGGCGCCTGGACGAGGCGGAGGCGCGAGCCCGGCGCTCGCACGAGTGGAGCCACCTGCTCACCGGGCGGGACCCGTCGGGCACCTACGGGGTCCAGATGTTCAGCACCCAGCGCGAGCGCGGGCGCCTGGCGGAGCTCGCCCCCGTGATCAGGATCCTTGCCGGCAACGCGGCGCGCGAGGGACCCTGGCGGCCGGGACTGGCCGCGCTCCTGGCCGAGCTGGGGATGGAGTCCGAGGCGAGGCGTGAGCTCTCGCGGCTGGTGGCCGACGGGCTCGACCCGTTGCGCGAGTCGCTCTGGCTTGCCTCGCTCGCGTACCTCACCGACGCGTCGGCGGCGCTCGGCGACGAGGAGGTGGCGGCGCTCGTGTACCCCGAGCTCGAGCCGCTCGCGGGGGCGAACGTGATGATCGGCCACCTCGTCTCCTGTTACGGCGCCGCGGACCGGTACCTGGGAATGCTCGCCACGACGCTCGGCGAGTGGGAGCGCGCGGAGGAGCATTTCGAGCGCGGCATGGAGCTGAACCGGCGCATGGGTGCCGTCACCTGGCTGGCCCACACCGCGAACGAGTACGCGCGACTTCTGCTACGCCGGCCGGGTGGAGATCGGACCCGCGCCGAGGCGTTGCTCGGCGAGGCGGCGGGGCTAGCCGAACGAATCGGCATGACGGCGCTGCTCGGCCGGGTCAGGGCGCTCGGATCCCCCGCGCCGGCGGGCGCGGTGCCGGCGGCCGCCCTGCTTCCAGACGGGCTCTCACCGCGCGAGGTCCAGATCCTGGCGCTGGTGGCGCAGGGGCTCAGCAACCGCCAGGTGGGAGCGACGCTGTCGATCAGTGAGCACACCGCCGCCAACCACGTGCGGAGCATTCTCAGAAAGACGGGCTGCGCCAACCGCACAGAGGCCGCGTCGTACGCGCACCGGCACGGGCTTGTGCAAGTGTGACCGTGACCTCATAACAGCCGCGGGCCCGCGCTACGATCCGCGACGTGCCCGTCTACGTAATTGAGCGCAACTTCGCCGAGCAGCTCGACCTGACGCACGAGGACGTCGAGCTGATCGACGAGATCAACGCCGACGAGGGGGTTCGCTGGCTGTTCTCGTTCCTGAGCGCCGACCGCCGGCGCACGTACTGCCTGTACGAGGCGCCGTCGGCTGACGCGATCATGGTCGCCGCCAAGCGGGCCAACGTACCCGCCGACGTGGTGGTCGAGGTCGGCGCGGCAGCGCCGGAGCTGTCGGGCCGCCTGCGCGACTGGGCGGACACCGTTCCGTCAGGCTGAGCAAAGAAGGCGGACAGACGCATCAAATTAGCTTGATGTATTGTCCGGCGGCGTGGCCGCCCCGGCCCCAGCCGACACGTCCTCACCTCCGCGGTTTCTGCGGCTCGCGGGCCACCCGCTGCGCTGGCGGCTGCTGAGCGAACTGGCGCACAGCGATCGGCGGGTCGGCGAGTTGTGCGAGCTGGCCGGGCAGCGCCAGAGCCTGGTCTCCTACCACCTGCGCCAGCTGCGCGACGGCGGAGTGGTCTCTGCGCGCCGCAGCCTGGCCGACGGCCGTGACACCTACTACGTGCTCGAGCTCGGGCGCTGCGGGGAGTTGCTCGGCGACGCCGGCGCCTCGCTGCACCCGGGCCTGGCGTTGGCCGTTGGCTCACGCCCCGGCCGAGGCCGGGGCCTGGCACAAGCGCGTGTGCTGTTTCTCTGCACGGGCAACAGCGCGCGCTCCCAGATGGCCGAGGCACTGGCCGAACAGCTGTCCGCCGGCGTGGTGTGCGCGGCCAGCGCCGGCAGCCATCCCAAGCCGCTGCACCCCAACGCGGTGCGGGTGATGCGCGAGCGCGGGATCGATCTCGCGGGCCGACGTTCCAAGCACCTCAGCGAGTTCACCAGCCGGCGCTTCGACTACGTGATCAGCCTCTGCGACCGCGTGCGCGAGATCTGCCCCGACTTCACCGGCACTCCGCAGGCGATCCACTGGAGCGTCCGCGACCCGGCACGCCGAGCCGGGAACCGACGACGAGACCCTGCCGGCCTTCGAGCGCACAGCCGCTGAGCTCGAGACGCGCATCGGCTTTTTGCTCGACGCGATCGAACACACCACCGACTCCCAGGAGGTCATCGAGCATGCCTGACGAGTTCGTCAACGTCCGCTACATGGTCGACGACGTCGACAACGCCGTCGCCTTCTACACCACCCACTTCGGCTTTGAGCTGCGCTCCAGCGCCGCCCCCGCGTTCGCCGACGTCATACGGGGTCACCTACGTCTGCTCTTGAGCGGCCCCGCCAGCTCCGCCGGACGACCGATGCCCGACGGGCGCACACCCGAGCCCGGCGGCTGGAACCGCATCCACCTGATCGTCGAGGACCTCGCCGGCGAGGTCGACCGGCTGCGCGCCGCGGGGCTGACCTTCCGCAACGACATCGTGAGCGGTCCCGGCGGCCAGCAGATCCTGCTCGACGATCCCGCCGGCAACCCGATCGAGCTCTTCCAACCAGCCGGCGCCTAGCAGGTACCGTGAAGGGAGCCTGAGCATGGCGTCCGTACAGAACCTCCGCACCAACGTCCTACTGCGCAGCGAGCAGTCTGGCGGTCACGTCTCGATGATCGAGATCGTGGTCCCGGCCCACAACGCCGGTCCGCCGCTGCACACGCACGACTTCGACGAGGCGTTCTATTTGCTCGAAGGCGAGCTGATCTTCCAGGTCGAGGACGAGCTGATAACCAAGCGCGCGGGCGAGCTCGCATTCGCCCCGCGCAACGTCGCGCACGCACTCGCCAACCACAGCGACGCGGACGCGCGCTATCTGCTCGTGTGCACGCCAGCCGGGTTCGAGCGCCACTGGGGGCGGCTTGCCGCCGCGTCGCAGGACGTCGAGCCGCCGGATTGGGCGCTGCAGCCGATCCCCGAGGTCAACGTGGTCGGCCCGCAGATAGCGTGAGACGGTGATCGCCCCTTGACCGGGCTTGGGCGAATCTGAGCATCTCCGACACGCCGATGTAGCCAAGACCTAGCCATCAGCACATGCCTGACTCACTCCGCGAGGTTGCGCCCGCCCTCCGGATGGAAGAAGTGCAGCTTCGTGGTGTCGACCCAGAGGTCGACCTCCTGGCCGCGCCGCACGCTGCTTTCGGGATCGAGCCGTGCGACGACCTGGCTATCACCCGAGGTAGGGACCTCCGTGGCGCCTGAGTCCGCCGCCAGCTCGCCGAGCTCCTCCGACTCCACGTGCGTGCCCTCCACCTCGAAGTAGACGTACTCCTCCGCCCCCAGCGACTCGACCAGGTCAATCCTGGCCTTGAAAGTGACCCCCCTCTCGCGAACGTCGTCGCTCACCAGGGAGACGTCCTGGAAGCTCTCGGGGCGGACCCCGACGATCACCGAGCCTCGATGGCTGCCGGCGCGGGCGCGCGCCTGGTCGTGAAGCTGGATCACTCCGAGAGGAGTCTCGGCCACGCCGTCGCGAAGCTCCCCCGGCATGAAATTCATCGCCGGCGAGCCGATGAACCCGGCGACGAAGATATTGAGCGGGCGGTTGTACAACTCGGCCGGAGTTCCGACCTGCTGGAGCCGGCCGCTTCGCATCACTGCGACGCGGTCACCAAGGGTCATCGCCTCGGTCTGGTCGTGGGTGACGTAGACGGTGGTGGTGCCGAGTCGTTGCTGCAGCCGCGCCACCACGGTGCGCATCTGCACGCGCAGCTTCGCATCGAGATTCGAAAGCGGCTCGTCCATCAGGAACGCCTTTGGATCGCGGACGATCGCTCGCCCCATCGCCACTCGCTGACGCTGGCCGCCCGAGAGGTTCGCGGGCCTGCGCTCGAGGTGCTCGGTGAGGTCGAGGATCTGCGCTGCGTTCTGCACCTTGTCGGTGATCTCGGCCTCGGGGACCTTGGCCAGCTTCAGCGGGAATGCCATGTTCTCGCGCACCGTCATATGGGGGTAAAGCGCGTAGTTCTGGAACACCATCGCGATGTCGCGGTCCTTCGGGGCCAATCCATTGACGACCTGGTCACCGATCCGAAGCTCTCCCTCGGTGATGTCCTCGAGCCCGGCGATCATCTTCAGCGCCGTCGACTTGCCGCAGCCCGAGGGTCCAACGAGGATCACAAACTCGCCGTCCTGAATGTCGAGGGTCATGTCCTTGACCGCCTCGACACCGTCCGGGTATCGCTTCGTCAGGTGCTCCAACGCGACTTCTGCCATTTGAGTGCCTCCGTTATCCCTTCACAGCGCCGGCGGTCAGGCCTGTGACGATGCGGCGCTGGAAAAGCAGGACGAAAAGGATGATCGGGATGGTCACGATCACGCCGGCTGCGGCGATGTTCCCGGTCGGCGCGGTGAACTGCGACTCGCCGGTAAAGAACGCCAGCGCCGCCGGGACGGTGCGCGCATTGTTGGACGAGGTCAGGGTGATCGCGAACAGGAACTCGTTCCAGCAGAAGATGAAGACGAGGATCGCCGCCGTGAATGTGCCCGGCGCGGCAAGCGGGAGGATCACCTTGCGAAAGGCCTGGAAGGGTGTCGCTCCATCGACTGCTGCGGCGTCCTGGAGGTCCCACGGAATCTCCCGGAAAAAGGCGACCAAGATATAGATCGACAGGGGTAAGGCGAAGGTCAGGTAGGGGATGATCAGTCCCGGATAGGTGTCGAAGAGGCCGATCGATCGCCATATGTCGAAAAGCGGGCCGACGATCGAGATCGTGGGGAAGATGGCGATCGCCAGCGCGACGCCGAGGATCAGCCCCTTGCCCGGGAAGTCGAGCCGTGCGATCGCGTAGGCGGCGGAAGCTGCCAGCGCTATTGCGACCACGGTCGAGATCAGCGCGATCACGATCGAGTTGATGAGCGGCTTCAGGAAGGGGCTGTTGCTGATCCCGCCGTCAAACAGCCCCTTGTAGTTATCCAGCGTCCAGTGGGCGGGGAGGAACCGGCCGTCGGCGACCGACGCCGGGGTCTTGAGAGACAGCGCCATGATCCAGACCACCGGGACCAACGCGAAGATCAGCACCAGCGCGATCGCGATGCTCCAGAGGGCGTACTCGCGTGTTCCTCGCTCCATCTCAGCGGCCTCCTTCGATGTTCATGACGGCGGCCACTATGTCCCCGGCCTTCCGTCGGTCATGCGGACGCCGAGCAGGCGGATGAAGCCGAAGGCGATGACCAGCGCCAGAATGAAGATCAGCACCGAGACCGCTGAGCCGAGACCCAGGTTGGTGCGCGAGATCAGCTGGTTGTAGCCGAGGATCGACACCGACTCGGTGTTCTGCGCCCCCTGCGTCATGATGAAAATGTTGTCGAAGATCCTGAACGCGTCGAGGCTGCGGAACAGCAGGGCGACGAGGATGGCCCCCTTCATCAGCGGCAGGGTGATGCGGAAGAAGCGCTGCATGGCATTTGCGCCGTCGACCTTCGCCGCGTCGTAGAGCCCGCCGTCGATCGTGGTCAGTCCGGCTAGCAGCAGCAGCGCCATGAACGGCGTCGTCTTCCAGACCTCGGCCATGATGATCACCGCGAGCGCGCTGGTGTGGCCCCCGAACCAGCCCTTGTCGATACCGAGAGCGGGGTTGACGAAGCCGCCAGGCGCAAACGCGAACTGCCAGGCGAAGGCCGCGACCACGGTGACGATTCCGTACGGGATCAGCACCGAGGTGCGGACCGCGCCCCGTCCGAAGATCGCTCTATTCATGGTCAGGGCGATTGCCATCCCGAGGATCAGCTCGATCGCGACGGAGATGACGGCGATCACCAACGTGTTGGCGAGGTCCTGCCACCACAGCGACGAGGTGAGCACGGTCCTGTAGTTGTCAAGGCCGATGAAGCCGCCCTCGCCGGGGAAGCGAAGGTCAAGCTCCTGCGTGGAGAGGACGACGGCGTAGATGATCGGGTAGGCGGCCACCAGCAGAATCGCGATCACCGCCGGTGCGCTGAGCATCCAGCCGAGGCGATGCTCGGAGCGAGTCTGGGCGCTGATCGCGGGGCGCCTGGCGCGGAACCTTGCCAGCGGTCCCGCCGTCGCGCTCACAGGAGTCCCTTCCTCTGTACAGCGTCCTCGACGTTGCTGTGCAGCTGGTCATATGACGACGACGGGTCGGTGGGGTCGATCTTGTCGGGCGGCTGGATCGCGTCCTGAATTGCCAGCGAGACGTCCTGATAGGCCGGGGTCAGCGGCCGCGGGGCGGCCGCGTCGATCGATTCCTGGACCAGGGGCGCGAAACCCGGGAATGCCTTCAGGACCGTCTTGGACTTGTAAAGGTCCTGGCGCGAGGGCGGCAGCCCATCCAGTGTGACCGCCGTGGCCTGGCTCTTTCGGTCGCTGACGCAGGCCGCGGCCTGAAAGGCCTCGTCGGCGTGGTTGGTGTAGGCGCCCACCCCGATGTTGAAGCCTCCCAGTGGCGGGCGGCTCGGCTCGCCCGGGACAACCTCTGGGAAGCGGGCGAACCCCATCTCCTTCTGTATCGCGGGCGCGTTTGCGCCGGCGCTGGCGTAGGCGAAGGTGTAATTGAGCATGAAGGCCGAGTCGCCGGACTCGAACCCCAGCCGTGCCGTGTCCTCGGTCGAGGTAGAAATGTCCGTGGCGGCGGCCGGCGAATGCGCCAGCGTCCCCATCACGGTCAGGGCCTTGTCCGTCGGCCCCTCGGGCAGCGCCACGCTCTCGGGGCCGGAGAGGATCTGTCCGCCCGCCGACTCGATCATCGCCGTGGCCCAGACCGTGAAGCCCTCGTACTTGTTGGCCTGCACCTGGATCGTCTCCGGCTTGCCCTCCGATCCAAGCTGCTCCGCCTCGGAGATCATCTGGTCCCAGGTCGTCGGCGGCTTCGGCACCAGGTCCTTGCGGTACCACAGCAGCTGCGTGTTGGTGTTGAACGGGGACCCATACAGCTTGCCGTTGAAGGACGCCGTCTTGATGACGCTGGGAAAGACCTGCGCGGTGACCTGTTTGCGCAGCGATCCCGGGAACTGCTTGATCCAGCCGGCGTTTGCGAACTCGGCGGTCCAGGTCACGTCCATGCCGATCAGGTCGACGGTCGAGTCCCTTGCGGCGAGGCGGCGGACGAGCTGCTCGCGCTGCTGGCTGGCGTCGGTCGGCAGCAGCTGGACGTCTACCTCGTACTTGCCGTGCGACTCGGCGCTGCAGCGCTTTGCAACGTTTTGGATCGTCCCACCGGGCTGCGTGGCGACGAACCAGTTCAGCTTGACCGGCCCGGCGCTACCCGATCCTCCCCCACATCCTGCGAACCCGATCGCCGCTGCCAGAACCCCAGCCACCGCAAGTACAGAGCGGGGCGCGAAACGAAATCCGGGGCACACAGGCATGCAGCAAGATGCTCCGCCGCGGGGTCCCGGTTGTCGTCGCCCTGGAGGCGACTGTTTCGCATACCGCCCCGGGTGTACGCCCCGCCGCGATGAGACCGTGCGGCGTACGCACAAGAGTTCCTTTCAGGGGGACGACAGCAGTGATCCCGGCATCGAACATTTGTCTCATGCCCATGCTCGCCTGCCCAAGTTGTGGGGTGCGGCAATACGCGGCGGTGTCGTATGCCGCGATAAGTCGAGACGCACGATGAGCCTGCGGGAGGCCGCTCGAGCGGTCAGGCATCTCGCCGCGTGGGCCTCTTACCACTCCGGGGGACGCATCGAACCAAGGAGATGTGCCGCGTGCGTGACCTATTACACGTCGTCGGCCGGAGCGGCACGGGCACTCGACTCGCCGAGGCGGCAACCTGAAAAGCGGACGACGGGCCTCGAACCCGCGACCTTTGGCTTGGGAAGCCAACGCTCTACCAACTGAGCTACGTCCGCGTGGGCGGTTCCCGGGGGATCGCCGGGGGCGATTCTAGCCCCCATCTATGGTTCTGCTCGGCCATGCGCAGAGTCCTCTCCCCCGTTTCCATCGCCGTTATTTGCGTGCTGGTCGGACTGTTCGCGCTGCTCGCGTACGGCCTTGCCTCGAACGAGCCGGATCGCGGTGTGGAGGAGGCGCTCGGCCGCGGGGAGACGGAGGCGGCGCCGGACCTGGAGCTGCCGAAGTTGGGTGGCGGGGGTGACGCATCACTCGCGGACTACCGGGGCAAGGTCGTCGTGCTGAACTTCTGGGCCTCGTGGTGTGAGCCGTGCAAGGCCGAGTCGCCGCTGCTGGAGCGCTGGCACCGGCGCATCTCGAACAGGGGCGGCACGGTGCTCGGCGTGGACATGCTCGACATCACCGACGACGCGCAGGACTTCATCGCCGAGTATGGCCTGAGCTATCCCATGCTCAAGGACAAGGACGGGCACGGGATCGAGACCTTCGGCGTGGTGCAGTATCCGGAGACGTTCGTGATTGACACAGACGGCCAGATCACCGCGGTCCGGCGAGGGCCGGTGGATGAGCGATTCATGCGCGCCGAAGTGGAGCCGCTGCTATGAGGCGCATCGCGCTCCTGGCGGCTCTGGCAGCGCTCGCCCTGCCGGCGGCCGCCGCTGCCCAGGAATGCCCCAAGACCAGCCTCGGCGACATCGAGGACGAGGTGATGTGCCCGGTGTGCGGCACGCCGCTCGGCCTTGCCAGCGAGGCCCCGCAGGCCCAGCGCGAGCGCGCCTACATCGAGCGGCTGATCGCGAGCTGCAAGTCGAAGGACGAGGTGAAGCAGGCGCTGGTGGCGGAGTTCGGCGACAGCGTGTTGGCGCTGCCGGGCGACCAGGGCGACGACGACTTCGGCGACGTGCTCGTCTACGTGGTTCCCGCCCTCGGCATCCTTCTCGCTGCCGGCGGGATCGGCTTCGCGGTCCTGCGCTGGCGGCGCCGGGACGGCGGCCCCGGAGGGCGTCGCGGCAACGCCCTGGCCGGCGCCGACGGCTCGCGTCTCGACGACGACATGGAGCGCTACGACCTGTGATCGTGATCGCCCAGGAATCCGTCGACGCGACGATCTTCGCCGCCTTCGCGGTGGGCTTCATCTCGTTCGTCTCGCCGTGCGTGCTGCCGCTCGTGCCGGGCTACCTGTCCACCATCTCCGGCGTCTCGTTCGCGGACATCCAGGAGGGTCGCGGGCGGCGTCAGGTGTTGGGGCCGGCCATCCTCTTCTGCCTCGCTTTTACGGCGATGTTCGTGGCGCTCGGCATGACCGCCACCGGGCTTGGCTCGACGCTTCAGGACCACCGCGCGGTGCTGCGCCAGATCTCCGGCGTGGTGATCGCGCTGCTCGGTGTTCTGTTCATCTCCACGCTGTTCGTGCCGAAGCTGAACCGCGAATGGCGCCCCGAGGAGCTGATGCGGCGTGCCCACACGGGCGGACCGATCATCGCGGGGCTGGCGTTCGCCGTGGCGTGGCTGCCCTGCACCGGCCCCACGCTCGGCGCGATCCTCACGGCCGCCTCGAGCGAGTCGACGGTGGGACGCGGAGGCGTCCTGCTCGCCTTCTACGCGCTCGGCCTTGCCGTGCCGTTCATCCTGAGCGCGCTCGCCTTCTCGACCTTCTCGGGCGTCTTCAAGTTCTTCCGCAACCACTACGCCGCGATCACGGTGGTGTCCGGCGTGATCCTGGTCGTGATGGGCGTGCTGCTCTACACGAACGAGCTGACCCGGCTGAACGCCGAGGCGCTGCGCGCGATGGACGACCTGAACGTGAACTTCTTCAGCGATCTCTAGCGCGTGTGCCGCTTCAGGAACGGAACGACCGACTTCAGGAAGTCGTTCCTGCCCGGCGCGGCCGAGAGCGGGTCGAGGTGGCTCGACCCCCGGTCGTCGACGATGCTGAACTCCTCGATCTTCGAACGGTTCACGAGCCGCTTCGCGCCGCGTGCGACGCGCCCGCGCGTGAGTGCGGTGCTCAACGCGTAGAGCGGCACGTCGATCTCATTGCCGTGCGTCAACCGCAGGCCAAGGAACTTCGCCGCCGGTGTCTGCCGCATCGGGCTGGCGGCGTCGAAGTCGAGCAGCAGGCGGCGCGGGTAGTACCACTCAGTCGCGTTCGGATGGTCCGCGGCGTACGCGCGGGCGTGACGCTGGATCGGAGTGATCTCGCCGTCCTGCCAACCGCGGGGGTCGCCGCTGTCGGCGAGCTGTCCCGCTCGGATCTGGATCAGCGCGAGCGAGTCCGGCGACGTGGTCTCGTCGAACGCGTATCCGAACAGCGCCTCGTTCGTGACACGGAACGCGGGCTTGAGGAGGTCCGGTAGCAGCGGGTATTGCTGCAGAACCGATGGCTCGTCCGGGCGCTTGTACGCCCAGAGCGCCCCGACCTGGGCGAAGATGCCGTTGATCTCCGGCAGGCCCGTGCCGAGCAGATCGAGGAACACCTTGCCGGTGCGGATGTCGGCCAGCTCACGCTTCGCCCGCCGCAGGTCGGCCGAGGCGAAGCTCCCCAGCAGGCCGCCGTCGATCAGCACCAGCCCGTCGATGTCGCGGTAGCCGGGACGACCGCGGAAGTCCCAGGCCGCGTACGCCACGGCGGTGGAGGCGCCCGAGGAATGCCCGCCCAGGAAGACTCGACGCCCGCTGGCGCGCGCCCGCCGGATCACGCTACGCAGGTCCGAGAGCTGAAGCTTCAGGCCCCAGTCGGCCGCGAACTTCGCACTCTCGCCCGCCACGCGCTCGTACTGGAAGCCGAGGTAGTAGTCCTGCGCGCGCTGCGGGTCCGCGCTGGCGAAGACGGACGTGTCCTCGAGCGCCTGCTCGCGCCGATCGACGATCCAGACCTGTGTCCGCGGCACGCGCCTCACGATGTCGCGCGCCACGGGCACGATGCCGCCGGCGCCGCCGTTCGTGCCGGGCACCAGGACGAGCACGTTCCGCGCCGCGTGTGGGCCGAGCTGCTTCACGAAGACGCGGTCGTACTTTGCGGGCCCCGGCCCGGCCGGCACCTTCATGGGCGCGTATCGGTTCAGCTCGACCGGAGGCTGCGCCGGGACGGCCGCGGCAGGAGCGGCAACCGCGAGGGTCAGCACCATGGACAGCGCGAGAGCGAGTCGGGCCATTCGGCCCACCCTACAAACCCCTGTGCTGGTTCAATCGAGCCGATGCCCAAACCGGTCTCGAGCATCAGCGGCGTCCTCAAGCGCATGCGTGCGCTCGACAAGAGGCTCCGTCCTGACGACGGGGTCCGCTGGTTCAACCGCCTCTATCTCGAGGTGACCGAACGGGTTGCCGCCGAGCTCGACAAGTCCGCCGCGAAGCGACCCACTTTTCTCGAGCGGCTCGACGTCGTCTTCGCCAACGCTTACTTCGAAGCACTCGATGCCGCTGGTGAGAAGGCGTCCAACCTGCCGAAGGGCTATCCCCACCACGCCTGGAAGCCGCTCTTCGAGAGCCGCGCGCGCCGCGACATCGCGCCGATCCAGTTCGCGCTCGCGGGGATGAACGCGCACATCAACTTCGACCTGGCCATCGGCATCGAGCAGACGTGCACCACGCTCGGCGTTCCACCGCGCCGCGGAGGCGCCCAGCACAAGGAGTACGTGGGCGTCAACAGGCTCCTGAAGCAGGCGCAGCAGGCTGCGGAGGTGTGGCTGTTGACCGACGCGCTCGCCGAGCTCAACCGCCACTTCTCGCCGATCGACGACATCGTTGCGATCTGGAGCGTCACGCGGGCTCGCGACGCGGCCTGGAGCCACGCGGAGGTGCTGTGGGCGCTCAGGGACCAGGGCGTCATCGAACGTAACTTCGTCGAGATCCTGAATCGGTCGACCGGCATGGCCAGCCGGGCCCTCCTGGGGCCTCAGATCACATCTGCTCCGGCGCCTCGACTCCGAGTAGGTTGAGCGACTGCGCCAGCACTCGCTTGGTTAGCACGGCGATGGCTATGCGCACGTCCTCGTCGCCGCCCTCCTCCGCCGCGCCCACCACGCGACAGTCGCGGTAGAAGGCGGAGAAGTCCTGGGCCGCCTCGGTCGCGTAGGCGGAGATGCGGTGTGGCGCGCGGCGCTCCGCCGAGTCGCGAATCTCGCCAGGGAGCTCGAGCAGGCGCTTCATGAGTGCCCGCGCCGAGGGGTGGAACCGCTCCGAGCTGGCGCGAAGATCGGTCGCCAGCGCCTGCTCTACGCGCTCGTCCCCCGCCTTGCGCAGAATCGACGCGATCCGGGCGTGTGCGTACTGGACGTAGTAGACGGGGTTGTCCTGGGACTCGCTGCGGGCGAGCTCGAGGTCCACGTCGAGCGTCGTGTCGTGGCTGCGTGACGCCAGGAACCAGCGCGCCGCGTCAACGCCGATGTCGTCGAGCAGGTCGTCGAGCGTCTCGATCGTGCCGGCGCGCTTCGACATCGTCACGCGCTCGCCGCCCTCTGTGAGGCTCACGAGCTGCATCACCACGACCTCGAACGCCTCGGGCTTCCCGCCCAGGGCCTCCCAGGCCGCCTTCATGCGGCTGATGTGGCCGTGGTGGTCGGCGCCCCAGACGTCGATCGCGTGGTCGTACGCCCGCTCGATCTTGTGCAGGTGGTACGCGATGTCGCTCGCGAAGTAGGTCCACTCGCCGTTCGAGCGGCGCAGCACGCTGTCCTTGTCGGCGCCGTACGCTGTCGTCCGCAGCCAGAGCGCGCCGTCGTGCTCGTACACGTCGAGCCGCTCGAGCGCCTTCTCGATCTCGCCGGCCTCGTGCAGGGTGCGCTCGGAGAAGAATTGATCCATCCGCACGCGGAAGCGGTCGAGGGAGGCGCGCACGCCCTCGAGCATCAGCTCGATCCCCCGCCGGGCCACCTCCTCCGGGTCACCCTCGGCCGCGCCCTCGATGCGCTCGGCCAGCCCGCGTACATAATCGCCCTGATAGCCGTCGTCGGGCGGCTCCTCGCCTCGTGCCCGCGCCTTGATCGACTCGCCGAAGCGCTGCACCTGGCTGCCCTCGTCGTTCACGTAGTACTCGCGCTCTACGCGGTTGCCAGCCCGCTCCAGGATGCGTGCCAGCGCGTCGCCATATGCAGCGTGGCGCGCGGAGGCGATCGTCATCGGGCCGGTCGGGTTCGCGCTCACGAACTCGAGGTTCACATGCTCGTTCTCGGCGCCCGCGCCGTAGTCCTCGCCCGCCTCGAGCAGCGTGGCGAGCGTGTCCAGGTACCAGCGGTCGGCCATGAACAGGTTGAGGAAGCCCGGTCCGGCGATCTCCACGCGCTCCACGGTCTCGCCGAGTCGCTCGCCGAGCCGCTCGCCGAGCTTCTCCGCGATCGCGCGCGGCGGCTCGCCCATGGTGGGAGCCAGCAGCATGGCCGCGTTGGTGGAGTAGTCGCCGAAGTCGGGGCGCGGCGGACGGTCGAGCTTCAGTCCGGCGCGGCGCCCGTTTCCCGCCAGGTCGGTGGCGGTCTCTTCGACGGCGCTCGTCAGGTGGGCGACGGGATCCATGCCCCTACTAATAGTGATACGGCTCGCGGGCGAGGATCTTGTGGGCGCGGTAGAGCTGCTCGAGGAGCACCACCCGGGCGAGCTGGTGAGGCAGCGTGATGCGCCCGAGCGAGAGGCGGGTGTCGCTTTGGGCGAGGTCGAGCCCGCGTGGCCCGCCGATCACGAAGCAGAGGTCACGACCATCCTGGCGGCGCTGCTCCAGCCACTCGCTGAACTCGATCGAGTCGAACTCGCGGCCGTCGCTGGCGAGCAGGACCAGGTGGGCGCGCTCCGGGATCCGCGGGGGGACCCGCTCGTCCTCGCGTACCTCGATCAGCTCGACGCGCGCGTGACCTGCCAGCAGCTTGCGGTAGTGCTCCACGTCGTCCTGGAACGGCGGCCTGAGCCGCCCCACCGCAATCACAGAGATCCGCATGGGCGGGTGCGATACTACGCGCGTGCCCGAGGAAGGCGAGCGCCACTTCAACATCCACACCGACCCCGAGACGATGGCGGGCCATTACGCCAACTTCGCGAACGTCTCGCATTCGGACTACGAGTTCACGATCACGTTCGCGCGCGTGGACCACGAGGTCGAGGAGGGCGAGGTGCCCGGCGTGGTCGTGTCGCGGGTGAATCTCTCGCCGCGCTTCATGCGCGAGCTGATCGACGCCATGGAGGACAACTTCTCCAAGTGGCAGACCCGTGAGGGGATCCGCGAGTTGCCCGAGTTCGGCGACCGCGAGGACCCCCGTGAAGACCCCAGCTCGGACACCAGCACCTAGGCCGGTTGCTCCGCGGTCTCCGGGCCGGTGATCGTCTCCACGGTGTCAGCGGGCTCGTTGCGGCGGCGGGACAACGCGATGAACGGCAGGGACAAGGCCGAGATCGCGGCGCCCAGCACGTAGGAGGTCGCGTAGCCCCATACGTCGGCGGCTCGTCCAAGCGCGGGCTGGACAGCCACGCCGCCGCTCGAGCCGAGCATTGAGTCGAACGACAGGATCGTCGCGCGCTGGGCCGACGGAATCAGCCCGTTCAGGTATGCGCGCCGGATGGGGAATGCCGCCGAGCTCAATAGGCCCCATGCCACGATCAGCCCCAGCACCACCCAGAAGTGCTCAAAGGCGCCGATCAAGGCGAGCGCTACGGTCCCGGCGGCCTCGGCGGCGAGCAGGGCCGAGGTCCTGCGGTGAAAGAGCCTGCGGATCCAGGGGGCGGCGATCCCGCCGATGATGTCCGCACCGGCGACAATGGCGGCGACCAGCCCAGCGATTCCGTAGGCCTGCGGCTTCCCGACGAGCTGGAGCAGGTACGGCTGCAGGGCGTAGAAGACGTAGAAGCCGACGCCGCCGGTGAAGACCGACGAGAGCATGATCCACTTCACCGCCGGCACCCGCCAGCCATACTCGACCGACGCGCTCGCGATCGCTCGCATCTCGGTCGTGAGCTTCCCTCCCCGCCTGGGCGTGAAGCCAACGTCGCGCATCACGGCGAAGGCGACCCCGAACATGACCACCAGCACGGCGCCTCTGAGCAGGAACGGGACCCCGAGCGATGTGAGCTGGGCGATGTATCCCCCTGCCACCGAGCCCGTCAGCATGGCCACTCCGGTGACCACCTGGCCCTTCGCAAACACCGAGTCGAGGCTCCCGGTGTACCCCGTGGCCTGAAGGGCGTCGACCAGCCACGCCTCCACTGCGCCGGAAAAGAACGTGAACCCGAGGCCGAGCAGCATCGACACGACGGCCCACTCCCAGAAGGGCGCGCTCACCTCCCAGAGGAGGACGTAGAGCAGCGTGGTGACCGTGAGGGTGACCGTGCCGAGCAGGTACGACGCCCGCCGGCCGACCGTGTCCGCCACGATGCCGGTGGGCACCTCGAAGACGACCATTCCGACGGTGAAGAATGCGTTGGCCGCGAACGCCTCGAGGTTCGAGAGCCCGGCATCGAGGAGGAAGATCGTGTTGATCCCCCAGATGAACGACCCGGCCAGCGTGTTGCCGAGCAGCAGCACCAGGTAGATCCGCTGGATGGACGCGGGCGTGGGCAAGGCGCCCTACGTTAGGCGCGTACGTACTGAAGGCAGACGGCGACCGCGCCGTCGATGCTGGACCAGTCCAGGTTCTCAGGGACGTCCGAGGGCCAGTGGTACTCAGCCGGGAATTTCGTCTCGTCCACGCCGCCGAGCGTGCAGGTCGGATACCCGGCGCGGAGTGCGATGAGCGCGTCCGTGGCAGCCACCGTGCGGAGCCCGCGGAACAGCTCGACCCCGGCCGCATCGCCTGCGCGGGCGAGCGCCTCGCGTGAGGACTCCGGGTAGTGACGCATGCGAAGCATGCCCTCAGCCTCCACGACGCACAGATGAGGCGATCCGACGCACTCGAGGCATACGAACTCGGTGGTCGCGCGGTCGAGCGCCGGAAAGTGGCGGCGCCCGAACGCCTGCATGCCCTCCATGAACCCCTCCTCGGAGCCGGTCGAGAGCAGGATCACGCGCACACCCTCAGGCGAGCTCTCGGAGAGCTCGTTCGCAAGCGCGACAAGCACTGCAACGGAGCTGAGGTTGTCGTTCGCGCCCGGGACGACGCGGCTTGCGCCGATATTCGCCATCGCCGCCGTCGCGCCGAGGGCGTAGATCATCCCGTTGGCCTTGAGCCAGCGCCGCCCGAACAGGCCCCACAACGCAAGCTGGAGCGGCCCGAGGAAGGTGCCGAAGATGATCGGGATGCTCTGATTCGCCCGCTCGTGCAGCTTCGGCGCGAGCCTCATCCCGATGCGTGGCAGCGCGGGGTGAAACACAAGACCGCTGTGCGCCGCGTCGTGGTGGGCGATGTAGACGACGGTGCGATTCCCGTGCGGGTCGCCGGCCTCGGCGACCACGTTCCAGGTCGGCCGATGGGGCAGCAGGCGGCGGCGAAACCACAGCCGCCCACCGCTCACGTCGTCGTAGACCGCGGCAGCCGCCACGCCGCCCACCAGCGCGGCCAGGCGCCGGCCCAGCAGCGCGGCCAGCGCCGAGGCCGCGTTCAGCAGCCCCAGCGGCCACCAGTAGCCGCCGTGCGCTCGCTCCTCCTCGACCCTGACCTGGCGGCAGCCTGCGGCCCGGAACTCGCCGGCGAGCCAGTCCGCTGCGCGCCGCTCGCCCTCGGACGCGGACGGGCGCTCATAGGAAGCAAGCTCACGGACGACGCGCTCGATCAGGGTTTTGCGGGACACGGGCGGCGGCAGGTTACTTAGCGCGGAACGCCTCGCCGAACCCGATCCGCTGCTTGTCCGTCGGATGGGTGTCGAACAGGATGTGGAAGAGCCAGGGCGGGTCCGGGTCGGAGATGTTGCGTATTGCGATGCGGCGCTCGAAGTTCACGAAATCGGTGGGGTCTTGGGTCAGCTCGAGTGCAAACGAGTCGGCGCTGGCCTCCACCGGTCTCGACAGCGCGTTCGACGCTATGCCGAGGCCCAGCCCCGCCAGCGTCACGGCCAGCGCGATCGCAGGCAGGCCCGCGGGTGTCCCGAGCTCGCCCCGGCGCGCGAAGCGCTCGGCGAGCGCCTGCGTGAGGTAGGTGCCGGCAGGGGCCACGAGCGCAAGCCAGGCGAGCCCGCGCAGGAGGTCGTTGTGCTTCTGGTGCCCGAGCTCGTGTGCCACCACCACGCGCACCTCGTCGCGCGGGAAATCGTCGATCAGGTTGTCGTAGAGGACTACGCGCTTGCTATGGCCGAGGCCGATCACATACGCGTTCGCGGCGCTCGTCCGGCGGCTCGCGTCGATCCGGTAGACCTCACCCACGTCCACCCCGGCGCGGTCCGCCAACCTCAGCACGTCGCTGCGCAGCTGGCCGGGCGGCAGCTTTTCGAACTTGTTGAAGACCGGGTCGATCAGAATCGGGTAGAGCCAGATCGTGATCACGCCGTACACGATCACGAGCACGGCGCCGGGCGCCCACCAGTTGCGCGGGAATCTCCGCACGAGCGCCACGGCGACCAGTCCGCCGACTGCAGCCGTGATGGCGCCGATGCCGGCGCCCTTGAGCACGTCGACCGCCCAGTCCGGCCACGCCTGGGTGGACAGCCCGACGTCGAGCGCGCGCTGACGCATCCAGGCTCGGATCGGCAGCCCCACGACCACGAGCACCAGGGAGATCCCCGCCCCCACAGCGGCACCTCCGAGCAGTGGTCGCGCCTGGAAGCGGCCGAGCAGGCGCTTCGGCGGCCGCCAGACGAGCACCCCGAGCGCGCCTATTCCAACGCCCAGCCCGGCGAGGCCGAGCAGCCGCTGGAGGCTGCGAAAATCCTCGGCCCGTTCGAGCTGAAAGGCCGTGAAGTACTGTGTTACGTCGACCGGGGCGGGCTCGATCAGGCCGCTACGTGGCCGGAGCACGAGAGTGGCGGCAGCCGCGGCGGCCACCGCCACCGCGATCGCAAGCGGCAGCCGCGAACGCCCCATTACTCGACACTCTAGAAGGCATCAAGATGCTCATTGCCCTGCTCTCAGACGTCCACGGGAACCGGCCCGCCTTCGAGGCGGTGCTGGACGACGTGGACTCCGAGGGCGCCGACGAGATCTGGTGCCTCGGCGACCTGGTGGGCTACGGCGCGGAGCCCGATGACTGCGTGGCCCTGGCCCGCGAGCGCTGCAACATGTCGCTCGCCGGGAACCACGACCTGGTGGTCACCGGCGAGATCCCGATCAGCGACTTCTCCCCCAGCGCCGCGGCCGCGGCCCGCTGGACGCAGGAGACGATCAGCCGAGGACACGATGGCCTATCTCAAGGGTCTCGTGCCGGCAGATCCGAAGCGCGAGCCGGCGCTCTACCACGCCAGCCCGCGCGACCCGATCTGGGAGTACGTGCTCTCGAGTTGGCAGGCGGACGAGAACATGGACCTGATGGAGGGCCGCGTGGCCGCCGTCGGGCATTCGCACGTGGCGCTCTGGTTCCAGCGCGACGAGCCCGGCAAGGTCACCGGGGCGCCTGCGGAGGCGGGACTGGAGCGCGACCTGTCGAGCGGTGAGTGGCTCGTGAACCCCGGCGGAGTCGGCCAACCGCGCGATGGTGACCCGCGGGCCGCGTGGCTCCTGCTAGACACAGATACGTGGAAGGCCACCTGGCGCCGGGTCGAATATCCGATCGACGAGGCTGCCGAGGCGATCGAGGAAGCCGGACTGCCTAGGGTCCTCGCAGAGCGCCTCTACAGCGGACAGTGACCACTTTCAAGCGCATAGCCCTCGTGCTCTCACTCTGCGCCTGCCTGGCGGCGGCCGGCTGCGGCTCCGATGACGAGGGCGGCAAGCAGATCCCGGCGGCTACCGCGGCTGCGCTTGCGGCCGAGCTCGACAATGTTCAGGATCGCCTCGACAACGGCACTCCCGGGGCTTGCGAAGACATTCTCGAAGGCCCGCGCGGTCCGAACCGTGCCCAGGTCCAGGAGGTCATCGACGGGTTGCCCAACGACGTGGACCCCGACGTCCGCGAAGCGCTGCAGGATAGCTTCGACAACCTCTGGAGCCTCGTCGAGAGCAAGTGCCAGGAGCTCCAGGCCGACGAGCCCGTCCAGACGACGCCGACCGACACGCAAACGGACACGACCCCCACCGAAACGGAAACCCAGCCGACCGAAACCACTCCTCCGCCGACGGACACCGAACCCACCACGCCGGACGAGCAGCCGCTTCCGCCCGAGGGCGACGGCGACAACGGCGGCACGATCCCGCCGGACGAGAACGGGAATGGGAACGGGAACGGTGGCGGAGTGGGGCCCGGAGCCGCCAAGGAGAAGAAGGAGAAGGGCGAGTGAGCCCGCCCGCGGAGATCGCCGGCCGCTACGTGATCGAGCGCCGCCTCGGGGCCGGCGGGATGTCGACGGTGTTCATGGCCAACGACACCGTGCTGGAGCGCCCGGTGGCCGTGAAGCTGCTGGCCGAGCATCTCGCGGACGACCAGGACTTCGTGTACCGCTTCAGGCGCGAGGCGCTCTCCGCGGCAAAGCTCCAGCACCCGAACATCGTGCAGGTGTTCGACTCGGGCCAGGACCCGGCCAGCGAGCGCCACTACATCGTCATGGAGTACGTGGACGGGCCCTCGGCGGCGGACATGCTGCGCGAGCGCAAGCAGCTCGAAATCGACGAGACGGTGAAGCTCGTGCGGGACGCCTGCCACGGGCTCGAATACGCGCACCGCGCCGGCGTGGTGCACCGCGACGTGAAGCCGGGGAACCTGCTGTTCGCGGAGGAGATGGGCGCCACCAAGCTCGCGGACTTCGGCATCGCCAAGGCGGCCGAGCAGACGCGCATCACCCAGGTGGGCTCGGTGCTCGGCACGGCCGCCTACCTATCACCCGAGCAGGCCCGCGGCGAGGAGGCCGGCCCAGCGTCGGACATCTACTCCCTCGGCGTATGCGCGTACCAGTTCCTCACAGGCCGGCTGCCGCACGAGTACGCGTCGCTCACCGAGCTGGCGCTCAAGCAGCAGTCGGATCCCGTGGCGCCGTTGACCGACTATCGCCACGAGGTGCCCCCCGAGCTGGACGACGCCGTGCGGCTCGCGCTCGAACGCGAGCCCGCGGCCCGCTACTCGAACGCGCTCGAGATGGCCGAGGCGATCGAGGCCGGGGCGCGGGGCCAGGTCACGGCCGCCACACAGCGCCTCGCGATGACGGACTACGACGCCACGCGGGCGATGGACGACACCTCAGCCACCCAGGCGCTGCCGCGCACCCAGTACCGCGGCCCGGCGCCCACGCGCGTGCAGGAGGTGGCGCCGCCGATCGTGGCTCCCACCGGACGCAGCCCGCGCGAGGAGCGAGCCGAGCGCTCGGCGGCGCGCCGGGCAGCACGACGGCGTCGATTCGGCGGGTTCCTGGCGCTGCTGGCGGCACTCGCAGCCATCGTGGTGGTGGCGCTCGCACTGCTGTCCTCGTCGGGCGGAAACAGCGTTCAGCCGGTCGACACCGGTGACGCGCAGCAGCAGATCGATCAGCTGCGCGACTTCATCAACGAGCACTCGCGCTAGCCGCCAGCACCCGGCTCGCCTCTCGCGCGTAGTTCCCCTCCGCGATCGCCTCGCGAAGGCCGCGCATCAGGCGCTCCATGAATGTGAGGTTGTGCAGGGTGGTGAGCCGCTTGGCGGTCAGCTCGTTCACCCGTGTCAGGTAGTGCAGGTAGCCGCGCGTGTGCTCACGGCAGGCCGGGCACGGGCATTCGGGATCGATCGGCTCCCGGCTGGTGCGGTGCGCACTCTTGGTGAGGTCGAGGCGCCAACGCGAGCCGGGGTCGTGGACCAGCGCCGTTCCGTGACGCGCCAGCCGTGTGGGGGTCGCACAGTCGAAGGTGTCGATGCCGGCGCCCACAGCGTGGACGATGTCGTCCACGTCGCCGATGCCGAGCAGGTGCCGCGGCGGCTCCTCAGGAAGCCCGTCAAGCGCCCAGCCGACCACCTCGCGCATCTGCTCCTTGTCCTGGCCGAGCGAGCCGCCGATTGCGATGCCGTCCACGCCGGCAGCGGCGACGTAGGCGCTCGACTCGGCACGCAGGTCCTCGTAGACACCGCCCTGCACGATGCCGTAGAGCAGCTGGCCGTCGGGCCCGTGCTCACCGCACCAGGCAACGCAGCGGTCGAGCCAGCGGTGCGTGCGCTCCATCGAGCTCACGGTGTAGTCGCGCTCCACGTGGAATGGCGTGCACTCGTCGAAGGCGAGGGCGATGTCGGAGCCGAGCGCGGCCTGGACCTCCATCGATGTCTCCGGGCCCATGAAGCGCTCACTCCCGTCCGCGTAGGAGCGGAAGCGCACGCCCTCCTCCTCGATCGAGATCACCATCGACTGGCGCTTGTCGCGGCGGCGCTTGACCTCCTCGGCCACCGAGCCGTGGCCCATCGAGAACACCTGGTAGCCGCCCGAGTCCGTGATGATGGGCCGCCTCCACCCCATGAACTCGTGCAGTCCGCCCATCTCGCGGATCAGCTCGTGCCCGGGCTGGATGAACAGGTGGAAGGTGTTGCCGAGCACCATGTCGTAGCCAAGCTCGGCCACCTCGCTCGCGTGGAGCGACTTCACCGTCGCCGTCGAGGCGAGCGGCACGAACGCGGGCGTGCGGACGGGACCGTGAGGGGTCTCGATCACGCCCGCGCGGGCGGCACCGTCACGCGCGCTGATCTGGAAGGGCGGCACTCGCGGGAGCCTAGAACGGGCGAGGCCGCCCGCTGAGGGCGGCCTCCCCTTGGCCGGCTCTGTGGGCGCCGGTCAAGATCACGGCGGGAAAAGTAAAACCTAAGTCTCTACCTGTCAAGTTTCCTGTTGCCCGTCCGGGGGAGGGGTCTGACCCCTTAACAATTGGGTGCCGGTCATCTTCTCGGGTTGCTCCTCGCCCAGCAGCGCCAGCACGGTCGGGGCCACGTCGGCCAGCGTGCCGCCCTCGCGCAGCTCGCCTACGTCTCGTGTGATGACCAGCGGGACCGGGTTCATCGAGTGCGCGGTGTTCGGGCTGCCGTCCGGCTCGAGCATCTGGTCGGCGTTGCCGTGGTCGGCGGTCACGATGCAGACGCCACCGGACTCGTGCACCGCCTCGATCACCCGGCCGAGACACTCGTCCACCGTCTCGACGGCCTTCACCGCGGCCTCGATCACGCCGCTGTGGCCGACCATGTCCGGGTTCGCGAAGTTGATGATTCCGAAGCTGAAGTGGCCGTCGCGCCATTCCGCCACGAAGGCGTCGGCCGCCTCCCGTGCGCTCATCTCGGGCTTCTTGTCATAGGTCGCGACGTCGCGCTGCGAGTCCACGAGGCAGCGCTCCTCGCCCGGGTAGGGGTCCTCCTCGCCGCCGTTGAGGAAGTAGGTCACGTGGGCGTACTTCTCGGTCTCCGCCACATGCAGCTGCTAGTTTGCCGCGATCCGCGAGCGTCGACGCGAGCGTCACGTCCGGGCGCGCCGGCGGGAACGCGACCGGGTAGTCCCAGTCCTCGTGGTACTCGGTGAGCGTGGTGAGGTGAAGGTCGTCGAGCTCGCCGAGCTTGCTGGTGAGCTGCCGCGCCCGGTCGGGGCGGAAGTTGAAGAAGATCGCCGCGTCGCCCGCGCGAATGCGGCCATCATCGACAGCGTCATCGTCGGCACCCACCAGCGTCGGCTTGATGAACTCGTCCGTCTCGCCACGCTCGTAGGCCTGCCTCACGGCCTCCTCGCCGCTCGACGCCCGGAACTCCGCCTTGCGGCTCACGATCGCGTCGTATGCCAGCTCCGTGCGCTCCCAGCGGGTGTCGCGGTCCATTGCGTAGTAGCGGCCGCTCACCGTCGCGATTCGGGCGCCGCCCCAGCTCTCCACCTCGGCCACATGGCGCACACCGCTGTCCGGGCTTGTGTCGCGGCCGTCCGTGAACGCGTGCACCACCACGTCCGACACGCCCTCCCGCCCCGCCAGCTCGATCAGGGCCCTGAGGTGGTCCATGCTCGCGTGCACGCCGCCGTCGGACACGAGCCCCAGCAGATGCAAGCGGTCGCGTGTGCAAGCCGCCCTGAGCGCCTCGTTCTCGAAGAACGACCCGTCCTCGATCGCCTGGTCGATGCGCAGCAGGTCCTGCTTGACCACCGCGCCCGCTCCGAGGTTGAGATGCCCCACCTCGGAGTTCCCCATCTGGCCCTCCGGGAGCCCGACCGCGGGACCATGGGTCGTGAGGGTGGTGTGCGGGTGCTTCTCCCAGAGCTCGTCGAACACCGGCGTGTCCGCGAGCGAGATCGCGTTGCCGGGACCCGGCTCAGCCAGCCCCCATCCGTCCAGGACGACGAGGCAGACGCTCGGGTAGCTCACGGCTTCGCGGCGGCCACGATCTGGGCGAAGCCCTCGGGATCGAGGCTCGCGCCGCCCACGAGCGCGCCATCCACGTCAGGCTCCGCGAGGATCTCGGCCGCGTTGTCGGGCTTCACGCTGCCGCCGTAGAGGATGCGCACCGTCTCCGCGGCGTCGCGAGAGCGGTCACCCACGAGCGCACGGATGAACGCGATCGCGTCCTGGGCGATCTCCGGCGTGGCCACCTTTCCCGTGCCGATCGCCCAGATCGGCTCGTATGCGATCACCACCTCGGGAAGTCGTTCGTCCGCGACCTTCTCGAGCGCCTCCTGCACCTGCGAGCGGAGCTTGCGCTGGGTCTCCTCGCGCTCCCGCTCCTCCTCGCTCTCGCCCACGCAGAGGATTGGCTGAATCCCGGCGGCGAGGGCCGCGGGAACCTTCTCCTGCAGCGCGCGGTCGGTCTCGCAGTTGTACTGGCGGCGTTCCGAGTGGCCGAGCACCACCCCGTCCACGCCGATCTCGGTGAGCATCTCGGCCGAGACCTCGCCGGTGTAGGCGCCGGTCGACTCCTGGTTCATGTTCTGCGCGTAGACCGCCACACCGCTGCCGCTCAGCTTCTCCACGCACACGTCGAGCGCCGTGAACGGCGGGCAGATGCCCACGTCCGCCGGCGGCTCGGAGCCGACGCTAAGCCGCTCGCAGTAGTCGGCCCCCTGCGCGCGCGTGCCCCAGAGCTTCCAGTTGCCGACGATCAGCGGCCTCCGTGCGGCTTCAGGCGTCATCCAGCACCTCCACGCCCGGGAGCGCCTTTCCCTCGAGCAGCTCGAGCGCCGCGCCGCCGCCCGTGGACAGGTGATCCACGCGGTCGGCGAGGCCGAACTGCGCTAGCGCGGCGCCGGAGTCGCCTCCGCCGACCACGGTCGTGCCGGGGGCCTTCGCCACCGCCTCCGCCAGCGCGCGGGTGCCGGCGGCGAACGGCTCGAGCTCGAACGCGCCCATCGGGCCATTCCAGAACACCGTGCCCGCCCGCTCGACCTCCTCGACATACGCGGCGATGGTCCGCGGCCCGATGTCGAGCCCCATCCAGCCCTCCGGGACCTCAGCGGCGTGCAGGGCACGCCGCTCCGCGTCGGCGTCGAAGCGGTCGGCCAGCATGAGGTCCCGCGGCAGCAGCAGCCGGCACGTCGAGGCCTCCGCCTTCTCGAGCGCCCGGCGCGCAAGCTCCACGCCCTCCTCCTCAACCAGGGAGTCGCCCGTGGGGATGCCCTGCGCGCGGAAGAACGAGAAGCACATGGCGCCGCCGATCAGGAGCGCGTCCGCCACGTCGAGGAAGCGGTCGATCAGCGCGATCTTGTCGGTGACCTTCGCCCCTCCGAGCAGCACCACGAGCGGCCGCTCCGGTGCCTCGACGATCGAGCGCAGCGTGACGACCTCGCGCTCGAGCAGGAGCCCGGCCACCGCCGGCCGCAGGAACTGAGCGACCCCCACGGTCGAGGCATGGGCGCGGTGGGCCGCGCCGAAGGCGTCGTCCACGTAGGCATCGCCAAGCGACGCGAGCTCGCGCGCCAGCGCGGGATCGTTCTCCGTCTCGCCCCGCTCCCAGCGGGTGTTCTCCAGCAGCAGCACACTGCCGGGATCGAGCCGGTCCACTCCCCGCCGCACCTCCGGGCCCACTACCTCCGGCGCCTGGTGCACGGGCGCGTCGATCAGCTCGCCGAGACGCTCGCACACGGGCGCCAGCGACGTGTCGGGGTCGAAACCCTTCGGGCGCCCCAGGTGCGAGCACAGAACGAGCCGCGTGCCCTTATCGAGCAGGAGCTCGATCGTCGGGAGCGCGGCACGGATGCGGGCGTCGTCCGCCACCCGCCCGTTCTCGAGCGGAACGTTGAAGTCCACCCGGGCGAGCACGCTCTCCCCCGTCGCCACCTCCAGGTCGCGAACCGTTCGCTTGCCGAGCGCCGAATCCGTCGCGTTCGTGTCGGCCACCTCAGGCGACCGGTGAGCCAGCCAGCACCCGCTGTGCCAGGTCGACGACGCGGTTCGAGTAGCCCCACTCGTTGTCGTACCACGAGACGACCTTCACGAGCTTGCCGTCGATCACCATCGTGAGCGGCGCGTCGAACACCGACGAGTACGACGTCGTGGCGATGTCGCTCGACACGATCGGGTCCTCGTTGTACTTGAGGATGCCCTCGAAGCGGCCGGTGTCGGCGTGCTCTGCGAACGCCGCGTTTACCTCGTCCGCGCTCGTCTCGCGCGACACCTCGCACACGAGGTCCACGACCGAGCCGGTGATCACAGGCGCGCGCACGGCGATCCCGTTCAGCTTGCCGTCCAGCTCGGGCACCACGAGGCCGATCGCCTTGGCGGCGCCCGTCGAGGTCGGCACGAGATTCGCGGCAGCCGCCCGCGCACGCCGGAGGTCCTTGTGCGGGCCGTCCTGAAGGTTCTGGTCCGCCGTGTACGCGTGGATCGTGGTCATGATCCCGCGCTCGATTCCCACCGTGTCGTGCAGCACGCGCGCAACCGGCCCGAGGCAGTTCGTGGTGCAGGACGCGTTCGAGATCACGTGGTGCTGGTCCGGGTCGTACACGTCGTCGTTCACGCCGAGCACGATGGTCACGTCCGGCTCGGTGGCCGGCGCGGTGATGATCACCTTCTTCGCGCCCGCCGAGAGGTGCTTCGCCGCGTCGTCGCGCTTGGTGAAGAAGCCGGTGGACTCGACCACCACTTCGGCGCCCAGGTCGCCCCATGGCAACGCCGCGGGATCGCGCTCCGCGAACACCTTCAGCTCGTCGCCGTCCACGATCAGGCTGTCGTCCGTAAAGTCCACCTCGCCCTTGAACGGGCCGAGGATCGAGTCGTACTTGAGCAGGTGGGCGAGCGTCTTCGTGTCGGTGATGTCGTTCACCCCGACCCAGTCGATGTCTTGCCGAGGGGTGGCCCCGGAGGGGTCACCCTGCAGGGCGCGCGCGTGCGCGGCGCGGAAGACGTTGCGCCCGATGCGGCCGAAGCCGTTGATGCCGGCCTTCAAGGCCATGTCGAGTGTCCCTTTCCTTCGCTTCCTGGCGGGCTGAATCTACGTTACTAGGGCCTGCGAGGTGGCTTGTCCACGTCGCGGTGCACCACGTCCACCAGGAAGTCGCCGCGGGCCTCGTACTCGCGCGCCAGGTGCTCGGCGATCACGACCGAGCGGTGGCGTCCCCCCGTGCAGCCGATGCCGACGGTCAGGTGTGACTTGCCCTCCTGCTCGTAGGCGGGCAGCAGGTAGTCGAGCAACGGTGTGAGCCGCTCGTAGAAGTCATCGATCCCGTCCGACCCCTCCACGTACGCGATCACGTCCCTGTCGAGCCCGGTCTGCTCGCGCAGGTCCGCCTCGTAGTGGGGATTCGGCAGGAAGCGCACGTCGAAGGTGAGGTCGGCGTCGCGGGGAGAGCCATGCTTGAAACCGAACGTCATGAACGTGACCGCGAGCTTGCCCCGCCGCCCGTGCGGGAGCATCTTGTCGGCCACCACCTTGCGCAGGCGGGCCGCCGAGAGGTCGCTCGTGTCGATCGAAACGTCAGCGCGCTCCTTCAGCGGCGCGAGCAACTGGCGCTCCTGGCGCAGCGCCGCCTCCACCGAGCCACCCTCGGCGAGCGGGTGGCGCCGGCGCGTCTCCTTGAAACGGTTGATCAGCGCGTGCTCGTCGGCCTCGAGGTAGAGCAGGCGATACGGCACATTGTTCTTGTCGAGATCGTCGAGGACCTTGACGAGGCCGTCGAAGAAGTCACCACCGCGCACGTCCGATGCCACGGCCGCGCGCTCCACCTTGCTGCCCCGGTGGTTGAACAGCTCGGCGAGCGAGCCGATCATCTCCGGCGGCAGGTTGTCAACGCAGAAGTAGCCGGCGTCCTCGAACGTGGCCATCGCCTGGGACTTGCCGGCGCCCGAGAACCCGGTGATCACCACGAAGTCCTCGATCTTGTGCTTGGGCGTCTTGTTGCTCGACCTCCGCAGCCGGAAGCTCATCGGACTCTGTTCACCTGCGCATAGATGTCGCGGGCCACCTTGCCGGGCAGGCCCGGCACCCCCTCGAGCTCCTCGCGGCTTGCCTTCAGGAAGCGGTCCGGCGAGCCGAAGTGCTGGAGGATCCTGCGCTTGCGCGCCGGGCCGATGCCCGCCAGCTCGTCCAGCACCGAGGTGGTCATCGCCTTGTCGCGCTTGCCGCGGTGGAACTCGATGGCGAAGCGGTGCGCCTCGTCGCGGACGCGCTGGAGCAGTTGCAGCTCGGGCGTGTCGTGGGCCAACCGCAGCGGGTCGCGCCTGCCAGGCACGAACACCTCCTCGATCCGCTTCGCCAGGCTCACCACGGTCACGCCAAGATCTCTGAACTCGCCGAGCTCGCTGAGGCCGGCCGAGAGCTGGCCCTTGCCGCCGTCGATCACGATCAGCGCGGGCAGGGACGCGAAGCTCTCGTCGTACTCCTTGTCATGCGGGCTGCGTTCGCGCTGCTTCACGTACTGGGCCATCCGTCGGGAGAGCACCTCGGCCATCGCTGCGAAGTCATCCTGAACCGAGTCCCGGATGGCGAAGCGCCTGTAGTCCGACTTCTTGGGCGCGCCGCCCTCGAATACGACCATCGAAGCGGCCGTGTGGTGGCCCATCAGGTTGGAGATGTCGAAGCACTCGACGCGCATCGGGATCTGCTCCATTCCGAGCGCGTGCTGAAGCCCGTCGAGGGCCTCGATCCGCTGCGAGCGGCGACGCTCGGAGCGCAGGCGGTCCTGGTCGAGGGCGAGCCTGGCGTTCCTTTCTGCCAGCTCGAGGATGCGGCGCTTGTCGCCGCGCTCGGCATGGCGGACCTCGACCGGGGCGCCGCGCCGCTCGGTGAGGGCGGCCGACAGGACCTCGATGTCGTTCACCGACGGCTGCACCACGACCTGCGGCGGCACCGCGATCGCGCTGGCGTAGTACTGGAGAATGAACTCCTCGGCCACCTCGCCCTCCTCGCGCTGCGCGGCGTTCTCGAGGTAGAAGCTCTGGCGGTCGGCCAGCACGCCGTCGCGGACCTGGAACACCTGAGCGTTCGCGTCCGCGCCCTCGGCTGCCACGGCGATCGCGTCGAGCGTCCCCACCGGCGCGTTCGAGATGCGCTGGCGCTCGAGCAGCGAGCGGACGGCCTTCAGCTTGTTGCGGTACTGGGCCGCCTGCTCGAACTCCTGGTCCTCGGACGCCTTGCGCATCCCCTGGTCGAGCGCCTTCTCTATGTGGCGGTAGCGGCCTGAGAGGAAGTCGATGATCGTCTCGACGTTCTCGCGGTACGCCTCCTTCGAGATGTAGCCGACGCAGGGCGCCTGGCAGCGCTTGATGTAGTAGTCGAGGCAGGGGCTTCCGGACGCGCGGCCCGGCTGCGGCCCGTCGCAGGTGCGGTGCATGAAGACCTTGCCGAGCAGGTCGAGCGTCTCGCGCACCCGCTTCGCGTTGCTGAACGGGCCGAAGTAGACTCGGTTCTTGCGGTGGCGCTCGCGTGTGAAGTAGATGCGCGGGAAGTCCTCGTCGAGCGAGATCCCGATGTACGGGTACGACTTATCGTCACGCAGCCGGACGTTGAAGACGGGCCGGTGGCGCTTGATGAACTCCTGCTCGGCCAGCAGCGCCTCCGCCTCGGTCTCGGTCGCGATGAACTCGATGTCCGCGATCTGGGGGACCATGTCCGTGGACCCGCGGGCGCCGTGCTTGGAGAAGTGGCCGGCCACCCGCTTGCGCAGCGAACTGGCCTTGCCTACGTAGAGCACCTTCCGGCGCGAGTCCCTGAAGATGTAGACGCCGGGCGCGTCGGGGAGCGCCCGGCGCTGCTCGGTTATGCGATCTGGTGCCTCGGTGGCCACTCCTACCGAGGATAGGCGGGTCGCACGAGGCCCTGGGCCTGTCCTACTAGGCCAGCAGGCGCACGACCGACTCGGCGAAGCAGGCCGGCTTCTCCTGGCCCTCGATCTCGGCCGTCCACTTCTGGACGAGCTGGTACCAGCCGTCGCCCACGTCGTCCACCGACAGGGTCTCCAGGCTGGCGCGGATGCGTGCTCCGGCCGGGACCGGCGAGGTGTAGCGGACCTTGTTCCAGCCGTAGTTGATGCCCATCTTGAATCCGGACTCCTCGAACAGCTCGGGGCGGAAGCTGTCAAGCAGGCACAGGGTCAGGTTCCCGTGAGCGATCGTCGTGCCGAACGGGCTCTCGGTCTTCGCGCGCTCCACGTCCACGTGGATCCACTGGTGGTCGCCGGACACATCGGCGAACTTGTTGATGTCGTCCTGGGTCACCTCGCGCCAGTCGCTGGGGCCGATCGTCTGGCCCACGAGCCCCTTGAGCTCTTCGATTCCGTTCACGGTTGTAGGAGTCATGGCGCGAAGTATCTCAACCGCGGTGGTACCAGGGCTTCGACCCGAGCGCCCTGCGCAGCGCGCGCTTCCCGCCGCGCATCAGCGGCTGCCCGTGGGTGGCAAGCACCGTGTCGAAGTCGAGCTCGAGCAGCGGTTCGAGCGTCGGGTTGAAGCGCTCTCGGTAGAAACGCTCGACCTTGGCGTCGACCCTCTCGCTCGACCACACCACCAGCCGACCGCCGGTCTCGGCGACGGCGTCGCCGAAGACCAGAGCGCGATGGCTCGGGAGGTGTAGCGGCGTCTCGTGGCGACGCGGGCTCCCGATCGCATGCGCCGTGACGCCGCCCGGGAGCGGCACGGCCGGGTCGATCTCCTGGAATGCGGACCGGTTCGTGAGGCGCTTCGCGCAGGCGGGGTGGCCGTGGATGCTCGTCTCCGCATCCTGCTTGTAGCGCTTCCAGAGCTCCTCTGCGCTTCGCACGTGGTAGGGGACCGTGATGAGAACGGCGAGGCGCTTGCCGAGGTTCTCGTCGACGACAGCGAGCACCGACGAGGGGTCCGGCGGGAGCAGAGGGTCGATGAGAAGCGTGGTATCGCCCGCCTGCGCTGCGTAGCTCGCCACCTCAGCGCCGAACTCTCCGGGATGCCACTCGGGGTGGCGGGCCGTCCAGCGCCAGAGTCCTTCCGTAAGCTTGTCCATAGGGGGTACTCTAACCGTTCAACGCAGTTAGGTGGTTATGGAGGCTTCGAATTCCGCCGCTCGGCGCGACATCTCCGGCGTAATCGCGCCGCCGCCGCTCGTCTTCCTCGCCGGGCTCGCGGTCGGATTCGCGCTGGAGGCGCTGCTGCCGGGCTCATCGGTGCCGGACGCCCTGGCGTGGATCCTCGGTGGCGTGCTGCTCTTGGCCGGGCTCGCGCTGCTTTTCAGCTTCGAGCGAGCGTTCACCCAAAAGAAGACCCCCGCCAATCCCTGGCGCCCAACGACCGCGATCGCCACCGAGGGGCCCTACCGGCTCACCCGCAACCCCGCCTACCTCGGCATGGCCCTCGTGTACGTGGGAATCGCGCTGTGCAGCCAGGCGCTGTGGGTGCTGGTGCCGCTCCCCATTGTGCTCGCGATCATCGACCGCGGAGTGATCACTCGGGAGGAGCACTACCTCGAGCGCAAGTTCGGCCAGGAGTACCTCGACTACAAGCGGCGCGTGCGCCGCTGGGTTTGAGTCAGTCGCCGAGCTCGGTTATCGCGGCCACGGCCACCATCTCCGGGGTCACATCGACGCGGAGTCGCCCGGCTTCGACCGCCTCGAGCAGCGCGGTCGCGGCTGCTTCAAGGCGGCGGCCGGTCTCGTTGCCGGCACGCTCGATGAGATCCTCGCGTTCGTCGTCTGACAGGCCGAGCAGGTGCGCCTCCGCCATCGCAGCTCCCCCATCTGGCGACGCTTCGATGCCGTCGACCAAGGCGTGGTCTGCGTTGGGCGCCATGTCGTTCAGCGCGGCTTGCCGGACGACGAAGTCGCCGAACGCCTCGCTGGCGTCCGAGTCGAACACCCGTGTCATCAGCTCCTTGAGCTGAGTCGGACCTGGCTTGTTGCTGTCGCTCATAACGCCGCGGCTCCATCCGATTCAGTCGCAGGTGCATCTTCCCATGCGAGCGCAAGTTGGGGCTACTCCACGAGCCGCACCTCCAGTTCGACGACCCCGACCTCGCCGGCGCCAGCGAGTAGACCGAGGATCTTCGTCACGTACTCGCGCGTCTCCGGGAAGGGCGGGATGCAGCCGCAGGCGGCGACCGCGCCCGGTCCGGCGTTGTAGGCCGCCAGCGCGAGCGGCACCGAGCCGAAGCGGCCGAGCAGGTCGCGCATCAGCTGCGCCTGTGCGTTGATCGCGGCGTCTGGGTCGAATGGGTCGAGCAGCCCCATCGCCTCCGCCGTGCCGGGCATGAACTGCGCTATGCCCTGGGCACCCGCGGTCGAGCGTGCGAACGGGTTGAAGCCCGATTCGGCGTAGAGCTGTGCGGCGAGCAGGTGCGCAGAGACGCTCCAGCGCTGCGCCGCCCGGATGATCAGCGGTGCGAACCGGGCGGGGACGAATGACTGAACCGCGCGGGTGGCGCCGCCGTCGCCGCCGCGGGCACCGAAGCCGAGCGACGAGCTGCCCGGGCTGCGGGTGTAGCCGTAGTGCCACGCTTCCCAGGCGTACCTCCTAACGAAGCCGAACCGTCCGGCGTTCTCCGCCAGCCAGGCGTAGGCGGCCGGCGGTCGGAGGTCGAGCTCGGTGGCGTAGCGGTGCAGGCTCTCGCCGGGCGGCGCCACCCATTTCGGGTCGGGATGCGCAGCGAACAGGAGCGCCTGCTCCGCGTCGGAGCGGAAGCCGCTCGAGATGCTCAGCAGGAGCCCGGCCTCCTCCCGCGCGGCGGCAGCCATGCGGTCGAAGGCGAGCGCGACATCGGGGCGCATCGGCTTGCCCTGCCGGTAGGCGAGCGGACCGTCATAGCCGCCACCGCTGCCATGACTCGGCAGACCAGGGACGCCGGGGTCCGGCGCGAGCTCAGCCGTGGCACGCGCCCGGACGGGCACGCGGGCGGCCGCGTGATGCCCGGAACCGGCTCCCACGCGCGCCGCGCCCTGAACCCGCACCGTCACACGCGTCGGCGCGAAGGCCGTCCCGCCAAAGCTCACGTCGCTCGCGCGCACGCGCACGCCGTTCTTCCTGGCGCCTCTCACGGCGGCGGCCACCGCGAGCGCGCGGTACTCCGCCTCCTCCAGGTGTCGGCTGTTCGGCACGTCGGGCTCGATGAACGGCGGCTCGAACAGGCGCGGGTAGAGGTCGCGCATCTCCTGCGCGGCGCTGATCGCCGCGAGGTCGGCAGCCCGCTGGTGCCGCGCCTTGGCGCCGAGCGCGTTGCCGAACGCGAACAGCACCACAGCGCCCGCGAGCACCGCGCCCACCACCGCCAGCATCAGCAGCGACGCCTGGCCGCGCTCGCAGCAGCCGCTTTGGACGCGGTTGGAACGGCGGCGCAACATCGACCGCACCTTGTCCCCGCTCGCGTTGCGGCTCAACGCCCGCCGGCAACAACGCGCTCACGGACGCCTTACAGCTCTGCCTACTCCTACGGTGCACCGCGTCCGGAAAAGTTGACTGTAGAAAGCGTGATCGATCGCCCCGACTCGTGCAATCGTCCTGCCTGTGCGAGAACCGTCAGCGCCTCCCGCCGTACGACCGCTCCTCGTCGGCAGCAGGCGCGCCGCGGACCGACACTCGGGCGCTCGCATCTGGCTACTCCGTCTCCACGAAGGACTGCGAAGGGCCCAGGAGGGATCGTCGAGGTCGGCACGGCCCTACGAGGTCCGATGGCTCAGGTCGCCTGTCACCGCCTGGAGAAGAACTCGAGTGCTTTGCGCGTCTTGGTCTCCTGGTCGGCGGCCAGGCGCGCCACCATCAATGCCGCTCAAGTGAGCGCACGCGGCGCCCCAATCCGGGAACATCTCCACTATGGGATTTCTGGATCGTCTCCTTGGCCGGAGCACTGGGCCCGAATCGCGGCCCCGGCAGCACGCTTCCGGGTCTTCGCCGGCCGCCCCGGGCGAACTGACAGACGAGCAAGCGCTCGAGCGCTACCGCTACCTTGTCCGGACCGCGCCGCCGGAAGCGATCGAGCAGGCCCATGAGGAGGCCTTCGCCAAGCTGACGCCCGAGCAACGGCGCATGGCGCTGCGCGAATTGAGCGCGGCCGTGCCCGAACACGAGCGCACCGGAGGTGACGACCCCCGCTCCCTCGCCCGGATGGCCACCCGCGCTGAGACGAACCGGCCCGGCACCGTAGAGCGAGCCTTCGGTGGCGGCGGAGGCATGCTCGGCGGCATGGGCGGCACCCTGCTCGGCAGCTTCGCGGCGGCGTTCGCCGGGAGCCTGGTCGCCCAGTCGCTGTTCTCTGAGCTCAGCGGCGACGAAGCTGACGCTGGCGCGGAGGGAGATGTCGGCGACACGGGCAGTGATACCGCAGGCGGCGACTTCGGCGGCGGCGACTTCGGCGGCGGCGACGTCGGCTTCTGAGACCCGGACGACGGACGACCTGGTTGAGCTCGCGCGGTCCGGGACGTCCTTCGAAGACCAGCGCGAGGCGCTCGCCGCATTGCTGGTTGAGCGCGGCCTCTCATACGACCGTCATAGGAGGGTCCCATCCGGCGGCAGAGGCGACAATCGCGACGTCGCCCACTCGATGCCGCCGCACTCACTACTGAACAAAGCGAGCGCCACGCCCGCAAACCCGAGACGATTGCTGCGGACCAGGAGCAGGCCTCTGGCCTGGGCTTAGCCGTCGCTGGCCCAACTCGCGCATAGCAGCACTCGAGGCTCCCACGTCGATCGGCCACCGGCCGCGTGCGGATGACAGTTGGGCGGCAGAGGCGCCTCTGATTGGGATCCGTCGTCAACCGTCGATAACCGCGATCGCTTCAACCTCGATCAGGTATTCGGGTCTGGACAGCGCTTCCACTCCCACCAGCGTTTCGGCCGGCTTGTGGTCCCCGAACAGCGCAACCCTGCCTTCTTCGATCGCCTGCAGGGTACTCACGCCGGTAATCCACGACGAAGATCGTGATCTTGGTCACCTGGTCCGGCCGGGCCCCGGCAGCAGCGAGGCCACGGCCGACGTTGCCGAACACCTGGCGGGCCTGGATCGCCAGATCACCGCGACCGACGAGGTTGCCCCGTTCGTCCTCGGGTTCTTGACCGGCGACGAATACCAACCTGGCCCCCCCGTCGCGACGATGACATGGGTGTAGGTCGCAGGAGTTGGCAGGTCTTTCGGATTGATGGGTTCGAGCGTCATCGATTGCGTGACCTCCTATGCGCGCCTAAGCCAAGCCGGCTTGCCCATACAGCCACAGTCTCACCGGTCAGCGCGAGACTTCCGCATCCGCGTGACAGCAACACCGAGTCCGGCGGACGGGCCGGCTGCTGCTTTTGGACGAAAAGCGGTAGTGGAGCGGCTCGCTGACTTCGCTATTGCCTTCGCGTGGTTGCGACACTGCCCGGCGTCGGCCACAGGCCGAGAGACGCAGCGTGTTGGATTCCCATGAGAGCGATACTCTCGCCGACGCTCAGCGGCTTCCGCATTAAAGGCGACGCGGGTTAGGGTGGCCGAGCTCGAAGCCCGCCGCATGGCCATCCCTCCGGTGCCGTTCTGCTCCGACGCACGTCGCGAGGGATTTGTGGGCTAATGGCAACCTCTAGTGCCAGGCTTCCCATGAGTTCGCGGATTTCGCTCACGTGGCGCTGGCGCTGCGGCCGATCACGGTGGCGGTCTACCGAGCGTGACTCGCCAGGAGCGCTTGGAACTGAGAGAGGGGCATGTCCTCAGGGATGAGACCCCTACCGCTACAGGTAAGGCATTCCTCCGTCCTGTCGCCAACGATGCGCCCGCCCCCGGTTACCGTCTCGACATAGCCCCGGCCGCCGCACTCCTGGCACGGCGCCTTAACGGAAACTGTTAGCTCGACTGAGGAGTGCTCATAACCCACCATCTGCCGAGCAATCTACCGCTCAGACCGCAGGCGCACGAACCATGCCCACAGGGGTGGTCGTAACCAAGAGAACTGGCCCCGCAGTCGATCCCGTACGCCTCAATAGTGGGTTGCCTCGTCGCGCTGGATCGCGCGCCTCGGCGTAATACCGCTTCTTCGGCCGGGATTGTTGGCCACAGGGCCAGCTAAAGGAACGGTACTCCTCTAAAAGCGCAGTGCGGGCGGAGCGCTTCGCTCGCCGCTTCGCCGGACCCTCTAGCGGACGCCCGGCGTTGATCCGCGAGCCGCTGACGATGATGCGCTGCCGCCGCGCATCCAGGGCGCTCTGGAGCGAGGCGACCAGCTCGCGCTGGGCGATCACCTGCCCCTCGCCCTGCGGCACGAACCGCAGCGCGAGGTCGAGCGCCTCGGCCAGCGGCACCGGGATCGCGTTGAGGCTGGCGCGTTGCTCTGCCATCACAGGCCACTCGTCGTGCACGGCGTCCTCGATGTGGCTGCGGATCAGCTCGCGCATCCGTGCCCGGTCGTCCGCAGGAAGCTCGTTGCTCAGCAGCACGACCGAGCGCAACGCGCTCGCCTCGTCGTCGACCGCCTGCTCGGCGCGGTCGGCATCGCCCATACGCCAGCCGCCATGAAGCCCACGATCAGCGCGAACAGGATGCCCATCGGCGGCAGCATCCCGGGCGACACGGCCTTGAACGCGACCGCGCGCTCGCCCGCGGCGAGGCTCATCACCGCTCCATAGATCGCCGCCGCGAGCAACGCCATCCCGGCGACGACCACGAGGCCCATCCAAACAACCGGCAGCTCCTGAAGCCAATCAAACATGCCTCTTGTCTCGGTCGACGCCCGGTGGAGCAATGCTGGTGACGGGCGCGAGCCTCACGCTCTCCGCGCTCGACGAGCGCAATCGCTTGCTGCTCGTGGGTCGCGAGCGCCGGTGGCTTCCGCTCTGCAGTGCCGAATCAGATCTTCTGACCCCGATAAGGCCGCGGACGTCATTGCTGTGTCCGCGACCTAGTCTCGGCGCCTCCCTCATCTCGCGGAACGTTTGACGTCGGCCGCTGGGCTCACTCCGCGGGGGCGAATGCGCTGAGTCGGTCGACCACGAGAGCGTCCGCTTCGCGCCGGCTCGACGCATAGCCACTGATGGTGGAACCGAAGTGGCGCCCGTCGACCGCGTAAAGCCGAAGTGTCGTCCGTGCGCGGACGGTGGCCGTGCGCGACGTGTCCCCGAGCAGTGCGATCTCGCCGAAGCCGTCTCCGGAATCCAACGTGCGAATCAGGCGGCCGTCGCCGATCACCTCAGCCGCGCCGTCCTCGATCAGGTAGAAGCGGTCGGCGGCGTCCCCCTGGCGGCAGATGACCTGGCCCGCCTCAAACTGAACTTCCTCGACGTGGAGGGCCATGCCGTCGATCGCGGGCATCGGCAGCGGGCGAAACATCGGAACGTGGTTGAGGACCGCGATCTCCGCATCGCGTTGTTCGATCATGGCGTCGATCGCCCGCAGGCGCCACCAGACGAGCGCCGTGAGCGCCGGCGCGATGAGGCCGAGCGCGAACATCGCGGCCTGTATCCCGAGCAGGTCGATGGCGAACGGGGTGATGAACGCACCCGCGGCCCCCGCCAGCGCCGTCAGGCTCCCCTTGACGCCGAAGACGCGGGCGAGCAGCTCCTCCGGCACGAGCCGGGCGGGCAGCGTGTGCAGGCCGATGTCCAGGAGGGAATTGCCGATGCCGGCCACGCACATCATGCCCAGTACCACCGGCGCGAGCGGCAGGGCTCCGCTCAGGCTGAGCGCCACGCCCCAGAGGAGGACGCCGACGCCCTCGAGGACGGCGAGCCGACGGCCGGTGACGAACATGGACGCCCCGAAGGAACCCGCCACGCAGCCCGCGCCGACCGCGGCGTTCAGGAGGCCGACTCCTGGGGCTCCCATGCCAAGCTCGTCGAAGGCGAGGACGACCATGAAGACGGTGAGGAAGCCCTGCGTCAGGCTCTGTGCGAGGGACAGCCCGATCAGGAGGCCCGCGTCGCGATAGCGCGTGAGTGCCTGAAAGCCCTCGATGGTCTCTCGCGCGATCCGTCGCAGCGGCTCGGGACGCTTCCGTGGCGGCGCCTCGTACGAGAGCCGGAGCAGCAGCGCGCCGGAGGTGACCGACAGGGCGGCGCTGGTCGCGAAGACCGCGCTCGGGCTGGCGAGATAGAGGAGGAGCGCAGCGGCGAGCGGGCCGAGCAGCGTGCTGACCGAGTCGAGCATGCCGCGGACCACGTTGGCGGTGCTCAACTCGAAGGGGGTGCTGCACAGCCCCGGCAGCAGGGCCGAGTGGGTCGGGCGGAACAGCCGGAACGCCACGGTCGAGATCACCGCCAGCCCGTAGACCGCCAGATGCGACCCGCCAGCGACGAGCACCGCGGCAATCCCGACGCTCGCCACGGCGCGGACGAGTGCTGAGACCACGAGCACGCGGTCCCGCGGGAACCGGTCCGCGAAGGCCGCCCCGAACGGGGTGAACAGAGCGGTCGGAGCCAGCCGCGCGAACACCACGAGGCCGACCGCCGTGGCACCGCCGTCGTGGAAGGCGACCACCCCGATGGCCGTCGTGAAGGCCGCCTCGCCCGTCCATGTGGCCGCGAACGACAGCTGCGCGCGCAGCAGCTCAGGGCGCCGCGCCGTCGCCGACAAGGCGCGAGCCGACGCCGCGAACCGCCTCCGCACCCAAACCGAACAATTGGCGGAGACGCGCTGCACATCGGAGAAGGGATATGCCACGCGCGAAAGCAGATCACGAGCCGCTGACGCTCCGCTGACGCCTCGCTGACAAGCAGCGCCGAGCGGCGGCGACGGCCCGCAGTCACCACGCAATTCGACATCGTCAGCAATATCGATGTTCTGACCGTGAGAAGGCCGCGGACGTCATCGGTGTGGCCGCGGGCTAGCGCTCAGTCCCGTCCCGCAGGCCGGCCGTTTCCAGGGTCTCGCGGTGAGCACAACACGTCGTCGCCGTTGTCAATCACGCGCTCGCTCTCGAGGCGAACGTCGTCCACGAGCGGCTCGTCTCACCCGGGGCGGCTTGGGCTTATGAGAGTAGTGCTGTCCCGTGCCCCGGGTCGTGTGGGGGCCCGCCAAGCCGCCTCCGAACTGGCTGCGAGGCAACGACTGGTTCTTTTTCGTTCCCCTGACGTCCCCTCCGGCGGCCGCGCTTGGCTCTACGCTTGGCTTTTCGGGCCGAAAGGGCAGGGCTCGAAACGTTGCGGGTTGCAAGGTCCGCCGAGGGTTCGATCCCTCCCCCTCCGTTGAACCCTCGGCGATCCTACGCAGCCTCGCGTTTACCCGGCGGCCGCCTGACGGTCTTCGCTGTAGACGCGCACAGGCTCACGCTCCGCATGTCCGTTGCGCGACGCTGGCATCGGCACGACGGTCGAGCCGCCCCGGTCTGTGGGAAGCGCCGCAAGGAGTCGCTCGCGCAGCGATGGCGTGGCCTCGACGGCACGGATGGCGCCCGCTCGCATGCGCAGAGTGACTACGAGGCGGTCGGTGTGGGGTGAGGAGTCGGCGATCACGCGTCCGTCGTGGAGCGACAGCGCCGCGGCCGGCGTACCGTCGATCTCGCCGATGAGGATGCGGCCGACGAGCCGCTGCTGGTAGTAACGCTCCGCAAGGCGTCCCAGAGTGGGGGCGTCCGCGACGGTTGCGAAACGAATGCGGTAGGCGTTGGCGGCGAACATTGCTGGTATCGCTCCTCGAAGGTGGGGGATGTGAGCGTCTGAAGCAGATCAGGGCCCGCTGACATTCCGCGGACGTGTCGCTGACGGGCGCGGCGAGCCGGCGGTCAGCGAGCGCTTGCCGCGACGTCCGCCCGGCCGCTCCGCGGCCGCGCGATGGCGTCCTCAGCGGACAGCTCGCGGCCCTCGGCGAGGTGGGCGGCGAACTGGCTCCCGAGCGCCTCCCGGGCGTCCGCGAGGGCGCGCTCTTGGATCACGGTCACGCCCTCCCATGGGGGAGCGCCGATCTGCTCGTGCAGCGCAGCCGATGCGCCGGCGAGCCGGGCGGCATCCTGCCAGCGCGCGTCCCACGCGGCCTGTGCCGACAGACCGGCCAGCGCCTCGGCGACGTTGAACTGGTCGCCCACCTGGCGTGCGAGCATCAGGCAGTCGACGAAGGCACGCTCCGCCTCCTGGCCGCTGCCGCGCGCGAGCATGAGCCACGCGTGATCGATCAGGGGCTCGACGAGTCGTCGGTCGTCGCCGTGGCGCCGCCGCAGCTCGAGCGCCTCGCCGAGCTGCTGCTCGGCCTGGTCCAGGCGCCCGTGGACCAAGGCGTACCACCCCTGCTCCGCGAGGGCCCAGGCGGCGCCGTAGGGATCCCCGGTCGCCCGATAGAGCTCCAGCGCCTCGCCCGCGAGCGCGTCGGCGCGCTCCCACTCCGCCGTGCGCTCGCAGGCGCCGGCGAGCGACAGCAGCGCATCGGCGACCAGCATCGGCTCGCCGACACCGCGCGCAGCGGCCACTGCGGCGTCGCAGAGCTTGGGCGCGTCGGCGGCGGCCACCATCACCGCCCGGCGGCCCAGGGCAGCGAGCACGGCGGCCTCGACGGACGGCTCGCCCGCCTCGCGCGCCGAGGCCAACGCCGCCTCCAGCTGCGCCTGGGCGTCGTCGAAGATCCCCTGCGACAGCGCGAGCGTGCCGTCCCAGTACAGGCCGATGGCCCGCTGCTCCGCCGCCGGCGGCGAGGGCGCGCCGAGCACCTGTGCCAGCCAGCCGCGGACCTCATGGGCGTGGGCATCCCAGGGTAGGGCGCGTGCGAATGCCACCGCCACGCGCAGCGCCTCCTCGGTCGCTCCCGAATGCAGGAGCTGCTCGAACGCCAGGCGGATGTTGCCCCGCTCCTGGTCGAGCCGGTCGAGCCACTGGCGCTGATCGGTGCGTGCCGCCCGCTCCGCCGCCTGCTCGCAGTAGCCCAGGAAGTAGTGCGCATGTCGCCGCTCGAGCGTGGCGAGGTCCTCGCCGTCAGCAACCCGCTCGGCCGCGAACTCGCGGACAGTGTCCAACATGGCGAAACGCGGCTGGGCGTCCCGGCCCGAATCGGTCCGCAGCAGCGAGCTCTTGTCCAGCAGCGAGGAAACAAGCGCCTCCAGGCTGCCGCCCAGCTCGCCGTCGCACACCGCCTCGGCTCCCTCCAGTGAGGCGCCACCCTCGAAGACCGTCAGCCGGCCGAGCAGCTGCCGTTCGGGCTCCTCGAGCGTCTCCCAGGACCACTCCAGCGTGGCGCGCAGCGACCTCTGCCGCGTCGGCAGGTCGCGCGGGCCCCCGGTCAGCAGCTCGAGCCGGTGCTCGAGGCGCTCCAGCAGCGCGCGCAGTGGCAGCAACCGCGCACGGTCGGCCGCCAGCTCGATCGCGAGCGGCAAGCCGTCCAAGCGTGCGCAGATAGCATCGACGATCGCGCGGTCGCCGTCGATCGCCCGGTCCCCCACCACCGCCCTGGCGCGTGCGATGAACAACGCGGCGGCGTTCGGTGCGGGCAGCGGCTGCACGCGGTAGACCTGCTCGGCTGTCAGCCGCAGCGGCGCGCGGCTCGTGGCCAACACCGTCAGGTTCGCCACCCCGGCCAGCAGTTGACCGACCTGCCCGCCGTCCTCGACGTAGCGGTCGAAGCCGTCGAGCACGAGCAGCGCCGGCGCGCCACGCGTCACGACGGCCAGCCGAACGCCCAGTTCGGTCGTCGTCGCGGCCACGACGCCGAGCGCGGACGCCGCTTCGGGCACCAGCACGCCAGCATTCTCCGCGCCGTCAAGACTGACATGGACCGCGCCGGCAGGAAAACGCGTCGCTACCGCCCGCGCGGCCTCCAGCGCGAGACGCGTCTTGCCCACGCCACCCGGGCCCACGAGAGTGACCAGCCGTACGTCCGGATACACGAGCAGCTGCCCGATCTCGGTCAGCTCGCGGCGACGGCCGATCGTCTCGTTGGCGGGCGCCGGCAGCCGACCCACTAGCCCAGCGGCGGGACGATCGGCGGTCAGCGCGGAGTCATGCGCAAGGATCATGCGCTCGAACCGCCGCAACTCCGGCCCGGGCTCGATTCCGAGCTCGTCCACCAACAGCTGGCGCCCCAACCGCATGGTCTCGAGCGCCTCCGCCTGCCGACCCGCCCGGTACAGCGCGACCATCAACTGTCCGCGCAGGCGCTCGCGCAGCGGGTGCTCGGCCACCAACGCCTGCAGCTCGCCGACCAGGTCCTCGGCGCCTCCGCCGGCCAACTCCGCGGCCAGCCGCTCCTCGATTGCCTCCATACGAAGCTCCTCGAGGCGGGCGATCTCGCGCTGGGCGAACTCGTCGAAGCGGTAGTCGGCCAGAGCCTCCCCCCGCCATAGCGCCAGCGCCGTCTGCAGGTCGGCGGCGGCGCGCCCCGGATCGTCGCGCCCAAGCGCGACCCTCGCCTGGCGCAGAAGCTCCTCGAAGAGCCGGGAGTCGATCTCCCCGGGGTCGATGTCCAGGGCATAGCCGGGCGGCCGATGGCGCACGAGCGATCCGCCGTCGCCCAACCGCCGGCGCAAGCGCGAGACCTGTTTCTGGAGGGCCTGCCCGGGGCCCGCTGGCGGCTCATCGCCCCACAGCGCCTCCACCAGCTCGTCTGCAGACACAGCCTCGGGCGCGCGCAGCGCGAGCACTGCGAACAGCCTGCGCTGCTTGACGCCTTCAAGCCGCACGGTCTCGCCCGAGACTTCGACCTCGAGGTGGCCCAGCAGCCTGACTTCGATCTGCGAATCCACCGGCTTTCGTCCACTGCCAAAGCTACCGGCTACGAGCCGCGCCGTCGAAGCTCTCCTGCGTGGTGACCGGCGGGCTTACCCGAACTCGAACGTGGTGACCCCGAAGACTCTCTGTACGTCCTCCGGGGGCTGGCCGTTCAGGTACATCCGGACGGTCTCGAAGGAGGGTTCCATCGCACGGCCGGCGCGCAGGTCACCAGCGCGGAGGTTCGCGGCGGGCATGTCAATAAACACCTCCGTGCGCGGGCCCGCGGCGGCCAGGAGACCGGTCAACAGCCCCTCCGCGACATCCTGGTCGTCGGCGAACAACGGCCCGATCTTTGCACCCACGCGGCAACCCCGCAGCACCCCGTAGCCGGCGAGTCTTTTGCCGTGCAGGCACGCGAGCGCGTGACCGGCAGGGCGGTCGATCCAGGCCCGAAGGAAGCGCTCTCGTTCAGACCCGAAGACGGCGGAGTCGAAGGCGAGGAGCTGTTCGAATGGCACCGAGGACAGCTCGGCCACGCGGTCGGGGCGCTCGCCACCGCCCATCGTGCGCCAGCGGACGTTGCGGTGCGCGAGCACGAAGCCACGGCGCTCGTACGAGGACTGCTGAGCCAGCACCCCGTCCAGCCCGACGACCCGCCCCGCGGCGCGTCCGAGCGCCCGCTCGAACAAAGGACTCCCGATCCCACGGCCGCGCAGATCGGACCGCACGATGTAGAACCCGATGAAGGCATAGGAGTCGCCGTACAGCGCGCACGAGACGGTCGCCACGATATCGCCCTCACGCTCAGTCGCGAGGAACGAGTCAGGATCGGCGGCCAGAAAACGCGCAGCGTCGTCGAGCCCCGGATTCCAGCCCTCCGCGGCAGCCCACGAAATCGCTACCTGGGCGGTACGGTCGATGTCCATCTACTGGGCGGCGACGCTACAGCGCTGTCAACATGACTGCCTCCTCTTTTCCGCTGCAACCGGCGTCTCCGCACCTCCTGGGCGTGACGCCGTGGTCTCCAGACTGCTTTCGAAAGCGCTCGCGTAGGAGCCAGTGCAACAAAGCTCGAGGCTTGGCTCGCGCACGAGGCCCCCGATGCGGGTCGCGGCGGCTCTGTACTCCGGCGGTGGACAGGGGCCGTCCGCGCCAGAACCACCTCGATCGACCCTCCGTGTCGGCGGCGCGCTCGCCGCTCTGACCCCCGACGCCTGACGACCCCAGTAACGCTCCGGCCGGGCGGCTGCACGCCGACCGTCGCGGTAATCGTCGGATTCGCGATCGAAAGAGACGCGACGAGCCTCGCTGCTCCCTCGCGTGGTTGGACACTCGCCCGTCGGCGCGAGCCCGCGACTCCGCAGAGTGTTGGATTCCCATGAAAGGGCGCGTGTCGGCAAGCGCCGCACCCGCTCCTGGGATGGACGGTCGGCGGGAGCGCCCGACGGGCAAGCGCGAACTCCCGCAACCGCTGACGTAAGCGGGCGTGCGCCGACCGGCGGCTGAGACGCCTGCCGCTCGTCCGCTGCAGCGGCGAGCACGGCTGTGGTTCGGACGCCTCCCATCAGGCGGACGCGGCGGTACTGGCACGTACCCTTCGGCGATGCGCGTCCTGCTCACCGGGATGTCCGGATCCGGGAAGTCGACGCTTGTGCAGGAGTGGCGACGGCGAGGCTATGCGGCCTACGACGCCGACGATGACGGCTTCAGCGAGCCGCGTGCAGACGGTCGGTGGGGCTGACGCGCTGATGCGGTCGCGTCGTTGCTCGCTCAGATCCCGGATGGAGACCTGCTCTTCTTCGCCGGGTGCTCTGAAGAGCAGATCGAGATGCCGTTCGACTATCGAGTCGTGCTGACGGTGCCCGAAGACGAGATTGTGATGCGGCTGAGGACGCGAACCTCAAACGCGTACGGACGGAAGCCGGCAGAGCTGAGGCAGGTGCTTGCGGATCTCGCGCACATCCGCACACTTCCCACGGTGGCCGACGAGTGTCCCGTTGGAGGATAGGTCAGCGGGACTCGGTGAGCGCGCTACCGCGTCGGGGCGAGTGCGACGGCGAGGATCGCCGCCGGATTGCCCGGCGGCCAGCCGGGAAGCGGATCGATGGTGTCCAGCTGAATGAACCCGCGAGCGAGCCAGAAGGCACGCGTCGCGTCGTAGGGCGCATAGCCGGCGGACGGATCGAGCGTCTTGACTTCGACGATCTGCACGCCGTCGGCGTTCAACTCGTCCAAGACGTGGTTCACGAGCCGGGTGCCGAGGCCTGCTCCTCGGCGATCGGCGGCGACCGCGGCCCACAGGATCTCCGCCGCGCGCATGCCGCGGCGCTGCACGATGGCGAAGCCGACGACGCCTCCTGCGTCGTCGATGACCCAGCCACCGTGGTCGCGCAGGTCGCTTCGCAGCTTGTCGGGCACGTCATCAGTAAAGAAGTCGGACAGGCCGGCGACGATCGCCGCGCACGTGACGGCATCCTGCGCGGTGGCGGCCCGTACCGACGCCATCGCTCGTCAGCGACTCCGATTGACCGTCTGCGCGTGCATCCGTCAAGCAAACCACACGCTGGGCAACCCAATGGCCATCGCGACCAAGGGTTGACCGGCCACTCACGCTGTGCCCCAAGACGGCGTCCGCCTGCGGACGGCGAGCTGTCCCGAGGGTGTGGGCTTGCTCCGAGGATGTTGGGCTCAGACTCCACCCGCTCCAGCGCGCGCATGATCGTCGCGCGCCGGGCGGTGTCCTCGAGGTCGTCGTCGAGGTCGGCGGTCGCTCCCAGGCCCTCGATGGCGACGATCCGGGTTCCCTTGAACCCGGCCTGTGGGATCTCAGTTCGCCGCGCGTCGGGCGTGTGGAAGTAGGCGAGCGTGAACCGGTCCGGGCGGCCTTGGACAGCGCTGCGCGGCGTCGACCTCATCGGCTGACGAGCGCGATCGCATCCGCAGCTTCACGGTGATGGCGCGGCCTATGCCAGCGCTGATCGCCCTCGACGCTTGCATGTACGGCGAGCGCCAGTAGCCGATCCGCTTGCGGCACGGCGCTTCCCGGCTCCGTGTGACGTCCAACTCGATGCTGGGGAACTCTCGAAGGCTGAGAGATCGCGGCGCAGCTACCAGGACGGCCTGGTCGAGGAGATCGCGCCGGCATGGGTCCTTCAGCGGACGAGCTGGCGCATCGAGATTCGCTTCTCCTTCCATGTGATTGCGACACTCTCCGGGGCCGCGCCCACATAAAAGGCATTCCCTCTCGGCCGGTATGCAGTTGTGGGCTAATGGCAACCCCTAGTGCTACGGCTCCCAGCTGTAGCGCTGTATGAAGCCGAACCCGGTTGCGTTGGCCGCGAGCCATCCGTACGCCTCCCGCGGACCCAGATCAAGCTCGGTCGCGTATCGGTGAAGGCTGTCGCCGGGCGGGGCGACCCATTTCGGGTCGGGATGTGCTGCGAACAGCCGAGCTTGCTCGGCGTCGGAGCGGAAGCCGCTCGTGACGCTGAGGAAGATGCCAGCCTCCCGGCGCGCCGCGGCCGCCATCCGGTCGAAGGCCATCGCCACGTCGGGTCTCATCGGCTTGCCCTCGTCGCCGATGTCGCTGCTCGGGCCCATCGAGCTCTAAGCCGGCCCGCGACCCCGGGGACGCGTGACCCGGGAGGGCAACTCATCATCTGCGCGTGCGCAGTTGCCTTGTTGCCGTTGAGGCCCGGGGCTTCCGTCATAGGTGGCTGACACGCTGCGCTGTCTCCTTCAGGCGAAAGCAGCACTCAGGGCGGGCCGGGCATCTCGTGCTCGGCCGTGGCGGTGCCGTAGAGGACCGCTTCGCGGCTCGCTTCGATGGCCCTGTCGGGCTGCGCTTGACTGCCCCGAATCCGGCTTCGCTATTTAGCTGGGCATTCCCGGGCTGCGCCCGAGGGAAGGGCTGCGGTTATCCGCCAGTCAGCGCCGCGCAGGCCCGCGCGATCTGTTCCTCGCTCCTGTCGCGGGGTTCGAGGATCACCTCGCCCGTCTCGAGGTCGATCTTGAGCACACCGGCAAAGTCGAACGGCACCTGCCCGATGATCGACAGCACGATCGTGCCGTCCGGCTGGATCCGCTCGATGTCGGCGCCGACGTCGCGGAACCGGAACGTGCGGTCGCCGGCGGTGGCCGTGAGCCCGACGTTGATCGTCGTCACGGTGGTGGGGCCGGTTCCGTTCTCGAACGTGCGCACCGTAACGTGGCCCCTGGCGGTCGTCGTGACCTCTACCCCGCACGCCTCCGTCAGGAAGTCGTCGGCGAACGTCTCGTCGACGTCGATGCGCTCGAACGTCGGCGGAGCGCCGGCGGCAACACCCGGACTGAAGACACCTACCAAAACGAGGACGCTGGCCACCCATCCAGTAAGGGACCGTCTGGTCATCCCGACTCCCTTCGGTCGTGCCACCGGCGCGTGCCACCGGCGCTCGCCGGCAACGCTGTCCGTTTGACAGCCAGTCCTACCAGACCCCGCATCCACGCTGCAACCCGCGTCTGTTCACTCTGCGACATCGCCGCTCATGCGTCCATCCCCCAGTCGATGGTCGGCGGGGCCCTCAGGGTCCCAGCAGTAGATCAACTCCGTTAAGCGCCAGCGGGCGCTTCGGATCCGGCGCTTCGAGAGTGCTGGTCTGAGGCAGAAGCAGCAGCGCCCCCGTATTGCTGGAATCCGTCGTCATCCGCCCTTGGTTGCGCAGAGGGCCGCAATCCGGGGGACCCCGTAGGGGGCCAGCCCTCCGGGCCGCAAGGCCCTCAGGAGCCCAGGGGCAAAGGCTCAGGGCCCATCCCGGGTGGGCCGCGGGCAGGCGACATGAAAGGCCTCCCGCCACGCCGTCCCTGAGCCTTGGTGCGGAACCCGGGATTTGATTCAGGACCGGAACAAGTCTCTGGGTGATGCTGGGCTCTTGAGTTCGCGAGGATTGAGCACACGCCTCGTAATCGTGCTGCCGCGCCATACCAGATCCGGCGCTCAGAACGCGCGTCACGGAAGCTTGTGCTTTCAGGCGGAAGCGGTAGCGGCTCACCGTGCCAGGCCGCCGAATTCGTAGTGGAAGTCCTCACGGCGTGCACATAGGCGATCCCTATCGTCGGCTCGGGCGATGCTTACGACGCGCGGGCGTCGGTGACCTTTCTCGGGTGATGCTTGACAGCCCCGTCTTGGTTGATACTTGGCAGTGGCCGTGATCGACTTGTGGGCGAGGGTTACGCCGGCGGCCGCGAGCGGAAGTCGAGGAGCGCTGCGAGTAGACCGTCGCGTTCTGAGGCGCCCACTGCGAGGCACGCGCGATGAGCTCGAGTAGGGTCATGACCGCTGCCTGGAGGGTGCGACCGTGCCCACGAGTCCGCAGGCAGGATGTGGCGCGACGACCAGTTCGCACGTTTCGGCAGACGCGCAGGCGCTAGCGCGGCGTCCGCCGGTGGAAGATGTATCCGCGCTGGCGGACGATGAGGACGTACGCGTACACGACGCCGGCGTAGGCGAGTGCGTTGTAAAAGAAGTGCAGGATCGTGTCGGACAGCCCGAGCGCGACGTCGCCGATGCCGGGGCAGGGGCAGCCTCCGTTGGCGATCACGTTGGAGATGATCACGCCGTGCTCGACGATATGCCAGGTCTCGACCCACACGCTGGCGACGATGAAGAACCAGAACGCCCATGTCGGAACGACGGCGGGCGTGATGCGCCACAGCGGCAGGATCAGGGCGTAGAGCGCGAGCAGGTAGAACGTGTTGTAGCCGAGGTGGAGCCACTCCTCGGTGCCGTTGAACTGCAGGACGTAGCCCAGCAGGCCGAGCGCGTCCTGCTCGGGCACGCCGAAGGCGAACACCTGGAAGAGTTGGATCACGTGCTCCACGACGTGGCCGCCCTGGATCGCGACGACCGCGCTCATGAACCAGAACACCGGCGGGCTCAGCGACGCGCCGTGCCCTGTGGCGGGTGCCACCGGAACGGCCGGCCTAAGCAGAGTCCGAGCTCGCATCGCTTGCCTTTCGCGGATACTCCGAGGCGAGTCTAACTCGTATATTTGGCCCTGTTGCGTCGCTCGAGAGCAGCTGTTACGGTCGCTGCGGGTGACAGCCCGTGGGCGTCGGTCGGATAGCGCGCAGTAGCGCGACCGCAATGCGGTCCACGGTTTTGCTTTGGTCGCGAGGCCCAGGTTGCCGCCTTCCTGTCCTCAACCGAAGGGGGTGTTCGAGTTGAAGCGACTCGTCCCAGCCGCTGTTGCCGCCGTCGTGATGTTGCTCCCCGGAACCGCGCAAGCGAAAGGGACGGAGCGAACGACCGAGACGAGGCCGGTGACCATCGAGATCAAATCCGAGAACTGCTCAATGCTCCCGCCAGGGACGACCATCACCGGCACGGGAACTCTGACCTCGATCACCTGGACGACCAAGCGGCGCGGTCATCGCACCGTGACCAACTCGGAGCTGGCTCCCGGGACGGCGACCGACCAGGCCGGAAACCAATACACGTTCCTCTACAGCAACCAGTCCCGCGTCTCGAACACTAGGCGCCGTCCGCAGGTGTACAAGGGGATCATGATCGACGTCTTCACACTCCAGGGCACGGGACCGGCGACGTTGAGCAACGGCTTCCTCGCCAAGTACACGACCGATTTCGGCGACCTCTTCCGCCTCCGCCCGATCGATGCGTTCGGCGACCCGATCGACTTCGAAACGGTAACAGCCCACTGCGATCCGCTCTAGCCGCCGCCGGGGTTCCGCCGCGATTCAAGGACAAGGCGCCGCAGACGCAAGCGATCGCAACGCCGTCCACAAGCGCCCCGATGATTCGCGCCTCGTCGACAGCCGGCCGACTCGATGCCGGCCGGCTGTGCGGTCACGCTTCGCTTGAATGGACTCCAGGTTCTGCCGACGGCTGCGGCCATCGTCGCTCCATCTCGCGAGCACCCGCATGAGTTCAGCGAGGCATCGTCCGTGGGGATTCGGCCGGTGCAGGGTGGGCCGTATCGGCTCGGCCGAAACGGAGCAGACGAGCCTTCGACCGCCTCTCGCGCGAGAGGATATGCGCTTGGTGCTCACGGCGCTGCTCCTGTCAGGCTTGCTGTTTCGATTCGGCTCGTCGGTGACGTCCGACGCGAGGTGAAGGCTCCGCGACCGGCGGCGAGCTGACTCTCTTTCAGGCTGTCGGCCGTTGGGCCTGACCACCTTTCGCTGTGTCGCTCGTCGCCGGTCGGGATGTTCCGGCGTGACTTGATAGGAGCGTGGCATCGCCCCCAGCAAGCCGTGTCCGCCGGACGTCCACTCAATCGAAGTGGAGGTGGACGAGGTCAATGATCGTGCTCGGCGCGGACACCCACAAGCGCTCGCACACGATCGCCGCGGTCTCGGCGGCAACCGGCGAGCTGCTCGGCGAGCAGACCGTCGGGGTCGGCGCCAAGGGCTTCGCCGCGCTTGTCGTCTGGGCGCGCGAGCTCGGCAGCGAACGGGTCTGGGCGCTGGAAGACTGCCGGCACGTCTCGGGCTCCTTTGAGCGGTTTCTGATCGGCCGCGGCGAGCGGGTCGTGCGCGTGACGACCAAGCTGATGGCCGACTCGCGTCGCCGCGCTCGCGGGCGCGGCAAGTCAGCGTCCAGCCGTTCAACAACATCGTGACGACGAACACGTTCACGGGAGCCCAGCTCCTGGAGGTGCTCAAGGACCAGTGGTGCGGCCCCACACTCGAGGCGCAGGTGGTGCTGCTGCCCTCGAGCACGCTGACCTACACGTACAGCCGGGCCACCGCCACGGCGATCTCGGACACGGCTTGCGCGGGCGCGCCGAACCCCGTGTCGAACGTGCGCATCAACGGCGTGGCGCTCGACACGGCGGCCACGTACCGGGTGACGACGAACAACTTCCTCGCCGACGGCGGGGACGGGTTCCAATCGCTGCGCGCGGGCACGAACCGGACCTCGTTGCCCGACTTCGACGTCGACTCGCTGGTCCGCTACCTCGAGCCCACGCTCACGGGGGCACCGATCGGCCCGGCGCCGACCAATCGCATCACGGTCGGCCCGTAGCGATGGAGGCGGCGGGTGAGGCTCCGGCCTTGCCCGCCGCCGCCACGCCGTCACCCGTCAACTTCGAGCGGGACGACCTCGAACTGGTCGACGTCAATCAGCCCGAGATCGGTGATCTTGAGCGACGGGATCACCGAAAGGCCGAGGAAGCTGAGCGTCATGAAGGGAGCTCGGACAGTGACGCCGAGTGAGCTGGTGGCGGCGCGGAGGTCCCGCAGCGCAGCTGCCACCGCGGAGCCCGGTTGATCCGACATGAGCCCCGCGACCGGAAGCGGCAGCTCGCCGAGCACAGTGCCGGCACGAGCTACCACGAGTCCGCCACCGATCTCGGCCAACCGGCGGACGCAGACCTCCATATCGTCGTCGGAGACTCCGACGACGATGGCGTTGTGGGCGTCGTGTGAGACCGTCGACGCGAACGCGCCCTCGCGGAGCCCGAAGCCGCGGACGAATCCCTTCCCGATCCGCCCGGTCGCGTGGTGGCGCTCAACCACCGCGATCTTGGCGAGATCCCTGCCCGGATCGGCCGTTGCCTGGCCTCCGCTCATCCGTGGCTGCTCGGTGCTCGAGCCGGTAAGCAGCTGGTCGGGCACGAGCTCGATCACTCGCACGGCCGCGCCGCTGGCGGGGATCGAGAAATCGGACGCCGTCAGTGGACCGATGTGGACCGTGTCCGCGATCCACTCGGGCAGCGCCGGGGTGGCGATCGGAAGGGCCTCGCCGTCAATCGCGACGACGCGTCCATCCTTGTAGACCCGCGAGGGCCGGAAAGTGGCGTCGGGTAGGACGGCGAAATCCGCGCGGTAGCCAGGTGCGATGGCGCCCACGTCGTCGAGCCCGTGGCAGATGGCCCCGTTGTGGCTCGCCAACACCAGGGCTTCCTCGACGGCGAGGCCGGCCCGGACGGCGGTGCGGCACATGCCGTCGATGTGGCCTTCGTCGAAGAGCACGTCTGCCTCGCGGTCGTCGGTGCAGAAGGCGCAGCGCTCCGGGCCATAGCGCCGCACCATCGGCACGAGCGCCTCGAGGTTGCGGGCATTCGACGCCTCGCGGATGAGAATCCAGGCGCCGTTCCGGCGCTTCTCGAGGGCCTCCTCGAGGGTGGTCGCCTCGTGGTCGGAGGTGATGCCGGCGGCGAGGTAGGCATTCAGCGCCTGTCCGCTGACGCCCGGCGCGTGGCCGTCGACGTGACTGGCGCCGCGGGCACCGATCTTCCGGAGCGCAGAGGAGTCACCGGCGATGACGGCCGGGAAGTCCATCATCTCCGCTACGCCCAGGGCTCCCTCTCGACTCAGGATGCCCTCCATCTCCTCAAGGTCCAGCGGCCCCTGCGGAGACTCGAATCGGCTCGCCGGCACGCACGAGGGCGCCATAACGAAGACGTTCAACGGGACGTGCTCGGCCGCGTCGAGGAGCCAGTGCACACCCTTGCTTCCGACAACGTTGGCCAGCTCGTGAGGGTCGGCAACGATGGTCGTGGTGCCCGTGGCGAGCACGACCTCCGCGAAGCGTTCGAGCGTCAGCATCGAGGACTCGATGTGGACGTGGGCATCGATGAACCCCGGCACCAGCATGCTCCCCCGCGCGTCCAGGGTCTCCTCGCCCGCATAGCTTCCGATGCCGGCGAACCGCCCGTCGGCCACGGCGACGTCGCCCTCGAGCCACTCGCGCGTGAAGACGCTGAACACGCGCGCGTCGCGTACCACCAGGTCGGCGGGTTCGTCGCCGCGAGCCACTGCGAGGAGGTGCTGGCGGTCGGTCACCACGGCCACCGCGCGAGCCACTCCTCCAGCACGATGTCGGTCGCCTCGAGCGCGCTGCGAACGTCCTCCGGCGCCACATGCTCGTCGGGATGGTGACTCAGGCCCCCCCGGCATCTGACGAACAGCAGCAAAGTCGGGCACAGCGACGCCATCACGGCGGCGTCGTGCCCTGCCCCGCTCACGAGCAGCGGCGGTTCCTGGGCAGATCGCGCAAGCGCCTTCCGTGCTTCGTTGATCAGTTGGGGATCCATCGGCGCCGCGGGCCGGTCGAGGGTCTCTGTCCAAGCCACCCGAGCTCCTCGCAGGCCGGCCTGGTGCTCAGCGTCCTGGCGCAGTTGCTCGACCACGCGGCGCCGCTTCGCATCGTCTGGGCCACGCACGTCGAGGGTCGCGCTCGCGCTCCCGGGAATGACGTTCACCTGTCCCGGCAGCGCCGACAGCGCTCCCACGGTGCCCACCAGCTCGGGCTCCGCAGACACGCGCCGCTCGACCTCGACCGTCCACGCCGCCGCCGCGGCCAGGGCATCGTGCCGCTCACCCATCGGCACCGTGCCGGCGTGCCCCGACAGGCCGTCGAAGCGCAGCTCCGCGCGGGTGTTTCCCGCGATCGCTGACACGACGCCGATCGGCAGGTCAAGCTGCTCAAGGATGGGCCCCTGCTCGATGTGAACCTCCAGAAAGGCCCCGAGGGTCCGCGGGTCCCGTCTCGCCGACTCGACACCGCCTTCGGCGCGCGTGGAGTAGCCGTCGAGCGCTTCCTGAAGCCTCACACCGTCCGCATCGAACCGCTCCAGCTCGCTCGCGGGCACCCGACCGGCCAGCGCGCGGCTGCCGAAGCAGCCGGTTCCGAAGCGGACTCCCTCCTCGTCGGCGAAGACGAGGATCTCGACATCGCAAACGGACGGCGTGGACGCGTCGGCGAGCCGCTCCACGCAGTCCGCGGCGACGAGCACTCCCAGCGTGCCGTCCCATCTCCCCCCATCCAGGACGGTGTCCAGATGCGACCCGAGTAACAGCCGTGGGCTTCGAGGGTCGGTGCCGGGAAGGACCGCGGACATGTTCCCGGCCGCATCCATCTCGAAGCGCAGACCCATCGGCTCGAGCCACCCACGAAACAGGTCAAGCGCCGCGGCGAGTTCCGCCGAGAACGCGAGCCTGCTGCATCCATTCGGACGCGACGTGATCGCGGCGAGCTCGCCGGCGCGATCCACCAAACGCTGCGCCCGACGCTCCAGTGGATCCCGCGTCCCGATCAAGGGAGCTCTCGGTAGATGTCCTTGTACAGCAGGTACTCGCCGCCGTCTGCGCCGGCGACGAAGGTCTGCGGGCAGTAGGGCGCCATGTAGATGAAATCCTCGGCGGTGACGGCGTGCCAGTCGTTCCCAAGCAGGTACTGGCCCCCGCCCTCGAGCATGTACAGCCCGTGCTCCTCGTCGTGGATCTCGACCTGGTCGAGGAGGGCGCCCGGCGCGAAGCGCATGATGCTCATGGTGAAGTCGAAGGCCGGGTCGTCGGTGGGCAAGAGCTCAAGGCGAACGAGGCCGGGTACGCCCGTCTCGCTCGGCTCGCAGTCGTCCCTGTGGCCGCGCGTCGGGCCTGGCCGACCACCGCCGGCGAGCGGAGACCACACGCGGTGGATCCGGATCACTCGGGCGGCCCTCGCGCCCACCAGCGCGAGCTCGCTGCCGGCCGGGCAATACTCGAAGCTCCCAGCCGACAGGTCGTGCTCGACACCGTCGACGCTCGTTCGCAGCTCGCCCGACAGCACGTAGATGAACTGCTCGCAGTCCGCTGGGAGGGCGGCCGGGGCTCGAGGCGCGTGGTCGAGGCAGAGCAGCTGCTGGGAGAACGCCGCCGGCTCGAGTCGAGGGCTGACGAGCTTGTAGACGAGCGCCTCCGGCAGCCAGGGAAGCTGGCTGGCGTACCGGTTCGCCGGCGTCAGGAGCAGGTAGCCGTGGCCCCGGTGGCCGCGATCGCTCACGATGCCGGCTCCGCAAGCCGCCGCAGCGTGCCGGCGAGCACGTCCACACCGAGGTCGAGGTCCGCGGGATCCGTGTACTCGTCGGGGTGGTGGGAGACGCCCCCCGCGCTCGGAACGAACAGCATGCCGACGGGCATCTTCGGCGCCAGCACCATGGCATCGTGATAGGCGCCGCTCGCCATGACGTGCCCCTCGATGCCGCATTCCACGCAGGCTTCGGTCACGGCTTTCTGCACGGTCTCGGAGCAGCTCACGGGCGTATCCTGGGCGATCGTCTCGACCTCGAGCTCAAGACCCCGGCGCGCGCACACCGCCTCGGCGGTCGAGAGCACCTCGGCGACGACGGCCTCGCGCGGATCCAGTTCCGTGTCTCGGACGTCCACCTCGATCTCGACCTGGCCGGGCACGATGTTGTTGGCGCCGGGACGGACGCTGACCGCGCCAACGGTTCCCACGGTTCTTCCCGACCCGCTCGCCAGCGCGGCGGCCTCAACGGCCAACGCGATCTCGGCTGCCCCGAGGAATGCGTCGCGCCGGAGCCCCATCGGCGTCGTGCCGGCGTGGGCCGCCGTTCCCGTGACGGTGAGGCGCAGGTCGTGCGGAGCGGCAATCGCGCTGACGATTCCCAGACGGGAGCCACGCTGCTCGAGCACCGCCCCCTGCTCGATGTGGAGCTCCACGAAGAGGTCGGCGTACCCCTCTGGGAGGCGAGCCTCGGGGATGCGCTCGGGATCCATCGAGAGCCCCTCCATGGCCTCCGCGAGCGTGATCCCGTCTCGGTCGGTCAGGTGCCGGGCGACGTCGGCGCTCAGGTCGCCGACGAGCGCCCGAGAGCCGAGGCACCCGGTCGAGAAGCGCGGCTCCTCGGCGGTCATCGCGATGACCTCGACCGAGCGGCCCTGCGCGCTGCCCGAACCGCGCAGGCGATCAACCGCCTCGATCGCGCCCAGCACGCCGTAGACGCCATCGAGCGGACCGGCGCTGAGGGTGGTGTCGAGGTGGGAGCCGACAAGCAGACAGGGCCCCCCCGAGCTGCCCTCGAGACGACCGAATGCATTCCCGACCGCGTCGCGACGCGTGCTGAGACCCGCATCCGCCATCCAACCCTCGACCAGCCGGAGACCTTCGTCGTAGAGGTCGGTGTAGCTCTCGCGCGTGATGCCCCGATCCGGCGGTGTGGCGCTGATCTGCGCAAGACGCGCAATCCGCTCGTTCAGACGGCTCACGTGAGCAGTGGTCCCTGCCAGGCCGAATCCGCGGGTGGCGCGCCCGGCCGCACCAATACGCCCTCGATCAATCCGTAGGGACGGTCGTCGGCATGGAAGACCACATTGGGGTTGTCGAGGCCGACCCCGGACAGGTCGACCAGCAGGTGATGGAGGTTCGGCATTGACAAGCGGACCTCGGCGACCGCCGGGCAGGCGCTCAGAAGTGCCTCTCCCATCTCGTACAGGGTCTGCTGCAAGGACTCCGAGTGGTGGCGTGCAAAGGCCTCGGAGATGGCATTCGTCGCGCACTGATGCTGCTCGTCGAAGTCGACCTCCAGGGACGAGAACCGCCAGGCGGCCCCCACGGAGGAGGCGAGAATGCGGTCGTCGGTCTCCGGGAGCGTCGTCCAGCGGTCACGCAGGAACCCGGTGAACGCCGAATTGGCCGACTTGAGGAGCGCCAGGCCACGGAGGCCACCTATGACGTGCCGGTCTCCCTCGGTGGTGACCACGCCGGTCGCCGTACGCACTGAGCCGCCGTCGCGCCGGAACGCGTCCGTCTGGAGCGGCGCCCACGTAGCGGCCTCGACATCGACCCGTGCGCTGATCGACGGACTCGTACTCGTCGACCAGGTAGCCGGCCACGCGCAGCGCGAAGCTCTCCGGGGCGCCGGGCGGCTCGGAGCGCGCGAGGCCGTAAACGATGTTCTTCTGGCTGTCGGTCGCCACGAGTCCGGTGTTGTCGCCCGAGAGATGCGTGGCTTCGAAGTCGCCCTGAAGCTCCACCGTGACGGTCAGGTCGGTCACACGGTGTTGCTCCTGCGTTCGATCGAGGTGCACGAGGTGGATCTCCGCCTTGCCGTAGCTGTTGTGGCCGAGAGTCACGTGCCGAGATAGGTCGAGTAGCCGTACGGCGCCAGCAGCAGCGGGACGTGTGCGCGCTGGCGGTCGCCGGCAGCAAACGTGACGACGATGTCGCCGAAGAACTCGCCGGTGGTGGCGAAGCTCAGGCGGACCCAGCCGCCGCCAGGAACCTCGACGCCCTCGACGCGCCCCGACGCATCGGTGGTGCGAGTGTCGACCTCCGTCCACTCGTGCTGGTCGTCCGACTCACTGATCGTGACCTTGACACCGGTGGCCGGCGCCCCTGCGGCGGTGTCGAGAACGTGAGTGGAAACGAGCAATGGCGCGGGCCCGATGATCGCACGCCGCAGCCGGCGGCGCATGATGCGCCGCTGGTGCTCTTCGGCGTTCGCTCGCTCCTGTTCAGCGCTGTTGGCCAGCCGCGTGCGCAGCTCGGCGAGCATGTCCGTCGCGTCACGACCGCTCGCGTCGGTGAGGAAGACGAATCCGAAGCGCTCCCGATAGGCCTCGTTGAGCGCGGACAGTGCCTCGCGGGTCGACTCGCCGGCCTGCGCGGCTCCCGCCTGCTCGTGACGTTCACGGGCGGTGGCAGCGGCGAGGCCTCCGATCGGCGGATGCGCCTCGATCGCCTCGAGGCGCTCGGCATCCGGCCGCAGCGTCCAGAGCCGCTCGGCTGCCGCCAGCAGGTCCTCGACGTCGTCGAACGGACGCGCGTCGGCAACGCTCGTCGCCCAGCCCGTCGACGCGCAGCAGGACACGAGTAGCTCGACGGCGGCATCCCGATCGAGCTGGTTGAACCTGGTGACGGTCAAGCCCGCTGCGCGTCGGCGACCAAATGCTCCGGGCGAATCGGCACCCGCGTGACGCCGGCGCCCGTCGCGTCCCTCACGGCGGCGGCGATCGCCGCTGTGGACGCGATTGTGGGGGGCTCCCCCACACCGTTCAGCCCGTACGGAGCCTCGGGATGTCCGAGCTCGAGCACCTCCATCCGGATGCGCGGCACATCCAGGGCCGTCGGAAGCAGGTAGTCGGTGAACGAGCCGTTGAGCAGCTGGCCATCCTGAATGACCAGCTCCTCCATCAGCGCGAGCCCGATTCCCTGCGCGATGCCGCCCACGATCTGACCCTCGACGGCCAGCGGGTTGATGGCGCGACCGACATCCTGTGTCGTCGCGATTTCGACGACTCGGACGATCCCCAGCTCAACGTCGACGTCCACGGTGGCCCGGTGTGCCGCAAACGCGAACGCGAAGTGAGCGTTTCCCTGGCCATCCTCGTCGAGCGGCTCGGTCCGTGGTGGCCGAAACTCGACCGTGGTCTCAATCGGAGCGGCGCCGATCACCTCGCTGAACGGAATCTCTGACGTCGGGGTCCGGACGCCGTCCAGCTCGAGGCTAACCTCATCCTCGGCGCACGCGGCCAGATCGGCCGCGCGGCGGACGAGCTCGCGGCGCGTGGCAAGACAGGCGTCCCGGACCGCACCGCCCGTGAGCCAAGTCTGACGCGAGGCCGACGAGGAACCGGCGTTGCCAACGTCGGTGTTGACGGTGTGAAGGTGCACAGCAGACGCGGGCAGCTCCGTGCGAGCGATCTGCTCTTGGACGGTGACGAGGCCTTGACCCACCTCGCACGCAGCGGTGTGGATCGTCACGACGAGGCCGCCGTCTTCGCCGTCGGCGTCGAGACGGACGCGCGCCGTCGAGTACTCGTTGAATCCTGCGGAGAAGCCGACGTTCTTGAAGCCGACGGCCCACCCAACGCCACGCCGGAGATCCGCAGGCTCGCTCGCGGCCGCGGCCTCCCCCGAGAACGTCGAACCGATCGGCAGGTCGGGCGGCGGATGCTGCGACAACAGCGTGAGCAGACGAGCGGCGGGTGCCGGAGCGCCGAAGGGCTGCCCCGTCGGGAGCTCGTCCTGCTCGTCGGCGGCGTTGCGCAGCCGCATCTCGATTGGGCTCAGGTCGAGCGCGGCCGCGAGCTTGTCCATCTGCGCCTCGTAGGCGAAGCAGGTCTGGACCGCGCCGAACCCTCGCATCGCGCCGCAGGGCGGGTTGTTCGTGTAGGCGAGGATCGCCTCCACCCGTGCGGCGGGACACCGGTACGGACCAACCGCCGTCGAGGCGGCGTTCAGGCAAACCGCCCGCGAGCTCGACGCGTACGCCCCGCCGTCGAGCACGATTCGCGCGTGCACCCAGCGCAGCCGGCCGTCGCGGTCCGCGGCGTGAACGTACTCGAGGCGTGCCGGGTGGCGGTGCACATGCCCGAGGAACGACTCCTCCCGCCCGTAGGTCATCTTGACCGGGCGCCCGGTGCGCAGAGCGAGCATGGCCGCGTGGACCTGCACCGACAGGTCTTCGCGGCCGCCGAAGGCGCCTCCGACCCCCGCCAGCGCGAGATGCACCTTGTCCTCGGGGAGCCCGAGGCTGGCAGCCGTCTGCGAGCGGTCGGCATGCAACCACTGCGTGGCGACCTCGACCCTCACCCCCCCGTCCGGTGTGGGTTCCGCCAGTCCCGCTTCCGGCCCGAGGAAGGCCTGGTCCTGCATGCCGACCTCGTAGGTGCCCTCGACGATGACGTGGTCGTCACGCGCGAGCCATGCGTCGGGACCGTGGCGCACCTCGATGCGCCGCAGCACGTTGCCCTCCGGGTGCAGCGCCGGCGCGTCGGGCCGGATCGCGTCCTCTGGGTCGGTGATCGCCAGGAGCGGCTCGTAGTCGACCTCGATTGCCGCGATCCCCCGGCGAGCAAGGGCCGCGGTTTCGGCGGCGACGATCGCGACGGGCTCGCCATGGAAGCGCACCCGGCCCGCCGCGAGCACGGGCTGGTCGGGAACCTCGAGCCCGTAGGTTGGCCGTCCCGGGACGTCCTCGTGTGTCAGCGCACACCGGATCCCCGGGATCCGCAGCGCCGGGGCCACGTCGATGGAACGAATCCGCGCCGAGGCGTGAGGGCTCCGGAGGGTCGCACCGAACAGCGCGCCGTCCCTGTGCAGGTCCGACGCGAACTCGAACTCCCCGGCCACCTTGGGGATCCCCTCACGGTGCGGTCGGGCCGCACCAACCCTGTCCTCGACCTGGCGCGTCTCGGTCGTCACGCTCCCCACTCCCCGCGCTCCCCGGCCACGTCGAGCACCGCATCGACGATGGCCTGGTAGCCGGTACAGCGGCACAGGTTTCCGCTTATGGCCGCGCGGACGTCGCCCTCGGTGGGCTGGGGCGTGTGGTCGAGCAGATACTGGGTGGCCAGGACGATCCCGGGGGTGCAGAAGCCACACTGGACGGCTCCGCGGTCGACGAGGGCCTGCTGGAGGTCGGTGAGGCGGTCCGAGGTGGCCAACCCCTCGATGGTCTCCACCGACCTACCGTCGGCCTGCGCGGCGTGCACCAGGCAGGAGCACACGAGCTGATCCTCGAGCAACACGGTGCAGGAGCCGCATTCGCCTTGGCGGCACGCGTCCTTGGTGCCGACGTGTCCAAGGTTGTCGCGGAGCAGGTCGAGCAGGGAGGCGTTGGCATCGACCTCGTCGGCCTCCATCGTTCGTCCGTTGAGCGTGAGTGACACCTTCATGGCGCGCTGAGCAGACGCTGAGCAAGGCGGCGGACGATGGTGGCGGTGGCGTGGGCGCGATAGGGAGCGGTCGATCGGTGATCGTCGATGGGTGCGATGTCGGCGCGAACGGCTTCCTCAAGGTCGTCGAGCGCCCGCTCCGTTGGCACGGCCGAGGAAGAGGCGAACTGCTCGAAGATCGCCTCCGCCTGCGGCAGCCGGCGAGCGGTTGGTGCGACCGCCCCGGCCGCGATGCGTCCCGCCCCCGTCTCGGTGTTGACCGCGACCGCCACGGAGCAGGTCGCGATGACCATCGCGTTCCGGGTTCCAACCTTCGCGAAGCGGCTGCGCCATGCGCGGCGAGGAAGACGGACGGCCACGATCAGCTCGTCGTCGCGGAGTGACGTGCGGCCCGGGGACACCAGCAGCTCGCTGACCGGCATCCTGCGGGCCCCGCTCGCGCCGGCAACCTCTACTTCGGTGTCGTGGACCAGCAGCGCCGGGAGGCTGTCCCCGGCCGGGCTGGCTGTCGCGAGGTTCCCGCCGAGCGTGGCACGCGCGCGGATCTGCGGCGAGCCCACCGTGACGACGGCGCCCGCAAGGGCCGCCAAGTCGGCGAGACGGTCGGCAATGTCGGCCATAGGGTGCGCGGCACCGATCCGGATCCAGCGGTCGTCCCGGTCGATGCCCTGGAGCTCCGCGACGGCGGTGAGGTCAAGTACCCCGGCGAGATCGGTGCGACCGAAGTTCACGTCGACCATGAGGTCGGTTCCGCCTGCTATTGGGTGGAGTTCAGGTCGTCCCGCACGAACCTCGACGGCATCGGAGAGGGTGGTCGGTCGGATGGCGCTCACGCGCCCCGAAGGGTACGTGTACCTCGGCGCCGGCGCTCAGGGGTTGTAGATGGGCCCGCCGCGGTCCAGGTAGCTCTGCAGCACATCCGCCGCTTCTTCACGCCGTATTCCGTGCACCACCTCGACACCGTGCTGCTCGAGGTAGCGGTACGACTCGTCGAAGACGGGTCCCTCGTCGAACCCGAGCGATTCGGCGTCCTCGCGGGTGGCGCCGCACACAAGGCGCGTGACGCCACTCCAGTGGATCGCGCCCAGGCACATGGCACAGGGTGCGCAGGAGGCGTGAAGCTCGCGCGAACGATCGGCGAGCGTAAAGCTCCCTATCCGCCGTTCGGCTCCCATCACTGCCACCGCCTCGGCGTGGAGCAGCGAGTTGCCCAGCGGCACCACGCGGTTGACGCCGACGCCGAGTAGGCGCCCGTCCCCGGCGTCCACGACGATCGCCCCGAACGGACCGCCCGTACCGGCCGCGACGTTGCGCGCGGAGAGCTCGATGGCGAGCCCCATGCGCTCGTCATCGTCTGCAAGCGGCCGGCTCCAGTCCACGAAGTCCGCAACCCAACCCGGGAGGAAGTCGGAGTCAAAGGCGCTCAATGAGATTCCTCACGGGGGGCGATTCTGCCAGGACGGTGCGACGCCTGCCGGCGCGCCGAGCGCATCACCAGCCCTCGCACAGGTCGGCCAGCGCGGCAATCGCGCGGCCCAGGTCACCGCGTGCCTCGCGGCCGCCGAGGGCGAGCTGGGCGCCCAGTGGCGAGTTGGGGAGCGCCAGGGCTCCCGTCTGGTCGTGTGGCGCCCGGTTCAGGACCACGATCGGTTCCGGGCCGACCCGGGCCACGCATTCCGCGCCCACCCGCGCCAGTGCCGGCTCGAGCGCCTGCGTGGTGACGAGCACCGTGTGGTCGGCCAGCGCGGCGGGCGCCCCGCCGAGCGCTTCCGACCCGGCATCGATCACGAGCGGAGCGAAGTGGCGGGCGGTGTCGGCGAGCGTGAGCGGATCCGCGCCGGCAACAAGGCACAACCGCCCGACCGCCCGCGGGCTCGCGCCCGGTACGTCCTGGAGCGCTCGGGCGAGGCGCGTGGCGGCATGTGTGGCGAGCGGGATGCCCGTCGCCCGCACCTCACAGCAGACCGCGGCGGTACCGGCCGGATCGCGACTGGCGAGCTCCGCCGCGAGCGCACGGGCCACCACGGTCGACCCGCAGGCCCGAGCGAGCCCGAACACGCAGATCACAGGCCTCTCCTCCGGGGGAACCGACGCCGCCGTGTGCGTCCGTGGCTCGGCCGGCTCGAGCAGGAAGGACTCGACGGCCGCGACGGCCGCCGCGAGAATCCCGCGACGCTGAGCGAGCGCCTGACCCGACCCGGGCGTCACGGCGCCTCCACCGTGGCGCTCGCCGAGACCTCGAGCCGCTCAGCCAGCGAGCGCAGCAGCGTCGGCGGACGAAGCCGCACCCGGACCTCCCCGCCGGAAACCGAGACGCGGGCGTGCGCTCGGGACCACCCCGGCAGCGCCGCACGCGCGCCCATGCCCGGGTCGCCCCCGCCTGCGAGCGCCAGCGCCCCAGCCTCGGCCGCATTCCCGGCGAGGATGCTCGAGTAGCCCACTGCAAGCAGCTGCGCCCCGGCGAGCGCCACCGCGAGGAGCAGGGGCAGCAGCCCGAGCAGCTCGAGAGTGGCCTGCCCGCGCTCCCCACCGCCGTTCACGGCTCGCCTCCCAGCGACGTCACCGCCGCCACCCGCACCCGGCTCTGCCAGGCGCGCAGCAGGATCGGCAGGCGCAACTCGACCCTCACCGCCCCGCCGTCCGTGCGCTCCACCGACATGCCGCGCTCCAGCGATCTCGGCACCGCGCTGCGGGCCGCCCTGCCCGGGCTCAGCCCTACGACGTCAGCCCGCGCCGCCGTGCGCGCTGCCGCGGCGCAGAGCCAGAGCGTCTGGCCCACCAGCACGAGCTGCCACCCGATCAGTCCGGCCAGGATCAGGGCCGGCACCACCGCCACCGCCTCCACGGAGGCCTGACCTGATTCGGTTCGAAAGCGGACCACTCCCGGACGGTCCCGCGCGGCGGCGCACGGGACAACGCGCCGGAGTTACGGAAGCGCTACTCGTAGCGCCGGTAGCGCGTCCACGCCCAGAACAGGCCGTAGGACGCCAGCCCGAGGAGCGCGAACCAGACCAGCACGCCGGCGCCGCCCGTATTGAACAGGCGATCGGTGCCGGTGAAGGTCAGGACCGCGATCGCCAGTGACCCGTAGAGGGCCAGGCGGACGTTCGGCTCGAGCGACTCGATGTCGAGCCGGTACTGGCGGTAGAGCCGCGCAACCAGCAGCGCGATCGAGGCGAAGAAGACGATGGTGAGCGCGGTGAGCACCACGTCGAGCGTGTTGTCGCCCCCTGGCAGCACCACGAGCACGAGCGCGACGAGCGCGATGATTCCGAACTTCCAGGCGAACTCCACGAGGCGAAGGGTATTACTTGATCGTGCCGCTGCTCACGAGCACCAGCACCAGCGCGCCGAGCGCCACGCGGTAGATCACGAACACGATCGTCGAATGGTTCGAGAGGTAGCGCAGCAGGAAGGCGATCGACGCGTAGCCCACGATGAACGCCAGCAGGGTGGCCACGGCCAGCGCACCGAGCCCGACGTGCTCCCCGTCCGATCCGTTCAGGATCGAGACGAACTCCAGCAGGCCGCTCAGTACGACGGCCGGTACCGACAGCAGGAAGGAGAAGCGAGCCGCGCTGGTCCGGTCGAGGCCGAGAAAGAGGCCAGCCGAGATGGTGGCGCCCGAGCGCGACACCCCGGGAATCAGCGCGAGGGCCTGGGCGAACCCGACAGTGATGCCGTCGCGCTTTGTGATGTCCTTGATCTCGCGGTCCTTGCGCCCCACCCGCTCCGCCGCCAGCAGCACGAAGCCGAGAACGATCAGCGCGACGCCGATCAGGTAGAGGTCACGGGCTCCGGTCTCGATCTGGTCCTTGAAGGCGATGCCGAAGATCCCGATCGGGATCGTGCCGAGCACGATGTACCAGCCGAGTCGCGCATCGTGCTCGCGCCGCGCCGCGGGGTCGCGCAGCGAGCGCAGCCAGGCGCGCGCGATCCGCGCGAGATCGGCGCGGAAGTAGAGGAGCACTGCGGCCATGGTCCCCAGCTGCGTCACGGCCGTGAACGCCGCACCCGGGTCCTCCCAGCCGGCGAAGGCGGGGATTATGCGCAGGTGAGCGGTGCTCGAGATCGGCAGGAACTCGGTCAATCCCTGCGTGATCCCGAGGACGATTGCCTCGAAGAGCGACACGGCGGCGGAACCCTAGTGGGCGTTCCCCGAAGAGTCCGTGAACCGATCGCGCGAGGCCGCGATCACCTTCAGGGCGTCCTCACACGGGTACCAGCCGTCCACCTCCACCTTCTTGTTCTCGAGCTGCTTGTAGACGGTGAAGAAGTGGGCGATCTCGTTCTGGAGCTGCTCGGACACCCCGTCGAGGCCCTCGAGCGTGTTCCAGCCCGGATCGGTGAGCGGGACGGCCAGCACCTTGTCGTCGATCCCCTGGTCGTCCTCCATGCGGAAGAGCCCGATCGGCTTGACCTCGATCATGCAGCCGGGGAAGGTGGGCTCGGAGACGAGGACCATCACGTCGAGCGGGTCGCCGTCGAGCGACAGCGTGTCCGGGATGAAGCCGTAATCGGTCGGGTACACGACCGACGAGAACAGAAAACGGTCGAGCCTGATCACGTCGTGCTCGTGGTCGTACTCGTACTTGTTGCGGCTTCCCTTCGGGATCTCCACGATGCAGAGGAAGGACTCGGCCACGGCGAGCGACAGGGTATCGTTACGTCCCGAATGCGGTTCCTGGCACCAGTTCTCGTGCTCGCGGCCTGGCTCGTTCCGGCGGCCACCGCCTACGCCGGCGACAACGGCGAGGGCCTCTGGGGTGAGACCGACGACAAGGTCGTCACCTTCTTCTCGCTCGGAGTCGTCGTCTTCTTCACGGTCTTCGTGATCGTGGCCTCCTGGATCCAGGGGGCGCTCGACCGCCGCAAGCAGGCGCGGAAGGCCGTCGAGCTGCGCAAGCGCGTCGGCTGGTAAGCACATCGCCGCGCCAAACGACGCGACCCCAGCGGGGAGCCGGGGCCACGTTGTGCGAGGAGTGATCTGCACAAGCGATGCTCGCTGAGCCCAGGCCCCGCTGTGTGAACAGTCTGAGAAAGTGCGCGGCATGGACACGGTGACCTACGAGCGCCACGGCGCCGCAGCCCTTCTGACCATCGACCGCCAGGAGCGGCGCAACGCGATCGACGGCCCCACGGCCGAGCTGATCGCCGGCGGGTACGACCGCTTCGTTGCCGACGATGACGCGCGCGTGCTCGTGATCACCGGCGCGGGAGGCGTGGCGTTCTGCGCCGGCGCGGACCTCAAGGCGATCGAGAGCTTCGCCCCCCGCATGGACGACCCACGCGGGCCGCTCGGGATCAGCCGCGTGATCTCGCCGAAGCCCACGATCGCCGCCATCTCGGGATGGTGCCTCGCGGGCGGCCTCGAGCTGGCGCTCTGGTGCGACCTCCGCATCGCCACGGAGAACTCCGCACTTGGCTTCCCGGAGCGCCGCTGGGGAGTGCCGCTCGTGGACGGCGGAACGCAGCGGATGCCGCGCATCATCGGGCTCGGCCGCGCGCTCGACCTGATTCTCACCGGCCGCATCATCGACGTGGACGAGGCGCTCGCCATGGGGCTTGTGACCGAGGTCGTGCCCGCCGGACGCCACGTGGACCGCGCACTCGAGATCGCGGAGGCGCTGGCGCGCTTCCCGCAGGACACGATGCTCGCGGATCGCCGAGCGGCGATCGAGGGAATCGGGCTGACGTTCGAGGAAGGCCTGGCGCTCGAGGCGCAGAGCAGCGCCCCCACGCAACAGACAGCCTTGGCCGGCGCCGCTCGCTTCTCTGGTGGCGAGGGAAGAGGCGGCGCCGGCTCCGGCGTTTAGTACCCCTGCGGAAACTCACCAGCTGAAACGGGGGCCGTTGCGAAAACTTGCGCGCGCCGGCGAAAAAGTTTCGGCATCCGCTGGATAACCTCGCCGGGTGGCATCCGCGGCCATAGAGGTGATCGACCTGCACAAGGCCTATGGGCCGGTCGAGGCCGTGCGCGGGCTGTCGTTCGAGGTCGAGCGGGGGGAGGTCTTCGGGCTGCTCGGCCCGAACGGGGCCGGCAAGACGACCACCGTCGAGATCCTCGAGGGCTACCGGCGTCGCTCGGCCGGCGACGTGCGGGTGCTGGGACACGACCCGGCCAGCCGCGACCGCGACCTCCAGCAGCGCGTGGGAATCGTGCTTCAGAGCAGCGGCTTCTACCCGCGGGTCACCGTCCGCGAGGCGGTTCAGCACTTCGGCAAGGCCTACCACCGCCCCCGCGACGCCGACGAGACGATCCAGCTCGTGGGGCTCAGCGAGAAGGCGGACGCACGCACCAGGGAGCTCTCTGGGGGTCAGCGACGGCGCCTGGACCTGGCGCTCGCGCTGGTCGGCGATCCGGAGCTGGTGTTCCTCGACGAGCCCACCACCGGGTTCGACCCCGCCGCGCGCCGCACGGCCTGGGGGGTTGTCAGGGCGCTCAAGGAACTCGGCAAGACGGTGCTGCTCACCACGCACTATCTCGACGAGGCGCAGGAGCTGGCGGACCGCGTGGCGATCGTCAAGGAGGGACGAATCGTCGCCGAGGGGCCCCCGGACCAGCTCGGGCCGAGCAGCTCCCGCTATCGGATCTCGTACCTCTCAGATGGCAACCGGGTGGAGCTCCAGACCGACGACCCCACCGAGCTGCTCCACCGCCTCACACGCGACGCGATCTCGCGCGGCGAGCGGCTCGACGGCCTCGAGGTCACCCGCCCCACGCTCGAGGAGGTCTACCTCGAGCTGACCGCCGATGCGGACTCCACATGAGCACCATGGGTCTCGCATGGGAGCAGTTCCGCTTCGAGCGCAAGCTGTTCTGGCGCAACCCGAGCGCGGCGTTCTTCAACTTCCTGCTGCCGATCCTCCTGCTCGTGCTGATCGCGACCGCGTTCGCGAGCGACGACGCCGAGCTCGAGGTCCTTATCCCGGGCGTGGCCGGCATGGGCGTGCTCGCCACCACGTTCACGGCGCTGGCCTACAACCTCACCTACCTGCGCGACGAGGGCGTCCTCAAGCGGATCCGCGGCACGCCGATGCCGGCGGGCGCCTATCTGGGCGGCTTCATCGGCTCCGCCGCGCTCAACGCCATCCTCCAGGTGGCGCTTGTGGTCACGATCGGGAACCTGCTCTACGGCGTGGACTGGCCGCAGGACCCGCTGATGCTCGCCGGCTTCACCCTCCTCGGCGTCATTTGCTTCGCCTCCCTCGGCGTGGCGTTCTCGCACGTGATCCCGAACGAGGAGGCCGCGCCGGCGTACACGAACGCGATCTTCCTGCCGGTGATCTTTATCTCGGGCGTCTTCTACTCGGCCGACGACCTGCCGGACGCGCTGAAGGCGGTGGCAGAGGCGCTGCCGCTGAAACACCTGATCGACGGGCTCTCGGAGGCGATTGTGGGCGGCGGCTCCGATGTGGGGACGGCGGCGCTGGTGGTGGCGGCCTGGGCTGCCGCGGGGCTCTTCCTGGCGGTGCGGTTTTTCAGGTGGGAGTGAACGGCGGGCACTGAAGAGGGCTACAGCCTCAGCGCATGCCCATGTCGCCGCAGCCACGCCTCGTGCTCGCTCCACGCCGGGCAGCGCGAGGCCAGCAGGCGCCAGAAGCGCTCTGAGTGGTCCTGCACGTCCAGGTGGGCGACCTCGTGCTCGACCACGTAGTCGAGGATCTCCTCCGGCGCGAGCAGCAGGCGCCAGTTGAAGCTCATCGCCCCGCTCGTTGAACAGCTCGCCCAGCGCGTGCGCTGCCCGCGGATCTGGAGCGTCGTGTAGCTGCGGCCGGCACGGGCCACGGCCGCGTCGAGCCGCACGGCCACCTCGCTGCGCGCCTGCCGCCGATACCAGGCCTCGAGCGCGCTTCGCGGGTCCGCATGCGCCGGAAGGACCACCCGGAGCTCCTCTCCGCGACGGGAGACGAATGGTCTAGTTCGGCCGGCCTCGGCGCTCATGTCCAAAACCAAGCGCTCGCCGAGGTACGGAATTCCGCCTCCCTGCTGGATTTGCGGGCGCGGCACCTCGCTCTCCGACTCGCGCATCCGGCGCAGCGTCCGCTCAATCCATGGACGTTTCTCCTGGACGAACGGCTCAACGTTTCGCAGGGGGAAACGGCGCGGGACCACCACCTGGACACCGTCCGCGTCGACCAGGATTCGCGCATGCAGAGCGCGATCTGAGCGCCTTATGCGGTACGGCAGCGTGGACACAAAGCCCACGATAGGGACCGCTCCGGACCTCGAACATTTGTCCATGTACCTCATTTGGAGCAGGGGCAGGCCGACAACACCCCAGCGGAGTCGTCTTTCCCCACGCCTCCGTCGGACCCAAGGACTCGCATCAGACCCAGGCAAATGAAAGGGAGTGGGGGAATGACCAAGACCAAGAAGATTCTGCGTTCACTGGTTGTAATCGGCGTCGTCGGGGCAGTGGCTACGGCCGGTGCTTTCTCGGCCTTCTCGGGCCAGACGGACAACCCGAACAACCAGATCACGGCAGGCACCGTCGACGTCCAGGACAACGACGCGGGTGGCGCGCTCTACAGCATCGGCAACGCCAAGCCGAACGATCCCAAGGAAAACTGCATCGAGGTCACGTACACGGGCTCGCTGCCGGCTGACATCAAGATGTACCGGGTGCCCGGCGCCCTCGGCACGCTCGCCCCGTACGCGAACCTCAAGGTCGAGTACGGCACGCAGGCAAGCCCGAGCTTCCCGTCCTGCACGGGCTTCGTCTCGGCTGGCACGCTGTATGACTCCGACCTCCCCGGCTTCGCCACCACATACGGCACCGGCCTCGCGGCCACCCCGGGCGTGGATGGTGACTGGGACCAGAACGAGAAGCTCGTTTACCGCGTGACGGTCTCGATCGACGACGACCCGAACGCCGAAGGCCTCAACACCGGCACGCACACGCTGCGCTGGGAGGCCCGGAACCAGTAAGTCGAGGGGCGCACACGCGCCTCCCGTGCTGACATGAGTTCAGCAATCGCACCAATCCGCACCGCCGGCATCGCAACCGGCCTGGCGCTTGCGGCGCTGATGGTGCTCGCTTTCCGGGTGCCCGCCTCCGGCCAGTCGCTGGGGGCGGGCGTCCGTATCGCGGCGGTGGCCCCGGGTGAGGTGCACGTGCCGCGCACCGGTGCCTTCCTGAAGACCGGCGGACTGGAGCCGGGTGGGAAGTCCGTCCGAGCCACTCTCCCGGTGAGGAACGTGACCCGCGGCCCCGTGGACGTGCGCCTGCGGGCGCGCATGGGGAACCACGATCTCGACCGCGCCGTCCACGTGCAGCTGCGCGCTGGCGGCCGGACGCTCGCGTCCACCACGCTCGCGGGTCTGCGCGAGTGGACCCACTCGCTGCGGCTTGAGAAGGCCGAGGAGCGCGTGGTCAGCGTGCGCGCGTGGATCCCGGAGGGCACCTCCGACACGACCGGCCGCCAAGTGGACGTCGACCTCGAGCTCGACGCAGAGCTCACCAAGGTGTCGCGGCGATGACCGCCCTTTCGACGCCGCGCCGCAGCCTGAGGGTCCGGCTGCTCGAGCCTGTGATGCCCGTGCTGCGCGTGCTCCGGTCGCTGCTGCGCTTCGCCGCAATGACGGCCGCCGGCTTCGCGATCGGCATCGGGCTCGCACTGGCGGTGCCGCTCGCCTTCGACGCGCGTCCGCTCGTGGTCCTCTCGGGCAGCATGGAGCCGGCCCTCGGGACCGGCGACGTGAGCGTGGTGCGCACCATCGCGCCGCTCGAGGCCCGCCCTGGGGACGTGGTGACGTTCCGCGATCCGGACGACTCAGAGCGGCTGATCACGCACCGCGTGCGCGAGATGCACGTCGATGGAGCCGCCGTCGTCTTTCGCACGCGCGGCGATGCCAACAGCTCGTCGGAGGACTGGAAGGTCTCCTCCAGCGAGGAGATCGGCCGCGTGGTCTACCGGATCCCGAAGCTGGGCTGGGTGCTGATGTTCGCGCGTTCGAAGGGTCTGTTCGTGCTGATGCTCGGCGGCGCGCTGGCGCTGCTGCTCGTGCTCGAGCTGGCCTCGATCTGGCGCACCGAGGAGAACGACGGTGACCAGAGCGCGTAGGGCCAAGTGGGTGGCGCTGCTGTTCGTGTCAGCGCTCACGCTGGCGTCGGCCACCGTCGGCGTGACGCAGGGTGCCTTCGCGGGGCAGACGAGCGAGGGCGCGAACATCATCACGGCCATGCCCGACTTCCGCGGCCCGACCATTTCCGCGTTCGCCATCGGCAAGAGCACCGGCGGCGCAACCGGGTTCATCAAGCCGAGCGCCACCTACTACATCTACGCGAACGTCACCGACGTGGGCACCCCGCCGAGCGGGACGTCCACCGTGATCGCGAACGTGGCCAACGTGACCGCCGGACAGACGGCGGTCGCCCTCAGCGCCGGAACGTGGACCGTGGGCGGCACGACGTACAACTACCGGAGCGCGCAGCTGACCGCCGACGCGCTACCGAACGGTTCCAAGGCCATCTCGATCGTGGCGACGGATCATCGCGGCCAACGTGACGAACCTGAGTGGCAATGTGGTGGTCGACAACGTGGTCCCGGCGCCGAACGGCCTGTCGGCGAGCGGCGGCATCGCGGGTCGTCCCGAGGTCGGGGACGTGTTGACCCTCTCGACGAACGACACGCTCGACACCTTCTCGATCCTGTCGACCTGGACGGGCTCGGCCACAACCGTTCAGCTGCGCTTCGTGCAGCAGGGCGGTGGGGACCGTATCCAGATCTGGAACGCAGCCGGCACAACACAGCTGCCGTTCGGCACGATCAACACCAACCGCAACGACTTCACGACCGGCACGCTGTCGTTCAACGGCTCCACGATGACGCAGGCGAATGGAGTGATCACGATCGTCCTCGGCGCTCCGGTGGTCGGAGCGGTGACGACCGTGGGCGCTGGCGCCAACATGCAGTGGACCCCCGTCAACACAGTCACGGACCGGGCCGGCAACGCGATCACCACGGGCGCGTACACCGAGCCCACGCCGCCGAACAACGACCTCGACTTCTAGCGGCAACTACGCCGTGGGCACCGCGCCGCCGTCCACGGCCCATGCCGCGCCGGTCACGTTCGACGCTCGCTCGGAACACAGGAAGGTGATCACCGCGGCCACCTCGTCGTCCGTGCCCATCCGGCCCAGCGGCGGGCTCGCTCGCGTGGCGGCAAGCACGTCCTCGCGGGTGGAGCCGGTGCGCGCCGCGATCTGGTCGGCCAGGCCGCCCTCGGACTTCCAGAGCTCCCCCTCCACCACGCCCGGGGCCACGGCGTTCACGAGCACGCCGCGAGCCGCGAACGCGTCCGCGAACACCCTGCTGAGCGACAGCTCCGCGGCCTTCGTGACCGAGTAGGCCGCGTCGAGTCGGGCTGACGGGCGCCTTCCCGACGACGAGCTCACGTTCACCACGCGCCCACCGCCTGCATCGGCCATGACGGGAGCCAGCGCGCGCATCAGTCGCATCGGTGCCATCACGTGCAGCTCCCACTGCTCCTGCCAATCGGCGTCGGTCAGGTCCTCGAGCGCGCGGGCCTGGCTCGTGCCCGCGTTGTTAACGAGCGCCCAGGGCGGTTCCGGGCACACCTCGAGCACGCGTTCGGCGGCATCGGGGGCCGTCACGTCGAGCTCGATGTCTGCTCCGTGCCGGGCCACGGTGAGCACCCGCGCGCCTTCGTGCGAGAGCATGCGCGCCGTGGCGGCGCCGATGCCGCGCGAGCCGCCCGTGACCACGCAGACCCTGCCTTCGAGACCGAGGTTCATTTGCAATGAAGTCTCACACGATCCACATGACCTTCAACACCGAGCAGCGCCGCCAGTTCATTCGCATCACCGATGACGTGCAGGCCGCCGTCGACGAAGCGGGCATCGCGGAGGGCCTCGTGCTCGTCGGGGCAATGCACATCACCGCCGCCGTCTGGATCAACGACGACGAACCCGGGCTGCACGAGGACGTGCTCGAGTGGCTCGACAAGATCGCCCCGCCGAGCTGGAAGCCGCCGGCCAACGATGTGGCTCGCGAGCTGCTCCCCGATCCGGGCGACTACCGCCACCACCGCGGTGGTGAGGACAACGGCGACGCCCATCTCAAGAACCTGCTCGTCCACCATCAGGTGATCGTGCCGGTGACCGACGGGCGCCTCGACCTGGGGCCGTGGCAGCAGGTCTTCTACTGCGAGTTCGACGGCGGGCGGCCGAAGCGGATGGTGATCAAGGTGCTAGGCGAGTGAGCGCTTTGCGCACGGTCGGCCCGGTGCGCAGCGATGCCGTTCGTTGACCGAATGGGGCATCGGCCGGCCTGCGAGCGCCGCGAGCAGGTTGTCGACCGCGATCTCCGCCATGCGGCCGCGGGTGGCGTGCGTGGCCGAGGCGATGTGCGGCACCACCAGCAGGTTCGGCGCGTCGAGCAGCGGATGGTCGCCGGGCAGCGGCTCGGGGTCGGTCACGTCGAGGGCCGCGCCCGCGATCTCGCCGGCGTTGAGGGCGCGCGCCAGCGCGCCGCTATCGACCACGGGACCGCGCGCCGTGTTCACGAGGTAGGCCGTGGGCTTCATCCGCGCGAGCGCGTCGTCGCCGATGAGGCCGCGCGTATCCGGGGTGAGCGGGCAGTGAACGGTCACGAAGTCGGAGCGTTCGAGCAGCTCGTCGAGCGGTACGCCGCCCGTGCGGCTCGTGGTGAGCAGCTCGCAGCCGAAGCCCTCGAGCCGGCGAGCGACCGCCTTACCGATTCTGCCGTACCCGACTATCCCCACTGTGGCCCCGTGCAGGTCCCGACCGAGCAGGAGGCCGGGCTCCCAGGTGACCCACTCGCCGCGGCGCACGAACCCGTCGCCCTCTGCAAGCCGGCGCGCAATCCCGAGCATCAGCGCGAGCGCGAGGTCGGCCGTGGAGTCGGTGAGGACCCCGGGCGTGTTGCCGACCGGGATTCCCCGCGCCGTGGCTGCCTCCAGGTCGACGTTGTCCACACCCACGGCGTAGTTCGAGATCGCGCGCAGGTTCGGCGCGGCGTCGATCAGCTCGGAGTCGACCGGATCGGTAAGCAGCGAGAGCAGGCCTTCGAGCCGCGGCGCCCGGGCGAGCAGCTCGGGCCTCGGCGGTGGCGTCCGCTCGGGCCAAACCTCCACGTCGTGCACAGCCTCGAGGCGCTGAAGCGCCACTCCGGGGAGCCGTCGGGTTACGAACACCGGAGCCTGGGCACCCATTAAGGCGAGGAGCATGGCACGAGCGGGGGCGTCAGGGAAGACGCACGGAGAGCTTGCACGCGCTACGACGGTGGTGGCGCTGGTGGCAAACGAACACTCGGGATCGAGCGATCCCGAGCTGTGCGCGGAGCGCCTGGAGGCGTCCGGGGCCAGGGTCGAACGCTTCGACATCGAGGAGCTCGAGCGGGCCGTCGGGTCGCGCCCCGACCGGCTCGTGGTGGCGGGTGGCGACGGCAGCATCGCGCCTGCGGCCGCGGCCGCAGGCGCCGCGGGTATCCCGCTGGCCGTTGCCCCGGCGGGAACCGCGAACGACTTCGCCGACCGGCTCGGGCTGCCCTCCGACCTCTCGGCGGCCTGCGAGCTCGCGGCGCGCGGCACCCGCCTGCGCGAGCTCGAGCTCGGCTGGATCAACGAGGAGCGCCCGTTCGTGAACGTGGCGAGCGCCGGGCTGCCCGCTCCGGCGGCGCGCAGGGCTGGGTCGTGGAAGCGGCTGCTCGGGCCGCTGGCATACGGCCTTGGCGCGGTCAGCGCGGGCCTCACCGCGAAGCCGCTGAGGTGCCTCGTGGACTGCGACGGACGTGAGCTGCTCGCCGGCGACGCGTGGCAGGTGACGGTGGCCGCCTCGGGCGCGTTCGGCGCGGGCGCAGCCATCGAAGAGGCCGACCCCGCGGACGGAAGCCTGGAGGTGGTGGCGATCGAGGCCGGACCGCGCATCGGCCTCGTGAGCCTTGCCTACCGCCTCCGGAGCGGCGGGGTCACCGACCATCCGCGTGCGTTCCACGCGAGCTGTATCACGGCCGAGGTGCTGGGCCCAGACGGCACCACCTTCAACGTGGACGGCGAGCTCGTGGCCATCGGCCCTGCGCGCTTCACGGTCCAGCCGCGGGCGTTCCGGCTCGTGGTGGGCTGACCGCCGTTCCTGACACGATGCGCGGCTGTGATTCGCTCGACCGTCCTCGCGGCCGCGCTCCTCGCGGTGCTCGTAAGCGCCTCGCCCGCCCTTGGGCAGGGCGGCGCCCCCGCGCCTGACTTCGACGAGCCCTGCCCCGCCCTCTACCCAGGCGATAGCGCGCCGAAGGAGCGGCTGGCGCGCTGGATGGCGCGCGCTGCAGCAGAGCGCGGGCTGCCGCACGAGTTGCCCGTGATGGCCGCCATCGCCGAGAGCGGCCTGCGCAACCTTCGCGGTGAGAGCTACCACGGCTTCTTCGGCATGCACGAAAGCCTCAACAGCGGCGAGTACCGCGGATACCCGCGGAGGCCCGACCTTCAGATGAAGTGGTTCATCGACACGGCCTCGGCAGTGCGCCAGCGCCTCGTGGCGGAGACCAGGCCCGATCCGGCTGCGGATCCGGGCAGCTTCGGGCAATGGATCGCCGACGTCGAGAGGCCCGCCCCCCAGAACCGCTCCGGCTACCAGCCCCACCTCGAGGAGGCCCGCCGGCTGGTGGCAGGCAAGTGCGCTGCGCCGGTGCGGGACGACGTGACCCCGCCGCGTCTGATCGCCCGAGTCGCAGCTCGCCAGCACGCGCTCGCCGCGGGCGGGATCGTCCTGAGCGTGCGCTGCCCCGATCAGGACTGCCTCGTGGGGGCGAGCGCCGTGATCCGTGAGCAGACGCGCCGAGCGGCCGCTCGGAAGCCGGCCGCACGCGGCTACAGCGTCATCTCGGTGGCCGTTCCGCGCGCGGTCCGGCGCACACTGCGGACCGGGCGCGGCGTGCGGGCGCGCGTGACGGTCTGCGCCGCTGATATTGCAGGGAACGCGGGCACCCGGCGGTACCCCGTGCTGCTTGTGCCCTGAGTACTCTCGGACGATGGCAAGGGACACCGGGCTCCCGAGCGCCGACGCTCAGTTCGACTTCAGCCGCGCGCGGCGCCGGCGCGCCCTCGCGCGGCTGTCCGCCCGGCTGCGCCGAGCCGACGACGTGAACCACATCCTGCCGTTCGAGGAGGTCGCCCAAGCCCTGGGCCGCGTCGGCGAGCGGCGGCTCGGCCTGGAGCTGATCCCCCTCGACTCGATCATCGGGACCGTCGACCGCTCGCGCGAGTTCGACCGCGACTTCCGCCCCACCTCGCCACGGGTCCGCGAGCGCTGGGAGCGCATCAACCTTGCCCAGCGCAGGGGCGAGGCGATGCCGCCCATTGACGTCTACCGGATCGGCGAGCTGCATTTCGTCAAGGACGGGCATCACCGCGTCTCGGTCGCGCACGCGCTCGGTTACCGCGACATCGAGGCCTACGTGACCGAGGTCCTCACCGAGTTGGGCGCGGACCGCAAGATCCGGATGCGGGACCTGCCCCTGAAGAGCCACCAGCGCCTCTTCTTCGAGCGAGTGCCGCTGCCTGACGAAGCGCGCGAGCGCATCCACCTGAGCGACGAGTGGCGCTACGCCGCCCTCGCCGAGGCTGTCGAGGCGTGGGGATTCCGCGCGAGCCAGGCGCTCGATCAGGAGCTATCGCGGCAGGAGGCCGCCGAGGCGTGGTTCCGGGACGAGTACGAGCCCGTCGTAGAGATGCTGCGCGAGGCGCAGCTCGTGCCGAAGGGCGTGAGCGACACCGAGGCGTACATGAAGGTCGCGCAGCTGCGCTACCTGATCCTGCGCACGCACGAGTGGACCGATGATGTGATCGAGGCGATCCGCCGCGACCTCGAGCACCCGGGGCTCGAGGACGACACGATGGTCAGGAGGCTTCGTCGCGAGTTGAAGTAGCGGGCTGCTCGCCGCCCGCCGCGGCGCCCACGGCGGCCGGGCCAGCATCGTCGACCATCAGGTTGCGGCCGTCGTCCGGATCGAAGAGCTGGAGCTTCGTGGCGTCGACCCACAGCTCCGACTCCTCGCCCTGCTTCACGTTGGCCGCCGGGTCTAGCCGCGCGACGATGCGCCCCTCGCCCGCGCTCGGGACCTCACCGCCGCCCGCGTCAGCGGCCAGCTCGCGCAGCTCGTCGGACTCGATCGTCTCGTCCGTCGATACCGTGAAGTGCGCGTACAGCTCCGAACCCATCGCCTCGACCACCTCGATCTTCGCGCGGAAGGTCGAGCCACGATCCTTAGTCTCGCCGACGAGCGCCGCGTCCTCGAAGTGCTCGGGCCGGATCCCGGCGATCAGCTGGCGCCCCTTGCTCTGGCTCAGGCGATCGTGCATCTCCTGCGGCAGCCGCACGTCGCCGAACGGCAGCTTCACCGTGTCGCCCTCCACGGTCGCCGGCATGAAGTTCATCGCGGGCGAGCCGATGAAGCCGGCCACGAAGAGGTTGAGGGGGGCGTTGTAGAGCTCCATCGGCGAGCCGACCTGCTGGAGCACACCGGAGCGCATCACGGCCACGCGATCGCCGAGCGTCATGGCCTCGGTCTGGTCGTGGGTCACGTAGATCATTGTCGTGCCGAGCTGCTGCTGAAGTCGCGCCACCTCGGTGCGCATCTGAACGCGCAGCTTGGCGTCGAGGTTCGAGAGCGGCTCGTCCATCAGGAACGCCGCCGGGTCGCGCACGATCGCGCGTCCCATGGCCACGCGCTGGCGCTGCCCGCCCGAGAGCTGCGCCGGCTTGCGATCGAGGTGCGGCTCGAGGTCCAGGATGCGGGCTGACTCCTCGACCTTCTTGTTGATCTCCTCCTTGTCCTCACCGCGGAGGCGAAGCGCGAAGCCCATGTTCTCGCGCACGGTCATGTGCGGGTAGAGCGCGTAGTTCTGGAAGACCATCGCGATGTCGCGGTCCTTCGGCGGGAGCTGGTTCACCACGTCGCCGCCGATCCTGAGCTCGCCGTCGGTGATGTCCTCGAGCCCGGCGATCATGCGCAGCGCGGTCGACTTGCCGCAGCCCGAAGGCCCGACAAGGATCATGAACTCGCCGTCCTCGATGTCGAGGCTCATGTCCCGCACGGCCTCGTAGCCATCCGGGAATCGTTTCGTGACGTTCTCGAGCTTGATCTCGGCCATTTATCTCCCCCTCACCGCTGTCCTACCCCTTCGTCAGACCGCGTAATCACCCCGGAGTGCGCCGCGAGCCTTCCGTTGCTCCACGCGCCGGGGACGGTTTCGAGGACGAGCTCGCCCCCAAGCGTGGCGCGCGCCTCGTCCGAAGTCGTGTTGATGGCGACCAGATGGTCTCCGTGGCGGTAGGCGAGCACGCCCTGCTCGGCGTCGAGCAGCTCGAAGCCGTCGCCCATGACCCTCCTCACCGTGAGCAGATCGCGCACCAGTGAGAGGGTCGAGTGAGGGTCTTCGCGCTGGTCCTCGACGTTGGTGCGCTCCGGGTCCACGGGAGGCAGCCACGCCTCCCCGGTGCTGAATCCGCCGCTCGCCGAGGCGTCCCACTGCATCGGGTGCCGGAAGCGGTCGCGGTCGGCGCGGTCGTACACCCGCTCGCCGCCCGGGCCGTCGCCGAGCCCGATCTCGTCGCCCTGGTAGAGGAAGGCCGGCCCCGGCAGCGTGAGCAGCAGCAGCGCGGCCGAGCGCGCGTTCTCGGCTCCGAAGCGGGTCACGAGCCTGCCGAAGTCGTGGTTCGAGAGCACCCAGGCGGCGCCGGGGCGGGCTGTGGTGGCCTCGATCGCGGCACGCAGGTGCTCGGCGTCCCAGCTCGCGTGGAGCAGCTCGAATGCGAAGGCCGCGTCGAGGTGCTCGAGGTAGGGCTGCCACTTCGCGCTCGGCAGGTAGATCTCGCCCACGAGCAGCGCGTCCCCCACTGCCTCGCGGATCCGCGCGAGCGCCTCACCGGTGTCCGGCGCGTTGCGCGAGTTGGTGTGCGCGAACTTGCCCTCGTCGGCGCGCAGCGGCAGTCCGAACGGCTCGGTCGCGGGCGGGTCGTCTCGCAACTGCGCGTCCTTGAGGAGCCGGTCGATCGCGTCCACGCGGTAGCCCGCGGCGCCGCGTTCGATCCAGAAGTGGAGCGCGTGCTGCATCGCCGCCACGACCTCCGGATTGCGCCAGTCGAGGTCCGGCTGCTCCGGATAGAACGAGTGCAGGTAATAGCGGCCGTTCAGCGGGCTCCACGCCGGGCCCCCGAAGGCGGAGGTCCAGTTGTTCGGAGCGTCCGCCCAGATGTACCAATCGGGGTGCTCGCTGAACCACGGGTGCTCGATCGACGTGTGGCACGGCACGAGGTCGAGCAGCACGCGCAGCCCGCGCTCGCGCGCCGCCGCCACCAGGCTGTCGAACTCGTCGAGCGAGCCGAACACCGGGTCGACGTCCTCGTAGTTGGCCACGTCGTAGCCGAAGTCGTGCATAGGAGACGGATAGATCGGCGACAGCCAGAGCGCGTCCACGCCCAGCCAGGCGAGGTGGTCGAGCCGCTGCTCGATCCCCCGGAGATCGCCTACGCCGTCGCCGTCAGAGTCCTGGAACGAGCGCGGATAGATCTGGTAGATGACGGCGTCTTGCCACCACATCGGCGTCGGAGGCTAGTCGGGCGGCGTGCCGTCCGCCGGGCGGCCGGTCAACCGGCGCCCACGACAACGGGCATTGAGGGCAGGGGGTCGAAAATGTTGATCTCGATTCATTTGGGAAGGGGTTCGGGAGCTAGTCGTTCGTATCGATTGAAAACGCGCGGAACCCCACCCGCGAAAGGCTCGAGATCGACTTTTTGACCTCCAACCCCTTCACCGCTGCAGTCGTGTGCGGGCGGGCCGCCGCGCAGACGGCGAGCGGAGCGCAAGTAACGAGCGCAGCGGAGAACGTCAGCCCTTGACGGCGCCCGCCGTCATGCCAGCCACGATCCGCTTCTGGAAGATGATCACCGCGAGCACGAGCGGGATCGTGATCACCACAGACGCCGCGCTGATCGTGCCGAGCGGGACCTCGAACTTCTGGCTGCCGGTGAAGTTCGCCACGGACACGGGCACCGTGAACGCGTTCGGCGAGCTGGTGAGCGTGACCGCGAGCAGGAACTCGTTCCACACGAAGAACGCGGTGAGGAGACCCGCCGTTACGAGGCCGGGCGCGGCGAGCGGCAGCACGACCTTGCGGAACGCCTGGAAGTAGGTGGCCCCGTCCACGAGCGCCGCTTCCTCGAGCTCCTTCGGGATCTCCTTGAAGAACGACGTGAGGATGTAGATCGCCAGCGGCAGCGCGAACGTCAGATACGGAATGATCAGGCCGATGCGCGTGTCGTAGATCCCGATGTCGGTCCACAGCTTGAAGATCGGCGCCGCGATGGCGATCAGTGGGAACGTCGAGATCGACAGGATGATCGCGAGGAACAGGAACTTGCGCTTGAAGCGCAGGCGCGCGAGCGCGTACGCGGCGAACGAGCCCACGATCAGCGCGAGGATCGTGGTCACCGTCGTGATGATCACGCTGTTCTTGAGCGCCGAGGTGAAGTTGTCGTTCTTGAAGATCGAGCTGTAGTTGTCGAGCGTCGGGTTCGGCGGAAAGAGGTCAGACGAGGAGAGGTCCGAGCCCGTCTTCAGCGACACGTTGATCAGCCAGTAGAAGGGGAACAGGCAGAAGATGCAGATGAAGATCACGGCGATCGTCATGAGCAGCGGGCGGACCCAGTTGCGGCGTGGTCCGCGGCGTGCGGCCGAGCGGGCCTCCTCGCGCTCTTGCCCTCCCTCGCGGACGTCGGCGCCGGGCGTGACAACTCCGCCAGAGGCTTCCATCAGCCCTCCTCCGCCAGTGACTTGATGTTGCCGCCCACCGTGCGGATGTAGATGAACGACACCGCCATCACGATGATGAAGGTGAGCACCGACAGCGCCGAGCCGTAGCCGATCAGGCGGTTGGTGAGCAGCTCCTGGTGCGCGATCAGCGACAGCGTTGTCGTCCCGTTGGCGCCGCCGGTGAGCACGTAGGGCAGGTCGAAGATCCGGAGTGCGTCGAGCGTGCGGAATATCAGCGCCACGAGGATCGCCGGCATCAACAGCGGGATCGTGATCCGCCTGAAGCGCTGCCAGGTCGTGGCGCCGTCGACCTTGGCGGCGTCGTAGACGTCGTCCGGGATCACCTGGAGGCCGGCCAACAGCAGCAGCGCCATGAATGGCGCGGTCTTCCAGACGTCGGCGAGGATCATCACCGCCATCGCGTAGCCCTCCTGGCCGAGCCAGACGACGTCGCCTCCGATCCCGATGGCATCCAGGATCTGCGGCGCGAGGCCGAGGTTGGGCTCGAACAGCGTGCGCCAGGTGATTGCGCTGACCACCGTGAGCACTGCCCACGGCACCAGCACGACTGTCCGAAGCAGTCCCCGGCCCTTGAACGCCTCGTGCATGGCGACCGCCATCCCGAGCCCGATGGCAAGCTCGAGGGTGACGGAGATCCCGGTGAACACGAACGTGTTCTTGACCGCGTCCCAGAACTCCGCGGACCCAAACGCCTCGGTGTAGTTCTTGAAGCCGGCCCACCGCGACAGCCCCGGCGTGCGGACGCTGTACTCGTTGAACGAGAGCCAGATCGCGTAGCCGATCGGATACGCGGCCACCAGGGCGATGACCGCCATGGCGGGCGTGAGGAGCAGCGCGGCTAGGCGCCGTTCCTCACTCCCGTAGGTCTTGCCGCGCTTCTTGCGACCTCGACCCAATCTGGCCGTTGCGGCTTCCATGCTCCTAGAACGTCTCGAGTGCCTTCTGGATCTCCTCGTTCATCTTGCTGGCGGCCTCGTCGGGCGACGCCTTCCCTTGGAGCGCGTCGTAGACGTTGTTGAAGATCGCCTCGCTGATCTGCGGGTAGACCGGCGACACGGGCCGCGGCTGTGCCTGGTCGATCGCGGTGCGCAGCTCCTCGGCGAACGGCATCGCCTTCTTCACTGCCGGGTCGTCGTACGTCTCGGTCACCGTCGGCGGTAGCGACGCCTCGGTCGCCATCAGCGCCTGCTGTTCCGGGTTCGTAGCGAACTCGGCGAACGCGAGCGAGCCCTCGGGGTTCTTCGAGTAGGCCGAGATCGCGAGGTTGTACCCGCCGAGCACGCCGGCGCCCTCGTTCCCGGCAAAGCCGGGGAACGTGGCGATGTCGAACTTGTCCGCGATCTTCGAGTCCTTGCCGAGCGAGTAGGCGTACGGCCAGTTGCGCATGAACGTGGCGTTGCCGGACTCGAACGCGCGCCGCGACTCCTCCTCCTTGTACGTCGTCACAGCCTTCGGAGCGTCGCCATTCTTGATGCCGTCGGCCATGAACTGAAGGACGTCCTTGACCTCCTGCGAGTCGGCCGTCGCCTCCTTGCCGTCCTCGGACAACACGCTGCCCCCCGCGCTGTAGACGAGCTCGAGGAAGTTCACGGTCAGTCCCTCGTACCGGAAGCCCTGGTAGACGACACCGTCGTTCTCCCCGGCCTCCTTGTAGAGGTCCTCCCAGTTGTCGGGCGCCTTGTCGACTTGGTCGGTCCGGTAGTAGATGAAGCCGGCGTTCGAGTTGAACGGGATCGCCCAGTTCTTGCCTTCGAACTCCGTGGTGTCCACCGTGGACGGGATGAACTTGTCGCCATTCTTGGAGATCCAGTCGGAGACGTCGAGCAGCCAACCCTGAGCCGCGTACTCCGCGGTCCAGATCACGTCCGTGCCGAGCACGTCGCACTCGGGGGACTTGGCCTCGAGGCGCTGGACCTGAAGCCTGCGCTGTTCGCCCGCGTCCTCAGGCAGCTCGAGGAGCTTGACGTTGGCGTTCGGGTTGGCCTTGTTGAAGTTGTCGATCACCGTCCCGAACGCGCCGGTGGTGTCCTTGCCAATGCACCACGTGACGTCGCCCGAGGCCTTGGCCTGGGTGGCCTTCTCGGCGTCAGCACCTCCGCTTTCGCTGTCGTCGCTTCCGCAACCGGCAATCGCCAGCGCAACCATCGCCACCAACACGGCCATGAACCGCGGGGTCTTCATCAGAGAGTTCCCTCCTCCTCGGGCACGTTCAATTGGGCGATACCCGCTCAGCGCGGGAAATACTCCGATGCGCTCGACGCAAACCTGCGCTTAACGTCTGGCGCCAGCCGTCTGATCCTCGTGCTTGCCCTCGCAGATCTCCTCCGCCATCTTGTCGCAGAAGGCCGGGAGATCGTCCGGCTTGCGGCTGGAGACGAGGCCGTTGTCCACGACCACTTCCTCGTCGACCCAGTTGCCGCCCGCGTTGCGGATGTCCGTTCGCAGGCTCGGCCACGAGGTGACCGTCCGGTCGCGGACCACGTCGGCCTCCACAAGCGTCCACGGGCCGTGACAGATCACGGCGACCGGCTTGCCGGCCTCGAAGAACGAGCGCGCGAAGCTCACGGCCTTCTCGTCCACACGGAGAAAGTCCGGGTTGGCCACGCCACCCGGCAGCACCAGGCCGTCGTAGTCGCCTTCGCTGGCCTCGTCGACCGTGCGGTCGACCCTGAACGTATCGCCCTTGTCGAGATGGTTGAAGCCCTGGATCTCGCCGCTCTCGAGCGAGATGAGCTCGGGCGTGCCGGCCTCCTCCTCGACCCTCTTCCAGGGCTCGGTCAGCTCGACCTGCTCCACGCCGTCCGTCGCGAGAAACGCGACCTTCTTGCCTTCAAGCTTTTGTCCCATACCCGTCGGATACCGGGGCGATTCCGCGCTAAACGAGCGATTCGAGGACCTCAGCCGCCGTGGCCTCGCCCGAGCGGACCGCGCCGTCCATGTAGCCGTTCCAGACGTGCGCGTACTCGGCGCCCGCCCAATGCAGTGGGCCGAGCGGCCGGTGGAGCGCCGGCCCGTAGTTCGTCCACGCGCCGGTTGGCATGTGGCAGCCGTAGCAGCCGCGCGTCCACTCCTCCTCCGCCCACAGCCGTTCGACGTAGGCGTCCGGCGTGCCGGCCCGCGGGCCGAACAGGCGCGTGAAGCAGTCGATCACGGCCGTGCGGCGCTCCGCGGCGGGCAGGCGACCGAGCTCGCGCGCTCGGCGGCCCTCGAGGAAGCCGAGCAGTACGCCCGGTGAGCCGTCTGGCGGGGAGTTGTCGTAGGTCACGCGTACGGGGCCGCGCTCGCTCGCGCCCTGGCCGGACAGGCCGTCGCCGCGCCAGAAGGGCTCGTCGTAGATCGCCATGCACTTGGCGACCGTGCCGAGTGGCATGCGCTGCGTGAGCTGGTCGCGATAGCCAGGCAGCGGCGGGTCGTACGCGATTCGCGCCGCGAGGGTGGGCGCCACCGCGATGATCGCGCGCCGCCCGCGGAGGACGTTGCCGTCAGCGTGCACGGTCACTCCCTCGCGCGAGTGCTCGATCCGCCGCACCGGCGCGCCCAGCACGACCCGCTCCTCGCCGAGCCCCGCTGCCATCCGGATCGGGATCAGCTGCGAGCCGCCCACGAAGCGGTCCTGCTGGGCGCCGCCCCCGGTGTCGAAGAGCATCTCGAGGCTGCCTGCGGAGTGGATGTAGAAGAGGACGTGCAGCAGCGACATGTCCTCGGGCTGGGCCGCCCAAACCGCCTCGAACCCCAGCTCGAGCAAGGTCCGGCCGCCCCTCGTTGCGAGGTTGCGGCGCATCCAGGTCGCGGCGGTCTGGCCGTCCAGCTTCGCGGCGTTCGGCGCCTCCCAGGGGGCGCCCAGCGGAACGCTCCGCGAGAGGCGGTTCAATCGGCGCTGGGCGCGCTCCACGTCGAGCAGCACCAGCGGGTTGATGCGCGGGATCGTGCCCCTGTAGCGGCGCAGCCTGCCGCCGTACTCGATCACGTTGTGGCCGTGACCATGCGTGGGGAAGGTGTCCACCTTCAGCGCCGACGCCAGCGCGGCGAGCCTGTCCTGGGTCGGGCCGATCCACTGGCCGCCCACCTCGACCACGTTGCCGCCGCCGAGGTCATGGTTCTCCACGCGCCCGCCGACGCGCTCACGCGCCTCCACCACCACGACCGAGGCCCCGCGCGCGCTCAGTTCCCGCGCCGCGGCGAGGCCCGCGAGCCCCGCCCCGACCACCACCACGTCGGCCTCATGTGTCGGCGAGTCGGGCACCCGCGGACCCTACATCGCTACCCTGCCGCGTTCGCATGCCTCCCGCCACTCGCTCACCCGAGCGCGAGGAGGAGCGCCGCCTCAACACGCGGACGCTGACGATCGCAAGCGTCGCGTCTGCCTCGGCGGCCGCCGTCACCTCGCAATTGTGGATCGCCGGCACATGGGTAGCCGCGGCGCTAACCCCTGTCCTGGTCACGCTGCTGAGCGAGGCGCTGCACCGGCCGACCGAGCGAATCGCCCGCGCCTGGACAAGCGACCAGCCGGCGCTCGGCAAGCGCACCCCACGGCCACGCGCGGCAGTCGCGCCGCCCCACGGCGACCCGCTGCAGTCGCGCGACGCCGGTTTGGCGCCTCCGGACACGGGTGGCCCAATCCGGATCTACCGCCAGCCCGCGGCGGCCGCCCCCCGGCGGCGGCTCGCCCTGCGCGCAGTGGCTGCGACCGCGGCGCTCGCCTTCGTGATCGGCGTGGTCGTCGTGACTGCGGCCGACCTGCTGTCCGGCGGGTCGATCGGCAGGGGCGCCTCGCGCACAACGCTGCTCGGCGGTCAGGCAAAGAAGCAGCAGCAACCGCAGCAGGAGGAGCCGGACACCAAGCCGCAGCAGACAACGCCGGAGCAGACCGGCACCAGCCCCGACGAGCCAGCGCCGACCACGGACACGGCACCTGAGCAGGCTCCGCCTTCGGAGACCGCACCCGTCGCGCCGCCACCCGACCCCACTCAGACCGCGCCGGCTCCGAACGCGGTCCCCTAGCGCGCCCGCCGGCCCGCGAACCGGGCCCCACCGACGGGGCGCTCCGCTCACCCGCTGCGGCCGACGCTGCGTAGTTCCTTGCGGTGAAGGGGTCGAGGGACCCGCGTGGGCGGGGTGCTATCGAAGTTCTCCGCGATATACGCGGTGAATCGCGATAGGACCAAGCAAACCGGAGCATGCGACCCTTACCCGGATGTCGCACCACCACCACGGCCACGTCCACACGGACGACGCGCGGCGCCTGACCATTGCCCTGGTTCTGATCCTCGGGCTGATGGTGACGGAGGTCGTGGCCGGCGTGATGGCCGACTCGCTCGCCCTGCTCTCCGACGCCGCGCACATGCTCACGGACGCCGGCGCGATCGCCCTCGCGCTGTTCGCCGCCCGGCTCGCACGGCGGCCCGCCAGTGGTGGCTTCACGTTCGGATTCCGGCGCGCGGAGATCCTGTCGGCCCAGGTCAACGGGGCGACGCTCGTGGGGCTGGCGGTGCTGATCGCCCTGGAGGCGATCCAGCGGCTCGTGAACCCGCCGGACGTGGCCGGCTTGGCCGTGCTTGTGGTGGCCATCGTGGGAATCGCGGTGAACCTCGTGGCCACGCGCGTGCTGGCCGGCGCGGACCGCAGCAGCCTGAACGTGGAGGGCGCCTTCCAGCACGTGCTCACCGACCTGTTCGCGTTCATCGCCACGGCGATCGCCGGCGCGGTGGTGCTGCTCACGGATTTCACCCGCGCGGACGGCATCGCCGCGCTGGTCGTGGCCGCGGTGATGCTGCGTTCGGGCTACGGGCTGCTGCGCGACTCGGGGCGCGTCCTGCTCGAGGCCGCCCCGCGTGACCTCGACCCCGAGGAGATCGGCAGCGTGCTCGCCGCACAGAGCCACGTGGTGGAGGTGCACGACCTGCACGTGTGGGAGGTCACCTCCGGCTTCCCCGCCATCTCAGCCCACGTGACCGTGCGCGCCGGCTGCGACACCCAGGCTCACCGCCGCGAGCTGGCTGAGCTGCTCCGCGAGCGCTTCAAGATCTCGCACTCGACGCTCCAGGTGGAGACCCGCCACGAGGGCCCACTCAGCATCCAGCCACTCGAGCACGGAACGGGGGCGTGAGTGCCGCGGTTCGTGATCCAGCAGCATCACGCCACGAGCATGCACTACGACTTCAGGCTCGAGGTGGCCGAAGCATTCCGATCCTGGGCGGTCCCGAAGGGCCCGTCGATGGACCCCCGCGACAAGCGGCTGGCGATGGCCGTTGACGACCACGCGCTCTCGTGGGGCGACTTCGAGGGCGTGATCCCGAAGGGCGAGTACGGCGCCGGCCCCGTGATCGTCTGGGACCGCGGCACCTACGAGAACCTGCGCGACGAGCCGATGGAGGAGGCGCTCGCGGCGGGCCATGCCTCCTTTCGCCTGGACGGCGAGAAGCTGCACGGCGGATGGTCGCTGCGGCAGATCGAGGGGCGGCGCTGGCTGCTCGTGAAGCGCCGCGACGACGAGGCCGACGGCCCCGACCCGGTGGCGGAGCGGCCCGAGTCCGTGGTGAGCGGGCGCACCATCGAGGAGCTCGACGGGTGATCGAGCCGATGAAGGCGGTGCTCAGCGACAGGCCGTTCTCGGACCCGGACTGGATCTTCGAGCGCAAGCTCGATGGAATCCGCTGCCTCGCCACGAGGGACGCGTCCGGTGTCCGGCTCGTGTCGCGGACAGGCCGTGGGATGAACCACGAGTACCCCACGATCGTGGAGGCGCTGGAGCGGGAGCCGTCCGATGACTTCATCGCCGACGGCGAGATCGTGGCCTTCGAGAACGGCATCACGAGCTTCTCGCGGCTTCAGCGGCGCGGCCGCGAGCGCGTGCCCGTGTTCCTCTACCTCTTCGACCTTCCGCGCCACGGCGGCGAGGACCTCCGCAACGTGCCGCTGCGCCAGCGCAAGGCTCGCCTCCGGCGGGCGCTCGAGTTCGGCGGGCCGGTTCGCTTCAACCCCCACCGCAACGGCGAGCACGGCGAGGAGATGTACCGCGAGGCGTGCGAGAAGGGGCTCGAGGGAGTGATTGCCAAGCGTGCCGACAGCCCGTACCTGAGCGGCGGCCGCTCGCGTGACTGGCTCAAGCTGAAGTGTCACGCCGAGCAGGAGCTCGTGATCGGCGGCTTCTCCGCGCCGAAGGGCTCTCGCACGGACTTCGGCGCGCTCCTGGTGGGCTACTACGACGGCGGCACGCTTCGCTACGCCGGCAAGGTCGGCACCGGCTTCGACCACCACACCCTGCAGACACTCGGCCAGAGCATGCGCGAGCTCGAGCAGGACGAGTCGCCCTTTGAGCGCTTCAAGCCGATCCCACCGGGCACGCACTGGGTGCGGCCCGAGCTGGTCGCACAGATCGGTTTCACGGAGTGGACGCGCGACCACCGCCTGCGCCACCCCCGCTTCCTCGGGCTGCGCGACGACAAGCCCGCGCGCGAGGTGGTCCGCGAGGTGCCTGCATGAGCGTCGAGATCACCCATCCGGACAAGGTGCTCTTCCCCGACGACGGGACCACCAAGGCCGACGTGGCGTCGTACTACGAGCGCGTGGCGGACTGGATGCTCCCGCACGTGAAGGGAAGGCCCGTGAGCATGCAGCGCTTCCCCGACGGGATCAATGGCAAGGGCTTCTTCCACAAGGACATCCCGGACTACTTCCCCGACTGGATCAAGCGGGTGGAGGTGCCGAAGGCGAACGGCACGGTCACGCACGTGGTGATCAGCACTGCGGCGACGCTGGTTTACCTGGTCGGACAGAACACGATCACGCCACACGTCTGGCTCGCCCGCGCCGACCGCGTCTGGCAGCCCGACAGGCTCGTGATCGACCTTGACCCGCCACCGGGCGGCGACTTCGCCGCGGTCCGGCGCGCGGCGCGCTGGGCCGGCGAGCTCATGCGGGACCTCGGCATGGCGCCGTTCGCACAGGTCACCGGCTCGAAGGGGATTCACGTATGGACCCCGCTGCGTCGGCGGGCCCGCTTCGAGGACGTACACGAGCTGGCTCGCGACATCGGGCGCGTGCTGGCCGCCGATCATCCGGACGAACTGACCACGGAGTTCCGGAAAGCGAACCGCGGGGAGCGCATCCTGGTGGACACCGCGCGCAACGGCTACGCCCAGACCACGGTGCCGCCGTATGCGGTGCGCCCGCGCCCCGGCGCGCCCGTGGCCACGCCGATCGACTGGGAGGAGCTGTCCGACTCCAAGCTCCGCCCCGACCGCTGGAACGTGACGAACGTCCTGCGACGACTGAGCGCGAAGGGCGACCCCTGGGCCGACATCGCCTCCTATGCCCGCGGCATCTCCCCCGCACGCCGACGCATCGACTCGCTGCTACCCACGCCCTGAGACGATCTCCCAGGCGCGGCGCAGCTTGTGCTCGAGCTTGCTCTCCGAGTCCTCCACGCCGTGGTGCTCCATGACGGCGGGGCTGGGAGACGGCTTGGGCAGGTGCTCCGCCTCGGCTGCGTCGATCGTCAGGCGCACACCATCCGGCCCGATCTGCGCCACCTCCGGCGCGTCCACGAAGTGGAGCCCGCCGGGGCCGAGCCGCATGTCGATGACGATCCCGTCGAAGATGTCGGTGGCGTCGTCCCTGAGCACATGCTCGACGGTTCCTATCCGCTCGCCGTCGGCGCTGATCACGGGTGCGCCAGCTTCCAGCGTCAGGTACGAGGCCGACTCGCCAGATCCCATGGCGGCAGAATACTCCCGGGCGGCCTCAATGGATCGCGGTTGCCGCCTGGACCGTTTCCTCCCCCGGCCTACGGGTACCGATTGACCATGAACACGTCGGAGATCGAAGTGCTGATCAGCCGCGGCGACGAGCTCGGCTGCCTGAACCTCTCGGAGGTGTCCGAGCTGACCCATGAGCTCGACCTGTCGGACGAGGAGGCGCAGGCGCTCGCCGACCGGCTCGAGGCCCGCGGCATCGACGTCACCGACGACTGCGGCCGCGAGACGGTCGCCCCCACGAGCTACGGCAACGGCGAGCTCGCGACGATGACGGGCGACACGCTCCAGCTGTTTCTCCGCGACATCAGGCGCTACCCGCTGCTGAGCGCCGAGGAGGAGGTCGAGCTGGCCAAGCGCATCGAGCGCGGCGACCTCGAGGCCAAGGAGCGCATGGTGAACTCGAACCTACGCCTGGTGGTCTCGCTGGCGAAGAAGTACCAGGGCCACGAGCTGTCGCTGCTCGACCTGATCCAGGAGGGCATCCTGGGGCTGATCCGCGCGGCCGAGAAGTTCGACTGGCGCAAGGGCTACAAGTTCTCCACCTATGCGACCTTCTGGATCCGCCAGGCGATCCAGCGCGGCCTCGCGAACCAGGGCCGCACGATCCGCATCCCCGTGCACATCGGGCAGCGCGAGCGCAAGATCGCTCGCGTGGAGCGCGAGCTGGCCGTGAAGCTCGAGCGCGCGCCGACGGACGAGGAGGTCGCGCAGGCGGCCGACATCACGCTCCGTGAGCTCGAGGAGACGCGCGACGCTGCCCGCACGGTCACGAGCCTCGACCGGCCCGTGGGCGAGGACGAGGACACCGCCTTCGGCGACCTGTTCGCAAGCGACGCGCCCGAGCCCTCCGAAGAGGCCGAGATCGCATTGCGCGAGGAGGCGGTTCGCGACGCACTCGAGAACCTCTCCGACCAGGAGCGGCGCGTGATCCAGCTGCGCTACGGCATCAACGGGGACAACCCCACCCCCCTGCGCGAGGCGGGCAGGCAGCTCGGCATCTCGCCGGAGCGCGTGCGGCGGATCGAGCACAAGGCGCTCGAGCGGCTCGCCACCACGCGTGAGGTCGAGGGCCTCGCAGAGGCTGCGTGAACGTTTAGCCGGCCAGGCTTCGGTACGGCTCAGGTGGAACCCATGTACGCACGCGCAAGACAACTGCGCGAGCACGCCACGGAGCGCGCCAAGCTTGCTCGTACGCACGTCGCCCTCCTCTTGCCGCTGATCACGGCGGTGGTGCTCGCCTACTCGTACCGCCGGCAGCTGTTCGGCCTGGACGTGCCAGTGCGAATCGCCTGCATGATCGCCCTCGTGATCCTCGGCTGGTCGTTCGCGATGAACCTCGGCCGAGCGGTCGGCCCCACGCTGCTGAGGCGGCTCGACCCCGGCACGGCCGGGACGGTCGGTTTCCTGATCCGGCTGCTCACGCTGATCCTGAGCTTCGTCGTCGCGCTCCGTCTGGCGGGGTTGAGGCCTGAGACGCTGGCGGTGGGCGGTGCGATCACCGCGGTGATCCTGGGTCTCGCGGCCCAGCAGACGATCGGCAACCTGATCGCAGGGACCGTGCTGCTGAGTGCGCGCCCGTTCCGCGTGGGCGACCCCGTGCGCATGCACGCCGGCGGCGTGGCCGGCCAGGTGGAGGGGACCGTGGCCTCGCTCGGGCTGCTCTACACCACGCTCGCCAACGGCGAGGACCGGATCCTCGTGCCGAACAACGTGGTGCTCTCCGGCGCGGTCGTGCCGCTCCTCGAGCCGTCGGGAGTGGACATGCGCGCCCGCCTCGACGCGCGCGTCAAGCCCAGCGAGGTCGAGGAGCAGATCGAGAACGGCGTGTCGGTGCCCACGCGGACCGACCCCCGGATCGACCTGGAGGAATTCGTGGACGGGGAGGTCATCGTGCGCGTGCGCGCCACGCCGGTGCGCAGTGAGGACGGCTCTGCGCTGGCGGATGAGGTGGTTGCGGCGCTGGACGCGGTGCATACCGCTCAGCAGGCCGGGTAAGCGCCCCGCATGGAGACTTCCACTCGCTTCCGGAGAACGGAGCAGGACAAGCCACTGGGTGAGCTCGTCCAGGACCTGTCCCGCCAGACCTCGACGTTGATCCGCCAGGAGATGCGGCTCGCCCAGGCCGAGCTGACCGAGAAGGGCCGCCACGCGAGCAAGGGCGCCGGCATGTTCGGCGGAGCGGGAGTAGTGGCGCTGTACGGTGTCGGCGCGCTCGTGGCCGCGGCCATTCTCGGCCTCGCGACGGTGCTCGAGCCCTGGATCGCGGCCGCCGCGATTGGGGCCGGGCTTCTGCTCGTGGCGGGCATCCTCGCTCTCACCGGCAAGAAGGAGCTGGACGAGGCTGGGCCGCCGAAGCCCGAGCGGGCGATCGAGAGCGTGCAGCGTGACATCGACACCGTGAAGGCGAGGGCGAAGTCGTGAGCGAGACCCCCACCACCCAGCAGCAGACGCCGGAGGAGCTGCGGCGCGAGATCGAGCGCACCCGCCGCGAACTCGGAGAAACCGTCGACGCGCTCTCGCACAAGGCGGACGTGAAGGAGCAGGCGCGGATCAAGAAGGACGAGGTTCGCGAGCGGGTGAGCGAGAACCCGGTCCCGCTCGCGGCCGTGGCCGGCGGCGTCGTGGCCCTCTGGCTCCTGGTGCGCCTGGTTAGGAGACGCTGAGCGTGGTCCGGCACTGGTGGCCGGTCCTCAAGCGGACGGTCCGCGAGTTCAGGGAGGACAACCTCACCGACTGGGCGGCGGCGCTTACCTACTACTCCGTGCTGGCGATCTTCCCCGCGCTGATCGTTCTCGTCTCGATCCTCGGCCTCGTCGGCGAGTCGGCCACGCAGCCGCTGATCGACAACCTCGGCACGGTCGCGCCCGGACCCGCCCAGGAGATCTTCACAAGCGCCCTCAAGAACCTCCAGGGCGACCAGGGTGCCGCGGGCGTCCTGTTCGTGATCGGCCTGCTTGGCGCGCTGTGGTCCGCGTCGGGCTACGTGGCCGCGTTCATGCGCGCCTCCAACGCGATCTACGACATCGACGAGGGGCGGCCGATCTGGAAGACGCTGCCCGTGCGCGTGTCGCTCACGCTCGTGCTCCTCACGCTGCTTGCCATCTCGACGATCGCGGTGGTCCTCACCGGCGGGCTCGCCGAGCGGGTCGGCGACCTGGTTGGCATCGGCAGCACCGCGGTCACGGTCTGGAACATCGCCAAGTGGCCGGTGCTGTTGGTCGTGGTCAGCTTCATGTTCGCGCTCCTCTACTGGGCCGCGCCGAACGTGAAGCACCCGGGCTTCCGCTGGATCAGCCCGGGCGGATTGCTGGCGGTGGTCGGCTGGCTGATCGCCTCGGGCGCGTTCGCGCTGTTCGTGTCGAACTTCGGCTCGTACAACAAGACCTACGGCGCCCTGGCCGGCGTTGTGGTGTTCCTCGTCTGGCTCTGGATCTCGAACATCATGATTCTGCTGGGCGCCGAGTTCAACGCCGAGCTCGAGCGCGAGCGTGCGATCGAGAACGGCCTGCGCCCGCCGGACAAGGAGCCCTTCGTCGAGCCGCGTGACACGCGCAAGATGGACCACCAGGAGAGCGCTTGACCGAGGAGGACGAGGGGCCTTACTCCGGCTATGCCGAACCGGATGAGCGTCCGCCGTTCGCGGCGTACGCCACCTTCGCGCTCGTGTTCAACGGCGCGCTGGCCGGAGCCGTGGCGACGGCGAAGCGCTCTGGGCGGGATCTGCCGGAGCGCGTGGAGCTGCAGGACCTCGCCCTGATCGGAGCGGCGAGCTACAAGCTCAGCCGGCTCGTCGCGAAGAAGAAGATCACCTCGTTCGTGCGGGCGCCGTTCACCGAGCTCCAGGGCAAGGGCGGTCCCGCCGAGGTGGAGGAGAAGGCGCGCGGGAGCGGAGTCCGCCGCGCGGTCGGCGAGCTCCTGACCTGCCCGTACTGCCTCGGGCTGTGGGCGTCAGGCGGCTTCCACGCGGGGCTTCTGCTCGCGCCGCGCTCCACGCGCTTCACCGCATCGGTGCTCTCGGCGATGACGATCTCGGACTTCCTCCAGATCGCCTACAGGGCCGTGGAGGACTAGCGGCTAGGTCGGCCCGTGACGCGGGCTCGGGCGTAAGAGGCAGCGGTGAGGGCGGTGGCTGGTCGTTGGCGGTCTTCTTGAAGCCCTCTTGGACGACAATCGAACTCGTAAATCGGCATGGAAGAGATCGTACGCCGCGACTAGATCTGCCTTTTGCATGACATGTATGCAAAAGCCAGAGAGAGTCGCGCCGCTACGAAAAGTCGCCTCTCGACGACCGCCGGACGGGGGTGGGCGAGGTTGTCGTTCCATAAGAACGCCAACCGGCCCAACCCCATCTGCGAAGACGTCGAGTGGCGAGTTGTCGACCTGGCTTCGGCGAGTTTCTCCCGTTGGGGACCAGAAACTCGCCGAACCCCGCTAGTGCAAGGAAGTGCCGCGGCGCGGAGGTGCCCGCCGCTCGCCGGCACGGCCGGCGGCTAGTCCTCGAGGACGAAGAACTCGAAGCCCATGTCGGGCTGCATGGTCAATTGGCTGTGGTACGCCGCCACGCGGCGACCCATGGCCTTCTCGACCACCGTCTTGAATTCGAGCGCCATCGCCTCCTGGAACCTCAGACGCACCTGCCGGACCATGTCGTGGTCGCCGTTGTTGACGAGCGTCTGCTCGACCGTCGTCATCGTGTCCTCGAGCACGCAGACGACGATGCGGTCATCCAGGATGTAGCTCTTCGCCTTGTTCGGCCCGCGGCCGTAGTACTCGCGAAAGAGTTTGACGATTCCGTTCGTGACCGCGGCAAGGTGTTCGCCTTGCCGCACGACCGAATCCGAGGTCGGCGTCGGCTCCATGCGCGTGGAGTGTCGCAGGCGGTTAGCTCTGCGCCTCGGCCTGCTTCTCCCCCTTGGCGGCCTTGGACAGGCGCGCCGGGACGGAGGACCGGAACAGCCGGCTGACCCGGCCGAGCTTCGCCCGGCAGCGCGGGCACTCCTCGCTGTTGAGGCGGAGTGCCGGGCTGTAGACCGTCAGTCGGCAAGTGGGGCAGTTCAGGTACGCCATTCGCTCTCCTCCGGGGGGCATGCAGGCTACCCCTCTTTTCGAGCCGCGTCAACGAATGGGTGAGGGCCGTCGACGCGGGGCGCGCGACCTGCTGACCACGTCCTCGTAAGCGCGCTCGTAGGCCTCGGCCACGGGCGCCACGTCGAAGCGCTCCTCCATGCTGGCGCGGCAGCGCGCCGGGTCGATCTCGTCGAGGCGGCCCACCGCCTCCGCCATCGCGTGCTCGTCGTCCACCACGAAGCCCGTCTCGCCGTCGAGCACCAGCTCGGGCGCCGAGCCCTCAGGGAACGCGATCACCGGAGTGCCACAGGCCATGGCCTCGGTCATCACGAGCCCGAACGGCTCGGGCCAGCGAATCGGCATCAGGAGCGCCCGGGCGCCGGCGTAGAGGTCGCGCTTCTCCTCCCCCACCTCGCCGAGGTAGCGCACGCGTTCGTCGTCCAGGTGCGGCTCCACCTCGCGGTCGAAGAACTCCTGCTGGCCGGGCTGGACGGGGCCCGCCAGCACGAGCGGCACGGCGGCCTCGCGCGCCACGGCGATCGCCCTATGCGCGCCCTTGTAGTCGTCGAAGCGGCCGATCCAGAGCAGGTAGTCGTCCTTGTCCGAGCGGAAAGGGAAGTCGTCGACGACGATCGGATTGCCGATCACGGCCACCACGTCGAGCGCCTCTGGCGCCTGCTCCGCCTGGTATTCGCTGAGCGCGACGGCGGATGCCTTGTGCGCGTGTCGCGCGTAGAACGCGCTCGTGGTGCTCGCGAACGGCCCATGCAGCGTGTGCACGAGCGGAGTCTCGATCCGATCCGCAAAGGCGAACGCCGTGAAGCCGCAGTGGTCGTGCACGACCTCGAAGGGCGGGTCCGTCTCGTCCACCCGCGCGAACGCGCTCGCCACGTGATCGGCCTCGTACACGGCCATCTCGATGTCATCCGGGTGCGGGCTCTCCAGAGGCGACAGCACCTCGGCACGCGAGCGCGTGCCCGGAGCTGCGAACAGCGTGACCTCATTGCCACGCTCGATCAGCTCCTTGGCCAGCAGCGCGACCACCTGCTCGATCCCGCCGTATCCGGGTGGCGGGATCTCGATCCAGGGTGGGGCAAGCATTGCGATCTTGATTGGGGGCTCCTTCCCTCGCGCCGATGTGTACCCAGGAGTGCGCGGGGCATGCTGCTTTTTATGGGGAGCCCGTTGGGTGCACTCGGCAATCTCGCCGAGACGATCGTGATCAAGGACGGCAACGTGTTCCTGGTCGCGATGCGCGATGGCCGCCTGCCGATCGGTGTCGACCATCCGCTCGGACTCTGGTTCAGGGACTGCCGCTTTCTCTGCGTGCACGAGCTGCGGATCTGCGGCGAGCTGCCACGGCTGCTCACCGCTTCCGACGCTGCCGGAACGGAGGCGGTGCACGAGCTCACGAATCCGGATCTCCAGCTCGGCGACGGTCGGCGGCTTCCGGCCGAGTCGCTGCGCCTGCGGCTGGAGCGCAGCGTCGAGGCCGAGGGTGCGCTGCGCCAGCGCATCGCGGTGCGGAGCTACCACCGCCAGCCGATCAAGCTGCCGCTCGAGCTGCGACTTGGCGCGGACTTCCTGCCGATGCTCGAACTGCGCGGCATCGTGCCGAGGCACGAGCGCCCGGCGCCCGAGGCGGGCCCCGGGGGGTTCACCCTGGTCGGGCGCGACGGGGTACGCCGTGCCACTCGCATACACGCGACGCCCGCCGCGCGCTTCCTCGACGACGGCTCGCTGGTCTTCGACCTGGATCTGGAGGCTCGCGGCGCGATCGACCTCGTGGTGGACTTCGAGGTCTCCGAGAGCAGGGACGACGAGGTCTGGAGCGGCGCGCCCCGCAAGCACCACCACGCCATCACCGAGGTCACATCGGACGATCAGCTCTTCGACCGGATCCTGGGGCGCTCACTCCACGACCTCGATCTCCTCCACTCGGAGCTCGATGGGCACTCGTACTACGCAGCGGGCGTGCCATGGTTCGCCACGCTGTTCGGGCGCGACAGCCTGATCAGCTCGTACCAGACGCTCTCGTTCGTGCGTGGGATCGCCGAGGAGACGCTGAGGCTGCTCGCGGGCCGCCTCGGCCAGGAGTACAACGACGAGCGCGACGAGGAGCCGGGCAAAGTCCTACACGAGTTCCGCGTGGGCGAGCCGGCCGCCCTCGGCGAGACGCCCTTCGCGCGCTACTACGGCTCGGTGGATGCCACGCCTATGTTTCTCTGCCTGCTCGGCCGCCACGCCGACTGGTCCGGCAACCTCGACCTGTTCCGCGAGCTGCGCAAGCCGGCAGAGGCGGCGCTCGAGTGGATCGACCGCTACGGGGATCTCGACGGGGACGGCCTCGTGGAGTATCAGCGCCGCTCGCCGAACGGGCTTGTGACGCAGGGCTGGAAGGACTCCGCGGACGGGATCCCGGACGATGACGGCGAACCGCTCGCGGGGCCCGTGGCGCTTGTGGAGGTTCAGGGCTATGTGATCCGCGCGAAGCGGCTGATGGCTCGCATGTTCGACCTCGACGGCAACGGGACGCGCGCGGAGCGGCTGCGCGATGAGGCTGCGGCGGTTGAACGCGAGCTCGAACGCTTCTGGCTACCGGAGCGCGGCTGTTACGCGATCGGCCTCGACGGCGACAAGCGGCCGGGGTCGGGGCTCACCTCGAACCAGGGACACCTGCTCTGGTCCAACGCCGTCAGCGACGACCGGGCCCGCGCCATACGCGACGTCCTGATGTCGGAGGAGATGTTCACGGGCTGGGGTGTGCGAACGCTCGCGTCCAGCCACCCGGCGTACAACCCGGTGGGCTACCACACGGGCTCGGTCTGGCCGCACGACAGCGCACTGATCGCCTTCGGGCTGCGCCGCTACGGCTTCGACGAGGATTTCACACTGATCTTCGAGGGGCTGCTCGAGGCCGCGTCCCGCTTCGACGACTACCGCCTGCCCGAGCTGTTCGCCGGCTTCCCGCGCGGGGAGTTCGACGAGCCCGTGCCATACCCGGTGGCGTGCCAGCCCCAGGCGTGGGCGGCCGGCTCGATTCCGTTCCTGCTCAAGTGGGGGCTCGGGCTGAGCCCCGACGCTCTCGAGAAGCGGCTCGCGATCGTGCGGCCGTCGCTGCCGCGCTGGCTGAATCGAGTCCAGGTCAAGGGGCTGGCGCTCGGCGACGCGAAGATCGACCTCGTCTTCGAGCGGGTGGGCGAGCACGTGACGCTCGCGGACGCGCATATCGACGGCGATGCCGAGGTGGTGCTCGAGATCGCGGCCGAACGCCGCGGGCTCAAGGACCCGTGAGTCCCGGTTTGGCGGGTGAAAACCGGGTAAGCGGCGCGCATGCGCTACTGGATCCAACTTGCGACTGAGCAGTTTCCCCTCTCCGGAGCCTGGGTCTGATGGAGGGCACGAGCGGCACGGTCCGCACCCGGATCCCGGCCCGGATGGACCGGCTGCCGTGGTGCTCATGGCATTGGTTGGTTGTCCTCGGGCTCGGCACCGTGTGGATCCTCGACGGCCTCGAGGTCACGATCGTCGGATCGATCGGTGCACGCCTGACCGAGAAGGACGCGCTCGGGATCTCCGACGGCCAGCTCGGACTCGCCGGCACGATCTACGTGCTCGGAGCCGCCAGCGGCGCGCTCTTCTGGGGCCACCTTACGGACCGCTTCGGGCGCAAGAAGCTGTTCCTGATCACCCTCGCCGTCTACCTCGTCGCGACGGTGGCCACCGCGTTCGCGAGCAGCTTCCTGTTCTTCGCGATCTGCCGCTTCTTCACCGGCTTCGGGATCGGCGGGGAGTACGCCGCAATCAACTCCGCCATCGACGAGCTGATCCCCGCGCGCGTGCGCGGAACCGTGGATCTCGCCATCAACGGAAGCTACTGGCTCGGCGCGGCGTTCGGCGCGGCGATCTCGCCGCTCCTGCTGAACCCCGACTTCCTCGACGCCGACCTCGGCTGGCGACTCACGTTCGCCCTCGGCGCCGTCATGGCCGGGGCAATCCTCCTGGTGCGGCGCAACGTGCCGGAAAGCCCGCGATGGCTGATCATGCACGGGCGCGAGGAGGAGGCGGAACAGGTGGTCCGCTCGATCGAGGAGCACGTGAAGGAGGCCACCGACCGAAACGAGCTGCCCCCGGCCGAGGACGAGATCGAGCTCCGGCCGCGCGAACGGACGGGCTTCGGCGAGATCGCGAGGACGATGTTCGGCAAGTACCCGAAGCGCTCGATCCTCGGCTTCACGCTGATGTCGACGCAGGCATTCATCTACAACGCCACGGTCTTCACGTTCACGGCGGGGCTCGCCACGTTCTACGGCGTCAAGTCGGAGATCGCGCCGCTCTACCTGGTGCCGTTCGCGATCGCGAACTTCCTCGGGGCGCTGCTGCTCGGGCGCTTCTTCGACACGATCGGCCGGCGGGTGATGATTTCGGCGACCTATTTCATCTCGGCCGTTGGGCTCACAGCCGCCGGCATTCTGTTCGCCAACGACTCCGTGTCACTCGGCGTGTTCGTGGCCATCCTGTGCGCCACGTTCTTCTTCGCCTCGGCCGCCGCGTCGGCCGGCTACCTGACCATCAGCGAGACGTTCCCGATCGAGATCCGCGCGATGGCGATCGCGTTCTTCTTCGCGATCTCCACCGGCATCGGCGGAGCGGTGGGCCCGCTCGTGTTCGGCAGGATGATCGAGTCAGGCGACCGCGACCAGCTCCTGATCGGGTATCTGATAGCTGCAGGTCTGATGGCCATAGCCGCGGTCGTGGAGATCATCTTCGGGGTCGACGCCGAGCAGGAGACGCTGGAGGAAGTCGCCGAACCGCTATCCGTAGAGGAGCCTGCCCATGTCTAGCTCACGACGGCGCTCGGTCTGGGCGCCACAGATGGTCTCGTCGGCCCTCGGCGAGGACACCGACCTCGACCGCGAGATCGACGCGATCGTGAAGCTCCTGAAGGAGAAGGGCCCGCTCGGCGCACCCACGATCCGGCGCGAGCTCGAGACCCGCTTCTGGGGGCCGGGCCGGCTGCGTGCCGCGCTCGTGGAGGCGCGCAGGCGCGGGCTGGTGCGCCGGATCGGGACGCGTACGTTCGAAGCGACCGACGCCTAGCAACCGCCCCGCAGCGATCATCCATCCTTAAAGTGCCACGACTAGGGTGCGGCGCGATGTCGCCTTCGACGCGCTCAGTCGCTGCCCTGATCGCCGCGCCAGTGCTGGCCCTCGCGCTGGCGGCGTGCGGCGCGAGCGCGGGGTCGCAGGTCGCCGCGCCCGCGGTGGCTCAGAAGCGGCTCAGCGATCCTCCGCGTCCGGACCGAGTGTCGCCTGACCGGCGGTTGCCGGTCCGCTGGCGCCAGTCGCTCGCGGTCGGCTCGCCAAGTGCCGGGCGGCTGATCCGCGGAGTGCAACTCCCCGCGCGCGGCACCCGCTTCTCCACCTGGGACCCGAACCTGCACCGCAGCCCCAACCGAGGTTGGCGTCGCTGGGGAACCGACCGCCTGCTGCGGCTGCTGCTGACGGTCGCCCGCGAGTACCGAGCCGCCCATCGACATGCTCGCCCGCTGCTGATCGGAGACCTCAGCCGCCCGCACGGCGGCAACTTCGGTCGCCAGTTCGGCTACGTGTGGCACGCCAGCCACCAGAACGGACTTGACGCCGATGTCTACTTCCCGCGCAGAGACCGGGCACGCCGTGCAGCGTCGACCGCGGCCGATATCGACCGGCGGCTGTCACAGGACCTCGTGAATCGCTTCGTGCGGGCCGGCGCCACAGACCTCTTCGTCGGCCCCAACACGGGCCTGACCGGTCCGCCCGACGTTGTGCAGGTGCTCGTCGACCACGACGACCACGTGCACGTCCGAATCGCCCCGTAGGCGGCTCGGTCGAGCTCCCGCTACTCGTCGAGATTGTCGCGCTTGGGGCCCTCCCAGGGCTCGGCCTCGGGATCCTGCGAGGGATGCGGCTCGCTCGTGCTCTCGCTGCCCGTCTGCGGATGGTCATCGTCGAAGCGTGGGTCGGGGCGCTTGTCGTAGGGATCCGGCCATTCGGTCTCATCCGGATCGTCGACCGGACTGTTCAATGCGTCGTGCGGCTCCGGATCCTTCGAGCGATCCCCTGGACCCAGCTTGTCGCGCTCCTTGTCCTGTGTCATGGCCCAATTTTACCCGGGCTCAGGGTTTAGTTCCGAGGTCAGCAGGAGAAAATCTGGATGGACGCTGGTTGGGAGAGTTTGCTTCGGACCGGCGCCCGCTGAGCACGCACGAGGGGGACGTCGCACAGTCGTTTAGAGCGGTTGCGCAGCGGACCTGACTGTCCAATACGACGGGAAGGTTCGACGAGATGACTGCAACGACCGTTGTGGTTCCGCTACCAACGCGGAGCCATCGCCGTGCACCATGCTGGGGCGCCGACTCGCGCGAGATCGAGCGCCGCCTGCTGGTGCGCTATCACGAGCTCGGTGACCTCGGCGCGCGTGAGGAGCTGGTGGAGCGTTTCCTGCCGCTGGCGCGCGACCTCGCGCTGCGCTACACGTACGCCGACGAGCCCTACGACGACCTGCTGCAGGTCGCGTGTCTCGGGCTGATCAAGGCGATCGACCGCTTCGAGCCCGGCCGCGGGACGAAGTTCACGAGCTACGCCGCGCCCACGATCCTCGGCGAGCTGAAGCGCCACTTCCGCGACAAGGGCTGGTCGCTGCACGTGCCGCGCGACCTTCAGGAGCGCACGCTCGCGGTCAGCCGCGCGACGGAGATCCTCTCCACGGAGCTCGGCCGCTCGCCGAACGTGCGCGAGGTGGCCGGGCACCTCGGCTGCTCGGCCGAGCAGGTGCTCGAGGCTCAGGAGGCTTCGGCCAGCTACGAGGCCGCGTCACTCGACGCGCCGGCCGCGCGCGACGACGGCGAGTCCGCGTCGCTCGTCGAGCTGCTCGGGCGCGACGACGACGCCTACGAGCTGGTCGAGGACCGCGCCGCGATCGCAAGCACCTGGCGGGCGCTTCCCGAGGTCGAGCGGCAGGTGCTCGAGCTGCGCTTCATGCACGACCTGACGCAGCGCGAGATCGGCGACCGGATCGGCTACTCGCAGATGCACGTCTCACGGCTCCTACGCCGCGCGCTGACCCGTCTCGAGACGGCTGCAGCCGCCGCCTGAGCGAGAGCGCGTTGTTCACGGCGAAGCCCTCCCAGTCGTTGTTGAAGTAGACGAACACGTCGGCCCGGCGGCGCCACTCGGCGATCCGCCGGGCCCACTCGTCCAGCTCCGTCTCCGAGTAGTTGCCGCGGCGGCCGCGATGGCCGTGGTGCAGGCGCACGAGCGTCCAGTCCGTGGTCAGCTCGTGCGCCTGGAACGGCCAGCGCGGGTGATCGGCGATCACGAGCGCGGCACCGTGAGCGCGCAGGAGCTTGTAGACCGGCTCGGTGAACCAGCTCTCGTCGCGGAACTCGAAGCAGTGACGCCCCGGCGGCAGCAGCGGCAGCGCGCCGCCGAGCCGGTCGAGATCACGCTTGAAGTTCGCGGGGAACTGCCAGACGATCGGGCCGAGCTTGCCGGACTCGACGAGCGGCTCGATGCCCTCGTAGTAGCGCCCGATGCCCTCGGCGAGATTCTGAAGGCGCTTGATGTGCGTCATGTAGCGGCTCGCCTTCGCGGTGAACACGAAGTCGGGCGGCGTCTGCTCGACCCAGCGCGCAACGGCGTCGGCTGAGGCGAGCCTGTAGAACGTCGAGTTCACCTCGACGGTGTCGAAAACCTGCGAGTAACGCTCGAGCCAGCGTCCCTTGGCCAGGCCCTCCGGATAGAGCCCGCCTCGCCAGCTGTCGTACTGCCAGCCCGAGCAGCCCACACGGACAGGCCGCATGCAGTGACCCTAGCCTAGGGACGGGGCAGACGGGACGTGTCCACGACCTCGAACGCGCTGCCGGGTACCCCGTGCAGCGAGTGCAGGTCGTCGTTGTCCCAACCGCGGTTGGGGGCGCCGCTCACGTACCAGGACGAGCCGTTGTCGGCGAGGATCATGCCGTAGCGCTTCAGCGTCCTGAGCACGATCCGCGACTGGCGCGGGAAGCGCGAGATGTCGTAGCCGCGCTTCAACCGCAAGCGCTGCCCCATTGCCGGGAGGTCCGGGTCGGTGAGGTTCGAGGCGAAGTGGCGTGCCGGGTAGATGAACGCCTGCCGCGTCCGCGACGCCGTGAAGCGAAGCGCGTGGTTGATGCGGCCGCGGCGCAGCTCGCCGTATCGCGCCAGCCCGGGGAGGATCGGCAGGCCCGCGGCGTCGGCGGACGTCCACCCGCGTGGGCGCAGGCGGTTGGAGCGCAGGTTGAAGACCGCCCCGGAGCCGGCGTGCCACCTCGCTCCACCATCGAGCGGATGAGCGTCGAACAGCTCGTAGAGCCGGCAGCGCGAGCGATCCACCACGAGCACGTGGCGGTCGCCGTCCGCCCCGCGCCCGCCCTCGATCGGCGCCCGTGGCGGAATCGGATAGCGCCCGCGATCGGACTCGTCCGCGTAGTCGAAGCTCACCGGCACGCGCTTCTGTCCCCCGCGCACGGTCACGTACGGGATCCCGATCGGCCCGCCCGCGTAGGCGCCTGAGCCGAAGTCGGCGTGCATGTTGTCGCCGGCCCCGATCGAGCGCACGATCGCATCGGAGCGCGGGTGCACGGGCAGCGTGTCCACGCGCTGGTTCCAGTGGTTGTCGGCCGGGAAGACGGGACAGCCCGCCAGCACGGCCGCGCCGATGGCGACGCTGCCGTGGAAGATCATGGGCTCGCGTCCGCCGGCCGCTCGCGGGTCAACTCAGCCCGGCTGGCCCGCCGGGCCGAACCTGCTGGTCTCGCCCTCGGGAAGCTGGCCGTCGCGCCCCACGTAGCCATCCTTGCCGCCGGCGACCAGGTACAGGGCGGGCTCGTCGCCCACGTTCTCGATCTGGCGCACGGTCGCGGCATCCACCCGCGCGAGGCCGCCCGGTCCGAGCACGTGCTCCGCGTCGTCGTTCAGGGTGATCTTCACGCGCCCGCGATGGACGAAGTACAGCTCCTCCTGCGTTTCGTGGAAATGGCGGCCGGTCGCATACTCCGCCGGCAGCTCGATCGCGTTCACGCCGAAGGCGGTAACGCCGAGCTGACGCCGCACCTTGCGGAAGCCGGGGCCCTCCCCCAGTGCATCGACGTTCGCGACGGCATAGCCGTCGCCCTGCACCACCTCACGGACCTCGTTCTCGTCAGCCATAGCGGCCAGACTACGCGACCCGCTCGGCGCTCCGGAGCCCGCCGCGTGCCCAGAGCATGGTGAGCACCACCAGTAGGCCCACGACGGCGAATGCCGGGAGGACCTTGGTCGGATCCCCCGCGAGAAAGCCGCGGCCCGACTCCAGCACGAGCGTCACGGGGTTCACAGAGGCAGCGGCCTGCACCCAACCGGTGAGCAGGTTGTAGGGCACCCAGACCGGTGCCAGGAAGAGCAGCAGGAACGCGGGCACCTGGATCGCCGGGCCCGCCTGCATGGTGCGCAGGCGCATCGCCACACCGCTGCCGAACAGCACCGCGAACGCATTCATCAGAAGCGCAAGCGTGTAGAGGCCCACCACGTCGATCCCGTTGCCGTGTACCTCGAGGCCCACGGCCAATGCGACGAGCGTGATCACAGTGATCGTGAAGATGGCGCGGACGAGGGCTGACAGCCAGTAGCCGGCCACGATCCCGCCCCGGTTGGTGGCGCCGAGCATCAGGCGCCGCGCAAAGCCGGACTCGAAGTCCCGCGCCACCGAGAAGCCGGTGAAGATGCCGCCGAAGGTCGCGGCCTGGAGCAAGACGAAGCCGTACACGAAGGTCGTGTAGCCCGCTTGGTAGTCGAAGCCAGGCACCGAGTCCACCCGCGAGAGCCCGCCGGCGAAAGCGGTGAAGAAGAAGAGCGGGAACAGCAGGCTCGGGATGATCATGGCCGGGTTGGTGAACCAGTTGTGGAGGTTGCGCCATGCCACGGCGCGCGCGGCTGAAATGAACGGGTTGCCTTGCGCAAGCACGCGGCGTGGCCGCGTGCGCAGCGATGTCATGTGCGCACCATCCGCGTCCGGAGCGCCGACGACGCCCCCACCAGCGCGATCAGCGCGACGCCGCCGGCGCAGGCGAACCCGAGCGCGAGCGCCTCACCGTCCCACCCCACAATCACGAGGGAGCGGATTCCTTCAAGCATGTAGGAGACGGGGTTCCAGTCCGCGACGGTTCGGAACCAGTCGCTCTCGATGAGATTGCGCGGCAGGGCCATCGACGAGAGGAACAGCGCGGCGAAGAAAAGCGGGAACACGCCCTGAACGGACTCGCCGTTTCCGGACCGCAGCGCCACGAAGGCGCCGATGCAGCCGAAGGCGAGCGAGATCGTGAGCGACAGCGCCACCAGCACGACGGCTCCAGCTGGCCCAGCCGCAAGGCCGTTGCCGAACACGAGCCCGACGGTGAGGAACGTGAGCGCCTGGATCAGGCCGAGCACCAGAATCCCGGTGAGCTGGCCCATCATCAGCGCCACCCGCCGCAGCGGCGTGAGCGACAGCCGGTTCAGGAAGCCGCTCTCGATGTCGTTCGCCATGTTCGTGCCGGCGCTGTTGGCGGAGAACAGCGCTCCCTGCACGAAAGGGATCGCGAGCGCGAACTCGAAGTAGCTGTCGGTGGGGAAGCCTGGCAGCCGGGTGGCGGTTTCGAGTCCGCTGCTGTTGATCGAGAGCAACAGAAGCGGAAAGAAGATCGACGGCACCACCATCGCCGGCTGGCGCAGCGTGCGCACCACCGAGCGGCGCGCCAGCAGGAGGACGTGGCTCACGCCGCCGCTGGCTCGGACTCGGGCTCCGGCTCGGCGTCCGCCTCACCCTCGAGCGAGCGGCCGGTCTTGGCGAGGAACACGTCGTCGAGCGTGGGCGCGTGCAGCTGGAGCTCCTGGATCACGATCTTCTCGGAGTCGAGCGCGCGGACGACCTCCGCGAGCTGGGCGTCGCCTCCGGCCAGCCGCACCGCGGCGCCCTTCGGCGAGCCGGCCACCGACTCGCCGAAGCGTGAGAGCACGGCCTTCATGTGGTCGAGCTCGGCCGGGTCCTGTGGGATCGCCTCCACGCTGGGACGGCCGATCTCGGCCTTGAGGGCCTCGGGCGTCCCCTCAGCGACGATGTGCCCGTGGTCGATGATGCCCACGCGGTCGGCAAGCACGTCGGCCTCCTCGAGGTACTGGGTGGTGAGGAACACGGTCACGCCGCGATCGCCGGCGAGGCGCTGCACCTCCTCCCAGAGCGCGCTGCGGCTCTGCACGTCGAGGCCGGTCGTGGGCTCGTCGAGGAACAGGATTCGCGGACGGTGGACGAGCGCCAGCGCGAGGTCGAGCCGGCGCTTCATGCCGCCGGAGTACCCGCCCACGCGGCGGTCCGCGGCCTGGACGAGCCCGACCCGCTCGAGCAGCGTGTCGGAGCGCTCGCGCGCCTCCGCCCTCGCCATGCCGTGCAGGGCGGTCTGAAGCTTCATGTGCTCGCGGCCCGTCAGGTACGGGTCGAGCGCGGCCTCCTGGAGCGCCGCCCCGATCGTCGCGCGCACCTCACTGCCCTGCTCGACCACATCGTGCCCGGCCACCCACGCGCGCCCCGACGTGGGCGGCAGCAGCGTGGTGAGCATGTGAACCGCCGTCGACTTGCCGGCGCCGTTCGGCCCCAGGAACCCATAGACCTCACCGGGCTCCACGCGCAGGTCGATCCCGTCAACCGCGCGCGGACCCTTCTTGAACTCGCGAACGAGCTGCTGCGTTTCAATCGCGGGTCCGGGCATCCCCCGAGCCTACCTACGGCCCGGGTGGCGGCTAGCTGCTCTGCGAACCGGCTCCGTGCGAGGCCTCGTTCTTCGTGGGCGCCGTCTCGTTTGGCAGGTGCGTGAGGTTCTCGACTCCACGCACGCCGTCCACCTGGCGAGCGCGGTCCACGAGGGCGTCCATCTGCTCGCGCTCTGGAATCTCGCCGCGTAGGTAGACCACCCCGTACTCGACATTCACCGAGATGTTGCCCTTTGGGAGCTCCTGGTCGCGGAAGACCTCGCTCTCGACCTTGCGGGCGAGGGCCGGATCGTTGAGGCGCTCCTCGGCGGGCGCGCGTCCGGCACCGGGCGTCACGTTGCCGATGGCACCCTTCGCCTGGCCGGCATAGCGATCCACGTACCGCTTCGCGGTCTCCTGGTTCTTGCTGAGCCATACGACAGCGCCTGCCGCGGCGGCCCCGAATAGCAGCTTCTTGAACATGGCAGTCCTTTCGATATGGGGTCCCCTGACCCGTTCCCGGACCCGCCCGCTTGGAACCTGCGCGGGGACACGCAGTATGGTCACCCGAGCCATCGGACGGGTCGCCATCATCGGACGCGGGCATGCCGCGATCACCGCGTCGCACGCCAAGACCGTCGAGTTGGTCACCGAGCCGGAGATCGGGCCGCGGGCAACGTGCGTGGTGGCGGTGGGCGCGCAGCTCGAGGGCGGCGACATCGCGGATCTCAGAGGCTGGATCGACCTCACAATCGAGGCCGGCGGCGTGAGCGACGTCGTCCGGGGGCATGCGAATCCGGCATTTGCCGCCGGTGATCGCCTCGTGGTCCGGCGCGCTCCGGCACCGGTGCGTGACGCTCTTCTCGTCGAGGCGGACAAGGGCGCGTCGGAACTGAACCCCGGGCTGGTCGCCGCGCTGAAGGACGCGGGAGCCACGGTCACGGTGACCCTGTCGCCGGCAGCCGACGAGCGTCCAGGCCGAGGCGCGCTCATCGTCTCCCCCGGTGCGCCGTGGAGCAGCCCGGGCGCGGCCACTCGCCCGGCCGACCTGACATTGCGCTCGCCACTCCGCGCTGAGGACGTGGAGCTGGCCACCCGGTCGCTGGAGGACGCGGCCTACATCTCCCTCGACGCGAACCTGGCCGGCGACCCAGCGGCGGTCTCGCTCATACAGGCGGCATGGAGCGGAGGGCATTTCGTGCTGCCCGCGCGGGACCTCGGGCCGCTCCCGTCCGCTCTCGCGGTCGCCGGAGTCGACCTCTCGAGCGTGAACGTCGTGGGCCTGCGTGCGCTGGCACGCCGCCCGAGTTCGATCGAACCCGAGGGCACCTGCGTGGCGGTGGCGGTCCCGTCGGCCGACGTGGCGCGAGCAATCGGCGCGATCCTGAAGGCGATCCCCAGCGCCCGCGGCGTGGTCGTGCTCGACCCGGGGACGGGAAGAATGCACACCACGCCGTGGTGGGCGCCGACCATGTCGGCCGTGGCATCGCAGCGTGGACGCGAGGCGATCGTCGTGGCGGGCCGGGGCGCGAGTGCGTCGGACCCGGACAGCACGGAGGTCCTCCCCCGCCCCGTCGCCGTCCTGGCCGCCGAGCTGGTGGCACGCGGCGCATCGACGCGCGAGGTCTCGGCGGCGCTTCAACGTGCCACCGGCATGTCCCGAAAGGCGGCCTACGCGGCCGCGCTCGAGCTCGTTCCGCCGGACTCCTAGCTCCGGGTTCCCTCGACCACGATCGTGCTGCGGTTCGAACCGCGAACAAGCCGGCGACCCCAGGTGGTGTGGTGCGCGGGCTCCTCGTCCGGCTGTAGCCGGTGCCAGGTCACAGCCTCGAGCCCGCTCTCCAGCCAACCGGGCACGAGGCGCTCGTCGATGTGAGCGTCTTCGAGGGGCGGCAGGCCGAGCCGCTCGCGGTAGTCGCGATCGTCGGTGACGCTCGCGTTCAGGAGCGCGATCAGGCTTCCGCCGGGTCGGAGCAGATCGACGACGGCGCGCAGGCCTCGGGGATCGGGCTGGACGAGCGTCCGCAGCAGAGAACCCCACGGGTAGTTCACGGTGAGCAGCGAAACGCGCCCCCGCAGAACCGCTGGAAGGGCTTCCGCGCTGGCCACCAAGAAGAGGGCATTGGGCACACCGCCGCGAGACGGTTTCGCGGACGACCGGCGCGCCACGTCAGCCATGGCGTCCTGGACCGGGTCGATGCCGATGACCAGACTGCGGGGACGCTCGCGCGCCGTGCGCAGCACGAAGCGCCCGTCACCCGTGCCCAGGTCGGCGACAACGTCGTCGTACTCGCCAACCAGCGCGTCGAACTCGTCGTCGGCGAGCGGGAACGACTCCTTGCCGCGGCCGACGCGGAGCAAGCTCAGAATCTCAGCAGCGCCGCCGCGCCGCCGTGGCCCTCCAGATCCTCACGCGCGTGTCGGACCACGAGCAGCTCCGCCGACTGCTGCATCGACAGCTCGATCATGGCCTCGGTGAGGTCGTCAAGGTGAACGAGCTCGGAGCCATCGGCGGGACAGCGCTCGCCCTCGAGCCCGAGCCAGCCGCACTTCAGGCACTGCACGCCCGGTACTCCCCCGAATTGCTCGTCCAGCAGCAGGGTCTCCACGCGCCGCTCGTGCAGGGGCGGGAGCACGTTCTCGACGCCCCCAACGCCGCGCTCGCCCAGGAGCTCGAGGGCCGACCGCTCGCGCTCGCGCTCCAGTTCCTCGATCAGCGGGCCCGCCGCCTCCAGGACCGCGTCCGCGTTCGAGTGCTCGACGTCCACCTCGATGCGCCCTGCCAGCCGCTTCTGGAGGTACTGGTGGAGCTTCGACTCGAAATCAGCCACCACCTCGCGCGGGCCGCCCAGGATCAGGCGCTGAAACGGCTGCTGCTTGAAGTGGCGCATCAGCGCCTCGCCCGTGTTCTTGAGGTGGTCGTCCTTCTCCTTCTCGATGCCGCGCTGATAGCGCGACTGGGACCAGCCACCCTGGTCGTGCTGCCCAAAGACCTCGTCGTGGATCTGCTCGATCTCCCTGAGGCTCTCGGGCGAGCCCCGGAAGATGCGCGCATCGCGCCTGTTCACGAGCGCCACGCACCAGCGTTCGCGCCGCTCCAGCCGTGCCAGTGGCCCAACGAGCGGCGAGTGGCCTATTGCCACCTGGCTGGGCACGCTGCGGGGCAGCTTCAGCGCCTCGAAGAGATCTGCCGGCTCGCTTACGAAAACCGCGAGGCTGTGCGCGCCATCGGCGGGTAGGTCGTTCTCGAGGAAGCTGTTGGCACGCTCCAGCGAGGCCTGGAGGGCCATGCGGTCGTCGTGAGAGAGACCGTCGTGGTCCCGCAACCGGCGCTCGGCCTCGTCCACGAGCGAGCGAATCGCCGTCTTGCGCGCCGGCGGGGTCGCGAATTCCGACGGATCCAGGTTCAGGTAGAGGCTCAAGACGACCGGTCGATCAAGCCGCAACTCGGCCAGCTGGCGGAGCTGGTCGCGGCCGGGAGCGCTTACCTGCATGCCCTGTCTCCTTGGACCCGGGGGCTTTACCTCTCCTTGCGGGTTCTACCGGACAATGAGCCTAGTTATCTAGTCCCGGTCACGGGTATGCCAACAGGCTGGGCCTCTACGTGTAACCACCAAAGCCTTTTAGTGTCTATACTTTCGACAAGTCTCGAACTATCAAATCGAAGGAGTAGCAACGACCACTGATCAGCTGATCCGTCCGGCGGAAACGCCGGAGACGCGCCAGCACGCTTCCGCGGAGCTCGAGGACTCCCTCCAGCTCTTCTTCAACGAAGCGCGCCGGCACCCGCTGCTTACAGCCGCAGACGAGATCGAGCTCGCGAAGCGAATCGAGCGAGGCGATCTTGCGGCCAAGGAGCGGATGATCAACGCCAACCTGCGTCTCGTGATCTCGGTCGCGCGTAAGTACCAGGGCCAGGGCCTGCCCCTCGGAGACCTCATCCAGGAGGGCATGCTCGGTCTGATCCGCGCGGTCGAGAAGTTCGACTGGCGCAAGGGATTCAAGTTCTCCACCTACGGCACGCTCTGGATCCGCCAGGCGATCGGCCGCGGACTCGCAAACTCGGGCCGCACCGTGCGTCTGCCGGTTCACATCGTGGCGCGGGCGCGCAAGATCCAGGACGCCGAGCGCAAGCTCGCCGTCGAGTTCGGGCGCTCGCCGTCCGAGGAGGAGATCGCCGCGTTCGTCGAGCTGCCGCTCGACGAGGTGGCAGACATACGTCGCGCCGATCGCGGCCCGACGAGCCTCGACCAGGGCGTCGGTGAGGACGGGGACACCGCCCTCGGCGACCTGATCGCCAACGACGGCCCGTCCGTCGAGGACGAGGTCGTGGCCGGTATCGAGGACGAGCGCCTTCGGGAGGCCGTCGACACGCTTCCCGACGCAGAGCGTGACGTGATCACGCTGCGCTTCGGACTGGACCGCGAGCAGCCGCAGGCACTACGTGAGACGGGCCGCCGGCTCGGCCTCTCGAGCGAGCGAGTCCGCCAGCTCGAGGACCGCGCACTGCGCCGGCTGGCGCAGGACGACGCCGTCTCAGCGCTGCGCGAAGCCGCCTAACGTGGCTTAGGGTCTGACCCCTCCGGGGTCAGACCCCTCGTCAGACCCCTCGTCACGTCCGCGAGGTAGCGGAGCAGGCCCGGCATGCCGCCGCGCTCATGTGCGGCGCGCTGCCGGTCCGCCCCGTTGCCGTCGCGGACGATTCGCTTTACGCCCTCCAGCTCGGGGTCTTCGCCGTCCAGCTCCGCAACCACGCGTGCGGCCACCTCGCGCAGCGGCTGCGGGCCGCCGTCGTAATAGATCTCCGCGTCGAGTCCGTCCCTTGCCGCGCGGAAGCTCGACCAGTGCAGCGCCTGCTCAGGCGCCGTTGAGCTCGGCGGCGTCTCCGCGGCGCGGCGCGCGATCGCGCGTCCCAGCGCCGCTATCGCACCGGCCGACTCGAGGTCCGTCTGCACATCCACCTCGCGCAGCTCGACTGTGCCCAGTCGTGGCTGCGGCCGCGCGTCCCACCAGACCATCGTGTGGTCCATCGGGCCGCCGCCGGCACGGACCGCGTCGAGTGCGGCCAGGTAGTCGTCCCAAGAGTCGAGTACCGGCGGGATGCCGCGGCCCGGGTACGCGCGGATCACCGCGGCGCGTGAGCTCGCCATGCCGGAATCGGCCCCGAACCAGAACGGAGAGTTCGCGCCCAGCCCGTGGAGCAGGGGCAGCAGCTCGCGCAGCCCGTTCATCGCGGCAACAGCGGCGTCCGTGTCCGGCAGTCCCACGTGCACGTGCAGGGCGCACTCAGGCGTGCGCTTGATCAGCCCCCGCATCTGGCGCTCCACCCGCTCGTAGCGCTCGGACTGGACCAGCTTCACGTCGAACAGCTCGGCGTTCGGGTGCAGCCCTACCGCCATCAGCGTCGCGCCCGCTCCGGCCGCGGCGGCGCGCCCCTCCGCGAGTTGCCCGATCGCCTCGCCCACGGATCCGCACGGCTCGGAGCGAACCTCGAGCTCGGCGAGGAACGCCTCGTGGTCGATCCGCTCGCGCGGAAGATCGGTGCCCGGCAGCACGGTGTCGGCGACGTGGGACAGCGCGAGCGTGTCGGCGTCCACCAGCAGCAGCTCTTCCTCGAGCCCAACCGAGAACGGCTCACCGGTGCCGAAGCGGTGCGGCGGCGGAGGGCCGCCCGTTCCGGGCGCGTCGCTCATGGCCGCTCTCCCAGCGCCGCGCGCGCGGCGATCCTGCCGAACACGAGCGCAGCCGCCAGCCCGCTCGCGTAGCCGCCGGTGGCGATGCCGCCCGCGTCAGCTCCGCACGCGAACACGCCAGGCGCGGCCAACGCGTGCTCGTCGATAGCGAGGCCGCCGAGCGTGGTCGTGACTCCCGCCACCGTCTCCACGGTCACATGGTCTTCGTCGCGCCGGACGGGGGCGCCCGCCTGCTCGGCCGCGTCGATCATGTCCCCCACGCTGCGTTCGCGCACGCGCTCCTCCAACCGCTCGACCGGAACGGCAAACCACGCGCGTGCTCGCGGCTGACGGAGCTGCCACTGGGCCACGTCGATCTCGGACCAGGTCGCGGTGTCGTAGCGCTCGCCGCGCTCGTTCGTCACGGTCGCGTGCCGTGCGTAGAGCTGCGAGAGGCGCACGAGGTCGCCCTCGTCAATTCGCGCCGGCGGCGCCGGCATCGCGCGGGCATACACCTGGTCGAGGCCAGCGCTGGTGGCCGCGCCCGCCGCGAGCCCGATGCGGAGGCCGTCGCCGGTGCTGCCCGGGGCCGCGCGCAGGAAGGCGTGCCCGGCCTCTGGCGACACGTGCTCCTCGAGCAGCTCCCGGTCAGCCGCGAAGCCGCCGGTGGCAAGCACGAGCGGCACGTCCGCGGGCGGCTCGCGCAGACGCTCGGCCACGCGTACGCCCGCGCCGCCGGCCGGTGCGAGGCCCCCGGCCGCCTCCACCAGCGCGGTGGTGAGGCCCTCGGGGTCGAAGCGGGTGCCCGTGGTCAGCGGGTTGCCCGTCTCGCGCGCAAGCACGGTCGCGTCCAGAGACTCCAGCCAGGCGAGGTCGTCCTCGAGTCGCTCGAACAGCAGGCGCTGGAGGCGCTCGTCACCCTCCGGGCACTCCTCGCGGAACCGCTCGAAGTCGCGGTGGCGCCAGATCACTCCGCTCGACAGCCGCATCGAGCCGCCCGGCCGGTCGAGCTTCTCGACCACGAGCGGCTCGGCGCCCAGCCGGCGCGCCTCGGCGGCAGCGGCGAGCCCGGCCATTCCAGCCCCGGCGACCACCAGGTCGGCCATCGCTACCTAGACGAGCGCGAAGCCCGGCTTGTGCTCGACGTACTCGATGCGGACGCCCTCAGGCCCCCGCAGGAAGACAGCGAACGTGTTCTTCGCGTCCTTCACGTCGTCGATCTCAAGCCCCGCGCCCTCCGCCTGTTCCTGAATGCCGCGAGCGTCGTCCACCAGCAGCGCGAGGTGGTTCAGGAGCGGGCGGTCACCGTCTGCGGCGCTGCCGCGGACCAGGCGCACGTGGCGATCGCCCACTGCGACGCAGCCGTCGTCGCGGCGCTCGAAGCCCAGGGTGGCAAGCTCGCGGGTGGCGGCCTCGGGGTCGAACAGGCCGAGCACCACGTGATCGAGGTCGAAGTCCTCGCCCGCGGCCTCAACGAGACCGAGCGGCACGCCGGCGGGCGCCTCGAAAGCGGCCACGCCGTCTCGCTGCGCCGCGGTCTCGAACGGCAGCGCGGACAGAGCAGAGCCAAGGTCGGCCACCCGCAGCACGATGCGCTCGAGGGCACCCCGCTCGCGCGGGCCGGCCGCGTCGAAGAGGGTCAGCTTCCCGAGCTTCGCGTCGATTCCGACGAGCGTGAAGGTGTCCGTCTCCTCGATCACGTGCATGCCGAGGTGGTCGCACAGAAACGTGGCCAGCGGCTCGCGATCGTCTACCCAGAGGGCCACATGGTCCAGGCTGGTGGGGGCGAAGGTCGGAGTCATCTCGCGCATTTACCCCCGAGAAGCGCTTCCAATCTCCTCCACCTCCTCCGGCGAAAGCTGGATCTGCGTGGCCGCCACGTTCTCCTCCAGGTGCTCGACAGACGACGTTCCGGGGATCGGCAGCATCACCCGCGAGCGTGCGAGCAGCCATGCGAGCGCGATCTGCGCCGGGGTCGCATCGTGTGTCTCGGCCACCTGGTCGAGTGCGCCGCCCGGCTCGGCGAGGCGGCCCGTGGCGAGCGGGAACCAGGGGATGAACCCGGTCGGGGGCGAGCGCCGGGCGCTGCCCGGCGCGCTGCCATGGTCTCCCGCCTCCTCGCACGCCTCGAGCACGTCCTCCGAGTGGCGGTCGGTGAGGTTGTAGCGGTTCTGCACCGTCACCACCTCGACGATCCCGCGCGCCTGCGCGAGCTCTTCGAGCGAGACGTTCGAGATGCCCACGTGCCGGATCTTGCCCTCGTCCTGCAGCTCCTTGAGCGCGCCGACTGAGTCCTCGTACGGCACCTTAGGGTCGGGCGAATGCAGCTGATAGAGGTCGATCCGGTCGAGCTTCAGCCGCCGCAGGCTTGCCTCGCAGCACTCCTTCAGCCGCTCTGGGCGCGCGTCGGGCGGCCACTGGCCCGGTCCCGTCCGGCGCAGGCCGCCCTTCGTGGCGATCACGAGACCGTCCGGGTAGGGATGGAGCGCCTCCGCGATCAGGTTCTCGCTCACCTCGGGGCCGTAGGAGTCCGCGGTATCGATCAGGTCGATGCCCAGCTCCGGAACGCGCCGGAGGAGGCGCTTGGCCTCCTCCGGATCGTCGGGAGGGCCCCAGATGCCCTTCCCCGTGATCCGCATGGCGCCGAAACCGAGGCGGTGGACCTCGAGGTCACCGCCGATGGTGAACGTGTCCATGCGGACTGACGCTAGTGATGGCTCAGTCGAACACCTTCTTCCAGCTCTTCACCTCGAGGGTCATGAGCTGCCCGTACTCGACCTTGTCCGCGTCCGCATGCGCCTTGTGGATCTGGGCGTCGAACAGGAACGTCCCGTTCCCGAGGAAGCGCGAGGCATCGATGATGCCGCTCGACTCCTCGTCGGTGGTCGCGACCTCGCCGGTTGCGCCTGCCGAGAACAGGGCCGGGTCGAACCGGGCAAGGATCGCGACCTTGCCGCTCTTCACGTCGTACGCCGCGATCTGCGCAACGTGCGGGTTGCCGCCCGGGTCCTCCTGGATCAGCAGGTGGCCCTTGGTGTCGAACCCGACGTTGTCCGGGTTCCAGAGCAGCGGCGTCTCGGAGCCGTCGAGCAGCAGCGTCAGCGTGCCGCCGTCCCCGGGCCGCTCCACGTCGTCGTAGCTCAGCCGCCAGAGGCCGCCGCCGTCACGGTCGGCCGTGGCGCCCTTACCCCCGTTCGTCGTCACGAAGTAGAAGTCCTCCGGATGACGCGGGTCGAACGCTCCGTCCTCGATGCGGTTGAGCCCGAGGCCCTTGGCGTGAGCCTCGACATTCTGCGCGGGGCCCGGCTGGTCCCAGTTGACCTCCTCGTCGGGGCCGAGGTCGAACGGGGCCGGGTTGTTCTTGCCGTAGGTGTTGCGGAACTCGACGTCGTTCGTGACCGCCTCGTTCTGCAGGTCGACGACGAACTCGTGGCCATTGGTCAGGCCCGCACGGTCGAAGGCGTTGCCGCGGCGTAGCTTGCTGCCGACGTACACCCACAGCTCGCTGGCATTCGCCGGGCCGTCCTCCTGGCCCTGCAGATACGTCACGTCGCCCTCGTTGAGGCCGACCAAGGAGTTCTCCCACGAGAACAGGCCGAGCCGTGGCAGCTGCTGCGCCTGGCCGTCCATGGTCACGCCGAAGTTACGGCCGATGTCGCCGTTCTCCTCGTTGGCAAAGTAGATCTGGCCGTCGTAGCCCCGGTCCGACTTGCGGTTGTACAGCTGACCGGGCGCCGTCAGGTAGCCGGAGCAGAAGCGAGCGAACTCGTTCGTGAACGGCGGCGTGGCGGCGTTCGTGTACGAGTGCGTGGCGTAGTCGAAGTAGCGGACGGTGGGATCGATCAGGTCCTGTCCATCCTCGACCTCGAGCGTCTTCGAGTCGATCGTCCAGATGGAGTCGAAGGCGCCGATCGGGCCATGACGGCGGTTCACGCCCTGCGTGGGGCGCAGCTCGTGGTTCATGATCAGGCTGAAGTCGCGGCCGCTCGGGCCGTCGAGCGCGCCCAGGCCGTCCGGGATGCCGACCATCGCATAGCCGTTTGAAGCCTTGCCCGGATCGCTCCCGTTCTTCACTGTCAGAAGCGAGCTGGTCTTGACCCCATCGGCGATGGGGATGACGTACGGGTCTGTGGTTGTGCTGGGCCCAGTGTCGGTGGCCGCCGCGAGCGCAGTGCCCGTGACCGCAAGACCGAGCACCGCGCCGAGCGCGAGCTTGGTGCGAATGCGTCGTGAGTTCATGGCCGCGAAGTTATGAACGCGGCCGTCTCGAGTTGCTAACGCGATGTAACCGAGCCGTGACGATCTCGGGCCCGGCCCGGCTCCCGGCTGGACCTCGACTCGCTTGATCTGTTACAGCTTCTTTACAACCGATCGGGAGGGAAGCATGAGAGGTCGCTCAATCCTTGCCTGTGGCGCCATCGCCGTGGCCATCAGCGCTCTGGCGACAGCCACGGCGTTTGCCCACGATCACGGCGGTTCGCACAACAAGAGCGGCTTCAAGACGGGGCAGGCCTCGATGCTCGACCCGGTCAAGGCGGGCACCTCGGTCACGCCGCTCATGACCGTGGGGGACGTCCTCAACAGCGGTTATCGATACGAGTCGATCCCGGACGGGATCTCCGTGCGCCCCCGCGGCCACGGGAGGGTCGACCTCTTCATCAACCACGAGACCAGCAAGGTGCCGTTCCCATTCGTCAGGGCCGCGCCGACCGCGGACAACGGCGAGAACGACTTCGACAACGCGCAGGTGACCCGGCTGAACCTGAACCGGCACTCGGCCGGAGTCCTCGGAGGGAAGTTCGTCATCCCGAGCAGCCTGGGCTACCAGCGCTTCTGCTCCAACTTCCTCGCCACCGAGAAGGAGGGCTTCAGCCGCGACATCCTCTTCACCAACGAGGAGTCGCCCGACTACGTGTTCCGCCAGGAGGACTCCTGGCCGCCCCCGATCGGCGACCCGAACGAGGAGGAGGTCGGCCTCGTGGTGGCGCTCGACGTCAAGAACGGCAAGAGCCACCCGATCTACGGCATGGGCAGGCACAACCACGAGAACGCCGTCGCCATCCCCGGCTACGGGAACCCGGTCGTCCTCTCGGGCGACGACACGTTCACGAGCGGTCCGCTCCTCGGCGTGGCGTCCACGCCGAACGTGCCGGCGCAGTCGCAGCTCTACTCGTACATCGCGTCGAGCACGAAGAGCGTGCTGGACGACAAGGGCGACCTGTGGGCGTTCGTCTCGGACACGCCGGGCGTGAAGAACTACTACGACGTCCTTCCGGGCTCGGGCACGGATGTCAAGGGCCACTTCATCAAGGTCCCGAAGAACATCGCGACCGGCAAGAACCCCGACGGCTCGGAGATGAAGGCCGCCGACGTGGGCTACCCGCCGCCGCCGAACAACGGGAGCTGGCAGACCGACCTGCGCTCGCAGCGCCGAGCTCCGGACCTCGGCGATCGACGGCCCGCAGTGGGTGCTCGAGCACTGGAGCGACCTGAACAACGTGTTCCAGTTCGTCCGCGTCGAGGACATCGCCTACGACAAGCGGCCCGGGCATGGGCAACGTCGTCTACATCGCCGATTCGGGCCGGGGCCGGACCGCGGCCCAGACCCTGGACACGCCGAACTTCAGGTCCACGAACGGCCGGGTCTGGAAGATGGTGCTCGACAAGAAGGACCCGAAGCAGGTGAACTCCCTGACCGTCTTCGTCGAGGGTGACGACAACCCCGTCAAGACCCCCAACGAGATCCACCAGCCCGACAACCTCGAGTCGACCCGCAACGGCATCCTCGTGACCGAGGATCCGGGGTCGAGCCAGCAGTTCCCGGTCGGCTCCACCGATCCCGCCGCGACGACGGCGCGGCTCTGGTGGGTGCCGATCGCGAACGCGAACGGCGCCGAGGTCGCCGCGAAGGTGAACCAGTCCGCCGACGGCGGGCCGACGGACGTCGACGGGCGTGCGCCCGGCAACCAGGGCGCCTGGGAGTCGACCGGCATCGTGGACGCCTCGGAGGCCTTCGGCCGCGACACGTTCCTGATCAACATCCAGGCACACACGCTCTGGATCGAGAAGGCGCCGGGTGACGACAACTACCCACCCGCTGGGCCCGACTTCACCTACAAGCGCGAGGGCGGCCAGCTGCTGCTGATCAAGATCCCGGGCGGATAGCCGCCCATTGACTTCCGGTTGATATATCAGGTAGGACAGGGTCTGACGGACTTGTAAAAAAGTTGTAAGAGAGGGGTCTCGCCCGTGTCCTGTCGCAAGGTAGTCGCGCTTCTGTTCGCGTTGTCCATGCTGGTGGCCGCGCCTGCGAGCGCCGGCCCGAAGCAGCCGGACCGTCCCTCCCGCGTCGTGATCATCGTCCTCGACCAGGCGCGGCCGGACACGATCAGCCGCTACCACATGAAGAACGTCCAGGAGCTCCAGCGCAAGGGCACGACCTTCCCGAACGCGATCGTGGGCGACATGGCGGCCGAGACCGTGATCAGCCACAACGTGGTCACGAGCGGCCTGTTCCCGAAGAACATGGGCTGGACGAACGAGGTATATCGCGACACGGACGGCGTGCTCGGCGCTCCCGGCGCGTACCACATCACCTCGAGTATGAGCTGCGCACAGTTCAGACCATGCTCATCGCCCACGGCAACTACCCGAAGCTTCAGGACTACCTCGACTCGCAGTTCGGCGAGAGCGTCGAGCTTCGCGACGTTCACGCAGAAGCGGACCTCGGCATGCACCAGCCGGCCACGTGAGCGCCGCCGCCGACGGCACGCCGGGCGGACCCGGAGGACATCATCCTTCAGATCCGCGGCAGCCGGCGGACCTGTGGCACCGAGATGCCACGTGGCGCGAGCCCGAGAGCGGCAACGGGCAGCCGCCGCCGCCGTGGCTCGACGTCACTGACCGGCGGCTGCAGCAACCGCTGGTGGACCAACCAGGACGCGGTCAACCTCTCGTACGGCACGAACGTCCTCTCCCCGGCGAACATCTATCCGCTCGAGGGCAACCGCTTCGTGCCGGGCTTCGACCCCGCGCACCTCGGCGGCGACAACTGGTCCGCCGACGCCGCGATCCAGCGAGATCAACAGCGACCCCAACTGGCGCGGCATGATGGTCAGCCTCGGCGGCATCGACAAGATGGGCCACATGTGGGGCCCGGAGGACCGCGGTGAGCAAGGGCGCGGAGCACGGCTCAGTCGAGGAGATGCGCCACATGCCGTTTGTGGCGAAGAACGCCGACGCGCAGGTCGGAAAGATCGTGGACGCGCTGAAGGCGAGGGGGCATCCTCGACGAAACCCTGATCGTGATCACCGCGGACCACGCCGCGCAGACGGGCAACCCGTTCTTCGGCGTGCTGGCGCCGGGCGTGACGAACCCGCCGTGCGGGCCGACGCCGCCGCCCAGTCGACCGGCATCCGGTCCGACTGCAACTGGTACTTCGGCACGAGGACACGCCCCGGACGAGGTCTACCTCGACCCGAGCCCGGCCGTCGCGGCGCTGGCGGGACAGGCTCGGCCGGCAACCTCGCGTTCTCGTACCAGGACACGCCAGATCGCGGCGTGCCTGAACGACAGGTCGCTCGCCAAGAAGCGCGAGGCCGCCGACGCCGTGCTCGACATGCCCGGCGTGGTCGCGAGCTTCTACATCAACGCCGCTCAGAACGACTACACGCGCTTCGGCACGAACCGCATGACCGGGCAGGAGCACAAGTGGTTCGACGACCACGCGGACGCGCTCGTCGACACGATGGCGAACAACACGGCTCCGGACGTGGTGGGCATCACCGGCACGGACGTCACCTACGGCGTTATGGGCGATCACGGCGGCAGCCAGGAGCTCGTCCAGAACATCCCGATGGTGTTCTACGGGCCGGGCGTGAGCCACGAGGGACTCGACGCCTCGAGTTCCGGCACGTGGACGTTCTGCCCACGATCCTCGAGGCGATGGGCGTGGACTACGACCCGGGCGACCTCGACGGCGAGGCGGTGAGAGCTCGTCGAAGACGGCGTAGGGCTAGCCGAGCTTCAGTAGCTCGGGAGCCGGCTTGCCGGCGCGCAGGCGCTTCAGGATCGCGTCTGCGCGCTTGCGGTAGAGCACGACGTTGCGGAGCTTGATCTCCTCGTAGCCGCGGATCACGTCCGGCAGCTCGAGCAGTTCGGCGGCCGTGTCGTGCGTGTCTGGGGTTAGGAGCGTGATCGTCTCGTCGACCATGCGCTCGTACTCCTCGATCAGCTCACGCTCCACGCGACGCACCTTCGCCGGACCGAACGGGTCGAGGCGGGTGCCGCGCAGGCGGCGCATGCGGTAGAGCAGGCGGAATGCCGGCACGAACCAGCGGCCCAGCTTGAGCTTGCGCTTCAGGCCGAGCGCTCGCAGCAGCGGCGGGTGGAGCATGAAGTAGACGCGCGCGTCCTCGCCGAACTCCGCGCCCAGCTTGGCGCGCTCGACGGCGTCGAGGTGCAGACGCGCGACCTCGTACTCGTCCTTGTAGGCCATCAGCTTGAAGAGCTGGCGGGCCACCGTCTCGGCGAGCTCCGAGTGGCCGGGCGTGCGCTCCTGCTCGGCCGCGTGCACGCGGCGCACGAGCTCCGCCCAGCGGCGGGCCCAGTCCGCGTTCTGGTACGCCACGAGCTCCGGAACGCGGATCTCGGCGATGCTGCGCAGCTCGCCCTGATCGCCGTTCACCGCGAGCGCGACGATCTCGTGCTCGACCTCGGAGAGCTCGCGTACGGCCTCAACAGCCTCCGGCGGACGCGTGGCCTCCTCAACGGCGTCCGGCGCGGCTACCACGGCGCGTCCCCAGCGCAACGCCGCGAGGTTCTTCTCGACCGCCGCACCGTTCAGCTCGATCGCCCGCTCGAGCGCCTCGCCCGAGACCGGCAGCAGGCCGCGCTGGTACGCCGCGCCGAGGGCGAGCGTGTTGGTCATCATGTGGTCGCCGAAGAGCCGCTCCGAGAGCTGCTGGGCGTCCAGGTAGAGGTTGTGCTCGCTGCGCGTGGCGGCGTCGATCTTGTCGAGCTGCGGGGCAAGCTCGGGGAAGCGCTCGTCCACGTCGATCACCATGCGGCCGGTCGGCACGGCACTGGTCGACACGACCGCCACCGTGCGCTCGCGGTCGGCAGTGAGAAGGTTCTTCTCGCTCCCGGCTCCGAGCAGGTCGAAGCCGAGGTAGAGGTCCACGCTGCCGGCCGGCATCTTGCTCGCGGCGGCCAGCGGCTGGCGCGTGATGCGCAGGTCCGAGATCACGGGGCCGCCCTTCTGCGAGAGGCCCGTCTGGTCGAGGCCCGACACGTGCAGGCCGTCGAGCAGCGCCGCCATGCCGAGCATCTGGTTCACGGTCACCACGCCGGTGCCGCCGATGCCCATCATGCGCACGCCGAAGTCCTCGTCTCCCACCAGCTGCTGCGGCTCGGGCAGCTCGATGTCGAGCGCGGGCGTGCGGTGCTTCGCCTTCTCGCCCGGGACGACGGTCAGGAAGGAGGGGCAGTCGCCGTCCAGGCAGGTGCGGTCCTTGTTGCACGACGCCTGGTGGATCTGCGTCTTGCGCCCGAACTCGGTCTCCACGGGCAGGACCGAGAGGCAGTTCGACTTCTCGCCGCAGTCGCCGCAGCCCTCGCACACGCGCTCGTTGATCCATACGCGCTCGGCGGGCTCTGGCGCCTTCCCGCGCTTGCGCTTGCGGCGCAGCTCCGCCGCGCACTCCTGGTCGTGGATGAGCACGGTCACGCCCTCCACGTCCGCGAGCTCCTGCTGCGAGCTGAGCAGCTCCTTGCGGTCGCGCAGCTCGGCGATCGAGGCCAGCTCGACGCCGCGGTAGCGGCTCGTGTCCTCGGTGGTCACGATGATCCGGCGCACGCCCTCGAGCTCGAGCCAGCGGGTGAGGTCGGGCACGCTCAGCTGGCCCTCGATGTCCTGGCCGCCCGTCATGGCCACGTGCTCGTTGTAGAGCAGCTTGTAGGTGATGTTCACGCCGGCCGCCACGGCCGCGCGCACCGCGAGCGAGCCCGAGTGATGGAAGGTGCCGTCGCCAAGGTTCTGGACCAGGTGGCGGTCGTCGGTGAACGGCGCCATCCCGATCCACTGCGCGCCCTCGCCGCCCATCTGAGTGATGCCGGTGATGTCGCCCTTGCCCTCGGGGTTCAGCAGCACCATCGTGTGGCAGCCGATCCCGCCGCCCACGAGCGTGCCCTCGGGCGCCTTCACGGAGCTGTTGTGCGGGCAGCCGGAGCAGAAGAACGGCGTGCGCTGCGCCATCGGCAGCTCCGCAGGCCGGCCGTGGATCTCGGCGAGCTTCCGCAGGCGCGCCTCCACCGAGTCGATCCGCACGCCGCGTGCCTCGAGGCGCGCCGCGAGCGCGCGGCCGATGAGGTCCGCGTCGAGGTCGAGCTCGCGCGGGAGCAGCGGCTCACCGCGCTCGTCGCGCTTGCCGAGGATGCGCGGAGCGTCGGCCATGCCGTAGAGCGCGTCCTTCAGGAGCGTCTCCACGAACGGGCCCTTCTCCTCCGCCACCAGCACCTCGTCGAGCCCGCCTGCGAACTCGCGCGCGATCTGCGGCTCGAGCGGAGAGATCATCCCGAGCTTGAGGATGCGGATGCCGGCGCGCTCGAGGCCGCTGCCGTCGAGCCCGAGCTCGCGCAGCGCGTGCATCAGGTCGTAGTAGGTCTTGCCGGGCACGACGATCCCGAGCCAGGCGCGCTGGGCACCCTCGACGCGGTTCAGCCCGTTCTCGCGCGCGTACGCAAGCGCCAGTTCGGTGCGCGGCCCGAACAGCGTGCGCTCCATGTCGAGCGAGGCGGGCGCGAGCAGGTTGCTGTTCGGCACGTGCTCGTACGGCTTGCCGTTCCACTCGACCGTCGGCATCACCGGCATCACGCGCTCGGGCGCGACGGTGGCGGTGCCGAGAGCGTCCGCCACGCTCGTGACGATCTTGAAGCCCGACCAGAGCCCGGACGCTCGCGAGCACGCGAGCGCGTGAAGGCCGAGGTCGAGGACCTCCTGCACGTTTCCGGGGAAGAAGACGGGCATCTGGAGGCTGGCGAGAAGGGCCTCGGATGCGCTCGGGATCGTGGAGGACTTGCAGCCGGGGTCGTCGCCCACGATCGCCAGTCCGCCGCCGGTGCGCGAGACGCCCACGAAGTTGCCGTGCCGCAGCGAGTCGGCCGCGCGGTCGAGGCCGGGCGCCTTGCCGTACCACATGGCGAGCACGCCGTCGTACTTCGCCCCGGGCAGCTGAGAGGCGAGCTGGCTGCCCCAGGCCGACGTGGCGCCGAGCTCCTCGTTGAGGCCGGGCACGTGGCGCACGTGGTGCTGCTCCACGAGCTCGCGGTTACGGGCGAGCTCCTTGTCGAGGCCGCCGAGCGGCGAGCCCTGATAGCCCGAGATCATCGTGCCCGTGTGAAGGCCGCGGCGGCTGTCGGCGCGATGCTGGTCGAGCGGAAGGCGGACGAGCCCCTGGAGGCCCGTCAGGAGGATGCGGCCGTCCTCGAGGACGTACTTGTCGTCGAGCGAGACGTCGCGGAGTGATCCGCGCCACGCGCCGCCATTGTCGCCGGAACGAGCGAAGCGCTCCCCCTGGGAGGGGCGCCTGCGGGGTGGTGCTCCTCGGCGGACGGCGATCGACATTCGGCTCCTCTTCTCCCGTTCACGGCCGATTGGCTAATGCAACTTACCATTGGTGGTACACGGAACGCAATTTGGTGGTTCCACGCCCATCCGGTTGATGCCGTCTACGACCGGGTATAAGGTCAAGGTCTATGACCATTGCTACCCAGCCGCCCACGCGAGCGAACATCGCCCTGGCTGACGACGATCACGAGCAGATCGTCATTCGCCAGAACCCGGAGACGGGGCTGCGTTTCATCGTCGCGGTGCACTCGACGGTGCTGGGGCCCGCACTGGGAGGCATGCGCCTGAAGCGCTACCCCGGCGGCCTGCGCGAGGCGCTCGAGGACGTGATGGGCCTGGCGCGCACAATGACGCTGAAGGCGTCAGCGGCGGGCCTTGAGCTCGGCGGCGGCAAGGCCGTGATGATCGACGACGGCCGCGACGACCTGCGCGCGGCACGTCTCGAGGGAGCCGCCGGCGTGATCGAGGGGCTCGACGGCGCGTACATCACAGCCGAGGACATCGGGACGACGACAGCGGACATGGACCACATGTCGCGCTTCACCCGCTTCGCCGTCGGGCGCTCGCGGGAGAACGGCGGCGGTGGCGACCCCTCCCCCATGACGGCCGAGACGGTCTTCCAGGGAATGCGGCGCGGGCTCGCGGCGGCCACCGGGTCGGACACGCTCGAGGGGCGGCGCGTGGGCATCGTCGGGCTCGGCAAGGTGGGCTCGGTGCTGGCCACGCGGCTCGCGGAGTCCGGCGCGAGCGTGATCGCATGCGACCTCGACTCGGAGCGCTGCGAGCGGCTCTGCGCTCAGCAGGGCCTCGAGGTCGCGCCCTCGGCCGAGGCGATCCTCGCGAGCGACCTGGACGTGCTGGCACCGTGCGCGGCGGGCGGCCTCATCGACGACTCTCTCGCGCGGGCGCTCGACTGCCGCGTGATCGCGGGCGCTGCCAATAACCCGCTCAGCGACCGCGGCGTGGCTCGCATCCTGATGGAGCGGGACATCCTCTACGTGCCGGACTTCCTTGCGAACTGCGGCGGTCTGATCCACGTCTCGACCGAGTGGTACGGAGATCGGGGCCCGCGCGAGGCCGAGCTGATCGCCGGTGCGATGGAGCGCCTCGAGCTCGCGCTCGAGACCGCCGAATCGGAGGGCACGCCGCCGATCGAGGTGGCCGAGCGCCAGGCGCTCGAGCGCGTGGACGCCGCCCGCAACGGATAGACGCTCGTGGCTACCACCGTGGCGGGATATCCTGAGGCTGGTTTGGAGAGCTCGTTTGAGCCCGTTTCGTCACGCCGTACCTTCGAGGAGGCCGTCGAGCAGATCGCCGAGCGCATCAAGGCCGGCGACCTCCACGTGGGCGACCGGCTGCCATCCGAGCGCGACCTCGCGGCTCTGATGCGCATCAGCCGCCCGACGCTGCGCGAGGCCGTGAAGGTGCTCGCCGAGGCGGGAGTGCTCGCTGTGCGCCGCGGCCAGTCGGGAGGGATCTTCGTCGCGTCCGAGCTGATCCCGCGTGACCTGCTGAGGAGCCGACAGGCGATTCGCGTGAGCGAGGTGGCCGGCGTGCTCGAGGCGCGGCGCCTGCTCGAGCCGCGCGTTGCGCAGCTCGCCGCGGTTCACGCAAGCGAGGAGGACTTCGCGGCGATGGCGACGCTGATCGAGCGCAAGCGCGCGCTCGCCAAGGCCGACGACTTCCTCGAGAACGAGGACCTCTTCCTCCAGCTCGACCTCAAGTTCCACCTGGCGATGGCCCGCGCCACGCGCAACTCGACTGTCGTGCAGCTCATGCGCAACCTGTTCCGCCGGCTCGAGATCGCACGCGACATGGCTGTGCACGCGCCGCTCGTGCCGGACTGGGTGATCTCCATCCACGAGCGCACGCTCGCCGCGATCCGCTCGGCGGACTTCCCACTGATCGACGAGGTCATGGACGAGCACCTCGCCCAGCTAGAGCAGATCTGGGAGCGCGAGACCGGGCGCGGCCTGGTCCGCCCCCTGCCGGACTTCCTCCAGCCGGTGGCGGACCGCTCACGCGCGATGCGCGCCGGCTAGGCCGGCTCGAGCTCGGCAAGCCGCTTCAGGTTGCGGGCCGCGCGCCCGACCAGCGCGGCGATCATCACGCCGGCGAGGCCGATCCCGAGGATGTCCAGGAGGCCGAACGTTGCGACACCCAGCGCGAGCGCCGTGTTCACGCCGATGAGCAGCAGCCGCGCCTCCGTCGGGCCGAGCCGGCCGTATCCCAGCGTGAAGACACCGAGGGCCTGAGTCTCGAGGTACGTGTTGATCGACAGGATCAGGTACGCGATCACGATCACCAGCCCGACCGCGAGCAGCATGTAAGGGGAGAGCCCGAGGCCGATACCGATCGCCGCGGTGGCGAAGGCGTCGACGAGGTGGTCGAGGTAATAGCCGTACCGAGGCCGCTCGGTCTTCCTCACCCGCGCGAGCGTGCCGTCCAGCGAATCGCCGAGCCAGTGGACGATCAGAAGGGCGCTCGCCGCCCAGAGCCACATCTTGTCGCCGTTCGACAGCACGTACGCGGCCGCGATACCGACCGCCGCCAGTACGCCGAGAGCGGTGAGGTGATCAGGCATCACCCGAGCCGGCAGCCGCCGGGCGATCCACTCGAGAACGCGCGCCTCTGGCTTCGCGAGCAGGAACTGCTTGCTTCGAGGGGCATCTGGACTGCTGTTTGCGTCAGACATTGCGTCTTCTCCCTGTTGACCGATGGTTAATAACCCCCATCGATCGAGAGGGTTACACCGGCGGTCAGCACCGAAGGGGCCCAAACGAGAAGCTCAACACATCGGTCGCGCTCTGGTTGCCCAATGTGTTGAGCCTCGGTCCGGACCAGCTTCAATGCGGCCGTTGGCCCGAGCCCTAGCCGGCGAGCGCCCGTGCCACCACCCGCAAATCCGCCACAAGCGCCTCCCGCTCCGCCGCCCGCTCGGCGTCGTCCGGCCGGCGCAGGATCGCCGAGGGGTGAATGGTGGCGCTCACGATCGGCGCCAGCTCCGAGTCGAGCAGCTCGCCCCGGTGCTGGGTGACCTTGAAGGAGCTGCCCAGCAGCGCCTTAGCCGCGATGGCGCCGAGCAGGATCAGCGCCTCCGGCTTCACGACGTCCAGCTCGGCAGCCAGCCACGGCCTGCACGCCTCTATCTCGAACCGCTTGGGTGTCTGATGGATGCGGCGCCGCCCGCGCTCCTCGAACTTGAAGTGCTTGACGACGTTGGTCAGGTAGGCGTCGGCGCGCTCGATTCCCGCCGCCTCGAGGCCGCGGTCGAGCTCGCGACCGGCCGGGCCGACGAAGGGCTTGCCAGCCTGGTCCTCCCTATCGCCCGGCTGCTCCCCCACCAGCATCAGGCGCGAGGATTTGCGGCCCTCACCGAAGACGGTCTGCGTGGCGGGTCGCCAGAGGTGGCAGCCTCGGCACCCGGCGGCGGACTCGCGCAGGGCCTTCAGCGATAGGCGTTCGGGAAGGAACGGGCTGGCGTCGGCAGGCTCGTCGGCCACGTCACCGCTAGGTTTGCCCGCGTGACCGATCCGCTACTCGTCGTCGATGCGCCATCGATGCTGTTCCGAGCCTTCTACGCCCTCCCGGACACCATCAAGGGCGCGGACGGCCAGCCCGTGAACGCGCTGCTCGGCACCGCGAACCTGATCCTGCGCGAGATCGAGGAGCACAGCCCGCGCGCCGTGGTGCTCTGCTTCGGGCCGGACGCGGCGGACTACCGCGTGGAGCTGTTCGACGGCTACCACGCAGAGCGCCCCGAGGTCCCGGACAAGCTGGCGCCGCAGTTCCTGGACGCGCGGCCCTTCTTCGAAGCCTTCGGCTGGATCGTCGCCGACAGCGACTCCTTCGAGGCCGACGACCTGCTCGGCTCGCTCGCACGGCTCGAGACCGAGGCCGGCGGCCGCACACTCGTGATGACCGGCGACCGGGACATGTATCAGTGCGCGAACGACCGCGTGAAGATCCTCTACGTGCGCACCGGCGGCAAGCAGGGCGCCGAGCTTGTGGACGCCGCCGAGGTCAAGCGCCGCTACGGCGTGCCGCCGGAGCTCGTGCCGGACTTCATCGCCCTGCGCGGCGACCCCTCGGACGGCATTCCGGGCGCCAAGGGGATCGGGGAGAAGGGCGCCGCAGAGCTCCTCCAGCGACACGGCTCGCTGGAGGTTGCGCTCGAACACGGTGTGCGCGAGACCAAGAAGACGGTGCGAGCCGCGCTCTGCACGCAGGCGGACGAGCTGCGCGCGTTCAAGGAGATCGCCACGCTCCAGGAGGTGGACGTCGAGCTGCCTCCGGACACCCCGACGGACTACGCGGGCGCGGCGGCCGCGGCCCGCGAGCGCGGCATGGAGCGCCTTGCAAAGCGGCTCGATGGGCTCGCCGACCGATGAATTTCGGCGTTTGCCGTGGTCTATACCGGGTGAGTGTCGATTTCGAAGAAGCCCGTTCGACGTCTACGTAGAGACCCGATTTTGAAGGAAACCAATGACTGCTGATACCGACCGTAACCGCTGGCTTGCCCTCTACGTCCTATGCACGGGCGTCCTGATGATCGTGCTCGACGCGACCGTCGTGAACGTCGCGCTCCCCTCGATCAAGAACGACCTCGACTTCACCCAGAACAACCTCGCCTGGGTGGTCAACGCCTATCTGATCGCCTTCGGCGGCCTGCTGCTGCTGGCAGGGCGCCTCGGAGACCTGCTCGGTCATCGACGCGTATTCCTGGCCGGGCTGGGCGTGTTCACGGCCGCCTCGCTGCTGTGCGCCCTTGCGCAGAGCCAGGAGATGCTGATCGCGGCCCGCTTCGTCCAGGGTGCCGGCGGCGCGGCGGCATCGGCGGTGACGCTCGGGATGATCGTCATGATGTTCCCCGAGCCGCGGGAGCAGGCAAAGGCGATCGGCGTGTTCGGCTTCGTGGCCTCGGCCGGCGGCTCGATCGGGCTGCTCGCAGGCGGCGTCCTCACGGACCTCATCAACTGGCACTGGATCTTCTTCGTGAACGTTCCGATCGGGATCGTGACGGCGCTCCTCGCCGTGCGCCTCGTCGAGAGCCGGCCCGGAATCGGCATCCGGGAGGGCGCAGACGCCCCCGGCGCGGTCCTCGTGACGGCCGGCCTGATGCTGACCGTCTACACCATCCTCGGTGTCGAGGAGCACGGCTGGACCTCGGCGCAGACGCTCATCCTCGCCGCGGCCTCGATCGCGCTGGTCGCGATCTTCGTGCTGCGCCAGGCGCGCATCGAGAAGCCACTGATGCCGCTGCGGCTGTTCCACTCGCGCAACGTGTCGGGCGCGAACATCGTGATGGCCCTCCTGGTCGTCGGCATGTTCGGCCTCTTCTTCCTCGGCGCGCTCTACCTGCAGCTCGTGCTCGGCTATTCGCCGCTCGAGGTCGGCCTCGCGTTCCTGCCGGGATCGCTGCTGATGGGCGCGCTGTCGCTGGGCTTCACGGACCGGATCAACATGCGCTTCGGCCCGCGGCGGGTGCTGATCGCCGGCCTCAGCTTCCTGCTGGTGGCCATGCTGCTGTTCGCGCGCGTGCCGGTGGACGGCAACTACATCGTCGACGTGCTCCCGACGATGATCATCTTCGGCGCGGGCGCGGGCGTCGCGTTCCCGGCCCTGATGATGCTCGCGATGTCCGGCGCGACCCCGAGCGATGCCGGGCTGGCCTCTGGGCTCGTCAACACCACCGGACAGGTGGGCGGAGCCGTCGGGCTGGCGCTGCTCGCCACGATCTCCACCGAGCACACCAAGACCCTGCTCGAGGACGGGGACTCGACTGCCGCGGCCCTCACCGGCGGCTACCACGTCGCGTTCCTGATCGGCGCGTTGTGCGCGGTGACGGCGATCGTCGCGGCGGTGACGGTGCTGCGCGAGCAGAGCCTGGCGGGCGCGATGGCGGACGCGCACGGCCACGACGAGCCGGGCATGGCGGAAGTGGCGGACGCCCCGACCGGGCCCGCCTACGACACGGCGAACGTCTGAGCGCGCTGAGCCCAGACATCTCGGCCCCCTTGCGGGGGCCGAGATGAGACTGTGAGGTGGAGGCGGCCGGCACTGCCCCGGCGTCCGCGGAACACCATCACGATGCTTGCTACGAGCGTTCCCTCGGAGTCGAATCTCGGCGTCCAGTTCTGTCAATCCGAGGGGCACGTCCCCGGCGCCATACCCTCAAAGTTGTCCCATGACCGCCGAGGGTCGGACGGTCGCGGTGAGCCCGCTGTTATGAAGCCGCTTGCCGGACCGCGGGCATGCCCGGGGCGACTCTCTCACGGCCTAACTAGGCGGCGAGAGCGAACGAATGATTCTCGTCCGCACGTATTGGTTTCCGGGATTATTTAACGAGGCCCACCCGGAGTCCTCGACTCGCTACATCGTGACGAGCAGCTCCACGTCGAAGCTGGTTCGCCCCCGTGCAACTCGTATAAGGGTAGCGGCACACGGCCATCGTGACTTCCCCTAGGGGCCATTCCCGATAGGCAGATCCCCTGCAAAACGGCAGTCTCGAACGCATGACAACGGACGACACGACCCAGCAGCTCCCTCCCGAGAGCCCGCCGCCGCGCAGGCTGCTCCGATCCCGCTCAGACCGCGTGGTCGGCGGCGTGTGCGCGGGCCTCGGCCGCTATTTCAACGTCGACCCGATCATCTTCAGGATCGGCGCCGTGGTGCTCGCCTTCGTGGGTGGAGCGGGCCTGCTCGCGTATCTCGCCGCGCTGCTCCTGATCCCGAGCGAGGACAGCCCCGCCGCGGCCGGCCCCGCGCCGACCCGCAACCGCTGGCTCGTGATCGTGGGCGCGGTGGTCCTGCTCTGCATCACCTGGCCGATTCTGCTCGGCGGCGGACTCGTCCTCGCGGCCATCCTCCTTCCGCTCGCAATACTGGTCGCCGCTGGTGTCCTCGTCTGGTGGTTCGTCTCAGGAGAGGGACCCGGCGCCGACGCAGGCGACGTCGCCAAGCGAGCCGCGCTCGGCATCGGTCTCCTTGCCCTCTGTGGACTGATCGCCATTGGCGGCGCCTGGGCCGCGGCCGCGGGTGGCGAGACCGTGGTTGCGATCGTCGTCATCGCCGCCGGCGCGGCGATCCTTGTCGGCGCATTCCTGCGCCCGGTCCGCTGGCTGGTGCTGCCGGCTTTGGCGCTCGCGCTGTCGGCGGGTACGGTCTCCGCGTCGGGAATCGACCTGGACGGGGGTGTTGGGGACCGTGACTACCGGCCGACGTCTGCGTCCGACCTGCGCGACACGTACAGGCTCGGTATCGGCCAGTTGGTCGTGGACCTGCGACAGACGGACCTGCCGGCCGGCGACGTGCCGCTGGGGATCGACCTCGGCATCGGCGACGCCCGAGTCATCGTCCCCGACGACGTCTGCGTGGCGACCGATGCGCGCGTCGGCATCGGCGAGGCGCGCACGTTCGAGCTGCGCAACGACGGGGTCGACGTGGACATGGAGGACATGCCGGAGGCCTCACCCGGCACCACGCGACTGCTGGTGAAGGCCGACATCGGCGTCGGGTCGCTCCGCGTCGGCCACGAGGAGATCGGCTCGTACCGCGGGAACGGGCACTTCGACTTCGGCCCGGGCTTCGAGGAGCTCGGACGGAACGCGGCCTGTGCCGCGTAGCCCCGATCCGACCTCGCTGGTCGCCGGCATCGCGGTGCTGGTGCTCGGCGTGCTGCTCCTGCTCGACGCCGGCGGCACGCTGGATCTGCGCTTCGCTGTCCTCGCTCCCGTGGGCTGCGCGGCGGCCGGGGCGGTCCTGCTCGCGTCCGGGATGGCCCGGCGGCGATGATCTGCGTGTGACGACCAGCCCGGGCAGTACATCAGCGAGCGTTCTGCGTCGCGACCGGGAGGCCGGTTGGATCGGCGGCGTGGCCGCCGGCATCGCGCGGCGTTACGGAGTCGACGTATCGCTGGTGCGGCTTGCGTTCGTGGTGGCCACCGCGGTCGGCGGCTTCGGGCTCGGCGCCTACCTGCTCGGCTGGATCCTGATCCCGCCGGGAGACTCAGCCCGAGGGCGAAGCCGTCTGCCCACGGGCCGAGCCGCGGTGGAGGTGGCGCTGGGCACCGGGTTGCTCCTGCTGGCGCTGCTGCTCACGTTCCGCGGCCTCGGCATCTGGCTCTCCGACGCCGTGGTATGGCCGCTCGTGCTCATTGCAAGCGGCGGCGCGCTCCTGTGGCGGCAGTCGCTGGGGAGCGCCGAGCCCGCGCCCGTCGAGGTGCGCGCGCGCACTGCGCCCGCACCGGATGCGGACGCCAACGCCAAGCTCGCCGCGGAAGGCCGCCGTGCGGCGGCGGCCATATCGCGGACGGGCCTCGGCGTGGCGCTCGTGATCGCCGCAGGCTTCGTCTTCCTCCAGGCCACCGGCGCCCTTGGCGCGGCGCGAGACGTGGGGCTCGCGGTGATCGCCGCCGTGGTGGTGCTGGGCGTGATCTTCGCCCCGTGGATGCTACGGCTGGTGCGGTCGCTGACACAGGAGCGCTCACAGCGCATCCGCTCACAGGAGCGCGCCGAGATGGCTGCGCACCTGCACGACTCGGTGTTGCAGACGCTCGCCATGGTGCAGCGCAGCGCCGGCGACCCAACCGAGGTGGCCGCCATAGCGCGTCGTCAGGAGCGCGAGCTGCGTGCGTGGCTGGCAGGCAGGCCCGCGCCCGGGCAGGCCGCACGGCTGGCCGCGGCGCTCGAGGCCACCGCGGCCGACGTCGAGGAGCGCTACAGCATCCCCGTGGAGGTGGTCGTGGTCGGCGACCGCGAACTGGACGCCAACCACGAGGCCGTGGTGGCTGCCGCGCGCGAGGCGATGACGAACGCCGCCAAGTTCGGCGCCGGGTCGACGGTCGACGTGTACGCCGAGAGCGCTCCCGGTCGCACGCAGGTCTTCATCCGCGATCGTGGACCGGGCTTTGACCCCGCCTCCGTGCCCGGGGACCGCCGCGGCGTGCGCGACTCGATCGTCGGTCGGATGGAGCGACACGGCGGCCGGGCACGCGTGGCCAACGCGCCGGGCGGCGGCACCGAGGTGGAGCTGGTGATCGAGGAGCGGCAGTGAGCGAGCCGCGGGTGCTGATCGTGGACGACCACCAGCTCTTCCGCGCAGGCGTGCGAGCCGAGCTCGAGCCTCTGCTCGAGATCGCGGGCGAGGCGAGCGGCGTGGAGGAGGCGGTGACCGCGATCGAGCAGCACGCCCCGGACGTGGTGCTACTCGACGTGCACATGCCGAACGGCGGCGGGATCGAGGTGATCCGGCGGACCGCCGCGGGCAGCGCGAGTCCACCCTGTTTCCTCGCCCTCTCCGTCTCAGACGCTGCCGAGGACGTGATCGCGGTCATCCGCGCGGGTGCGCGCGGCTACGTGACCAAGAACATCTCAGGCGAGGAGCTGGCCGAGGCGGTCCGCCGCGTTCACGATGGCGATGCCGTCTTCTCTCCTCGCCTTGCGGGCTTCGTGCTGGACGCATTCGCGGGGCCGGCGCCCCAGCCCCAGTCGGAGCTGGACGCGCTCACTGCACGCGAGCGCGAGGTGCTCCAGCACATCGCGCGCGGCTACATGTACAAGGAGATCGCGCTGCGCCTCGAGATCTCGCCGAAGACGGTGGAGGCCCATGTGTCCTCCGTGCTGCGCAAGCTGCAGCTGTCGAGCCGGCACGAGCTCACGCGCTGGGCGGCCGAGCGCGGCCTGGACCTCTAATACCGCTCCGACATCGCCCGGTCGATCTCGCGCTTCACGTCGCGGTCCTTGATCGAGCGGCGTTTGTCGTACATGTCCTTGCCCTTGGCGAGCGCCAGCTCCACCTTTGCGCGCGGGCCGTTGAAGTAGACGCGCGTGGGCACGATCGTGAGGCCCTTCTCGGCGCTCGCCTCCAGCAGGCGCTCAATCTCGCGCCTGTGCAGCAGCAGCTTGCGCGGCCGCTCGGGGTCGTGGTTCTCGCGCGCGGGCTTGTAGGGCGCGATGTGCATGTTGCGCAGCCAGACCTCGCCGTCCTTCACGTCGGCGTAGGCGTCCTTCAGCTGCACGCCGCCCTCGCGGAGCGACTTCACCTCCGAGCCCTGGAGCACTATCCCGGCCTCGAACTTGTCGAGCAGGTTGTAACGGAAGCTCGCCTGCCTGTTGGTGGCGATGTCCCCGGGGGCCGCCTTGCGTTTCCTCTTCTTCGCCACCCTACGAGTATGCCTCGGCGGGGATCAGATCCACGCGGCCGCGCGGGGCGTCCACGCGGTCGACCTCGACCTTGACCGAGTCGCCCAGCCGCAGCCGGCGCCCGGAGCCCTCCGCCTCGAGCGCGGTACCCAGCTCGTTCAGCGTCCACCAGCCGCGCAGACGGCGCGCTGGCAGGAGGCCCTCGAAACGCTGCTCGCCGAACTCCACGAACGCGCCCTTCTCGATCAGCCCCACCACCTCGCCCTCGAAGCTGTGCGAGGCGTTCGGATCCATTTCGGAGAGCGTGCGCTCGAGCAGGAAGGAGAGGCAGATGTCGTCGGAGTCGCGCTCGATCTTCATCGCCTCGCGCTCGGATGCGGAGCTGAGCACGCCGGCCTCCTCGAGCTCGTGTGCGGGCGTGGCGGCCTCGTCGATGCCGAGCCCCTGGAGGAGTGCGCGGTGGGCCACCACGTCGGGGTAGCGGCGGATCGGCGAAGTGAAGTGGCAGTAGCGCGGGCTGGCAAGCCCGGCGTGGCCGAGGTTGCGCGGCGTGTAGTACGCCTGCTTGAGGGCACGCAGCACGAGCACGCTGTACGCCCGCTTGCCGCGCGACTCGCTCACCACGATCTTCGAGATCTCGGTGATGGCATCGGCGGCCTGCTGCGGGGTCATCTGCTTAGGCAGCGGCGGCGTCTGGATGTCGAGACTCGCCAGCTGCTCGGTGAGGAATGTGACCGACTGCGGCTCGGGCCGCTCGTGCACGCGGTAGAGCGTCGGCAGCTTCTTGTCGGCGAGGTACCCGGCCACCTGCTCGTTCGCGAGGATCATCAGCATCTCGATCACGCGGTGCGACTCGGTCTGCTGTTCGTAGCGGACGGCCGTGGGATTTCCGTCGGAGTCGAAGTCGAAGGTCGGCTCCCACGAGCCGAACTCGAGCGAGTCGCGCCGCTCGCGCAGGGCGCGCGCCACCTCACGGGCCACCTCGAGCGGCTCTCCCCAGGGGTCCTCCGCGCGTGTCCGGCCGGCGAACAGGTCGTCCACCTCGCCGTACGTGAGGCGCCGATCGCTCCGGACGAGCGAGCGGTGGAACGCCACGCTCGTCACGTCCGCGCCGTTCATCTCCATCTCCACGGTCACGGCGAGCTTGTCCTCCCCAGGCCTCAGCGAGCAGGCCTCGTTCGACAGCACCTCGGGCAGCATCGGCTCGACCGCACCAGGCACGTACACACTCGTGCCGCGCCGGAATGTCTCGCGCTCGAGCCGGGTGCCGGGACGCAGGTACGCGGTTACGTCAGCGATGTGGACCCACAGGCGCACGCGGCCGTTCTCGCGGCGCGCCGAGATGGCGTCGTCGAAGTCCCTGGCGTCGTCGGGGTCGATGGTGAACGTGGGCAGGTCGCGCAGGTCCACGCGCGCGTCTGCTGCGTACGGATCGTTCATCGCGCCGTCCGCCTCGGCGCTCGCCGCGCGCGGATAGGAGCGGTAGAGCCCGCGGTCGACCATCAGCCCCTCGACCACGTCACGCGCGCGATCGGGCCGGCCCAGCTTGCGCAGCACGCGCGCGCCTCGCTTGCCCGAGCCCACCAGCACGAGGTCACCCGTATCGGCGCCGCCGCGCTCCACCGCGGTCCTGGGCCCGGGCCCGAACAGCGGCTCCGCGACCAGGAAGCGGCCTTGCTTCTCGAGCACCGCGACCATTGGCTTGTCGAGCCGCCGGGCGGGACGCCCACGGACGGCCGCGCTCATCGCAGCTCGCGAAGCAGCTCGTCGACCGCCACGGGCAAGGCCTCGTCGCGATCGGTGTCCGGGTCGTCCACGGCCCGGATCTCAGGCTTGATGCCCTTCGTGGAGATCGTCTCGCCACCAGGCAGGTAGTAGTTGGCCACGGTGATGTCGAGCACGCCGCCGTTCGAGAGCGGCTGGATCTCCTGGACCAGGCCCTTGCCGAACGTGCGCGTGCCCACGACCTTCGCGCGCTTGCGGTCACGCAGGGCGCCCGTCACGATCTCCGACGCGCTCGCACTGCCGCCGTCCACGAGCGTCACCACGGGAATCTTCTCGTTGATCGCGTCGCCCTCGGCATCCTGCGTGCGCTCAGCGCGGTGGCGCCCACGCACGGAGACGATCTCGCCGTCCTCGATGAAGATGCTCGACACGAGCACAGCCTCGGACAGTAGGCCGCCACCGTTGCCGCGCAGGTCGAACACGATCGCCTCCGCGCCCTGGTCCAGCAGTTTGTCGACCTCCCGCCGCACCAGACCGTGGGCGCCGGAGCTGAAGCTGAGCAGCTCCACGACGCCGACCTTGTGGCCTCCGCGCTCGACCATCCGCCCGCGCGCGACGGGTATCTCGATGCGCTCACGCTTCACCTTCACCGTGCGGTCGCGCTCCTGGCCGGGGGTGAACACCCTGAGCGTGACCGACGTGCCCGCCGGCCCCTTGATTCGGCTGGTGGCCACCTGGCTGTTCACGCCGGCGATCGAGCGGCCGTTCACGCCGAGGATGAAGTCGCCGCGCTGGATGCCCGCGCGCGCTGCGGGCGCGCCGTCGAACACCCGCAGCACCTTCAGCCCGCGCTTGTTCTGCTCGACGTTCATGCCAACGCCCTCGAAGTGGCCGCTGACCGAGTCGTTGAGCGCCTTCGCCTCCTTGGGCGTGAGGTAGTGCGAGTAGGGGTCGTCGAGCGACTGGACGATGCCCTTCAGGGAGGCGTCGTCGAGCTTCTTCTCGTCGACGGGCTTGTAGAAGTTGTCCTCGATCGAGTTGATGATCTCGGCCCGCATGGCGCGGTCTTCCTGGACGAAGGTGTCGCGGATCGGTCCCGGCAGGGACTCGGGGTGGCCGCCGAGCCAGAGCCCGGCGACAAGCGCGACGAGCGCACAGAGCGCTGCAATGCCTCCATTCCGCATCAAGAGGAGGCTAGTCGCCGCCGTGTAAAACGTGCCTAAACGCGGAGGAAGCGGCGCAGCGTGATTCCGCTGCCGAGCGCCGACACCGCGATGCACGCGAACATCAGCACCGCCACGAGCAGCGGGAAGTCGATCGTGTCAGGCGCGGCCAGCAGCGCGAAGCGGTCGGCCAGTGGGTCGAGGAAGGTCGCCTTGACGACCCCCAGCAGCAGCACCGCGAGAAGGCCGCCGAGGAAGCCCACGATCATCCCCTCGATCACGAACGGCCAGCGGATGAACCAGTTGGTGGCGCCCACGAGCTTCATCACCTCAACCTCGCGCCGGCGGGAGAAGATCGACAGGCGGATCGTGTTCGCGATCAGGGCGATCGAGGCGAGCACGAGCAGCACCGCCAGCCCGGCGGTGAGCGCCTTCACGAGGCCGGTGGCCGACAGGATCTTGTTCGTGTCGTCCTCGCGGTCGCGCACCTCGTCGATCGCGGCGAGCTGAGGCTGTCCGTCGGCGTTCAGGCGCGTGACGATCTCGCCCAGTTTGTCGGGGTCCTCGGGATACACGCGGAAGGACGCCGGCAGCGGGTTCGAGCCGAGCAGCTCCGCGCCGGCCTCGAAGGCCTTCGGGTTCTTCTCCTTCGCACGGGCCAGGGCCTCGCCCTTCGAGATGAACTCGACCGACTTCACGTTGTTCGTGTCCTCGATCGCCTTGCGCAGCTCGGCCTGCTCGACCTGCGTGGCGGAGTCCTTCACGTACACGTCCACGACCACGCGGCTGCGCACCTCGTTGGCCGTGCCGGTGGTGGCCTGGACGATCGGGATGAACACCCCGAGCACCACGGCGGTGAGGAGCACGGTGAGGAGCGCGGCAAGCGCCGGGGCGGAGCTGCGCCGCAGGCCGCGCAGCGCCTCTCTGAGGAAGAAGCTCCAGCGCACTAGGTGGCCACCTTAGTTCGGGTGCCCCTCGTCGCCCACGCCGAGCTCGCCGCGCAGGCGCACCGCGAACTCGGTGGTGGACTCGTCAGGCCGGTAGAGGCCCGACAGCTCATCACGGACGATGCGGCCCTCGCGCAGCTCGACCACGCGCCGGCGCATCTTGTCGACCATCTCCTTGTCGTGGGTCGCCACGACGACGGTCGTGCCCGTGCGGTTGATGCGGTAGATCAGCTGCATGATCCCGATGGACGTCTCGGGGTCGAGGTTGCCGGTGGGCTCGTCGGCCAGCAGCAGCGGCGGGTGGTTCACGAATGCCCGCGCGATCGAGACGCGCTGCTGCTCGCCGCCCGACAGCTCGTCGGGGAAGTTGTGCAGCTTGGTGGAGAGCCCGACGAGTCGCAGGATGTCCGGCACCTTGCGGCGGATCTCCTGGCGCGACTCGCCGATCACCTGGAGCGAGTACGCGACGTTGTCGTACACCGTCCGGTTCGGCAGCAGCTTGTAGTCCTGGAATACGACGCCGATGTTGCGGCGGAGGTACGGGACCCGCGCGCGAGGCACGTCGGCGAGCGGGTGGCCGGCGATCGAGATCTCGCCCCTGCTCGGCTCGAGCTCCTTCATCATCAGGCGGATGCAGGTGGACTTGCCGCAGCCGGTGGGGCCCACGAGGAAGACGAACTCGCCGCGCCCGATGCGCATCGAAGCGGCCTGAACGGCCACCGAGCCGCCGTCGTAGACCTTCGTCACGTCCTTGAACTGAACGACGGGAATGTCGACCTGCGGCGCCCGCCGCGGCGCGGCAGGCTCTGTCCTGGCGGTTGCCAT